>JACPFT010000019.1 GCA_016182845.1 Gammaproteobacteria bacterium
TCGAGCTCGGTCGCCAAGAAGGACATCGAAGAACCGTCGACGCATCCGAAATAACACGAAGTCCCGCCGGCTTAGCGCACTTGGCGGCTAAGCCGGCGATGTTCGGTCGTCGAGAGGCAATCGGGTTACGTCGTGTAAACCCGAGCATTGAGCTCACACCCCCGCCACCGCCCGATTCAGCGCCGCTTCCAGCTGCAGTTTGTGTTGCCAGTAATGCCCGGTGGACAGGAGCTGTTCGCCGTATTGAGCGCTGAGGTCCAGGTCGGTCAGGTAGACCGGATAACGTACCGGGCTGCTGCGCATGGCGAGGATGTAGCGGGCCACGGCGGGGTAGAGTTCCTTGCCGAATTCCAGGGGCGAGAATTCCTGGCCGCCGCACCAGAGCGTGAAGCCGCCGTCGGCCTCGGCGATGGCCTGGATCTCGTACGGGTCTGGATCAGCTCGAAATAGCGTACATCCGGGGCCGCGCCGCCGGCGGCGTTCTGGCGGTAGGCCACGGCGTCCAGGAACAATCGGTAGGGATTGAGCAGGCTGTCGCGCTCGCCGCGCCGGGCCGGCATGGTGAACAGGGCGCCGCGCTCGTCGAGCAGGTGCACGGCGCAGTCCTCGCCCTGGCGGGCGAGGACCACCAGGACCTGGCCCGGCTGCTGGCGTCCGGCCAGGGCGGCATAGACGCCGCGGCGCAGGGCCTGGCTGTCCACCACCAGGCGCCGGTAGCGGCTCAAGGGCTCGGCCAGGGCGGCGGCGAGGGTCGCGTCGTCGGCCAGTTCCAGGCAGGACACGGCCTTGCCGTCCACTTGCACCAGGGCATAGCCCGCGCCCAGTTCCAGCAGGTAGCGCAGGGCCTCGCCGTGCAGGCGCAGGGCCTGGCCGAACTCCTCCAGCAGGATCTCCACGCGCCGGGCGATGGCGGCCGAGCGGGTCGAGGAATGGCAGCGCACCGCCAGGCGCGGCGGCATGCCCGTCTGGTTGAGCAGGGTCTCGCCATAGGCCTGCAGATAGGCGGGCACGGCGCGCGGCCCGCGCTGATGACGCAGGGTCAGCTCGCGCCAGGAGTTCTGGCTGATGCTGTCCAGGCGCAGCACCAGGTTTTCCGAGAAGCCGCCGTAGGCCAGGGAGTCGGTGCGGCTGGACACCAGGGCCAGGCCCTGCTTGCTGCGTTCGGCCATGGGATCCAGTCCCAGGTTGACGAACACGGTCTCGCTGGCGAGGCGCGCCGGATTGCGGAAGTCCTCGTCCGTGGCCTCGGGCAGCTCGCCGGGATAGAGGCCGATGAGATCGCGCACCAGGGCCTGGAACTCGCGCAAGGACAGCGGCGCATCGCGGCCCAGGACCAGGTGAGTGCCGGGGGTGAGCAGGCCGTTGAAGAAGGCCCAGGCCAGGACTTCCAAGAGCTCGCGGCCCCGGCGCAGGAGACTGCCGCTGGCCTCGGCCTCGGCATGCACTTCGCCGGAGAACACCAGCCAGCCGCTCTCGCCCGTGCTCTCGCCGGGACTGTGCACGAAGGACAGGCATTCCTCGGAGAGATCCGGCGCCACCTGGGGATTGACGAATTCCAGCTTGCCGGCGCGGCGCTCGAAGCTGGCGTAGAGCTTGCGCCCCAGGAGGTTCAGGTCCGCCTGGCTGATGCGCGCCAGGCTGGCGTCGCGGCGCGCGAAGGCGGACAGGTAGCGGTAGCTCAGGACCAGTTCGTTGACCAGGAGCTTGCGCTCGGCCTGGGCCCATTGCACCTTCCAGCGCCGGCGGTTGTCCAGTTCGACCAGGCGCTGCTCAGGCCAGCCCCAAGACCTCACCAGTTGTTCCAGCCGGGCGCGCCGCCAGTTGGGAATGCCCGGATAGGGCAGGGACAGGCGCTCGTTGACCTTGAGGTAGAAACAGCGGCGCACCAGCTCGATGCGCTTGGGCTCGCCGTGCTCGCGCAAGTACGCCTCGACCCGTTGGAACATCATCAGATAGGGATCCAGGGCGTCCAGATCCGGTTCCTCGCTGGCATAGACCGCCTGCTTGAAGCGCAAGGACAGCGGGGTGAGCGCCGGGTAGTCGCGGGCATAGCTCTCCATGAGCAGGAGCTTGAGCACGGACTTGTAGGGCGAGTCTATGGCCTTGTAGAGCTGCCAGAGCGCCGCGCCGAAGAACTCGTTGGCGGGCAGGGTGGCCAGGCCGCCGAAATCGACGAAATCCCCGGCGCGCAGATAGCGCTGGTGCAGGAGCCGGTGGGCGTAGGCCTCGTAGTTCGTCTCCTGCTCCGGCGGAACCATCCACCACAGGGGCGGCTTGCCGGCCAGGAGGATGGCCGTGCGGTAGAACTCGTCCAGCAGCAGGTAATGCTGGGTCGTGCCGCAGTCCTCGGCATTGAGGCTGGCGCGCAAATTCTCCCGGAAGCTGTCCGGCTCCATGAGGAAGCAATGGGCCTCGACGTTCAGCTCCCGGGCCCAGAGGCTGATGGCATCCAGCTTGGCGCGCAGGGCGATCACGGTCTCTTCCGGCAGATCGGGCCGGTAGACCACCCAGATGTCCAGGTCGCTCTCCCCGGAATGGCCCAGGGTGCCCGTGGAACCGATCAGGAACAGGGACTGGATGTCGTGGCGCAGGCTGGCGCGCCGCTCGTAATGGAAGCTGCCCAGGAGGCGCTTGGCGGCCTGGACGGCGGCATTGCCCGGCGAGTAATCGGCGATGGAGCAGGGGGTGCCGAAGTCCTGGAAGCCGGGCAGGAGCGGGTGATTGATGTGCAGGAGCAGGGGCAGGGCGTCGACGAAGTCGCGCTGGCGCTCGCGCAAGGCGCCGCGCATGCGCCCGAAGCGGTCCCGGTTCAGGCCCAGGAAGCGCTTCCTGAGGGTGTTGAACTGCTTGCGATCCAGGCCTTCGGCCAGTTCGGCTTCGCTGAAACGGCTGGGGAGTCTGCTCATGGCGGTACGTCTGGACTCAAGATCGTCGCGGTTTAGCCGACAGTATGGACTAGTGTCCCGCAGCCGGCATAACGCTGGGGAAGGAATCTCGGGTAGGGGGTAGAGGACGTGACATGCAGGCGGTACAAGCGGCGGGTATGAAAGTGGCGGAGGCCGAGCTGGCGCGGGTCCTGGCCGAGGCACCCTGGGCCCTGGCCTTCGTCGATGGCCAGGGTCGGATCGCCTATGCCAACGAGGCCATGCACTATCTGGCCGGCACGCCTCTGCTGGGACGAGCGTTCGCCGAACTGGGCCTGGCGCCCGCCAGCCGGTGTCTGCCCCTCAAGGGCGGTTGTTGGCATTATTTCAGCGTCGAGCCGGGTCTCCATGCGCTGCCCCATGCCGCTGGCGCCGGCGACTGGCGGGCCCTGCTGGAGCGAGAGCTGTCGCGCTGCCGGCGCTACGGCTCGCCCCTGTCCCTGTTGGTCTTGCAACAGGCCGAGGCCGATGCGGGGGCCGCACGCCAGCAGGAACTGGCCTTGCGCCTGCGCGACTGCCTGCGCTGGGCCGACCTCATCGCCCGCGACGGGCGCGGCGAGTTCGTGCTGGTCCTGCCGGAGACGGGCGAGGCGGCGCTGGATGCCCTGCGCGGCAAGCTCGCCGTCCAGCTGGCCGGCGAGTTCCCGGCCCTGGAACTGGGCGCCGCCGCCTGGTCACGCGGCGATGATGCCTGGTTGCTCCTGCAGCGCGCCCGTGCCGCGCGCCGCCAGCTCCACCGCTGCCCTGCCTGAACCCACGAAATCCACGGCCAGGCGCACCACGCCCGCATCCTTCAAAATCCGTCTATGACCCAAGCCCCGGGTCGTGATGAAGCGCGCCCCCGGCCAGGCGGCGGCGACCCGGCGGCCGGTCTCGGCCGGCACTTCACCATCTTCCTCGTCGTGAATCACCAGGGCGGGCTGGCGTAAGCCGCGCAGGTTTTCCGGCGATACCCTCAGCTCGGCGAAGGGCGTGGCCAGGATGGCCTCGTAGCGGGCCTGGAGATCCCGGCGCACCCGGCCGCTCAGGCCCAGAAGCCGGCACATCGTGTCCAGGTAGTCGTTCAGATCCGAGGGCGGGGCGATCAGCACGGCCTTGCCGAAGCGGGCGCCGCGCGTGGCGGCCAGGGCCGTGGCCGCGCCGCCGAAGGAATGGGCGATCACCGCCTCCACCGGCCCGGTCTCCGCCAGGGCCCGCTCCAGGGCGTTGGCGAAGTGAAACAACGAGGCCTGCTTGCCCGCCGAGAGGCCATGGCCCGGGGCATCCACGGCGACCACCTCGTAGCCCGCCGCCACGAATTCCGGGATGAAGGCCGCCAGCTGGGTGGCGCGTCCGCCCCAGCCGTGCATCAAGAGCACGCGTCCCAGCCTGGGTTCGCCCCAGCGGTACAGGGCGAGCGGCTTGCCGTCCCAGGCCGGGATGGGCAGGCCTTGGGTGCTGAGCCAGCTCCGCCGCGCCGAGGCCAGCCAGGGCCGTTCGGAGGCAGGGTGGGCATGGCGCGGCGGCTTGAGACCCAGCCAGGCGGCTAGGCGCGCGGTCAGGCCCGGGCTGAGCCGGGACAGGCCACGGCCCAGTGCCGGAACGAGCCGGGAGAAAACTGGCGCACGAACGGACGTGCTATTTTGTGGCGCAGTCTTGGTCTTCGATGCATTCATCGCAAACTCCTGGGTCAGGGGATCAGGCCGCGCAGGCGGCGAGCAGGCGCTCCAGGCCGCGCAGAGCGCGTGCCCGGCCTGCCTGTTCGCCGAACAAACGGACGTCGTGGTGGGCGGCCAGGGCCAACCCGAAGATCTCGAAGGCGAGCTGTTCGCAGTCGGCGTCGGCGGCCAGTTCGCCGCGTTCGACACACATCGCCACGGCCCGGCTCAGGGCCTCGCGCCACTGGCGTTGGCCGCGCACCAGGCAATCGCGGACCGCTCCCGGTTTGTCGTCGAACTCGGCCGCCGCCTGGATCAGCAGACAACCGCCGGGTTCGCCGCTGGCCGCCGAATACTCCATCCAGCGCGTGAACAGAGTCCGCAGCCGTGTCAGGCCGCGCGGCGCGCCCAGGGCCGGGCGCACCACCTGCTCGGTGAAGCGGGCTTGGGCCTCTTCCAGCACGGCGATCTGCAGCTCTTCCTTGGCGCCGAAATGGGCGAAGACCCCGCTCTTGGACATGCTTAAGCGCTCGGCCAGCATGCCGATGGACAGGGCCTCCAGGCCGATCTGCTTCGAGAGCGCGAGGGCGCAATCGAGGATCGCGGCGCGGGTGGCTTCGCCCTTGCTCATGGGAATGGTCGCTGTGTTCATGGCTAAAAAATAAACGAACGGTCGTTCTTTGTCAATCCGCCCGCACGGGGGGCATTGGGAAGAATTCCTAAGAGGAGATGGAGGATTGGCCACAAAGAACACAAAGACACAAAGGTAAGAAGGAAGGGGACGAGTCGCACGTCGAATATCCTTCCGTTCTTTGTGTTCTTTGTGGCCAATTCAGGGTTTTCCGCCTTTCAGCCGGTCGCTCGGTGACTGTGCCCTAGGCGAGCTCCGCCAGCGCCGCGTCAATCAGCTGCCTGGCGATGCTCACCTTGGGCGGCAGGGGCGGGAGATTGTCCGCCGTGAACCAGCCGGCCTCGGCGATCTCGTCTTCCTGTAGCTTGAGTTCGCCTCCGGCGTATTCGGCGATGAAGCCCAGCATCAGCTGGTGCGGGAAGGGCCAGGGCTGGGAGCCGAAATAGCGCATCGGTCCGACTTCCAGGCCGACTTCTTCGCGAACTTCCCGGCGCACGCAGTCTTCCAGGCTCTCCCCGGCCTCGACGAAACCGGCGATGCAGGCGAAGAAGCCATTGGCGCTACGGGCGTTGCGGGCAAGCAGGATCTCCCGGCCACGGGTGATCACCGTGATGGTGGCCGGGGAGATGCGTGGGTAGGCCGTGTGGCCGCAGCCGGAGCAGACCATGGCGAATTCGCCGGATTCGTGGCGGCGCGTGGTCTTGCCGCAGGCACCGCAGAAACGGTGGGTGCGTTCCCATTCGACGAGCTGGTAGGCGCGGCCGGCTAGGGCCCAGAGCTCGGACGGCAGGCGGCCGAGCAGGGCGCGCAGGCCATGCAGCTGGTAATCGGGAGCGGGCAGGACGGCGTGGGGCCAGGCATGGGCCCAGTAGCGCCGTTCGGCGATCTCGCCCAGGGCCAGGCCTGGGCCGACCAGGTGGCGCGCCAGCTCCTCGCGGCGCGGCAGGCGCAAGGCCTCGCCCTCGGCGATCAGCAGGAGTTCGTTGCGCACGAAGGAGAAGACCGGATCCTGGGGATTCATGGGGCACTCGCGCTGTGGAAACCGGGCCGATGTTCGCCGATTCGGCGCGGCGGGGCAATGGGGAGGCTCAGGCTGTCAGCTTGTTGATGACCACTCCGGCCAGCTCTTGAAGGGCCACGGGCTTGGCGATGCCATAGCCCTGGGCATAGTCGACGCCGACCTCGGTGAGCAGGTGCAGGGTGGTGTCGTCCTCGACGAATTCGGCGATGGTGCGCTTGCCCATCAGATGGCCGATCTCGTTGATGGACTTGACCATGGCCAGATCGATGGGGTCCTTGGCGGCGTCGCGCACGAAGGAGCCGTCGATCTTCAGGTAGTCCACCGGCAGGTGCTTCAAATAGGCGAAGGAGCTCATGCCGCTGCCGAAGTCGTCCAGGGCGAACTTGCAGCCCAGGGCGCGCAGGGAATTGATGAACAGGGTGGCCTGCTGCAGATTGGCGATGGCGGCGGTCTCGGTGACTTCCCAGCACAGCTTGCGTGCCGGGATGTCCAGCTGGTGCAGGTTGCGGATGATGGTGTTGAGCAGGCGCTCGTTGCCTATGGACTGGCCGGACAGGTTGATGGCGCAGAGCGAGAGCCGGCCCAGTTGCTCCGGGTGTTCGGACAGCCATTTGAGGGTGTTCTCGATCACCCATTCGTCGATGAGGTGGGAGCAGTTGTAGCGCTCGGCGGCGGGCAGGAAGGCGCCGGGCGGGATGATATTGCCCTTGCCGTCGTCCATGCGCACCAGGATTTCGTAGTGGTCTCCCTGCTCGTCGCTCTTCAGGGCGCGGATGGTCTGGGCATAGAGCTTGAGGCGGTTTTCCTCCAGGGCTTCGGTGATGCGCGCGATCCATTGCATCTGGCCGTGGCGTTCGGCGAGCTCGGCGTCGTCCGGCTGGTAGATGTGGATGCGGTTGCGCCCGGCGTCCTTGGCGGCATAGCAGGAGGAGTCGGCCGAGGCCAGGATCTGGGTCTTGTCGCGGCTCTCCCGGGTGATGGGCACGAGGCCGATGGACACGCCGATGGAGAAGACCTTGTCCTGCCAGACGAAGCGGAAATCGCGGATCAGTTCCAGGACGTGATTGGCCACGCGCAGTGCCGCCGCCGGGGCGCAGTGCTCCAACAGGGCGGCGAACTCGTCGCCCCCCAGGCGCGCCACGGCGTCGCGGTCGCGGATCTTGCCGCGCAGCAGAGCGGTGATCTCGCAGAGCAGGGCGTCGCCGGCCGAGTGCCCGCAGGTGTCGTTGACGATCTTGAATTGGTCCAGGTCCATGTACAGCAGGGTGTGCTCGTAGCCGTGCTCCTGGGCGCTGCCGATCAGCCGCTCCAGGCGCTGTTCGAAGGCCCGGCGGTTGAGGAGGCCGGTCAGGGAGTCGTGTTCGGCCTGGTAGGAGATCTGGCGGGCCAGGTGGCGCTGCTCGGTGACGTCGCGGAACACCATGACCACGCCGGTGATGAGGCCGGCGCGGTTGTGGATGGGGGCGGCGGCATGCTCCAGGGCCAGTTCCACGCCGTGGCGGCTGATCAGCAGGGCGTGCTGCGTCTGGGTCACCACCTCGCCCCGGGCCAGGGACTCGCGCACCGGGTTGGCCAGCGGCACGCGCTCGTTCTCTTCCACCAGGACTAGCACGTCCTCGATGCGCCGGCCCTGGACCTCGGCCGCCGACCAGCCAGTCAGGCGCTCGCCCACCGGGTTGATGTATTCGATGCGACCCTCGGCGTCGGTACAGATCACGCCGTCGGCGATGGCCTGCAGGGTCACCAGGGCGCGTTCCTTCTCCTGGTGCAGTGCCTCCTCGACGGCCTTGCGCAGGGAGATGTCGGTGAAGGTGCCGCCCATGCGCACCGGCGCGCCGGAGCTGTCGCGCAGGGCACGGCCGCGGTGCAGGAACCACAGGTAATAGCCCTTGGCATGGCGCACGCGGTGGATGGTCTCGTAGTTCTCGCGCTCGCCGGACAGGTGCTGGTTGAAGGCCCGCAGGGTCGATTCCGAGTCGCTGGGATGGATGCGCTCCACCCAGTCGGAGAGCTTGCCCTGCCAGCTGTTGGGCTCCATGCCCAGCATCTCCAGGAAGCGCGGCGAGTAATAGACGCTGTCGGTGGCTACGTTCCAGTCCCAGAGGCCGTCGTTGGCGCCGGTCACCACCAGCTCCAGGCGCTCCTTGGACGAGGCCAGCTCGCGGTAGGCGCTGCCCAGCTGGTCCTGCATGTCGTTGAGGGCAGTGACCACCTGGTCCAGCTCGTCGGGCACGGCGTCCTTGGCCCGGTAGCGCGCCAGGGACAGGCGCTGGCCCAGCTTGTGCACGGTCAGCTCCCGGGCGTAGCGGGCCATCTGCTGCAGATGGCGGGTCACCACGTAGTGCACGAGGAAGAGGATGAAGGAGCCCACCAGGAAGATCTGGATGCCTTGTTGGCCCAGGGCCGTGAAGGCCTGGCGCTGGCGCTGCTTGAGTAGGGTCTCCAGGCCGGCCATGACCTTCAGGCTGCCGATGGTGCGCTGGGGCGAGCCGGGGCGGGGCAGCTTGAAGGTCCGGGTGATGAGCCGGCCCTCCGGGGGCTTGCCCACGGACAGCAACAGGCTGCCGTCCTCGCCGGACAGCTCGGCGTAGTCCAGTTCCGGGGAGCGTTCCAGGCCTTCCAGCTGGACCTTGAGCAGGTCCATGTCGTAGTTCCACAGGGCCAGGCTGACCGCCGCCAGCTGGTTCTGCTCGATGGCATCGACTTCCTTGCGCACCCGCTCCACGTCGCCCTGGTAGTCCAGGTACAGCTTGCCCGTGGCGCCCAGCAGGGTGATGGCGGCGCTGAACAGCAAGGTCTGCACGAACAGACGATAGGCCAGACGGGAACGAAACAATGCCAAAACGACCTCGCCTGGCGGCCGCTCCGGGCCGCGCTGGATGGGCTGCGCAAGGGGCTGCGCTAAGTCCTGTTATCCCAATACTTTATAGCGCATCGGTGACATTAGGTAGGGCTCGCCAGCCAGGCCCGCGCTCGGGCGGCGGCGGCACGCACCTGGGTCGGCGCCGTGCCGCCCCAGTGATCGCGGGCGGCGATGGAGTTTTCCAGGCTCAGGGCGTCATAGACGTCCTCGGCTACGAGGGTGCTCAGGGCCTGCAAGTCGGCCAGGGGCAGGGCTTCCAGGCTGATGTTTCGGCTCAGGGCCAGGGCCACGGCCTTGCCCACGACTTCATGGGCGTCGCGGAAGGGCAGGCCCTTCTTGACCAGGTAATCGGCCAGGTCGGTGGCGGTGGTGAAGCCGCGCAAGGCCGCCTCGCGCATGATCTCGCGCCGGGGCTTCAGGGCCGGGATCAGGTCGGCGAAGGCCCGCAAGCTCCCCGCCAGGGTGTCCAGGGTGTCGAACAGAGGCTCCTTGTCCTCCTGGTTGTCCTTGTTGTAGGCCAGGGGCTGGCCCTTCATCAGGGTCAGGAGGCTCATGAGATGGCCATAGACCCGGCCGGTCTTGCCGCGCACCAGCTCGGGCACGTCCGGGTTCTTCTTCTGGGGCATGATCGAGGAGCCGGTACAGAAGCGATCCGGCAGGTCGATATAGGCGAACTGGCTGGAGTTCCACAGGATGAGCTCCTCGCACCAGCGCGACAGATGCATCATGGTCAGCGCGGCGCAGTGCAGGAACTCGATGGCGAAGTCCCGGTCGGACACGGCGTCCAGGGAGTTCTCGCTCACCGCCTCGAAACCCAGCAGGGCGGCGGTGATGCTCCGGTCTATGGGATAGCTGGTCCCGGCCAGGGCTGCCGAGCCCAGGGGCAGGACGTTGATGCGCCGCCGGCAGTCGGCGAAGCGGGCCTCGTCGCGCTTCAACATCTCGAACCAGGCCAGGAGATGGTGGCCGAAGCTGATGGGCTGGGCATGCTGCAGATGGGTGAAGCCGGGCATGACCGTGTCCGCCTCGCGCTCGGCCAGGTCCACCAGGGCGGTCATGAGCTGGCGCAACTGCCCGCGCAGGCCGTCCACGGCATCGCGCAGGTAGAGGCGGATGTCGGTGGCGACTTGATCATTGCGCGAGCGGCCGGTGTGCAGCTTCTTGCCGGCGGCGCCGATGTCCTCGGTCAGTTCCGCCTCGATGTTCATATGCACATCCTCGCGATCGATCCGCCAGTCGAACTGGCCGGCCTCGATGCGCTGGGCGATGCGCTTCAGGCCGGCGTGGATGGCATCGCGCTCTTCGGCGCTAAGCACGCCGACCCGGCACAGCATCTCGGAATGGGCGAGGGAGCCCTGGATATCGTGGCGCCACAAGCGCCGATCGAAACTTACCGAGGCGGTGAATTCGGCGACGAAGGCATCGGTCGCCTCGGCGAAACGGCCGCCCCATAGGGCGTTATGGGAAGCGGAAGACGGACTGCGGGACATGGGAGATCTCGTAAGCAAGTTTCCGGGGGCCGGATACAGTATACGGTAGGCGAGGGGGCTTGACCTGGATTGTGCATTCGTCGGCATTTCCGCTGCCGCCATCGCGCCGCGCTTGCATTGCCCAGTCGCTCACCTACTATCGGAAGCCATGAAGCGCAAACAACCGACAACATGAAGCGCAAACAACAATGGCTGGCCTTCACGCCGCCCAAGGACGCATTCTTCCTGCCGGATCTCTGTTCGGTGGGCGCGGTCTTTCTCGTGGTCCTGGGCGGCGAGCTCCTGGCTTTCCTCTTCACCCTGATGGGCAGCGATCTGCGCCAACCTTGGAGCGAGCTGGGCCTGACCTCGCTGTTCATCCAATGGGTGGCCCTGGGCTCGGCGGCCCTGCTCTGCCTGGGTCGGCGCTGGCTGCGACGGATGGCGCCGGCGCGGGCCAGCCTGGTCATGCTGGCCCTGGTGTCGGCGGTGTGCCTGCTGTCCAGCCTCGTGGCCCTGCGCCTGCAGGTCCTGACCCTGCCCGCCGGTTGGCAGGGCCAGGGTCTGTTCCTGGTGCGCAATCTGCTGGTCTCGGTCCTGCTCGCCGGCCTGGCCTTCCGCTATTTCTATCTGCAGCACGAGATGCGCCAGCGCCTGGTGACCGAGTCCCAGGCGCGCATCGCCGCCCTGCAGGCGCGCATCCAGCCCCATTTCCTGTTCAATAGCATGAACATCATCGCCAGCCTGACCCGGGTCGATCCCATCAAGGCCGAGCGCGTGGTCGAGGACTTGGCCAGCCTGTTCCGGGCCAGCCTGGAGCAGCCGGGCACGACGGTTTCCCTCAAGCGCGAACTCAGCCTCTGCCGCCATTACCTGGACATCGAGCAACTGCGCCTGGGCGAGCGCCTGAGCGTCGACTGGCAGGTGGACGACAATGCCCTGGTCGCTTCCTTGCCCCTGCTGTCCTTGCAGCCCCTCCTGGAAAATGCCATTTATCATGGGATCTCGCGCATCACCGAGGGCGGCCTGTTAAGCCTCAGCGTGCGCGCCCGGGAGCGGGGCGTGGAGATCCACATCACCAACCCCGTGCCGCGCCTCGTCCCCCGGGCCGAGCCTGGCAACCAGATCGCTCTCGGCAATCTGCGCGAGCGCCTGGCTCTGCTCTATGGCACGGCCGCCAAGCTCAATCTGCGCGAGGAAGACGGGCAGTTCTGCGTGAGCCTGTGGATACCCTTGAGCGAGTAAATAGGGCCTGTTTACCTTTACCCCGCCATCGCGTTGCCGCCCCAAAAGGCGCCAGGCGAGGCGCGAAACATGAGGTTTAGTCATTCTAAATGAATGTTGAGCAACGAAGCCTGGCGCCTTTTGGGGCGCAACCCGGAGGGACGGACTGCCTTTGGGCACATTCCGGCGTTACTCGTCGCTCATGTGCAATGAGCACACCACGCTCCTCGTGCCTTGGACTGTGCCCAAAGGCAGTCCGTCGCGAAGGTGTGGTAAAGGTAAACAGGCCCTAACCATGCGCCTATTTATCGTCGACGACGAACCCCTGGCCCGCGAGCGTCTCAAGCGCCTGGTGGCGGAACTGCCGGATACCGAGGTGGTCGGCGAGGCCGGCAATGGCCTGGCCGCCCTCGGACATCTGCCCGAGGCGCAGGCCGACGTGGTGCTCCTGGATATCCGCATGCCGGGCATGGACGGCCTGGAATGCGCACGCCATCTGAGCCTACTGCCCGAACCGCCGGCGGTCATCTTCACCACGGCCTATGGCGAATACGCCCTGGAAGCGTTTCGCGTGCATGCCGCCGGCTATCTGGTGAAGCCGGTGCGCGTCGAGGAGCTGGCCGAGGCCTTGCGCCATTGCAAGCGGCTCACCCGCCCGCAGCTGGCCCAGCTTGCCGCCGATCAGGGCTCGCCCCGGCGCAGCCATATCAGCGCCCGGGTGCGCGGCCAGATCGTGCTGGTGCCCATGTCCGAAATCTATTATTTCCAGGCCGATCAGAAATACGTCACCGTGCGCCATGCCGGCGGCGAGCTCTTGATCGAGGAGGCGCTCAAAGGCCTGGAGGATGAATTCGGCGATCTCTTGGTGCGCATCCACCGCAACGCCCTGATCATGCGCGAGCAGATCGCCGGCCTCACGCGCGACGCAGAGGGCAAGCAATACATTCGCCTGCGTCATACCGACGAGCTCCTGGAAGTCAGCCGCCGCCATTCGGCGGAACTGCGGCATTTGCTGAAAGAGCTGTAAGCCCAGGCCAGTACGTCTCGCCACGCTCGCAAAGCCGTTCGTCCCGTGCTTGTCGATGGATGAGCGGTTTCATCGATATTGTTCTCTTCAAAATTGATACCTCCGAAAATTGTCGGATAGCCATTCTTTGGCAAGCCGATCGCGCAAGAAATCCCAGGCTATTCCCCCGTACTGTGAGCAGGCTCGCAGAAGCACCATCGCAGCCTCGCTGTGTCATTATATTTTTGGGAATCCGACCATGAAGAGAGAGAGCACCGGCCGGCTCAGGCCGCGCCATTCCATTTTGGCTGCCGCCATCGCCTGCGGTCTTGGGATTTTTCAGCCCGAGGCCGTATTTGCCAATGCCGATCCGACAGGGCAGTTGCGCGGCCAGTTGCTAGGCGCCGAGCAGGCGCAGTATGACGAAGTGCTTATCGAACTGACCCATGCCAGCCAGGGCTTCGTGCGCACGGCCAAGGTGGCCGCCGATGGTTCCTATGTGCTCAAATCCCTGCCGGTCGGGGTTTATCATGTCACGCTCAAGGCGCCGGGCCGCGAGTCGCGCAAACTGGACGATGTGGAAGTCAAGCTGGGTTCCGCCACTCAGTTGGATATCGAAGTGTCGGCGACCGCTGGCGCGGATATCGAGCGCATGGAGGTCCTGGGTAGCCGGATCTCCCGCATCGATCATGCCGACACCAGCTCCGGACTGGTGATGAGTAGCCGTGAATTGCAGAAGCTCCCGGTCGCGCAGAATATCACGGCGGTTTCCCTCCTGGCGCCGGGCGCCATCCAGGCCGACGGCGATTTCGGCAATCTGGCCTCGTTTTCCGGCGCTTCCGGCGCGGAGAATGCGTATTACCTGAACGGCCTCAATATCACCGATGTGCGCAAGGGCATGGGCTGGGTGGCCTTTCCCTGGGAGGCGGTGAACCAGACCGAGGTGATTACCGGCGGGGTGGGGGCTCAGTACGGCCGTTTCATTGGCGGCGTCACCAACCTGGTGTCGAAGTCCGGCGACAATGAATTCCATGCCACGGCACGCGCCTATTACGAGCCGGATTCCCTGCGCGAGGATGCCCCCGATCTGAATGCCGTCGGCATCGATGGCGTTTACCAGCGCCATGTCAATAATTCCGGCGACGAGCGGGACAAGCGGACGTATACGCTTGCCGCCAGTGGTCCCATCGTCCAGGACAAGGCGTTTTTCTATGTGGCCTACGAGCCGGAAACCGACAAGGACGGCTGGGGCTCCCCGGGGGCGACGCCGGTCACGACCCGGCGCAGCCGCGAGCGCGATCGGCTGTTCACCAACCTGGATTGGTATGTGTTGGAAAACCATGCCATCAATGTCCTCTACGCCAAGGAGGACGAGGACACGGCGCGCCACGATTCCTCGGCGCCGGGAAGCTTCGGTGGGGACCAGCAGAGCGAGTTTTTTGCCGCCAGCTATCGCGGTCAGCTGACGGATGATCTATCCCTGACTGTGACCCGAGGCCGCACGACCGTGGAAAGCGAATTCGGCGGTGGAACGCCCAACCTGGCGCCAAGCTGGGACAGCCGCTCCGGCAGCGATGTGCGCGTCGGTAGCTGGGCGGGGCAATCCGAGGACCTGAATCTCGACCGGCGCGACATGCTGCGCGTGGATTTCTCCTGGACGCTTGGCGATCACACCCTGAATTTCGGTTATGACCAAGACGAGCAGAACAGCCGGCGCGATCTCGTGCCCCACGGCGCGCAGCGCAGCTACATCAATTACTACCGCAACGGTTCCCGCGTGACGACGATCCGCGACCGCCATGGCAATGTCGTGGTGATCCCCGCCAGCGCCGACTATATCCGCGCCCGCGAATTCACCGTGGAGGCCGATATCGACAGCGAATCCCGCGCCTTCTATGTCGAGGACCAGTGGCAGCTAAGCGATACCCTGATGCTGAACCTGGGACTGCGCAACGACGAGTTCGCCAATTACACGGCGAGCGGCGACAAATACACCGACATGCAGGAGCAGTGGGCGCCGCGCTTAGGATTGAGCTGGGACGTGCTCGGCGACGGCAATCACAAGTTCCAAGCCAATCTCGGCCGTTACTACCAGCCCATCGCCCAGAATACCGGCGTGCGCATGACCGCCCACGAGGTGGATATCCGCCGCTATTACCTGCTGGGCGCCGCTGTGGGCGATGGGACTTACCAGCAGGGTGATTCACTCGGTATCCGAGTCGTCAATGACGGCCAGATCGCCGAGGGCTATAAATACGCCGACGTGGATCTGAAACCCATGTACGAGGACGAGGCGCTGCTTGGCTACAGCATGGCCGTGGGGGATGATTGGATGCTGGGCGTGAACCTGCGCTTCCGCAAGCTGCAAAGCTCCATCGAGGACGGCGTGATGGATTACGCGGTGGAAGCCTGGTGCGAGAGCACGCAGCGCGATTGCTCCGGCTTCGGCGGCTTCCCCGGCGGCGGTTTCGTGCTGCGCAATCCGGGCGAGGATTTCCATGGCCGCTGGGATCTGGACGGCGACGGCGCCCTGGAGGATTTCACCGTGCCGGCAGCTTTCCTGGGCTATCCGGAGGCCAAGCGCAGCTACAAGGCCGTGGAACTCCTGGTCGAGGGCAGGCCCACGGAGGCCCTGGAACTCAAGGCGTCCTATGTCTGGAGCAAGTCCTACGGCAATACCGAGGGCCTGCTCAATTCCGACAACGATCAGGCCGATCCGGGCTGGACCCGCTCCTTCGACTCGCCGGAACTGACCGATCACGCCACCGGCTATTTGCCCAACGACCGCCGCCATGCCTTCAAGCTCTGGGGTAACTACGCCCTGGCGGACGACTGGGGCCTGGGCTTCGTCTACTCGGCCTTCTCGGGCCGACCGGTCAATGCCTTCGGCTACCATCCCCTGGATGCAGGTGCCTGCGCCGGGGTGCGCCAGGGGCATTGCGACGATGCGCTGGATAACCTGAATTTCTACCACGACGGTCGGCCGGCGCCGCGCGGCAGCGGCGGGCGCACGCCCTGGGTTCATGCCTTGGACTTAAGCGCCTACTACGATCTGGACCTGGGCGAGGCGGGCAGGTTGAACCTGAACCTGGCGGTCTACAATCTGTTCAACTTCGACCACGCGACCCAGTTGAACGAGTACGCCGAGGCGCAGAACCAGGGCAACCCCCTGTACAAGACGCCGACCAGCTGGCAGACGCCGCGCTATGTGGCGTTGACCGCGCGCTACGACTTCTAGTTCCTGCGCTAAACAAGAGCGGGCATGTCCTTGAGGGCATGCCCGTTTTCTTTTGGGCGTCCGCCGGCTTGCGCTATCATGAGCTCCCTTTCAAGCAGGATCGCCCGATGGCCGTTCTACGCATCGCCACCCGGAAAAGCCCGCTCGCCCTCTGGCAGGCGGAATTCGTCAAATCGGCACTCATGCGGGCCCATCCAGGCCTCGTCGTCGAGCTGGTGCCCATGAGCACCCAGGGCGACAAGATCCTCGATGTGCCGCTGGCCAAGGTGGGCGGCAAGGGCTTGTTCGTCAAGGAGCTGGAGGCCGCGCTCCTGGAAGGACGGGCCGATCTGGCCGTGCATTCCATGAAGGACGTGCCGGTGGACTTCCCGGCGGGCTTGGGCATCGCCGTGATCTGCGAGCGCGAGGATCCCCTGGACGCCTTCGTGTCCAATCATTATCCCAGCCTAGACGCCCTGCCGCCCGGCGCGGTGGTGGGCACCTCCTCCCTGCGCCGCCAGCTGCAGCTGCAGGCGCGCCGCCCGGATCTCGTGCTCAAGGATCTGCGCGGCAATGTGGGGACCCGCCTCGCCAAGCTCGATGCCGGCGAATACGCGGCCATCGTCCTGGCCTGCGCCGGCCTGAAGCGCCTGGGGCTGGAGTCGCGCATCGCCGAGCGCATAGCCCCGGAGCTGTCCCTGCCGGCCGTGGGTCAAGGCGCCGTGGGCATCGAATGCCGGTTGGACGATGCCCGTACCCTGGACTTCCTGAAACCCCTGGAGCATGCCGAGACTCGCATCCGCGTCACGGCCGAACGCGCCCTGAACGCGCGCCTGGCCGGCGGCTGCCAGGTCCCCATCGCCAGCTATGCCGTACTGGAACACGGCGAGCTCTGGCTGCGCGGCCTGGTGGGCAAGCCCGACGGCAGCCGCGTGCTGCGCGCCGAGGGTCGGGCCCGGCCCGAGGAGGCCGAGGCCTTGGGGAGCGCCGTGGCCGAGCGGCTCCTGGCGGACGGCGCCGGGGAGATCCTGCAAGCGGTCTATGGCCACTGAGCCCCTGGCGGGCCGGGTGGTCCTGGTCACCCGCCCGGAGCCCCAGAACGGCATCCTGGCGGCGCGCCTGGAAGCCCAGGGAGCACGCGCCCTGCGTACGCCCCTGCTGGACATCGCGCCCCTGCCCCTGGGCGAGGCTGAGCGCAGCCTGTTGGCGCAAGCCGTCGACGGCCTGGTCTTCGTCAGCGGCACGGCCGTGCAGCATTATCTTGCCGCCCTGGCGGCCTGCGGCCTGGCCCAGCCCATTGATTGCCCGGTCTTCGCCGTGGGCCAGGCGACGGCCGCGGCCCTGCGCCAGGCCGGCTTCGCCCGCGTCGAGGCGGCGCCCGAGGGCGCCGAGAGCAGCGAGGGCTTGCTGGCCCTGCCGGCCCTGAAGGACTTGCTCGCGGGCCGCCTCTGCCTGGTGCGCGGCCGGGGCGGGCGCGAGGCCCTGGCCGAGGCCGTGGCGGCGGTGGGCGGCGAGCTGGCCCTGCTGGAGCTCTACGAACGCCGCCCCCTGGCTTACGAGGCATCGGCATTGCTGGCGCACTGGCGCGCCGCCGGTTTGCGGGAAATACTCGTCACCAGCGGCGAAAGCCTGGATACTCTGCACGAACTGGCCGGACCTGATTGGGCCTGGCTGAAAACCCTGAACTGGTATGTGCCGGGGCCGCGTCTGGCGGCCCGGGCGGCGGCCCTGGGCTGCGGGCGCGTCATCGAGGCCGGCGGCGCCGGCGATGAGGTCATGCTCCAGGCGCTGCGACGAAGCGACGAAGGATGAGCAATGGGTGACAACAGCATAGAACGCCTGGAGGCGCGCGAGCCCGAGCTCGACGCCGAGGCCCAGGATGTCGAGCCGGCGCAAACCGGAGACCGCGCCCCTGCGCCGGCGGTGGCCGAGCCCGAGCCGGCGACCAAGATCCCGGGGCGGGGCCCGGCCTGGGCCGCGTTGATTCTCGCTCTCACGGCCGGCGCCGGCGCCGGCGGCCTGTATTGGCAACAGCAGGCGCTACGCGGCGAGCTGGCGGCCCTGCACAGCGCCGCGGCCGGCGTGCAGCCCGCCCTGGAGGCGAGCCGGGGCGAGGCGCAACGCGGCCTGGCCGCCGAGTCCGAGGCCCGCGCCGCCCTGGCCGCGCGGGTGGAGGAGGCCGTCGCCGAGCGCCGCGCCCTGCAGGCCTCGGTCCAGGAGGTCGCCGACAAGCTCTTGAAGTCGCCGGAGAGCTGGAAGGCCGCCGAGGCCGAGTACCTGGTGCGCCTGGCGGCACTGCGCCTCGCCGAGCGGGATAGCGCCACGGCCCTGCGCTTCCTGGCCGATGCCGATGCGCGGGCCAGCGAACTGGCCTCGGCGACGCCCCTGCGCGCTGCCCTGGCCCAGGACATGGCGACCCTGCGCACTTCGCCGTCGGTGGATCTGGCCGGCCTGAACCTGCGCATCGAGGCACTGCTGCCGCGCATCGCCGCCCTGCCGCTGCCCCTGCCCCTGGCGGAAGCCCAGGCGCCGGTCAGCGCCCAGGCGCGTGCCGAGGCCGAGCTGCAGAGCGACTGGCGGAAAGCCTGGGATCGGGTCTGGAGCACGCTCAAGCGCGACTGGATCGAGGTCAGGCATTATCAGGGCACCAGCCCCGAGCTGGAGCTGCCGGAGCTGCGCCAATACCTGGATCAGAACCTGGCCTTGGCCCTGGGTCAGGCCCAATGGGCCGCCAACCGGGGCGATGCCGCGGCCTTCCAGGGCGCGCTCGGGCGTGCCGACACCTGGGTCCGACGCTACTTCCGCGCCGAAGCCCCGGAGACCACCGGCTTCCTCGCCGCCCTGGCCGAGCTCAAGGCCATGGACGTGGCGCCGCGCCTACCCGGCGTCGAGGCCTCCCTCAAGGCCGCCGAGGAGCTGCGCATCGGCCTCGCGGCGGCGGCCGAGCGGGTCGGCGCAAGCTCCGAGGCCCAACCGGTCGAGGCTACACCGGCCGAGACCGCGCCGACCGAGGAGCCCCAGCCATGAAGCGGGCGCTCGTCCTCGTCGCCATCGCCCTGGGGCTGGGTTTGCTGCTGGGCCCCTGGCTCAAGACCAGCACCGGCACCCTGATCCTGGTGCTGGGCGATGCCGCCGCCGAACACACGACGGTGCGCATGCGCCTGTGGGTCGCCCTGGCGGCCCTGGCGGGAGCCGTGCTGCTGGGCTTCCTGCTCTGGCGCGGCCTGATCCTGGGGCTGAACCTGATGAGCGGCGGCATGCTCTCGCCGCGGGTTCGCCACCGCCGCGCCCGCCGCCAGACCGTGGCCGGCATGATCGCCCTGGCCGAGGGCTATTGGGACAAGGCGGAGAAGCAGCTCCTGGCCGGCCTGAAGCACAGCGACGTGCCCCTGCTCAACCAGCTCATGGCCGCCCAGGCGGCGCAGATGCAGAAGGCCGATGCGCGCCGCGACGAGTATCTGCGGGACGCCGCCCTGGCCGAACCCGAGGCCCAGGTGGCCGTGGGCCTGACCCAGGCCCAGCTGCAGCTCAGCCAGGGCCAGAAGGAACAGGCCCTGGCGACCCTGGCGCATGTGCGCGAGCTGGCGCCCAAGCATCCTTACGTGCTCAAGCTGCTCTATCGGCTGCATCTGCAATTCGAGGACTGGCCGGCCCTGCAGGCCCTGCTGCCGGCCCTGGACAAGCAGGGCCTCGTGCCCGAGGACGAGCTGGCCGGCCTGCGCCTGCGCGTGCACGGCTCGACCTTGCGGCGCGAGGCCGGCCTGGGCGCCGCGGCCCTGCACAGCGCCTGGCTGGCCTTGAGCAAGGCCGAACAGCAACTGCCGGACCTCCTGGTCTGTTACTGCGAACTCCTGGCCCGTGCCGGTCAGGCGGCGGAGGCCGAGCGCCTGCTGCGCGCCGCCCTCAAGAAGCGTTTCCAGCTGCCCCTGGCCCTGGCCTTCTGCGCCTTGGACTGCGCCGAGCCTGGCGCCCAGCTCGACACCGCCGAGTCCTGGCTCAAGGCCGCCCGCCAGGGCGAGAAGAGCCTGGACCTGCTCATGGCCCTGGCGCGCCTGGCCATGCGCGCCGCGCTTTGGGGCAAGGCCCGTGCCTACCTGGAGGAAGTGCTGCGCCTGAGGCCCAGCGCCGAGGCCTGGTGGCGCCTGGCCCAGGTCCAGGAGAAGACCGGCGAGCAAGTTGCCGCCCAGCAGTCCTATCGACAGGGTCTGGCCCTGAGCGTCGGCGCCAGGGCTTGAAGCAGACCCTGAGCCGGCCTCCCGGAATTTCTTCCACGATTTCCTATACTCAGGAAGGCCCGCTCGGGCGGGCCAATTTTACGCCGCGCTGCCCGGACCCCATTGTCCTGGGCGGCCAACAGCCAGTCGGGGTATGCGCCGATGTCTACTACGGGCCTGATCCTCATCGTCGATGACAATCCGACCAATCTGTCGGTACTTGGCGAGTTGCTGGAGGCCCAGGGCTTTTCCATCATGGCGGCCCTGTCCGGCGAGGCGGGCCTGGCGATCGCCGAGCGCAAGCGCCCCGATCTGGTGCTCATGGATGTGCAGATGCCTGGCGGCTGGAATGGCTATGAGACCTGTCAGCACCTACGTCAGGACCCTCGCCTGGCGCGGGTGCCCGTGCTCTTCCTGTCCGCCCAGTCCGGGACCGAGAGCAAGGTTACCGGCTTCGCCGCCGGGGGCATGGACTATGTCAGCAAGCCCTTCCAGGCCGAGGAGCTCCTTGCGCGCATCCGCACCCACCTGGAGCTTTACCGGCTGCGCGAGCACCTGGAAGACGAGGTGGCGCTCAAGACCGAGGCCCTGCGCCAGGTCCTGGATCAGCTGGAGCAGTCCTATACCGAATGCCTGGAGCTCCTGTCCCTGGCCGGCGAGTATCGGGACCTGGAGACCGGCGCCCACACCCGGCGCATTGGCGCCTATTCGGCGGCCATCGCCCGCATCCTGGGCTGGAGCGAGGCCGAGTGCCGGCATATCGAGCAGGCCGCGCCCCTGCATGACATCGGCAAGATCAGCATCCCCGATCGCATCTTGCTCAAGGAAGGTCCCCTGGACGCCGCGGAATGGACGATCATGCAGACCCACGCCGCCGCCGGCGCGCGGCTCTTGCGCAGCCATTCCAGTTCGCCGGTGTTCGAGATGGCGGCCGAGATCGCCGAATGCCATCACGAGCGTTTCGACGGCACGGGCTATCCCCGGGGCCTGAGGGGTGAAGAAATCCCCCTGGCGGCGCGCATCACCACCCTGGTCGATGTGTATGATGCCCTACGCTCGCGCCGCCCTTACAAGGATGGCATGGCCCACGAGGCGGCCTTGCGCATCCTGCGCGAAGGCGATCACCGCTTCCATCCCCGCCATCTGGACCCGGCCCTGCTGGCGCTCCTGGATGAACACCATGGCCTATTGGCGCGAATTTTCGAGGAACAGCCGGAAGGACCTGAGTAATGCCAACCCGTACCGGGCGCCGCGGCGCCCTGTTGTTGCAATTCTTGTCGCGGGTGTTCGTGCTGCTCCTGCTCTTGTTGCCGGCCATAGGTCTGTTCCGCTATTTCCAGCTGGAGGCGGCCGCCAAGGTCCAGGCCAATAATGACCGGCAGAGCGTCAAGAACATCTTGGCGGTGGCTTTGCGCGAACCGATCTGGAGCCTGGACTACGACCAGATCAACAGCGTGGTCATGGCCTTGAGTCATGTGGAGAGCCTGGTCAGCGTCGAGCTGACCGGCATCGAGCTGACCGGCCTGGAACTGGCCAGCACCGTGCGCCGCTATTCCCGCGATGCCTCGGGGCGGCTGACCCATGGGCTGCACGACACCGGCACCCGCGAGGCCGTGCTCAGCCAGCTCACCTTCGAAGTGGAGCGCGAGGGTCAGGCCATCAGTCACGCCACCTTGAGCTTCACCGACGAGCCCTATGCCCAGGCCACGCGCAAGGCCCTGGTGGAGCTGATGCTGGCCCTGGTGGTGACCGCGGTGTTCCTGGGCCTGCTGCTCTACTACCTGGTGAATGCTTACGTGGGCAAGCCCATCGCGCGTTTGCGCAAGGCCGTGATCGGCTTGTCCGAGGGGCAGGGCTTCGAGATCGCCGAGGATCTGCCGGACAACGAGATCCGCCAGTTCGCCGAGGGCTATCTGGAGCTCTACAACCAGCTGCGTCAGCACCAGAGCCATCTGCAGACCTTGGTAGAGCAGCGTACCCGCGATCTGAATCACTCCAACCAGAAGCTGCAGGAGGAGATCACCCAACGCATCGCCATCGAGGAAGACCTGGTGCGCGCACGCATCCACGCCGAGCAGGCCAGTCAGGCCAAGAGCCAGTTCCTGGCCCATATCAGCCACGAGCTGCGCACACCTCTGAACGGCATCATCGGCTATGCCCAGCTCCTGGTGGCCAAGCCCGATCTGCCCGAGGACCTGCGCGAATACGCCGACTCCATCCACCGCTGCGGCGACCACCTCCTGCGTCTCATCAACAACATCCTGGATCTGTCCAAGATCGAGGCCAACCAGGTGGAGCGCAAGGACGAGGCTCTGTCCCTGCGCCTCCTGGTGCACGACATCCGCGCCATCGTCAGCCCGCGCGCCCAGGCCAAGTCCCTGTCCTTAAGCTTCGACATCGCCGAGGACGTGCCCGACTGGGTGCTGCTGGACGGCGAGAAACTGCGCCAGGTCCTGGTGAACCTGCTGGGCAATGCCATCAAGTTCACTCCGGCCGGTGCGGTGAGCCTGAAGCTGGAGCGGGCCGAGCAGGGGCGGGTGCGCTTCTCGGTCATCGACACCGGCCGGGGCATCCCCGAGGCCGATCAGGCGCGCATCTTCGATGCCTTTCAGCAATCCGAACAGGTCAATCGCAGCGTCGGCGAGGGCGGCACGGGCCTCGGCCTCGCCATCTCGCGCAAGCTGGTGGCTCAGCTGGGCGGCGAGCTGCGCCTGACCAGCCGGGTGGGGGAGGGCTCCTGCTTCTATTTCGATCTGCGCCTGCCGGAAACCCAGCAGCGCAGCGTGCCGGTGGCGCGCGGCCAAGTGCGCTGCCTGAGCCCGGGCCAGCATGCCAAGATCCTGGTGGTGGATGACGTCTTCGAGAACCGCCACGTCCTGTCCCTGCAGCTGGAGCGGGTCGGCTATGCCACGGCCCTGGCGGAGTCCGGCGAGGATGCCCTGCGCCAGCTTTACGGTTTCGAGCCCGATCTGGTGATGATGGACATCCAGATGCCGGGCATGGACGGCATCGAGGCCTCGCGGCGCATCCACAAGCTCAAGCCCGAGCTGCCCATCATCGCCTTCACCGCCAGCGTCTTCGATCGGCAGCTGGATCAGGGCACCCGCGCCGAGTTCCATGGCATATTGTTCAAGCCCGTGGTGGCCGAGGACGCCTATGCCCTCATCGCCCAGACCTTGGGCCTTAGCTACCAATACGGCGACGAGCATGCCCCGGGCCCGGTCTCCGATTCCCTGCAGGGCGCCCGCCGCGACTTCGAGCGCCTGCCCGAGGCCATGCGCACCGAGCTGCGCGCCTGGCTGGCCGATGGCAACATCGCCCATATCCGCGATTACGGCAAGAAGCTGGAAGGCGAGAGCGAGTTCGCCGCCCTGGGTGTCCAACTCTACAAGCTGGGCAAGGGTTACCAGTTGGAGGCCTTGGGCCGCTTGCTGGAGTGAGGGTCGGCTTGATAAACCTCAAAAATATTTATCAGCTCATGAGGGAAATTTTTGCACCGCAGCTTGCATGCGACCGAATGTCGCGGTAAACAGTAAGCGTGTGTTCAAAATTCGATCAGGATGCGCCCATCATGTCTCGCGTACTGCAGCACGGACCGATGCATTTCCGCAAAGCCGGCGGTCTGAGCCAGCGTTTCAAGAACAGCTTCGGCCAGGGCAAACTGGCCCATGGCCTGGGCATGCTGTCCATGTTCCTGGGCATGAGCGCCCTGCCGGTGACCCTGCTGGAGCCCATGCTGGGCGGCGGCATGGCCCTGTCGGCCATGCTCCTGGCCGGCTTCGCGGCCCTGCAAGGCGAGCTGCGCTACACCATGATCGCGGCGGCCATGGCCACCATGGAGCTGTTCTGGCTGTCCAGCGAGCTCTCCCTGGAAGAGAGCAGCAACCTGATGGTCCTGGCCATCGCCCTTCCGTATCTATGGTCCATGGTTTGCCTGAAGCTGGGCCTTAAGCGCATCCAGGCCCGCGAGCACTACCGCCACCGCAGCCACATCGTGATGTAAACCATTGTCGTTATAAAGAAAACGGCCGGTTGACCCGGCCGTTTTCATTGGCGTCCCCGCTGGGCACTCAACCGGCGGAGGCCAGGGGCAGCCCGTTGCGCACGGCGCTCAAGCCGCGATAGACCTTCTCGTAGTTGGCCACCGACACCGCCCAGTTGCGCTCCGTCTCGACGAACTGGCGGCCGGCGCGGGCGTAGTCGGGCCAGCGTTCCGGCTGAGCTAGGAGGCCTAAGGCGGCGCGGGCCAGATCGGCGGCATCGTCGGCGCGGAACAGGGCGCCGGTCTTCCCTTCCTGGATCAGCTCTCTGTGGCCGCCGACGTCGGAAGCCAGGACCAGCTTGCCCTGGGCCATGGATTCCAGGGGTTTGAGCGGGGTCACCAGCTCGGTGAGGCGCATGGACCGGCGCGGGAACACGAAGATGTCCACCAGGGAGGCATAGCGCGGCACTTCGCGATGGGGCACGCGGCCGGTGAACACCAGCTTGTCCGCCAGGCCCATGGCCTCGGCCTTGGCTTTCAGCGCCGATTCGCGCGGACCGCCGCCCACCAGCAAGAGCCGAAGGTCCGGCGCCTGCTCCAGGATGGCCGGCAGGGCATCCAGCAAGCCTTCCAGGCCCTCGTAGCCGTAGAACGAACCGATGAAGCCCAGGACGCGCTTGCCGGCCAGCCCCAGGCTCGCCTCCAGCTCGGCATCGCGGGCGCCGGCCAGGGGGAAGTGGTCGATGTCCACGGCATTGGAGATCACGGTGATCTTCTCCGCCGGAATGCCGCGCGCCACGATGTCCTGGCGCAGGCCCTCGCAGATGCAGGTGATGCGATCCGCCTGGCGCAGCACCCGGGTCTCCAGGGCCCGGGTCAGGCGGTAGCGCCAATCGCCCTCTCGGCAGGTCCCGTGATCCACCGCGGCATCCTCCCAGAAGGCGCGCACCTCGTAGACCACGGGCAGCCCCAAGCGCCGCCCGGCGCGCAGGGCGGCCAGGCCGTTCAAGCAGGGCGAATGGGCATGGAGGATGTCGATATGCTCGCGGCGCGCGATGTCCTCGATGCGCCGTGCCAGGCCTTGCACGATATCCCATTGATTAAGAACGGGAATATTGGCAAGCCAGCCGGCCTTCGTGCGATGGAAGCGCAGGCCGTCCACCTCTTCTTCCGCCGCCCTGGCGCCGAAGTGCTTGGCCCCGGTGACATGCAGGGTGTCCCAGCCCCGGGCGCGCTGCTCGCGCAGGATGGCCCGGGAGCGGAAGGTATAGCCGCTGTGCAGGGGGATGGAGTGGTCGAAGATATGCAGGATACGGTAGGTCATGGTTAGGCAAGCAAGTGATCGACGCGGGCCAGGTGGGAGTCCCAGCTGTAATGACGTAGCACATAGTCGCGGCCGGCCGGATTGTCCCGGCCATCGAGCCGCGCCAGGGCGGCGGCGGCCAGGGCCTCGGCATCCTCGTGCACGCAGTCGGCCAGCCAGCTTTCCGCTTGCAGGCCCTCGGCGGCGGCGGGGGTGCACAAGACCGTCCGGGCCATGGCCAGGGCTTCCAGGACCTTGTTCTGGATGCCACGGGCGATGCGCAGGGGCGCGATCGCCAGGGCGGCGTGCCGCACATAGGGGCGCACGTCCTCGACGCGGCCGGTGACCGTGATGCCCGGCTGCTGACCCAGGGCGCGCACGGCTTCCGTGGGCTTGCTGCCGACGATGTAGAAGCGGGCATCGGGTCGCGCGGCGCGGATGCGCGGGAAGACGTTCTCGGCGAACCAGGACACGGCCTCGACATTGGCCCAGTAGTCCATGGCGCCGGTGAACACCAGGACCGGGCCGCCGGGGCCGTAGGGGTTGTCGAAACTCAGGGCCGGGTCGAAGTAGGCGGTGTCCACGCCGTTGTCGTAATGGCTGACCTTGCCGTCGACCTCGGGGGCCAGTTCGCGGAACAGGGCCGCTTCGGCGGCGCTGACGAACAGGCTGGCGTCGAAGCGGGCGGCGATGCCCCGCTCGTATTTCAATAGGGCACGGGATTCGCGGCCGTAGACCCAGGCCATGGGGCCGGACTGCTTTTCCGCATACTGGCGCCACTTGTCCGAGTCCACGTCCACCAGATCCAGGACGCGCTTGCAGCCCGCGAAGGCCGGGCCGTCCACGTACTGGGCCATGCTGGAGCAATACACGACGATGCGGTCCATGCCCTCGCGTTTGAGCGTCTCGGCCACCCAGTGCCTGAGGGCCGCGTCCCGGTAATAGGGTAGAGACAGGGCCTCGCCGGTGAGCAGGCCCAGGGCGCTCTTCAGCTTGGCCAGTCGCGGATTGAGCGGGCGCAGGAAGACCTGGGCGCAGAGCTTCTCCACCTCGCCCCGGTACTGCCAGTCGTGCTCGTCGTCGACGAAGCTGCCCAGGTAGACCCGGTGGCGCGCCGCCAGGTGCTTGAGCAGATGGTAGGAGCGGATCTTGTCGCCCTTGTTGGGCGGGTAGGGGATGCGGTGGGCCAGGAACAGCAGCTTGCTCATGCGGGGGTTCCGCCCGGGAAAGCGGGATTAACCGCCAAGGCGCCAAGGCGCGAAGGGGGAGAAGCACAAAAGCCGGCCATGAGGCATGCCCAGTAAAGGCTTGGCGCCTTGGCGTCTTGGCGGTTCATCTTCTCCTTTTGCGCCCGCGTGTTCATGCCGCCAGCTCCAGGCTGCCGCTCTGCTGGCGCAGGAAGCCGGCGAACATCATCAGGGACCAGAGCGGGGCACTGTAGTCCTTGAGGCCGGACTGGTGGTGCTCCACCAGGTGGTGCAGGAATTCCGGGTTGAACAGGCCGCTGTCCATCAGCTCGCCGCCCAGGACCTGCTCCCGGAGTTTCTCCTTGAGCGGGCCACGGAACCAGGCGGCCACGGGGATGGCGAAGCCCATCTTCTTGCGGTACAGCAGGTCGTTGGGCAGCTTGTCCTCCATGGCCTTCTTGAACAGGTACTTGCCCTCGCCGTTGCGCAGCTTCCAGTCCGGGGGCAGGGCCGAGGCCCATTCCACGAACTGGTGATCCAGCAGGGGCACGCGCACTTCCAGGGAATGAGCCATGCTGGCCCGGTCCACCTTGGTTAGGATGTCGCCCACCAGGTAGGTCTTCATGTCCAGGTACTGGATCAGGGACAGGGGATGGTGAGTCGGCGCCATGCCCGCATGGCGGCGTAGCACTTCCACCGCGTTGTAGCCGTCCAGCTTGTTCTTCAGGCTGGGGCTGAACAGGGCGCGGCGCTGGGCATTGGTCATCAGGGAGACGCTGTGGAAATAGCCCTCCACCGAGTCCCGGGCCAGGGCCTCGAAGGTGCTCTTGGCGCGCAGGAACTTCGGCGCCCAATCGGCCTTGGGATAGACATGGCCCAGGGTGCCGAACACGGGTTTGCGCAGGGCCAGGGGCAGCATGGCGCGCAGCTGCTCTTCCAGCATGTGGTAGCGATAGCGGCGGTAGCCGGCGAAATTCTCGTCGCCGCCGTCCCCGGACAGGGCCACGGTCACCCGCGAACGTGCCAGCTCGCAGACCCGGTAGGTGGGCAGGGCCGAGGAGTCGGCATAGGGCTCGTCGTAGAGATAGGCCAGCTTGTCGATGAGGGCGAAGTCGTCGGCCTCCACCTGGCGCACGAAGTGATCGGTGTGATAACGCGTCGCGACTTGTTGGGCGTATTCGGCCTCGTTGAACTTGGGGTCCCCGAAGCTGATGGAGCAGGTCTTCACCGGCTCGCTGACGATCCCGGCCATGGTGGCCACCACGGCGCTGGAGTCCACGCCGCCGGACAGGAAGGCTCCCAGGGGCACATCCGATTCCAGGTGGCAGCTCACCGCGTCGCGCAGCTGCTCCCGCAGCTGTTCCCCCGCATCGGCCTCGCTACGGAAGCTCTTCAGTTCGAAGGGCACGTCCCAGTATTGGCGCGGCTGGGGCAGGGGCATGCCCCGACGTATGGTCAGGGTATGGGCCGGGGCCAGCTTGAAGGCCGCGGTGTAAATCGTCTTCGGCTCCGGCACATAGCCGTAGGCGAAATAGTCCTCCACCGCCAAGGGGTCGATCTCGCGGCGGAACAGCGGGTGCATGGTCAGGGACTTGAGCTCGGAGGCGAAGACCAGCTCGCCGTTCGGCATGAAACCGTAAAACATGGGCTTGATGCCCATGCGGTCGCGGGCCAGGAAGAACAGGTCCCGGCGGGCATCGGCGATGGCGAAGGCGAACATGCCGCGCAAATGGTGCACGCAGTCCTCGCCCCAGTGTTCCCAGGCGCGCAGCAGGACTTCCGAGTCCGAGCGGGTGTGGAAGACATGGCCATGGCCCTTGAGCTCCTCGCGCAGGGGCTTGAAGTTGTAGATCTCGCCGTTGAAGACCATGGCGACCTTCTTGTCGTCGCTGAACATGGGCTGCTGGCCGGCGGCGATGTCGATGATGGACAGGCGGCGGTGACCGAAACCCATGCCCGGGGCGCGGTGGAAGCCGGCTTCATCGGGTCCGCGATGGGTCAGGGCATGAGTGATGCGCGCCAGCAGGTCGGCATTGACCTCGGCCGCTTCGCGGAAGTTGTAGATGCCGGCGATACCGCACATGGTTTAGTCCTTTCTCAACAGCGCCTGATAGACGCGATCATAAGCGTTCAGCATGCTGTCTAGGCTGAAGCGCTCCTCAATACGTTCCCTGCCGCGCAGGCCCTGGCGCTTGGCCAGGGCGGTGTCGTCCAAGTATACGGCCATGGCCCTCGCCAGGGCATCCGCATCGCGCGCCGGCACCAGGCTGCCGCTCACCCCGTCCTGCACCAGCTCGGCATTGCCGCCCACCGCCGTGGCCAGGACCGGCAGGCCGCAGGCCATGGCCTCCAGGATGGTGTTGGAGATGCCCTCGGCCCGGGAGGGCAGGACGAAGAGATCCAGGCTGCGCATCAGCTCGGGCACGTCGCCGCGCTCGCCGGCGAAGCATGCGGCGTCCGCGAGGCCGGCCTCGGCGATGCGCGCCTCGCAGCCGGCGCGCAGCGGTCCGTCGCCGGCCAGAACCAGGCCCAGCCGTCCGCGCCAGTCTGGGCGAAGCGCATGCAGGCGGATAAAGGCCTCGACCAAGAGGCCCGTGTCCTTGATGGCCTGCATGCGCCCCACCGTGCCCATGAGGAAGGCGTTCTCGGGTAAGGCGGGCAGCAGGCCGGCGCGTGGCAGGCGTTCGCCCTCGGGGTGGAAACGTGTCGCGTCCACGCCGTTGTAGAGCTGGACGAGCTTACGGCGCGGCACGCCCACGCGCTCGGCGAGATAGCGTTCCAGATCCTGGGACAGGGGGATGATGCGCTGGGCCAGGAGGCTCAAGAGGCGGCGCAGGCGCCGATAGGTCTTGTTGCTGCCGTCCGGATCCGAGAGATCGTAACCGTGCTCGCTATGCACCCGTGCCGGCACCCCGGCCAGGAAGGCGGGCAGTAGGGCCTCCATGGCCGAGAGATTGCGAGTGTGCACCAGGTCCGGCTTCAAGCGCCGCAAGAGTTTGAACAGCCGCCACCACACCGCCGGATCCTGGCCGGGCTTCTTGTGCAATTCGTGGATGGCCACATCGGCACGCTGGATGCGCCGGGCGAAGCTCGGATCGTGGTCGGTGACGCAGATCACCGCATGCCGGTAGTTTCCCGCCGGCAGGCGGTTGATCAGATTGACCACGCCGTTCTCCAGGCCGCCCACCGCGAAGCGATACAGGATATGGGCCACCAGGGCCGGTCGGTCCTGGGCCTGCTCGTGCGCCGGGTTCATGGCTGGCGGGTCAGCTGGGACAAGGGCGGGTCCAGGCTCAGCAGGAAATCGTCCAGGAGGCGTTCGCTGTCCCGGCGGCGGTTGGGTATCGCCGCGGCGATGCTGAACCGGGCTTGACCGCCGGCCTGGCGGCTTATCCGACCCCAGAGCTGCAGGAGCTTGGTCTCGGCGGCGCTGGCGCTACGCCGGCCGGCCACGTCGTACCAGGAATAGACCAGGAACTCGGTGCCGGCATAGGGGCCCCCCAGGGCGCGCAGGCGAAGGACCTGGACCTCTAAACCATGGGTTCCGATCTGGCGCCGGCTTTCGCCGATGCGGTGCCAGCGTTCGGCGTCGAACACGCGGTTGCGCGAGCTGACCAGCTCCTGGCCCTGGGTTTCGCGGGCGTAATAGGCCAGATCCAGGTGCACCACGCCGGCGGCGCTCTCATAGACGCCCTGCAGGCGCTGGGCGCCGGGATGGGCGCCGGCCAGGAGATCCTCGCTCAGGCTGGGGCCCTGCCACTCGCCGGCGGCGGCCGGCAGCCGGACCTGGGCCGGCGACTGGACCGGGGCGCCGGTCACCCATGCCGCCAGGAGCCAGCCGCTGCTCAGGCTCAGCAGGCTGGCCAGCAGGAGGGCGGCGCTGCGCCTAGGCGGGCTGGGCGGCGCCAGGCTGGCGGGCGGGCGTAGATCCAGGGGCGCCGATTCGCGGAAGAAGCTGCCCAGCCAGAACATCAGGGCCAGGACCAGGCCGAAGAACAGCCAGCCGTAGATCAAGTGATCCACGCCCACGGCCAACTGCATGTTGGAGACATGAGCGAGCAGGATGATGCCGTAGGCGCGCACGCCGTTGGCGGCCAGGGGCACGATCAGGGCCAGGAGCATGAAGCCCAGACGCCGCCAGGGGCTCTTGTACTGCATATAGGCGTAGAGCGCGCCCAGGGCCAGGGAGGCGATCAGATAGCTGATGCCGCTGCAGGCCTCGGCGACCACGAAGTCGCCGCTGGGAATGGTGATGTAGCGGCCCTCCAGGAGGACCGGGATGCCGCTCCATTGCAACAGGGTGACGGCGGCGTTGGCGGTGAGATCCTGCAGGTCGGGCACCAGGCCCTCGCCCACCGGCACGGCGAACAGCAAATAGGCGAAGGGGAAGGCCATGCGCCGGGCCAGGGCATCGCCGAGCACGGCCCAGGCGCAGAGCGGCCAGAGGGCGACGGCGGCGAAATGCTGCACGCTCATGACGTCGGCGGCCAGACCCAGGCCGCCCAGCAGGGAGGCCAGGAGCAAGGGTGGCAGGGCCAGCAGGCTGGGCCTGGGGCGCATCAGGCGCAGTGCCGGGTAGAGCTCGTGGATCAGGTACAGGCTGATGGGCAGGATCAGGAAGCAGTGGTTGAAGGTGCGCGAGCGCCACCAGGTGGCCACCAGGTCGGCATAACTCGAATAATACAGGCCCAGGCTGGCGCCCAGGAGCAGGGCCAGGACCAGGAGGGCCTGGCGCCACTCGCCGGGGACTGTAGGGACTCGGGTGTCGGCATCCGCTGCCGTGAAGGGAAGGGTCATGGCATCCTAGCCTAGATAACGGGAAAAATACGGGCCGACCAGGCGCGCCAGCCACAGGGGCATGCGCTGCCAGGCGGCGATGAACAGCCGGTACTTGGGGTTCAGGGGATTGAGATCGGGCATTTCCTTCGCCTTCACCAGGTAGAACTCGTGGTAGAGCGGCTGGGGGTCGAAGCCCCAGTTCTTCTTGAAGCTGAAGGCGCCGGTGCCGGCCTTGCTGCGCCCGTAATCGAACAGGCGCACGCCCTTGATGCCGGCATGGCGCATCAGCGCCCAGTACAGGAAGTCGTTGCCCTTGAGCTCGCGCGCCGCCTCGGTGCCACCGCCGTAATAGGGCAGGACCTCGTCGCGGAAGTAGAAGCTCATCACCCCGGCCACGGTCTGGCCTTCGTGGGTGATGGCCATCAGTTCGCAGTCCTCGCCGAACTCCTGCTTGAGGATTTCGAAATAGCGGCGCGGGAAGATGGGCGTGCCCAGGTTGCGCACGCTGGACTCATAGGCGTGCAGGAAACGGGCGATGCCGCCGTCGATCTCGGCCTTCAGGCCGGCGTCGATGCCCTTGCGCACCATGGCGCGCTGCTTGCGCGGTATGGCCTTCATGTCGGCGTCTTCGTCGCCGCTGATGGGTTTGCGGAAGGTGTAGTACAAGTCCTTGCAGGGCCAGTCCGGGTGCTGACGCCTCAGGCTGCGCAACTCCAGGTAGTCCACGCCCAGTTCCTCGGCCAGGGTCGTGCCCGCCCGATCCAGGGCCTGGTGGGCTTCGGGGGTGATGGCGGCGATGCCGCCGTAGACGCAGAAGGGCGTGGACACCAGGCGGTGCCCGAACAGCCGGCTCTTGACCTCGGCCAGGGGGTAGACGCCGGTGATGGCGCCGTCCTGTTCGGCATAGAGATAATGGGTCTTGTGACCCAGGCCCTCGCTCAAGGCCCGCTGCCAACCGGCGCGATGGAAGAAGCTGGCCTCCGGGCAGGTGTGCACGAAGGCGTCCCAGCGACCTTCCTCCGCCAGACTCAGTCGATGAACCTGGACCTGGTGCATGCTTTGAGCCGGCTGAGTGTCCATATGGGTCATCATCGCATCGCTCCCGAGGTCGGCAGGGGCTTGGCGAGGAACACCTCGTCCATGCGGCCCCAGCGAAAATCCTTCAACAGCCGGCGCAGGCGCGACTCCATGCGTCCCTGGTTCAGGTAGTGGCGCACGCGGGTCTTGAGGGGCAGACCCAGGGGGCGGGGCTGCGCGGTGTCGATTTCCCAGGGGTGGAAATAAAACACGGTGGCTTGGTCTTCCTGTTCGTTGATGCGGCGTATGAAATGGCGCGACAGGGCATAGGGCAGGAAGCGGAAGTAGCCGCCGCCGCCCGCCGGCCAGTTGCGCGCCGCCAGGCGCGCCGTGGAAATGGGGATCTCAAGCAGCTCCGGGGCATTGTCCGGCCGGAAGGGAAAGCGCGAGGCCTCGGGCATGCCGTAGAGATCGTGGGCGATGGGGTAGATGCTGGAGCTGTAGAGGAAGCCGGCATCGGCCAGCTCGCGCAGGGCCCAGAGATTGTCGCGGCCTATGGAATAGCTGGCGGCGCGGTAGCCGGTGACCGCCACGCCGCCCACGTCCTCCAGCAGGGACTTGGCGGCGCGGATATCGGCGCCGAAGGTGGCCGGATCCTGTTCGGTGACGCGCACATGGCTCATGCCGTGACAGGCCAGTTCGTGCCCGGAATCGACGATGCGGCGGACCAGCTGGGGAAAGCGTTCGGCGACCCAGCCCAGGGTGAAGAAGGTGGCGTGCACGCCGGCCTCGGCGAACAGGGCCAGGATGCGATCGGTGTTGCGCTCCACGTGTATGGGCCAGCGCCCCCAGTCCTCGCGGGCGATATGGCCTTCGAAGGCGGAAACCTGGAAGTAATCCTCCACGTCCACCGACATGGCGTTGACGATGGTTTTCGGTGCATTCGTGGGGTACATCACAGGCTCGCCGTCAAAAATCTTTGGAAAGACGGGCCATCACACGATTTTCCACGTATTCCAGGGACTCGCCGAGGAAGATGGCGGCGTCGTCGCCGTTGTCTTCGCGGACCGTGTGCGCCAGGCTCAGCTCGAACTTGCTCTTGGGCGAGAGGGTATAGGTCCAGCGGCTGCGCAGGGTGTAGAAGTCTTCGTCGCGGTCCAGGTTGAGGAATTCGCGCTGATCCCAGTCCAGTTCCACGGCCAGCACGGAGTGGGCGGCCAGGCCGAAATCCACGCCGAAGTTGGTGCCCAGGACTTTCTCGTCGTGCTCGGGATTCAGCTCGTAGTTGCGCTTCTCGTGATAGATGCGGGTGTTGAGCTTGTTGCGACCCAAGGTGTAGCTGACGTTGAAGGCGCCATATTCGCGCAGGAAGGTCTCGTTATCGAGACCGTAGATGGGCGCGTTGATGATGCGCGGGCGGCCCGTCTGGGGATCGATGATGATGCGTGGCTCCCGGCCCTGGAGGATCAGCTGCTGCTGGCTGACCAGGGATTTCTCGTAGCTCGCCTTCCAGTCCGTGTTGCGGGTCTTGTGGGCGGCCTTCACGTTCCAGGTCGGTCCGGCCACGGTGCCCACATCCAGATCGCGCCAGCTCAATTCGGCGTTGGTGCGCTCGGTGGGGGTGAGCGTGAACATGACTTCCCGGTCGGTGGACCCGCTCAGCACGCGCATGCTGAATTTGCGGCTGGGGCTCCAGCCGACGCCGGCGGCCGAGAAGCTGCCGTTATTGGAGCGCTCGATACCGCCGATCTCGTTGTTCTGTTCGCCGCCGCGCACGATGGCCGACCAGGCCGGGCTGAAAGAATAGGTGACCATGGCCATGGACGATTCGCGCACATCCTTGCCGACCTGGGCCGTGTTGTTGGCCGCCAGGCCCTGGACGCTGTCCTGGGTGTAGCGTTCGAAATTCAGATTCCATTGCAGGCGCGTGAACTCCTCGCCGCTGCCGATCAGGGCCCGAATGGAGTTGCCGTCGCCGCCGGTGTCGAAATTGCTGAGATCGTCCCCGGACTCCTGGAAGCTGTCGTCGTAGCGGAACGCGCTGTAGCGCAGATCCGTCACCACCCAGCCGCCGAAGTTATGGGCGAAATAGGGGGTCAGGTTGAAATACTCGTAATCGACCCGGTTGTTGGTGATATTGAGGTTATCCAGATAGCGCACATTGTCCAGGGACACGGCACGCTGCCCAATGTCCGCGCTGCCGTCGAAGAAGAAATACTCGGGGACGATCACCAGCTTGCTCTTGGCGGCGAGTTGGTGATTGGTCTGGTTGAATTCCTCGTGGTTGGCGTAGGCCAGGTTCTCCATCGTGTAATCCAGGCTGGCCTCGAACTGGCGCCCCTCGCCCCTGATGTTGATGCCCGGGTTGACGGCGGTGACGAAGTCGTCCTCCTTGTCCTTGTCGCGCAGCAGGATGTTGTCGGAATAGGTCTGCTCGATCTCCACGCGCGGGGTGATGGTCCACTCTCCCGCCTCGGCCAGGCCGGACCAGGCGCTGGCCAGGCCCAGCAGCAGCAGGGAGCGGTGAAAGGGCGGGCGTTCAACCATAGTAGCCATATCCGTATCCGTAATAGGAGCTGTCAGCCGCCCGCAGGGACTTGTTGAGGATGAGACCCACAGCGATTTCGGGATTGGGTTGCAGCCGATCCAGGGCTTCGCGAATATCGGCTCGGGTCGTCTTTTCCGCTTCGACCACCAGGACGATCTGGCCCATCATGCTTGCCAGCACGCAGGCTTCCGTGGTCACCAAGAGCGGTGGGGCATCGAAGATCACGATGCGATCGGAATAGCGCGTGGACAGCTCTTCCATCAGATGGTGCATGCCCTCGCTGGCCAGGAGTTCCGTGGACAGGTGATGGGGATTACCCGCCGGCAGGATGGACAGGGTGGGCAAATCGGTCTTGACCAGGATATCCGACAGCTCGATGTTGCCCTCGACCAGATAGTCAACCAGGCCGGTGTCGGCCTTGATGCCCAGGAAGCCGGCCACCGAGGGGCGCACCACGTCGGCGTCCACCAGGAGCACGGTCTTGTCGCGCTCGGCGGCGATGGACAGGGCCAGGTTGATGGCGCTGAAGGTCTTGCCCTCATTGGGATGGGCGCTGGACACCATGATCAGATTGGCGTGCTTGATCACGGCGGCGCCCTTGCCCGCGGCGTTCATCAGCAGCGGGCGCTTGATGTGGCGGTATTCTTCCTTGATCTTGCTGCGGCTGGAATCGGGCACGACCATGCCGGCCTGTTGCAGGTAATTCAGATCCAGGCGAGTGAAGTTCTTGGTGCGAGCGTCCTGCAGATAGGCGGTATCGTCCAGTTCGGCGGACTCCAGCTGGCTGATGCGCTCCTCCAGGCTGGGGGCTTCGTGGCCATGGCCGGGCCTGACCTGGGGCGCCTGGATTTCCGGCTGTGCGCGTGTTTCCTTTGGCGCCGAGGCCGCCTGGGCCTCGCTGCCTTCGTCCTTGAGCTTGCCATCCTCGGCAAGGCGGGCGGCGGCTTTCTCAATCAGATCCATCTTGGCACACCTCTTACTTCAGCATCGGGATACCTGCATGCTGCAGGTAGATCAGCGCGCCATAAACCGGGAGCAGGAAGACGCACAACGCGGCGAAGGCCAGATTTTTGAGCCGGCGCCGGCGCAGGGCCGGCGGCGACAGGATATAGGACACGGTGCCCAGGACCGGCAGCTGCAGGGCGCTCATGAGGTCCTTGGGATTGTCGAAGGTCGACAAGACCTGCGACAGCACCAGGGCGATGAACAGGCCGGCGCCCAAGCTGCCCACCAGGACCAGGGACATGAACAGGATTCGGTTCGGCCCGGTGGGCTCCGGTGGCACACGCGGCGGATCCACGACCCGGAACTGCGCGTCATTGGAGCTGACCTCGCGTTCCTGGGAGATACGCGTGGCCTCGCGTTTTTCGGTCAGCTGGTCGTATTTCTGCTTGTTGACTTCGTAGTCGCGGTTCAGGGCGGCTAGTTCGGCCTCCACCTGGGGCAGGACGAAGACCATGCCCTGCAGCTCCTTGGCGCGGGCCTTGTATTCATCGACCTTGACCTTGAGGGCGGCGACGCGGGCATCGGCCTCGCCCAGGGAGATGCGCAGCTGCTGGTAAACCGGATTGTTGTCCAGTCCGGCGGCGGCCATGCCGCCATCGCCCTGGCCGGCCATGGACTTGAGGGTTTCTTCCTTCTGCTTCTGCAGATCGGCGATCATGCCCTTGGTGTTCACCACGTCCGGGTGTTTCTCGGTGTAGTGCAGCAGCAGCTCGTCGAGTTTTTCCTGCATGGACTGGATGCGGTTGTCCAGGGCCGGCACCGAGGTCACTTGCACCGGAGGCGCCACCATGCCGAAGGTCGGCTCCTCGCCGGTCACCTGGCGGCGTAGCTCGCTGGCCTGGTTTTCGGCTTGACGCAGTTCCAGTTCGGCCTCGCGCAGGGCGTTGTTGCCCTCCTGCAGGCGCATGTAGTAATCCTTGCCCTGCTCAGGCATGCGGCCGACGTTCTTGCGCTTGAATTCCTTGAGGGCGTTCTCCGCCTCGTTGAGACGTTGCTCGTAATCGCCGATCTGCTTGTCGAGGAATTTCTGGGCCGCATCGGTCTCCTCGCGGGATTCGCCCAGGGTGTTTTCAACGAACAAGGTCAGGATGGCCTGGACGATCTTCTTGGAGAGCAGGGGGTCGGCGTCGGAATAGCTGATGTTGAAGATGTCCTCGCGGCCGGCGCGGGCGATCTTGATCTTTTTCTCCAGGGACTTCATGGCGCTCTCCTGGGCGCTTTCGTCCTGGAGCCGGATGTCCATGTCGGTCATGCGCACGATCTTTTCCAGGTTCGGGCGCGAGAGCAGGGTCTGAGTGATGACGCGCACCCGGTCCGAGGTGTCCTCCCCGGCGTCGATATCGCGCACCAGGCGCTGCAGCAGGGTGTCGGTGTTGATGTGGACACGGGCATTGGCTTCGTATTGATCGGGCAGCTGCAGCACGGCGGCCCAGCCGACGATGCAGAAAGTCCAGGCCACAAGCAGGGCGTACCAGCGCTGGCGCCACATGCCGCGCAGATAACTGGCAATCTGTTCGATGATGTCTTGCATAACCTTCCCTAGTGGAAAACCGCCGGATTGCTCGGGCGGTCAAACGGCTAGGGCCGATCCTGTCCGGATCGGCCCGGGGCGCGCGGCGATGCCCGTGCCCAGTATTCTCGCTGGCTTAGAACCAGGATTCCGGAATGATGATGATATCGCCCGGCAGCAGCTGTGCGTTGGCGCTGATGTCGCCGTCCTTGACCAGGTCCTCCAGGCGGGCGGTGTACTGTTTCTGTTCGCCGTCCACGACGCGGACGATACTGGCGTCATTGCCATCGGCGAAGGGGGTCAGGCCGCCCACGGCGATCATGACGTCGAGCAGGGTCATGTTCTGGCGGTAGGACAGGGTCTGGGGCTTGGTGGCCTCGCCGATGACGCGGATCTGCTCGCTATAGGGGCCGACGAAGCCGGAGATGGTCACGGTGACGATGGGATCCTTGATATACGCGCCCAGGACTTTCTCGATTTCGCGGGCCAGCTCGGTGGGCGTCCGGCCGGCGGCCGGCAGATCTTCGACCAGGGGCGTGGTGATCTTGCCATCGGGACGCACCAGCACCGAGGAGCTGACGTCCGGATTGCGCCAGACGAAGACATTGACGCTATCGCCGGGGCCGATGAGGTAGTTGTACTTGGCCGGGTCGGAGGTGGCCGGCTTGATCGTGGGGGCGGGGTCGAGGGTGCCGACGTCGTCGGCGCAGCCCGCCATCAGGCCGGCGAGCAGGGCCACCAGGCCCAGTGAGACGAAACGGGAAAATGCGAAACCCGAGAACATGTTCCTTGATTCCTTGGCCATGACGAAATCCCTCCGGAGCCTAAAGTTTCAGTGCGGTATTGTGCGGAAGCCCTGTCTAAATAGCAACCATAGTGCCTGGGCGGGCGCGCTTCCACCCAGGGTTGGCGCCTCCATGATTAAAAGTTATAGCACGATAACGGGAAGCATCAGGATTTGTGACGATTGGGTGCATACCCTGGCTGAATACGTATGAAATCCTAGCCCAAAAGACCTGGGCCGGTTTATGCTGCACTGCTCCATTCCCTAGCCTGTGGCCCCATGTCATGAAGAACATCTCCCTGCCCAAAGACAAGATCAAGATCCTGCTGCTGGAGGGCGTGCACGCCCGGGCCGTGGAGGCCTTCAAGGCCGACGGCTACAGCAATATCGAGTACCACAAGAAGGCCCTGCCCGAGGACCAGTTGCTGACCGCCGTGGCTTCCGCCCATTTCATCGGCATCCGCTCGCGCAGCCAGCTCACCGAAGCGGTGTTCGAGGCGGCGACCAAGCTGGCGGCGGTGGGCTGTTTCTGTATCGGTACCAACCAGGTGGATCTGGCGGCGGCCCAGAAGCGCGGCATCCCGGTGTTCAACGCGCCCTTCTCGAACACCCGCTCCGTGGCCGAGCTGGTCCTGGCCGAGATGATCATGCTGCTGCGGCGCATCCCCGAAAAGAACATGCTCTGCCATCGCGGCGGCTGGACCAAGAGCGCGGAAGGCTCTTACGAGGCGCGCGGCAAGAAGCTGGGCATCATCGGTTACGGCCATATCGGCACCCAGCTGGGCATCCTGGCCGAGAACCTGGGCATGCAGGTCCTGTTCTACGACATCGAGAACAAGCTTTCCCTAGGCAATGCGCAAGCCGTGGCCAGCCTTGACGAGCTCCTGGCCCAGGCCGACGTGGTGACCCTGCACGTGCCCGAGACCCCGGAAACCAAGGACATGATCGGCGAGCGCGAGCTCCAGCGCATGAAGCCGGGCGGCCTCCTGATCAACGCCTCGCGCGGCACGGTCGTGGTCATCGAGGCCCTGGCGGCGGCGCTGAAGTCCGGGCACCTGGCCGGTGCCGCCATCGACGTCTTCCCGGCGGAGCCCAAGGGCAATGACGACGAGTTCATCACCCCCCTGCGCGGCCTGGACAATGTCATCCTGACCCCGCACGTGGGCGGCTCCACCGAGGAGGCCCAGGCCAATATCGGCGTGGAAGTGGCCGACAAGCTCATCAAGTACAGCAATGTGGGCTCGACGCTGTCGGCGGTGAATTTCCCCGAGGTGTCCCTGCCTCTGCTGCGCGACAAGCATCGGCTGCTGCATATCCATAAGAACGAGCCGGGCGTCTTGTCACGCATCAACGGCATCTTCTCGGCCAATGACATCAACATCTCCGGCCAGTACCTGCAGACCAACGAGAACATCGGCTACGTCGTGATCGACATCGATTCCGAGTCCAGCGACAAGGCCTTGGAGATGCTCAAGCAGGTGCCCGGCACCATCCGCTGCCGCGTGCTCTACTGAGCCAGGCGAGCCTCCGGGTTAGCCGGCGGCAGGATGGCGTAACGCTGCTGAATGGCGCGTAGACGGCCGTCGCGCGCCATCCGTTCCAGGGCCTGGTCGAAACGGCGGAACAGGGCCTCGGGCACGGACTTACGGCTGAACATGAAGGCGCCGTCGGGCGTACCCTGGAAGGCGCGGGCGCAGGCGTAGTGCCCGCGCGTCCGGGCCTCGCGCATCCGCTGCCGGATCACGGTCCAGTCGCCCAGCAGCGCGTCGATCTTGCCGTCGGCCAGCTTGGCGAGGTTCTGTTCGTCCCTACGCACCGTCTCCACCAGGCCGCGGGCCTGGTATACCTCCAGCCAGCGATCCAGCGTCTCGCCATAGGAATACCCCTGGGTGACGCCCAGCCGCCAATGGGCCTGTACCAGGGCTTCCAGGGACGGCGGCACGGCCTGGCGGCGCACGGCCAGGGTCCACAGGCAGATCCGCGTCGGGCTGTAGCCCTGGCTGAAGCGGGCATAAGCCTGGCGCGTGGCGATGGGCAAGGCCTCCATCACCACGTCGACATCGCCCCGGGCCAGGTCGTCCAGGGCGCGGCTCCAGGGGATCTCCTGGAACTCCAGGCGGCAGCCCGTGTCCTCGGCCAGGGTCTTCAAGACCTCGACGCCCGAGCCGACCAGGTTTGGTCCGTCCCGGTAATGGTAGGGATGCCATTCATGCCAGGCGGCGCGCAGGGGTTTCGGGCAGGCGCCCGGCGCTTCGCCGGCCTGGACGGCGTACGCGCTCAGCCAGAGCCCCAGGCCCAGCAGGGCCCGGGCCGTCAGCGTCCGGCCAGAGCGGACCGGCCCTGGCGGGCGAGGCGCGAGCGGATGCGGCCCGGGCCGGTCCATGGGTTTCAGGATCCCGGTTCGCTGGCCAGGAAGGCACCTTCCGGGTGGAAGCGCGCGAGCAGGGCCGCCAGGCTGCCATCGGCGCTCATCTGCTCCAGGGCCGCATCGAACTGCTCGACCAGGGCGCGCGGCACGCCTTCCTGACTGAACATCAGGCGCACATCCTGGCTGAGCCGCAGGCGGGGATGGGACACCAGGTGCAGGGGGCTGTCCGGCGGCAGGCTCAGCTGCCGGGAGGAGGCGGTGTCGGCCAGGAAGCCGTCCACGCGCTGGGCGATGAGCTTGCGCAGGTTCAGCTCGTTGCTGCGCACATACTGGACTTGACCGCTGAGGCTGGCTTTTTCCAGGGCCTTGTCGGCGCTCTCCCCATAGGCATAGCCGGCGAGCGCGCCTATGCGCACTTTGGCCTTCAGCAAGGCGTCCAGGGTGTCGGCCTGAGGCTCGGGGATGGCCGTGGACAGGACCCAGAGCTGCACGTCGATGCGCCGGTAGGGCCGGCTGAACAGGGCGAAGCCGCGACGCTCCGGGGTGAGCTGGGCTTCCATGGCCACGTCCAGACGGCCGACCTGGATGTCGGTGACGGTGCGCGCCCAGGTGTTTTCCACGAAGCGCAGTTCGCAGCCGACGCGCCGCGCCGCCTCGCGCAGGATCTCGGTGGCCGAGCCGGTGATCCGGCCATGGCCATCCTTGTAGTGATAAGGTTCCCAGGGATCCCAGCCGGCTTGCAGGGCTTGAGGGCACAGCAGGTTGCGCGCCTGGGCACCGCCCAGGCACATGAGCCCGAACAGCGCGGCGAGCAACCGCATCAGGCCGTTTCTCCCACCAGCCAGTGGATACGCGCACCGCCTTCGCCTTCCGGCGCCAGGCGCTCGTGCACCCAGGGCAGGCAGCGGCGCAGCTTCTCGTCCAGCTGCCAGGGCGGGTTGACCAGGATCATGCCCGAGCCGTTCAGGCGCTGGCCCACGTCGTCGGGATGGATCAGCAGCTCGGCGCAGAGGATGCGCGGGATGCCCAGCTTCTTGAGATTCTCGTGGAAGCGCTTGATCTCCGGGCGCGCCTTGATGGGATACCAGAGCGCGTACACGCCTGTGGCGAAGCGGCGGTAACCTTCCTGCAGCGCATCCAGCATCGCCTGGAACTCCTGTTTGTCCTCGAAGGGCGGATCGATGTGCACGAGGCCGCGCTTCTCCCGGGGCGGCAGCTCGCTCCTCAGAAGATGATAGCCGTCGCCTTCGATGATGCGTACCCGGCGATCCTCCTCGAAGCCATGGCGCAGCTTGCGCACGGCGTCCGGATGCAGCTCGCCCAGGGTCAGGCGGTCGCTGTCGCGCATCAGATCCGCCATGAGGCGCGGCGAGCCGGGGTAGAGGCGCAGATGCCCGCCATGGGCCAGCTGCGGGTTGACGCGCATCAGGGCCTCCTTGTAGGGGCGCATGGCCTCCGGCCATTCCTGGACCGGCAGCAGGGCGCCGATGCCGGCCTGCCATTCGCCGGTCTTCTCGGCGGCGGTGGCCGCCAGATCGTAGAGCCCGGCGCCGGCATGGCTGTCCACGACGGCGAAGGGTTTGTCCTTGGCCTTGAGGGCGTCGATGACCAGGGCCAGGGTCAGGTGCTTGAGCACGTCGGCATGGTTGCCGGCGTGAAAATGATGGCGGTAGTTCATGGGGATCCCGGAGATGAGGGCAGTGCGCAAGGCGCCAGGCCGCCAGTGTAGCCGATCCGGGTCAGGCCTTCCTGCGCACGTACAGGGTCTTCTCCACTTCCGCCACCACCTCGCCGTCCCGGTCCAGGACATCCACGTGCAGGACCGGCTCGCACTTGCCCTTGCCGTCCGCCTCGGCCTTGATCTCGGCCAGTACCGACTCCGGCAAGCGGAACACGGCATGCACCGTGCCGCGCCCGGGTTTCACGAAGCGGATGCGACTGTCCTTGTCCCAGACGATGTAGTCCCGGCCCAGGCATTGGAGCAGCAGCAACATATAGAAGGGATCGGTCATGGCGAACAGCGAGCCGCCGAAGTGGGTGCCCACGTAGTTGCGGTTCAGCCAGCCCTGGCGCAGTTCCACATGGGCCTCGCGGAAGTCTTCGCTGATGCGGCGCACGCGGATGCCGGCGCCCAGGAAGGGCGGCCAGATGTTCATCAGCCAGCGCATGCGGTTGGGGGTGATCTTCATGGGAATGCTCGCGATTGAGGTCCGACCAGATTAGCCGGAATTGACACGGATCAGAAGAGGCCAGGCCCTACGGGCTATGCTGAGGCCATCGGATCAAAACCTTAAGGAAATGCCTCATGCCCCGTATCGCCGCCACCCCCTCCGACGCCCTGGCCTCCTTGCGCGATGGCGAGGCGCTCTGGTGCCATTCCATGGCGGCGACGCCGGTGCGGCTCCTGGCCGGCTTGAAGGAGCGGGCATTTAGCTTGCGCGAGCTGACGCTTATGCAGCTGCATACCGAGGGCTCGGCCCTGCTGGCCGATCCGGCCCTGGAGGGGCATCTGCGCCAGCGTTGCTTCTTCGTCGCCGCCGAGACGCGGGCCCTGGTGCAATCCGGGCGCGCCGACTACGTACCCATCTTCCTGTCCGAGCTGCCCAAGCTGTTCCGACGCGGCGAGCAGCGCGTCGATGCCGCCCTGATCCAGGTCTCGCCGCCGGACAAGCACGGCCTCTGCACCCTAGGCGTCTCCGTGGAGGCCACCAAGGCGGCCTGCGCCGTGGCCGGGCGCATCATCGCCCATGTCAATCCGCGCATGCCGCGCAGCCATGGCGATGCCTTCATCCCCTACGATAGCCTGCACACGGTCTACGAGGAGGCGGTGGAGCTGCCGGCCCATGCCCCGGCCGTCATCGACCCGGTCACCGGGGCCATAGGCAGGCACGTGGCCGCGTTGATCACGAACGGCGCCTGCCTGCAGATGGGCATAGGCGCCATCCCCGACGCGGTCTTGGCCTGTTTGCGCGGCCATCGCGACCTGGGCGTGCACACCGAGATGTTCTCCGACGGCCTCCTGCCCCTCGTCGAGTCCGGCGTGGTCACCGGCGCGCGCAAGAAAGTGCACCCGGGCAAGCTGGTCACCAGCTTCGTCCTGGGTTCGCGGGCGGTCTACGACTTCGTGGACGACAATCCGGAGGTGGTGTTCCTGGACGCCGAGTATGTCAACGACACCAGCAATATCCGCCGCAACCCCGGCGTGGTCGCCATCAACAGCGCCCTGGAGGTGGACCTGACCGGCCAGATCTGCGCCGATTCCATGGGGACGCGCATCTACTCCGGCGTGGGCGGCCAGATGGATTTCATGCGCGGCGCGGCCCTGTCCGAGGGCGGCAAGGCCGTCATCGCCCTGCCGTCCACCGCCTGCGGCGGGAAAGTCTCGCGCATCGCGCCCATGCTCAGCCTAGGCGCCGGCGTGGTCACCACCCGGGCCCATGCCCAGTACATCGTCACCGAATACGGGATCGCCAACCTGCGCGGACGCTCGCTACGCGAACGAGCGGAAGCCCTGATCGCTATCGCTCATCCGGACTTCCGCGAGGAGCTCGCCCGGTCGGCGCGGGAGCTCTATCACCTCGGGTGAGGGCGAACGTCCGACTGAAGTCGGACAATTCGCTTTACGTTAACGTTAAGTAAGCGCGCCGCGACTTTGCATAAATCCCCGGCCCGGCCTCGCGCATCGGTCAAATGCCTAAACCCGCCCCGGATATGCGCATTGACGCGGCCGGCACCGCGCGCAAAAAGTTTTAAAAATTCTCCTTGCCGATGAAAAAATCCTGTGTTACTTCTTAAAAACACCGCTGCGATGCAGCAGACGAAATCCGAATATTCCGGCCAAGGCCACTAGGCCCGCCAAAAATAACGAAACCGAAAAATGACCCTGAACAGCCTCGTCATTATTAGCGTAACCCTCCTCGTAGTACTTATTCACTACGCGGCGGGTCGCTTTGTGCGCGGGGAGAGCAGGTAGAAAAACCTAAACCCCCGAAAAACACGAAGCCCCCGCACCGAAAGGTCCGGGGGCTTCGGCGTTTCAGGGTCCATGAAAATCGAAAACCCGAGCAATACCACTCGACAAGGAGCCGACCATGACCGCGATGTACTGGAACGAACATGCCAATCCCGAAGCCCTGAAACACCAGCGCATCGCCGTACTCGGCTACGGCAGCCAAGGCCGTGCCCAGGCCATGAATCTGCGCGATTCCGGCTTCAATGTGCGCGTCGGCCTGCGCGCCGGCGGCGCTTCCTGGGCCGAGGCCGAGGCCGATGGCTGGCAGCCCCAGGATTTCGCCACGGCGACGCGCGAGGCCGAGGTGGTCATGATCCTGGTGCCGGATCTGGCGCAGAAGGAACTCTACGAAACCCACGTGGCGCCCCATCTGAAGGCCGGCGCGATGCTGATGTTTTCCCATGGCTTCAATATTCATTTCGGCCTGATCAAGCCGGCGGCGAATATCGACATCGCCATGATCGCGCCGAAATCTCCGGGCAAGCTGGTGCGCCGCCAGTACGAGGCCGGCGCCGGCGTGCCCTGCTTGATCGCCGTGCACCAAGACGCCACGGGCTCGGCCTTCCATCGCGCCCTGGCCTATGCCCACGGCATCGGCGGAACCCGCGCCGGCGTCATCGAAACCTCCTTCAAGGAAGAAACAGAAACCGATCTGTTCGGCGAACAGGCCGTGCTTTGCGGCGGCGCCACCGAGCTGGTCACCGCCGGTTTCGACACCCTGGTCAAGGCCGGTTATCAACCGGAAGTGGCTTATTTCGAATGCCTGCACGAGCTCAAGCTGATCGTCGACCTGCTGTACGAGGGCGGCTTGAAGCGCATGCACCAATTTGTCTCGGATACCGCCAAATACGGCGATTTGACCCGTGGCCCCCGCATCATCGACGACAGAGCGAGAGAAACCATGCAGAAAATTCTGACTGAAATCCAAGACGGAACCTTTGCCCGCGAGTGGATCGCGGAGAACGAAGCCGGCGGCAAGAACTACCGCGCCCTGATGGAGGCCGATTGCGCCCATCCCATCGAAGCCGTCGGCGCCCGCCTGCGCGCCCATATGTCCTGGCTGCCCCAGGACGAGGCCAATAAGCCCTCGCCGGTGGCCTTCGCCTTCGGCTCGGAATACGCGCCCCGGGCGGAAGCCCAGCGCGAATTCGAATCCCTGTAAGCGGAGTAGGGCATCGATGCGTGCTGCGGACTTCATTATCCAGGCCCTGATTAACGAGGGCGTGGACTGTCTGTTCGGTTACCCGGGCGGGGCGATCATGCCGGTGTACGACGCCCTGGTGGGCGCGCCGCTCAAGCACGTGCTCTGCCGTCACGAACAGGGGGCGGCCCTGGCCGCCGACGGCTATGCCCGGGCCTCGGGCCGGGTCGGCGTGTGCCTGGCCACCTCCGGGCCGGGCGCCACCAACCTGGTGACCGGCATCGCCAATGCCTATATGGATTCGGTGCCGGTGGTGGCCATCACCGGCCAGGTCGCCAAGCCGCTGATCGGCACCGACGCCTTCCAGGAAGTGGATGTGTTCGGCATCACCCTGCCGGTGGTGAAGCATTCCTTCCTGGTGCGCAAGGCGGAGGACCTGCCCCGGGTGTTCGCCGAGGCGTTCCGCATCGCCCGCGAGGGCCGGCCCGGGCCGGTCCTGATCGACATCCCCAAGGACGTGCAGCTGGCGGAGTTTTCTCCGACCCCCTTTCTGACGCCGGTTGAGGTCTGCGAGCCCCTGCCGGAGCTGGATATCGAGCGGGCCAGGGCCATGATTGCATCGGCGCGCCAGCCGTTGATCTGCGCCGGCGGCGGCGTGGTCATCGCCCAGGCGGTGGCGGAATTCCGCGTCCTCGCCGAGGCGACGGGCATCCCCGTGGTGTCGACGCTGAAGGGCCTGGGCTGCCTGCCGGCCGAGCACCCGCAGCACCTGGGCATGCTGGGCATGCACGGCACCCGCGCGGCGAATTACGCCGTGCAGTCCTGCGACCTGCTGCTGGTGATCGGCGCCCGCTTCGACGACCGGGCCACCGGGAAATTGGCGGAATTCGCGCCTCACGCACGGGTGATACATCTGGATGCCGACCGGGCGGAGATCGGCAAGCTGCGTGCCGTGGAAATCGGTATCAGCGCGCCGCTCAAGCGCGTGCTGCCGCGCCTTGGCATGGCCTTGGACATCGCGGCCTGGCGGGAAAAATGCGCGGCCGACAAGCGGGAACACGGCTTCCGCTACGATGCGCCCATGCCGGGTATTTATGCCCCGCATTTTCTCCAGGAATTATCGGCGCGCGCCGCCAAGCAGACCGTCATCGCCTGCGACGTGGGCCAGCACCAGATGTGGGTGGCCCAGCATTATGGTTTCGACCACCCAAGCCGGCATCTGACCAGCGGCGGCCTGGGCACCATGGGCTACGGCCTGCCGGCGGCCATAGGCGCACAGTTCGCCGAGCCGAACACGCCGGTGATCCTGGTGTCCGGCGACGGCTCCTTCATGATGAATGTCCAGGAGCTGGGCACCATCCGACGCTACGGGCTGCCGATCAAGATCGTGCTCTTCGACAACCAGATGCTGGGCATGGTCAAGCAATGGCAGGAACTGTTTTTTTCTGAGCGCTACAGCGAAGTGGATCTGTCCGATAACCCGGATTTTTGCCAGATGGCGAGCGCCTTCGAGATCCCGGCGCGCAGCATTGCCCTGCGCGCCGAGCAGGCCGAGGCCATCGCCGAGCTGCTGGCGGCGCCGGGGCCCATGCTATTGCATGTGCGTATCGACCCGAAAGCCAATGTCTGGCCCCTGGTTCCGCCGGGCGCCAATAATGCCACCATGATGGAAGGGGTTGAATCATGAGCGATTTATTGTATCTGCAGATCCGCAACGACGAGGGCGCCCTGGAGCGCGTGCTGCGCACGACGCGGCATCGCGGTTTCCAGCTGGAGACCTTCACCGTGACCACGGCCAGGGATCCCCAGTTTTTCGACGTGACCTTGCGGGTCAGCAGCGAGCGGCCCGTGGATTTTCTGTCGCGCCAGTTCGGCAAGCTGTTGGACGTGGTGGCGGTTTCCGAGCTGCGCGACGCCAGCCTGGCGCGTTCGGCGTGAAGATGGGAGAGAAGAGGATTAACCACCAAGGCGCAAAGGCGCCAAGATAAAACCAGGCGTCCTGGTTTGTCGCGAGCTGCTTCTTGGGTGCGCACAGAACACCAGGCTTGGTGTGGCGTCTGGGCATTCTTTGTGTTCTTGGCGCCTTGGTGGTTAATACTCTGAATGAAAATGAACGAGCGAATCTTCCTCTACGACACCACCTTGCGCGACGGCGCTCAGCGGCGGGACTTGAGCTTTTCCTTGGAGGACAAGCTGAAAATCACGCGCCTGCTGGACGAGTTTGGCATTCCCTATATCGAGGGCGGCTGGCCGGGTTCCAATCCCAAGGATGCCGAGTATTTTCGGCGGGTGCGCGAGCTGGATCTGGTTCAGGCGAAAATCGCCGCCTTCGGCAGCACGCGCCGGGTGGGCAGCCTGGCCGAGCACGATCCCCAAGTGGTCCGGCTGTTGGAAGCCGGGACGCCGGTGGTGACCCTGGTGGGAAAAACCTGGGACCTGCATGTGTCCGAGGTCTTGCGCACCACGCGCGAGGAGAATCTGCGCCTGATCGCCGATACGGTGCGCCTGATCAAGGCCGAAGGCCGGGAAGTCGTCTTCGACGCCGAGCATTTTTTCGACGGCTACCGGGCCGATGCGGTCTATGCCCTGGAATGCCTGCGGGCCGCCCAGGAGGCGGGCGCCGATTGGCTGGTGCTCTGTGACACCAATGGCGGCAGCCTGCCGGATTGCGTCGCCCAGGCCGTCCGCGAGGTTTCCGAGCAGTTCGCGACGCCCCTGGGGATTCATAGCCATAACGATGCCGAGCTGGCCGTGGCCAATGCCTTGGCGGCCGTGGGTGCCGGCGCTCGCCAGGTTCAGGGCACCATCAACGGCTATGGCGAGCGCTGCGGCAATGCCAATCTGGTCTCGCTGCTGCCCAGCCTGGAGCTGAAACTGGGCAAGCGCTGTTTGCCGGCCGGAAACTTGGCCGGCCTGTGCGCCCTGTCGGGAAAAGTCGCCGAGATTGCCAATATCAATGCCGATGCCTTTGCGCCCTACGTGGGCGGCGCGGCCTTCGCCCACAAGGGCGGCATCCACGTGGCGGCGGTGGAGCGCCTGGCGGCCAGCTACGAGCACATCGACCCGGCGCGTATCGGCAATGCCCGCAGCGTGGTGGTCTCGGAGCTAGCTGGGCGCGGCAACCTGCGACTGCGTGCCCTGGAGCTGGGCCTGGATCTGCAGGGCCGCGAGGCGGAACTCCTGGAGCAGATCAAGTGTAGTGAAGCGAATGGCATGCAGCTGGACGGCGCCGATGGCAGTTTCGAGCTACGGGCGCGCCGCTGCGCCGGGCAGGATGCACCGCCTTTTGCCATTATGGAGATGGTGGTGCAGACCGCGTGGCGCGAGGCGATGAGCCAGCCGGCCCAGGCTACGGTGAAGCTCAAGGTCGGGCACGAGCTCGTGCATACCGTGGCCGAGGCTTGCGGCCCGGTGGCGGCCATGGATTCGGCCCTGCGCAAGGCCTTGCTGCCCTATTTTCCGGAGCTGAAGGCCTTGCGGCTGACCGATTACAAGGTGCGCATCCTCGATCCGGAATCCGCCACGGCGGCCACGACCCGCGTCTGGCTGGAGGCCGAGGACGGGCAGGCGCGCTGGTGCACGGTGGGCTGCTCCGACAATATCATCGATGCTAGCCGTACCGCCCTGGCCGAGAGTTTTGAATTGTTTTTGTTGAGAACATCCCTAGGAGAACACCATGGCCATCACGCCGCCTGATTTGATTTGGCATAACGGAAAATTGCAGCCCTGGGCCGATGCCAAGGTGCATGTCCTGACCCATGCCATCCATTACGGCTCCTCGGTCTTCGAGGGCATACGCGCCTACCACACGCCCCAGGGTACGGCGATTTTTCGCCTGAGCGATCATATCCGCCGGCTCTACGACTCGGCGAAGATCTACCGCATGGATATCCCCTTCGATTTCGCCGCCATCGTCCAGGGCTGCAAGGACGTGGTCCGGGAAAATCATCTGAATCAGGCCTATCTTCGCCCCATCGCCTTCATGGGCTATGGCGGCATCGGCATCATTCCCAGCAATGACACGCCCGTGGAAGTGTCCATCGCCGCTTTCGAATGGGGCGCCTATCTGGGCGAGGGCACGCTGGAATCCGGCGTCGATGTCGGGGTTTCCTCCTGGCAGCGCCTGGCGCCCAATACCATGCCCACGGCGGCCAAGGCCGGTGGCAATTACCTGTCCGGAGCGCTGATCGCCCGCGAGGCGCGCCGCCACGGCTATGCCGAGGGAATCGCCCTGGATGCCAACCACCATGTTTCCGAGGGCGCCGGGCAGAATATCTTCCTGGTGAAAAATCGCGTGCTCTACACGCCGCCGCCCACCGCTTCGATCCTGACCGGCCTGACCCGCGACACGGTCATGGTCCTGGCCGGGGAACTCGGCTACGAGGTGCGCGAGCAAGCCATCGCTCGCGAGGCTCTGTATCTCGCCGACGAGATCTTCCTGTGCGGCACGGCCTCGGAAATCGTGCCGGTGCGCTCGGTGGATGGTATCCAGGTCGGTACCGGTAAGCGCGGCCCCATCACCAAGGAGCTGCAGGATATTTTCTTCGGCCTTTTCAACGGCAAGACCGAGGATAAATGGGGTTGGCTGGAACCGGTGGAAGCCCCGGCGCGCCAGTTTATCGATGCCTGTTACGCGTGATTTGAAGTAAGAGAATTAACCGCCAAGAACACCAAGAACGCCAAGGCAAGAACATGATTTTTCGGAAACTGGCCGCCCTCTCTTTACTGCGAGAACCGCCTTCATAACCCGGTTGTTGCCGTAGGCAGCTAATTCTTACTTGGCGTTCTTGGTGTTCTTGGCGGTTAATCAAATCCAGGATTTAGCAAATGCCCGTCTACCGTTCCCGTACCACCACCCATGGCCGCAACATGGCCGGCGCCCGCGCCCTGTGGCGCGCCACGGGCCTGACCGACAGCGATTTTGGCAAGCCCATCATCGCCATCGCCAATTCCTATACCCAGTTCGTTCCCGGTCATGTGCATTTGAAAGACTTGGGCGAGCTGGTGGCCGGTGCTATCCGCGAGGCGGGCGGGGTGGCGCGGGAGTTTCACACCATCGCGGTGGACGACGGCATCGCCATGGGCCATGGCGGCATGTTGTATTCCCTGCCGTCCCGGGAATTGATCGCCGATTCCGTGGAATACATGGTCAATGCCCATTGCGCCGATGCCCTGGTGTGCATTTCCAATTGCGACAAGATCACCCCGGGCATGCTGATGGCGGCCCTGCGCCTGAATATTCCGGTCGTCTTCGTGTCGGGTGGGCCCATGGAGGCGGGCAAGACGACGCTGTCCGGGAAGCTCATCAAGCTGGACCTGGTGGATGCCATGGTCAGCGCGGCGGATCCGGGCAAGGGCGATGAGGAAGTGCGCGAGCATGAGCTCAACGCCTGCCCGACCTGCGGTTCCTGCTCGGGTATGTTCACCGCCAATTCCATGAACTGCCTCGTTGAGGCTTTAGGATTGGCCTTGCCCGGGAATGGTTCGCTGTTGGCGACCCATGCCGATCGCCGGGAATTGTTCCTGGAGGCGGGACGCCGAATCGTCGCGCTGACCAAACGCTATTACGAAGGCGAGGATGTCTCGGTCCTGCCCCGGGCCATCGCCGACAAGCGCGCCTTCGAGAACGCCATGGCCCTGGACATCGCCATGGGCGGCTCCACCAATACCATTTTGCACCTGCTCGCCGCCGCCCAGGAGGCGGAGGTGGATTTCACCATGGCCGACATCGACGCCCTGTCGCGGCGGGTGCCGCATCTGTGCAAGGTGGCGCCCTCCAGCCAGCAATATCACATGGAGGACGTGCACCGCTCCGGCGGGGTCATGGCCATCCTGGGGGAGTTGGGGCGCGCCGGTTTGTTGCACGAGGATGCCGGCAGCGTGCATGCCGAACATCTGGGCGCGGCCTTGGCGCGCTGGGATATCGCCCGGACCGAGGAGGAGGCGGTGCTTCGCTTTTATCGCGCCGGGCCGGCGGGCTTGCGCACGACGAAGGCCTTTTCCCAGGACTGCCGCTACCCGGAACTGGACCTGGACAGGCGGGCGGGCTGCATACGCGACGCAGCCCATGCCTATAGCGCCGAGGGTGGTCTCGCCGTCCTGTTCGGCAACCTGGCGCCCCAGGGCGCCATCGTCAAGACGGCCGGCGTGCCCGAGGCCTGCTGGCGCTTCGAGGGCCGGGCGCGGGTCTTCGAGTCCCAGGACGAGGCGGTGGCGGCGATCCTGGGGGATGAGATCCTCCCGGGCGATTGGGTGGTGATCCGCTACGAGGGGCCGCGCGGCGGGCCAGGCATGCAGGAGATGCTCTACCCGACCAGCTATCTGAAATCCAAGGGCCTGGGCCAGGCCTGCGCCCTGCTTACCGATGGGCGCTTCTCCGGCGGCACTTCCGGCCTGTCCATAGGCCATGTCTCGCCGGAGGCGGCCTCGGGCGGTCTCATCGCCCTGGTGGAGGAAGGGGATGCCATCCTCGTCGATATCCCGGCACGGCGCCTGGAGCTCCTGGTCGGCGCGGCGGAGCTGGCCGAGCGGCGCGTGGCCATGCTGGCCCGGGGCGCGCGGGCCTGGCAGCCGGCGGCTCGGGAGCGCCTAGTGTCCAAGGCGCTGCAGGCCTATGCCTGTATGGCGACCAGCGCGGATCGCGGCGCCGTGCGCGTTTTGCCGAACACGGTGGCTTCGGGCTCTTGATCTTGGCGTATCCGCCCCTACACTGGATGCCGTTTCGGTTAGTACGGGAATAAGCCATGTCGCGCTGGAAGGCCGCGGGTATCCATCTGCTTCTCAGTCTGGGCGTGTTCCTGCTCGCCCTGCTGCTGATTCTGAAACTCTGGTATCCGCATCCCTATTGGGAGGCTGCCGGGGGGCAAGGCTTGTTGGTGATCCTGTCGGGGGTCGATATCACCCTGGGGCCGCTGATCACCCTGATCATCTTCAAGGCGGGCAAGAAGGGCCTCAAACTGGACCTGACCCTCATCGGCCTGGCCCAGCTGGCGGCCCTGAGCTATGGCATGTATGTCGTGGCCCAGGCGCGGCCAGCCTTCGTGGTCTTCGCCCTGGATCGCTTCCAGGTGGTGCAGGCCAGCGAGGTGGTTTTCGAGGGCGCCACCAACGAGCGCTACGCCGGTGCGCCCTGGACGGGGCCGGTTGTGACGGCGGCGCGGAGGCCTAGCGATCCCAAGGAGCGGGAGAAGATCCTGTTCAGCGCGCTGGGCGGCGGCCCGGATCTGGATCGCCTGGCGCGCTTGTACCAGGACTACGAGAGCCTCGCCGAGCGTGCCGTGGCCAAGGCCAAGCCGCTAGCGGTGTTGGCGGCACGTTTTCCCGAGCAGAAGGGCATGATTGGCGACTTCTTGGAGAGGCACGGGCTGCGCGAGAACGAAGCGGTTTACCTGCCCCTGGTCGCGCTCAAGCAGGACATGGCCATGGTGCTGCACAAGTCCGATGGCAGGATCGTGGGCGCCTTGCCGCTGGATCCCTGGTGAGGGGGATCCAGCTAGCTTCCCGGCCTCAGGAGATAAGGCGCAGGGTGAAGGGGTAGCGGTAGCTCTTGCCCTCGTTGGCCTTGATGGTGCCGATGATCAGCATCACCACGTTGTAGATGGCCAGCACGGGCATCAGCAGCATGCCGATGAGCACGAAGGACAGGATGAAGCAGCCGACGAAGCCGATGAACACGGTGATCTGGAAGTTCAGGGCTTCCTTGGCCTGTTCGGCGACATAGGTGGATTCGTCCTTCTTCACGATCCAGATGATCAGCGGCGCCAGGAAGCCGAAAAAGATGGCCAGTAGGTGGCTGAGCATGCCCAGGGTCTTTTCTTCCTGAGTGGGGGCGGCGGTTTCCAGGTTATCCATGGTTAAGTCCCTCTCTTGGTTATTGTTTATGCAAGTTAGCACGGCCTTCCGGGCGCTTGCCAGCACCCTGGCACTGGTCTGATCAGAGTTTAGAACGGTTTGCGGCCGTGCTTGCCCGGGGCTGGCCAGGCCCTATAATGCCCCTTCGTTCAGCGTAGCCCGGTCTGGTCATGTACAACGCCTATTTCGGCTTTTCCGAGAGCCCCTTCTCCATCGCCCCCGATCCCCGCTACCTCTATATGAGCGAGCGCCATCGCGAGGCCTTGGCGCATCTGCTTTATGGCGTGGGCGGCGGCGGTGGCTTCGTGCTGCTGACCGGCGAGGTGGGCACCGGCAAGACCACGGTCTGCCGCTGCCTGCTGGAGCAGATGCCCGCCCAGGTGGATCTGGCCCTGATCCTCAATCCCAAGCTGAGCCCGACGGAACTGGTGGCGGCCATCTGCGACGAGCTGCACGTGGCCTATGACAAGGATAGCGGTAGCCTGAAGACCCTGGTGGATGCCCTGAACCAGCGCCTCCTGGCCGCCCATGCCGAGGCGCGCAGCACGGTGGTCATCATCGACGAGGCCCAACAGCTCTCGGTGGAGACCCTGGAGCAGCTGCGCCTGCTCACCAATTTGGAAACCAATACCAAGAAGCTCTTGCAGGTGATCCTGATCGGCCAGCCCGAGCTGCAGAGCATCCTGACCCGCCAGGAGCTGCGCCAGCTGGCCCAGCGCGTCATCGCCCGCTACCATTTGCTGCCCCTGTCGGTGCCGGAGATCGCCCATTACATCGGCCATCGCCTGGCCGTGGCCGGCTCACGCCAAAGCCTGTTCCCGAACCGGGTGATCAAGCGCCTGCACCAGCTCACCGGCGGCGTGCCCCGCCTCATCAACACCCTCTGCGACCGCTCGCTGCTCGGCGCCTATGCCCGGGGCAAGCGCGTCGTCGACGTGAGCCTGATCAATGAGGCTGCCCGCGAGGTGCTGGGCTTGTCCCGGCGCCTGGCGGACGAGGATGCCGCCTCGGCGCGCGGCAAGCCGGTGGCGCTGGCCCTGCGCTGGAGCCTGGGCCTCGCAGCCCTCGCGGGCCTGGCCATCGCCGGCCATCAATTCTGGCCCGCGCCGGGCCTGGTGGCCCAGACCGTCAGCCCGCCGGCCGCGAGCCCGGCCGCCGAGCCGGCCAAGCCGGCGCTCGCCACCGGCCTGGAGGCACGCCTGGATCCGGCCAAGCTGGACCGTTCGGGTTATGGCGCCTACGGCCAGGTCTTCGCCCGCTGGGGTCGCCCCTACGACGCGCGCAGCCAGGGCCTGCCTTGCGCCTACGCCATCAGCCAGGGCCTGCGCTGCCATAGCCGCAGCGGCGACTGGGTGGCCCTGCGCCAGCTCAACCTGCCGGCCGTGCTCAAGCTCTACAGCCCGTCCCAGGGCTTCTTCTACGCCGCCCTCCTGGGCATGAGCGACAGCGAGGCGAGCGTCGAACTGGCCGGTCAGAAGATGACCGTGCCGGTGCACGAGCTCGCGCCCTATTGGCAGGGCGACTTCACCCTGCTTTGGCAGGCGCCGCCGGCCTTCTCCGGCAGCCTGAACAAAGGCAGCCGCGGCCCGGCGGTGAGCTGGCTACGTGCCCGCCTGGATAGCCAGGCCGGCCGGGCGGAGAACCCGGCGCCGCCGGATGTCTATGACGAGGCGGTGGCCGGCGAGCTGCGCCAGTTCCAGGCCACGCAAGGCCTGCGCGCCGACGGCATCGCCGGCGAGCAGACCCTGGTCCTGCTCAGCCAGCAGGTCAACGGCACGCCGCGCTTGGACGAACCGTCCGCCGGCGGGGAGCCGCACTGATGTCTTATATCCTCGAAGCCCTGCGCAAGTCCGAGGGCGAGCGCGATACCGGCCGGGTGCCGGATCTGGCCAGCCGGCATGATTTCCCCGACGAGGAGCAGGAAGCCCGCCGGCCGCTCTGGCCCTATGCCCTGGCCGGGGTGTTCAGCCTGAACGTAGCGGTGCTGGCCTATGTGTTCTGGCCCAAGGCCCAGCCGGCACCCCTGGCCCCGGCCGCCGAGACCCAGCTCGCCGAGACCCCGCCGAAAGCCCCGGCCAATGCGCCTGTCGCCGAGCCGATGAAGTCGGAGACGCCGAAGCCGGCCGAGCGTCCGGTTCAGCCCGGTGCACAAGCGATGCAGGCCGTCCAGCCTGTCCAGGCCTACCCGAACCCCGCGCCGGCCTACGGCCAACAGCCGGCACCGGCCTATGCCGCCTATCCGGCGCCCGGCTATGGCCAGGTCCCGGTGCAGCCGGCGCCGGGCTATGCCCAGGGCGCTTACCCGCCGCCGGCCTATCCGGTGCAGCAAGCTTACCCCGTTCAGGGCGGCTATCCCCTGCAGGGGGGTTATGCCCAAGCCGGGGCCTATCCGGCGCAGGCCATGCCCCAGGCCGCCTATCCGCCGGCACAGCCCGCCTATGGGCAGGCGCAGATGCCCAACCAACCGCTGCCGGAGCTGGCGGACGGCGAGACCCTGGTGACGCCCGAGGGCGTGCAGAGCCAAGACGCCGACAGCATCGCCGAGCTGCGCCAGCTGCCCCAGGAGCTGCAGGCTCAGGTTCCGCCCATGGCCTTCTCCACCCATGTCTATTCCAGCAATCCGGCCAAGAGCTTCGTGGTGATCAATGGCCAGAGCTATGGCGCCGGCGCCCAGGTCTTCCCGGGCATCGTGCTGGAGGCCATCGTGGAGGATGCGGTGGTGTTCAACCGGATGGGGCAGCGGTTTCGGCTGGAGGCCATGAAGAATTGGCCGAACGGCTGAGACGGATGCCGGAAATGAAACAGGGCCGCGATGCGGCCCTGTTTGTTTAAGGGGCTTAGTTGCCCGAATGGTCTTGCGGCGGTTCGCTGAATAGGCTGTCCATGCCCGGGTAGGCGCCTTCCATCGGCGGCAGGCTATCGGCTTCCATCTGCTCGCGGCAGCGGCGCAGATAGGATTCCCGTTCCTCGCCCTTGAGACCTTCCTCGTCCGCCCATTGCTGGCAGGTCGTTTCCTGCTGCGGGCTGATGGCCCAGCTGGCGGTGACCGGCGACAGGCCCAGGATCAGGCCGGGCAGCAGGAAGCGGTAGGCTCGCATGGAGAGTCCTTGAGGCTGTGGGCTTATTCTTCGTCCAGATCGAGCTTGTCCAGATCGTCCAGATCTTCCAACTCGTCTTCCAGGCGCTTGCGATCGCGGTAGTCCTCGATCAACCGCCAGGTGGGCGTGCCCTTGCCGGCCGGGGCGTGTTTCTTGCCCGTGTCGGGAACGCGCTCTTCCTCGCCGCCCCCGTTGTTGAATTCTTCTTCCTGACCGAGTTCTTCGTGGAACTCGCCGTCCGATTCCTGAATTGCCATTTGTCCCAGCCTCCGAAGCTTACTGGCCTATGCAAATGGGCACTGCTTATAGCGGCTTGGACCGCCGCTGTAAAGATCAATTCAAAAAAATGCGGCCTAAGGCACGCTGGACGCGGCTTAGGGCCGCGTCTTGGCGTGTTCCGGGCTTAGGCCGACGGCCGCCGTTCCGGTCGGCGAGACGGCCGGGCTGAGTTGGGCCAGCAGGCTGTTCTCCAGACCGAAATAGTCCTGGGCGACGCGCTTGAGCGCCTGCGGATCCAGCTTGGGGCTCAGGCGTTCGAAGTCCAGCAGGAGCATGCCCCGTTCGTCCCAGCCGGCTTCCCGGTAGAACTTGAGGGTATTTAGCCAGGCGCTGTTGTCGCGCCGCCGGGCCTGGAATTCCTGGGTCTGGGCGGCGCGCACCGTGGCGATCTCCTCGGGGCGCACGCCCTCGCGGCGCAGGGTGGCGATGACCCGGCGTACCGCCTCGGTCAGTTCGGCGGCTCGGGCCGGATCGCAGACGAAGCTGATCTGGGCCTCGTGGTGGGCCTGCGGGTAGGGGCTCAGCTCGCCGCTCAGGCTGATGTCGTAGACCCCGGACAGGTTCTCGCGGATTTCCTGGCGCAGCCGGGTTTCCAGGATGCGGCGCAGGGAGCCGTAGAGGTAGAGCTCATCGCGGTCCCAGCGCGCCGGACCGGTGAACAAGAGCCGAACCAGGGTGCGCGGTTCGGCGGCCTCGGCGAGGACGAGCCGATGCTGGCCGCGCAGGGGGCGTGCGCCCAGGTCCTTGGCGGTCTCGCGCCGGCCCCGGTCGGGCAGGCTGCCCAGGTAGCGGTCCAGCAGCGGTTGAATGGCGTCCACTTCGAAGCGGCCCACCAGGATGAACTGGAAGTCGCCGGCATCGGCGAAACGCTCGCGATAGGCCGCCAGGGCCCGGTCCTGGCTCAGGGCGGCGATGCTGTCCGGGGCCCAGGGCCGGTAGCGGGGGTGATCCTGGGTATAGGCCAGGCGCACCGCGTCCTCGAAACGCTGGGCGCTATTGGCCGTACGGGTCTTGGCATAGTCTTCCAGCCGGCCGCGCAGGGCGGCGAAGGCGGCGGGATCGCGGCGCGGCGTGGTGAAAGCCAGATGGGTCAGCTGCAGCAGGGTCTCCAGCTCCTCGGGTTGGCTGGAGCCGGTCACTCCCTCCTCGGTCTCGCTGACATAGGGCGAGAGGCTGAGCAACTGGCCGGCGGTCAGCTTCTTGAGATCCGGTAGGCTCCAGGCGCCGAAACCGCTCTGGGCCACCAGGTCGGCGCTGATGGCGGCGTCGCGGAACTGGGCGTCGCCCACCTGCGACAAGCCGCCCCGGCTCCAGCCCTGCATGAGGATCTCGGTCTGCTGGAAGTCGGTGGGTTTGAGCAGGACGGACAGGCCATTGGCATAGCGCAGCTCGGTGAGGCCCAGCTCGGGCACCTCCCGGCGCTGAGCCAGCCGGCCCGGTTCGGGCAGGGATTCAAGCAGGCCCTGGGCGGTCTTGGCCTCGGCCAGGGCGCGGGGCGGCTCGGCGGCGGCCTGGCGCAGGGCTTGGGCCACGGCCTCGGCCCCGGGGTAGGCGATGCCCTTGGCCTCTTGGCCGCTCACCAGGGCCAGGCGGTCCGGACCGGCGAAGAGTCGGCGGTAGACCGCCTGGATGTCGGCGGGGGCGAGCCGCGCCAGGGCGGCCTGGCTCTGGGCCAGCTCCTCCTCGACGCTGAGGTAGTGCTCGCCGCTCAGGAAGTGTTCCACATAGTCGCCGGCATAGGCCTCGGACTCGATGCGCTCCTTGTCCTTGTGGCTCTGGGTGAGGCCCGCCAGGTAGTCGGCCTTGTGGCGGGCCAGTTCGTCGGCGCTGACGCCCAGGGCCAGGGCGCGGCTCAGGGCGCGCTGCAATCGGGCGAAGGCGGGCAGCACTTGAGCGGGCGTGGTGCGCGCCGCCAGGGTGTAGAGGCTCATCTGGCGATCCAGGGGGCTCATGCTGACCCCGGCGGCCAGCCAGGGTCCCTGGTCCTCGGCCAGCTCGTCTTCCAGGCGCTCGTTGAGGATGGACAGGGCCAGCTCCCGGCTGAGCAGGTAGCGGTAATCGGCGCCGCGCTTCAGGCGCGGTTCCGGGTGGACATAGGACAGCTCCACCGTGGTGGCGGGATTCTCGGCATCCAGGACCGTGGCATGGCGCAGGCCGGGGACGGCGCGCAGGGCCGGCTCGGCCGCTTCCGGCGTGGCCCGGGCGGGCAGATCGGCGAAATGCCGGCCCATGGCTTCCCGCAACTGGACCGGGTCGATGTCGCCCACGGCCACCAGGGCCATGCGCTCCGGCTGATACCAGCGCCGGTAGAAGGCTTGCAGGGCCTCGGCGCTGGCGTTCTGGAGGATGGCCGGCTCACCGATGGGCTTGCGGCTCAGGTAGGGCGTACCGGCATAGAGTAGGGGCAGGATCTGATCCTGCAGGCGTTCGCCGACGCCCTTGCGGGAGCGCCATTCCTCCAGCACCACGCCGCGCTCCTTGACGACTTCCGCCTCGCTGAAGCGGATGCCGTCGGCCCAGTCGCGCAGGATGGTCAGGGCCTTGTCCAGGTTTTCCGGCTTGTCGGTGGGCACGGTGAGCTGGTAGAGGGTCTCGCCGTAGCTGGTGAAGGCATTGACATGGGAGCCGAATTCCACGCCCATGGCCTCCAGCTCCGCCACCAGGGCGTTCTTGGGGAAATGGCGGGTGCCGTTGAAGGCCATGTGCTCGACGAAATGGGCCAAGCCCCGCTCGCTCTCGGTTTCCATGAGGGAGCCGGCCTTGACCACCAGCTGCAGGCTGACGCGCTTTTCCGGGAAGGCGTTGCGGCGCAGATAGACGGTCAGGCCGCTGTCCAGGCGTTCCTGGAGCACGGCGCCGTCCAGGGGCAGGGCGTCGGCGGGGGCATCGACGGGCAAGGGCTTCTGCGCGCAGGCCGTCAGGGCGGCGAGCAGGGCCAGGTTCAGGAGGGCGCGGGTGTACAGCTTCATACGGCCAGCCGTGGTGTGGAGAGAGAAAGCGCTCAGTGTATCACCGTCAGGCGGGCTGCCCCGTGGCCGGCAGGCGTATGACGCCGCCGGCGGCCGGAAGTTCCAGGGCGCGGCGGGTCGTGTCCAGGGCCAGGGCATAGGCCTCGCGGCCCGCGTCCAGGCGGTTGGGGCCGCTGCGCGGCAGGCCGTCGATGGCAAGGCCGACGAGATTGGGGCGCTGCGGCAGGGCCAGGGCCGGGCTGTTGCGGCGGCGCCAGGGCGAGCGGCTGGCGATGTGGTGGTAGAACACGCGCTCCCCGGGGATCGTGCCGGCCAGGGCCGGGCGATCCCGGATCCCGCCGTCCATGAGCAGCATGCCCTCGTGGCGCAAGGGCTGGAACAGGAAGGGCAGGGCTGAGGAGGCATAGATGGCCGCCACCAGGGAGCCCTCGCGCAGGACTCGGGTGTTCCGGCTCTTGGCGTCATAGACCGATAGCGCCAAGGGGATGGCGCACTGGGCGAAGTCCTGGACCGGCAGGGTCTCGGCCAGATGGCGGCGGAATTTTTCGCCCTTGAGCAGGCCTAGGCCTAGGCCCGGATCCCAGAAGCGTTCCCGGGTCAGGCCGAACAGGATGTCCTTGAGCGCGGCGCTGTCCAGGCCGGCGGCATGGCAGCCGGCGATCAGGGCGCCGGCGCTGGCGCCGGTCAGGCGGGCGGGCTTGAGGCCTCGCTCTTCCAGGGCGGCGAGCATGCCGGCATGGGCGAAGAAGCCGAAGAAGCCCGAGGACAGGCTTAAAGTGAAGGGCCGGGCGGAAAGCCAGGCGTGCAGGGTCGGTGTCGCGGTCATGGGAGGGCCGGGGTGGGTAGACCCCGGCATTATACGGCTTGGGCGTCGCCTTGGACGCCTACTTCCCGCGTGCCTTCATCGCCGCATCGGACATGGCGCGCATCAAATTATCCGCCTGGCGTTCATAGGGTGGCCAGAAGCGCGCCTCGCTGAAAAAGTCCGGATTGCTTTCCAGCAAGGGGTTTTTCACCGTGCCGACCACGGCCACCATGGACAAGCCATTGACCACTCGATCCTGCACGGCCGGCGTCAGGAAGTAATCCATGAACACATAAGCGGCATCGAGCCTGGCGCCGCTCACGTCCTTGGCGATGTTCATGGTGTCCATCCACACGGTATTGCCTTCGGCGAAGGGCACCAGCTGCCAGTCCTCGCCCTTGGCGCGCAGTCCGGCGATCTCGATGCCGTAGCTGGCGACAATTTGGTGCTCGGGCTTGAATGCCGGCGCGGCGTCCCAGAATTCGCCGACCTGGCCGTACAGCGTATTCAGGAAGGCTTGCGCCGGGGCATCGGCGCCGCTCGTCTGCACGGCCTCCTGTCGCTGTCCGGCCTTGACCATGCTGTTCAATTTGAAGGGTTCCTCGCCCTGGGCCATGAAGGCCAGGGCGACATTGGGTTGGACCTGGCCGCTGGTCAGGGACAGCTTGCCCTTCCAGCGAGGCTCCAAGAGTTGGCTGAGTTTGGTCGGCAGCTCCTCGGCCTTGAGTTGTTTCATATTGGCCCACAGACCGTAGGCGCCGCCGCCATAGGGCACGTAGAGCGGCTTGTCGCCGGCCATGCCCATGCCCACCCGACCGAGCTTGGGATTGACGTCCCCGTAGTTTTTCAGGCGCGCGGTGTCTATGGGCTGCAGCAGGTTGGCGATGCGTCCCTCCTGCATGCCGATGTAGTTCAGGGTCAGGAAGCTCAAATCGGCCTTCTTGGCGCGCAGGATGTCGAACATCTGCTCGGGTCCGGTCGCGAAAGGCTGGATGACCTCGACCTTCACGTCCAGCTTGCGTTCGGCCAGCTGCTTGTTGACGGCCTCCAGGTCCGCTGGAGTGACATAGCCCTCCCAGGTGAAGACCCGCAGCGTTTCCGTGGCCAGGGCGAGGGGACTGCTTAAGCAGGACAACGCAAGCGCGATGCTCCAGACAGACTTCATGGTTTTCTCCTTAGGCGGTTGGCGCGTGTAGCGGACTCAGGGAAGTATAGAAGCTGTGGGCGAAATGGCTTTTCCGGTCACGGGCAGGCCGCCCACTACGGTTCGCGGGCCCGCATGGCGGCCTCCGACATGGCGCGCATCAGGTTGTCGGCCTGGCGTTCATAGGGCGGCCAGAAGTGGCTTTCCGCGAAGAAGCCGGGGTTGTCGTCGAGCAGGGGATTGCGCACCGTGGATACCACGGCGACCATGGACAGGCCGTTGACGACGCGGTTTTGCACGGTCTCGGACAGGAAGTAGTCCATGAACACATAAGCGGCCTCGCGCTTGGCGCCGCCGACGGTCTTGGCCAGGTTCATGGTGTCCATCCACACCGTGTTGCCCTCGGCGAAGTTGACCAGCTGCCAATCCTCTCCCAGGGCACGCCGTCCGGCGATCTCCACGCCATAGCTGGCCACCAGCTCAAGACCGGGCTTGAAGCTGGGCGCCGTGCTCCAGAATTCACCCACTTGGGCATACAGCGCGTTGAGGAACTGCTGGGGCTGACCGCTGCCCGCGCTTTCCCGGATGGCTTCGCGGCGCAAGCCGGCGCGCACCATGGCATTGAGCTTGAACGGCTCCTCGCCCTGGGCCATGAAGGCCAGGGCGACATTGGGCTGGACCTGGCCATCGGTCAGGGCCAGCTTACCCTTCCAGCGCGGCGCCAGCAGGTCGTCGAGACGGGTGGGCAGTTCCTTGGGGCCGAGCACGCGCCTATTGGCCCAGATGCCATAGGCGCCGCCGCCGAAGGGCAGGTACAGGGGGCGCCCGTCCTGGCCCAAGCCCATGGGAATGCGGCGGAGCATGGGGATCAGGGGGCCGTAGCGGCTGAGCTTGGCGGTTTCGATGGGCTGCAGCAGCGAGGCGATGCGCCCGTCCTGCATCTGGATGTAGTTGAGGGTCAGGAAGCTCAGATCGACCTTGCCGGCCCGCAAGATATCGAACATCTGCTCGGGACCTTCGGCGTAGGGCTGGATCACCTCGGCCCTGACGTCGATCTGGCGTTCGTCCAGCAGGCGGTTCACGGCCGCCAAATCCTCCGCCGTGACATAGCCGTCCCAGGTGAAGATGCGCAGGATTTGCTGACCATGGGCCGGCGCCAGACCCAGCAGGCCGCTGAGCAGGACCGGGAGCGATTTCCAGTGCATGGCATCCTCCAGGCGCGGAGCGGACCGGACGCGCGAACGCGGAATACTGGAGAAAAGTATAGGCGCTGTCGGTAAAACAGCCCCTTGGTCTTGCGCCCGGCGCGCGCGCCTGACAAGCTTGCCGCGCTCCGGGAGGAATGGCCGGTCCGGGCGATACTGGAGGCGACACCACGATGAGCGAACCGGCGCGCAAGCCCCCCGAATCCCTGCAGGACAGCCTGCGCCAGGTCGAGCGGCTGCTGACCAAGCACCGCCTGGTGGACGCCGCGCTGAATCTCGCCGGCCAGGCCGACGCCGAGGCGGTGCCGGTGGACCCGGTGGACAGCCTGGTGCACGAGCAGAGCCTGACCGAGTTGCGCAAGAAGCTGGATCGCCTGCATCCGGTGGACATCGCCCATATCCTCGAGGCCCTGCCGCCCGCCGAGCGCCATATCGTCTGGGAGCAGGTCAGCGGCGACGAGCGCAATGCCGACATCCTCCTGGAAGTCTCCGATGCGGTGCGCGAGACCCTGATCGCCGACATGGACCGGGAGGAGTTGCTGGCCGCGACCGAGCACCTGGACACCGACGAGCTGGCCGATCTGGCGCCGGACCTGCCCTCCGAAGTGGTGCAGGAGGTCATCGGCAGCCTGGACGCCGAGGAGCGCGAGGATCTCAAGGCCGCCCTGTCCTATGCCGATGACGAAGTGGGCTCGCTGATGAGCTTCGAGATGGCCACGATCCGCGAGGACGTGACCCTGGAGGTGGTGCTGCGCTACCTGCGCCGCTTCGACGAACTGCCCGACCATACCGACAAGCTGTTCGTGATCACCAAGGACGACGAGGTTCTGCGCGGGGTCCTGCCCCTGGAGCGCCTGCTGATCAACGACCCGGATACCGTGGTGGCCGAGCTGATGATCACCGACCTGGTCACCTTCAAGCCCCAGGACGATGTCTACGAAGCGGCCCAGGCCTTCGAGCGCTACGATCTCGTGTCGGCGCCGGTGGTGGACGATGCCGGCCAGCTGGTTGGCCGCCTGACCGTGGACACCATGGTGGACGTGATCCGCGAGGAGGCCGACAGCGAGGTCCTGAACCTGGCGGGCCTGCGCGAGGAGGAGGATCTCTTCGCCTCGGTGCTGAAGTCCGCCAAGAACCGCTGGCCCTGGCTGGGCGTGAACCTGCTCACCGCCTTCATGGCCTCGCGGGTCATCGGCGCCTTCGAGAGCACCATCGCCCAGCTGGTGGCACTGGCGGCGCTGATGCCCATCATCTCCGGGATCGGCGGCAACACCGGAACCCAGACCGCGACCCTGATCATCCGCGGCCTGGCCATGGACCAGATTTCCTACGCCAGTACCGGCAAGCTGATCCGGAAGGAGCTGGCCATCGCCGTGCTCAACGGCCTGTTCTGGGGCGCGGTGATAGGCCTCATCACCTTCGCGCTATACCGGCGTCTGGACCTGGGGCTGGTCATGGCCCTGGCCATGCTGCTCAACCTCCTGGTGGCGGCCCTGGCGGGCCTGTTCATCCCCATGAGCATGCAGAAGCTGGGCCGGGATCCGGCCTACGGCTCCAGCGTGCTGCTGACCTTCACCACCGACTCCATGGGTTTCTTCATCTTCCTGGGGCTGGCGTCGCTGCTGCTGCTGTGAGCGGCGTCGAAATTCCCCGGATTCCGACCCTTCGGGCCTGCTCCGGGCTACGCGAAAATCTGCCTGGCCTTGGCCCAGAGGGCCTGGCGATCGGCCAGACCGACCGTGCCGCCGTTGATGAGCTGGGTGATGCGGATGAAGTCTTCCTGGTCGTCGTCGCCGGTCTTATCGTCGGCCAGCTCGTTCAGGCCCCGGCTCTGCCAGAACCAGGCGGCGCTTAGGGCGGCGGCTTCCGGCTGCTCGAGTAATTCAGGCTGATCCAGCAAATCCAGGCCGATGGCGGCGCCGGCGCTCTGGTAGTTGCCGCGCCCGGTGAGCTGGATGAGACCGCGCCCCTTGTAGCGCCAGCCGTCGCCGCTGGCCGTATCGCCATTGCCCAGGCGGGAGGCATAGACGTAATTGGCGATCTTCTCCGGCTGGCGTTCGTAGCCGGCGGCGAAATCCAGGCTGGGAAAGCGCTTGGGCCAGGTCTTGGTGAGTCCGACGGCGGAGTAATTGAGGTTTTCGGCGAGGCGCTTGAAGCCGCCGGACTCGTGGGCGCACTGGGCCATGAAGGCGCAGAGCCGATCCGGCGTTCCGATGGCGAAGCGGGGGCAGGCGGCGTTGAGGGCGCCGGTCCAGGCCTCGGCCTGGGTCTGAGTCAGGCCGGGCAGGAATAGCTGCAGTTCTTGCGTACTCAGCGCCATGATGCGAGCTCCCTTTGTGACTTAAGAGCAACACCATGGCATCGCCGGGTTTTCCTTGGCAAATCGGCGGTTTTTATTGGGAACGCTGGCCCAAGCACGGCTTATGAGCGGCCGTCTTGCCTCGCCGTGTTGCGCCGCCAGTTGTCCAGGAGCACGGCGCCGGCGATGCCGGCATTCAGGGATTCGGCCTGGCCGTAGCGGGGGATGGTCAGGCGCGTGTGGATGGCGGCGGCCAGGGCGGGGGCTATGCCATGGGCCTCGTTGCCGATGACCAGGATGCCGCCCTGGGTCGCGAAGCGGGTCTGGTGCAGGTCCTCGCCGTCCAGGAAGGCGCCGTAGCTGCGCCGCTCGGGATGGGCCGCCAGGAAGGCGGGGAGATCCGCGTAGTGCACGGCCAGGCGGGTGAAGGAGCCCATGCTGGCGGCGATGACCTTGGGGTTGTAGAGCTCGGCGGTTTCCGGCGAGCAGATTACCTGGCGGATGCCGTACCAGTCGGCGGTGCGCAGCAAGGTGCCCAGGTTGCCCGGATCGCGGATGTCGTCCAGGGCCAGGACGTACTCGCCGGGGGCGAGATGAATCGGGCCGGCGGGGCGCATGCGCACCACGGCCAGGGCGGCGTCATTGCTCTCGTAACTGCCCATTTCGGCGAGTTGGGCGGCGGTTGCCTGCTGGATGGCTAGCTTGCGCGCCGCACAGGCCTTTTCCAGCTCCGGCGCGAAGGCTGCGGTGGCATAGACCGCCGTCACCGCGAAATCCGAGGCCAGGACCTCGGCGACGCTCTTGCCGCCCTCCACCACGAACAGGCCTAGCTCGCGGCGGTGTTTCTTCTGTTGCAGGGCCTTGACGTCCTTGAGCTGGTTGCGGGTGAGCATGGCGTTCGCCGGGCGGGGGAAGGGCCGGCAGTATAGCAGGGCGGCCGGGTGGGGGGATTTTGTCTATGCTGAACAGATGCCAACAGACCCGGCCCCCGTCGGAGGAATCGTGTCGGGAACCCGTGTTTTCATCACGCTATTCCTGGCCAGCTTATTGGCCCTGGGCCAGGCCTGGGCCGCCCCGTCAGACACGGAGGATGTTCTGCGCCTGGAGGCGGAGCTGAGCGCGGCCCGGGGCGAGGCGCGTGGCCCGGCGTATTTCGCCCTGGTGGACCATTTCCGCACCCAGGCGCCGGATCGGGCCATGCACTATGCCGAAGCGGCCCTGGCCGAGCCGCTGCTTTCGCCTCGGGACAGGGCGCGCATCCTGGCCGAAGTCTGTTTCGCCGAGGCCATACGCGGCCGTTTTCCCGAGGCCATGAAGGCGGGGCTGGAATCGGCCCGGCTGGCGCGCGAGCTAGGCGACGAACCGACCCTGGAGCGGGCGCTGAACAATATAGGCTCGGTCTATTACCACCTGGGGCAATGGCTGAGCGCCCTCGACTATTACCAACAGTCCCTGCGGCTGGTCGAAAAGCGCGGTGACATTCCGGCCCTGATTGGCCGCCTCAACAACATCGGCAACGTCTATGTCGAACTGCGCCAGTACGAGCAGGCCCTGACTCAGTATCGCCGCGCCCTGCCCGAGGCCGAGCGGGATCTCGGCAAGTACGCTGAGATCGAGGCCAGCATCGGCATCGTGCTGACCCGGATGAACCGCTACGGCGAGGCCCTGCCCCTGCTGGAGGCCAGCCTGGAGCGCTCGCGCAAGGAGCGCCACGGTCTGAACGAAGTCGTGCTCATGCAATACCTGGCCCAGTCCAAGCTTCGCCTGGGTCGTACCGACGAGGCCCGCCAGCTCCTGGCTCAGGCCAAGGTCCTGGCCGGGGCGCGGCAATTGCATTACAAACTGCCGAGCCTGCACCAAGCCATGGGCCAGCTGGAGCTGGAGTCCGGCCAGGCCGCCGCCGCCCGGCGCGAGGCGGAGCAGGGGCTGGAGCAGGCGGCGAAGCTGGGCCGCAAGGCCGACGAACGCCCGCTTCTGCAGCTCCTGGCCGACAGTCAGCGGGCGCTGGGCCTGGACGCCGAGGCCTACCAGACCCAGACCCGGCTGTTGCAGGCCGTGGACGAGAATTATGATCAAAACCTGTCGGCCAATATCGCCCTCTTGCAGGTCAGCTTCGCCCAGGAGCGCAGGGAGCACGAGATCGCCCTGCTCAAACGCGACAATGAATTGAAGGCCGGGCAGTTGGAGCGGGAGAAGGTCCTGCGCTGGGTGGGCGGCGCGGCCCTGGTGGGGCTCGCCATCCTGGCCCTGGCCCTGTTGTCCCGCCACATGCATCGCCGCGAGCTGACGCGGGTGCGCCGGCTCAACGAGGAACTGCGCCGCCTGGCGGAGATCAAGGGGCAGATGCTGGCCCGTACTTCCCATGAGCTGCTCACCCCCTTGAATGGGCTCTTGGGCATGACCCAGTTGGTTCTTGACGAGGCCAGGGACGAGCTGGATGCCGAGAATCAGACCCGGTTGCGGACCGCGCTGGACTGCGGCCACCGGCTATCCGGGCTGGTGAGCGACATGCTGGCCTATAGCCAGGCGGCGGGCGGCAATCTGAGTCTGTCCTGCCAGAGCCTGCCCTTGCGCGCGGCGGTAGTGCAGGCCCTGGATCAGGTGCGCGCCTCGGCCGAGCACAAGGGCCTGCGCCTGCAGGAACACATCGCGTCGGGCCTGCCGGCCGTGCGCGCCGATCCCCAGCGCCTGCAGCAGATCCTGCATCTGCTGCTCGACAATGCCGTCAAGTTCACCCCGGCCGGCTGGATCGCCGTGGATGCCGAGCGTCGCGGCGGTTTCGTGCGCTGCCGGGTGCGCGACAGCGGTCCGGGCCTGAGCCTGGAGGAGCGGGAGCGGATCTTCGAATGCCTGGAGCAGGGCGACAACCGCCTGAACCGCGCCCATGGCGGCGCCGGCTTAGGCCTGGCCCTGTGCCGGCAACTGCTGCGCCTGCAGGGCGGGGAGCTGGGCGTGGAGGAACCTCAGGGGCCGGGTTCCTGCTTCTGGTTTACCTTGCCGGTGGCCGTTTAGAACCTGTTCGAGATCGTGAACCGGCTGTTAGAGCAAGCGGTTCAGCAGCCGATCCATGCGCACGCCGTTGAGGCGTTTCAACAGCTTGCGTACGGCCTCCGGATACTGCCGGGGCGATTCCAAGTCCTGGTGACTGGAAAGGCGCGTGCACTGGGCCAGGATGGCGGCGAGTTCGGCCTCGTGTCGGAGCTTGAGCAGTCCCTGGGGATCGCGGATCAGCAGCCCGTTCTCCAGATCCAGGCTGAATGCCCGGGGATTCAGGTTGTTCCCAGTCAGGAGATAGGTTTCGCCATCGGCCATCAAGCCCTTGAGGTGGTAGCTATTGTCCCCTTTCCGCCACAACCGGATGTCGAGCTGGCCGGCGGCCAGGGCCTTGTGCTGGGCCCTGGCGTAGCGGCGCAGATTGCCCTCGTAGAGGTAGGGCAGGAGGCCTATGGTCGTGAAGGTCTGGCCGGGCGGGATGTAGAAGTCGTTGGCCGTCTTGTCGCCGAGGACGAGGGTGAGTCGCACGCCCCGGCCTAGGGCCTTGTTCAGGGCGTCGCGCAAGACCGTGGGCAGGTTGAAATAAGGCGTGAACAGGACCAGCTCCCGCGTCGCCGAGGCGATCAGGGCCAGCACGCTCCGGCTCAGGGCATTATCGCCGCGTCCCAGGCCCGCCAGGGGGGTGATGCACACCTGTCCCGGCCCGGCCTCGCCGGGGGGAAAGGCGTATTGCGCCTGGCTCAGTTCGGCGCGCAGGGCACGGATCGCGCCGTTCAGAGCCTTGGTCGCGGGAGGCGCGGGGCGGTCCAGGCGGTGCACGGCGGAGCTGGTGCGGAACACGCCGTTCAGGTAGCCGGCCAGGCTGTCGGCCAGGGGGGCATTGTCGATGCGATGGTAACGATCCAGGCGGTAGCGTCCATTGCTGCCCAGGTAGATCTCGTTCAGGCTGGCGCCGCTGTACAGCAGGCTGTCGTCGATGACGAAGCCCTTGGTGTGCAACACCCCGAACAGTTCGCGGTTCTGCACGGGTACGCCATAGATGGCGACGCCGTCGCCCTGCGCCTGGGCATACTCCCGGTAGCAGGCCGCATTGCCTTCGCTCTTGCTTTTGCCGATGAGGCCGCGCTGGGCCCGGTGCCAATCGACGAACACGGCCACGTCGAGTTCGGGGCGCGCCTGTTTGGCCGCATGCAGGGCTGCCAGGAGCTCCCGGCCGGCGCCGTCATCCTGCAGGTAGAGCGCGCAGAGCAGGATGCGTCGCTCGGCTCGGGCGATGAGGGCCAGCAGTTCGGCGCGGAAGACCTCCGGGCTCTCAAGCAGGCTGATGGCCTCGGCGGGCACGGGGATGCCGGCCCGGGCCGGCTCGGGATAGGCGGCGGCCCGGCGTGGACGCAGCCGGCGCATGGCCTGACTCAGTCCACGGTACGGGGCGGCGAGCAGCTGGGGCTTCATGGACGGCGCCGGCGCCGTGGCCTTACTGCGCATCCCCCAGGCTCAGCAGGGTGGCATTGCCGCCCACGGCCGCGGTGTTGATGCTGCGCGTCCGCTCGGTGGCGAAGCGGTGCAGGTAGTGGGGGCCGCCGGCCTTGGGGCCGGTGCCGGACAGGCCCTGGCCGCCGAAGGGCTGGACGCCCACCGTGGCGCCGATCATGTTGCGGTTGATATAGGCATTGCCGACGCGCACGTTCTGCTCGATGTACATGGCCGTGGCCTCGTTGCGGGTGTGGATCCCTAAGGTCAGGCCATAGCCATAGTCGTTGATGGACTGGATGACCCGGTCCAGCTCGCCGCTCTTGAAGCGCACGATATGCAGCACCGGGCCGAAGTTCTCCTGCTTCAGCTCGTGGATGCTCTTGATCTCGAAGGCTGTCGGCAGGACGAAGCTGCCGTCGGCCAGGCCGTCCTGGGCCGGGGTCTGGAACACCAGTTTATAGCCGGCGGCCGTGAGCGCCTCGCAATGGGCTTCCAGCTCGCGCTTGGCGGCCTGGTCGATGACCGGACCCACGTCGGTGGCTAGTTCCAGGGGGTTGCCGAGCTTCAATAGGCCCATGGCGCCCTTGAGCAGGTCGATGACGCGCTCGGCGATCTCCTCCTGGAGGAAGAGCACGCGCAGGGCCGAGCAGCGCTGGCCGGCGGAGGTGAAGGCCGAGGTCACCACATCGAAGACCACCTGCTCGGGCAGGGCCGAGGAGTCGACGATCATGGCGTTCTGGCCGCCGGTCTCGGCGATCAGCGGGGCGATCACGGAGTCGCGGCTGGCCAGGGCGCGGTTGATGGCCCAGGCGGTGGAGGTGGAGCCGGTGAAGGCCACGCCGGCGATGCGCTTGTCCGAGCCCAGGATCTTGCCGAGCGAAGAGCCGGAGCAGGGCAGGAAGTGCAGGACCTCGGCGGGGATGCCGGCTTCCAGGAGCAGCTGCACGGCGCGGTGGGCGATCAGGGTGGTCTGGCCGGCCGGCTTGGCGATCACGGCATTGCCGGCCATGAGGGCGGCCGCCACCTGGCCCATGAAGATGGCCAGGGGGAAGTTCCAGGGCGCGACGCAGGCGAACACGCCGCGGCCTTGCAGGTAGATCTCGTTGGACTCGCCGGTGGGGCCGTTCAGCAGGGTGCTGGAGCCGAAGTCTTCCTCGCCGCGCGAGGCGTAGTAACGGCAGAAGTCCACGGCCTCGCGCACCTCGGCGATGCCGTCCTTCAAGGTCTTGCCGCCTTCCTGGGCGCAGAGGGCGATGAGCTCGGGGGTGTGCTGCTCCATCAGATCGGCGGCGCGGCGCAGACAGTCGGCGCGCAGGGCGGCCGGCGTGGCATTCCAGGCTATCCAGGCCTTATGGCCGACGGCGATGGCTTCCTCCACCTGCTCCATGCTGGCATTGATGGTCGTGCCGACCACGATGCGGTTGTCGTAGGGGGCGAGCACGTCCTTCTTCGTGCCGTCCACGGCCAGGCCGTTGAGGATGGGGGTGGCGGCCCAGGACTTGCCCATCCAGGGCTGGATGTCGGCCATGAACTTGTCGAGCACGGCGTTGATGTTCAGGTTATAGCCTTGGGAATTCATGCGGTCGCTTCCGTACAGATGGGGCGGGGTCGGGATCTTGTCGTTGTGCAGGCTCTGATAGCCCTTGAGGGTGGTGACCGGGTGGGTGACCAGCTTCTCCACGGGCGTGTCCTCGTCGACTAGGCGGTGCACGAAGGAGGTGTTGGCGCCGTTCTCCAGGAGGCGGCGCACCAGATAGGGCAAGAGATCCTTGTGGGCACCGACCGGGGCGTAGATGCGCACCGGCATCTTCGTTTCCGCGATCACGGTGTCGTACAGGGCCTCGCCCATGCCGTGCAGGCGCTGGAATTCGAAATCGCGGCGGTTGCCCGCAAAATCGAGGATATTCGACACCGTTTGCGCGTTATGGGTGGCGAACTGCGGGTAGAACACCTCGCCCGGCTGGCTGAGGATGTAGCGGGCGCAGGCCAGGTAGGACACGTCGGTCCCCGCCTTGCGGGTGTAGACCGGGTAGCCGGCATAGCCGCCCATCTGGCTCCACTTCACCTCGGAATCCCAGTAGGCGCCCTTCACCAGGCGCAGGGGCACGCGGTTGCCGCAGGACTTGGCCAGGGTCGCCAGCCAGACCAGGACCGGCAGGGCGCGCTTGGAATAGGCCTGGACCACCAGGCCGAAGCCGTTCCAGCCGCGCACGGTCTCCGATTCGAAGACCTGGCGGAACAGTTCCAGGGACAGTTCCAGGCGGTCGGCTTCCTCGGCGTCGATGGTGATCATCACGTCGCGCTCGCGGGCCAGCTCGGCCAGCTTGCGTAAGGATTCGCCCAGCTCGGCCAGGACGATCTCGCGCTTGGCGCGCTCGTAGCGCGGGTGCAGGGCCGAGAGCTTGATGGAGATGGAGGGGGCCGGCACGCCCGCCGGTTTGGCCTCTTGCCCTAAGGCCTTGATGGCATCGGCATAGGCCTTGAAGTACTTTTCCGCATCGTCGTAGGTGAATGCGGCTTCACCCAGCATATCGTAGGAGTGGGTATAACCCTTGGCCTGCTGCGCCTTGGCGTTCTTCAGGGCATCGCCGATGTTCTGGCCCAGGACGAACTGCTTGCCCATGATCTTCATGGCCTGGTTCAGGGCCGTGCGCAAGACCGGCTCGCCGACCCGGGCCACCAGGTTGCGCAGGATGCCGGCCGGTTTGCCATCCTGCTCGTCGGTCAGGTTCAGGAACTTGCCGGTCAGCATCAGACCCCAGGTGGAGGCATTGACCAGGCTGGACTCGGACTCGCCCACGTACTGTTCCCAATCGGCCTGGGCCAGCTTGTCGCGGATAAACTGGTTGGCCACTTCCGAGTCGGGGATGCGCAGCAAGGCCTCGGCCAGGCACATCAGGATCACGCCCTCCTTGGTGTCCAGGGAGTATTGCTGCAAAAAGGCCTCCACGCCCTCCTTGGACACGCCCTTGGCGCGCACCGCGTGCACCCAGCCGGCGGCACGGTGGGTGATCCGGTTCAGCTCGTCCTGGCTGGGCGTGGCCAGGGCCAGCAACTCCTCCAGATAGGCGGATTCGTCGACCGTGGTGTTGGCGCTGATGGCGGCCATCAGCTGGGACAAATCCTTAAGCGGATTGCTCAGGACCTGGGAGGCTTTGAACATGGTGGTTCCTCGGGGAATACGGGCTCGGGCCAAGTGGAACAAGCATAGCTCCGCTTCATGCAGGGGGGAGCTAGGCCGGAATGCTCCCTTCCCATGCCTCTGTTTCACCCGCTGCTCGACGCAGCGGTTCTTCAGCCCCTCTCCCCCTTGCGGGAGAGGGCTTGGGGAGAGGGGGCGCAACGGGGCATAGCTTAGGGACCGCCCGTAGGCCGGTCTTGAGCGTTTTCGAGTCGGCGCGCAGCAGATTGCGCGCAATCTAGGCTTAGATCCGTATTGGCATTGAGTTTGCGGCCCCAACCGGCTTTAATGGCTCGCCTGACACCCCCACTCGAGTTGCCACGCCCGCCATGGACGAGATTGCCCGCGCCCGCGAAGACCTGATGAAGAACCTGGCCATGCCGCTGTTCGCGGAGTCCCTGTTCGACCACATGTCGGACACCTCCTTCTTCATCAAGGACCCGGCGGGGCGCTATCTGTCGGTGAACCAGGGCGTGCTGGAGCGCCTGGGGCTGTCCTCCAAGGCCGAGGCCCTGGGCAAGACCGCGCGGGATCTCTATCCGCCGCACATGGCCGAGCGCTACGAGCGCCAGGATGCCCGGGTGTTCAAGACCGGGCAGAGCGTGATCGACAACCTGGACATGACCGTCTACCCGGACGGTAGCGCCGGCTGGGCCCTGACCCAGAAGATCCCGCTACGCGATCACGGCGGCAAGATCATCGCCCTGGCGACCTTCTCCCGGGATCTGATGGAACCTAGCCGCGCCGGCCTTATTGACGCGGCCTTCGCGGATACCATCGACTTCATCCAGACCCATTTCCAGGATCACCTGCGCGTCGAGGAACTGGCCAAGATGGCCAGCCTGTCCCTGACCCAGTTCGATCGGCGCATGAAGCGCATCTTCGGCATCTCGGCCCTGCAGTTCATCATCAAGACCCGTATCGACGCCGTGTCCCATGCCCTGGCCCATAGCGATCAGCCCATCGCCGACATCGCCCAGGAAGCCGGCTTCTGCGACCAGAGCGCCCTGTCCCGCCAGTTCAAGCTGGTCACCGGCCTGAATCCCCGCCAGTACCGGCAGCTAACGCGCTCAGAAAAAAAGCCGGCGTGATGCCGGCTTCTTTTTGAGCGGAGAAATCAGTACCAGTTATCCCGGCGCCGGCCGAACTTCAGGCGCGGAATGATGAGGCCGGCCAGAAGGCCGGCGAAGGCGATGCCGCCGCCGTAGAGCAGGAAGTCCTGGCGGGTACGATCCTGGTAGACATTGTTTTGCTGGGAGAGGACTTCCAGCTGCTTTTCCAGCTCGGTGGCGCGCACGCGCAGCTGCTCGTTCTCGGTCTTCAGGGCCTGGCCCATGCCTTGGCGCAGGTCTTCCAGCTCCTTGGCGTGCTGTTCCTGGGTCTGGGCGACCTGGGCCTGCAACTGCGCCAGCTGCGCGCGGGCGCCGGGCGTGCTCACCAACTGCTCGCTGAGCATCCAACCCTGCTGGCCGTTCTTGGTCTGGACCCGGGAGAAGCCGGTGGTCTCGTTCTTTTCCAGGACGGTGACCGGCGCGCCGGCGGCGATGCTGGCGATGATCGCCTGATCGCGGCTGGGGCCGGAGCGCACCAGGGCCTGCAGCTGATCGCTGACATAGATCGTGTCGGCCAGGGCCGCTGGCGCGGCGGCCAGGAGAATCAGGGCGAGAGAGAGGCGCACGTTCGGTCCCGGTGGTGGAAAATGTCCTGGATTGTAAAGAAGTTAGCACGCGCCCGCCAGCGCGATGCCCGTAGGCGGCCCAGGCTTTTCGCGGCTACACTGATCCATCTCTATTCTGCTGAGCGGCGCTTCGCGCCCCCACCATGGCCAACGAACTGGAACTCAAGCTGGCAGTGACGCCGGAGCGCCTGCGGGAGCTGAAAGCCCATCCCCTGCTCCAGGCGCGTGCCCTGGGGCCGGCGATGAGCCGGCTCCTCGACAACACCTATTACGACACGCCGGGCGGCGCGCTGCTTAGGGCGCGGATCGGGCTGCGCATCCGCGTCCAGGACGGCGCCTATATCCAGACCCTTAAGACCGCCGGCTCGGCTCTGGGCGGGCTGCACAGCCGCCAGGAGTGGGAAGTGGCCCTGCCGGCGCCCGAGCTGGATTTGGGCCGTTTCCCGGACGAGGCGCTGGCGCCGGTGCTGCGGGAACCGGCCGTTCTGGCCGAGCTCCGGCCGGTGTTCAGCACCCGTTTCACCCGCCATAGCCAGGATCTGCGTCTGGCCGAGGGCGGCGTGGCCGAACTGGCCCTGGACGAGGGCGAAGTCCTGGCCCAGGGGCGCTCCACGCCGCTCTGCGAGCTGGAGCTGGAGCTGAAATCCGGCGCGCCCCACGAGCTCTTCGCCTTGGCCCGGGAGCTGGCCGGCAGCGTGCCCATGAGCGTGGCCAATCTCAGTAAGGCCCAGCGCGGCTATGCCCTGGCCGGCGCGGCTGGGCCGGAGGAAGGGGTGGTGGAAAGACCGCCGCGTCTGGCCGCCGAGATGCCGGTTTCCGAGGCCTTCGCTCAGCTTTGCTCCTGGGCCCAGCAGCTGTGGCAGGCCCATGAGTGGCAGGTCCTGCACGAGCCCGGCGCCGGCGAGACGGCGGCCCTGGCCGAGGCGGCGGCGCGGCTGCGCGCCATATTGAGCCTGTTCAGCGGTCCCGTGACGCGACGCTCCACTCAGGCCCTGCGCGGCGAGTTGAGCCTGATGGAAGAATTACTGGCCGGTCAGCGCGAGGCCCAGGCGATGCAGGGCCTCGCCCTGCGCCTGGGCTCGGGTGGCGGCATCTGGCGCAGCCTGCCGGGACGCAAGAGCCTGCGCGCCCTGCTGCAACAGCGCCTGGCCCATGGCGCCGAAGCCGAGGCGGCCTTGCGCGCCCGCCTGGACAGCACCACCCATGCCCAGGCCCAGCTGGATTTCGGCGCCTGGCTGAATGCCCGAGCCTGGGAGCGGGACGGCAATGCCAAGACCCTGGCCCATCTCCAGTTGGATCTGGGGCATCATGCCCACGATCGGCTGAACCGGGTGTGGCGCGCCCTGCATGAGGCCTTGCATGGCGACAAGCCCCTGCGCCGCTCCGAATACCAGGATCAGGCCCAGCACCTGGCCAAGCTGCGTCTGGCCGGCCAGTGTTTCGCCGCCCTCTACCCCCGTTCCGGCCTGGAGGGCTTCGTTGCGCCCTGGCGGGATCTTGAGGCGGGCCTCGCCGATCTGGCCGAACTGGCGCTGTTGCGCGAGCTGGCCGGGGCCGTCGAGGGCGAGGTGGGCGCGGAACTTTCGGCCTGGCTGAACCGCCAGGAACACTCGCTGATGGAGGCCCTGGAGGAAACCCGCCGCGCCGCCCTCAAGCGCAAGCCCTATTGGCTGGATTGAGAGGCTGTGAAAATATGGCTGACCTGCTGCGGCCGCCGCCGAGCGGCTACAACGGCGTTGCGCCACGTGAAAACGTCGGTCATTTGGCTCGCCAAACTCCCTCGTTTTCACGCTGCGCGCCTTGTTTCGCTCGCCCGGCGACGCCCTCGCCACGGCCTTCCGTTTTTTCGCAGTCTCTGAGATGACGCCGCCGAAAGCCCGCATGCCCACCGTCAGCCTGCGCCCGGACGGGATCCTGCGCATCGACTACGGCCTGCACCCGCGGATCTCCGTGGAGTCGGTGCGCTATGCCCGCCAGCGCCACCTGGAGCTGACGCCTCATGCCTGCCCGGTGCTGATCACCGGCGAGGGGGCGGTGCGCGCCGATGCGGATGCCGAACGCTATGTAGGCAGCCCGGACGTGGCCAAGCTGACCCTGGCCTCGGCCCTGGTGACCCGCTCCCTGGTGGCCCAGCTGGCCGCCAAGCTCTTCCTCATGTACCGCAAGCCCCTGACCTATCCCGTCCAGGCCTTCCTCACCGAGGACGAGGCCGTGGCCTGGCTGCGCGGGTTCTTGCCGCCCGAGTCATCCTCGTTCGACTAGGTCGGACTGGCGGTCATTCAGCTTCCCGCAGAGTCCCCGCATGGGCCGCCAGCCGCCTGACCGCTGACGTGCTCGGCGGGTCCCTGCATGAGTTGCCCCCGCAGACGCGCTTATTGCCGCTCATTAGCGCGATGGCGGATGGCCACTGCCATCCCGTCCGGATTTACACCACGTTCGTGGACTCCATCCATTTTCGTCGTAGTTACAACGCCGTTCATGCTTCGAGAGGCCTGCCCTGGGCCTGTCGAAGGGCTCACCCCGAATGGCTTATTTGAGCGGCATGCGACGTCTTGGGATCAAAAAAAGGGCGGCATAAAACCGCCCTCGCCAGATGGCATGCCGACCCTTAGGGGAAGGTGATGCTCCAGCTGTTGATATAGCCCACATCGGCCGCCGCGCGGTCCTTGGCGCGCAGCTTCCACACGCCGTTGCTGGCGGTGGTGCCGGCATTGACCGAGTAGGTCTTGACGATGTTGTCGGCCGAGCCGCCCGAGCGGTTGTGCAGGTTGTACACCGTGCCGCTGGGGGCGATCAGGTCGACGATCAGGTCGCCGATGTAGGGGTGCACGATATTGACCGCCACCGAGACCGTGCCGGACTGGCCGCTACGGGTCGAGGTCACCGAGCTGGAGATGCCGGTGGTGTTGTTGTCCGGGATGTTGTAGTCGGTGGTGTTGGTGAAGGTCGTGCCCGGGGGCGGCGGGGTCACGTCGCCGCGGAAGCCGGCCACGGTCGCCGCCGTGGCGTTCAGCACGCGGGCATTGTCGCTCTGGCTGCTGGTGCCCATGGCCTGGCCGTCGGTATAGGTCTTGAGCGGGTTGGACCAGTAGTTGATGCGCGTGCAGGACGGCGAGCAGTTATAGCCCATGACCGTGCGCCAGGCCTTGTTGGGGGCCTGGTAGCCGTGGCCGTAGGCGTAGGGCGTGGTGGTCGGGTCGTTGAGCGGGTCGTGGCGGGCGGACTGCAGGTGGCCCATCTCGTGGGCGAAGCTGTAATAGCCGGTGGCGCAGTCGTAGTGGACGACGGCGAAGGCCGTGCTGGCGGTGGCGCCGATGGCCTTGGCGATGCCGCAGGCCTCGGAGTTGTTGAGGATCAGGACGCCGATGTCGGCGGCATACTGGTCGCGCAGGGTGTGGATGCCGTCCATATAGCCGTCGTTGGTGGCGGCATAGCGATCCTTGTCGGTGCTGATGCTGGTGGATTCCGTGTAGGTCACGGCGGAGCTGTGGGCCAGCTCGGCGGTCAGGGCGATGCCGGAATTGGCATAACCCTGGTTGGTCTCGGTCATGGCCAGGTTGATGAGGGCGGTCATGTCGGTGACCTGGGCGGCGGCGCCCTGGGTCCAGTTGACCATGACTTTCATGACCGTGTTGGTGGCCGTGGCCACGGCATTGCTCGTGGCGGCGGCGCGGCTGCTGGTGACCTGGGTCAGGCTGTCGCGCAGGCGGGCCGAGCTGACCTGCTCGCTGTATTCCTTGGGGTGTTCCGGCGGGAAGCGGCTTTCGTCGACCTGGGTGACGATGTGCTCGCCATTGGCCAGGGGGCGGATGGTGTAGAGCTGGCCGCCCACGACCACGTTGCCGGTGATGCGGCCCTGGCGCTGCACCAGGATGGCGCTGTCGGCGCCGGCGTCGACCACGTTGGCCATGATCAGATCGCTGGCCGGCTTGCCGACCCAGATCAGGCTGCCGTCGGCGGTGTGCTTGGCTTCCTTGAGCGTGGCGCTGAAGTTGACGCCGGGCAGCAGGTTCAGGTTGAGTTCGCGGGTCTTGGCGCTGAGGACGCCCTTCAGGCTCTTGACGGCCAGGCGTTCCACCTTGGCATCGGTCTGGGCCTGCTGCACCAGGCTGTTGTCCTTGGCGGAACGGGCGGCCTTGGCGGCGGTGGTGGCGAACAAATCGGTGCCGGCGGCCTGGACGCTGCCCGCGAAAGCGGACAGGCCGAGGGCCACGGCGAGCGCGGTCTTGGTGATGGTCATCTGGATGTTCTCGTTTGTTTTTTTACAGGCCGGCTGGCGCCGGTTCTCTCTTCTGCCCGTTCAGACAGCCCCGGGTCGGCGAGTTTTAACGAGGAATTGAACGAGAAGCAAATGCTCTGGGCGATAAGCTAATAACAATTTGTTATTAGCTGAAATAATGGACACATTACAAAAGCCCCGAGGCCTTGATGTCCAGGTAGCGGCCGACCAGGTGCACCGGCAGCTCCTCGGGCGGATCGTCCTGCGCAGCGACTACGACGCCGTGACCGGCTACCGCCTGCGCAGTGTCGACGAGCCCCCGGCGACCGGGACCTTGAGCGAACTGCCGGCCGGGAGCTGCGCCGTCGACGCCTGCGGCAATGTTCTCAAGGAGAAATTCGGCAACGGCCTCACCACCGAGCGCGGCTACGACCCGACCGACGGCTGGATCTTGAGCATCTGCACGGCGATGGGCAGCCGCTGCTCCCTGGCCGGCTCTCGAATAACGGGGTCTGTAATCGTAACGTCTACGACAGCCACTCACCCCTCCAGCATCGCTCCCACATGAGCCGCCACCCCTTCCTCCAGGGCCGTAAAGTCGTAGCCGCCTTCCAGGCTGGACACCAGCCGGCCCTGGGCATGGCGCCGCGCCAGGGCGACGAGTTCCCGGCTGAGCCAGGCATAGTCCTCGGTCTCCCAGGCCATGCCGGCCAGGGGGTCGCGGCGGTGGGCATCGAAGCCGGCGGAGATCAGGATGAGCTGGGGGCGGTGGGCCTCCAGGGCGGGCAGGAAGCGGTCTTCCCAGACGGCGCGCAGTTCCCGGCCGCCGCCGCCGGCGGCCATAGTTGCATTGACGATATGGGCGGGCGTCGCGCCCGTGCCCGAGTAGGGATAGAGCGGGTGTTGGAAGCTGGAGCAGAGCAGGGCGCGCGGCTCGGCTGCCAGGAGGTCCTGGCTGCCATTGCCGTGGTGCACGTCGAAGTCGACGAGGGCGACGCGCTCGCAGCCTAGCGCCAGGGCATGGATCGCGCCCAGGGCGATATTGCCCAGGAAGCAGAAGCCCATGGCGCGGTCGTGCTCGGCATGATGGCCCGGCGGGCGCACCAGGCAGAAGGCGCGCTCGAACTCGCCGGCCAGCACCGCCTCCACGGCCTGTTTCACGGCGCCGGCGGCGAGCAGCGCGGCGTGCAGGCTATGGGGATTCATGGCGGTGTCGGCATCCAGGGCGGCGAGGCCCTGGGCCGGGCTGCGGGCTTGCAGCAAGGCCAGGTAGTCCGGGGCATGGCCCCGCGCCAGATAGTCCCAGGGGGCTTCTTCGGCCAGCCGCTCCTCGAGCCGCGCCATCAGCCCGGCTTTCTCCAGGCCGCGCCGGGCGGCGGCCAGGCGTTCCGGACACTCGGGGTGGCCGGCGCCCATGGCGTGCGGGGCGCAGTCGGGGTGGGAATAGAGCGCGACGGCCATGGGCGAAACTCCCTGCGGTGGGCATCCTACCGATATACTCCCGCCCCAGATGGCTGACAATCGGATGATGAACATGGTGTTTTCGGCGCAGATGGCTCTTTTTCTGGCGGCGGGCCTGGTCTTCGGCTTCGCCCTGGCGGCCTGGGTGTTCGCGGCCCGTCGGCGTGCCGCCCTGGATCTGCAGGCCGCCGCCCAGGCCCTGGAGCTGGAGCGGCTAGGCCAGGGAGAGGCACAGGCGAGGCGCGAGGCGGAGCGCCTGGCTGAACAGGCCCGCCAGCAGCAGGGCGAGCTGGCCGCCGCGCGCCAGGAGGCTCAGCGCCTCGCCGCCGAGCGGGCGGGCTACGCGGCCGAGGCCAGGCGCGTTCCGGAGCTGGAGCGGGAGCGGGAGGCGCTGAACGGGCTGGCTCAGGAGCGCGCCGCGCAAGTGCGCGAACTGGAGACCCGTATCGCCGAGGAACGGCTGAGGGCCGAGGAGAAGCTGGCCCTGCTCCTGGATGCCAAGCAGCAGCTGGCCCAGGATTTCGAGAGCCTGGCGAGGCGTATCTTCGAGGAGAAGAGCGAGAAGTTCTCGGCCCAGAGCAAGGAGCAGCTGGGCGCCCTGCTCAACCCCTTGCGCGAGCAGTTGGGCGAGTTCCGCCGCAAGGTGGACGACGTGCACGTGAAGGACAGCGAGGCGCGCTCCTCGCTCATGACCGAGATCGCCAATCTCAAGGGCCTGAACGAGCGCATCGGCCAGGACGCCCTGAACCTGACCCGGGCCCTGAAGGGCGAGACCAAGACCCAGGGCAACTGGGGCGAGGTGATCCTGGAACGGGTCCTGGAGGAGTCGGGCCTGATGAAGGGCCGCGAATACGAGACCCAGGTGTCCCTGAGCGACGAGGAGGGCCGGCGCCTGCAGCCGGACGTGATCCTGCGCCTGCCGGGCGGCAAGGACGTGATCATCGACTCCAAGGTGTCCTTGCTGGACTACGAGCGTTATTGCTCGGCGGCCGACGACGCCGAGCGGGCCGCCGGCCTCAAGGCCCATATCGCCTCCCTGCGCGCCCATCTGAAGGGCCTGTCGGCCAAGAGCTACGACAGCCTTCCCGGCGTGCGTTCCCTGGATTTCGTGCTCTTGTTCGTGCCCGTGGAAGCGGCCTTCATCACCGCCGTGGAGCACGACCGGGAGCTGTTCCGCGATGCCTTCGACAAGAACATCGTGGTGGTCTGCCCCTCGACGCTCCTGGCCACCCTGCGCACCATACACAACACCTGGCGCACCGAGTACCAGAACCAGAATGCCCTCAAGATCGCCGAGGAAGCCGGCAAGTTGCACGACAAATTCGCCGATTTCGTCAAGGCCCTGGACGAGGTCGGCGAGCGCCTGGGCCAGGCCCAGAAGGCCTATGACACGGCCTACAACCGCCTGTCCACCGGCACGGGCAACCTGGTGAACCGCGTCGATGCCCTCAAGAAACTGGGCGCCAAGGCCAAGAAGTCCCTGGCCCTGGCCGAGGCCCGGGCGGATGCCGAGACCGAGCCGGACCTGCCGGCGCTTGACCCGAGCTGAGCCGGGCCGGTACAAGCAGGACTGGGACGGCGGTAAGAGCAAGGACGAGGCATGAACGAGGCGTGGCGCCGCTACGGCATGGCAATGGGATGGCTCCTGGCGGCCTGGCTGCTCGCCGCGCCGGCCGTGGCCGAGCCCGCACCCGAATCTGCACCAGCACCCGAACTCGTGCCCAGCGTCCGCTGGTATGCGGCGGATTTCCCGCCGGCCTTCATTCTCAAGGGCGAGCTGCGCGGCCGGGGTTATTACGATCGCTTCTACGCCCAGTACATCCTGGGCGAGCTGGCCGGCTTTGAGCATCGCCAGTTGAGCGCCTCGCCGGCACGCATCCTACGCGATCTGAACGTGGTGCCCGAGGCCTGCGCCCTGGGCCTAGGCAAGACCGCCGAGCGGGAACGCCGCTACCGCTACTCCGCGCCCTTGCTGACCTATCTGCCCCTGGGCCTGGTGCTGCGCCGCGCCGAGCTGCCGGGCCTGCAAGCCTTCCTGGACGCCGAGGGGCGGGTGCGCCTAGAACCCTTGCTGGAGCAGAGCTCGCGCCGGATCGGCCTGGCCAAGTCCCGCGCCCTGGGCTCGCTGGACGTGATCCTGGGCAGGCACGAGGCGCAGCTAGTGCCCATCGCCTCCTTGTCGGCCTCGCCCATCGTGCTGCGCATGCTGGCCCTGAACCGGGGCATAGACGCCGCCCTGGCCTATTCCTTCGAGCTGACCCTGCTCAATGAGCCGGGGCCGGGCGGAAAGCCCCTGCGCGAGGACTTGATCTGGCTGCCCATCGCCGAGGAGCCCGACTTGCAGACCGGCCACGTGGCCTGCGCCCGCTCGCCCCGGGGCGAGGCCGTTATCGCGGCGGTGGATGCCCTGTTGGCGCGTCCCGGCGTCGCCAAGGCCATGCAAGCCTATTACGAGGAATGGCTGGACGAGACGGGGCGGCATTGGTTCGCGCTGGCCAGGCGTCCGGCGGAACAACGCCTGGCCGAGCCGGCGCGGGCGGCTGCCACGGGAAAGTCCGCCGGTCTTAGTCGGCCTTGAGCAGACGGTTGCGCCCCTCGGCCTTGGCCAGATACAGCGCCACGTCGGCGCGCTTCTTCAGGCGGTCCAGATCGTCGTCGGCGCGCAGTTCCGCTAGCCCTAAGCTGACCGTGAAGTCGATGGCGCCATTGACATGCAGATACGGTGTGTCGGCGATGAGCTGACGGATGCGCTCGCCGAACTCCTGGGCCGAGGCCGCGCTGCTTTCCGGCATCAGGATGGCGAATTCCTCGCCCCCTAGCCGGGCGAAGCGTTCGCTGCGCCGGCAGCGTTCCTGGATCTGCTCGGCGAAATGCTTGAGCACGGCGTCGCCCACATCGTGGCCGTGTTGGTCGTTGATCCGCTTGAAGTGATCGATGTCCAGCATGAGCAGGGACAGGGGCCGCTGGTAGCGGTGGGCGCGCCACAGCTCCTCCAGGGCGAATTCCTCGAAGCCGCGTCGGTTCAAACAACCAGTCAGGGCGTCCTGGTGGGCCAGGCTGCGCCAATGATCCTCGGCCTCCTTGTTGGAACTGATGTCGCGGGTGGAGATCACCAGGTGCGGCTCGTTCAGGCTCTCGCTGCCGGCGATGCGCGCCCGGCTCTCCAGCCAGATCCAATCGCCGCGCCGGTGGCGGATCCGGTATTGGGCGGCATACACCGGCTCGCCATGGGCCAGGGCTTGGAACAGGCTGGTGATGCGCGGCCAGTCGTCCGGGTGCACCAGGCTCTTGCGGAAGCGCAGGGAGCTGCGGATGTCCTCCACCGCATAGCCGCAGAGCTCGCGCACCGCCGGGCTCAGGTAGAGCAGGCGGCGGTGTTGGGTATACAGGGCGATGACGTCGGCCGAGCCCTCGGCCAGGACGCGGAAGCTCAGCTCGCGGCGATGGGCCTCGTCGGTGCGCTCGGCCACGGTCTGCTCCAATTCGGCATGCAGCTCGCGAAAGCCGGTCAGGGCCACGCCATAGAGCAGGCCGGCCACGCCCTGGGTCAGGCACAGGACCAGGAATTGCGGGGCGACGCTCTGCCAGCCGCCCAGCTCCACCAGGAACATCAATACCAGGGCCAAGAGGCCCGTGGCGGCGGCGGTGCCGGTCACGCCGGCCATCAGGCCGGAGCCCACCGTGCTCAGGAACAGCACCAGGGCCACCAGGCTGACCTGCCAGGCCGGGTTCTTGAGCTCGGGATTGAGGGCCATGCCCACCAGGAGCACGGCGCCCACCAGGCTGGCCAGGTACCAGTTCTGCCGGCCCAGGCTGGGGCGCGGCCAGGCCAGGCTGGCCAGGTTCAGGCGCGGCGCCAACAACAAAAAGGCCGGAGTGAGCACCACCAGGCTGGCCATCTCGCCCAGCCAGAGGCGCAGGGTGTATTGCAGGAGGCGCGGGTCGGCGCCCTGCATATGCAGGACCAGGCCGATCAGGGCGGGGCCCATGGCGGCCAGGGGCAGCTCCAGCAGGAAGCGGCCCACCTGGGGCGTGGAGTCGAAATGGGGCAGACCGTTGGTCCGGGCCAGGAGCTGGGCATAGCCGGCATAGATCAGGCTGGACAGGGGGACTTGCAGCCAGGTGGCGGGCGAGGTGGAGCCGTGGATCAGGGCCGTGCTCAAGAGGCCGGCGCCCACCGCCAGAGGCCAGTAGCGCGGACCGTAGAGCAGGAGCAGGCCCAAGCCCAGACCGGCGGCGGGGGAGTGCCAGACCAGGCCGGCGCTGGCGGCGACGCGGTGCCCCAGGGCGTCCAGGCACAAGTAGAACAACAGGAAGGCGCACACGGCCAAGCCGCGACGGAGGTCGAAGCCCTGGGTCAGGACCGGGAGTCGTTCGAAGGTAGCCGAGAGCAACATGGCCAGCAACTCCGTTATGCTGTCGTTCTTGTTATGCCACGGCGGGGTTTCGGCCTCGGGACAAACTTAGCAAAGACCTAAAGTCCTTACCAGTCAAAAGGATGCTTGCTTGGCCAGAGTCTATTTATGACGGCCAAAAAGCAATGTATGACAGGGCATCGGGCGGATCGCGGCCCGATGCCCTTGGGGTCTTACTGCTCGAGCTTCAGGTCCAGGTGCTGGCGCTGCACCAGGCCCAGGCGGCTCTGGTCGGTCAGGCGCAGCTCGCGCAAGGCATAGGGCGGGCGCAGGCCATTCTGCTGCAGTACCGACGGTTCCAGCTTGAGCACGAGCTCGCCCCGGCCCTCCAGCCAGGCGGCGCTGCTGCTCAGGGCCGCCGGCCGCCACTGACCGGCCGCGTCCTGGCCATAGACCAGGGCGGTGAGCTCGTAGCGGCCGGGCAGGGCGGTACGCACCGGTACGCTCAAGCGCCAGGGCTCGCCCGCAGCGGCGGAACTCAGGCGCAGTTCCTTGCCGAGCCGGGCCGTCGGGCTGGCGATGGCCACGGCGCTGCGCAGGGTGCGCGGCACCAGGCCCGTGGTGCGCAGCTCCAGCTCCCAGAGACCGGGCGCGCTCGCCGCGCTCATGCCCAAGGGCAGCTTGGCCTGCCAGCGGCCGGCGGCGTCGCGCTCCAGCTTGAGATCGAAGCGCCGCCCGTCCGGGGCCAGCAGGGCGCCCTGCGCGCTCTTGGCCGCCAGGGTCTTGGCATCCTGGCTGAGCTCGGCGGAGAGGCTCAGGGTCTGGCCATGCACATAGGCATCGCTGCCGGCCTGGGCGCGGAGCACCAACCGGCTAGCCGGCTCATGGACCTGCACCAGGTAGCGCCGCGCCGCCGGCAGGGGCTCGCGGCTGCGCAGCTGGAAAGGCCCGAAGCCTCGCGCCGGGTTGATGCGCATCGCGCTGGCGCCGGCCAGGATCAGGCTGTCGGCATCGACCTCGCCCCGCGCCGCCAGGGCGAAGGCCTCGCGGCCCTGATAGCGGGTCTGGCCCACCAGCAGTTCCAGCCGCGCCGGGTCGACCAGGAGCGACTCGGGGCTGGCCCGCTCGCCCGGCGCCGCCAGGGCATTGATGCGCAGCAGGGCGCCGGGCGCGCTGGTGGCCAGGTTCAGGCCCCGGTTCAGGGCTTCGCCCGTGGTTTCCAGCCAATAGCCGCGGCTCTCGGCCTTCGCCGGGGCCGGGGCTTGCAGGTCCTGGTCGGGCGGCAGCGCCCAGCTCATGCTCAGGGGCGCGCGCTCGTCGTTGAGCAGGGGCATGGCCACGTCGCCGCGCAGCTCGGCGGCCAAATCATTGCCCTCGGGCAGGCTCAGGCTGCGCGTGTCGGAGAGCGCGAGGCCAGGCAGGAGCATCAGGCCGAGGCTTAGGGTATTCAGTAGGTGTTTCATGGCTCTCGCTCCTTAGAGATCGTCGCGCAGGATGGTGTCCAGGCCGAAACACTTCTTGCGGCTCTGGTTGTGGGACAGGGGCTCGCCGCCGGCCATGCGGCTCTTGTCGCTGAACCAGGTCGTGCCCGCGCCGCTCTGGGAGGAGCAGTTCAGGAAGCCGTCGGAGCAGGAGTCCAGCCAGGCCTGGGTGATCTCCAGGCCCAGGTTCAAGTGATAGCCGCCGCAATAGGAGTCGCCGTCCCAGATCGCGGTCTCCACGTCCGTGCCCACCACGTTCCAGAAGCCTTTCGGCAGGGCCGGCCGGCCGCCGGTCCCGTAGAGGTTGTTGGCGTTGTAGCTGGCCATCCAGGACTGTTGCTGCTGGCGCACGGCATCGGACTTGTAGCCCAGCAGCCAGCCCAGGGACTGCTCGAAGATCGTGCCGTTCATGGTCGCGTCGGCCAGCGGCGTGCCCAGGGACGAAGGCGCCAGGGCATTGACCCAGCGGATCTTGGCGATGATGTTGGGGTAGCGGCTGTCCCAAGTCGGGTTGGACAGGATCCAGCGCATGACATTGCCGCCGTTGGAATGGGTCTGCACCACCAGATCGGTGATGCCCTTGGTGTTGATGAAGTCGGTGAGCTGTTGGGCCAGGCAGCCGGAGGCCCCGCTATCCCACATGTACTGCGAGAAATCGCAGCGGATCACCGTGTAGTTGCCGGAGTTCGGCAGGCCGGAGCGCACGGAGTCGATGAAATCCTGACCCCAGTAGTCCACCGCATCGCCCCTGTGATCGCCCGTGCCGTGCACAAAGGCGACGCCGGTGACGGCGGCCTGAGCGGTTCCGGCAAAAAGCGGCATGAGCATGCCCGTCAGCGCGAGTGCCGCGCTTTTCTTCGTGAGTTTCATTGTGTATTGCCCCTCGTCTTGGTTTCGTTGTCGGGGGCCTTCCGGTTGCTTCCGTCCCGGACGGGACTTCGGCGTACGACAGACCGGCGAGGCCGGCTGTCCATGCGTTAACGCTCCTTGTGGCGACCGCCTAGCTTCTGCCTCGCGCGTGGATGGCGGTGGGCAAAGGTAAGAGGTCACAGGTCAGATGACCGATCAGAGGAATAGCACATGCCCGCGTCGGGATTTATACCGATTATGAATATTGTTTATTGGCTTTATGGTCTAGGGGGTTTTGCGGCGCAGCAATTGCCGCAGGAAGACCCGGGTTGCCGGGTCCCGATTCATGCATAGCTTGCTCACGGGATGGCGCAGCCACGCGAACCCATGAGACGAGCACGCGATGCAAAATGGCCGTTTAGAGGAAAGGTCGGTGGATGGCGCGGTGGGCTATGCCGTAAATCGTGCAGAGCAGGGTGTCCAGGACCCAACGCAGGAAGGCGACGCTCAGACTCACTCCGGCCTGCAGCGGCCGGCCCAGGAAGCGCAGGATGCGTTGCACCAGTTCCCGCAAATAGGCGGCAACCTCGCCGCAGGCGGCGGCGCCCTGGCTGAGCAGCCAGGCAAGCTTGTCGAGCAGGGTCACCGCGCCGGTCAGTGCGCTGCCGACGACGATATTCAGGGATCTTTTCAACAGCCAGAACAGGGCCTTGTTGATCATCTGGAATACCGTGGCGGAGAGCATCAGCACATTGCCGTTGGCGGCATCCAGCCACTGCCTGACCTCGGCCTCCAGGCCCGTAGGATCGGGCTGGCGGCGCAGGGGACGCCAACTCTCGGCCTTGCTCAGCACATCGCTGTAACGGCCGATGGAATGCGCGCCGGGAGAAATACAAAATCCTTCCCAGGGAAGGGGGCAGACCGGGGAGAGCAGCGGCGTGTGCGCATAGGGGAAGATCGGGATCATGCCGACCGGATCGGCGGTGTGAAAGACCCGATTGACGCCTTCTTGCCCTAGTTTCTCGCTTAAATGCCGGGCGAATCCGGTCACGCCGACCCGCGGCGAGCCGAAGGTATAGAGCTGGATCTTGGCGACACTCAATTCGCTTAAATAATCGGCGGCCAGGGTCGCCAAGGCGCCGCCCAGGCTATGGCCTATGCAGTGGATGGCGCTGGGATTCTTGCCGCGCAAATACTGGTCGATTTGTCCGCGCAGGGAATTGAAGGTGTCGTTGAATCCCGCATGCACCGGCCAGGCGCTGGGGCCGCGCGCCAAGCCGATATTGCCGTCGGTCAGCCAATCGCGCGCCGTGTCCGTGCCGCGCAAGACCAGGATGGTTTCTCCGCTGCGGCCCCCCTTGCCTTCGGCGAGATAGCCGAAACCGCTCTCCTGTTTCAGCACCAGCGGCCCGCTGGTCCCGGTGACGCGCTTGCCCATGCCGATATCGAACAAATCGCCGATGCGCATGCCAGCGGCCTCTCGTTGGGCCGCAAGCATATCCGGTTGTTCCCGGACATAGTAGACGTGTTCGGCGAAGCGTGACGACTCGCGGGGGCTGAGGGGATTCATAGGGCTTCCATGCTCAATCGGGGATGAGGTTATTCGAAATCGCAGCGGCTGCTCGGACCGAGATCAAGATTCACGCGCATGTCCTGTTCCAGGCGGCAGACGAGGCGCAGCGGGCGTTTTGAACGACCGGCTCTGGCCAGCTCGCTGTCGAAATCGTAATCCATTTTCATGAATTCCCAGATGTCGTAGCTTTTTCCCTGATGATCGACCTTCATCTTCTGCTCGATGACCGGCTGATGGATCATCAGCATGCCGAACAGCGTGCGCCCTGTGGCAACCGGGAAATGAAACCGGCCGTCGCTGTCGGCGACAACGGTGTCTTTATAGTTCTTTTCGCCCCAACGCCAGTAGTACTCGCGCTCGACGGTAGCCCCGGCGGCCGGCTGACCATTAAGCAGTAGTCGGCCATTGACTTCGGAAAATAGGCAAAAGGGTTTACCGAAAACCGTACCTGGGATCATGTTGGCTCCGAGGAGTAGGACAACAAGGGCGATGCTGCTGAAGGCTAGGCGGCGGTTCATGCGTCGGCTCGTTGCGCGGGAGATGGAGAGCATAGCCTATGCCCTGGCCGCCAGGATGTGAACCCACTGGCAGGATAGGTGTGAACAACTAGGCGGTTCGGCGAGGCGCGGCGATTTAAATCAAGCCCTGATCGATAGCCTTCAACACCGCCCGCGTCCGGTCGCGCACTCCCAGCTTGGCGAGGATATTGGATACGTGGTTCTTCACCGTGCCCTCGGCCAGTTCCAGGGCGCGGGCGATTTCCTTGTTGGCATAGCCGCCGGAGAGCAGGCGCAGGATCTCGGTCTCCCGCTCCGACAGGGCGTCGGGGGCGGCCGGGGCGGTGGCGGGCGTGGGGTTGGCCAGCTGCTGGACGATGCGCAGGGTCAGGCTGGGCTGGACCAGGCTGCCGCCGGTCTTGACGGTCTCGATGGCCTCCACCAGCTGGTCCAGGGACACGTCCTTGAGCAGGTAGCCGCGCGCCCCGGCGGCGAGGCCCTGCAGCACCAGCTCGTGGTCGTCGAAGGTGGTGAGGATCAGGGTGGGCGGCAGGCTGCCGGCGGCGCGCAGGGCGGCGATGGCGTCCAGGCCGGAGAGGACGGGCATGCGGATGTCCATGAGCACGACCTCGGCGCCGCTGCCGGGGATGCGCGCCACGGCTTCACGACCGTCGCCGGCCTCGCCGACCACGTCGATCCGATCGGAGAGGGACAACAGGGTCTTGATGCCCTCGCGCACCAGGGTCTGATCGTCGGCTAAGAACACTTTTATTGGATTGGCCTTGATGCGGCTCATGCCCGGCGCTCCGGCAGGTTCAGGCGCAGGCGGAAACCGTCCGTCCCGTCGATGGCCAGGCTGCCGCCCAGGGCGCCCAGCCGCTCGCGCAGGCCGCGCAGGCCATTGCCTTCCCGGAACTCGCCTCCCTTGGCGCCCCGGCCGTTGTCACTGGCCTTGAGCACGAGCTCCGCACCCTGCCGTTCCAGGATCAGATCCAGGCGGCTGGCATCGCCATGGCGCAGGGCATTGGTGATGATCTCCTGGGCGGCGCGCAACAGGGTCTCGGCGGCCTGGGCATCGTCCAGGCTCAGGGCCTCGGGCAGTTCCAGGTGTATGGCTAGGCGCGGCGCGTCGGCCACCAGGGCGCGCAGGGCCGCGCCCAGGTCGATGCCGCCTTCCTCGCGCAGCTCGCTGACCGTCTCGCGCACATCGGCGAGCAGCAGCTTGGCCAGCTGCCGGGCCTTGTCGACCTGTGCCCTGGCCTCGCCCTCGGACAATCGGCTGGCGATCTCCAGCTGGATGGAGAGGGCGGTCAGGTGATGGCCCAGGGTGTCGTGCAGATCCCTGGCGATGCGCAGGCGTTCGCCCTGGGCCGCGCTGTCGGCGAGCAGATGTTGGGTGGCCTTCAACTCGCTATTGAGCAGGCTCAAGGCCTCGCGGCCCTCCTGCTCGCGGGCGGCGCCATGGGTCGCGAATAGGGCGAAGAGCATGAAACTCAGGTAGATGAGGCTGGTGACGAGCGGATCGCTGCTCTGCCAGTAGAGCCGCGCGGCCAGGTAGTGCAACAGGAAATACGCGACGACGGTCACCACGCAGGCGCGCAGGGAGAAGAACCAGGGCATCTGCGACACGGCGATGATGGCGAGGATGCTCACCAGGCCGTTGTCGCCAAGGGGCAGGAGGGCGAGGGCGGCGAGGCCCTGAAGACCCAGGCCGGCCAGGCGCAGGCGGTGGTCGTGGCGGGGAAAGAGGCCCGGATAGCTGCCGACCAGGAAGCCGGCCAGGAACAGAGCGCAGAGCAGGACGCTGGGGAGACGCGTGCCAGGGAGCTGCCACAGACTCCAGGCCACCAGGCCCCAGGCCAGGATGCCCACGGCCTGCAGCAGATACAGGCGGGCGGGCGGCTGGTGGGGAGGGTGGGCGCTCTCGGTCATGGCGGCAGTATGGCATGCCCTCCCGCCCCCGCCATAGGCCAAAAGTCATGGTCACTCGCCGTGACCTGTGGCACTGGGGCGGTCGGTCGCAGGGGCCTAGGCTCAGCTCCATGGACCCCATCCGGGTCCGCAAGGAGCACATCATGAGCTTTATCTACGACACGAATTTCCTGTACCAGTCGTTCTGGATCCTGCACATCCTGGGCGGCGCGGCCGGCCTCATCACCTTCTGGCTGCCGGTGGCGTTTCGCAAGGGCAGTCCCCGCCACAAGCAGACCGGGACCTGGTTCGTCTGGGGCATGACCGCCGCCGGCCTGACCGGCCTCGCCATGAGCAGCTGGTGGCTTTATGAGCCCATGCTGCGTCTGGCCCGCGAAGTCCAGCCGCTGGCCCACCCGGAGCGCGCCTATCTGCAGGTGCGCCTGGCCGGCGGCTTCCTGGGCGTGCTGTCCCTGCTGCTGCTCGCCAATCTGCGCCATGGCGTCCTGGTGCTGCGCGCCAAGCAGGACCGCGCCCTGCTGCGCCGGCCGGCCCATCTGGCCCTGCAGGGCTCCATGGCCCTGGCCAGCCTGGTCGCCGTCCTCGTCGGCTGGCGCTATCAGCACACCCTGATGCAGGTCTTCGGCGGCATCGGCCTGTTCAGTGCCTTCAACACCCTGCGCTATTGCTTCAAGGCCCAGCTGTCCAGCCGCGAATGGTGGATCGAGCATCTGTCCATGCTCATCACCTGCGGCATCGCCGCCCATTCCGCCTTCTTCGTGTTCGGCGCCAGCCGCGTCATCGGCCAGCTCTTCACCGGCAGCTGGCAGCTGGTTCCCTGGCTGGCGCCCACGGTGATCGGCGTGCCCGCCATCATCCTGGCCAGCCGCCACTACCGGCGCAAGTTCGGCGCGGCGAGCACGCCGGCGGTGGTGAAGTCCGTGGCCTTGCCGCAAGAGATTTAACCGCCAAGGCGCGGAGGACGCCAAGGCGTGAAGAGAGTGAATGAAGAGGGGACGAAGGGGAAGACTGTTAATAGCCCGTCATACCCGCGAAGGCGGGGACGACGGTTGGTTTTTACTCTGCGCCTTTGCGCCTTGGCGGTTCGTCTTATTCCAGGTCCGGCGCGCACTCCAGCCAGATCGTCACCGGTCCGTCGTTGAGCAGGGACACCTTCATATCGGCGCCGAAGCGTCCGGCGCCGACCGCCCCATGCCGGCGGCGTGCCTCCGCCAGGAAGACCTCGTAGAGCCGCTCGCCGTCCTCGGGCGGCGCGGCGGGCGTGAAGCTGGGGCGCATGCCCTTCTTGGTGTCGGCGGCCAGGGTGAATTGGGAGATCACCAGGAGGCCGCCGCCGGTGTCGGTCAGGGAGTCGTTCATCTTGCCCGCCGCGTCGCAGAACACCCGGTAGCCGAGCACGCGCTCCACCAGGCGCCGGGCCTGTGCCTCCGTATCGCCGCGCTCCACGGCGAGAAAGACCAGGAGGCCGGGGCCGATGGCGGCCAGGATTTCGCCGTCCACGACCACCGAGGCATGGGCGACGCGCTGCAACAGGGCTTTCATGGGCTCTCGGCATCCCTGACGCTCACCAGCCAGGCGCGGGCCTCGGCCTCGTCGTCGAACAAGCGGGTGGGGTAGGGCGGGGGCCGGTACCAGAGCAGCATCTTGGCCAAGTGGACGGCCAGGAAGGAGCGGGTGACCAGGGCCAGGGCGCGGGTCAGGGAAACCACCTCCTGGCTGGACATATAGTCCTCCACCTCGCGGCTGGTGCTAGGCGAGCCCTCGCCGCAGACCATGAGCAGATGCGGGCGCGCATCCGCCTCCAGGCGCCGGGCATGGACTTGCTTGAGCAGGTCCACGGTCAGGCGCGCATGGGGCACGAAGTGCACGGCGAAGATGCCGTCTTGATAGTCCATGGCCGGTAGGGTCGGGGGGATCGCTTGGCTCACGTCAGATCCGGCGCAGGATGCTCATCGTGGCTCGCACCAGGGCGGCGGTGATGCCCGGCTCGAAGGCGGAATGGCTGGCCGCCGGCACGATCTGCAGCTCCGAGCCCGGCCAGGCCTGGTGCAGGGTCCAGGCATTCTCCAGCGGGCAGATCAGATCGTAGCGGCCATGGACGATGATGCCGGGGATATGCTGGATTTTGGCCATGTCCTCCAGTAGCTGATTGGGCCGCAAAAAGCCCTTGTTGACGAAATAATGGTTCTCGATGCGCGCCATGGCCAGGGCCGTGTGGGCGTCCTGCATGGCGATCTCGTCCCGTGGGTCGCAGTGCAGCTTGAAACAGCGCCCCTCCCACAGCGACCAGGCCTTGGCGGCCGTGAGCCGGGCCAGCTCGTTGCCGCCGGTCAGGCGGCGGTGGTAGGCCATGAGCAGATCGTCCCGCTCCGCCTCCGGTATGGGCCTGAGGAAATCCTCCCAGTAATCCGGGTACACGAGACTCGCGCCATGTTGATAGAACCAGCGGATCTCGCTGTCGCGCATCAGGAAGATGCCGCGCAGGATGAGGCCCATGACCCGCTCGGCATGGGCCTGGGCATAGGCCAGGGCGAGGGTCGAGCCCCAGGAGCCGCCGAACACGACCCAGCGCTTGATGCCCAGGAACTCGCGGATGCGCTCGATATCGGCGACCAGGGCCTGGGTGGTATTGCCCTCCAGCTCCGCATGGGGCGTGGACTGGCCCGAGCCGCGCTGATCGAAGAGCACGATGCGGTAGACCGTGGGATCGAAGAAGCGCCGGTGCTCCGGCGACAGGCCGCCGCCGGGCCCGCCATGCAGGAACACCACCGGCACCCCGTCCGGATCGCCGCATTCCTCGATGTACAGCTGGTGAGGCGCATCCACCGCCAGGCGATGGACGGCATAAGGCTGGATCTCGGGGTAGAGGGTGTGCATAGGCGTTCCTGCGGCATGAACGCTCATTAAAGCGCCCGGCGCTGCGGATAACAAGCCGCGCCGGGCGCGGAAATACCGCTCGTGGTCAAAATCGACCGCTCATCCTGGGCCGCCGGCGAGACTGGGCGATGCCGGGCAGACTGCACTCCTCAGCCCATCAACCGGAGTTCATCATGTCCCGCCGCCTTTTCCCCCTGAGCCTGCTTTGCGTCGTCGCCGCCGGTCTCGTCCCCCAGGGCGCCGCCCTGGCCGCTAACACCCCCGAGGCGCTGGCCCAAATCGCCGAGCGCTTCTTTCCCGATGCCGGCCCCGGCGGCGTGGTCCTGGTGCGCAAGGGCGAGCAGATCCTCCTGCGCCGGGCCTATGGCCTCGCCGACGTGGAAAACCGGCTCGCCATGCAGCCGGAGTCGGTGCTGAGCATCGCCTCCTGCACGAAGCAGTTCACCGCCGTCGCCGTGCTCAAGCTGGCCGAGGCCGGCAAACTGAGCCTGGACGAAGCCATCGCCCGCTGGCTGCCGGAACTGCCGGAGGCCATGGGGCGGGTGACGGTGCGCCAGCTGCTCAACCACGTTTCCGGCGTGAAGAACATCAGCCGCATCGCCGCCTCCCGGGCCGCGCGCCGGGAAGAGGCCAGCCTCGATCGCCTGATCGGCTTCTTCAAGGACGAAGCCCTGGAATTCGCGCCGGGCACGCGCTTCAGCTACAGCAATTCCAATTACATCCTGCTCAGCAAGATCCTGGAAAAAGCCAGTGGAAAATCCTATGCCGACTACCTGCGCACGGCGCTGTTCCAGCCGGCCGGTATGAGCCACACTCGGGTTGGTAGCCACACCGCCCTGATCCCGAATCGGGCGCGGGGTTATCAAGAGGATGAATCCGGTCTGAGCAATGCCGAGTTCATCAGCATGACCCAGCCGGCCGGCGCCGGCGCCCTGGTCAGCACCGTGGACGATCTGAACCGCTGGGACCTGGCCCTGAACCGGAATACCCTGCTTGCCGCTCAATGGCAAAATCAGGCCTTCACCAAGACTCGGCTCGCCGACGGCGCGGAAGTCCCCTACGGCTTCGGCTGGATGCTCTCCGAACTGCAGGGTATGAAAACCCGCGAGCACAGCGGCTTCATCAACGGCTTCCAGTCCTACACCCTGAGCCTGCCCGAGCAGTCGGTGTATGTCACCGTATTGACCAATAGCGAGGCCCTGAGCCCGTCGGAATTGAGCACGGAGCTGGCCGCCCTGGCCGCGGGCCGGCCCTACGACAAGACGCCGGCCGAGCGGGACGGCGCTGACGCCTGGTTGGGTCGCTACGATTTCGGCGGCGATACTCTGCGCGAGATCTTCCGCCGGGATGGAAAACTCTGGTCTCAGCGCGTCGGCGGCGCGGCCCTGGAACTCATCGCCGCCAAGGACGGCCGGTACTATTTTCACGAGGGCGTGAATTACCTGAGTTTCCAGAAGGACGAAAAAGGCAATGCCCAGGCCATCCTGCACGATCGTCTGATGGGCGATAGCACGGGAACGCGCGTCAAAGGCTGAAGCGTTCCCTGAATTCCTGGCTCTGGCGGCGCGACACCTCGATGTGCGCGCCGTCGCGCATTTTCAGCAGCAAGCCGCCATTGAGCCCGGTTTCGACGCCGTCGATGTAGTGCAGGTTGACGATATGCTGACGGCTGGCGCGGAAGAACACGTCCCCATCCAGGCGCTCTTCCAGCTTGTTCAGGGAGCGATACAGCAGGGGGCTGTGCGCGGCGCCGTGCAGGCGCGAATAATTGCCGATGGCCTCGATAACCCGCACCTCGCGCAAGCGCACGAGGAAGGTCCGCTCCCCGTCCTTGACGAACAAGGGTTTGTCCAGGGACAGGGGCTCCGCGCTCGCGCCGCTGGGTTCCTGACTCTCGCTTCTAGGCTCCAGCTTGGCCAGGGCCTTGGCGAGCCGCTCCGGTTGTATCGGCTTCAGCAGATAATCCACGGTCGGATAATCGAAGGCCTCCAGGGCGTAATGATCATAGGCCGTGGTGAAGATGATGCGCGGCATGTGCTCCAGGGTTTTCAGCAGCGCGAAGGCATTGCCGCCCGGCAGATCGATATCCAGGAAGACCAGCTCGGGTTGCAGGGCGTGAATCATCTCCCGCGCCGAGGCCAGGTCCTCGGCTTCGCCCAAGAGCTGGATCTGGCCATGGGCCTTGAGCTGGTGCACCAATTCGAAACGGGCCAGCTCCGAGTCCTCCACGATTAGCGCCTTGATCATGCCTCTTTCCTTATGTGTTTCTGATGTGCAGGCGGGCGAGCACGCCGTCGCCGTCCTGGCGTAGCGAAAACTCCGCCGACTGGCCAAAGGCCAGGGCCAGGCGCTGGCGCAAGTTGTTCAGACCGATGCCGCTACGGGTTCCCGGAGGCGCCTCGGCCAGCTCGCCGGAGTTGCGCAGGGCGATGCTCAGCCCTTGCTCATCCACCGCGATCCGCAGGGCCAGCAGGCCGGGGCCGGGCCTGCGGCTCAAGCCATGCTTCACGGCATTTTCCACCAACAGCTGCACCGACAGACGCGGAATGCGCCAGCCCAGGGCCTCCGGGGCCACTTCTTCCTCATACCGCAGGCGCTTGCCGAGTTGCAGGCCCACGAGGCTCAGATAATCCCGCACCACGCCCATCTCGTCCTCGACGCTGACTAGGATCTGGGCCGCATCGTCCAGCTGGTAGCGCAGGATCTCGGCGAAGCGGCCGAGCATGCCGCGTGCCGCCTCGGGGTCCTTGAGGATCAGGGCGCGGATATTATTGAGGGTGTTGAACATGAAATGGGGATTGAGCTGGGCGAGCAAGGCCTGGAGCTGAGCCTCCTGCAAGGCGAGGCTCAGGCTCTGACGCTCGTGCTGCGCGCGTAGGTAATGCTCCTGGCGGCTCAAGCCCAGGTAGAGAAAACTCCAGGCCAATAGGGCGAGGAAAACCAGCGGGGTCCGGCCGCCGAAGGGCTGATCGTCGGCCAGGGCCTGGTAGCCGCCATCCAGGGCGGCGAGGCCATGCAGGAAGCCCAGGTGCAGGCCGTCGGCGAGCAGGGCCGCCGACAGGCTGGCGGCGAGCACCGTGCCCAGCCAAGTCCACTCGCCGCGCAAATCCGCACCCAGACGGCGGAACAGGGCGCGCAGGCCCAGGCTGGCCAGCAGGCCGAGGGCCGTGAGGCTGAGCGCGTACAGCCCGCTCGCCGCCGTCCAGGCGTTGCCGTCCTCGGCGCGTACCAGCAGTTGCAGGAGCAGGAACAAGGACCAACCCAGGCCTTGCAGCAACCAGAACTTCACCGGGCCTACCCTCCAGAATCCGCGCCGCGGCGCCGCCGGAAAGGCTTGGACTGTAGCGGGGCGAGTGCGCGCTGGCAAATGTTTGCTTACCAAAATCCGCCGCCGCCGGATAGGCTCTGGGCGGACCCGGCGGCATACTGGGCGGCGTCCAGCCGGAGAAAGCCATGCAGCCTATTATTGCCGCCGAGACGGTCGTCGCCATCGCCGGCCTGACCAAGACCTATGCCAATGGCCATCAGGCCCTCAAGGCCGTCGATCTCGAGATCCGCCGGGGCGAGATCTTCGCCCTACTGGGCCCCAATGGCGCCGGGAAAACCACCCTAATCAGCATCGTCTGCGGCATCGTCACCGCCAGCGCCGGCAGCGTGCGCGTCGCCGGCCACGACATCGGTACGGACTTCCGCGCCGCCCGCGCCGCCATCGGCCTGGTGCCCCAGGAGCTGCATACCGACGCCTTCGAGAGCGTCTGGGCCACGGTGAGCTTTAGCCGGGGCCTGTTCGGCAAGGCGCCGGATCCGGTCCATTTAGAGCGCGTGCTGCGCAGCCTCTCGCTCTGGGACAAGAAAGACGCGCGCATCATGACCCTGTCCGGCGGCATGAAGCGGCGCGTCCTGATCGCCAAGGCCCTGGCCCACGAGCCGCAAGTCCTCTTTCTCGACGAGCCCACGGCCGGCGTCGACGTGGAGCTGCGCCACGAGATGTGGCAGCTGGTGCGCGAGCTACGCGAACACGGCGTCACCATTATCCTCACCACCCATTACATCGAGGAGGCCGAGGACATGGCCGACCGTATCGGCGTCATCAACCACGGCGAGCTCGTCGTCGTCGAGGACAAGGCGACGCTGATGCGTAAGCTGGGTAAGAAACAGCTGACCCTGCATCTGCAAGGCCCGCTTAGCCAGCTGCCGCCGGGCCTGAGCGGCCTGCCGCTGGAACTCGCCGATGAGGGCAATGCCCTGATTTACACCTACGATACCCAGGCCGAGGCTACGGGCATCGCCGGCCTGTTGCGCCGGCTCAACGAGCAGGGCATCGACTTCAAGGACCTGAATTCCAGCGAGAGCTCCCTGGAGGAAATCTTCGTCAGCCTGGTGCGCGGCCCGCGCGGGAGGGAAACCGCATGAGCCTGAATCTCCACGCCGTGCGCGCCATCTACCGCTTCGAGATGGCCCGTACCTTCCGCACCCTGATGCAGAGCATCGCCTCGCCGGTCCTGTCCACCTCCCTGTATTTCCTGGTGTTCGGAACGGCCATCGGCGCGCGTATGGGCGCCATCGACGGCGTGGACTATGGCGCCTACATCATCCCCGGCCTGGTCATGCTCACCGTGCTGTCCGAGAGTATTTCCAATGCCTCCTTCGGGATTTATCTGCCGAAATGGTCGGGCACGATCTACGAACTGCTTTCGGCGCCGGTGTCTTTCGCCGAGGCCGTGCTCGGCTATGTCGGCGCCGCCGCCACCAAGTCCATGATGTTGGGCATCTTGATCCTCGCCACGGCCCGCGTGTTCGTGCCCTACGAGATCGCCCACCCGTGGTGGATGCTGGCATTCCTGCTGCTCACCGCCGTGACCTTCTGCCTATTCGGCTTCATCATCGGTATCTGGGCCGATTCCTGGGAAAAACTTCAGGTCATACCCACCATGGTGGTGACGCCGCTGACTTTTTTGGGGGGCGCGTTTTATTCCATCAACATGCTGCCGCCGCTCTGGCAGAAAATCTCCCTGTTCAATCCCGTCGTCTACCTCGTCAGCGGTTTCCGCTGGAGTTTCTACGGCGTGTCCGATGTGAATATCGGTCTGAGCGTGGGCATGACCCTGGGCTTCATGGGCATATGCCTGGCGGCGATCGGGGGCATATTCAGGACAGGGTATAAGCTGAAGCAATGAGGCTCGCGGTCCCGGGCGGAGGCCCTGAATCGCCGGGCCGGGCGCCGCCGATAGGCGTTGATTTTTACCCCCGCCGATCTATGCTGAGGGAGCCTTTCCCCCACCCCCGCAAGGCCAGGACCGCAATTCGGGACGCGCGTTTCAGCCGTTCACGCCCTTGAGAGTCCGCTGTTTTCCTTGAACCCCTCGTCCGGAGCGGACAGTTCGCGCCGGCGTCATCCCTCACCCGGAGACTACGACCATGGACAAATACATCATCGGTATCCACGGGCTCGCCAACAAGCCCGGCTGGAAGGAACAACGCGAAGGTTGGCAGAAGGCCCTCAACGAAGGCCTGCGCGTCAACGAGCTTGCATCCGCCGTCCAACTCGACGACGCCCAGTTCGTCGACGTCTACTGGGCCAACCACTTGTACAAGAATGCCCTGCACCGCGATGTGGACTTCCGCTTCGACGAGCATTACGACGATGAGCCGTATTACGAGGCCCAGCCTCCAGCCCTGAAGGAATACCGCCAGGGCATATTCGACGCCCTGCGCGGCCGCGGCCAGGATGCCATGGACTTCCTGTTCGACAAGCTGCCGGAGGACTTGACCGCCAAGGGGCCGCTCGCCCACCTCATGACCAAGCTGGTGCGCGATCTGGCTTTCTATTACGACCCGAAATGTCTGCTGGCCGTCAATCCGGACGAAGCCGACTCGGCGCAGCGGATCAGGAAACCCGCCCACGAGGTCCTGAAATACGAGCTGCGCGAAATCTTGGGCAAGTACTTGCGCCCGGAAAACCAGGTTCTGCTCATCGCCCACTCCATGGGGTCGATCATCGCTTACGACGTGCTCACCGAGCTCGCCAAGGAGCAACCGAGCATGAAGCTGCACGCCCTGGTGACCATCGGTTCGCCCCTGGGCTTGCCCCTCGTTAAACGCCATGCCACCCACGACAAGTCCCCGGCACGCACGCCCTCCAATGTCGAGACCGCCTGGATCAATTTCGCCGACCGCCGCGATCCCGTGGCCGCCGACACTCATTTGCGCGGGGATTATGCGGCCAATGACGCCGGTGTGCGCGTCGTCGACGATCTGGTCTGGAACGACTACGAATACGGCGGGAAGAAAAATCCCCACAAGATTTTCGGCTATCTGCGCACGCCGGAAATGTCGCGGCTCATCCGCCTGTTCCTGACCGGGGACCAATCCCTGGCGGACTGGCGCTAGCCGTCAAGCATGCGCAACCCGCCATCCCCCTAAAGGAGCAGAGCATGGCCAGCAACACCGTACGCATACATCGCGTCATCAAGGCGCCGCCCGAGCGCATCTACCGCGCCTTCCTCGATCCCGAGGCCATGGTCAAGTGGCTGCCTCCCCATGGTTTCACCGGCAAGGTGCACCACCTCGATCCGAGGATCGGCGGGACCTACCAGATGTCCTTCACGAACTTCTCGAACGGCCAGAGCCATTCCTTCGGCGGCAAATACCTGGAGCTGGTGCCGAACGAAATCATCCGCCATACCGACCGTTTCGACGACACGAACCTTCCCGGCGAGATGATCATGACGCTGAGCTTGAAGCCGGTGTTTTGCGGCACGGAGCTCAATATCGTCCAGGAGGGCATCCCGGAAATGATTCCGGTCCAGGCCTGTTATCTGGGCTGGCAGGAGTCGCTGACGATGCTGGCGCAGTTGGTGGAGGCGGAGATCCCGGCGGAATAAGCCCTGCCCGCGAGGCGCCGGTGCGCCACTGGGCCGCCGGAAATATGCAGCGGGCGAATCCATGGTGGGACCTCCTGCCATGCGGTCCCGCTCGCGCCGTGAGCGGGGCTGGCGCTTAGCCGGCCGTCAGCGCCCGGTCCAGCCAGGCCGGGCGCCGCTTCGAAAAAAGCCGCTCGCCGCGCCGGCAAGCCCGGGCCAGGAGTTTGCTCATGTCCCCGGCCAAGGCCTCGGCGGCTTCGGGCGGGAGCTGGGTGAGTAGCAGGGCGAAGTCGTGGTGCCGCCCCAGGAGCTCTGCCAGGCGGTCCAGCCGTTTCAGGGCTAGTGCCAGGGGCGGGCTGTCGGGCAGAATCCCGAGCTGTAGCAACAGGCGTTTGACCCGGATGCGCCAGCGGTGCGGCACATCCGCGCCGGGCTGCGTCCGTATGCGCTTCCAGCCCCGGCGGGCTCGGCGGTAGCTGGCGCGCAGGGAGGTGCCCAGCTCGTCGTCGCTTAATGCGGCATCGGGGCAGTGCGCGACACTCTCGATCAGAGTGGTCAAGTGCGCGCGCGCCGCCTGGCGGCGGGACTCGGGCAAGTCGCGTCGCCATCGCTTTTCCCGGTGTTCCCGCCATTGAGCGGCGTCCAGTCCGTCGAGCTTGAGAACACGGCGCACATCGCTATCGCGCAGGGCCGCATACCGTCCCGCCAAGCCGCGCAGCCTTTCCTCGAACTCGGTTCCGCTCCAGGCCGCCGCCGATAGGCGCAACAGGGCGCGCAGGCGTTTGATGCGTCCACGCTGCTTGTGCACGGCCTCCGGGCTGGGCATCCGCGCGCCGGCCAGTGCGGCGCGCAGGGCCTTGGCATCGAGCCGCAGCTGCGCGCGCAGCCGGGCAAACCGGCAGGTGCTCCCGGGCGTGAGCCGGGGGCTCGCGCGGGGCGTGCACAAACCGTCGAGCCGGCCCGAGCCGGGGACCAGCTCCCGCCAGCGACGGATGGGAACGGCTAGCGAGCAGATCGCCGCCGTCACCAGGGTCGGCTCCTCGATGGCGCCGGGTTCCGCCGCCTTAGGGACGAGCCAGCGTCCGGCCTCCGGCGCGAGCCGGACCGCCAATTGGGACAGCCCCGGGTGGTGTCCGACCAGGGCGACGTGGCCATGGATCTCGTCGACTCCCGAGAGATAATCCTGCAAGGCGCTGGCGCCGGCCAGATAAAGCTCGTCAAGGTGGATGCAGCGGGCCTCCGGCCAGATGCGGGCATAGCGCTTGGCGGTGGCCCGCGCGCGTCGGGCCGTGCTGATCAGAAGGAGGTCGGGCGCCGGCAGGTGGTTCGCGGCCCAGGCCGCCATGCGCGCACTGTCGCGCTTGCCGCGCGGCGCCAGCGGTCGCTCGTGGTCGGAAAGCGCCGGAAGATCCCAGCGGGATTTACCGTGACGGATTAGGGTGATGCGCTTCATCGGCTTGTCGCGTGAGTCAGGGTCATCCAAAGCGTAGCAGTCGCCGCGTTCGCCAGGGTGGCGCGGAGTATGGCCCCCTACTATGATCACCGCGACCTCAGGGCAAGGCCTTGCTCGTGCCCTTGCGCAATGCCGGGGCCGTGGTGGAGGGCAGGGCCGAACCCGAGTTTGGCGCCCCCGTGCTGCTCGCCTTGGGCGGGCGCGGCATACGCAGCCTGGAGCGGGTCGGCGAGCGCTATCTCATCGTCGCGGGCGCCGCCGACGACGGGGATGATTTCGCCTTGTTCGACTGGAGCGGCGCCGCCTCCGATGTGGCGCGGCGGATCCCGGCGGACGGACTTTCCGGCCTCAGACCCGAGGCGCTCTTCGCCGATTATGCCCGACCGGTCCTGCATGTGCTCAGCGACGACGGCGGCGTGCAGGTCGGCGATATGCCTTGCAAGGCGCTGCCCTCTCCCGAACGGAAGTCGTTCCGGGCGCTGAGCCTGCCGGCTGGCGGCTGACGCGGTAAGTCTCGCGGGCATGGGGATGATTTGAGCGTCCGCCCCGCCGCGGCCCGGCCGCATGGATGGCTCAGGCCGTCCCCCTGCCTTTTCCGTACCCAAATCCTCCGTGCGGATCCTAGGGTTTGTCGATATTCGTTAAAATCGCTTGTCGTATTTCGATGTGTGATTTATCGTTAGTCAACAAACTTGAGAAAGGAGTCCACCATGCACCGTTCCGCCATGACCAAGCCTGTCATGCCCCGTTCGCTCGCCATAGCCGGCTTCGTGCTGCGCGGGCTGTTGATCCTGAACTGGTTCTACGGCGCCGCCATCCTGGCGGGGCTCGTCGCGAGCCTGGTCGCCGAAGCCCCGGTGATGGCCGCCCTGGGCGTGCTGCCGTCGCCGGACAGCCAGGCGCTGATCCAGGGGATGAGGGCAGTGGCCCTACTCGGCATCGCCAGCGTCCCCTTACATTATGTGCTGTTGCGGCGCCTGCTCGAGGTCGTCGCCAGCGTCCGTGAGCGGACGCCCTTCGTGCCGGAAAACGCCCGGCGCCTGCACGCCATCGCCTGGGCCTTGCTGGGTCTGCAAGTGCTGAGCCTGCTGGTCGCCGCCGTCGCCGAGGCGGTCTCGACGCCTGCCCAGCCGCTGCACCTCGATGCCGGTTTCTCCACCGGGGGCTGGCTCGCCGTGCTGCTGCTGTTCGTGCTGGCGCGCATCTTCGCCGAAGGCACGCGCCTGCAGGACGAGCTGGAAGGGACGGTCTGATCATGGCGATCGTGGTGAAGCTCGACGAGCTGCTGCACAACCGGCGCATGACCTTGACCGAACTCGCGGAGCGCGTGGACATCACGCTGACCAATCTGTCGATCTTGAAGACCGGCAAGGCGCGCGCGATCCGGTTCTCGACGCTGGAAGCCCTGTGCCGGACGCTGCACTGCCAGCCCGGCGACCTGCTGGAATTCGACTCGAGCGTCGCCGATGCCGACAATCCTAATCAACCGAAGGAGAACCAGGATGAATAGTCTCGATACCGCCCATGCCGCACCTATGCCGGCCTTGCCCTCCTGCACCGTGACGACCCCGCGCCTGTGGCTGCTGCGTGGGGCCTATCTGCTGATCGTGGTCGGCTTGGGCCTGACCAATCTGCCGGCGCTGTTCGACCACGAAGCGCTGTCGCGCGGCGTCATTCCCAGCCTGCTCGCCGGCATCTGGCTGCTCGCCCTGCTCGGCCTGTACCAGCCGCTCAAAATGCTGCCCCTGCTGTTGTTCGAACTGGCCTGGAAGCTTATCTGGTTCTTCGCCTACGGCTTGCCGCAATGGCTGTCCGGGCATCAGCCGGAGACCTTCGGCGGGGATTTCCAGGCGATCCTGCTCGGCGTGATCCTGATGCCCATCGTCATTCCCTGGGGCTTTGTGTATCGGCAGTATTTCAGGGGATAGGCTAGGCGGGAGGGAGTCTGTCGAAAGAAACGCCCTCTCTGTCGCTCCTGCCGATGACCGTTTTTAACCAACAACATCAAAAAAATGTGAACAAGGCTATAGGCAAGACCCTTGGTTCCTTGCCCCTTTGCGCCCTGCCAATGGAGTGATTATGACGTTCGAAAGCGCCCCCCGCATTTACCTTCGCGCCGCCGGAATCGCGTATCTCGCCAACATCCTCTTGGGCTTGTTTGGAGAATCCGTTGTACGTGGCAAGCTCATCGTGGCAGGCGATGCCTTGGCAACCGCGACCAATATCGCCAACTCGCCAGGCCTATGGCGCGCGGGGATCGCTGGTGATCTGGTCATGCAGCTCCTCGATATTCCGCTTATTGTTCTGTTCTATCTCTTGCTTCGACCGGTCAGCCGTCCTCTCGCACTGACCGCGACCTTATTCAATATCGTTCAAACCGCTGTGCTCGCCGCGAACAAGCTTTTTATGCTGGCACCTCTGCTGCTTTCCGCGGAATACCTCGGGCAGGCCCAGCTTCCATCCCCGCTGCTCGCCTCGCTGACCGCGTTCTCGGTCAATATGCACAGTCATGGCTTCGGTGTCGGTCTCATCTTCTTCGGCGTTACCTGCCTGATCAGAGGCCACCTTATTGTCAAATCGGGATTCTTGCCTCCCCTCTTGGGCCATTTTCTAGTGGCTGCCGGCGTAAGCTATCTCATTAACAGCTTTGCTCTGTTGCTCGCCCCCGACCTTGCGAGCCTGCTGTTCCCCTGGATACTCATGCCGTCGCTTATCGGCGAGCTTGCACTCAGCCTTTGGCTTCTTGTGCGCGGTAACGACACGGAGGCATGGAAGACCCGCCTCATGTCAATCAAGCCGCTGGAACAAAACGCCTAACACGTCACAGGGAGAAACACCATGTCGCTCAATATCAAAAGCCTATTTGAACCAGACTTCGAGCGTTACGACGGAGTCCGCAGGATCAACATCTACGCCCTACGGTTGCTCTTTACGCTGATGCTGGTCTTTCTTGGCAAGGACTCATGGACTCACATCCTGAGTCATGAAACTCCATGGGAGCCCATGGAAGCGATGGCATGGAGCATTTGGGCCGCTTACGCTTCGTTAGCGCTGCTGGGCCTCCTCCACCCGGTGAAGATGATCCCGCTCCTACTTCTGGAGATTTTCTACAAGGTTCTCTGGCTGCTAATGGTTGCTTATCCTCTCTGGAGCGACAACCAGTTAGCGGGCTCGTCCGCTGAGGGAATGACCTATGCGTTCTTATGGGTCATTCTCGCCATAATCGCCGTGCCATGGGGTTATGTATTGAGAAGCTATCTGATGGGGAGACCCCGCAAGCTAGCCGCCTAACCATTCGTCGAGCGGAACACTGAACCGCCCCGGGCTTCACGGAGGCGGGGTCCCAGCCGGTGGCTGTGGCAAGCATAGATTTTTGTTTGGCGTCTAGCGGCCGGGTCTCGCCCCGGCGGGCAAGTTACTTTCTTTGTGTGCCCAAAGAAAGTAACCAAAGAAATGCAGCCCGGTGCAGCGCCCGGAGCTGACGCTCCGGGTCCCCTGCGCTCCTCATTCGAACCGGGGACCGCGAACACGGGGCATCCTGCCCTGGTTCGCGGGCGACGCATCCATGCGTCGCCCCTTCGGGTCTTATCCCGGTTCGAACTCCGGTGCTCGGCGCCGCACAGGGCATCAAAAGATCACCCTCTCCCTAGCCCTCTCCCGTCAAGGGAGAGGGGACAAGAGGCGCGCACAGCGCGCCGATCAAGGCCCCTCCCCCCTTGCGGGGGAGGGGGGGGGGGGGGGGGAGGGGGGATTTAAGATCCCCTAGGCGCCGCCGAGCATCGCAGGGCAAACCGGGAATAGCCCGAAGGGGCGCCCCATGAATGGGGCGCGTCTGGCCCGGGGACAGGGATGTCCTCCTGGCCAGACCCCCGGTTTGACCGAGAAGCACAGGGAACCGACGAAGTCGGCAAGCCTCGGGGTGTGCTTTCTTTGCCTACTTTCTTTGCACAAGCAAAGAAAGTAGGGCGCCCGTCGGGGCGAGACCCGACCGTGTAAGAGCTACGGCAAACTGTGACGCTTGCCACAAGGCGCCGCCGTCAGTATCTTCCTGCTCAAGGCCAAACCCCCGCGTTTGACCAGATATCGGTCGATTTTAAGACAGCTTATACAGTTGGTAGCTGATTGGTCGCGAAAGCGTGGTCTGTCCCCGATTTCCGTGCACTCTAGCCTCGGCTCCGCAGGAGCAGGCGAAGTTTTATTCGCGAGAAAGCAGCTTATTCATCAAATAAGCGCCGAGCACAGCTCCTGCACCTTGAGCTACGGACAGAACAAAAGGGTTCATGATTAGAAAAACAGGCATGAGGTATCTCCACTTAGTGCCGCGAAGCCCGAGGCGGTTCAGCGCGGCATCGTTTCAACTTAGGTTGCGAAGAAATTGTGAGCTTCGGTGTTATATCTGAGTTTGACGTTGTCTTTCAGCTTCAGGTGACCGGAGCCTCGCTCCCTTCGACAGAATCCAAGAGGGCCCTGACTGCCCAAGAAATCTGTGAAGGTAACGCTTGACCATAGGGAAGCAGGACCCCATGGCTTGCATTCTGGACTTTCATGTAAAGCTTCGCTTCTTCCGGATGGTCGATGGGCACGATTTTTGATATGTGGCAAATAAGTTCAGAATCCTGGGCTTTCAGTTCAGCGATGAGTGCAGAAAATTGAGCATTATCAACATGTTCGTCGAAAAATAACTTCACGGGGTGTTCCTCATTTGTTGCTATTGAACGCTTCGTTAGCTTTGCCGATCCTGTCTAGGTCAACGCTGGTAGCTCGATTCCAGCCCTTGTCGGTCCAGCATCCACTGTCATCGGTGTAGCCTTGGCGCCTGGCCGCTGCGTTAGTCATATCGGTCAGGTTTTTCAATTTCACCTCCTGTGAGGTTCCTGCGACGGGCAGGTTCGCGGCGAGCAATTTTTTCAGTGAATTCATAAATCAATCTCTCCAATTTTTAAAGAAAATGCATGGCTGTCGCTTCCTGCGACAGCCTAGATACAGGTCTAGGGTTCACCGTGAGCGCAATGAAGTGCAGGAGGCATTGTAACCCGTGAGAGGTTTGTGTCAATAGCGAAAGTCGTTTGACTGAAATTGAGTTGGCGCACTTGATAAGTCTTACTATGATCGGTGCATCCTGATTTTGGAGCATATTGGTGGAAAAGCTGAGAATTCCTGTAGACTATCAAGAGATAGTTGGCGCGGTTATTGCTAGGGAGCGGCGAATTCGCGGAGCAAGTCAAGCACGATTTGGAAAAGCAACGGGAATGGCCCAATCGACCATCGGGCGCATTGAACTGGGAAAGTCGGTTTGTACGTTGGAGCAACTCTGGCGAATTTCGAAAACTATCGGGTTTCAGCCAAGTTCGATTTTGAAGGAAGCCGAACTCCATGCTCAAGCGGCCATTAAGGCGGGATTTGAAATTGTATGGACAGCGGATGAGTCGCTAACGCCTTGTTTACCTAGAACCATCGTCGCACTGAATGTTATTTTAGGTTATGTGCAATGGGAGGTATTAGGTACTAGCGGTTGGCGAGCTAGTGGGTTTTTGAGTAATTCCAACGCTCATGAAGAAGGCAGCGGGGAAAATATAAAGCGCCAAATTAGTTCGCGCGCAGAAGTATATGACGGCGAATTAATTAAAACGGCACAAGAATTTTTTGACTCTCAGGAATTGGATAAAGTACTGATACAGGTTTCTGACAAACGGGATGTAATTGCAGGGGGGCTTTGGGGTGATATATCCCTAGATCAGTTCATGAAACTCAGGGATGCGTGGTTTGATTTGTATAGCCAGGCACCTGGAGAGCCTTTGCTCTCTCATGAGATGGAGTATCTATCTGATGTTGAGGAAGAATGTTCAAAATTTATGCGTATAGTACTCCCCTTTAATAAATTGCCACATGATGAAATGGACATGCTTTTTCATTTGACCCATCTGTGAAAGAAGAAGGGGCCAACCGGCCCCTTCTTCTTTATCACCTAAACAGTCAAAAAGCTCACTCGCTATCCGCTTGCTTGCGGCTATACCGCTTGCGATCGTTCTCATCCAGATACTTCTTGCGCACGCGGATCGCGGCGGGCGTCACTTCCACCAGTTCGTCGTCGTCGATGAATTCCAGGGCCTGTTCCAGGGTGAAGCGGATGGGCGGCACGAGGATGATGTTTTCGTCGGTGCCCGAGGCGCGCACGTTGGTCAGCTTCTTGCCCTTGAGCGGGTTGACGACCAGGTCGTTGTCGCGGCTGTGGATACCGATGACCATGCCTTCGTAGACTTCCTCGGCGTGACCGATCATCAGGCGGCCGCGTTCCTGCAGGGCGAACAGGGAGTAACCCAGGGCCTTGCCGGTGTCGTTGGAGATCAGCACGCCGTTGATGCGCTGGCCGATCTGGCCGGCCACGACCGGACCGTAGTGGTCGAAGGTGTGGTAGATGAGGCCCGAGCCGCTGGTGGCGGTCATGAATTCGGTCTGGAAGCCGATCAGGCCGCGGGAGGGGATCACGTAGTCGATGCGCACGCGGCCCTTGCCGTCGAGGACCATGTTCTTCAGCTCACCCTTGCGCATGCCGAGCTTTTCCATGCAGGTGCCCTGGTGCTGCTCTTCCACGTCGATGGTCAGCGTCTCGTAGGGCTCGCACTTCTTGCCGTCGATTTCCTTGATGATGACTTCGGGGCGGGACACGCCCAGTTCGAAGCCTTCGCGGCGCATGGTTTCGATGAGGATGGACAGATGCAGTTCGCCGCGGCCGGAGACGCGGAACTTGTCGGAGTCCTCGGTCTGTTCGACCTTGAGGGCGACGTTGTGGATCAGTTCCTTTTCCAGGCGTTCCAGGATCTGGCGGGAGGTGAGGAACTTGCCGCTCTTGCCGACGAAGGGCGAGTTGTTGACCGAGAAGGTCATGGTCACGGTCGGCTCGTCGACGGTCAGGGCCGGCAGGGCCTCGACGGCGGTGACGTCGCAGATGGTGTCGGAAATCTTCAGGCCTTCGATGCCGGTGATGGCGACGATGTCGCCGGCTTCGGCTTCGGGCACTTCGTCGCGGTGCAGGCCCATGTAGCCGAGGACCTGGCCGATCTTGCCGTTACGCTTGACGCCTTCGGCGTTGATGATCGAGACCTGCTGGTTGGTCTTGACCTTGCCACGCTTGATGCGGCCGATGCCGATGGCGCCCACATAGCTGGAATAGTCCAGCTGGGAGATCTGCATCTGGAACGGGCCTTCCAGATCCACGTCCGGCGGGCTGACCTTGTCGACGATGGTCTGGAACAGGGCTTCCATGTTGTCGGTGATGTTGCTGTGGTCCAGGGTGGCGTAGCCGTTCAGGGCCGAGGTGTAGACCACCGGGAAGTCCAGCTGCTCGTCGGTGGCGCCGAGGCGGTCGAAGAGATCGAAGACCTGGTCCATGACCCAGTCCGGGCGGGCGCCGGGGCGGTCGATCTTGTTGATGACCACGATGGGCTTGAGGCCCTGGGCGAAGGCCTTCTGGGTCACGAAGCGGGTCTGGGGCATGGGGCCGTCGACGGCGTCCACCAGCAGGCAGACCGAGTCCACCATGGACATGATGCGCTCGACTTCGCCGCCGAAGTCGGCGTGGCCGGGGGTGTCGACGATGTTGATGCGGTAGTCTTTCCAGCGGATGGCGGTGTTCTTGGCCAGGATGGTGATGCCGCGCTCTTTTTCCAGCTCGTTGGAGTCCATGGCGCGCTCGGCCAGCTGCTCGCGCTCGCCCAGGGTGTCGGACATTTGCAGGAGCTTGTCCACGAGGGTGGTCTTGCCATGGTCGACGTGGGCGATGATGGCGATGTTACGAAGTTTTTCGATCACGGGAGTGACTCAGTATGGGAAAAAGAGGGCGCGTATTCTAGCACGGCGCGGCGCGCTCCGGCTGTCCGCGGTTGATTATTCTTTAACCAGCGTTTCCCGGCGCCCATTCCGGTACAGGCCGACGCCCGGACGCAGGCGACGAAAGGGCAGCCGGCCCGGGTCGGCGGTATTGCTGCCCGGGGCCTCGACGAGGAGCACGGCCCGGGCCAGGGGCTCGAAATCGGCGCGGAAATGCACGGAACTCTTGAGCACCAACAGGGGCTGGTCGGCCGGGTCCAGGCCCAGGTGGTGCAGCATGGCCTGGTCGGCGGCTTGCTGCTTGCGGCTGGAGACCAGGAGCTGAAGGCCGTCGCGGGACACGCGTGCCATGGGCCCCAGGTCCATGCGGCAGCCTCGGTAGAAGGGGCCGGTCCCGGTCAGCTGCCCGTCGCCCAGCTGTTCCACCCGAAACGGGCCGGGCAGGGGGCCGCGCCCGCGGCGAAAGCGTTTTCCGCCCAGTTCGCCCTCCAGCAGCCCGCCTGGGCCGGCGGCATGGGCGGCGGCGGCCAGTTCCGGATCGCAGATGAGGGCGACGCAGGCACGGGCCACGCCGGCATCGAGCAGGGCGTGTGCCAGATCCATGGCATCGCTCTCGGCGCCGCCGCCGGGATTGTCCTGGGTGTCGGCCAGGATCACCGGGCCATGGCCGGGCTGGGCGAGCAGCCGGCGGGCCTCGGCGATGGCGGCGGCCGGTTCCCAGAGTGTTCCGGCGAGGCGCGGCGCCAGTGCCCGGGCCTGGCTCGCCAGGCTTTCGGCCAGCATCCTGGCCAGACCGGGAACCTCGGCATAGGCCAGGACCGAGGGGCCGGCATCGGCCACGTCGGCCAGGGGAAAGCCGCCCAGGAAGCGCAGAATGGCGCCGTGGCGCCGCTCCAGGGCCTCGGCCTCGGCCAAGAGCTCGCGCAGGGGGCTCAGGCTGGTGCATTGCCAGGGCAGGGGGATGAGGAAATCCAGGGGGCAATGGGCGGCGTGCATCCGCCGGCCGGCCAGGCGTTCGCCCAGGGCGAGTGCGCACAGACCTCCCGTTTCGGCCATGTCCACGTGGGGGTAGCTGCGGTAGGACAGCAACAGGTCGGCGCCGGCCAGCATGGCCGCCGAGACATTGGCGTGGAAGTCCAGGCTGGCGACGATGGGCAGTTCCGGACCCAGGAGCCGGCGCAGCCGGGCCAGTAGCTCGCCCTCGCCGTCGTCCAGGTGCTCGGCCACCATGGCGCCGTGTAGGTCCAGGTAGAGGGCGTCGAAAGCGCCGGCGCGGCTCAACTCCTCCCGCAGCATCTCCCAGAATGTCTCGTAGGCCTCGCGGCTCACCCGGCCACTGGGATTGGCCGAGGCCCAGACCAGGGGCAGGAGCTCGGCGCCGGCGGCGCGGGCGGCCTCGGCGAATCCGCTCAGCGCCAGGTTCATGCCGGCGGTTTCCGTGAGGACCGCTTCGCCGACACAGAGTCCGGGCCAGGCGTCGGCTTCGAGGAAATGCCGCCACTCGGTCGCCTGGGGCGCGAAGGTATTGGTCTCGTGCAGGAAGCCGGCGAGGGCGATGCGGGGCATCAAAGCAGCCCGTTGATCGCCCGCCGCGCCAGTTCCCGGTACTGCCCGGCGTCGAAGGCGATGGGATTGCCGCCGGCGGAAGGGTCTTGAACCGCCGCCTCACCGATCCAGTCCAGGCAGTCCTCGCCGATGCCTAGGGTGGCCAGGGTATGGGGAATGCCCAGCTCCTCGCGCAGGGCCAGGACCCAGGTGACGACCGCGCCGGGCTGGATTTCCGGCAGGGCCAGGACGCGGGCCAAGTGGCAGAGGCGCTCGGCGATGGCGCCCTGGTTGGCGGTGAGGACATAGGGCATGAGCACGGCGTTGAGCGTGCCGTGGTGGGCGTCGTAGCGGGCGCCCAGGGGATGGGCCAGGGCGTGCATGGCGCCCAGGCCCTTCTGGAAGGCGGTGGCGCCCATGCTGGAGGCGGCGAGCATCATCAGCCGCGCCTCCAGGTTGCCGCCTTCGCGGTAGGCGATGGGCAGGTGGTTCTTCACCAGGCGCATGCCCTCCAGGGCCACGCCGTCGGCGAGCGGGTGGAAGCCCGGTGCGCAATAGGCTTCCAGGCAATGGGACAGGGCGTCCATGCCGGTGGCGGCGGTTAGTTTGGGCGGGAGGCCGGTGGTGAGCTCGGGATCGAGGATAACCAGGGCCGGCAGCATTTTCGGGTGGAAGATCAGGCGCTTGGTCTTGGCCGCTTCGTCGGTGATCACGGCGGCCCGGCCCACTTCCGAGCCGGTGCCGGCCGTGGTGGGAATGGCGATGACCGGCAGCATCCGGGCGGCGTCGACCCGGGTCCAGTTGTCGCCCACATCCTCGTAATCGAACAGGGGCCGGTCCTGACCGGCCAGCAGGGCGGCGGCCTTGGCGGCATCCAGGGCCGAGCCGCCGCCGAAGGCGATGACCCCGTCGTGGCGGCCTTGCCGAAGTGCCGCCACGGCATCGACGACATTGCGCTCCGTGGGATTGCTCTTGATGGCGGAGAAGATGTCGACGCCGAGGCCGGCGTCCTGGCAGCGGTCCAGCAGGCCCTGGGTCATGGCCAGTTCCGCCAGGCCCGGGTCGGTGATGAGCAGGGGCCGGGCCACGCCGAGATTGCGGCAGTGGGCGGGCAGCTCGGCGGCGCGCCCGGCGCCGGCCTTGACCGTGGTGGGGTAGTTCCAGTTGCCGCTTAGCGTCATGCCCTAGAGCTCCGTCTTGAAGTGAAAGGACTTGGGTCGGGTCAGGGTCTCGTAGCCCAGGCGCGAGAGGGTGCAGCCGCGCCCGGTGTTCTTGACGCCGGTCCAGGCCAGGGCCGGATCCAGGACGTCGCAGCGGTTCAGGAACACTGTGCCGGTGTCCAGGCGCTCGCCCAGGGCCAGGGCGGCCTCGGCATCGCCCGAATAAATCGCCGCCGTCAGCCCGTAGCGGCTGTCGTTCATCAGGCTCAGGGCCTCCTCGTCGGAGCCGACGCGCATGACGCCGGCGATGGGCGCGAAGCACTCCTCGCGCATCAGGGACAGGCCGTGATGGGCCTCGGCGAGGAGGCGCGGCGCCGCATAGGCGCCCTGGCCGTCGTCGCGGGGGAAGAACTCGGGCGGCAACAGATCCCGGGCGCCGCCTTCCAGGGCCTCGGCGGCGACTCGGCGCAGATCGGCGGCGGCCGCATGCTTCGCCAGCGGGCCCAAGGTGGTTTCCGGCCGGCGCGGGTCGGCCAGGACGTAGTGCTTGAGCAGGGCGGCGGCCTCCTGGCAGAAGCCGTCGTAGAGGCTGGTGTGGACGTAGATGCGCTGGATGCCGCAACAGGATTGGCCCGAGTTGAACATCGCGCCGTCGACGATGCTGTCCACGGCCTGGGCCAGATTGGCATCGGCGCGCACATAGGCCGGATCGCAGCCGCCCAGCTCCAGGCCCACGTGCAGGAAGCGGCCCTTGACCGCCTCCTCGACGGCGATGCCGCCGGCCACCGAGCCGGTGAAGAACACGGCGTCCAGATCCGCGCCGCCGAGGATTTCGTGAGTCTGGGCATGGGACAGATAGAGTACCTGGAACAGACCCTCGGGCAGCTCGGCGCGCCGGGCCGCCTCCGCCAGGCGCTCGGCCACCAGGGGGGTCTGCGCCGAGGGTTTCAGAACGACGCTGTTGCCGGCCATCAGGGCCGGGATCAGGGCATTGACCGTGGTCAGCCAGGGATAATTCCAGGGGGCGACGATGAAGACCGTGCCCAGGGGCTCGCGGCGCAGGAAGCGGTTGAAACCGGCGATGGCTTCGGGGCGGATGTCCGCCAGGGCTTCCTCGGCGATGGCGATCATGTGGCGGGCCCGGGTCTCGAAGCCGTGGATTTCGTTCTCCGCGTAGCGGCGCGGCCGGCCCATCTGCAGCGTCAGCTCGTCGGCGAGGACGCCGGTCTGGGCGACGACGGCATCCACGAAGCGGGTGCATAGGGCCGCGCGCTCCGCAACCGGCCGGCGCCGCCAGCCGTGCTGGGCCAGACGTGCGGCCTCGAAGGCGGCGGCGATGGCGGCGTCCTCGGCGTAGGGCCGCCGGGCCACCAGCTGGCCGTCGATGGGGCTATGACAGAGCAGTTCGTGCATGGATGACTTCCTCGATAAGAAGAAGGGATTGACCGCCAAGAACGCCAAGGAAATCCACAATACAAGCTCGTCATGCCCGCTAAGGCGGGCATCCAGGCGTAGGTCGGGTTAGCGCAGCGTAACCCGACAGTATTGCTACCATGCCGAACATTGTCGGGTTACGCGCCAAGGGCGCTAACCCGACCTACAGTGGCTATGGTTTATTCCCGACTCACCCTGCGCGGGGACGACGGGCATAAAACCTACAGGCGACTTTCTTCCTTGTCGCCTTTGCGCCTTGGCGGCTAATCCCTCTTCTCAAATGATTTCGAAATAGCGCGCCAGTTCCCAGTCGGTGATGTGCTTCCGGAATTCCCGCTCCTCCCATTCGCGGGTCGCCGCGTAGTGTTCGACGAAATCCGCGCCGAACAGGGCTCGCGCCGCTTCCGAGGCGCGCAGGCGCGACGCGGCGTCCATCAGGGTGTGGGGGAAGGACTGCTCCGGTGGGAAGGTTTGCTCGTAGGCATTGCCCAGGGTCACCGGGGTCGGCTCCCAGCCTTGTTCGATGCCGTAGAGGCCGGCGCCCAGGGCGGCGGCGAGGGCGATATAGGGATTGGCGTCGGCCGAACCGATACGGACCTCGATGCGCTGGGATTTTTCCGAACCCTCGATGACGCGCAGGGCGGTGGTCCGGTTCTCATAGCCCCAGGAGGCATCGGTGGGCGCCCAGAAGCCGGGGATGAGCCGCGAATAGGCGTTGACGGTCTGGGCGAACAGGCAGAGGAATTCCGGCAGGAGACGCTGCACGCCGGCGAGAAAATGCCGCTGGATCGCGCTCATGTGGTGGTCGGCGCCGGGTTCGAAGAACACGCCCTTGCCGGTGGTGCGATTCTTCAGGGACAGGTGGATATGTCCGCTCTGGCCGGGGTAGTGATTCGACCATTTGGCCATGAAGGTCGCCATCATGCCCTTGCGCTGGGCCAGGGCCTTGGTGAAGGTCTTGAACAATATGGCCTTGTCGCCGGCGTTCATCAGCTTGTCGACGCCGAGCGCCGCTTCGATTACGCCGGGACCGGTCTCGGTGTGCAGGCCCTCGATGGGCATGTCCATGGCTTGGCTCAAGGCCAAGAGCTCGTGATAGAACTCGGCGTGGACCGTGCTGCGCAGGACGGAATAGCCGAAGTAGCCCGGGGTGATGGGTTTTAAATTCCGATAGCCCTTTTCGCGTACCGAGTGGGGCGTCTCGTCGAACAGGAAAAACTCGTATTCCAGGGCGCCGTAGGGCTCGTAGCCCATGGCCTGGGCCTTGGCCACCATGCGCCTGAGCAGGCCGCGCGGACAGATGGCCTCGGCGGCGCCGGAAAATTCCCCGAGGAAAAACAGCATCTCGCCTTCCAGCGGCAGGCGCCGGCCGGTTTCCGGCAGCAGGCGCACGGTGGCGTCGGGGTAGGCCGTGTGCCAGCCGGTGTAACGCACATTGTCGTAGAGCTGGTCGTTGGAGTCCCAGCCCAGGACCACGTCGCAGAAGCCCAGGCCTCCGTCCAGCACGCTGGCGAATTTGTCCCGCGCCAGGTATTTGCCGCGCAGGATGCCATCGATGTCGGAGACGCCCATCTTCACATGGCTCAGGGCCTTGTCGTCGATATGGGCCAGGGCGTCGGCGGCGGTGTGAAATAGGCTCATGCTGTCCTCGTTGGCGCGGTCCGCGCGGAGTGGTTTCAAGCCGTTTTCGGCGCCTCGCGGCTCAGGGTGACCAGGCCGGGCTCCGGCTGCTGCTCGGCGCGTGCCAGGGCGAATTCCTCTTCCGGCGAGAGCACCAGGTGGTGGCGGCCGAAAACCGCGAAATACACGAGGCCCGCCGCATACCAGCCCAGGGTCAGGAAAGCGCCGGTCTGGTACACGGGATCCTTGAGCTGGAAGACGATGGTCACGGCGGCGATGGCCATGGTGATCAGGGCGCCGGGAATTCCCAGGGGGCTGACATAAGGGCGCTCCATATCGGGGTATTTTCGGCGCAGCAGGACGAAGGAGCTGGTCTGCATGAAATAGGAAATCATGGCGCCGAACACGGCCATGTTGAGCAGGGTGCCGCCGATGAAGGCGCTGCCTTTCTCCGAGCCGGCCACGAACCAGACCGCCAGGAGGACGCCCAGGCCCATGAGGGTGCCGATCAGGAGGGCGGCATGGGGCGTCTTGCGCGTGCCATGGGTCAGGGACATGAAGGACGGGTAGTAGCCGGCGCGGGACAGGGAATAAATCTGCCGGCCGTAGGCGAAGATGATGGTGTGGAAGCTGGCGATGAGGCCGATCACGGCGAACAGGGCCAGGGCCTTGGCGATCCCCTCGCCGTAGATGGCGCGGAAGCCGTCCAGCAGCGGTTCGGCCGAGCTCCCCAGGCCGAAGGCGCCGGGCGGCAGGCTGGTGTTGAGGAAGAGGATCATGAAGGCCGAGACGATCAGGGTGAAAATCCCGAGGATCAGGCCCTTGGGCATGTCCCGTTTCGGATCCACCGATTCCTCGGCGGCCAGGGGCAGCTGCTCGATGGCCAGGAACAGCCAGACCGCGAAGGGCAGGGCGGCGAAGGCGCCGGCCAGACCGAAGGGCAGCCATTGGCCCTGGCCTTCGGGCAGGGCGGCGGGCTTGCCATCCACCAGGCCGACATTGAGGGCGTACTTGCCGAAGTCGATGGTGGGCAGGGCGCTGAACCAGAACACCACCAGCACGGCCAGGGCGAGGAGGGTGACCAGGACGGAAATCCGGAAACTCAGCTCGACGCCGATGAGATTCAGGGCCAGGAAAAACACATAGCATCCCACCCACCAGACCGGCTGCATTTCCGGCGGCGTCTCGAAGATGCTGCCCAGGTAAGAGCCGATGAAAAAGACGATGACGGCGGGCGTCAGGATGAACTCGATGCTCTCGGCGAGGCCGGTGACGAAGCCGCCCCAGGGGCCCATGGCGCTGCGCGAGAAGGAATAGGCGCCGCCGGTATGGGGCATGGCCGGCGACATCTCCGCGATGGAGAAACACAGGCCCAGGTACATCAGGGTGATCAGCAGGGTGGCGATGAGCATGCCGCCGAAACCGCCGGAGGCCAGGCCGAAGTTCCAGCCGGAAAAATGCCCGGAAATCACCGCGCCCACGCCCAGGGCCCAGAGCGACCAGACCCCGGCATAGCGGCGCAGTCCGCGCTTCTGGAAATACTGTTGATCGGCCGGGCGGTAGGTGACGCTGCCGACGTGCTGGGCTTCGTTCATGGTGCTCTCCCCTGTCACTCATCCTAGTAAAGGATTTCCCGACCTGCAGCGCGGGACGCTGCGGGACTGCTCGGGGATGGTCTCCCGGGTTTACGCCGGCCAGAGGGAGGCGGCAAGCACTATCGTGGCTTGCGATAGGGCGAGATTAGTGCCGCTTATGGTTTTCAGGCCAGGCTGGGCTGCGGGATCTGTCCGTTCAGTTGGATGCTGGGCAGCAGCCAGGGCATGCGCTCGGCGATACCGGGCAGGTAGCCGTCGCGCAGCAGGCTGATGCTGTCCTCGGCCAGCTGCTCCGGCAGATTGCCCAGCTCGCCGGGGCGCACCACCAGGCTCAAGGTCCGGCTCTGCGGCTCGCCCGGCAGGGGGAGGCACTGCACCTGCTCGTCGAACAGGCCGCATTGCAGCAGGCAGAGCGGGGTGGAGATGGTCCAACCCACGCCGGCGCGCACCAGGGAGGCGACGGCATAGCTGTTGTCCAGCGTCAGGCGCAGGGGCGGTTCCACGTGGGCGCGGCGCAGCAGTTGTTCGATACGCTGGCCGATGAGCGTGGTGGGGTTGTAGCGGATGAAATCGCCGGTGGCGGCCAGGGCCTTGAGGCTGATGGGACCCTGGTAATAGCGCGGCAGGAGCAGTACGAAGGGCTCCTGGATCAGGGGGAGGCGCTGGAGCTCCGGGTGGGCGGCCACCGGGTCGTCGGAGAGGATGAGGTCCAGTTCGCGGCTGAGCAGGAGCTCGGCGTGGCGATGGGACTGGCCGGTGATCACCGACCAATGGGGCGTGCGCCGGCGCACCAGCTCGATGAGATCCGGGCCTATGCTGGTGACCAGGGAGTCGACGAGGCCGATGCGCACATGCTGCAGGGGGCTGCGCTCCTGCTTGCGGAAATCCAGGGACAGGCGCCGGGCCTCGGCCAGCAGGGGGCGTGCCCGCTCGTAGAAATGCCGGCCGGCGGGGGTCAGCTGGGGCGGGCGCAGGCTGCGATCCAGGAGCTGGGCATGGAGATTGGCCTCCAGGGCCGCCAGGGTCTGGGACACGGCGGACTGGGTGATGCCCAGGTGCTGGCCGGCGGCGGTCATCCCGCCGTAATCGACCACGGCGAAAAACACCTCCAAGGCCTTGAGATCGAAGCCTATGCCCTTTTCCATGGCTCGCATCCTGCACCGCATTATTGTTGTGGGGATGGGTTTACCACGAACTCGGAGCTCGTGCCAGTGTCCATAGACTTTGGTTGTTCTTTGACCAGCCCGGCGCAGTTCCCTATAATCCGCGCCCCTTATCCCCCGAATGCCGTATCGCCCATGAATGCCAACACCGTCCAGCCGCAGCGCAAAGCCGTCGTCCTCCTGTCCGGAGGGCTGGATTCCATGCTGGCCGCCAAGGTCATCCAGGATCAGGGCATCCACGTCGAGGGCATCAACTTCTATACCGGCTTCTGCGTCGAGGGCCACACCCACGCCATCCGCAAGCAGGACCAGAACAAGAACAAGCGCAACAATGCCCTCTGGGTCGCCGAGACCCTAGGCATCAAGCTGCATATCATCGACATCGTCGAGGAATACAAGGACATCGTCTACAACCCCAAGCACGGCTACGGCGCCAACCTGAATCCCTGCCTGGACTGCAAGGTGTTCATGGTCGGCAAGGCCAAGGAATGGATGGACGAGAACGGTTTCGACTTCATCGTCACCGGCGAGGTCATGGGCCAGCGGCCGAAATCCCAGCGCAAGCACACCTTCCCCATCATTGCCCGCGAGTCCGGCGCCGAAGACCGGCTGCTGCGCCCGCTGTGCGCCAAGCTGATGATGCCCAGCCTGCCCGAGCGCGAGGGCTGGGTGGATAGAGAGAAGCTGCACGACTTCTCCGGCCGCTCCCGCTCGCCCCAGATCGCCCTGGCGCGTGCCTTGGGCATCGAGGAATGGGCCCAGCCGGCCGGCGGCTGCTGCTTCCTCACCGACGAGAATTACTCGGCCAAGTTGGCCGATCTCTGGCAGTTCCGCGGCGAGAAGCGTTACGAGCTGGACGACATCATGCTCTTGAAAGTCGGCCGCCACCTGCGTCCTCGCCCCCATTTCAAGCTGATCATCAGCCGCGAGGAGGGTGAGGGCCTGTTCATGGAAGGCTATCGCTACATGTTCGCCCATATGCAGACCGCCAGCCATATGGGCGCCTTCGCGCTCATCGACGGCAAGCTGGAGGAAGGCGATTTGGAGCTGGCGGCGCAGATCCTGGGCCGCTATTCCAAGGCCGAGCCGGGCGAGGCCCTGACCGTGGAAGTGGGCGGCCTGCCGGGCGGGGTGTCCAAGCTGGTGACGGTGCCGGCCTTCGGCCCCCAGGACATGCAGCCCGAATGGCAGGTTTGAGTAAGCGATAATCTTCACCGTTCGCCCTGAGTAGGCCTCGTAGAGGCCGTATCGAAGGGCCGTTCCTTTGCAGCATGCCCTTCGATACGCGCCCGGTGGGCGCTACTCAGGGCGAACGGAGCTCTGAACCATGGCCCACTACGAACTCGATGCCCGCCGCCTGCTCTGCCCCATGCCGGTGATCCGTACCCAGAACCGCATCAAGGAGCTGGAAGCCGGCGACACCCTCGATGTGATCGCCACCGATCCGGGCGTGAAGGCCGATATCCCCGCCTGGTGCCGAGTGCATGGCCATAGCGTCGAAGCCATACGCGATCTGCCCGAACGGCGCGAGATCGTCGTCACCGTGCGCGTCGCTGGCTGAGTGCCGCCGGCTCTCCTAGACTGGATTCATGGACCGCATAAAAATCCGAGTGGATCGGCTAGACTAGCCCGGCAGAGGCGAATACCCACGGCCTCCCACGTATAACAAGGATTAGCAGCATCATGAGCGAACACCCCAGTTCCAGCAGCAAGCATTCGCTGAAGGCGCGGATGAATGAATTCCAGATCCCCCCCATCCGCGACGGTCTCGTGCTGGGCAAGGACTCCGCCATCGGCAGCGTGGCCATGCGCCGCGCTCTGGATCTCCTGATCTCCGCCCCCTTCGAGCACATCGAACTGGAGGACGAGGTGATCAGCGACATCCTGATCCGCCAGGGCATCCTGCGCCGCGTGCCGCAGCACAAGCTGATCGATTTCGTCATGCGCCGTATCAAGCCGCTCATGGGTCCCGAGGAAATCATCCACCTCGAACTCAACGCCGAGGTCTTGATCGAGGAAGTCGGCCTCTGAGCCGAGAGTTTTTCGGGAGCCATAGGGCTCCCGATTGATTTGGGCCATACGCGGTCTAATGACCGAAGCTAGAGACAATTCACCCTTCGGTCCTGCCGGAGGGCCTTGGGCCGGGAGGATGCATTCACCGGCCGGGAGATCGAGCGGCGGTTCCACGAGGGCTAGGCAGTGACTCCATTGACGGCATCCGACATCCTCCGTTGCGACGTGGTCTGCGTCGCCGCGGACCAGCATCCCCAGCGCGTGGCGGCCGACGTGGCCTATTACGCGGTGTTTTCCGTGCCCGCCGATACCGGCGAAGCCCCCCGTTTCCTGGGCCTGGTGGGCAAGGCCCTCGCGGCCCGCTTCTCCTCGCGCATCTTCGCCGACCTGCTCCCCAGCGAGCCGCAGGCCTCGGTGGACGCCGGCGCGTCCCTGGAGTCGGTGCGCGCGCACTTGGACCGGAGTCATGGCGATGCCCTGGTCGTTTACGATGCCGAGGGCGGCTTTCTCGGCGTCGTCTGTCGGCGCAGTCTGTTCGAGGGGCTGCTCGACGAGGAAGAAAGCCTGCTGGAGCATGTGCAGCGCCAGCGTCTTCTGGCCGAGGAAGAGCGCGACCGCCTGGAGCAATGGTCGGTCAAGCTGCAGCATCTGCACGAAGCCTCCAAGACCCTGCTCAACATCACCTCCCACACCAGCCTGGACAGCGACATCCTGCAAGGCGCCATCGAGACCCTGTGCGAGCTGCTGGGAGCCCGTTACGGCGCCGTCGGCCTGCTGGGTCCGGACGGTAAGCTGCAGCGTTTCATCCCCTACGGCATGAGCGAGGACGAGATCGCCCGCATCGATCACTGGCCGCAGGGCAAGGGCTTGTTGGGGGTGACCCTGGGCGAAGACCAGAGCCTGTGCCTGGAGGACTTGGCCACCGACCCGCGCCGCAGCGGTTTCCCTCCGGGCCATCTGCCCATGAAATCCCTGTTGGCCGTGCCCCTGGGGCCGGTCGAGCGGATCCTCGGGCATATCTATCTCAGCGAGAAGGAAGACGGCGGCGCCTTCACCGCCGAGGACGAATTCCTCGCCACCAGCTTCGCCCAGGCCCTGTCCCTGGTACTGATCAACGCCCGGGAAATGGAGGAGATCAAGGCGGTTCAGGACCGGGTGGCCTATCTGTGCAGCTACGACCCCTTGACCGGCCTGGCCAATCGCATGCTGTTCAACGATCGGGCCCACCAGGCCCTCATCGCCGCCCACCGCAACCAGGGCCAGGCGGCCGTGATCGTCCTGGATATCGACAACTTCAAGCTGATCAACGAATCCCTGGGTCATGCCCATGGCGATCGCCTGCTCAAGCAGGTCGCGGCCCGCCTCCTGGGGGTCTTGCGCGAGGAAGACACGGTCGCCCATCTGAGCGGCGACGAATTCCTGATCCTCTTGCCCGAGTTCGTCATCGACGGGGGCATCCACTACGTGATGCAGAAGGTCATGTCGGCCTTCGCCGCCCCCTTCGCCTTGCCCGATCGGGAATGCTTCCTGAGCGCGAGCATGGGCGTCGCCCTCTATCCCACCGACGGCAAGGCCGTGGAGACCCTGCTGCGCAATGCCGATGCGGCCCTGTTCAGCGCCAAGCGGCGCGGGCGCAACCAGTTCCAGCTCTACAAGACCGAGATGAACGAACAGTTGATAGAGCGCATGAGCCTGGAGTCGCGCCTGCGCGATGCCCTGGCCAGGAACGAGCTATCGCTGCACTACCAGCCCGTCTACAGTCTCAAGACCCGGCAGGTCGTCGGCCTGGAGGCCTTATTGCGCTGGAACAGCGCCGAACTGGGTCCGATCCCGCCGAACCGCTTCATCCCGGTGGCCGAGGACTCGGGGCAGATCATCGCCCTGGGCGAATGGGTCCTGGCGGAAGCGGCTCGCCAGGCCAGGGCCTGGCAGGTTCGGGGGCTGCCGGCGCTGCCGGTGGCGGTCAATCTCTCCGCCAAGCAGTTCAACCAGGAAAGCCTGACCGCCAGCATCGCCCGCGCGCTGGAAGGCAGCGGGCTCGGCGCCCATTACCTGGAATTGGAGCTGACCGAGAGCCTCACCATGGAAAACCCGGCGCGCACCGTCACCCTCCTGGGCGAGATCCGCGACATGGGCGTGCGCCTGCTCATCGACGATTTCGGCACGGGCTATTCCAATCTGTCCTATCTGAAGCGCTTCCCGGTGGACAAGCTCAAGCTGGACAAGTCCTTCGTGCACGATCTCGGCCGCTCCGACAACGATCTGGCCATCGCCCGGGCCGTGATCAGCCTGGGCCACAGCCTCGGCCTGGCCGTTCTGGCCGAAGGGGTGGAGACCCGCGAGCAGCTGGGGCAGCTCCTGGAGCTGGGCTGCGACGAGATCCAGGGCTATTACTATTGCCGGCCCATGGATGCGGCCCAGGCCACGCGCTGGCTGGCGGAGCCGCCGCCGCTCGTGCTCTGAACAGGGCCTCGCGTTTCCCGGGATCGCAAGCTGGCCTATACTTGGGCGGTCTTTTGCGCCGGCGCGGTGCATGCACCGAGTTGGTGCACTATCGTGGTGCAAGCTCGTGACCTCAAGCAGGCCCCAGGCCGCGCCATGGCGCGATTCTTTCTTGGCACGTAATGTGCTTAGATGGCGCAGTCCTCTCATAACGTTCCGTATCAGGAGTTCTTCATGTCCGTCGAAAACGTGCTCAAGATGATCAAGGACAACGAAGTCAAGTTCGTTGACCTGCGCTTCACCGATACCAAGGGTAAGGAGCAGCACGTGTCCGTGCCGGCCCGTACCGTCGACCAGGATTTCATGACCGACGGCAAGATGTTCGACGGCTCCTCCATCGGCGGCTGGAAGCACATCAACGAGTCCGACATGGTGTTGATGCCGGATCCGACGACCGCCCTCATGGACCCGTTCATGGACGAGGCCACCATGATCCTGCGCTGCGACGTGCTGGAACCCAACACCATGACCGGCTACGACCGGGATCCGCGCTCCATCGCCCGCCGCGCCGAGGAATACCTGAAGTCCACCGGCATCGCCGACACCGCCTATTTCGGCCCGGAACCGGAGTTCTTCCTGTTCGACGACATCCGCTTCAAGTCCGAGATGAAGGGCTGCATGGTCGAGATCGACGACATCGAAGCGGCCTGGAATTCCGGTAAGAACCTGGACGGCGGCAACAAGGGCCACCGTCCCTTCGTCAAGGGCGGCTATTTCCCGGTCCCGCCGGTCGATTCCAGCCAGGACATCCGCTCCGCCATGTGCTTGATGCTGGAAGAGATGGGCTTGGTCGTGGAAGCCCACCACCACGAAGTCGCCACCGCCGGCCAGAACGAGATCGCGACCCAGTACAACACCCTGGTGAAGAAGGCCGACGAGCTGCAGGTCCAGAAGTACGTGATCCACAACGTCGCCCATGCCTACGGCAAGACCGCGACCTTCATGCCCAAGCCCATGGCCGGCGACAACGGCAGCGGCATGCACGTGCACCAGTCCCTGGCCAAGAACGGCCAGAACATCTTCGCCGGCAACAAGTACGCCGGCCTGTCCGAGGAAGCCCTGTTCTACATCGGCGGCATCATCAAGCACGCCCGTGCCCTGAACGCCATCACCAACCCGGGCACCAACTCCTACAAGCGCCTGGTGCCGGGCTTCGAAGCCCCGGTGATGCTGGCCTACTCGGCCAAGAACCGCTCCGCCTCCATCCGCATCCCGCACGTGCCGAACCCCAAGGGCCGCCGTATCGAAGTCCGCTTCCCGGACCCGAGCGCCAACCCCTACCTGGCCTTCGCGGCGATGATGATGGCCGGTCTCGACGGCATCAAGAACAAGATCCACCCGGGCGATGCCATGGACAAGGATCTGTACGACTTGCCGGCCGAAGAAGCCAAGGCCATCCCGACCGTGTGTCACAGCCTGGATATGGCCCTGGACTACCTGGACAAGGACCGCGCCTTCCTGACCGCTGGCGGCGTGTTCAGCGATGACTTCATCGACAGCTACATCGCCATGAAGATGCAGGACGTGACCCGTCTGCGCATGACCCCGCACCCGGTCGAGTTCGAGATGTATTACTCCCTGTGATCTGAAAGCCTGTTCCAAGCAGGCTCAGGACGTCTCGCAAACCCGCATCAGCACTCGCTTTTGCGGGTTTTTCTTTGCCCGTCCGTTCCCATCGAGCCCTATCAAAGCGCGGGTTTTGATCCCCCTAGGTCGCCCCTTGCCTGGGGAACCGGTTCGATGACATGGATGCTCGACGCGTGTTGCGTGACGCCTAAAATCTCTTCTTGACTCTTGAGTTAGGTCCAAGGTTTATCCTGACATCGTGATGGAGCGGCGCGCATCCGCGTTGCCGCGGTCCGTTACGAGTTCTGAAGGAGCTTGGACATGACGGTCAAACGCAAAATCGAAGTGTTCAGCGCCGGCTGCCCGGCCTGCGCCGATGTCGAATTCCTCGTAAACAGCCTGGCCTGCCCGTCCTGCGAGGTCGATATATTGGACATGCGCGACATCGCCGTGGCACAGCGCGCGAAGGCGCTCGGCGTGCGCTCGGTGCCGGCGGTGGCGATCGACGGGCGGCTCGCCGGCTGCTGCGCCGGCCGCGGCGTCGATGAGGTGAGCCTGCGCGCGGCCGGCCTCGGTCAGCCTTGATGCTGACCATCGGCAAGCTGGCCAAGGCCGGCGACATCAGCGCCGACGCGCTGCGCTACTACGAGCGCGAGGGGCTGCTCGCCCCGGCGAGCAAAACCGACAGCGGTTATCGCCTCTACGGCGAGGACGCCGTGCGCCGTGTGCGCTTCATCCAGCACGCCCAGGCGTGCGGCTTCACGCTCGCCGAGATTCGCGAACTCTTGCATCTGCGCCAGGCCGAGAGTGCCTGCTGCGACGATGTGAGGAGCCGCGCCATCGAGAAAAAACTCCAGCTCGCCGCCAAGATTCGCGCCATCCAGGTCATGTCGGCCGCGCTCGACATGCTGATTGCCGAGTGTTCGGGTGGAGCGCTGCCGGTCGATGACTGCCCGATCCTGGCGGCACTGGAAGCGGTCAGCGGCGAAACGGGGCGCAGGTCATGAGGGTCGAGCTGTTCTACGCCCCTGGCTGCGGCAAGTGTGCCGGGGCGACGACGGCGCTCAAGGCGGCGGCGGAAGCCCTGTCCGGTGTCGAGTGGTGTGAGGTCAACGTGCTCGATGATCTCGACCGCGCGGTCGATCGGGGCGTGCTGACCTTGCCGGCGCTCGCCATCGATGGCTATTTGGTGTTCACCGCGCTGCCAACCGTTGAACAGCTCGTTGCCGAACTGCATCGGCGCGGCGGGGAGCGTGGCGATGGAGCTTGAGATGCTGGGGCAGCTCGCGTCCCGCGGTGCGGGAGTCGCCAGCGGCATCAGCCTGTTGGCCGGGCTGTTGTTCAGCCTGAGTCCCCTGGCGATTGCCGCGCTGCCGGTGTCGCTCGCTTACGTGACTCGGGCGCGCGAGCCACGGGAGGCCGTCCGTTATGGACTGGCTTTCATTGCGGGTCTGATCGCGGCGCATGCGCTGCTGGGGGCGGCGGCGGGGCTCGGCGGTCAAGGCGTGCAAGTGCTGGCCGGGCGCTGGTGGGGGCTGTTTCTCGGCCCCTGGCTGATCGTGCTTGGCCTGCTGTGGACCGGGTGGATCAAACTGCCGTGGCCGGCGCTCGGGTTCAGGGCCAAGCGCGTCAGCACCGCCTGGGGCGCGTTCGCGCTCGGCGTCCCCTTCTCAGTCGCTGTCTGCCCATCCTGTGCTCCTGCGCTGGTGGTGCTGTTGGGCGCGGCGGCGGCCAGTGGTTCGCCGCTGTTCGGCGCGGCGATGCTGATCAGTTTCGCTGTCGGTCGCGCCATTCCCCTGGCCCTCGCGGCGGCTGCAATGGAGTGGATCGAGCAGATGAAACCGCTCGGGCGGTTCCGCCGCGGCTTCGAGCTGGCCGGCAGCCTGCTGCTGATCATCTCCGGTCTGTATCTACTCAATGGCTACTTCGCCTTCTTTCCTTGGCTCACTTGGTAGGAGCTCGCGATGAAAACCGAGCCATCGTTGCCTCGGCAAAGCGCAGCCAGTTGGCTGGCGTTGTTCGGTTCCGCCGGCACGCTGGTCTGCTGTGCCCTGCCGATCCTGTTCGTCATGCTGGGCCTGGGCGCTACGGTTGCGGCCGTCACCAGCGTCGCGCCGTTCCTGGTCACGCTGACCCTGCACAAGACATGGGTGTTCGTGGGCTCGGGCCTGATGCTGCTCATTTCCGGCTGGCTGCTGTACCGGCCGGGCCGTGCCTGCCCGAGCGATCCAGCGCTGGGCCGCTTGTGCGCGCGTGCCGAGCGCTGGAACCGCCGGATTCACGGTATCTCGGCCGCCCTCTGGGGCGTCGGCTTCTTCGCCGCCTATCTGGCGCTGCCGATCCGTATCTGGCTCGGCGTTTGAACCGTACCTTCTCGCAGGAGAGCATCATGCATAAGTTTCATCCGAGGCACTTCGCGGCGGTTTTGGCGCTCAGCATCCCGCTGCTGGCTTTCGGTGCCGAGCGAGCGGTGGTGGACATCGCCGTTAAGGGCATGACCTGCCCGTTCTGCGCCTACGGGCTGGAGAAGAATCTCGGCAAGGCCGCCGAGGTCGATCACGCTGCCGCGAGTCTGAAGGATCAGAACGTGCACATCGTGCTCAAACCCGGCACACAGCCCGACATCGGTCGCTACAAGCAGCTCATCCATGACGCCGGCTTCACGCCCGGCGAGGCGAAGGTATCCAAAGAAGAAACCAAATGAACGCCGCAAGCAGAAGCATCCTGGCACTTGGCGCGTTGTGTGCCTCGGCTGGGGCCACCAATGCCGCGCCCCTCACCTTCAATACGGCCCTGCCGATTTCCCAGGACGAGTGGATTCTGCGCGAGCAGTTCGTGTCCATGAAGAACACCGATGATCCATCGCCCATGAATCGCCGCATGAAGGTGTCTGGCCTCATGACCATGCTGGGCTACGGCGTGACCCGCGATTTCGCCGTGTTCGGCGTGTTGCCGTATGCCGACAAGCGGCTGGAGGTGAACACGGGCGGCCAGGACGTGAGCCGCCGCCAGGCGGGTTTCGGAGATGCCCTGTTCATGGGCCGCTACACGGCCTACGAGGACAACGCGATTGGGCATACGTTCCGCATCGCTCCCTTCCTTGGCATCAAGGCGCCGACCGGCAATGACCACGCTTCGGACCGCTTCGGACGGTTACCGCCGATGCTCCAGCCAGGTTCCGGCTCGTGGGGCTGGCAAGGCGGCGCGGTGGCGTCCTTCCAGTCCCTGGATTGGGGGGCCGACGTCCAGCTCGCCTATCAATCGAATGGCAAAGCCAACGGCTTCCGGGCCGGCGCGGTCACTCGCCTCGATTTGTCGGTCCAGCGCCGGCTGTGGCCCGGCACGCTGGGCGAAGGCGTCCCCAGCTTCCTCTACGGCGGGCTGGAGGCCAACCTCCTTCGTGCAGCCAAGGACAGTCTCAATGGGGTCGATGACCCCGACTCGGGCGGGACGACGCTGTTCCTCACGCCGACCCTGCAGTACGTCACCCGTAAGTGGGTGCTCGAAGTCGGCGTCCAGATTCCGGTGTCACAGCGCTTGAACGGCACCGCGCTCGGGAACGATTACGTCCTGACCTCCGGCTTTCGTCTCAACTTCTAGCGCGACGGTCTGCTGGCACTAGTGGTCCATGCGGATAATTCCGTTACACGATTTCGGCGCCTGAACCCCTGATACGGCGTTGCCGTTCCTCGCCATAGCCCTGTTATGACTCATCGCGGCGCCTTGTCTCAGGGCTCCATGCATCCGAACTAGTGTTAACTAATTACCCGCATGGACCACTAGGATTGATCCGGTGGCGAGCGACCGCCCATCGCTTCGGCCTCGCGACGGCGGTTTTTTTGCGCCTCATAAACGCTGTCATGTTTTTTTACAGGCCAATAAGCCCAGATTGTCAGCCCGGTGGACGGATACAAACCGATACGATTAGCCGGGCTGATGTTGGGTCCGGACATCCGGTGTGCGAGACGGATTTCAGAGCGGCGGCCGGCAAATCTGAACTGAATTCAATTAGCCGTGCTAATGCTCCGGCCGAGACTTGCCCATTCGGCTGAGCCACGTTTTTTTACAACCGATTCTGCCAACTCCTTCGCATTCCCGTTGTCCTGCGGCGAAACCCGACTTGGCCCGCTTCTTGACTGCGCATTCCCTCGGTACCTGCAGTTCCAGTTGGCTCAGAAGCCATCTCAAAAATTGGCCGGCGAGACGGAGGCAAGGCGAAGAGCGGTCGAGGAGCGGAGTTTACTGCGTGTAAATGAGCACTGGAGACCGCTCTTCAACGCCGGATCAGGCCACCCGACGGTTTTTGAGATGGCTTCTACTCGGAAGGACCCTACAAAAGCCGTGGCGCATGCCGCCATCGGACACACAACACCGCAGGAGTAAAGGATGAATGCCCATCGTTCCCTGACGTGGCTGGCCTTGGCCCTGATTGGTGCTTCGCCCCTGGTGGCGAGCGCCGCAGAGTCTTCCCCGGCTGCCCCCTGGCGTCCCGTCGCGACCGGTCAGGCCTTGGATGCCCTGGCCCGCGAGGCCGCCCTCGTCGCCCACAAGCAAGCCGCCAGCCAGCCGGTCGCCCCTACGGCGGGCGATTCGCCCCGGGAGATCCTGAACATCACCGTGCCGGAGTTCATGCGCGCGGTGAAACCGGTCAAGACCAAGGCCGATCCCCTGGCCGCCAAACAGCGCGCCGCCGCCAAGCGCTGGTTCGAGGCCTCGCGCATCACCGGCCAGAGCGTCAATGCCCCCGGCGTCCTGATCTCGGCACCCGGCTATAGCAGCGATAACAATGCCGCCATCAACGGCGGCCGCGTGGCGCCGCCGGATACCAATGGCGACGTGGGTCCGCAGCACTATGTGCAATACGTCAACTTGGGCTGGCTCGCCCTGAACAAGACCGACGGCTCCATCGCCTCCGGTCCCCATAAGGGCAACACCTTCTGGGCCGGCTTCGGTGGCGTCTGCGAGACCGCCAATGCCGGTGACCCCATCGTCCTCTACGATCACCTGTCGGGTCGCTGGATGTTCAGCCAGTTCACGCCCATCACCGGCGGCAAGGGCCACCAGTGCTTCGCCATCTCCAAGACCGGCCAGCCCTTCCCTTCGGCCGGCGAGAGCGCGGCGGACCACTACCACCGCTACGACTTCATCGTCGACGACAACGGCTTCAACGATTACCCGAAGATCGGCCTGTGGACGGATGGTTATTACATGACCACCAACCACTTCAATGCCAGCCTGACCTCCTATACCGGCACGAGGGTCACGGTCTTCGACCGCGCCAAGATGGTGGCCGGCGATGCTTCCGCCGGCTTCGTGCAGTTCGACATGGGCACGAACGACAGCTTCAGCATCCAGCCGGCCCATCTGGAAGGCCTGGATACGCCGCCGGCCGGAACCTGCGGCCTGCTGGTCCATGCCTCCGATGCGGAAATCTTCCGCAGCGCCGCCGATCCGGACACCTACCGGCTGTGGCGGGCCTGCGCCGACTTCGCGACGCCGGGCAACTCCACCATCACCGAGCAGCCGCGCATCGTGGCCAGCGAATTCGATGGCGAGCTCTGCGGCTTCGACGAGTGCATTCCCCAGCCCACGGGCCAGTCCCTGGACACTCTCAGCCAGTTCACCATGTACCGCTTCACGGCACGCTACTTCCCGGGCTCGGGCCTGAAGGGCGTGATCTCTCATTCGGTGGATCTGGGCGCCAACAAGGCCGGCGTGCGCTGGGCCGAGTTCAATCTCGACGCGGCCGGGACGGGCCATAGCCTGGCCGACGAAGGCACCATCGACATGGGCGACAGCCAGAACCGCTGGATGCCGGCGGCGGGCATGGATGCCTCGGGCAACCTGGGCTTCGTGTACTCGCGCGGCAATGCCTCCACCTTCGCCTCGGTGTACTACACCGGCCGCGAAGTGGGCGACCCGGCCGGCACGGTCAAGCCGGAGGCTTCCTGCGTCGACGCCACGGGTGGCCAGACCGGCGCCAGCCGCTGGGGCGATTACGCCTCCATGAGCATCGACCCGGTGGATCAGTGCACGTTCTGGATGACCAACGAGTATGTGGAAACCACCGGCACCTTCGACTGGAACACCCGGGTCTGTTCCTTCCGCTTCGAGAACTGCGGCGAGCCGACCTTCTCCCTGGCGGGCGACAACCTGAGTCAGAAGGTGTGCACGACCACCGGCGCCTCCCTGGCCCCGGTGAACCTGACCATCGGCTCCGTCCAGGGCTATAGCACGCCTGTGGATCTCAGCTACGCCAGCCTGCCGGCCGGCTTCAGCGGCGGCTTCAGCGCCACGCCGGTCACCCCGCCGGGCACTAGCGTCGCCTCCATCACGGCCGATAGCTCCGTGGCCTCGGGTCAGTATGTGCTGGGCATCCGCGGCATGTCCGGCAGCATCCAGCGCGATCTCACGGTCAATGTGCGCGCCTATGCCGCCGCCCCGGCGGCCATCGCCCTGACCAATCCGCTCAACGGTGCCGGCGGCCAGGCCCTGCGTCCCAGCTTCAGCTGGAATGGCAATGGCGAGGCCGTGGACTACACCATCGAGATCGCCACCGACGCGGCCTTCGGCAACATCGTGGTCAGCGCCACGGTAAGCGGCACCAGCTTCACGCCGGCGGCGGATCTGCAGCCCAACAAGGAGTATTTCTGGCGCGTGCGCGGGAATAATTCCTGCGGCGGCGGCGCTTATTCCCCGGCCTTCAGCTTCTCTACCGGTCTGCTGTTCTGCGCCACGCCGGATCTGAACATCCCCGATGGCAGCGCCGCCGGCGTGACGTCCAGCCTGAACGTGGCCCTGGGCGGCAACACCACCCTGACCGACATGAACGTCAACCTCAAGGCGGACCACACCTGGGTCGGCGACTTGAGCTTCAAGCTCAAGCACGTAGCCAGCGGCACGGAGGTCGTGCTTATCGATCGTCCCGGCGTTCCCGGGTCGTCCTTCGGCTGCTCCCGCGACAACGTGGATGCCTCCATGGACGACGAGGGCGCGCGCCCGGTGGAAACCACCTGCGACACCACCGGCGCGGCTCTGAGCGGCGCCCTGGTTCCCGAGCAGCCGCTGACGGCCCTGGATGGCAAGTCCCTGGCCGGCGCCTGGGAGCTCAATGTCAGCGATCAGGCGGCCATCGACACCGGCAAGCTGGTGCAATGGTGCCTGGTGCCCAGCCTGGCGGCCCTGGTCGGTGACTTCGACGGCGACCGCTGCGTCGACATCGACGACATGGCGATCCTGCTCAAGGCCATCCGCGAAAAGAGCACGGATCCCAAGTACGACCTGAACGGCGACGGCAAGGTGGACAACAAGGACCGTACCAAGCTGACCACCCTGTACACCAACCCGGGCGGCGCGCGCTGCCCCTGAGCGCGGCGGACCACGGTCCTCGCGGCGGGCGGAAACGCCTGACGCGGGGGCCGATGGGAACACCCACTAGGTAAGCTCTGAAAAAGTCCATCCTTGGCCTTTTTCAGACGCGAAGTCCGGCGCATGTCCGTACTTCGCTTGCGTCAAATCAATCACTTACATGATTGATTTGCGGGCTGGCCATCCGTGGCCAGCGGAAACTCCGACTTCTTCAGAGTTTCCTTAGGTGATTAGTCCGCCTGGCTTGCGCGAGGCGGTGGGATACAACAAGGAGAACCCCATGAACATGCTGAAAAAAATGCTGACCGCCGGCGCCCTCCTGCTCGGCAGCAGCTATGCCTTCACGGCCTCGGCCCTGGTGATTTCCGGCGGCGGCCCATTCGCCTCCCTGGGCGGCGCCCAGGCCAACCCGGCGGCGGTGTCCACCACGGGCTGCGCCTCCGCCAGCTTCTGTACGTTGGCGGAACTGTCCTCCGGTGGTGTCCTGCGGGCCGGTAGCCTGAGCTTTGCCAATTTCAGTCTGCCCTTCGCCGACGGTTTCGGTCCCAATGGCCTGGACGCCGCCAATGTCGCCGTGCGCGCCATCGACTTCGGCTTTGCCGTTATCCTGACCTATGACTATGCGCCGGGCGGCTTCGGCGGACCCCTGCCCAGCCTGGTCATGGGCGGGGGAGGCGCGGCCTGGGACATCGCCTACCAGGTGAATGCCGGCGGCGGCGCGCGCATCACCGGCGCCGGGATCTGGGACATGGGCGGCGCCGGCTTTTCCACCTCGGATTATTTGATCCAAGCGGGCATGGCCATCATGGGCGCCGGCGGCGAGTTGGGCGATTTCAATGCCTTCCTCGATATCCTCGACAACGCGGCCGTGGATTTCGGCGGCTTCGACCTGAGTTTCTTCGAGGGCGAGGAATTGCTGGATATCTACAATACCTTTACCCATTTGGCATTCGAGGATCCCAGCCTGCTCTATCTCTTCGATCAGGTGTTCTTCGTCCAGCAGGTTCCCGTGCCGGGCGCCCTGTTGCTGATGGCCTTCGGCCTGCTGGCCCTGCGTCGGCGCACCTGAGTCTGTGGCGGGGGCCGGGCTTTCCGGCGCCCCGCGTTTTCATTGGGCTGCGATTCCTTTACCCTTGAGGCCGGACAGCCGGCCTTCCCTGCGGGCGGTTTGTCGTCGGGCGGAATGCCGGTGTGTTGGCAGGAAAAAGAATAAAGGTCGTGCTGTGAGGCGGTGTTTGGGGACTTGTGCGTGGGCCATGTTGTCGGCCCTGATGGTGAATGCGGCGTCGGCGGATGATTCGGGTGATGCGGAACGTATGCTGGTCCTAGGGCGGACCGGTGGCACTGCCAGCCTGGCTGCGGGCAGCAGCTCCCTGCTGCGCCTGGATCCCGAGGATGCGCCGGCGCCGGTGCAGAATATCGGCCAGCTCCTGGGGCGCGTGCCCGGCCTGGCCGTCACCGGCGAGGGTGGCTTGTTCCAGGTCTATTCCGTGCGCGGCTTGTCGGGCCAGCGCGTGCGCACCCTGATCGAGGATGTGCCCTTGTGGAGCGAGCGCGCGGCGGGCAATGCCGCCTCCTTCATCGATCCCCTGCTGGTCGGCAGCGTCGACGTGTTTCGTGGCCCGGCCAGCACCTACCTCGGCTCCGGAGCCATGGGCGGCGGCGCCAGCCTGGGGCTGCGCCAGTTCCGCCGCGACACGGCGGAATTCGGCTACTGGACCGGTAGCGACGAGCGTTTCGGCCTCTTGGCCGGCGGTGGCGAGGACTTGAGCTTTGCCGCTTCCCTGCGTGTGCGCAACGACGGCGAAACGCCCGACGGCCGGCGCATCAACGATCATTTCCGCCAGGGCAATCTCAGCCTGAAAGGCAAGCAGGCCTTCGATGGCGGCCAATGGCAGTATTATTTCCTGGCCGCCGAGGGCCGCGACATCGGCCGCGCCAACAACGATTTCCCCACGCCGCGCCAGGTCAATCAGACCGAGGATCAGCACTACCTCGGCGGAGCCCGCCTCATCCTCGACAGCGGCGACACGTTCAAGCTCTATGCCCATCCCAATAGCAACGATCGCGATACCCTGACCGTGGGCAAGCGCATCAACACCGTGTCGGCCTCGGCCCACGATGCCGGCGCGGAATGGAGCCATGCCTTCGCACTCGGCGATGTCGAGGGGCGTGGCGGGCTGGAGTATTTCACGCGCCGCAGCGTCGAAGTCGACGAGTGCGAGCTGGATCTGCGAACCCGGCGACGCTCCTGCGTCGATTCTCTGGACGGGAAATCCGAACAATGGGCCGGCCTGGTGGACGGCAGCTGGCATGCCGGCGCCTTGAGCCTGGATGGCGGCCTGCGCTTCACCCTGGAAACGCAGAATGCCGGCTTCGGCTCGGACAGCGACCAGGCCTGGACCGGTTTCGCCGGCGCGGTTTACGAGTTCAACGAGAGTTGGCGGGCCAATGTCCATGTCGGTACCGGCTTCCGCTTCCCCTCCCTGACCGAGAAGGGCTTCTCCGGCACCACGGCGCGCGGCGGCGTGGTGGGCAATCCGGACCTGGAGTCCGAGCACCTGCTGTCCACCGAGCTCGGCCTCACCTGGCTTCCGTCCTGGGGCTATGTCAATGCCCAGGTCTTCCGCGAGAAGATTCGCGATTACATCGAGCGCGTGCCCCTGTCCGGCAATATCCGGACCTACCGCAATCTCAGCGACGGGGTCATCAGTGGCCTGGAGCTGGCCGGAAGCTGGGAGATGACGCCCAGCTGGCGCCTGGATTGGCAAGGCCAGCACCTACGCGGCGAGGGCGATGACGGCGAGGATCTGGCGGAAATCCCGGCCGATCGCGTCGGCATGGATATCGGATATACGGCGGGAGACTGGGATGCCAGCCTGGGCGTTATTCACCGCTTCGAAAAATCCGACATCGCCGCCACCGAGCGCGTGTTGGGGGCCGCCAATCTGCTGGAGGCTCGTGTCGACTGGCGCGCCTTCCCCGGCTGGACCTTCAGCCTGTTCGGGAAGAACCTCGGGGATTCCTCCTATTACAATTCCGCCGATGTCGCGGAAGTGCAGGCCGAGGAGCGCCGCATCGGCTTGAGTTTGCGTTACGCCATGCCCTAGGCAGTTTGGGGGGCGCGGCTTGGGTCTGTTCTGCACAAGGAGATGATGCATCATGAAAACGACACGAATCCTGCTGGGAATTTCCGCCCTGGCCCTGCAACTGGGCACTGCCCAGGCCGCCAAGCTGGTGCCGCCGCCCCTCAGCTTCCTGGTGTCGGGCAACGAGGGGCACAACCAGATCGCCATCGCCGTGGCTGAGGCCCACGAGGGGCCTTCCCGAATCCGCTTCAAGGCCAGCCAGGTGTTACTGGGCGCCCCCTTCCAATCCGAGAGCATCAAGCTCGACCCCGTGGCCCTGGATGGGATTAAGCCCGGGGAAAGCTACCTCGTGGTCTTCAGCCAGTTCCGCCGCAATCCGGTTCTGCGCGGAGTCAGCGAGGTGAATCCGGAAGGGGCCGTGGCGCGGGGATTTCCCGAAGTGAAGTCCGCCGTGTTTCGCCAGGGGCCGGCGATCCAGACCCTGTTTGTCCAGGAGATCGCCAAGGAGGCAGATCCGGGCAAGCGCCTCCAAGCCACGCTAGCCGCGCTGGCGACTGACGACGAAACCGCGCGCATTTTGGCGGCCGAGGAATTGTTATTGCGTCCGGCCTTGCTCGGGTCCTTGGACGAGCCGCAATTTGCCCGGCTGCAGACCCTGGCGGGCGAGAAATCCCATAGCTTCCTGGTGCGGGATCTGCTGTGGCAGGCCTGTCTGCAATTGCCGGAGGCGCGTCGCGGTGCCTGGCTCGCCGAGCTGGGGCGCGAGTTCATCGCCACCCAGGGCCATCGCTACGATCTGGCGTCACGCCAGCCCTCGACCATGATTTCCGCCATCAAGTTCCTCGGGGCCCATGTCCAGGCCGCCGATCGGGAGCGCCTGCGCCAGTTGGTTTACAGCAATGCACCCGGCGTCGCCAAGGCGGCCCTGGCCGCCCTGGACCAGCTGGATCGGGAAGCCACGCGGCAGTGGCTGGCCGGCTTGCCGGCGGATGCGGATATCCACAAGGAGACCCGCTCGGCCATGGCCTCGTACCTGAAACCCCGGCTCCTGTAGACCGTCCCGCTCGGGGCATTCGCATCTTCTACAAGAGTGCTTCGATACGCGGGCCCTTGGCCCGCTACTCAGCACGAACGGTATACGTTATCAGCATACGTTGTTATAACCGTTCGCCCTGAGTAACCCGCGCTAGCGGGTGTATCGAAGGGTTCTTCGGCCTTACAACCATTTCGATGCGATTGCCCTAACCGCCCCGCCGTCGGGGCCTGTTCGCCCCGGCGGCCAGCCGCTATGCTGGCGCCATGGATCTGCATGCGCTGCTCGACAGAATTTACCGGGAATTGCTGCCCTCGGCCGGGAGCGGCAAGGTCGCCGATTACATTCCCGCCCTGGCGGCCGTGGACCCGCGCCGCTTCGGCCTGGCCTATGCGGGCGTGGACGGCGCGTATGTCGGTGCGGGTGATTGCCTCGAACCCTTCTCCATCCAGAGCATTTCCAAGATCTTCAGTTTGAGCCTGGTCCTGGCCCGGGAGGGCGAGGCCATCTGGGCGCGGGTCGGGCGCGAGCCCTCGGGCACGGCCTTCAACTCCCTGGTGCAGCTGGAGCAGGAGCGGGGCATTCCGCGCAATCCCTTCATCAATGCCGGCGCCCTGGTGGTCACCGATCGCCTGCACGCCCTGAGCGGCGCGGCGCGCGAGGCCTTGCGCGATTTCCTGCGGACCGAATCCGGCAATCCGGGCGTGGATTTCGACGCCGGAGTGGCCGCTTCCGAGGCCGAGCACGGCCATCGCAATGCGGCCCTCGCCCATTTCCTGGCCGCCTACGGCAACATGGAATGCCCCGTGGAGCAGGTTCTGGAGCAGTATTTCTGGCAATGCTCGTTGCGCATGAGCTGCGCGGATCTGGCCCGGGCCGGCCTATTCCTGGCGCGCCACGGCCTGCGCGCCGACGGTACTCGTTTGTTCTCGGCCAGCGAGGCCAAGCGGGTCAATGCCGTGATGCTGACCTGCGGGACTTATGATGCCGCCGGCGAATTCGCCTACCGCGTCGGCCTGCCCAGCAAGAGCGGCGTGGGCGGCGGCATCCTGGCCGTGCTGCCCAACCGGGGATGCCTCTGCGTCTGGAGCCCCGGCCTGGACCCCAAGGGCAATTCCGTCCTGGGCGTCGAGGTCCTGGATCGCTTTACCACGGCGACCGGCTGGTCGGTGTTCTGACGGCGGCTGCTCGGTCTTGTTGCTATCGGGGCTGTGCAGCTCGACTCGTTTTCGCTGAAACGGCCGGCATTGTCGGGTTACGCCCAAGGGCTAACCCGTATATGGACTCCTCCCGGCTTGCAAGCTGTCGCCTCGTTGTCTTCGGGTATCGACTGCAACCGTATATCCGGCTTCTCGGTGGGCCCGTAACGGGTCCGAGCCATGATGGTTGTTCGCGCACACCGTGCCGA
>JACPFT010000020.1 GCA_016182845.1 Gammaproteobacteria bacterium
CCGGCAACGGCAAGCCTGCCAAATTGATCATCGGCGCCATGATGCGCAAGCTACTGCAAGTAGCCTTCGGCGTCGTACGCTCTGGCCGCCCTTTCGATAAAGCCGCTCACGCGGCTTGACCGGAATAACAGTATCTACAACGCTTTTTAGAACCGCTAGCGATAAGACCCGAACAAAAAAGGCTTTACAGGCCAAACGCGCCTTGCGTAGTCTCGGTGGCTCTACCCCTTTCGGCGTATACCCCCATCATGTCCCAGGCCCTGCGATACCGTCGCTCGTACCACGCCCTGCTGCAACAGCAAGGCGGCGTCGGCGCGCAGGTCACTACCGAGCGATATTCCTACGCTCGATTTAGCCCGCGATTTAGCCTCGGCCGCCTTAGCGCCTGAGTCCTTCCGCCGTCGCGGCCTCCCGCCGAATCCGCGTTGAAAGTCTCCAGGCCGCAAGAGCCGGCCGCCCCAATCCCGTGCTTTTCCGGTTCCGCCGCCGCGGCCGGCCCTATTCCGTCCATTACGAGGCCATCATGTCCCATGCACAAACTCCGGGCATCGCCCTGCCCGACGCTCCCGCCGAAACCACCATCCCCCTACCCGAGTTGCGCACGCGCATCGACCACATCGATCGCGGCCTCCTGGAATTGCTCCGCGCCCGCCGCGACATCGCCGTCGAGGTGGCCAAGACCAAGGATGCCGAGAGCCGGCCCATCCGCGACCTGGGGCGCGAGCAGGATGCCCTGGTGAAGCTGATCCAGCAGGGCAAGGAGCAGGGCCTGGACGCCCATTTCGTCGCCAAGGTGTTCCGCGAGCTGATCGAGGACTCGGTGAAGCTGCAACAGGGCTATCTGCAGGCCCAGGCCAATGCCGACAGCCGCTTGCCCGAGGCCGTGCGCGTCGCCTATCAGGGCGCGCCCGGCGCCTACAGCCACCAGGCCACGGAGGCCTATTTCGCCACGGACGGGGAGCGCCTGCACTGCCTGCCTCAACCCCATTTCACCGCGGTCATCGAGGCCGTGGAGCGCGGCGAGGCGGATTACGGCGTGCTGCCCATCGAGAACACCACCTCGGGCACCATCTCCGAGGTCTATGATCTACTGCTGCACACCCGCCTGGCCATCGTCGGCGAGGAGAAGCTGCGCATCGAGCACTGCCTGCTAGGTCTGCCCGGCGCCGGCCTGAACCAGATCCGCCAAATCTATTCCCATCCGGTCGCGGCGGCCCAGTGCACCCGCTTCAGCTCCAGCCTGAACGGCGTGGACATCCAGTACTGGAACAACACCGCCACCGCCGCCCAGAAGATCCACGCCGACGCCGACCCATCCCAGGCCGCCATCGCCAGCGAGGAGGCGGCGCGGCTCTACGGGCTGTCGGTCATCAAGCGCGGCATCGCCAACCAGGGCCAGAACTACACGCGCTTCATCGTGGTGGCGCGCACGCCCATCGCCGTGGACGCGCGCATTCCCTGCAAGACCTCCCTGGTCCTGGCCACCCGCCATGTGGCCGGCGCCCTGGTGGCGGCGCTCTCGGCCCTGCGCGATCACGGCATCAACCTGACCAAGATCGAGTCCAGGCCCATCCTGGGCAATCCCTGGGAGGAGATGTTCTACCTGGATCTGGAGGGCAATCGCGACGCGCCGGCGGTGCGCGCCGCCCTGGCCGATCTGGCCCGGCACACGCGCTTCCTCAAGATCCTGGGCAGCTATCCTTCCAGCGACCTGCCCGAGCCCGTGCCCACGGGCGCGGCCCTGGAGCATGCCCAGGCGCCGGCCGTCCCGGCCGAGACGCCGCCGGCCCTCGCCACCGTGCAGCTGGGCCAGACCTTGATCGGCGCCGGCGGCTTCGTATTGGGCCTGGGCGCGGCCCAAGGCCTGTCCGAGGATGCGGCTCAGCGTCTGGCGGCCGAGGCCCAGGCCCACAACCTGGCGCTCTGGCATGATCTCGCGCGCGGTCCGGCCCAGGCGGAACAGGAGGCAAAACGCGCCGAGGGGCATGAGTTCGCCTATCTGCGACGCATCGCCAATGCCGCCGGCTTGCGCGAGCTGGCGCCGGAAGTGCGCGCCCTGGTCCTGCCGGATACGGCTTGGCGCGACACCGAGCTCCTGGACGCCGCCGGCGCCCAGCCCCTGCCGGTCCTGCTGCCGCGCGGCGATGCCGGGCCCGGCCAGTGGTTGGAAGCCGCCGGACGCCTGCAGGCCGCCGGCAATGCCCAGATCCTGCTGCTGGAAACCGGCCTGCGCACGGCCGACGGCCACCGTCAGCCGGATCTGGCGGCCCTGACCGCCGCCGTGCGCGCCGGCCGCCACCCGGTCCTGGTCCAGTTGCCCGGCGACAGCGATGCCCTGATGCTCCAGGCCCTCAAGGCCGGCGGCGCCAGCGGCGCCCTGCTTAGCGTCGACGAAGCCGAGGCCAGCAAGCTGCCGGCCTGGCTCGCCGCCAGCCGCGACTGAGTGCACCGGTTCCGGCGGACGGGCTATCCTGTAGGCCCGTCCGCCGGAGCAGCTCCATGCCCGTTACTCCCGATTACCTCGCCTATGTCCAGGACCAGCTCGCGCCCCTGGGCGGGATCAGCACGCGCCGCATGTTCGGCGGCATCGGCATCTATCGCGAGGGCCTGTTCTTCGCCCTGATCGACGACGATGAGCTGTATTTCAAGGTGGATGACGCCACTCGCCCGGCCTATGTGGCGGCGGACATGCCGCCCTTCCAGCCTTTCGGCGAGGACAAGCCCATGAACGGTTATTACCGGGTTCCGCCCGAGGTCCTGGAGGACGCCGACGAGCTGGCGGCCTGGGCACGCAAGGCCCAGGCCGTGGCGGGGCGGGCGGCGGCGAGGAAGCCGCCGGCCAAGCGCCGGGCGAAGCTCTAAGCCCCTCTCCCTGGATGGGAGAGGGGTTGGGGAGAGGGTGGTCTTCCAGCGGCTAGTGGTCCATGCGGGGTGTCAGTTACATGATTTCGGCGCCTGAACCCCTGATACAGCGTTGCCGCTCCTCGCCATAGCCCTGCTATGACTCGTCGCGGCGCCTTGTCTCAGGGCTTCATGCATCCGAACTGACGTTAACCACACCCCGCATGGACCACTAGACCGAGCGCGAACAATACTTCTCATGACTAACCGGCATTCGCCGGCTGGCCTATAGTTAGCCTGAGCCCAGGGCCTCGCCTTCGCCCTGGCCCCGAACGACCATGGGCCCCAGAGCTGCCCGGTGCCTCACACCGCCGCCAGCCCGACAGGAATAGCCCCTTGTCCGACCCCATCCCCCTAACCAATCCCGCCACGCACGCCACGCGCTTCGTGGCGCCGCGCTGGGGCGCGGACCTGAGCCTGGGCATCGCCTACGCCCTGGTCGCCTATGCCTGTATCGAGCTGTCCCGGATCAATGCCGCCATCGCCCTCGTCTGGCTGCCCAATGCCCTGGCGGTGGGCCGGCTGCTGCGCCGGCCGGCATCGCAGCTGCGCGCGACCTGGCTGACCTGCGTGCTGGCCAATATCCTGGCCAACTTCCTGGGCGGCAATGCCCCGCTCTTCGCCGTCGGCCTGGCCTTGGCCAACGGCGCCCAGATCGGTCTGGCCACCTGGCTGGGCTTCCGGCTCGTTCCCGAGGCCCAGCGCCGGCTGCGTCTAGGCCTGGATTGGGCGGTGTTGCTGCGCCTGTACGGCGCTTATCTGTTCCTGGCCATGCCCTTGGGCGCGCTCCTGGGCGCCAGCCTGCTCTGGGCCAGCTTCGGCGCCGACTGGGCGCAGAGTTTCGGGCGCTGGTGGGTCGGCGATGCCATCGGCGCCCTGTTGCTGCTCTACCCCTGCTGGCAGCTCGACCGGTCCAGGCTGAGGGCCATCCTGAGGCCGGATGCCCTGCCGCGACTGGTGTTGGAACTGGCGGGGATCGGCCTGTTGAGCTATGCCGTCCTGCGCAATACCGGCTTTCCCTTCGTCTATATCATGGTGCCCCTGACCCTCCTGGCCCTGCGCGACGGGGCGCTGCGCACCACCCTCGTGGCGGATGCCTGCTTGCTGCTCCTGGGACTGCCGATGTTGGCCGGGCTGGTGGACATCCCGCCGCTCCTGCTGCGTGCCGAGCCCGTGGCCATCTGGCTGGCCTGCGCCACCGCCGTGTTCTTTCCCCTGGTGCTGGGCGTGGTCAGCGAAGCGGCGCGGCAACAGGCGGCACGCCTGGCGGAAGCGCGAGATCAGGCCGAGGCGGCGGCACGGGTCAAGTCCGAGTTCCTGGCCAATATGAGCCATGAGCTGCGCACGCCCATGAATGCCGTGCTGGGCATGAGCCATCTGCTGGGCAACACGGCGCTCAATGCCGAACAACAGCACTATCTGGACATGATCCGCGGCTCCAGCCGGTCCCTCTTGGGCATACTCAACGACATCCTGGATTTCTCCAAGATTGAGGCCGGCCGCCTTAGCATCGAGCATGCCCCCTTCGCGCTGCGGGAGGTGCTCGACACCCTGGCCCAGATCATGAGCTTCAACGCCGGGCAGAAACCCCTGGAGCTGAGCATCACCGTCGCGCCCGGGGTCGAGGAACGCCTGGTGGGCGATGCCAGACGCTTGCAGCAGATCCTGGTCAACCTGGCCGGCAATGCCATCAAGTTCACCGAGCGGGGCGAGGTCGCCCTGCTCGTCAGCCCGGAGGGCGGCGGCGCCGAGCGGCCGCGCCTGCGCTTCAGCCTGTGCGACACCGGGATCGGCATAGCCCCGGAGCGGCTCGCCGACCTGTTCACCCCCTTCACCCAGGCGGACGGCTCCATCACCCGGCGCTTCGGCGGTACGGGCCTGGGCCTGGCGATCAGCAAGCGCCTGGTGGAGCTGATGGGCGGCGAACTGGGCGCCACGAGCCAGGCCGGCCGGGGCAGCGAGTTCTGGTTCACCCTGCCCTTCGCCGCCCAGACCGAAGCCCAGGCCTCCGCGACCAACCCCGCCGGCCCGGCGGACGGCCGACGGCGCCTGGAGGGCGTCAGGCTCTTGCTGGTGGAAGACAACGAGCTGAACCAGGCCGTGGCCCAGGGCATCCTGGAGCAGCAAGGCGCGCGCCTGCACATCGTCGGCAACGGCCAAGAAGCCATGGAGCACCTACGCGGCACGACGACCGGCTACGATGCCATCCTCATGGACGTGCAGATGCCGATCATGGACGGCTTCACCGCGACCCGGCTGATCCGCCAGGAACTGGGCTGGACCGGACCCATCATCGCCCTGACCGCCGGGGTCATGGCCAGCGAGCGGGAACAATGCATGGCGGCGGGCATGGACGATTTCATCCCCAAGCCGCTGCAGGTCGAGGAGCTGCTGCGCATCATCGCTAGTCATGTGACGCCGCAGGCGAGCCCGCCGGCGCCGCAGCCCACAGACCCCGCCGAGTCCACCGAAGCGCCGGTGTTCGACCCCGGCAATCTGTTCGCCGCCTGCGCCCAAAGCCCGGAGCGCATGGCCGCCCTGCGCAAGCTCGTCGCCGATGCCCTGGTACTCGCCCCGGGCCGGCTCGCCGAAATCCACGACCAGCTCACCCAGGGGCAAACCGCCGCCGCGGCACGGGGCCTGCACACCCTGCGCGGCAGCCTGGGCACCATGGGCGGCAAGCGCCTGGCGCAGCTTGCCCATGCCCTGGAGAGGCGCCTCAAGGCCGGCGAGGATGTCGACGGGCCGACGGAGCTAGCCATCATGGAGCGCGCCCTGGCCGAGCTGCAGGCCGCCGCCGGCATGTGGGCTGAGAGGCTGGACCAGCCCTGAAACGCGGATTCTGACCGGCGTTCGATAAAAACCGGCTTGAAATCAACGACTTTTTGCACCATAACCGCCTATAGGCCTCATGCCGTTCGCAGGTGTAGGTCCGGCTTCAGCCGGACAGGGGCAGGACCGTCCGGCTAAAGCCGGACCTATAGCCCGTGCCTTTACCCAGTCCAGCCCGAGACCGACCGCCCCCATGGACCACGCCATCTTCACCGACCTGCTGCTGATCCTGCTCGCCTCGGTCCTGGTCACGGCGGTATTCCGGCGCCTGCGCATTCCCCCCATCTTGGGCTATCTGGGCGTGGGCATCTGCCTCGCGCCCGGCGCCTTCGGCGGCGTGGCCCAGGTCGGCGACATCGCCTTTCTGTCCGAATTCGGCATGGTCTTCCTACTCTTCACCCTGGGCCTGGAATTCTCCCTGCCCAAGATGATGGCCCTGCAGCGCGTGGTCTTCGGCTTGGGCGGCCTGCAAGTCCTGCTGTGCACGGCGGCCTTCTACGCCGTCAACCGCCTGCTGGGCCTGGAAACGGCGCCGGCCATCGTCATCGCCGCCGCCCTGGCCTTGAGCTCCACCGCCATCGTCATCAAGGAACTGCAGCGCCGCCACGAGCTGAACAAACACCACGGGCAACTGGCCTTCGGCGTGCTCCTCGCCCAGGATCTGGCCGCCGTGGGCATGCTGATCCTGATCCCGGCCCTGGCCGGAACCGGCGACCTGCCGCTCTGGCAGTCCCTGGCGTCCATGTCGGTCAAGGGCCTGGCCCTGTTCCTGACCTTCGCCGGCCTCGGCGCCTGGGTCCTGCCCTCGGTGTTCCACGAGGTGGCGCGCGGCCGGGGCGACGAGTTGTTCGTGCTCACCGCCCTCCTGGTCGCCCTCTGCGCCGCCTGGCTGACCCATTTCTTCGGCCTGTCCATGGCCCTGGGCGGCTTCCTGGCCGGCATGATGCTGGGCGAAAGCCATTTCAAGCACCAGATCGAGGCCGATATCCGGCCCTTCCGCGATGTGCTCCTGGGCCTGTTCTTCGTCAGCGTGGGCATGCAGACCGATCTGGCCGTGGTACGGGACCATTGGTCCAGCATCCTGATGGCCGGCTTGGGGCTCGTGCTGTTCAAGGCCGTCCTCATCGCCGGCCTGACCCGCGCCTTCGGCGAGAGCGAGAGCATCGCCCTGCGCCTGGGGCTGGTGCTCGCCCAGGGCGGCGAGTTCGGCTTCGCCCTGTTCACCCTGGCCAGCCAGCACCGCCTGCTCGATCCCCAACAAGCCTCCTTCGCCTTCGCCGTGATCCTGCTCAGCATGATGGCCACGCCCCTGCTGATCCGCCTGGGCGGCACCGCCGCCCGCCGCGTGCGCCACCGCGAGCGGGAAGGCGCGGCCTCCGGCGACCCCCGCCAGGCCCTGGACCAGGCCAGCCACGAGCTGAACGGGCATGTGCTGATCTGCGGCTATGGCCGCGTCGGCCAGACCGTGGCGCGCTTCCTGAAGATGTACGGCCAGCCCTGGCTGGCCCTGGACAACGATCCCATGCGCATCCAGGAGGCCCAGACCGCAGGGGACAAGGTCTATTACGGCGATTTCCGCCGCGCCGAACTGCTGCTCGCCGCCGGCCTCAAGCGCGCCCGCCTCCTGATCGTCACCTTCAACGATCCGGAAGTCGCCACCGCCACCCTGCGCCAGGCCCGGGAACTGCGCCCCGACCTGCCCATCCTGGTGCGCACCTCCGACGACAGCCACCTGGCCAGCCTGCAGAACGAGGGTGCCACCGAGGTGGTGCCGGAGATCCTGGAGGGCAGCCTGATGCTGGTGTCCCATGTCCTGGTCATGCTGGGCATCCCCATCAGCCAGGTGCTGCGCGCCATTCAGCACACCCGCCGCGCCCGCTACCAGCTGATGCACGGCTATTTCCTGGGCGAGAATTCCCAGCTCCTGGACGAGGAAGGCAAGCGCCTCAAGCACCGCCACGCCGTGCCCCTGACCGAGCGCGCCTGGGCCATAGGCCGCCAAGTGGCCGAACTGGCCCTGCACGAGCTCAGCGTCGAGCTGCTCGCCGTGCGCCGCGACAAGCACGAGCGGGAACCGGCCGCCAATTACGTGTTCCAGACCGAGGACGTGGTCATCCTCTACGGCGACACCGAGAGCATCGAAGCGGCGGAAACGCGACTGCTTTCAGGCTAAAGCCCCCAGCGTTCGTCCTGAGCCTGTCGAAGGACGCAGGGCGTACCTTCGGTCCGCGAAAGTTCACCCCAGCGCCACAAAACGCCGGTATAATGCGCGGTTTCCTTTTTCGACCCCCACGAGGAAACAGGCCGATGCAGACTCCAGGCCAGATGCCGATCCAAGTAGGCATCATCATGGGCTCCCAGAGCGACTGGGACACCATGCAGCACGCCGCCGCCATGCTCGACGAGCTGGGCGTCGCCTACGAAGTCACCGTGGTCTCCGCCCACCGGACCCCCGATCTGCTGTTCTCCTATGCCGAAAGCGCCGATGCCCGTGGCCTCAAGGTCATCATCGCCGGCGCCGGCGGTGCCGCCCATCTGCCGGGTATGTGCGCCGCCAAGACCCCGCTGCCGGTCCTGGGCGTGCCGGTCGAATCCAAGATCCTCAAGGGCGTCGACTCCCTGTACTCCATCGTGCAGATGCCCGCCGGCATCGCCGTCGGCACCTTGGCCATCGGCAAGGCCGGCGCCACCAATGCCGGCCTCCTGGCCGCCCAGATCCTGGGCGCCTTCGACGCCGGCGTACGCGCCAAGGTCGACGGCTTCCGCAAGAACCAGACCGACAAGGTCCTGGCCAACCCCGATCCGAGGAATCAGCCGTGAGCAATCCGAAAGTCGGCGTCCTGGGCGCCGGCCAGCTGGGCCGCATGATGGCGCTGGCCGGTTTCCCCTTGGGCATCCGCTGCGCCTTCTACGACGGCGACCTCACCGCCCCGGCTGCGCCGCTAGGCGCGAACTTCGGCAAGAGCCAGCTCGACGAATTCCTCAAGAGCGTCGACGTGGTCACCTACGAAAGCGAGAACATCTCCGCCGATCTGGCGGACTACGTCGCGGAACGCAAGCCCATCTTCCCGGGTCCGGACTCCCTGCGCATCTCCCAGAACCGCCTGAGGGAGAAGAGCCTGTGCAACGAGCTGGGCATTCCCACCCCGGAATTCCGCGCCATCAACAGCCTGGACGATCTGGAGAATGCCGCCCTGGAGCTAGGCCTGCCGGCCGTGCTCAAGACCACCACCATGGGCTATGACGGCAAGGGCCAGGCCGTACTGCGTAGTCCTGCGGACCTGGAATCGGCCTGGAATGCCCTGGGCGCACAAGCCCCGCTGATCCTGGAAGCCTTCGTCCCCTTCGTGCGCGAGCTGTCGCTGCTGGCGGTGCGCAATGCCGCCGGCGAGTGCGCCTTCTACCCGCTCACCGAGAACTGGCACTACGAGGGCATCCTGCGCTATTCCATCGCCCCGGCGGAGAACGTCGACGACGCGCTCCAGGCCTGTGCCGAAGTCTATATGCACAAGCTGCTCGATCATCTGAGGCACGTGGGCATGCTCACCCTGGAGCTGTTCCAGACTGCCGACGGCCAGCTGCTCGCCAACGAGATGGCGCCGCGCGTGCACAATTCCGGCCACTGGACCATCGAGGGCGCCGAGACCAGCCAGTTCGAGAACCATCTGCGCGCCATCTGCGGCAAGCCCCTAGGCTCCACCGAAGCCCGCGAGCCCTCGGCCATGGTCAATATCATCGGCCAGTACGGTGCCCTGGACGACGTGCTCAAGCAGCCCGGCGCCCATCTGCATACCTATGACAAGGAAGAGCGCCCGGCGCGCAAGATCGGCCACATCAACCTGCACTGCCACAACCACCCGGAGCTGCACGACAAGATCCGCGCGCTCAAGGACTGGCTGCCGGACGAAGCGCCGATCCTGAAGGGCTGAAACCAAGACGGAAATTAACCGCCAAGGCGCCAAGAACGCCAAGGTAAGAAGCGTTTTTAACCGCAGAGGCCGCTAAGGATTGAAAGGGGTCAGGCCGTTACGGCGAGCGCCTGACACGGCCCTTAGCTTTCCAAGCCCTTAGTGGTCTTAGCGGCCTTCGCGGTTCATCTCTTTTTCCCATTTCCCTTGGCATTCTTGGCGCCTTGGCGGTTTACCTCCCCCAGCATGATCAAACGCATTCCCGCCGCCGACCTCGACCGCCTGGAGACCTGGCACAAGTACCGCAAGGGCCTGTGCGATTCCTGTCGCGCCACCTGTTGCACCATGCCCGTGGAACTGCGCCTGAACGATTTGATCCGCATGGAACTGGTGGACGAATTCGAGCGCGGCGAGCCCATCCAGGCCATCGCCCGCCGCCTCGTCAAACAGGGCATCGTCGAGCGCTTCCACCAGAAGACAGGGATCTTCACCCTAAGCCGCATGGCCAATGGCGACTGCCAGTTCCTGCGCCGGGACACGCGCTTGTGCACCATCTACGAACGCCGCCCCAACACCTGCCGCAACCACCCGCAGATAGGCCCGAGGCCGGGGCATTGCGCCTACCAGCCGAAAGAACCCGTCCGTTCGACCTAAAACCGGGGCCTCAAGGCCGTGCCAGGACCGCCTCGCGCCGCGCCAGGCTCTCGGCCGACCAATAGGCCTTCCGGTCGTAATACTCGGCCACGGCGGGAACCCCGGGCGGCAGGACCACCCAGGGTTGCTTGGACGCCGTGAAGATATGGATGTCCGGCGGCAGATGGTCCGGCTCGTCCAGGGTGCCGACCCGCACAAAGCTGAAACGGGGACCAGCCCCGGCGTAATGGCTCCACAGGGCAAGCCGGCAGCACGGGCAGCGTGCGATCCGCTGGCCCTTGCCGCTGGCCGAGGGCGTATCCACCCAATCCGGCTCGCCGGACACCAGGCTCAGCCGCTCGGTCTCGATCATGGCGTTCAGGGCAAAGGACGCCCCCGACTCCCGCTGGCACCAGCGGCAATGGCAGCAATGCACGAACAGCGGCGCGGACTCCAGCTGGTAACGAAGCTGCCGGCAGTCGCAGCCGCCGGCCAGGGGATAGCTCATCGAGGGCTCCAAGGCCAAAGAAGGGCTAGCCGCAGTTGCCCGGCGCCTGCTTCATCGCCTCCGCGATCTCCGCCGGCGTCATGTCGCGGATATGGGTGGCGATGGCCCAGTGGTGCCCGAAGGGATCCTTGACCTGCCCATAGCGATCACCCCAGAACATGTCAGCCAGGGGCATGGTCACCTCCGCGCCGGCAGCCACGGCCCGGGCCAGGAAGGCATCGGCGTCCGCGACATAGAGGTTAAGCGTCACCGGCGCGCTGCTCAGCTTCAGCGAGTTGGGCCCCAGGCAACCCCAGTCCGGGAACTCGTCCACCAGCATGAGCGCGGAATCGCCGATGCGGATCTGGGCATGCATGAGCTTGCCCTCCGGACCGGGAACCCGCATGACCTCTTCCGCGCCGAAAGCGCGCTGGTAGAACTCGATGGCCGCCGCGGCATTGGCGCAGACCAGGTGCGGCGTCAGGGTGTGCATGCCCTCGGGAATCGGTTTGACTTTCGGCATGATGAGCCTCCTCTTTGCGATGCGCCGCTCGCGGTGGGCGTGGGACCAAGGCTGGGATAGGGGGATTCGACGCTATTCAGGGTAGTTGGCGGAGGGGAAAAGTCGAGAGGTACTATTCACTATCATCAGAATGTAAAGATCCGCTCCCAGTCCTGCTTCATATCCACCACCTGCCAGCCATGCTCCTGCGCCGCCTTCAGGGTCTTCTTGCCCGGCGAATAGCAATACTCCCGCTCGCCGTCGGTGTGGTGGATCAGCATGCACAGCGAGGTGGCGGCCGCGCCCGCCCAGCGCAACATGGCGATATCGCCGCTGCTGTTGCCGAAGGCGGCGATGGGCTGCAGGGCAATCTGGCCTTCGATGGCCAGGACCTTGCCCGGGCCGTTGTCCAGATACCAGGGAATGGGCTCCAAGACCACGTCCAGCTTACCGTGCCGATCATGCAGCCGCGTCACCACCCGGCTGCCGATGACCTGCTCCGGCGGGATCCCGTAAGACCCCTCGCACCAGGGGCGGATGAAGTAACTGGTTCCGCCGGACACCAGGTAGTTCCTGAAGCCGCGCGCCGCGAACAGCGCCAGCAGCTCGCGCATAGGCGCATAGGTCAGCTCGGTGTAGGCACACTCGTAGCGGGGGTGGCGCGCCGTGGCCAGCCATTCCATGACCCACCGGCGGTACTCCGCCGTGCTCGTGCCCTTGAGCAACTCGCCGACCAGGAACAGGGCATCGTCCAGGACCCGGTCCGCGAGGCCGGTGAGCCAGCGCAGGAGCCTCCAGCGGATGTCGGCATGCCAGGGCATATCCCGCGCCAGCTTGTCGCGAAGCATATCCTTGATGAACAGCAACTCGGTGAGCTGCGGCTTTTCCACCCACAGCGTCCCGTCGTTGTCGAAGGTGGCGATGCGCCGTTCCTCGGGCACGAACCCGGCCGAAGCCGGATCCGTGACCTGATCCAGGAAGGCCAGGATGGCGTCGCGTGCCGCACCCGGCCGCCAGGAGGGCAGCTCAGCCCCACCCATCAGCGATCCCCCGTCGCCAGCGCCGCCGCGCCGGTCGCCTCACCGCCCTGTTCGGAGACCAGGCTGATGTCCGTATTGAAGCCGCACAGGTTGCCGGCCCAAATGAAGGTCTGCCAGACCAGGACGCCGAAGGGCAGATAACCGAAATATCCGAGCAGGGGCATTTCCGAAAAGATATGGATCACGTCCACATAGGGAATGTTGTAGACCCAGTAATTCGGATTGGTGATGGGCTCGGGACTCGGGTGCATGCTGCCGTAATTCCAGAACTCCCAGACGAAGCCGTTGAACATGGAGGCCAGGGCCATGAAAATCCCGGCGGTCCAATTGCCCTTGGCGATGTCGGTGAAGGGATTCCAGATCCCGAGATTGAGCAGGATGCCGGTCATGACCACGAAGGGGCCGATCCACACGGCCCAGAACATGGGATAGGGCCAGTACACCATGGCGGCGATGATGGCGAGGCCGGCCAGGATCAGGACATTACCGTTCAGCGGCATCTTCGGGCCGTTCTGGTAACGGGCCGCGAACTTGGGGAAGGTGTTGAACAGGCTGTACCACTGGAAAAACACCGGGGTGATCGTGCTATAGGTGATCAGGAACTCGATGTGCATCGTGGTTTCCGACCAGGGGATCTGGCGGGCGTTCGGGTAATACCAGTTACCCAAGACGAAATAGTCGTAATACTCGAAATACACCCAGCCCACGGTGGACACCAGGAAGCTGAGGAACAGGGTGACGGGCTTGGTGGAGAACAGGGATTTCCCGCTGTTGCGCTTATAGACGATACCGTCGAGCAGGAAGATGACCCCCAACCAAAGCGGCGTGAAGGCGTAATACACCAAGCTGCCGAAGGGCGTGACGCGAGTCCACATCAGCCACCAGAAGAACAGCATGCAGACGCCGCCGACCCAGAACCACCAGGGGTAATTCGGTGCCGGCACGGGCCGAGGCGGCACGGGACCGCCCTTGAAGCCGAACCAGGAAGGAAAAACCAGGAACAGCGTCATGCCGATCACGCCATAGAGCATCAGCAGGAAATAGCCCATGGAAAAGCCCGGCGGCGTACCGTGATAATCCGGCGGGAAACGGCCAAAGCCCGGCGGCAGATGGTCAGGATAAACGAACCAGGCCACGACCAGGGGCACCAGCAAGGTGAGCACGATGGGCCAAAGCAATTTCCATTTTGTCATTCTTATCTTTCCTCAGTGGCAGGGAAGGGAAACCCAATGAACTTACCCCAAGCAAAGGGAGACATCCAGGAGGTGGCGAAAAAATAGCCCCTGCCGAAAACATCCGGAAGGGTATAAGACCATTCAGATAACCGCCCGTCATCCCATGCGAAGACATGTCGCCTAGTAACATCTTCCTTTCGCTCCGCCGCCGCTTGTGAGCAGCACCTCTTCGCGAATCCGCGAACGCGGATTCGCTTTTGTGGGTGCCCTGTACGGCGCCGAGCACTGGAAGCCAAACCGGAAACGGCCCGAAGGGGCGCGACATGGATGTCGCGCTTCCGGCCCGGGGACAGGGATGTCCTCCTGGCCGGAACCCGGTTTGGCTGAAGCGCGCAGGGGACCCGGAGCGTTAGCTCCGGGCGCTGTACCGGGCTGTGCTTTCTTTGGTTACTTTCTTTGCACAAGCAAAGAAAGTAACTCGCCCGCCGAGGCGAGACTCGGCCGTGCGACAGCAGTCATCAAATCGTTAAAAGCGGTAATTGAATTCCACACCCACGCGCCGCGACTCGCCCTTAAGCTCGGTCACGGCGCCTAGGGGCGCGATGCTGTCGAAGAGCAGCTCGGCGTATTCGCTATTCCCCAGGTTCTTGCCCCAGAGCGCCAGCTCCATGCCATTGCTCCACTGATAAGCCAGGCGCGCATCCCAGAGGCCATAGCCGTCCTGGCGGGTGTAGGGGTTTTCATACTGATCGAAATAGAAATCCGACTGGTACTGGTAGCCCAGTTGACCCAGCAGCAAGCCGCCCGCCAAGGGCATTTCATGGTACAGCCTAGTCCCGACGGTCCACTCCGAGGTAAAGGGCAGGCGGTTGTCGCTGACCACGATGTCGCCCTGCCGATATTCACCCAATTTCGCATGGGGAATATGTCCCAGGTTGAGATCCCATTGCCAGTCGTCGGCAGGCGCCAGGCGCAATTCGGCCTCGAAACCGTAGATCTTGCTGTCGCCGACATTTTTCAGAACATGGTAGGGATTGAAGCCCGTGGTGATATTCACGAAGGCCTGCTGATCCTGGTAGTCGTAATAAAACGCCGCCAAATTGAGGCGCGCGCTCTGCTCCCAGAGGCTCAGCTTCGCCCCGATTTCATAGGCATCGAGGCGTTCGGCCTCGTATTCGGAGTCCATGGCCTGCTCGGGACTGGTGGAATAGCCGCCGTTGTAGCCGCCGCTCTTGTAACCCCGCGAATAGCTTCCATACACGCTGGCTTGGCGGGTCAGACGGTAATTCAGGGCCAGTTTTCCGGACAGGTCGTTGTCGCTCAGGGAACCATCCAGATCCCAGAAGCCGGGAAGCTGGAAGGCCACGGTATCGAGATCGGATACCGCATGATAATCGGTGGACTCCCGGGTGTAGCGCAGCCCGGTGGTCAGGGTCAGGTCCTGGCTGAGTTCGAAATCGACCTGGCTGTAGAGAGCCACGGACTCATTGTCGATACGGTTGTGGTAGAAAAATTGCGCCGGTATGAAGGCCAGTTCGGGGATGGCTCGGAAATCGCGGAAGATATCGATATCGTTTTCCTGGCGCAGTTCCTCGCGGACGAAAAACACGCCGTTCACCCAATAATAATGGTCCCCTTCCACGCCCAGGCTGAACTCCTGGCTCATCACCTCGCTGTCCGTGCCCAGGCTACCTTCGATGAAATTGCCCGGTCCATCGGAGTCCCAGGAATGGAAACGATCCAGGTTGCGGTAGCCGGTGAGGGATTTCAGGAAGAGCGCATCGCTCATTTGCCATTCCACTTTCAGGCTGGCGCCGAACAACTCGCTGTCGTGACGCTTGTCCTGGGTATCGGCGATGACGTCCCAGTAGTCGTCGGACCCGATCTGGAAACCCAAGGAGGTGAAGCACAGATCGCTGCCCACTTCTCCGGGAGAACACATCTGCCCCGCGCCGAAATCCTTCCACACGCCCAGGCTGCCGATGGGTTTGGGTTTACCTTCCCAGTCTTCCGCATACACCCGCGCCACCAGTTTGACCTGGTCCCATTCGGTTTTCAGGCTGAGGCGCATCTGATCCTGGCGCAGGCCGCCGTCGGAACCTCCGGGGAAGAGGTTATGGGTAGAGAATTGATAGTCCTGGCGGCCCACGGCCAGGCGCACCGCCGTCGTCTCATCGACAGGCAGGTTCAAGGCGCCCTGCAGGGTCTTGTGGTCATGCTCGCCATAGCCCAGGCGCACAAAGCCGCCGAATTCGTCCTCGGGTTCCCGGGACATGAGCAACACGGCGCCGCCCGTGGTGTTGCGCCCGAACAGGGTGCCTTGCGGGCCGCGCAGGATTTCCACGCGCTCCATGTCCAGCAGACTGGCGGCCAGGTGGCTGGCGCTGCCGGTCGGCACCTCGTCCAGGTAGAGGCCGACGGGCGAGATGGCCGAGGAGTTGTAATCGAACATGCCCACGCCGCGAATATTGAACGCGGGCGGCGTGCCCTCGCCGGCATTGCTGGTGAACTTGATATTGGGCGCCAGGCCGGACAGCTCCACGCTGTCCTTGATGCGCCATTTCTCCAGGTCCTCGCCATCCAGACTAGTAACCGCTAGCGCGACGTCGCCGCTGGCCTGCTTACGCTTCTGGGCGTAGACGTAGATGACCTCTCCTTCCTTCGCTCCGGCCTCATTCGCGCCGTCCTCGGGCGTCGTCGAAGCCGTTTCCTGGGCCCAGGCGGGGTAGCCGGCAGCCAGGGCGGCCATCACGATCACACGCAGATTCTTGGGAGCAAATCCGTCAGTCATGGCGTGGCATCTCGCAGCGGTTGAGGGGGAGGATGTACCGCCTGAGAACTTGCGAGTCGGGACCGGCTCGAAGAGTCCATTATAAAAATGCACCGTTCGGGACGATCGCGTCTTGGCAGGGTTTCTGGCGCACCCAACCCGACGCTTATCATTATTTGGCGGCCTAACCGCTCTGGATTATAGTCCTCAGCACCATAAACACAATCTCAGGCCATACCGATGTCTTCTTCGCACGGCTACCGGGCGCTCGGCACCCCGGTGGCGCTTCCGGGCACCATTCAGCTGTTTCTGGCCGAAGATCGCTCGGGCCAAAGGGTGTGGATCAAGCGGCACCGCCAGGACCAGCCGCTCAGGGACTTGCTGGAGCGGCGCCTGTACGGACAGGAACAGGCCCTGACCTTGCTGCCCCGGACCCTGAGCCGCTACAAGGAAGGCGGGGATTATTGCGATGTGCTTAGCCTGCCCGCCGATGCCCAGCCCCTGAGCCAGCTCGCCGACGACTCCCTGCTGGAAATGCTCAGGCTGGCCCTGTTCGCCTGCCAGGCACTGCAAACCCTGCATGAACTGGGAATCGTGCACAATGCCATCGCCCTGGAATCCCTGTTTTTCTCCCCGGACGAACAACGCCTGTACCTGGTGGACTTGAGCGAGGCTTTTCTGGTCAATGTCGTGCACAGCGGCGTCAAGACCGATTTTCTGCAGCGGCACAATCTGGCGACCATGGCGCCCGAGTTGAGCGGGCGCATGAAGCGCCCGGTGGACCAGCGTTCCGATCTCTATTCCCTGGGCGCCTGTTTCTATCGCCTGTTCTGCGGGCGCTATCCCTTCGAATCGCAGGATGTGATGGAGATGGTGCATGCCCATCTCGCCAAGCCGCCGCTCCCGGCCCGGCAGCTGGCGCCGGATCTGCCGGCCATGCTGGAAGCCCTGCTGGCCAAGCTGCTCAGTAAGGAACCCGGCGACCGCTATGCCAGCGCCCAGGGCCTGGCTGCCGATCTGGAATACTGCCTGGGCGCCTATGTGGATCAGGGGCGGATTCCCGAGTTCCAACTGGGCCGTCAGGACGCCAAGCGGCACTTGAGCCTGCCTCATAAACTCTACGGCCGCGACCAGGAGGTGGCGAGCCTGCTGAGCAGCTTCGTCCATGTGGCCGAGGGCGGCAGCAAGGCCGTGTTCGTCCTGTCCGGCTATGCCGGCGTCGGCAAATCCCGCTTGCTGGAAGAAATCCACAAGCCGGTACTCGAGCATCAGGCTTATTTCATCGGCGGCAAATTCGAGCAGTACCAGAAGAGCACGGCCTATTTCGCCCTGCGCCATGCCTTGAGCGAGCTCGTCGAGCAATTGCTCGCGGAAAGCGCCGCGCAGCTGCACACGTGGAAACAGGTGTTGCGGGAGGCGGTGGGCAAGCATGGCCGCCTGCTCACCGAGCTGGTACCCAAGCTGGAGCTCATCATCGGCCCGCAGCCGCCGCTGGGTGAGGCGGAGCCCAGCGAGACCCGGGCCCGCTTCAATCAACTGTGCCTGCAATTCTTTCGCGCGCTCTGCGGCCAGGGCAAGCTCATCGCCCTGTTCCTGGACGATCTGCAATGGTCGGACTTGGCCACCCTGCAGCTGCTGCAATTGCTGCTGGAGGACAAGGACATCCACCAGCTGTTTCTGATGCTGTCCTATCGCGACAACGAGGTGGGCGCGACCCATCCGCTGAGCCAGATGCTGGAGTCCCTGGATCGGACCAGCCTGGCCCTGACCTGTCTGCCGCTGCCGCCCCTGGATCAAACCGCCATCGCGCGGATGCTGGGCGATATGCTCGAGCAGGAGCCAGCGCGCGTGGCCGAGCTGACGACCCTGGTGCTGGACAAGACCGCCGGCAACCCCTTCTTTGCCCTGGAATTCATCAAGACCCTGGAGGAGCGCCACTGGCTCTACCGGAAAAACGGGATCTGGCACTGGAAGAGCGCCGAGATCGCGCAGATGGACGTGACCGGCAATGTCGTGGATTTATTGCTGGCGCGGCTGGAACGCCTGCCCGAGGCCCAGCGCACCCTGCTCAGCACGGCGGCCTGCATCGGCAACCGCGCCGACATCGGCCTTCTCTGCGCCCTCCAGGCCTTGCCCTACGAGTCCCTGGAACAGGCCATCGCCGGCCTGGTCGACGAGGGCTTGATCACCGCCTATGCCGCTCAGGCCGAACGCCAGCAGCTCAGCCACATCAAGTTCTGCCACGACCGGATCCAGCAGGCGGCGTATTTATTACCCGGCGCAAAGTCCAAGGCCGAGCTGCACTACGACATCGCCAGCCATTACCTGCGCCAAGGCGAGCCCGCGCAGCTCGCCGAGCAGGTCTTCGCCTTTATCGAACACCTCAACCAGGCCGCCGAGGTCCTCCTGGAACGGCAGCAGGGGCATTGGCTGGTGGAATACAACCGCATCGCGGCGCAGCGCGCGCTGGCGGCCAATGCCTATCACAATGCCCAGCGCTACTTCCAACAAGCCATCATCTATTTGCCCACGCTGTCCCAGGCGCCGGGGGACGATGCGAGCTTCGAGCTGCATTACGGCCTGGCCCGCAGCTATTACCTGACCCAGTCCTGCGAGGCACTAACCGCCCTGCTGGCGCGACTCCTGGAACAGGCCGGCGACTTAAGCCAACGCATCCGCGTCCAGCACCTGAAGATCCTCAGCCTCATCCTGCAAAACCAGATGCACCCGGCCCTGGAGCTGGGCATCCAGGTGTTGGACGAAGTAGGGATACACCTGCCGGCCACCGACGACCCGGGCGAGTTCTATCCCAAACTCGCCGAGTTGTACGACGGTAGCCGGGTCGAAGCCCTGGCGGATCGGCCGCCGATGACCGACCCGGTATTGCTGCAGGCCATGGAACTGCTCAATGCCCTCTACACTCCGGCCTACATGGCCAGCCCCGGGCAATTCATGAAGATCGTCTACACCGCCATGGTGCAGAGTCTGACCCAGGGTATTTCCATCGCCGCCAGCAAGGCCTATGTCACCCATGGCATGCTGCTGTGCGGCGTCTTCGGCCAGTACGAGGCGGGCATGAAATTCGCTGAACTGGCCATCGCCATCACCGAACGCTATCGGCAGAAGAGCAACCGCGCCGAGATCCCCTTCACCAAGTTCGCGACCGTCCAGCCCTGGAACAAGGCCCTGAACACCTGTTTGTCGCCCCTCAAGCGCAATTTCCAAAAGGGCATGGAATCCGGCGAAGTGGAATACGCCTTCCACTCCGCCCTGTTCTACCTGGTATACAGCTACCTGGCCGCCCAGCCCCTGGCCGGCCTGGAAAAGGAGCTGCGCGATTTCCTGGCGCTGATGAACGCCGGAAAGCAGGCCTACCACGAGCACTACTGCCGCATCTACCTGCAATTGCTGTTGAACCTGCGCAAACCCGGCCCCGAGCCGACCCGGCTCAAGGGCGAGGCCTATGACGAGGACCGCGAGCTGCCCCAGCTCGTCGCCGAGCAGAATGTCACCACCCAGTTCAATCTCCACCTGGCCAAGCTGAGCCTGGCGTTTTATTTCGCGGACTGGCCCCTGGCCGAAATCCAGATGCAGGAGGCGGAAAGCCGGGTGGCCAGCCTGGTGGCGACGGCCCAGTTCGCCGAATTCTTCTATATTGCCGCCCTGACCCTGATCGCCCTGGCGCGGCAGGCGCCGCAACAAGCCGAGGCCCATCGCGCCAAGGCCGCCCAGTACCAGGGCATGCTGGCGTCCTGGGCCCGGCACGCGCCGGAGAATTATGGCCACAAAGCGACCCTGGTCCAGGCCGAGCTCGATGCCTTGGACGGAAAGGACGGCGCCTGGCAGGGTTATGACACCGCCATCGCCGACGCCGAACGCCACGGCTATCACCAGGTCAAGGCCGCCGCCGCCGAACTGGCGGCCCAGTACTGGCTGGCGCGCGGCAAGCCCGTCTTCGCACGGGAGTATTTGAGCGAGGCCCATGCCAGTTACCTGCGCTGGGGCGCGGAGGCCAAGGCCGCCCAGCTGGCCCAGCGCAACGAGGCCTTGATGGCGGACTATCTCGCCCGGGCCGAGGTGCGCCGCGAGCATGCCCAGCTGCTGGATCTGTCCTCCCTGCTCAAGGCCTTGGAAACCCTGAGCGGCGAGGCCGACCTGGATGCCTTCCTGCACCGCATGATGGCCATCATCATCGAGAACGGCGGCGCGCAACGCGGCGCCCTGCTCCTGCTCAGCGAGGAGCGCCTGGAGCTGGCCATCAGCACCGCGCCGGCCGCCCAGCACCAGGTCCAGGGCGAGCTGCCCCAGGCGGTGCTCACCTATGTGTCGCGCACTTGCGCACCCCTGTTGCTGGACGAGGACGGCGAGCACCCGCTCTACAACAGCGACCCCTATTTCCGCCAGGGCCGCCCCAAGTCCCTGCTCTGCCTGCCCATCATGGTCAAGGGCGAGTTCCAGGGCGTGCTCTACCTCGAGCACTGGCATCTGTCCGGCGTGTTCCTGGCCGAGCGCATCGACACCCTGCAGCTCCTGGCCGGCCTGACCGCCATGTCCCTGGAGAACGCCAAGCTGCTGCGCAAGATCACCGGCCATAGCAAGGAGCTGGAGCGGCGCGTCGAAGAGCGGACCCACGAGCTGGCGGCGGCCAAGCAGAAGGCCGAGCAGGCGAGCCAGGCCAAGAGCCAGTTCCTGGCCAATATGAGCCATGAGATCCGCACGCCCATGAACGCCGTGCTGGGCCTGTCCCGACTGGCGCTGAAGACGCGGCTGAACACCGAACAGCGGGATTACGTGCAGAAGATCCTGAATTCCGGGGAAACCCTGCTGGGCATCATCAACGACATCCTCGACTACTCGAAGATCGAGGCCAACCGTCTCAGCCTGGAATGCACCGGCTTCAGCCTGGAAAAGGTCATCGAACGCGCCGTCACAATCTGCCAGCTGAAGGCCTACGAGAAGGGCCTGGAGCTGGTCCTGGACGTGGCGGCGGATGTGCCCGGGCATCTGCTCGGCGATCCCCTGCGCCTGCAGCAGATCCTGGTCAACCTGCTGAGCAACGGTATCAAGTTCACCGCTCAGGGCCATGTGCTGCTCAAGGTCGAGCAGCTCGCCCGAGAGGGCCGCCAGGCCCGGCTGCGCTTCACCGTCGCCGACACGGGCGTGGGCATGAGCACCGCGCAGTGCACCCGCTTGTTCCAGGCCTTCTCCCAGGTCGACGCCTCCATCAGCCGCAAGTACGGCGGCACCGGTCTAGGCTTGGCGATCTGCCGCCAGCTCGTGGAGCTGATGGGCGGGCAGATCGGCGTGGACAGCGAGCCCGGCGTCGGATCCCGGTTCAGCTTCGAGCTCTGCCTGCCCGTCCACCAGGACCTGCCGGAGCGGCCTCGCCTGCCCCTGAACCTGGGCGCCATGAAGGTGCTCGTGGCGGACGACTGCGCCATCACCCGCCACGTCCTGGTGCGCATGCTGGCCGATCTGGGCATGCAGGTGGAGGAGGCCGAGCACGGTCAGCACGCCATCGACATGGCCCTGGCGGCCCACCAGGCCGGGCGGGACTACGCCCTGATCCTCATGGACTGGCGCATGCCGGTCCTGGACGGCATCAGCGCCGCGCGTCACATCCGCCAGCGCCTGGATGGCGAGCGCATCCCCGGCCTGCTGCTGATTTCCTCCTACGATCACAGCGAGGTGAAGCATCTGTTCGAGGAGGCCGGCATCGACGGCTTCGTGGAGAAGCCGGCCAATGCCTCCGCCCTGCTCAATGCCGTGATGCTGGTCTTGACCCGCGACCAGGGCGGCGAACCGTATTTGCCTGAGCCGGGCGACCAGCTCCTGGATCTGTCCAGCGCCCGGGTCCTGTTGGTGGAGGACAATGCCATCAACCGCCAGGTGGCCCTGGGTTTCCTGCAGGAAACCGGCACCCAGGTGGACATCGCCGAGGACGGGCTGGAGGCGCTGCGCCTGGTTCAGGATCAGGATTACGACCTGGTGCTGATGGATGTGCAGATGCCCAACATGGACGGCCTGACCGCCACCAAGGAGATCCGCAAGCTGGACAAGGGCCGGAACCTGCCCATCGTGGCCATGACCGCCCATGCCATGGAGAGCGATCGCCAGCGCAGCCTGGCGGCGGGCATGAACGCCCACCTGACCAAGCCCCTGAATCCCGACGAGTTGTACAAGACCCTGCTGACCTGGCTGGATCGCGGCCGGCTGGCCGCGCCGCCCCCGCCGGCTGCGGCCGGCGAAGCGCCGGTCCCCGAGGACGGCCTGTTCGCCGAACTGCGCGAGCTCGGGCTGCTGGCCCTGGACGAGGCCCTGGCGCGCACCCGCAACAACCGGGGCCTGTATCGCAAGCTGCTGATGGATTTCACGCGGGAATATGCGGACATCGTCCCGAACCTGCGGGAACTCGCCGGCCGGGAGACCCCGGAGGCGCTGCATTTGCGCGTGCATTCGCTCAAGGCCAATGCCGCCTACGTGGGCGCCAATGCCCTGGCGCAAGCCTGCGCCCAGATGGAACAGGCCCTGCTGGAACACCGGGATTTCCGCCCGCTGCTGGAGCGGCTGGGCCAGGTGGCCGAGAGCCTGCTGCCGCCCTTGTGCGCCCTGACCGAACGCTACCGCCCGGAGGAAGCCCCCCAAGCCTTCGAGCAAGGCGACTTCCGCCGCCTGCTGAACGACTTGCTGCCGCTGCTCCAGCATTCGGACTTCGCCGCCGAGGAGGTACTGAGCAGCCTGCGCCAGCTCAGCCTGGGCGGTCCCTGGGAGAGCCCGGTTGCCGAGATCGCCCGGCTGGTCGACGATATCGAATTCGAAAAAGCCCTGGCCCGAGCCCAAGCACTGCTCGCCCGCCAGTCCACCCCGGAGCCCCAAAACAATGCCTACCAAGCCCTGTGGAAATAGCATGAAGCTCGCGCCGCAGCAGATCCTGGTCGTGGACGACGAGAAGAGCAATCTCATGCTGCTCGGCGAATTGCTGCGCGACGAGGCCCATATCCTCCTGGCCAAGGGCGGCGAACAAGGCCTGGAAAAGGCCGCGAACTACCGACCGGATCTGATCCTCCTGGACGTGATGATGCCCCAGATGGACGGCTTCGAGGTCATGCGCCGCCTGCGCCAGGAGGAAGCCACCCGGGCGATTCCGGTGATCTTCATCACCGCGCTCAACGACGCGATCAGCGAGGAGAAGGGCTTGGTGCTGGGCGCCTGCGACTACATCCAGAAGCCCTTCCACGCCGCCATCGTCAAGGCTCGGGTGAAGCTGCACCTGGAACTGACCCGCCAGCGCAGAGTGCTGGAGCAGCTGGCCCACCAGGATCCCCTGACCTCCATCGCCAACCGCCGCAAGCTGGATGAATGCCTGGAATTCGAATGGCGCATCGCCCTGCGCGAACAGGCCCCCCTGTCCCTGGTCATGGTGGACATCGATTTCTTCAAGCAATACAACGATCACTACGGCCATGCCGCCGGCGATCGGGCCCTGGAGCGCGTCGCCAAGACCCTGGACGCCCATATGCAGCGCCCCCGGGACCTGGCCGCCCGCTACGGCGGAGAGGAGTTTCTGGTGATGCTGCCCAACACCGATGCCGAGGGCGCCCTGGGCGTGATGCAGCATTGCATGTCCGCCATCGCCGCCCTGCGCATCCCTCACGAACCGGTGGACCACCACCCCTGGCTCAGCTGCAGCATGGGCGGCGTCAGCTGCCGGCCGAATGGCGAACACCGGCTCTCCGAGATCATGAAGCTCGCCGACGACCGGCTCTACCAGGCCAAGCAGCAGGGCCGCAACACCCTGTGCTGGGAGGAGCTGCGCTGACCGAGCGCGCCGCGCTGCGGTGCATTATTCCCTTGACACGTGTTGCATCGCGGAATAAAAAGGCAAGCTTGAGAACCTGTTCAGGATCTCGATCAAGGGATGGAGCGCAAGGCTGGGAGGGGCGAAAAAGCGGAGTTTACACAGCGTAAATGAGCATTTTGAGCCCCTTCCAACGCCGCGATCCGCCCTTCAGCGAGATCATGGACAGGTTCTATGACAACAAGAGAGGCGCGTTGCCCAGGTCGTATGCCGTCGGATACCAAGATCCGATGACGGCATATCAGGGGGAGCAACGCCGAAGCCGCCATGGCTTGGAACCATGGCCGGCTGGTCGCAGGGGCTGAATCCCCTGGACTGTCACCGCGATCCCGCCCGGATCCCGGTGGAGTGCTCTTGGCAGAACCGCCTTCTCGGCGCGCGCATCTTGCGTGCCCACTGTCCTGCCATACACCTCTCTCCGCTGTCAGTTTTCAACGAAAAACTACGCAGACAGGAGATCCCCATGTCGTTCCCTTATCAGCCCGCCGATCCCCGGCCGGTCCGCCTCTGGACCGCCCTCGTCACGCCCATGCTCCCCAGCGGCGGCATCGACTACGCCAGCCTCACCACCCTGCTGCGCGCCCAGGCCCAGGCCGGCAACGGCGTCGTCCTGCTGGGCTCCACCGGCGAGGGCGCCAATCTCAGCCTCGCCGAACGGCGCCTGGTGATGCTGCATGCCTGCGGCCTGGGGTTGAAGCTGCCCATCCTGGCCGGGGTCGGTGGCCTGGAGCTGGAGGCGCAAAAGGACTGGCTGAGCTTCTGCGAGAGCCTGCCGCTCTCCGGCTATCTCATGGTCACGCCGCTCTACGCCAAGCCCGGCGCCGACGGCCAGCGCCGCTGGTTCGAGACCCTGATGAATGCCGTGAGCCGCCCCTGCATGCTCTACAACGTGCCCTCACGCGCCGGCGTGCAGCTGGCCGAGGCCGCGCTGGACGGCCTGCGCGGCCATGCCAATCTTTGGGCGGTCAAGGAGGCCAGCGGCGATCCGGTACGCTTCGCCGCCTATCGCGAGCGCTTCCCGGAGCTGGCCTGGTATTCGGGCGACGACGCCCTGTTCGGCGAGCACGCCCGTCTGGGCGCCGCCGGCCTCGTGTCGGTGGCCGCCAATATCTGGCCCCAGCAAGTCGCCCAGTGGCTGGCACGCTGCCTCGCCGGCGACACCGGGATGCCCGGCGCCCTGCTCAAGGCCGTGTCCGAGCCCCTATTCGTCGCCGCCAACCCGGTGCCGACCAAGGCCTTACTGGCCCACCTGGGCCTCATTGCCAGCGCCGAGCCGCGCCTGCCCCTGAGCGCCGCGGATCTGCCGGGATTGGACGGCCTGCTCGCCGCTCATGCCCAGGCCCAGGGCCTGCCGGCGAGCCAGGCGGCCTGAGCGCTTCTTGGGCGAAAACCGTGGCCGCGGAATCCCCGTTCGTCCTGAGCTTGTCGAAGGGCGAACGGATTTCCCGACCTACGAATTCTCCTCGGCCTTCACCGCATCCCAATGAGCATCCAACTCCGCCAGATTGGCATCGCCGACGCCGCGCCCCTCGGCGGCGAGCCGGGCCTCGATGGCGCGGAAGCGCCGCTCGAATTTGTTGTTGGCGGCGCGCAGCACGTCCTCGGCCTTGTGGCCCAGGTGCCGCGACAGATTCACCATGACGAACAAGAGATCGCCCATTTCCTCGGCGACCCGCTCGGCATCGGGGCTGTCGGTCAGCTCGGCGCAGAGCTCGTCCAATTCCTCGCGCACCTTGCCGAACACCGGGCCGATTTCCGGCCAGTCGAAACCGACGGCGGCGACGCGCTTCTGCAATTTATGGGCACGGACCAGGGCCGGCAGGGCCTGGGGCACATCGTCGAGCAGGGACAGCGGCCCGGTAGCCTTCTCGCCCCGCTCCTCGGCCTTCATGGCCTCCCAGCGCTGATGCAGAGCCGGGATGCTCATTTCGGTCTGTACGGCGAAGACATGGGGATGGCGGCGGATCAGCTTGTCGGCAATGCCCCGCGCCACGTCCTCGAATTCGAAACGCCCCTCCTCCTTGGCGAATTGGCAGTAGTAAACCACCTGGAACAACAAATCCCCCAGCTCGCTCCGAAGCGCATCGAAATCGCTACGCTCGATGGCATCGGCCACCTCGTAGGCTTCCTCGATGGTATAGGGCACGATGGTGGCGTAAGTCTGTTCCTTGTCCCAGGGGCAGCCCCGCACCGGATCGCGCAGGGTTTCCATGATTTGCAGCAGGCGTTCCAATGAATTCATTTCGTCACAACAATAATTGCCAGATGCCGACATCGACCCAGCGGCCGAACTTGAAGCCGACCTCCGGGAAGAGCGCGGCGCGAATGAAACCGCAGGATTCGTGCAAGCCCACGCTGGCCTCGTTAGGCAGGCCGATGCTGCCGACGACGGCGTGCATGCCCAGGGTCTTCAGTCGCGCCAGCAGGACCGAATACAGCCGCTTGCCGTAACCCCGCCCGGTCGCAGCCGCGTCCAGATACACGGTGGCCTCCGCCGTGTAGCGATAGGCGCTGCGCGCCTTCCAGCTGCTGGCATAGGCATAGCCCAGAATCCGGCCCTCGACTTCCAGCACCAGCCAGGGCATGCCTGCCGCATGGACCGCCGCCATCCGCGGGGCCATGACCTCGCCGGACACCGGCACCTCCTCGAAGGTGACGATGGTGTTGAGGATATAGTGGTTGTAAATCCGGGCGATGGCCTCGGCGTCGGCGGCGGCGCCCTCCCGAATGTCCCCATCCACCATCACCGGATTCTCACACATTTAAATCTCTCGGCTTTTCCTTGGCGTTCTTGGCGTACTTGGCGGTCAATCCCGGCTTCCCGGCCTTCACATCTTGCGCCGCGCCTCGATCACATTGGGCAGGCGCGAGATCTGGGCCAGGACCCGCGACAACTGGTTCAGGCTGTCGATTTCCAGGGTCAGGATCATTTCCGAGATGGCCGTGGCGCGATTCACATAGGTGCTGGAACCGGTGACATTGACATGGCAGTCGGCGAGCACGGTGGTGATATCGCGCAGCAGGCCCTGGCGATCATGGGAACGGATGGCGATATCGACGAGGTAATGGCTGATGCCGGCCGTGCCCCATTCCACTTCCACCAGGCGCTCGGGGCGCTGCTCCTGGGCGCGCAACACATGGGCGCAATCGGCGCGGTGCACGGTCACGCCGCGGCCAAGGGAAATATAGCCCATGATGGCGTCGCCCGGCACCGGCTTGCAGCACTGGGCGAATTGCGTCAGCAAATTGCCCACGCCCATGACCACCACGTCGTCGCGAGAGCGGGACATCTTGGTCTTGGCGCGCACCGCCGGTATCTGCTCTTCCTTGGGCTTGCCGGTCTCGGTCTGCTCCTGGGCGGCATTGGTGACCTGGGTGATCCGCATATCGCCGGCGCCGAGGCCGGCGTACAAATCGTCGGCCTGCTGATAATTGAATTTCTTGGCCAGGGCCTCGAAATCCACGTGGGAAATCGACAAGCGCGCCAGCTCCTTGTCCAGCAGGGCGCGGCCGTCGATGATGTTCTGATCGCGGGCCTGCTGACGAAACCAATGGTGGATCTTGGAGCGGGCGCGCGTGGATTTTACGAAGCCGAGGTGGGGATTGAGCCAATCCCGGCTGGGCGTTCCCTGCCTGGTGGTGAGGATTTCCACCTGCTCGCCGGTCTTCAGATGGTAGGTCAGCGGCACAATGCGGCCATGGACCTTGGCGCCCCGGCAGCGGTGGCCCACGTCGGTGTGCACGTGGTAGGCGAAGTCGATGGGCGTTGCGCCTAGCGGCAGGTCCACCACGTCGCCGGTGGGCGTGAACACGTAGACCCGCTCTTCCACCACCTCCTGGCGCAGGTTGTCCATGAGCTCGCGGGCGTCGGTGACGTCTTCCTGCCATTCCAGGACCTGGCGCAGCCAGGCGATCTTGCTCTCGTAGGCGGCGGCGCCCTCGTCCTTGCGGCCTTCCTTGTAGCGCCAGTGGGCGGCCACGCCCAGCTCGGAATCGGAGTGCATCTGGAAAGTGCGGATCTGCACCTCCACGGCCTTGCCCTCCGGGCCGATCACGGCGGTGTGCAGTGACTGGTAACCGTTTTCCTTGGGGGTCGCGATGTAATCGTCGAATTCCCGGGGGATATGCTGCCAGAGCGAGTGCACGATGCCGAGTACGCCATAGCAGTCGCGGATGTCCTGAACCAGCACGCGCACGGCGCGCACGTCGTAGATCTCGTCGAAGCCCACGCCCTTGCGGGTCATTTTGCGCCAGATGGAATAGATGTGCTTGGCGCGGCCCTTCACCTCGTAGCCGGTGATGGCGTTCTTGTCGAGCTCCGTCTCCAGGGTCGCCACCACGGCCTTGATATAGCGCTCGCGGTCGAGGCGGCGCTCGTCCAGGGACTTGGCGATGTGCTTGTATTGCTCGGGCTGCAGATAGCGGAAGGCCAGGTCCTCCAGCTCCCATTTGATCTGGCCGATGCCGAGGCGGTTGGCCAGCGGCGCGTAGATGTCCATGGTGACGCGCGCGGCCTTGATGCGCTCGTCCTCGTCCAGGTATTTCACGGCGCGCAGCACGCAGGTCCATTCGGCCAGCTTGATGAGCACGACGCGGGCGTCGTCCACCATGGCCAGGATCATCTTGCGCAGGCGGTCCACCTGCTGGGCGGAATCGAATTTGCTGGCCGCCTTTTTCGAGTGCAGGGAACGGATGGCCTCCATCTCGTCCACGCCCTGCACCAGCTTGGCGATGGCCGGGCCCAGTTCCTTCTCGACGACTTCGGGAAGAATGGCGCCGGCCGCCACGGTGTTGTACATCACCGCCGCCACCAGGGTATCGGTGTCCAGGCCCAGATCCGCCAGGATCTCGGCCATCTCCAGGCCTTGCGCGGCCGTGGACGCGCCGGTCGGCGTCAGCGCCTCCTGGTGGCCCAGCACCAGCTCGGCGGCCCGGCGCAAGAGCGCCATCTGTCCTCGCTCACGCCGCAATTTCAGGCGCTTGAGCCAGGCCTCGAGGTCGATATAGCCCTCGTGGGTAATGGGATGATCTTCGCGAACCTTTACCATGCTCTACCGGAACTCCTTGCCAATGCGCACGCCGCCCTATCGCGTCATGAAAACCACCGTTCGTACCGAGCAGCGGACCTGCGGCCCCGCCCTTCGATACGCCCCTGCGGGGCTACTCAGGACGAACGGGATGCGGCTTACTCTCCAGCCGCCTCCCGCTCGAACACCGCGATCGACTCGACGTGGGCCGTGTGCGGGAACATGTCCATGACCCCGGCCTTGGTCAGGACATAGCCCTGACGGGCCAGTTCGCCGGCAGCGCGCGCCAGGGTCGCCGGGTTGCAGGACACGTAGACGATGCGCCGGGCGTTGAAATGGGGGAAATGCTTGATGATTTCCAGCGCACCGGTGCGTGGCGGATCGACCAGGATCTTGTCGAAGCCCTGGCGGGCCCAGGCCTCATTGTAGAAATCCCCGGCCAGGTTCGCGCCGTAAAATTCAATATTCCCGATACCGTTGTGGCGGGCATTCTCCCGCCCGCGCACCACCATGGCCTCGTCGCCCTCCACGCCGATCACGTGGCCGGCCCGGCGCGCCAGGGGCAGGGTGAAATTCCCCAGGCCGCAGAACAGATCCAGCACGCGCTCGTCCTCCTGGGGATCCAGCAGGTCCACGGCCAGCGGCAGCATGCGCTTGTTGATCCCGGCGTTGACCTGGGTGAAGTCCATGGGGTGAAAGAGCAGCTCGGCGTCGAAGGCGTCGAAGCGGTAGGACAGGCGCTCGTTGCCATTGTTCGGCCAGAGCTTGTGCACGCTGTCCGGGCCCTTGGGCTGCAAGTAGAGCTCCAGCTTGTGCTCCTGGGCGAAGCCCAAGAGCTTGGCGAGATCACCCTCGGACAGTTCCTGCAGATGGCGGAACACCAGGGCCGTGTGTTTGTCGCCCACCGCCACCTCGATCTGGGGGATGGACTCGCGAGCGTCCATGGCGGTGATCAGCTCGCGCAGGGGCAGGATCAGCCGGCTGACCGAGGGCTCCAAGACCGCGCAGGAAGCGATGTCGGTGATGAAATGGCTGGCCTTCTCGCGAAAACCCACCAGGACCGAGCCCTTCTTGGCCACGTATTTCACGCCCAGGCGCGCCTTGCGCCGGTAACCGTAGGTCTCGGCCTGCAGGGGCGGCAGGACCTCCAGGGGCTGGACCTGGCCGAAATGCAGGAGCAGTTCCAGGAGCACGGCCTGCTTGTGGGCGATCTGGGCCAGGGAGTCCATGTGCTGCAGGCTGCAGCCGCCGCAGACGCCGAAATGCGGGCATTCGGGCGCGACGCGCAGGGGCGATGCCTCCAGGACTTCCAGGGTCTTGGCCTCGTCGAACTGGCTCTTGCGGCGCGTGTACTGGAAGCGCACCTGCTCGCCGGCCAGGGCGCCGTCGACGAAGACGGCCTTGCCCTCGATGCGGGCGATGCCGCGACCCTCGTGGGTCAGGCCCTCGATCCAGGCTTCCACCGGTTCCGGCGCGGCCCTGGCCTTGCCTCTGCCCTTGCGGGGCGGGGTGGGGTGGGGGGTAGTTTCAGGAGATGACATCACTCGGACCAGTTATTCAGAAATTCGTTGAGATGGGGCTTGTTGTCCGCCTTCAGGGCGGCGCGCACGAAGGCGCATTCGGCGGCATAGGCTTCGCCGTTGATGCGCCCGCGCAGGAGTTCGAAGCGCTGGTAGACCAGGTAGGTATTAAGCACATCGGTCTCGCAGTAATCGCGGATCGCGCCGATCTGCCCGGCCTGGTAGGCGTCCCAGACCTTCGCGCCGCTCATGCCCATCTTGCCGGGAAAGCCGCAGAGCGCGGCGATCTCGTCGAGCGGCGCATTGGCGCGACCGGTGTACATGGCCATCAAGTCCATGAGATCGGTGTGCCGGGCATGGTAGCGGCTGATGTAGTTGTTCCATTTGAAGCTCGGGTCGTCCTCGCCCTGATCCCAGTAGCGGCCGGCGCTGACGCCGTTTACCAGGCCCCGGTAGTGCAGGACCGGCAGATCGAAACCGCCGCCGTTCCAGGACACCAGGGTGGGCGTGTAACGTTCGATGCCGTCGAAAAAGCGCGTGACGAGCTCCTTCTCGTCGGAATCGGGGTTCCCTAAGGACCAGACCTTGAGCTGATCGCGGGTGCGCAGCACGGCGGAAATGGCCACAACACGCTGCAGATGGTGAGGCAGGAAATCCGAGCCGGTCTTCTGCCGGCGCAGCTGGAACATGGCCTCGGCCACTTCGTAGTCCGACAAGCCGTCCAGGCCGTGGAGCTTGCGGCCCGCCGCCACATCCGGCACAGTCTCGATATCGAATACGAACAAGGTCATAGCCTATCCTTCGGGCGCCTCGCCGGCGGGGTCGCTCATTGTAGGCCATCACCCGCGCAAAAGGGAGTTTAGGGCGTGTATAGCCATACTGCACCGCGTCGCATCGCGACGCGCCCGGCCCTGCCGGCTCTGGGCCTGGCCCTGTTGCTAGCCCTGGGCTCCGGCCTGGCGTGGGCCCAGGGCGAGGCGGGCCTGGATGCCGGCTCGAATGCCCCGATGAACGAGGTCCTGCTGCTGGACGGCCCGGAGAGCTCGCCGGCCGCCGAAACGGCCGAACAGAGCTTCGAGAACGAGTACCGCAGCGTGCCTGGCCTGCCGCCCCTGGTCCACGCGGACCTGGATCTGCTGCCCGCTGAACGGCGGCTGGCGCGCTTGAACCGGGCCCGCCTCGCGGTCAGCTTCGGCCTGAGGCCGGCCGCGGAGGCACTGCGCCTGCGCCCCGATCTGCCGCTGGTGCTGCTCCTGGCCCGCAAGCTGGAACTGGATCGGCTGCGCGCCGGCCAGGACGCGCGCATCACCGGCATCTACCTGGAGCAACCCTACCGCCGCGCCCTGGCCGCCGCCCAAGCCCTGGGCGCCGATGGCAGCGTGGGCATCCTGCTCGGCGCGGAAAGCGCCCCCTGGCTGAGCGAGTCCCTGGAGGACGCCGCCCGACAAGTGGGCATGCCCCTGCGCCTGCGCCGCATGCGCCCCCTGGACTCGCCCCTGCGCCAATTCGAGGCCCTGCTCAAGACCTGCACGGCCATCGTCGCCCAGCCGGATCCGGCGGTGTTCAGCAGCCAAAACCTCCAGGCCCTCATGCTCAACGCCTACCGCCACCGGGTTCCGGTCATCGGCTTCTCGGAGGCCATGGTCCAGGCCGGCGCCCTGGCCGCCGTCTACAACGATCCGGTGCTCTTGGGCCGACAGGCCGCCCAGCTGGTGCGCCGGTCCCTGAGCGAAACGCCAATGCCGCCGCCGGAATATCCCACGCAGTACGGCCTTACCCTAAACTATCAGGTAGCACGCAACCTGGGCTTGGCCCAGCTGTCCGAGGACGCCCTGCGGCGCGCCATCCTGCGCCACGAGCCGGGACAGAGCCAAGGTAAACCGACGCCATGAAACCCATGACCGGCATCAAGAGTCGCATCCTCTTCATCGCCATCATTCCCACCTTGGCGATTTCCCTGCTCATGGGCCTGTATTTCGTCACGGCGCGCATGCAGGATCTGAACGCCTCCTTACGCGAGCGCGGCCACACCATCACCCGCCAGCTGGCCTATGCCAGCGAATACGCAGTCACCTCCGCCAACGACGAGATCCTGCAGCGCCTAGTGCATTCCGCCCGCGACGGCGGCAACGACGTGGCCGCCGTGGTCATCTACGACGCCCAGAAGCGGCGCCTGGCCACCAGCGGCACCAAGGGCAAGCTGGAGTTATTGGATTTCGGCACGACGCCGCCGCCGGTGGACCTGTCCTGGCAGGACACCGATGCCGGCCTCGTGGTACGCGCCGCCGTCCTGGGCCATTTGCTGCCGGTCTCCGACCTGCCGGAAGACCAGCTGCGCCTGCGCGAACGCGAGCAGGTGCTGGGCTATGTGGCCGTGCTCATGACCCGCGATCAGGCCCATCTGCGCCAATACCAGACCCTGTTCGCCGTCAGCCTGATCGTCTTCCTGGGCATGGGCCTGGGTCTCTTCCTGGCCCAGCGCCTGACGCGCACGGTCACCATCCCCATCATCAACCTGGCCCAGGCGGTGAACTGGATCAAGGACGGGAAATTCGAGACCCGCATCAGTACCGGCGCCAGCGGCGAGCTGAAAGCCCTGGAAAACGGCATCAACGCCATGGCCCGCTCCCTGGAGCAGGGCCACGAGGAAATGCAGCAGAATATCGAACAGGCCACGGCCGATCTGCGCCAGACCCTGGAAACCATCGAGGTGCAGAATATCGAGCTGGATCTGGCGCGCAAGCAGGCCCTGGAAGCCAGTCGCGTCAAGTCGGAATTCCTGGCCAATATGTCCCATGAAATCCGCACGCCCATGAACGGCGTCATCGGTTTCGCCGAACTCCTGCTGAAAACCGAGCTCTCCGGCCGCCAGCGGGATTTCCTGGAAACCATCCATAAATCCGCCAACAACCTCCTGTCCATCATCGACGACATCCTGGATTTTTCGAAGATCGAGGCCGGCAAGATGGTGCTGGAGCAGAGCGCCCTGGATTTCCGCGCCTGCGTCGAGGACGTGCTGGCCATGCTGGCGCCGGCCGCCCATGCCAAGGGCCTGGAACTGGCCGCCCTGGTCTATTCCGACGTGCCCTACAACCTCCTGGGCGATCCGGTGCGCGTGCGCCAGGTGCTCACCAATCTCATCAACAACGCCATTAAATTCACCGAGACCGGCTCGGTGATCGTGCGCGTCATGGTGGAAAAGGACGAGGCGGAAAAGGCCCTGCTCTGCGTCAATGTCACCGACACCGGGATCGGCCTGTCGCCCGAGGAAAAGCGCCTGTTGTTCCAGGCCTTCAGCCAGGCCGACACCACGACGACGCGCCGCTTCGGCGGCACCGGCCTCGGCCTCGTCATCTCCAAGAAACTCGTGGAAAAAATGGGCGGCGATATCGGCCTGGATTCCACGCCTGGCCAGGGCTCGACCTTCTGGTTCACCCTGTCCTGCAAGAAATCGCCGGAGCTCGACGTCTATCCCCGCGCCGACCGCAGCCTGGCGGAACTGCCGGTCCTGCTCTACGAACCCTGGCAGACCACGGCCCTGGCCTTGAGCCACCAATTGCAGCACTGGGGCATCAGCCTGCGCGAGGCGAAGACCCGCGAGCAGCTGCTGGACGAACTGGCCGGAACCGGCATGCGCTATTGCTGCCTGCTGTTAGGCATCAACGATCTGGCCAGCGAGGAGGACTTGCTGCGCGAGGCCATACAGACCGCCAAGGAGCGCCATGCCTGCCCGGTCCTGGTCCTGCTCAACAGCAGCGATCAGGGCATCCAGGCGCGCCTGACCGAGCTGGGCGCCGATGCCCTGCTCAGCAAACCGGTCAGCCGCGCGGCCCTGTTCAGCAATTTGCGGCGCTTGATGCTGGATGAGCGCGGCTTTGGCGATCAGAACCTGACCCTGCCGATTCCTAGCCGCCCCCAAGCGGCGGCTTCGGCGCGCCGGCCCGTGGAATCCGCGCCCAAGGCCTCAGCCGCGCACATCCTCGCCGTGGACGACAACCCGGCCAATCTCAAGCTCCTGACCGTGCTCCTGGAGGATCAGGGCCTACAGGTGACCCAGGCGGAAAACGGCGTCAAGGCCGTCAACCAGGCCCGGGAGCAGAAATTCGACCTGGTGTTCATGGACATCCAGATGCCTGAAATGGACGGCATCGAGGCGCTGAAACTGATCCGCCTGGATCCCCTCAACGCCAAGACGCCGGTCATCGCCATCACCGCCCATGCCCTGTCCGGGGAAAAGGACGCCATGCTCTCCGCCGGCATGAACGATTACGTCACCAAGCCCATCAGCGGCGAGCAGCTGGAAATGCTACTGCGCAAATGGGTGCGCCACGATCTGAGCCTGAACACCGAAGCACGGGGCCGCGCCGGCGACAACCGCCGCCAGGGCAATAGCGTCATCGACTGGGAGCAGTCCCTGAGCATGGCCGGCGGAAAGGCCGAGCTGGCCAGCGATCTGCTGTCCATGCTCATCGCCAATATCCCGGTGGCGCGCCAGCAGATCGTCAAGGCCCACGGCGAGCAGAACCAGGCCCTGATGCGCGACCAAGTGCATAAATTCCACGGCGCCACCTGCTACTGCGGCGTGCCGCGCCTCAAATGGGCCGCCGCGACCCTGGAAACCGCCTTGAAGACCCGCGATGTCGGCGATACCGAAACGGAGCTGGAAGACCTGCTGGCCGCCATGGCCGATGTCTTGGACGAATCGGAACGCTTCCTGGCCAGTCAGGCGGTTTCCCCATGAACCGGGGCTGGACGCGCCTAGCCGGGCTCATGGGCATCGCCGGGGCGCTACTCGCCAGCTCCCTGGCGCGCGCCGACCCCATCGCCGTCTATTATCCACGCCCCAGCGAGGGCAGCCCCGCCATGGTGAGCCGCTACCCGGTGGAATTACTGGAGCGGGCCCTGGCCGTCCAGGGAAGATTCCAAGCCAAGCCCACCCCGCAAGCCGGCTCGGCCACGCGCAATTTCGAGGAACTGGCCAAGCCCAGCGGCGCCATCGACTTGCTCTGGTCCATGAGCACGCCCGAACGCGAGGCGCGCTACCGGCCGGTGCGCTTTCCCCTGGATCGGGGGCTGATGGGCTGGCGATTATTGTTGATCCACCGGGATCAGGCCGTGGCCTTCTCCCGGGTGCGCGACGCCCGGGACCTGCGCGCCTTCACCGCCGGCCAGGGCGAAAGCTGGCTGGACAGCCGTATCCTCAAGGCCAACGACCTGCCCCTGGTGACCGTGAGCAAGTACCGCCTGCTCTTCGCCATGCTGGAGCACAAGCGTTTCGATTATTTCCCGCGGGCGGCCCTGGAAATCGGCGATGAGCTGGCCCGGGAAAACAAGGCCGATTTCCTCATCGAACCGAACCTGGTCCTGCACTACCCCACGGCTTATTACTACCTGGTGAACCGGCGCAGCGGGGCCCTGGCCCGCGATTTGGAGTCCGGCCTGCAAACCCTCAAGGAAAGCGGGGAATTCCAGCGCATTTTCGCGCGCTACCACGCGACGGCCTTGCAGGCCGCCGAGCTGCGCCGGCGCACTCGCATCGAGCTGGAAAACCCCTTCCTGCCCACTCAGGGCATCGATCTGAAGGATCCGATCTGGTATCGGCCCTAGGCCTCCAACAAATAGGCGCGCAAGGCCGAATCATCCGCCGCGATATCCTGTTCCAGGCCGGGCTTGCCTTCCAGCCGGGCCAGGGGTGCGGGCAGATCCAGGCGCAGATCCAGCAAGGACTCCACGCTGTCCTGGAATTTCGCCGGATGGGCCGTGCACAGGAACAGACCCTGCTGTCCCGGCTTGAGCGCGGCTTTCAGCCCCGCGTAGGCAATGGCGCCATGGGGTTCGGCCAGATAATCCAGGGCATGCAGTTCGCGCAAGGCGGCGATGGTCTGCGCCTCGTCGAAGGCCTCGGCCCGCAGTTCCTCGGCCGGCCCCTTGTGTTCGCGGGCGAACAGCTCCTCGACCCGGGGCCAGTTGTTGGGCGCGCTCACATCCATGGCATTACTCAGGGTCGCCACCGTCGGCCTGACCTGCCAGACGCCGGAGTCGAGATAACGCGGCACCGTGTCATTGGCATTGGTGGCCGCCACGAAACCCGCGATGGGCAGGCCCAGGCGCTGGGCCAGCAAGCCCGCCGTCAGATTGCCGATATTGCCGCTGGGCACGGACACGAGCAGGTCCCCGTCGCGGGGAGCCTGGGCCACGGCCTCGAAATAATAGAAGCACTGGGCCAGGAGCCGGGCGATGTTGATGGAATTGGCCGAATTCAGGCCCCGGCGCGCCACCAGGACCGGATCGGCGAAGGCCGCCTTGACCAGGGCTTGGCAGGCATCGAAATCACCGTCCACCGCCAGGCAGCGGATATTGCCGCCCAGGGTGGTGAACAGTTTTTCCTGCAGGGGCGCGATGCGGCCCTTGGGAAACAGGATCACCACCTCGATGCCCGGCAGGCCGTAGAAGGCATGGGCCACGGCCGCGCCGGTATCGCCCGAGGTCGCCGACAGAATGGTCACCGGCTTGGCATCGCCCCGCCGGGCCAAGAGCGCACTCAGAACCCGCGCCATGAAACGCGCGCCGAAATCCTTGAAGGCTAGGGTTGGCCCATGGAACAGCTCCAGGGCGTAAATGCCCGGCGCCACCGGCACCAGGGGCAGGGGAAAATCGAAGGCATCGGCGACGAGTTGGCGGCATTCCTCCGGGGAAAACACCTCGCCCAGGAGCCGCTCGGCGATCTCGGCCGAGCGGCTGACGAAATCCAGGGCCAGCAAGTCCGGCACATCCCCGAAGCGCGGCCAGTTCTCGGGGAAAAACAAGCCGCCGTCCCGGCCTATGCCGCGCAGCACCGCCTCGGCGAAATCGACCCGTTCCTCGGGATGACGAATATTGTATAAGCGCATGTTCGTGTACTCACAAAAGCCGGGCGCCGCGCGTGTCGACGCGGCAGTGGCGGGTAAAGGCCAAGGGATTTTCCGGAAAGGCGGACTCGATGGCCCCGGCGATATCCGCCATGGCGGCCTCCCGGCACAGGGCGAAGACCGTGGGCCCGGAACCGGACAGGCCGAAAGCCAGGGCCCCGGCGTCCCGGGCCGCCTGCTCGGCGGCAAAATAGCCGGGCACCAGCGGCGCGCGATGGGGCAGGATCAGCTCGTCGCGCAGGGCGGCGAGCATGCCCGCCTCGTCCCCGGCATCCGCCGCCGCCACGAAGGCCGCCAGGTATTGGCCGAAACGCACCATCTCGGCGCGCGAATAGGCCGTAGGCAGGACCTCGCGCGCCGCCCGCGTCGAGACCTCGATGCCCGGATAATGCACGACCAGGCGCCAGGTCTCCGGAAGGTTCAGACGCCGCGTCTCACCGTCCTCCGGCAAGATCAGCTGCAAACCGCCCAGCAGGCTGGGCGCCACATTGTCGTAATGCACCCCGCCGCTGATCCGGCCCTCCAGCACCCCGGCGAGATGCAGCAGCTCGCTCGCCGAAAACGCCTCGCCATGCCAAGTGTTGAGCGCCACCAGGGCCGCGACGATGGAGGCCGCGCTGGAGCCCAGGCCGCTGCCCACCGGCAGGCGCTTGTCCAGGCACAAGCAAAAATCCTCGCGAGGCAGGACGCCGCGCGCCGACAACTCATCCTGCACCAGCTCCCGTGCCGCGTGCACGATATTGGCCGTCGGATCCGCCGGCAGCACGTGGGCGTAGGCTCCCGCGACACGGGTTTCCGCTCGGGCAGCCGGCGCTATGCTCACCACATCGCCGAAGGCCTCGCCGGACAGGTCCTCCAGTGCCAGGCCCAGGACATCGAAGCCGACGATGAAATTGCCGATGGACACCGGCGCGTAGGCCTGGATGCTCATGCCAAGGCCTCCCCGGCCGGATTGAAGGACACGGTGCGCAGCACATCGCCGAACACCCCCGCCGCCGTGACCTCGGCGCCGGCGCCATAGCCGCGGATCACCAGGGGAATGGGCGCATAGCGCAGGGTCTCGAAGGCCAGGGCATTTTCTCCGCCCTTGATCGGATACAGGGGGTGCTTCTGCCCCACTTCGATCAGGCCGACCCGGCCCCGACCCTCGCGGATCTCCCCGGCGAAGCGCAGCACCTTGCCCTCGGCCGCCAGGCGCGCCACGCGCTCGGCGAACCAGGCATCCAGCTCCGACAGGCGCGCCAAGAAATCCGCCACCGATCCGTCCAGCTCGAAACCCGGCGGAAACAGCGGCGCGATCTCGATATCGGCCAGCTCCTGGGCTCCGCCCGCCTCGCGCAGCAGGATGAGCAGCTTGCGCGCCACGTCCATGCCCGATAAATCGTCGCGCGGATCCGGCTCGGTGAAGCCGCGCTCGCGGGCGATGCGCACCGCCTCGGAAAAGGAAATTCCCTCTTCCAGCAAGCCGAACACGAAGGACAGGGAGCCGGACAGAATTCCGGAAAAGCCCACCAACCGGTCGCCGCTCTTGAGCAGATTCTGCAAGGTGTCGATGACCGGCAGCCCGGCGCCCACCGTGGTCTCGTAGAGGAATCGCCGCGCCTGGTGATTGGCGACCCGGCGCAGCTCCCGGTAATAGCCGAGATCGGCGGTATTGGCCTTTTTATTGGGCGTGGCCACGTGCAGCCCGGCGCGGAAAAACTCCGGATACCGGCCGGCGATACCGGCATCGCTGCTGCAATCCACCAGCACGCCGTTCAAGGGTTTCACCCGTTGCACGAAATCCAGCATGACCCCGATGTCGGCGTTCCGTGGCGAGGCCGCCAGGGCATCGCACCAACCGTCCAGCCCGATGCCTTGTTCGTCCAGCAGCATGCGCCGCGAGTTGGCGACGGCGAGCACGCGCAGCTCGATCTTCTGCCGCGCCAGCGCCGCCTTCTGCGCCGCTACTTGCGTCAGCAGCGCCGAGCCCACCGAACCGGCGCCGAGCAGGAACAGGTCGATGCGCTGAGTCGTATTAAAAAAGAATTGATGCACGCTCTGCAGGGCGCGTGGGCTGTCCGCTCCGGCGATCACCGCCGAAATCGCCCGTTCGCTGGAGCCTTGGGATATGGCCATGACATTGACGTCGGCGCTGGCCAAGGCGGAGAACAGCCGGCCGGCCACCCCGCGCCGCTCGCGCATGCCGTCGCCCACCGCGCAGAGCACGGCGAGGCCCGGTCGGCACTCCGGCGCCTCCAAGAGCCTCGCGCCGATTTCCAGTTCGAATTCCTCGCGGATCGCCGCCAGGGCCGGCAGCGCATCGCCGTCAGCGACGCAGAAGCTGATGCTGTATTCGGAGCTGGCCTGGGTGATCAGGATGACGGAGATGGCCCGCCGCGACACGGCGGAAAACAGCCGCGCCGCCATGCCAGAAACGCCCTTCATGCCGCTGCCGCCCACGTCGATGAGCGAGACGCCCTCCAGGCAGGACAGGCCGCGCACGGGACCATTGGTCTGCTTGGCGCCGGCATGGATGCGCGTGCCCGGCGCCGACGGGTTGAAGGTGTTGCGGATCAGGGTGGGAATACGATGGCGGGCGATGGGCGCGATGGTCTTCGGATGCAGGACCTTGGCGCCGAAAAACGACAGTTCCATGGCCTCCTCGTAGCTCATTTCCTCGATCAGCTTGGCATCGGCGACGCGACGCGGATCGGCGGTATAAACTCCGTCCACGTCGGTCCAGATCTCGCACAATTCCGCCTCCACGCCGTAGGCCATCAGGGCGCCGGAATAATCCGAGCCGTTGCGTCCCAGGAGACTCGGTTGCCCGCCGACGTCCCGGCCGATAAAACCCGGCATCAGCACGATGCGCACCGAATCGGCCTTCAGCGCGGCGAAACGGCGCGGCAGTTCTTCCAGTACCGGACTCGCTTCCAGCAAGGGGCCGATCGTGGGAATGAAATCCTCGGCCTCGATGCGGCTCAGGCTCTGGCCCTGGGCAAGGAGAACCTGCTCGACGATGCGCACGGAGCACTGCTCGCCGAGCGCCAGGATCCGTGCGACGACGGAATCCGGCGCCACGCCGAGCTTGGCGATGCCATCCAGCCACAGCGCCAGCTGCTCGGCGCGCTCCAACACGAAACGGCGCAGAACTGCGGCATCCAGGGCCGGGAATTCCCGGGCCAGGGCATCGATTTCGCCCAGGTGGTGCTCGCGAAAGCGCCCGAGCAGGGGGGCGAAATCCCGGCCGGCCAAGGCGGAGTCCTTGCATTCCACCAGGAAATTGGTCACGCCGGACAGGGCGGAAACCACCAGCCCCACGCGGCTAGTTCGGGCGCGCTCGCTCACCAGGGCGCAGGTCGCCGCGATGCGCGCCGCGTTGCCGAGAGAGGTGCCGCCGAACTTCATGATATGCATGATGGATTTCCCAGTAGTTTTCGCATGACCCAAAAAACGAAAAAGCCCGCGTCCTTCGCAGGAGGCGGGCTTTTCATGACTTATCGCTTACGCGCGCACGCCCCGCTCCTGCCGACCGGCAGTAGTGGAAGTGGTGGTAGTGAGAGTGCGCTGCGTGTTCATACTTTTAAAATTCCACAGGCCGACAAAGCTTGTCAAGCGACGATTTGGCGATGGTCTTATGCTTTTTCGGCAGGAACCTCACCAACCTTACATCAAGGCTCGGATGGCCGTCTGCAAGTCGCCGAGCTTGCGGACCCAGGGCGCCACCGAGCGCAAGACCGGCGGCATGGCGGCCACCGCCGCCTCGGCCTCGACCTTGCTCGGCCAGACGCCATAGACCAGCACATACCAGACCTCGCCCTGGCGTAGCACGCGGCCATAGGGCGGATCACCGAGTTGGTGCCGGGCGATGAAGTCCAAGATGTCCTTCTTGTCGCGGAAGGCCACCAGCTGCACGGCGTAATACTGTGCCGGCAAGTCCAGGATCTGCTCGGCTTTAACCTGCTGCCCCAGGCTCGTCCCAGCAGGCAACGGGGCCGGCACCGGTGCCGAAGGCACGACCGCGTGCATGGCCGGCTCGGCCACGGCCCCGACCACCACCGGGGGCTCGGAGGGAATGTCCTCTACAACCTCCTTAGGCGGCGCGGAAGCGCAAGCCGCAAGAAGGCAGAAGAAGAGTGCGCAGACCAAGACTCTCATCGAAACGCTCCGTTTCACGACGAACAACTGATGCACAACTCGCGACTCCAGGCCGGCGGCAGGGCGGAGTAATGCTCGGCGCCGGCCTGCTCCACATAGGGATTGCGCAGCACGGCGTGCAGGCGCGCAATCCCGGAATAGTCTCCTTGCTCGGCGGCGGCGATGGCTTCCTGGGCCAGGTGCTTGCGCAGAATATAGGCGGGATTCACCGCCTCCATGTCGGCGCGACGCGCCTGCGCCTCCCGGCCGTCTCGCGCCAGCCGTTCCCGGTAGCGCGCCAGCCAGGAATGCCAGCCTTGAGGCTCGGCGCACAGCGCCAGCAGGGCATTAATGTCCTCGTCGACCCGTGCCAAGCGGCGCATAAACAGGGAATAATCCACGGTCTGGTTTTCCAGCAGGGCCAGTGCGTCGAGGATCAGTTCCCGATCGCCCTCCTCCTCCCGCGCGAGGCCGAATTTGCGGCGCAGGCGCGCGGAGTATTCCGCAACGAACTCCGGCTCGAAGCCGGCGAGACCCGACTCCAGCTCGGCTTTATCCAACAGGGGCCTCAGGGCACGGGCCAGGCACCAGCAATTCCACAGGGCGATGGAGGGCTGTTGATCGAAGGCGTATCGGCCGCTGGTATCGGAATGATTGGGCACATAGCCGGCCTCATAGCTATCCAGGAAACCGTAGGGGCCGTAATCCAGGGTTTCGCCCAGGATGGACATATTGTCGGTATTCATCACGCCGTGGGTGAAGCCTTCCGCCTGCCAGCGGGCCACGAGGCACGCCGTGCGCCGGACCACCTCGGCGAAAAAGGCGCCTAGGGGCACATCGGCTTCGCGAGCCTCGGGATAATGCCGGTCGACGACGTAATCGGCCAGCCGGCGCAGGGCATCCACCTGGCCGGTATGGGCGAAATACTCGAAATGCCCGAAGCGCACATGGCTTTGCGCCAGGCGCAACAGGGTCGCTCCGGGCTCCGCCGTCTCCCGGTACACCGGAGTATCGGACACCGCCACCGCCAGGGCGCGGGTCGTGGGGATACCCAAGGCCGCCAGGGCCTCGCTGGCCAGGAATTCGCGGATGCAGGAGCGCAACACGGCGCGCCCATCGCCATGACGCGAATAAGGCGTCAAACCGGCGCCCTTCAGATGCAGATCCCAGCGCTCCCCACGGCCATTGACCACCTCGCCCAGCAAAAGGCCGCGCCCGTCGCCCAGTCTCGGGTTGTAGGAACCGAACTGGTGGCCGGCATAGACCATGGCGAGGGGCTGCATGCCCTCAAGGACCGATTCGCCGCCCAGTAGCCGGGCGAAATCCATGCCTTCCGAGGGGGCGAACGGCAGCTCCAGCAAGCCCGCCGCCGCGCCGCTGTAGGCGGCCAAGCGCGGCCGCGCCAGGGCCTGAGGCGCGACGGCGGTGTAAAAGACGTCGGGAAGCCGGGCATAGCTGTTGTCGAAGCGCAATCCGGAAAACGCAGCCGGCATGGGGGCCATCCAGGCAAAAGGCCATTATAGGGGCGTTGCCGGGGGAGAGGGGCTATAATGCCCCTTCCTTCCCGCGCCCCACCGCAGCAACGGCGCCCGCAACGAGGAGCCTGCCATGACCGGATTTCACGACTTCCGCCTGACCGCCCTGAACGGCGAGCCCCTGCCCCTGGAGCAGTTCCGCGGCAAGGCCGTTTTGGTGGTCAATGTCGCCAGCGAATGCGGCCTTACGCCCCAGTACCAGGGCCTGCAGGCCTTGTACGAGCGCCTGGGCCCCAAGGGCCTGGTGGTGCTGGGCCTGCCCTGCAACCAGTTCGGCGCCCAGGAACCGGGCACGGCCGAGCAGATCCAGGGCTTCTGCCAACGCAACTACGGCGTGAGCTTCCCCTTGGGCGCCAAGCTGGAGGTCAACGGCCCGGGTCGTCATGCCCTCTACCACTGGCTGGCCGGCGAGACCTCGCCCTTCCCCGGCGACATCCAGTGGAATTTCGAGAAATTTCTGATCGGCAAGGACGGCCGGCTCTTGGCCCGCTTCGCCCCCACGGTCACGCCGGAGGCGCCCGAGCTCGGCGCCGCCATCAACCAAGCCCTGTGAACCCTTTTTGAGTCAAACCATGATAGACAACGTGCAAAATCCCGGCCTCTCTTCCGAGGAACGCAAGCTTCTGGCCAGCTTCCTGGAGTCCGACCGGGTGCACCCGGAAACCTTCGACTTCGTGCAGGCCCACGGCCTGATGACCGCCCTAGCCATCACCCCGGACGAGATCGCCGAGGACGAATGGCAGGAAGCCCTGTTCGTCGAGCCGCCCCAGTACGTGAGCGAGACCGAGCGCGGCCAGATCGCCGAGCTGCTGCAGCGCCTGAAAGTGAGCATCGCCCGCGAGCTCTACTCCGGCGAGGCCCTCAAGCTGCCCTGCTCCCTGACCCTGGGCAAGCGCCCGGACGACGCGCCCCTGCGCGGCTGGGCCATGGGCTTCATGGAGGGCGTGCACCTGCGCGAGGAAGCCTGGTTCGGCGCCGAGGAAGAAGAACTTGGCGAGCTGATCCTGCCCATCGCCCTGGCCTCCGGCATGTTCGAGGACGAGAGCCTGGAGAAGCTCTACCAGGACCCGGAACTGGTCAAGGAGCTATGCCAGCAGATCCCCGAGTCCCTGAGCGATCTCTATCTGTACTTTCACGCCCAGGATCAGGCCCAGGGCGAAGAAGCCTGAGCGCCAGCAAAAGAACCGCTTTTCAATGAGATACGTTTAGAGGTACGCCCCCTATGAATCACGAGCACGTCCACGGCCCCGACTGCGATCACGATCACGATCACGATCACGACCATGAACACGAGCATGTGCACGGCCCCGGCTGCGCCCATGACCACCACGATCACCTACCCTATGTGCGCGAAACCCCGAAAGTGGGCCGCAACGACCCCTGCCCCTGCGGCAGCGGCCAGAAGTACAAGAAATGCTGCGGGGCCAAGGCCTAAGCACAAGAAAGGCGGGGAAACCCGCCTTTTCTCTTACTCCATCGCCCCGACGAAGCGAAAGCGCGGCACCCGCTCCCCGTCCAGCTCGACCGTCTCCTCGAACATGGTCAAGGGCCGCACCCACCAGCTGAACTCGCCGTAGAGCGTGCGGTACAGGACGAGCTCCTCCTCGGTCTCGCTGTGCCGCACGAGGCGCAGCACCTCGTAGTCCTTACCCTTGTAGTGGCGGTAGCGGCCGGGCCGCAGCGCGCTCATGCCGCCTCCTCGCGATGGCCGGCGCGGCGCTGGCTCATGCGCATGGCGAAGCGCGCCTTCTGCTCGGCGCTGTACTGGTCCACGCATTTCGGGCAGGACACGCCCTCCACATAGCCCGGCTGGCCGGTCTCGGCCTCGGAGACCGGCAGACCGCAGGCATAGCACAGCGTGTAATGACCCGGAGCCAGCTGGTGGTCGACGGTGACCCGTTCGTCGAAGACGAAGCACTCGCCCCGCCACAGGCTGTCCGCCTCGGGCACCTTCTCCAGGTAATTGAGGATGCCGCCCTTGAGGTGGTAGACCTGGTCGAAGCCCTCGCCCAGCATGAAGGCCGAAGCCTTCTCACAGCGAATGCCGCCGGTGCAGAACATGGCGACCTTCTTGTGCTTGGCCGGATCCAGGCGCTCCCGCACATAAGCAGGGAACTCGGTGAAGCTGCCGGTCTTGGGATCGACGGCGCCCTCAAAGGTGCCAACCGCCACCTCGTAGTCGTTGCGGGTGTCGACGAGGATCACCTCCGGATCCCGAAGCAGGGCATTCCAGTCCTCCGGCTCCACGTACTGGCCCACCCGACGGTTCGGATCCACGCCGGGCACGCCCAGGGTCACGATCTCGCGCTTGAGCTTGATCTTCAGGCGCTGAAAGGGCTGACGCTCGGCAAACGACTCCTTGTGGCTCAGGGCCGCGAAGCGCGGATCGGCACGCAGATGAGCAAGTACGGCATCGATCCCGGCGCGCGGGCCGGCGATGGTGCCATTGATGCCCTCCTCGGCGAGCAGGAGGCTGCCCTTGACCTCCTGGGCCAGGCACAAGGCCTTCAGGGCCTCGCGCTTGGCGGCAAAATCGGGTTGGTGGGCGAAGTGATAGAGCGCGGCGACGACGAACATGGCAAAAACCCCAAAAACAGCGGGGCATTATACTGCATGAGCACACCCCCGCATGCGCCCCGCGCATGCTCAAAATTTAACCAACGCATTTCAATGGCTTAGCAACAAACCCGCGTTCGACCTACGGTCCGGGCCTGGCGCCGGGCCCACTTTCGGACGGCCCAAAGGCACACCGTCATGAAATTGTCCTAGCACCCGCTGGAAAAGCCGTGTAATAATCGACCGAGCCTCTGAGTAGGCTCTTGTTCCCATCCTGCATACTGATCAAGTTTCGTCTGACCGGTTACGGCGTGGGTATGTCCCAATTGTTTTTATGTGAGTTCACAATGACCAAGTCCATCTACGTCGGTAACCTGTCCTTCAAAGCCTCCGAAGACGAAATCCGTGCCCTGTTCTCCGCCCACGGCAACGTGCACGGCGTCAAAGTGGTCATGGACCGTGAAACCGGCCGCCCGCGCGGCTTCGCTTTCGTCGAAATGGATGGCGAAGATGCCGAAGCGGCCATCCGCGCCCTCGACGGCAAGGAATTCATCGGTCGTCCGCTGCGCGTCAACATGGCCCAGGAACGTGAACGTTCCGCCGGCCCGCGCAACTTCAAGCGCGCCTAAGCCCTAAGGCTTAAGCCCGAGCTTGACGCCCCGGGCGGCTGTTTGCCGCTCGGGGCTTTTGCTCGTCCGCACATTGACGAATCAAAGTCCACCCGTCCCAGTTCCCGGGACGTATTTCCCGCCGCACGAGACACCGCCATGAGCACGACGCCGCCGCAGGCTCACCGCCTCGACGAACTGGAAACCCGCCTGGCCTTCCAGGACGATCTGCTCAACCAGCTCAATGAAGTGGTCACCCGCCAGGATCGGGAGATCCTGAACTTGCAGAAAGACGTTCTGCGCCTGCGCCACCAGCTCCTTCAGCTCTTGCCGCTGATGAACGCCTCCGCCGGCGAGGAAACCCCGCCGCCGCATTACTGAGGGGAACGCTCGCGAAGCGCGGCGAGCTAACCTGTCGCTCAGGCGGTCAAGCGCCCCTCGACCGCGGCCATGCCGCCCGCCACGGTGACGCCGAACACCTGCCGATAGGCGATGCCTTGGGCCAGCAAGGCGAAGGGCATCAGCCAGATGAGCCCGACCGCCAGGGTCACCAGCGAGCCCAGGGCCACCACCAGGCTCATGCATAGCATCAGCAAGAACATCTTGCCGAACTGGTGGCTCAAGGCCCGGCGCGAGGTTTCCAGGGCCTGCCAGGGTCGCAGCCCTTTCTCGATAACGAGCAGGGTGGCGAACTGATAGGTGACCGCCAGATAGACGCCGGGACCGGCCAGCAACCAGCCCAGGGGATTTTTCAGGCTGTTCGCCACGCTCAAGCCCAAGCCGAAGAACACTACGATGATCAACCCGCCCATGAGACTGGTGAGGAACAGGGGCAGCATGCGCGGGAAATGGCGTAGCACTTCCTCCGCCCTGATCGGCATGTCCACCGCGCGCCGGGCCGCCATCAGCAGCAAGGCCGCCGACATGGGCGCCGTCACCAGGTTCAAGGCCAGCTTGGCGGCCAGGGACAGACCCTGGAAACCGCCCTTGTCCAAGGCCTCGGCCACGAGGGAGCCCAGCATGAACACGCCCAGCTGGATCAGGACCGCCAGCCAAAACACCGCTTTCACGCCACGAATGCGCCCCCAGGCTTCCTCGAAGATCGCGGACAGATTCAATTCGTAGCGGCCGGCCAGGGCATCCTCCAGGTTGCCGCCCACCGAGCGTGGCGGCTCCCCCGGGCCCTGAAGGGGGCTCTGCGGTGTCTGGTAGGGGTTGTCGTTCATGCTCATGGGCCGGTCCCGCGCGATCAAAAGAGCGCAGGCTAACGCGCCTCTTCCCTCCTGTCCATCGGACCTCGCGCCGTCATCAGGGCAATCGCATCTAATCGACCCAACGGCCAAAGAGCCCTTCGATACACCCGCTGAAGCGGGTTACTCAGGGCGAACGGTTATAAAAACGTAAATTTATATAGTAATCCGTTCGTGCTGAGTAGCGCCGAAGGCGCGTATCGAAGCACTCCCAGGAAGATGCAATTGCCCTGGCGCCGTCATTGGCAGGCCCCGGCCCTTCCCCCATAATGCGCGGTCTTTGCCTGCCCGGAATGCGCCATGTGGTTCAAGAATCTTCAGCTTTACCGTTTCACCAAGCCCTTCGATCTGGATGCCGAGGCCCTGGCCGACGCCCTGGATGCCCACCGCTTCCGGCCCTGCGGCAGCCAGGACATGATGACCATGGGCTTCGTGCCGGCCCTGGGCGATGCCCTGGTCCACTCGGCCCACGGCTATCAGCTGCTGAGCCTGAAAAAGGAAGAGCGCATCCTGCCCGGCGCCGTAATCCGCGAATGGGTCGAGAACAAGGCCGACGAGATCGCCCAACGCGAGGCCCGCAAGGTGGGCCGCAAGGAGCGCGCCAACCTCAAGGATGAAGCCATCCTGGCCCTCATGCCCCGCGCCTTCACCCGCTCCGGCATCACCCGCGCCTATATCAGCCCGGACGGCTGGCTGGTGGTGGACGCCGGCTCGGCCAAGCGCGCCGAGGATTTCATGAGCAAGCTGCGCGAGGCCGTGGGCAGCCTACCGGTGCTGCCCCTGCAGGTTGCCGCCGCGCCCTCGGCGGTGATGACCGCCTGGCTCAAGGGCGAGGAGGCCGTGCCCGAGGACTTCCTGGTGGGCGAGGAGACCGAGCTCATCGACCCGGCCGAGGACGGCGGCATCGTGCGCTGCCGCCGCCAGGATCTGGCGGCCGAGGAGATCCAGGGGCATCTGGCCGCCGGCAAGCAGGTGGTCAAGCTCGCCCTGTCCTGGAACGAGGCCATGAACTTCGTGCTCACCAACGAACCCAGCGTCAAGCGCCTGCGCTTCACCGATCTGGTCCAGGAACAGATGGCCTATCTGGACGGCGCCGACGCCCAGGCCCTGTTCGACGGACAGTTCGCCCTGATGACCCTGGAACTGTCCCGCCTGTTGCCGCGCCTTGTCGAGGTTCTGGGCGGCGAGGCGCAAGCGGCCTGAGTCCGCCGGCGGGGCACGGCGCCCCGCCATTCCCCCACAAGGCGTGTGGACTTGCCTTTCGAGGTCGCTGAACTACCCTCAGTGAACGAACCGAGAAGGAGACCACCATGCCTCAACCCGCATCCGCTCTACGGTCCCGCAGTCCCTGGCTGGTTCTGTTCTGCGCCAGCCTGTTGCCTGCTTTGAGCTACGCCGCCGACTGGCAGAGCGCCAACGTCCAGTACCTGCACGGCAATGATTTCGACTTTGGCGACAAGTCCCGCGACATCATCACCGTCGAATACGCCAACGGCTGGACCTATGGCGACAATTTCTTCTTCGCCGACGTCATCAAGTCCGACCATAACGACGAGGTCTACGGGGAATTCAGCCCCCGCCTGAGTTTCACCAAGATGGCCGGCGGCAAGGGCTGGGACGGCCCGGTGAAGGATGTGCTGCTCGCCGGCCAGGTCAATTTCGGCGAGGACTTCCGCGCCCATCTCTACGGCTTCGGCGTGGATCTCAATGTCCCCGGCTTCGCCTTCTTCCAGGTCAATCTGTATGTCCGCGACGACGAGAACCTGGACGGCAAGACCTGGCAGCTGAGCCCGGCCTGGTTGCTGCCCTTCTCGATCGGTTCGACCCGCTGGACCTTCGGCGGCTTCCTGGATTACGCCGGCGACGAGGGCGACAGCAAGAAGAATCTGCTGTTCGTCCCCCAGCTATTGCTCGATGTCGGCGCCTTCTGGGGCGAGCCCGATCACCTATCGGTCGGCATCGAATATTCCTACTGGAAAAACAAATTCGGCAACCACATTGGCGTGGACGAGGAAGTCGTTCAGGCCATGGTCAAATGGACTTTCTAATCGCGCGGGGCGCATGGACGATGGCCATGCGCCTGGCGTGCGCTAAAACCCGTTGATACACCCGAACGAGGAGCCTGGATCATGCGGATATCCCGACTGAGCCATACGCTGTTTGCCCTGTGCGCGCTGAGCTTCGCCGCCCAGGCGGAAAAACTGTCCGTCGGCGTGGAAACCACCGAATACCCGCCCCACTACTCCACGGCCGACGGCCAGTACAGCGGCTTTGCCCGCGCCGTGCTGGATGCCTTCGCCAAGAAGCATGGGCATGAGTTCGAGTACCGGGCCATGCCGGTCGCCCGCCTACTGGACGCCTTCATCAGGGGCGATGTGGATCTGAAGTACCCGGACAACGAAATGTGGCAAGGCGATGCCAAACAGGGCAAGGGCGTGGTGTATAGCAAGCCCGTTGTCGCCTATACCGACGGCGTCCTGGTCCTGCCGGAGAACAAGGGCGCCGGGGTGGACAAGCTTGCTACCATCTCCATGATGCGCGGTTTCACGCCCTGGGAATTCCTGGATCGCATCAAGGCAGGGAAGATGAGCACCCTGGACGCCAACAGCTTCGACGCCGTGCTCCTGATGGCCGTCAACAAACGTACGTCCGGTGCTTACAGCAACGTGGCCGTCGCCCAGTACATGCTCGACGTCAAGCTGAAAACCCCGGGCGCCCTGGTGTTCGACGACGGACTACCGCACACCAACTCCAATTACCACCTGTCCAGCATCAAGCGCCCGGAGATCATCAGCCAGTTCGATACCTTCCTGGCCGAGGAGAAGGCGCAGATCGATCAACTGAAGAAAGAGTACAAGGTGGAATAGGCCTAGGCGGCGGAGGCTCGCTCAGGGGTTGAGCAGGGCCTCCCAGCTGGCCACCAGATCCGCCGACCCCGGTATGCGCGCGGCGGCGGCGCGGTGCTGGGCCTCGTCCAGGCTCGCGTTCCATCCCACCAGGATCTCGCTCAGGCGTTCGATCTCCTCGGCCAAGGCGGGGAGTTCGTGCGCCCGCCCATTCTCGTCCGCCACCTCGGGCAACCAATGCTTGGCCAAGGCATGTTCGGGAAACACGCCGCGATAGGCCAACAGGCGTTCGCGCAGGGCGGCCAGTACGGTCTCCAGGAAGGCCTGCTTGGTGGCCGCGGAAATCACATCGATCTCTTCCAACTCGCCGAAGGGCGCCGAGTCCACGCCTAAAAGCACGGCAGCTCCGCTGTCATCGGCGCGGATGGTCGCGGAACGCTCGCTGTCGCAGATCACGGCCAGGGCGCCGAAGATCTCGCCCGGACGCAGCAGGGCCAGAGTCGCGGTGCCGTCGTCCTCCAGGCCCACCTTCAGCTGGCCCTTGAGCACGAAGAAGAACCAGGAATCGAATTCGCCGCGCCGGATCACCACCTCGCCAGGCTGAAGTTCCAGGAGACGGGCATGATCGAGCAGGACTTGCAGCTGCGCGGGCTCCAGGGCCTGCACGCGGGCAAAAAACGGGATGGCCGCCAGGACGCCGGCCAGACGGGCGCGGGGCAGGCGTGCGGATTCCAGGCTGCGCATGGGTACACTCCACTACGGGACCGGTAAGCGCTACCGGCCGAAAGACAGAAAGCCAACATTTTCCGATATATCATCAGCATAGCCAAGTGCCCCCGGCTTTGCGCCGCTAGTCTAGCGGCAGCGTGCCGTGTATGCTGAAAGATTCTGCGGCCGGCCCTGTTCCGAGCACGCCCTCGAAGTCCATGAAGCGCGCGAGCGCGGCGAAGATTGTGCCATGAGTGAAGCCTGTATCCTGCTCGTAGACGACGATGAGAAGCTGACCAGCCTGATCGGCGATTTCCTGCGCGAAAACGGCTTTCGCGTCGAATCCGAGCCGCGCGGCGACCGGGCCATCGAGCGCATACGCAAGGAGCAGCCGCGCCTGGTGATCCTGGACATCATGCTCCCGGGCGCCGACGGCTTGGCGGTGTGCCGTAACGTGCGCCCCCATTATTCCGGCCCCATCCTCATGCTCACCGCCCTGGACGACGACATCGACGAGGTGGCGGCCCTGGAGCTGGGCGCCGACGACTATCTGGGCAAACCGGTCAAGCCGCGCCTGCTGCTGGCCCATGTGCGCGCGCTGCTGCGCCGTTATGACGAAGAAGAGCCGCCGGTCCGCGATCTGGCCCGCCCGGAGTCGCTGCAATTCGGCCCGCTCTACCTCAATGCCATGCGCCGCCAGGCCAGCATGCACGGCGTTCCCGTGGATCTGACCATGGCGGAGTTCGATGCGCTCTGGCACCTGGCCTGCCATGCCGGCACCATCCTGACGCGCGACGAACTCTACCGGGGCATCTACCACCTCGATTACGACGGCGTGGACCGCAGCCTGGATCTGCGCATCTCCCGCTTGCGCAAGAAGCTCGGCGACGATTCCAAGTCGCCGCGACTGATCAAGACCGTGCGCGGCAACGGCTATCTCTTTACCGGACAACCCTGAGCCCGGTAGGGCTCCGCAAGCGGAGAGCTTAGGACCATGAAGGCCTTCCTGGGCAAGTACATCGTAGTGCTGTTGGCGGTTAACCTACTGGGCTACCACCTGGGTTACTGGCTGCAATGGGCCTATATCGAACCCTACCGCTTTCGCGTGATCATGGCCAAATACGAGGACTTGGCCATGAAGGAGCTGGCGGTCATGGACTCCCTCAAGCCGGAGCAATGGCCGGAAGCCGCCAAGGCCATCGAGAAGCGTCTGGATATTCCCACCGACATCGACACCTTCTCGTCCTTCGAATTCGCCGAATACCGTGACGAGGATCTGTTTAACAATCGCGTCGTTTACCACGGCCATTACCTGGACGGCCTGTTCCTGGATCTGTTCCTGAAACGCGGCGTGTCCTATATGACCTGGGGCCCGCTGCCCGAGCCCTTCTGGTTCACCCACCTGGACATCCTCGTGCGCCTGGCAATCTGGGTGGGCATCATCGTCGTGACCCTGCTGGCCCTGTTCCTGCCTTACAAGCGCCGCCTGGACAGCATTACCGATTCTCTGCGCGCCAGCCTGGCCGACGGCATCGCCCACCCGCTCCCGGACTCCAGCGACGACTCCTTGGGCCAGCTGTCGCGGGCCTATAATCAGACCGCCCATGCCATCGAGCAATGGCGCCACCGCCAGAGCCAGCTGCTGGCCGATCAGCGGGATCTGATGCACGCCATCGCCCACGAGCTGCGCGGCCCCCTGGCCCGCGCCGACTTCGCCCTGGAAATCCTGCGCGACTCGACGGCCGAGGAACAACGCCGGAAGCTCACCGACAACCTGAGCGGCGCGCTCTCGGAGCTGGAAGAGCTGGTGCGCGAGGTCCTCGGCTATGCCCGCCTCCAACACGGCGCCACGGCCCTGAATCCGGAGTCCATCGACCTGGCTGAACTGGTGGACACGGTCATCGCCAAGGTCAAGACGCTCTACCCGAATATCGCGTTCCAAAGCGACGCCACCGGCCTGCAGGTGCGCGCCGACCGCCATCTCTTGGAGCGGGCCACCCTGAACCTCATCAAAAACGCCGCCTGTTATGCCCGCAGCGCCGTGCAAGTGCACTGGCAGACCCAGGACGGTCTGTTCCGGCTCAGCGTCGAGGACGACGGCCCGGGCATCCCCCTGGGCCAGCGCGAAAGCGTGTTCATGCCCTTCGTGCGCCTGGACCCCAGCCGCTCCCGCGATTCCGGCGGCGTGGGCTTAGGGCTCGCCATCGTCAAGACCATCAGCGAGCGCCATGCCGGCAAGGTCGCCCTGGACGAGAGCACCCTGGGCGGCGCCCGCTTCACCCTGGCCTGGCCCTCGGGTCTGGCCGCGTAATCTACGGCCTTCGCGTCAAGGCGATGGCGATAACGAGCGTCTCGCCATCGCCGCGCAAGACCGGCGCCGCTTCGGCGCTGAGCCACAGGCATTCCTCGGCGGCCAGGGTCTCTCCGGCCACCTCGAGGCTGCCGGCCAGCACATAGAACAGCCAGTCGTCGGCCGGTTCCAAAGCCTGGGGCTCGGGGAAGCGCCAGGACAGGACGCGCAAGGCAGCCCGGGCATGGCGCCGCTCCACCATCAGATTGAAATCGCGGATGGCCCCGCCAAGCAGCCGGCAGTCCGTGTGCACATCGCCTGCGAATTCAAAGGGTTGTAAGACCTTGTCCAGAACACGCTCCGGCCCGCCGTCGACGCTCAGGGCCATGCCCTCGCCATCCAGCACCAGGATGGTGCGGTCGATGCCGGGAAAACGCGAGAACGGGCCGGATTCGGCCACGGTGGCGATGGACAGCCGCGCCAGGAAGCCCTCGCCGCCGTCAGGCGCCGGCAGTTTCAGCAGCTCGCGGGTCGTGCCGCCGCCGTTTTTCCAGGGCATGTCCACATAGTCTTGAGGTCCAAGGCGGCGTTTCATGGGTATTTCTCAGAATAAATCAGGCTAAAAAGGCTCGGGCCGCTCGTCCCGTGCCTGTCGAAGGCAGGGCGGCAAACGACTGAGTTCATTCAAGTTCTTTCCGAGCGCCGCAGCGGAAGGTCCGCGAGACCCGGGAGTCGGTGTGTGTTGAACCTGACCGATCCTAGGCCATCGTCTAGGATTTCGGTAGAATACCGGCCCCATTTTTCACGATGCGCCACTAGCGCCAGGTTGATGAGCATGCAGGTTTTTGTCCGTGGACAGCGTTGGATCAGCGATACCGAAACCGAGCTTGGCCTCGGCACGGTGCTGAAAGTCGATGGCCGCCTGGTGACCATACTCTACCCGGCCAGCGGCGAGACCCGCGTCTACAGCATGCACAATGCGCCCCTGTCCCGCGTGCGCTTCGCGCCGGGCGACGAGATCGAGCACCACGACGGCTGGCTGATGACCGTCGCCGAGGTCATCGAAGCCGAGGGCCTGCTCAGCTACAAGGGCCTGCGCGACGAAACCGAGCCCGCGGAAGTGCCGGAGGCCGGCCTGTCCAATCTGACCCAGCTCAACAAGCCCCAGGATCGCTTGTTCACCGGCCAGGTGGATAGCTCGGCCTGGTTCAAGCTACGCCATGACACCCTGAAGAAGAGCCAGATGCTGGCCGCCTCGCCTTATCGCGGCCTGCTCGGCGCCCGCGTGTCCCTGGTGCCCCACCAGCTGCACATCGCCAAGGAAGTCGCCAGCCGCTACGCGCCGCGCGTCCTGCTGGCCGACGAAGTGGGCCTGGGCAAGACCATCGAAGCCGGCATGATCCTGCACGCCCAGCTGGAGTCCGGCCGCGCCCGCCGTGTGCTCATCGTCGTGCCCGAGTCCCTGCAATACCAGTGGCTGATGGAGATGCGCCGGCGCTTCAACCTGCGCTTCGCCATGATCGACGAGGACGCGGTCCTCGACACCGAGAGCAGCACCAACCCCTTCGGCGACGAACCGCTGACGCTCTGCTCCCTGGAACTCCTGGCCATGCAGCCGCGAGCCCAGAAGCTCGCCCTGGCCTGCGAATGGGATCTGCTGGTGGTGGACGAGGCCCATCACCTGGCCTGGGATCCGGAAGAGCCCTCGGTGGAATACCGCGCCATCGAGCTCCTGGCCTCGGACATCAAGGGTGTCCTGCTCCTGACCGCCACGCCGGAGCAGCTGGGCGTGGCCGGCCATTTCGCCCGCCTGCGCCTGCTCGATCCCGCCCGTTTCCACGATCTTTATGCCTTTATCGACGAAGAAAGCCGCTATGAAGAAGTCGCCGAGTCCGTGCAGGAGCTGCTCGACGGCGGCGAACTCAGCGCCGCCGCCCAGGCCAAGCTCGGCGAGCTGATCCAGGGCGACGAGGCGGCGCAGGCCCAGCTCGCGCTGCTGACCGGCGAGGCCGAGAAGGACGAGAAGACCGCCGCACGCCAGGGCCTGGTGCGCGCCCTGCTGGACCGCCACGGTACCGGCCGCGTCTTGTTCCGCAACACCCGCGCCGCCATGACCGGCTTCCCGGAGCGCGATGTTCATGCCCATGCCCTGCCCTGGCCCAAGGAATACGCCCTGGGCGAGAAGGCCAGCGGCCGCCTCTACCCGGAGGCTTCCTATGCCGGGCTCGCCCCCTGGTGGTTCTTCGATCCGCGCGTGCACTGGCTGTGCAACACCCTGAAGGAGCTGAAGCAGGAGAAGGTCCTCATCATCTGCCATCGCGCGGAGACCGCCCTGGAGCTGGAAGAAGCACTGCGCACCCGCGAGGGCATACTCTCCGCCGTCTTCCACGAAGGCCTGTCCATCTTCGAGCGCGACCGGGCCGCAGCCTTCTTCGCCGACTCCGAATCCGGCGCGAAAGTGCTCATTTGCTCGGAGATCGGCTCCGAAGGCCGCAATTTCCAATTCGCGCGCCATATGGTGCTCTTCGACCTGCCCATGCACCCGGACCTGCTGGAGCAGCGCATCGGCCGCCTGGACCGCATCGGCCAGCGCCACACCATCCACATCCATGTGCCCTATTTCGAGACCGGCGGCCAGGAGGCCCTGTTCCGCTGGTATCACGAGGGCCTGAATGCCTTCGCCAGCATCTGCCCGGCCGGCGCCACCCTGTACGACGAGCTCCTGAACGAACTCAAGCTCGCCATCGTCAAGGAGGGCCACGATCTGGACGCCCTGATGGTCCACACCCGCCAGCTGGCCGAGGAGCACAACGCCGCCCTGGAGCGGGGCCGCGACCGCCTCCTGGAAATCAATTCCGCCGGCCATGACGACGGCCCGGAGACGATCCACGCCATCGAGACCCTGGACCGCGACCCGGAACTGCCGGAATACATGGAGCGCTTGTTCGGCCTCATCGGCATCGACGTCGAGGACCACAGCGACTACAGCTACGTGATCCGCCCGGGCGATCACATGCAGGTGCCGAGCTTCCCCGAGCTGGACGAGGACGGCGTGACAGTCACCTACAGCCGCAGCCGTGCCCTGGCCCGCGAGGATCAGCAGTTCCTGTCCTGGGAGCATCCCATGGTCACCGGCGCCCGCGACCTGGTGCTGTCCCAGGCCACCGGCAACGCCGCCGTGGCCATGCTCAAGAACCCGGCAGTCAAGCCCGGCACCGTCCTGGTCGAGACCCTGCACATCGTGGAGTGCATCGCCCCGCCGGAACTGGGCGCCGACCGCTTCCTGCCCAAGACCCTGATCCGCAACCTCCTGGACCCGGTGGGCAACGACCTGTCGCCCAAGGTGGGCATCAACGGCCTGTCCAAGCAGCTCACCGAGCTGGATAAATCGGTCTCGGGCAAGCTGGTGCGCGCCGCCCAGGACTCCCTGCGCGCCTCGCTGGCCAAGAGCGATGCCCTGGCCAAGGAAAAGATGGTCGGCATCGTCGCCGAAGCTGAGGGGAAAATGCGCGAAGTCCTGGATGGCGAACGCCACCGCCTCGCCGCCCTGAAAGCCGTGAACCCCAACGTCCGCCAGGACGAGCTGGACTTCCTGGCCGAATGCCGCGACGAACTGGCCGGCTATATCGGCAATGCCCGCCTGCGCCTGGACGCCATCCGCATCATCATCGCCAGCTGATCGGCCAATACCGTTCGTCCTGAGTAGGGGCGCCTGCGCCCCGTATCGAAGGACCCCCGTTCGCCCTGAGCCTCCTGAGCCTGTCGAAGGGCGAAGGGCGAACGGAGGCCTGTGCCCCCTGCCCCTCCCCCGCTATACTCCCCCCAAGCCCGCAAAATCCCAAGCGTGACATGGACTTGTTGCATCGCCTCGAAGCCCGACTCTGGGCAAAGCCCGACACCGGCGGCTCCCGCTTACACCAGCTAAGCCGGCGCGCCCTGCAGCTGCTCTACGTCATCCTGCGCGATCTCACCGAGGGGCAGCTGTCCCTGCGCGCCATGAGCCTGGTCTATACCAGCCTCTTGTCCCTGGTGCCCCTGCTCGCCGTCAGCTTCTCGGTGCTCAAGGCTTTCGAGGTGCATAACCAGATCGAACCCATCCTGCGGCAGTGGCTGGCCCCCCTCGGACCCCAGGGCCAGGAGATCAGCACGCGCATCATCGAGTTCGTCGCCAATATGAAGGTCGGCGTGCTGGGCGCCGTCGGCGTCGGCCTGTTGTTCTACACCGTGCTGTCCCTGCTGCAGAAGGTCGAGCGGGCCTTCAACGACACCTGGCATGTCAAACAGGATCGGGGCTTCGCCCAACGCTTCACCCACTACCTGTCCGTGCTGATCATCGGTCCGGTCCTGGTCTTCTCCGCCTTGGGATTGACCGCCAGCCTGATGAACTCGGCGGCCGTGCAGGCCATCGGCGCCTGGCCGCTGCTAGGCAACCTCATCGCCGCCATCCCCCGCCTCCTTCCTTATTTATTGATCATCGCCGCCTTCTGCTTCATCTACAGCTTCGTGCCCAATACCCGGGTTCGCCTGGCACCCGCCCTGGCCGGCGCCGTGGTCGGCGGCGTGCTCTGGCAGACCACCGGCTGGCTGTTCGCCGCCTTCCTCGCCGATGCTGGCTCCTACACCGCCATCTATTCCGCCTTCGCCACCCTGATCCTCTTCCTGTTCTGGCTCTACCTGTCCTGGCTGACCCTCCTGATCGGCGCCAGCATCAGCTTCTACCTGCAGAACCCCGGCTTCATCCGCCAGGACTTGGGCGGCATGAGCCACCGCGAACGCGAGGAGCTGGGCCTGGAGCTGCTGCGCCGGGTCGGTCAGGCCTATTACGCCCAAGCCCCCGCGCCGACCATGCACGAACTCGCCGAAAGCCTGGGCCGCACTACCCTGGATCTGGACGAAGCCCTGCACCGCCTCGGCGCCTCCCACTTCCTGGCCGCCACCCAGGACGAACCACCCCGCTATCTGCCCGGCCGCCCCTTCGACGCCACGAGCGTGCACCAGGCCCTGCTCTGCCTGCGCGGCAGCTCAGCCGCCAGCGCCGGCCCGGCGGCACGGCTCCTCGAAGAACTGGACCTGGCCCAGGCCCAGCACTTGGCCGGCCTCAGCCTGAAAGATTGGCTGCTACGGGAGGGCCGTTCGTCCTGAGCCTGTCGAAGGACGAACGAACCGCCCACTGCACAGAAAACCGCCAACCCCATGCCGCGATCCGCTATACTCCCGCGCTTGACTCCATGACATAACCGCTTACCGGATACCACCTTGCTCAGCTTCATCAAAAACCTGTTCGCCCGCCTGACCCGTTCCAGCTCCGAACCGGCCCACGAAACCCGTACAGCCCAACACAAAGAACACGGCGACGACGCCGGAAAGAAGCGCCGCCGCAACCGCAACAACCGTAAGCGCGGTGAGCGGACCGAGCGCAGCGAAGCCGTCAGCGCGCCGGTCATCGACAACTGGACCCTGGACGACTTCCCGGTCCCCGTCGCCGAGGGCAAGACCCGCTTCCACGATCTGGACCTGCCCTTAGCCCTGGTCCATAGCATCGCCGATCTGGGCTTCCAGTACGCCAGCCCCATCCAGGCCGAGATCCTGCCCGCTACCCTCGCCGGCCGCGACGCCGTCGGCCAGGCCCAGACCGGCACCGGCAAGACCGCCGCCTTCCTGATCACCATCATCGACCGCATCCTGCGCACCGAGGGCGAACCCCGCCCCGCCGGCCAGCCCCTGGCCCTAGTCCTGGCGCCGACCCGCGAGCTCGTGATCCAGATCGGTAAGGACTCCCTCGGCCTCAACAAGCACACCGGCCTGCGCACCATCACCCTGGTGGGCGGTATGGACTACCAGAAACAACAGCGCGAGCTGGACCAGGGCCAAGTCGACATCATCGTCGCCACCCCCGGCCGCCTCATCGACTTCTGCGAACAGAACCTGGTCGACCTGTCCAAGGTCCAGATCCTGGTCATCGACGAAGCCGACCGCATGCTCGACATGGGCTTCGTGCCCCAGATGCGCCGCATCGTGCGCCGCACCCCCTACAAGGGCGAGCGCCAGACCCAGCTGTTCTCCGCCACCTTCCCGCGCCAGGTGCGCGAGATGATCGAGAACTGGTGCGTCAACCCCATCGAAGTCACCATCAACCCCGAGCATGTCGCCACCGCCACCGTCGAGCAGCGCATGTACATGGTGACCACCGACAAGAAATACGACGTGCTCTACAACCTGATCCAGAACGAGGATCTGCAGCGCGTCATGATCTTCGCCAACCGCCGCGACGAGACCCGCCGCCTGGCCGACCGCTTGAAGGCCCATGGCATCAGCTCCGCCCTGCTCTCCGGCGACGTCGAACAGAGCAAGCGCGTCAAGACCCTGGAAGCCTTCCGCGAAGGCCAGATCCGCGTCCTGGTCGCCACCGACGTCGCCGGCCGCGGCATCCACGTCGACGGCGTCTCCCACGTCATCAACTTCACCCTGCCCGACGATCCGGAAGACTATGTGCACCGCATAGGCCGTACCGGCCGCGCCGGCGCCACCGGTACCTCCATCAGCTTCGCCAGCGAAGACGACGCCTTCGCCATGCTCAAGATCGAGGAGCTGATGGGCGAGAAGCCCAACTACCTCTACCCCGAAGACACCCTGATGACCAAGGCCCCCTACGTGGAAATGCCCCGCGAAGAACGCCGCCCCCACGGCGGCGGCGGACGTGGCGGTCCGCGCTCCGGCGGCGGCCATTCTGGCGGACGGGGGGGGCCGCGCCGGCACTGACCCCCATCCCACCGAGCCGCCAGCCTCCATGGCTGCGGCTCCCAACGACACTTTTGCCCCCTTACGTCACTTTCTGCCCCGCCCCGCTCCGCCAAATTTTCCCATTGCCGCTTCTGTTCCCTTAACCTCAGTCTTCGTTCTGCGAAAACCACCACAATTTCAAACATCTGCCCCAACGCAACAGCCGATCTTTACCTATACTGCGCCGTACCTGCGTGTTGGCACGGATTCTGTATAAGTCTCCTCCAACAGCAAGTGCAACGCCGCCCCAGCTCTCGCCGGGAGCGGAATTGACAGGTTAGACCTAAGCTGTTAATTTCCAAGCACTTTCACTCAAGGAGTCATCCATGAAGAAGATCCAGCAAGGCTTCACCCTCATCGAACTGATGATCGTGGTTGCCATCATCGGCATTCTCGCTGCCGTCGCGATCCCTGCCTACCAGGACTACACCATCCGCGCTCAGGTGAGCGAGGGTCTGAACATGATTGGCGAGGCCAAGGACAATATCCAAGACTTCCGCGCCAACAAGGGCCGCATGCCGGCGAGCAACACCTCTGCCGGCCTGCCCCTGGCAACCAGTATTGTGGGTTCCTATGTCACTGCAATCCATGTGACCGCGGATGGCAGCTTGCTGATTGCTTATGGCAATAAGTCTAACGCTGCGATTCAAAATCAGACCATTGGCGTACGCGCCGCCGTTCCTGGCGGCAATGCCACCAGTGGCTCGCCCATCGCCTGGACCTGCGGTCGTTCCAATGCCCCGGCCAATACCACGGTTATCGGTGGCACGGTACCTCCGACCACGGTTATCGACAAGCATATGCCGATTTCTTGCCGCAAAGAGTAATCGCCAATGCGCATCTGCTGAGAGACCGGCCGGGAACTCCGGCCGGTTACCTTCCTAGACCCAGCCTCATACCCGCGTATTGATTGGGGTGTACCGATGCGAAAATCGATAGCCGCCTTCACCCTTATCGAACTGATGGTAGTCGTGGCAATAATCGGAATTCTCGCCTCCGTGGCAATCCCCGCCTATCAAAACTACGTGGTCCGCTCCCAGGTCAGTGAATCCTTACAACTGGTGAAAGAGGCAAAACTCAAAGTTTCCGAGTTTCGAAATCAATACGGACGGCTTCCCGGAAGCAACCAATCGGCAGGCCTACCTTCCCCTTCAAGCATAATTGCCAGTTATACTCAAAGCGTCGCTATCACGAATAACGGCATAGTGCTACTAACCTTCGGTAACAAAGTCAGTCAGACCATCGACGGCCTCCAGCTCGCGCTATCGCCAGCGACCCCCGGCGCAAGCCTCACCTCATCCTCTCCCCTGGTATGGGTCTGCGGTTTCGCCACCACCCCAGCTGGCACCCAGGAAATAACCGGCTCGGCAGCAGCCGACAATACAAATACGCCCGATAAGGTCTTACCCGGAAGTTGCCGCCCCTAACGCGCAATACTCGAATACGCGCCACCGTCGTCCCGAGACACTATGACAACCAACCAGCGAGCCATCGCACTCAGCCTATCGCTGCTTTCCTTACTAATCATTTTTGTGTATTGGCCAGGCCTGAACGGGCCTTTTGTCTTTGACGACGAGCCCAATATCAAGGAAAACCCCGCGCTCCATATCAAGGATCTTAGCCTTGACTCGCTTCGCAATGCCGCCTTCTCCATCAAAGCAGGCCCCCTATATCGCCCCATCAGCATGTCGAGCCTGGCCGCAAACTATTATTTTTCGCAACTGGAGCCTTACGCCTACAAGCTGACAAACCTAGGCGTGCACCTACTAGCGACCCTGGCTCTCATGTTGTTCGCGAACCGCTTGCTTCACCTTTACTCCTACCATCCAACCAACCAGGAATCATCCTATAAACCGGATATTCCTCTGATATGCCTACTACTTGGAGCACTCTGGGGCCTACACCCGTTGAATTTAAGCAGCGTGCTATACATTGTTCAGCGCATGGCCAGCTTGGCCGCCATGTTCAGTTTCCTTGCTCTAGCAAGTTATTGCCATGGTAGACTTTGTCAGTTGCGAGCCCAGCGCGGCTGGCCCTTTCTGATACTCAGCCTCATCGTTTTATATCCACTGGCAATCTTTTCGAAAGAAAATGTGGTTGTCTTGCCACTTATAATGCCGACCATAGAATGCCTCCTACTTCCTCAGCGATGGCAACAAACACTAAAGTGGATACGACAACACCGAATAATGTTATGGCTCGCGCTCGCCCTTCCCGTGGCATTCTGCCTGTGGCATATGGACTATGTATTGAACGGCTACGTCTCACGCCCTTTTACGCTCGAAGAGCGCATACTGACAGAGAGCCGGGCGCTTTGGTTTTATCTTCAGCAAATCGCTCTGCCGAATATTTCCCAGCTCTACTTATTCCATGATGACTTCTCCACTTCAAAAGGAATACTTTCGCCACTGACGACGCTAACTTCGCTTATAGCATGGTGCATTACTTTCCTTGGCATTTGGATGCTTCGCCGCAAACATCCTCTAGCAGCATTTTCCATCCTCTTTTTCCTTATCGGTCACTTAATCGAATCCACCATATTCGCATTGGAGTTGGTTCATGAGCATCGGAATTACTTCCCCTCTTTTGGCCCATTGTTACTACTTAGCGTGGCGCTAACAACACTTTGCAAAGACAAAATCGGAGGCAAAGCGCGAATCACCGTTATAGCCCTATTTATTGCCTTTCTGGCTCACAGCACATGGACAAGGGCGAATGCCTGGTCGAGCTGGCCGCGCCTGGCGGCAACAGAACTGACTCTGGCCCCCAGCTCGGCTGGCAGCAACTACGAAATTGGCCGCGTTTATTTCGCAAAAACCGTCCTCGAAGGAAAGCATAATTACTATAATCTGGCGCGAGAACACTTACTAAAATCATCCATGCTGGACCCCAACATGGTGCTTGGCATGCTTGCTGTATTGCGCTTAGATGCGGCAATGCAAAAAACTGAAGATAAGAATCTTCTGAAACAGTTGCTCACTCGCTTGCAGACTCAAACAGCTACTGCCGCAACCGTCCAGCACGTCAACCAACTGTTGGCTTGCCATATAAAGCAAAATTGCGAAGTATCTTCATCAAGCATTCTGAGCATCCATCAAGCTCTACTAAAAAACCCGAGTCTACGCGGGCGCGCATTAGCGGTCACCCTTTCAAATTTGGCACTATTAGCCCTGGAAGAATCTAATCAAAACCTAGCGTTAGCCTACACAGAGCTGGCATTGGACAACTACCGCGACGACGCGGGAATTTGGCTTTCTTCCATATATGTGTCAACGGTCGCAAACAAGCCGGATAGAGCAAGAATCCTTGCCAAGAACTTTCTTGAACTTCCTGCGTCATTGGGCCAAGAGGCGTACACCCGTCAAATTCTAAATCAGGGGCCCGGAACAAGGAAAAATAATGAATAAACTAAGCATTGTTATCCCTGCGAGAAATGAATCCAGCGGATTAAGCATGTTGCTACCGAATTTGCGAGAAGCGTTCCCTCAAGAGGAAATCATTATCGTCAATGATGGATCAACGGACAATACCGCGGACACCGCAGAACAGTATGGAGCAAAAGTGATCAATCATCCATACAGCATGGGTAACGGCGCAGCGATTAAAACAGGAGCACGAGCCGCTACCGGCGACACGATTGCCTTCTTGGATGCAGATGGCCAACACGCTGCAGCAGATCTTGAACAATTGCTGCGCAAACATCAAGACGGCTACGATATGGTTGTCGGCGCTCGTAAGTGGAGCGGTCAAGCAAGTATGCACAGGGGGCTGGCCAACGAATTCTACAATCGCTTCGCCAGTTGGATGGTCGGCGCACCAATCCCAGACTTAACCTCAGGAATGCGGATTGTCGACGCTAGGAAATTTCGTGAATTCCTATCACTGCTACCAAATGGATTCTCTTACCCAACAACAATTACCATGGCTTTTTTTCGGGCCGGATACACGATTCGCTACTTCCCCATTCACGTAAGCAAGCGAGAGGGAAAAAGCCACATACGACTATTTCGCGATGGGTTACGCTTTTTATTAATCATCATGAAAGTTGGAACATTATACTCACCATTGAAGCTATTCACTCCAATCAGCTTTTTTTTCTTCAGCCTCGCATCCCTGCATTATCTAAATACTTACGTGGATGGCAATCGTTTCACCAACATGAGCGCCCTGCTCTATGTAACGTCGGTTTTGGTATTCCTAATCGGCCTCGTTTCTGAACAAATCACGAATCTACTATTCCTTCACAGCGCACAAACCCAACAGATACGGCGAGAGCAACAAGACACTCGCAACCAGAATCTAGGCAGTAACGAGTGAAAAGCATCGCAACCTGGCATAAGCCCCCCCCCCCCCGCAAGCCTCAAGGGGACGTAGCGCTATCGAGTTCACGGCAAAATGCCACAGCACCAAACTTTTCGCATACGGAGGTCTCATGAGGCGCGTCATAACTTTTGGCACCTTTGATGTCTTTCACATAGGTCATCTGAGCATTTTGGAGCGCGCCGCTAAACTCGGCGAATACCTCATAGTTGGAGTTTCAACCGACGAGCTAAATGTTGCAAAAAAGCAACGCCCCCCAATTTACCCACAAGACGAGCGCATGGCCATCATTCGCGCCCTACATTGCGTAGATGAGGTGTTTTACGAGGAATCCTTGGACAGGAAACGAGAATACATCAAAGCCTATCAAGCAGACATATTGGTGATGGGTGATGATTGGCTAGGGCGCTTTGATGAGCACAAAGATATCTGCCATGTAGTCTATCTACCTCGCACTCCGGCCATTTCTACAACTGTAGTAATTGAAAAGATTCGCCGATAAACATGTCTATGCGAAAAACTGTCCTTCTGGCGAGTATAGGAATGGCATTCCGCGTAGGGATACAGGCGGCGTCATTGGTTGTATTGGCCCGCATGTTTGGGCCGGCTGATTATGGGCTACTTTCCGCATTGGTTGCGCTCGCCGGAATTTTGACACCATTCTCAGGGCTTGGTCTTGAAGCGATTTTGATTCGCGATGTGGCGCGCGCACCCGAAAACTTCCGAGTCAGTTGGGGGCAAACCTTGGGCGTCATTGCCATTACAGGAACCCTACTGTCTCTGTTCCTGTTGGGGATAGCCAGCCTAGTATTACCCCCAACGCTTTCGCCCGCACTTATAATAATTATAGCTTTTGCTGACCTCGTGCTCGGCAAGCTTGTCGATAGCAGCGCAAAGGCATTCCAAGCTCAAAATTGCGCTGCAATCGCCGCCTGGATACCTTCGCTTACCGCTTTAGTGCGCTTAACTGGATTATTGCTGCTCTGGATTTCGCCAAAAACGCCAACCCTGATGGATTGGGCAGTAATCTACTGGATAGGAAGCTTATTGCCTTCTGCCGCGCTTATTTTATTTCTAAGCCGTCGATTCGGTGGGCCAAAATGGTCTAGCATGGGTTTGAATGCTGCCATACGCTCTGGCGGCTATTTCTCACTAAATACTAGCGCGGATCGGACCAATAATGAGCTGGATAAGGTCCTGCTAGCGCACCTCTCACAAGCCGAAGTTGCTGGCTACTATGCGCTAGCCTATCGCTGCCTTACCATGGCCTGTGTACCGATCCACGCTTTGCTCCTATCGACTTACGCAAACTTCTTTGTACACGGAACGCAAGGATTAAGCGCAACATGGAACTATGCTCGCAGACTGTTGCCACGGGCGTTTGTGATGACCCTTTGGCTCGCGCTGATTCTACTCGTTGCAGCCCCTCTACTTCCTATAGTGTTTGGAGGTGACTTCGCAGAGAGCGCGTTTGTACTACAATACCTACCGTTGGTAATGCCGCTATTGCTGCTCCGTTACCTTGCAGGCCATGTATTGGGAGGCTGTGGATATGAACGCCACCGCGCCATAGCCCTAATCATCGCCGCGACACTAAATTTCGCGCTGAACATATGGATGATTCCATTGTATGGCTGGAAAGCCTCCCTGATCGCCACCTTGACCTCTGAGTTATGGTTATGCATCAGTCTCTACTCCATAATTTTTTACTTTATGCATAACGAGCCGACCTGCAATGTGGCGACTTGAGCCTGAACAAAAAGAGGCGTTGCTTCACTTAGTGAAGTGCTCTATTTCTCGCTTGCTAGTGACGCCGCTTACATGGATTATCCCACGCGACACCGCGCACTACGTTATTCTCGGTCGAGAAAATGGCTTGTTCGTAGATAATTGCAAGTACTTCTACATATGGCTGCACACTAATCGCACCCAAAATGAGAATATCGTTTTTATCACCAAAAAGGAAAAGTTGACGGAGCAAATCAGGCAAGCCGGTGGCAAGGCGGCGCTCTACCCGAGCCTGCCAGCCTTTTGGCATTTGTTGCGCGCAGGAACCTGGGTCGTGGACACCATGGATTGGCAGAACAACGGGCGCTTGGGTTTTTCCCGTGGCGCGCGCTCGGTCCAACTGTGGCATGGTGTGCCGCTAAAGGAAATCGAACTCCCCTTGTATGCGAAGCGACTCGCCCGGCTCAGCCCATGCAAACGCACCATGCTGCAAGCCTACAAAGCCATAACCGCACGTTACCGCGAGTGTGACTATCTTGTTTCGACCTCCGCGTTTCTCAGCGAGCAAGCCTTCCGCCCTTGTTTTCATGCCAAAGCCATTGTCGCAACCGGCTATCCACGCAATGACATCTTGTTCAATGCGGTGGATTACGACCAAAAACTCATCAACATAAATACCGACAAAGCCGCATTAGAGCAATTGCATCAACATCGAGTACAAGGCGGCAAGACCGTGTTATATGCCCCCACATTCAGAAAGGATCGGCACAACCCATTCGAGCAAGGACATATAAATCTCGCCGCACTGTCACATTTTTCTAGAGAAAACAATCTGTTGTTTGCCATGAAGCTTCACCCTCTAATGCAACACCGATATCGGACAGGGGACACTCCCGGCATAATCCATATCGAACCGGCCTCCGACGCCTATCCATTGCTAGCCGAAATCGATGCACTGATTACGGATTACTCTTCCATTTACTTCGATTACCTGCTGCTCGACCGGCCGGTATTGTTCTACCCCTATGATTTCGAAAGCTATACTACTGACGACCGAGCCTTACTTTTCGAATATGTCGCCATGGCTCCGGGTCCGATATGCTTGACCCAACCCCAGCTACTCGGCGCACTGAAAAATTGGCTAGAAAACATGGGCGATGAACATTTTACAGAGCGGCAGCGGGTTCGCCGATTCGTTTTCGACCACGCCAATGGTAATGCGTCGCGCCGCCTGAAGGACATCATAAGTGCTCCCTGAGTGTGCAGCGGATACTCGAATCTACTCCCCGATAGTGAGCGGAAGTGGCGTAAGCATCGTACATCGGGAGTTAGCCAATGCCCTAGCGGGTTATCAATTGCGGGAGTTCCCGCCGAACCTGGGCCTATTCCCCCCTCTACTGAAAGCCTGGCGCGGTCCTGCAACACCGGTAACCCACAGCTTGCCAGATTTGGGCCCTTGGGCGGCCCACCCTGACAGTACATTGATATTGACGTTCCATAACTTCTACCTTGATCCGGCCTTCATGGTCACGGCCAGCTTTGCGCAACAGGTGTTCTATCGCAGCATCCTCCAGTTTTCAATCCAACGCGGACTTCAACGAGTCAAGGCGGTAACAGCAGTCAGCAATTTCACAGCCGACTGTATACGGACCCGATACGGCCCCCAGCTCCCTCTAACGGTGATTCGCAATGGCATCAACGTGGATGTCTTTGCCCCAAAAACACGTCGTGCCGCTGACGTACGCATACTCTTCGCCGGTAACCCCATACGCCGTAAAGGCGTCGAGCATCTTGCCGCCTTGGCCGATGAATTACCCGAAAATGTTCGCATCTTCTATACCGAAGGACTACGCGACTCCGCCAGGCCACCTCTCAGTACAACTAGCAGATTAAGCGCCGTTGCTCGGCGCAGCTATGCGGAAATGCCAAGTCTCTATCAGGACATGGATATTCTTTTCTTTCCAACTCAGCGAGAAGGATTTGGGCTTGTCGTCGCAGAAGCCATGGCATGTGGACTCCCCATTGTAGCGACAGACTGCTCCTCTATACCCGAGCTTGTTGAACACGGGCGCGGCGGTTTCTTATTTGACGCAGGGAATAGGCAGCAAATGCGCGAGTTTCTGTTGCGACTGGTGCGCGATCCGGGATTGCGCGCAGAGATGGGCGCCTATAACCGGATGCGCATACTCCAGGATTTTCGCTTGGAACGCATGCTCAGCGAGTATCGCGAGTTATTCAGTTATTATGGAGCTTGAGTATGGTGATCAGAGTGCTCATCTCTACATCGACTTATCCGCGTTGGGAGTCGGACACAGAGCCTGATTTCATTGCTCAACTGGCGCAGCGCCTCGTGGAATGCGGCATGGAGGTCCATGTTCTAGCGCCACATGCGCCGGGCGCGCAACGGGAAGAGACGTTGCACGGTGTTCACATACACCGCTATCGATACGCCCCGGATTTTTTTGAACACTTGGCCTATGAGAGTGGCATCTTATCGAATCTCCGGCATTCCCCCTGGAAGTACGCCTTGGTTCTGCCGTTCTTGTTCAACCAAGCGTGGCAGCTGAGAATACTGATCCGGCGGCTGCACATACAGGTCGTTCACGCACATTGGCTATTCCCGCAAGGCTTACTGGCCGCATGGATAGCACGACGTTTCCATGTGCCCGTCCTGGTCACTGGTCATGGCAGCGATCTTTCGGCCCTTAGGGGCACGTTTTTTGCTCGCTTGCACACTTGGACCTTGCAACAAGCGACCCACGCCACGGTAGTCAGCCAAGCGATGCGCAGGAGCTGCCTACGTTTGGGAATACCGGCGGAGAAAATATCCGTTCTCCCAATGGGAGTCGATTTCGCCGCTCGTTTTGCAGCAAAAGAATTGACCGTGCGGGACGGCCTACTCTTCGTTGGCCGCCTTATACCTGTCAAGGGTTGCGCGATATTGCTGAAAGCCTTTTCGCAGCTATCCAAACTCCACCATGAGCTACGACTAACCATCGTCGGCGACGGACCCGAACGGCCGGCGCTTGAGCAGTACGTAACCCAACACGCTCTCTCGGGCAAGGTCCGTTTCCTTGGCGCCGTCGCCAACGACAAGCTAGGGGATTACTACAGGCGAGCATCCATCGTGGTGATGCCGTCGCTGCAAGAGGGACTTGGTCTAGTCGCCGTGGAGGCACTCGGTAGTGGTTGCGCCCTCGTGGCGCATGACTTACCAGCGCTGAGGGACGTGGTTCGGGATAAGGAAACCGGGCTATTGGTCCCCATAGACGATGCGTCTGCGCTGTACACGGCCATTGAGTCATTGGTGAACCAGCCATCTCTACGCGAGAGGCTGGCACAAGCAGGCCGCCTAGAGGTACTAAGCCGCTTCGATTGGTCTATTATAAGCGATGGCTACAGTGCGATATTATCCGAATTAGTAGACCGAGCCCGGTAGCCACCGAGGCACCGAAGTACAGGAACATCAATGTCCACGATTACTCCGAAACTTGCCCTTAGTGGGCTGACGCGACGCTTAGTAAGCGATGGCTTGCTCTCTGAGGAGGTCGCCCAGGAAGCGCAGACTCAAGCCCAGAAAACAAAGGTTCCTTTGGTTAGTCATTTGGTTGAACGCCGCATTCTCAGTTCAAAAGACATTGCCAATGCGGCTTCCAGCGAGTTCGGTGTACCCGTATTCGACCTTGACGTGATAGATCCGGAGAACATCCCAGGGACTATTGTCCAAGAGAAGCTGATCCGCCAGCATCACGCGCTCCCCCTTTTCAGAAGGGGAAATCGCCTCTTCGTTGCGCTTTCCGATCCCACCAACCTGCAAGCCCTCGATGAGTTCCGTTTCCAAAGTGGTTTAGTTACCGATGGCGTTCTGGTCGAAGAAGACAAGCTCAGCAAGGCCATCGACAAATTACTGGACGCCAAGGAAAGTCAGGCACTCAGCAGTTTTGACGACTCAGAACTGGACAACCTGGACATCACCGGTGGCGATGAGCCCGACATCGCAACAGGCGAGGGAGAAGGCGGCACCGGCGACGACGCCCCCATCGTCCGATTTATCAATAGCTTACTCCTCCAAGCCATCAACAAGGGCGCCTCGGACCTCCACTTCGAGCCCTACGAGAAGTTCTACCGCGTCCGTTATCGCATCGACGGCATCCTGCACGAGGTCTCCTCGCCGCCCATCAATCTCAAGGACCGCATCGCCGCGCGCCTCAAGGTCATGTCGCGCCTGGACATCTCCGAGCGGCGCATCCCCCAGGACGGCCGTATCAAGCTAAAGGTATCCAAGAACCGTGCCATCGACTTCCGCGTCAGCACCTTGCCCACGCTGTTCGGCGAGAAGGTGGTCATGCGTATCCTCGATCCGTCCAGCGCCAAGCTGGGTATCGACGCCCTGGGCTATGAGCCTTTCCAGAAGGAGCAGTTCCTCAAGGCCATCAGCAAGCCTCAGGGCATGGTCCTGGTCACTGGGCCGACCGGCTCCGGTAAGACCGTGTCGCTGTACACGGCGGTGAACATCCTCAACCAGCCCGACACCAACATCTCCACGGCGGAGGACCCCGTCGAAATCAACTTGGCGGGCGTCAACCAGGTCAACGTCAATCCCAAGGCCGGTCTCAACTTCTCAACGGCCCTGCGCGCCTTCCTGCGTCAGGATCCCGATATCATCCTCGTCGGCGAAGTCCGCGATCTGGAAACGGCCGAGATCGCCATCAAGGCCGCCCAGACCGGTCATTTGGTGCTCTCGACCCTGCACACCAACTCGGCGCCGGAGACCCTGACCCGTCTGGTGAACATGGGCGTGGCCCCCTTCAATATCGCCACGACCGTGCATCTGGTCATCGCCCAGCGCCTGGCGCGCCGCCTCTGCACCCACTGCAAACGCCCGGCGAAACTGCCCCCCGAAGCCTTGGTCAAGGAAGGATTCAAGCCGGAAGAGGTTGATAATCTTAAAATCTTTGAAGCAGTCGGTTGCGATCAGTGTACAAACGGCTATAAAGGGCGTGTCGGCATCTACGAAGTGATGCCGGTCACGGACGCCATCGGGCGTATCATTATGTCCGGTGGCAATGCCATCGATATCGCCGACCAGGCGCGGATCGAAGGTTTCCCCGACCTGCGGGCATCCGGCCTGGAAAAGATCCGCCAGGGTATGACCACCCTGGAGGAAATCAACCGAGTGACTCAGGACTGATTATGGCTCTCGCAGCGGTCAAGAAAGACACCAAGATCAAACCCGCCGGCAAGGCGCAGATCGAGAAGACCTACTCCTTCAGCTGGGAAGGCACGGACAAGAAGGGTGAGCGGCTCAAGGGCGAATTGCAGGGCGCCAATGCGGCCACGATCAAGGCCCAGTTGCGCAAGCAGGGCATCGTCCCGCTCAAGGTCAATCGCAAGGCTTCGTCCTTGCTGGGTAAACGCAAGAAGGCCATCAAGCCAGCGGACATCGCCGTCATGTCCCGTCAGCTGGCCACGATGATGCAGGCCGGCGTGCCCCTGGTGCAGTCCTTCGAGATTATCGGCCGCGGCCATGAAAATCCCAGCATGCAGGAGCTGATCCTGACCATCAAGGGGGATGTCGAGGCTGGCAACAGCATGGCCGAGTCGCTGAAACGCCATCCCAGGTATTTCGATGACCTCTTTTGTGACTTGGTGGCGGCAGGCGAGCAATCTGGCGCTCTCGAGCAGATGTTGGATCGAATAGCTACCTACAAGGAAAAAACGGAGTCCTTGAAGGCGAAGGTGAAGAAGGCGCTGTTCTACCCTGCTGCCGTGATCGTGGTCGCGGTTATCGTCACTGCAATCTTGCTGGTGTTCGTCGTTCCCATGTTCCAAGAACTGTTCCAGGGCTTCGGCGCTGAGCTTCCAGCCTTTACCCTTTTGGTAATCGGGATTTCCGAGGCCTTGCAGACCTACTGGTATATCGTCCTGGGCGCCATCGTGGCCGGCGCGTTCGCCTTCAAGGAAGCCCATTTCCGTTCACCCGCCTTCCGTAACCTCCTGGATCGCGCCTTGCTCAAGATCCCCGTGCTCGGCGCGATCCTCAACAAGAGCGCCGTGGCCCGCTATGCTCGCACGCTTTCCACGACCTTCGCGGCGGGCGTGCCCCTGGTTGAAGCCTTGGACTCCGCCGCCGGCGCCTCGGGCAATGACGTGTATCGGCGCGCGATCCTGCGCATCAAGGACGATGTCGCGACCGGCATGCAGATGAACATGGCCATGCAGTCCACCGGCGTCTTCCCGAACATGGTCAACCAGATGGTGGCCATCGGCGAGGAGGCCGGCGCCCTGGACTCCATGTTGGCCAAGGTTGCCTCCATCTACGAAGAAGAGGTCGATAACTTGGTCGACTCCTTGAGCAGCCTGCTCGAGCCCATGATCATGGTGATCATCGGCGGCCTGGTGGGCAGCCTCATCGTCGCCATGTACCTCCCCATCTTCCAAATGGGCCAAGTCGTTTAAGGCAATCGCTTATGTCGCTGTATCAATGGCTGTCGGAAAACCCGGCGGCCTTTGTTTTTATAACCGGTCTGCTAGGGCTCATCTTCGGCAGCTTTCTCAATGTCGTCATCCACCGCCTGCCCATCATGATGCAGCGGGAATGGCGCGTCGCCTGCGAGGAGATCCTCGTGGAACAGGGCTGCACGGTGAGCGGAGCTCCCGCGCCGGCCGGGCGCTACGACCTGGTCGTGCCCGGCTCGGCCTGCCCCCACTGCGGGCATGCCATCGGCGCCCTGGAAAACATTCCGCTAGTGAGTTGGCTAGTCCTACGCGGGCGTTGCCGCGCCTGCAAGGCACCCATCTCGGCGCGCTATCCGCTGGTCGAATTGCTCACCGGCCTGGTGTTCGCGGGCACGGCCTGGCATTTCGGCTTCGGCACGCTCACGGCGGCTGCCCTGGTCCTGGCCTGCATGCTCATCGCCATGAGCTTCATCGATGTCGATCACCAGCTCCTCCCGGACCAACTGACGCTTCCGCTAATCTGGCTGGGTCTGCTGCTAAATCTCAATGGCATGATCGTCAGCATCCAGGACGCCGTGATCGGCGCCGTCGCCGGCTATCTGGCACTGTGGTCGGTGTACTGGCTGTTCAAGCTGCTCACCGGCAAGGAAGGCATGGGCGCCGGCGACTTCAAGCTCCTGGCCGCCCTGGGCGCCTGGCTGGGCTGGCAGATGCTGCCCCTCATCATCATGCTCTCCTCCCTGGTGGGCGCCGTCGTGGGCATCGCCCTCATCCTGGTGAATCGCGGCGATCGCAATCTGCGCATCCCCTTCGGCCCCTACCTGGCCGTCGCCGGCTATGTCGCCCTGCTCTGGGGCCGGGACTTGGTGGATGCTTACCTGAGCACCATGGGATTGGCGCATTGAACACACGCTACCTGGTCGCCCTGACGGGCGGCATCGGCAGCGGCAAGACGGCCGTATCGGATCGCCTGGCGGCGCTCGGCGCCGACATCGTCGATACCGATCGCATCGCCCGGGAGCTGGTGCTGCCCGGTTCTCCCACCCTATCCGCCATCGCCGGGCATTTCGGCGCGCAGATGCTCGACGAATTCGGCCGGCTAGACCGCGCCAGGCTGCGCGAGCGCATCTTCGCCGATCCGGAGGCGAAACGCTGGCTGGATGCACTGATGCACCCGGAGATACGCCGACGCCTATGGGCCGAGCTGGCGGCGGGCCACGGCCCCTACGGGGTAGCGGTCATCCCCCTGCTGGCCGAGGGCGGTCAGACCGAGGGCTTCGATCGCATCGTCGTGGTGGATACGCCCGAAGCCGAGCAAGTTCGCCGCGTCATGGCCCGGGATGGCGTCAGTCCGACTCAGGCCGAGGCGGCGTTGGCCAGCCAGGCCACACGCGCCGCCCGCCTGGCCCTGGCCGACGAGCGTCTGGATAATTCCCGGGATCTCCCTTATCTGCTCGCCCAGGTCGACGCCCTGCATCGGACGCTTCTTCGGCTCGCGGCCGCCAAAGCCGCCGACCAGACATTACAATAGGCGCCGTTTTTCGTCGCCGCGCCAAGAGCTATGCCATGTCCTCGACCCAGACTCCCCTTATCGTCAGTTGTCCCAGCTGCAAGAAGTCCCTGCGCTGGACCAGCGACAATCCCTTCCGACCCTTCTGCTGCGAACGCTGCAAGCTCATCGACCTGGGCGAATGGGCCGACGGAGGCCACGCCATTCCCGGCGAGACCCTGCCCGAGAGCGCGGACGACTCCGAGAACTAAGCGCCGGTTTAACGTCTCGAGCTAAGGTTGAAGCCCCTTTCAACGCCGCCACAGGCGTTTCCGCGAGACGTTAAACAGGCGCTAATCGGGCCACAGGCCTCGTATGCCGGCTATCCCCTGGGCGCCTGCCGCCCAGGCATCGTCCCGGTCGGCCGGCGACAAGCCTCCCAGGCCATAGACCGGCATGCCGACCCCGCGCACGCGTTCCGCAAAACCAGCCCAGCCCAGTGGCAAGATCCGGGGATGGCTGGCCGTGGCCTTGACCGGTGACAGAACGGCGAAATCGCAGCCTAACGCCTCGGCACGACTCAGCTGCGCCGCGTCATGGCAGGATGCCGCCAACCAGCGCAGGCCCTCCGGACGCTCGTCCAGGGTCGCCAAGGCCGCGCCGTCCAAGTGCAGGCCATCGGCTCCATGCCGATAGGCCAGCGCCGCCGGACCATTGAGCAGCCATTCCGCCCCCGCCGCGCGGCAACGTGCCGCCACGTCGCCGGCCAGTTCGTCCAAGGCGGACTCGGATAAACCCTTGGCGCGCAGTTGCACCAGGCGCTGGCCCATGCTCAGAGCCCGTTCCAGGCGCGCCAGAAATCCAGAGAGGTCGCCCGCATCGGGGTCCGGCGTGATCAGATAGCAATCCGGCAGGCGCGCAGCGCTCACGATGGGCCGGTTCGCCGCCGGAAAGGCGTAGCCGCCCAGTTCATCCGGTCGCACCCAGCGCACCGGCTGGCCTTCCCGGCCATGGGCCTCGCCCTCGAAGGCAGTCACTCGCCAGACATCCAGGAACACCTGCTTGTCGCCGTAGTCATGGGCGATCTGGATCTGCGGCCGGCAGGCGCGCACCTGGATTCCCAGCTCTTCATCCAACTCCCGCGCCAGCGCTTCCGCTGGGCTTTCCCCCAGTTCGCGCTTGCCGCCAGGGAACTCCCAGAGCCCGCCCTGGTGCGCCGTATCCGGGCGCTTGGCAATCAGGATCTCGCCGGAGGCGTTGACGATGACCCCGGCCATGACATGGATGAAACGCTTGCTCATAGAAGCCCGTGAAGGTGGATTAACCGCCAAGGCGCAAAGGCGCCAAGTCGGAATAGAGTGGAAGAAGGAGATGCTGCCAAGCGCGGGGGCGAACCAGTCCTCTCTCCAGGGCTGTCCATCGCGCCTCCGCGCCTTGGCGGTTCATCCTTCTCCGCTTCCAAAAACAAGGGCAGCCTGAGCTGCCCTTGTCGATAAGCCACGCCCGGCTCAGGCGATTTGCCCGTGGCACTGCTTGTACTTCTTGCCGGAGCCGCAGGGGCAGGGATCGTTGCGGCCCACCTTGACCCCGGCCCGCACCGGCTCGGCGGTCGGCGCCGGACCGCCATCGAAGGCCGCAGCGGCGGCGGCTTCCGGATCCGCGGCCGTGGCCAGGCCGGCGCCGTCGGCGTGCTGGTAGGACATGGGTCTGGCCTCCGCCTCGCGGCGGCGGTTGGCTTCCATCTCGTCCACCTCGTCGTCGGTGCGCACCTGCACCTTGGACAGCAGGCCGACGACTTCCTGCTTCAAGGAATCCAGCATGCCGGTGAACAGCTCGAAAGCCTCACGCTTGTATTCCTGCTTGGGGTTCTTCTGAGCATAGCCGCGCAGGTGTATGCCCTGGCGCAAATGATCCATGGCCGCCAGGTGTTCCTTCCAGTAGCGGTCCAGGATCTGCAGCATCACCTGCTTCTCGAAATGGCGCATGACCTCGGCGCCCACCAGGGCTTCCTTGGCGGTGTAGGCGTCGGCCAGGGTCTGGACGATTTTCTCGCGCAAGGATTCCTCGTGCAGCTTCTCGTCCTCCTCCAGCCACTGGGCGACGGGCAGCAGCATCCCGAAGTCGCGGGCGAGCTGCGCTTCCAGAGCCGGCACATTCCACTGTTCGGGCAGGCTCTGGGGCGGGATATGGCGCGCGAATACCGAACCCACCACGTCCTCGCGCAGGTTCTGCACCAGGCCGGAGATGTCCTCGGCGGCCAGGAGCTCGTTGCGCTCGGCGTAGATGACCTTGCGCTGGTCGTTGGCGACGTCGTCGTATTCCAGCAAGGCCTTGCGGATGTCGAAGTTGCGGCCTTCCACCTTCTTCTGGGCATTCTCGATGGCGCGCGACACCCAGGGGTGTTCGATGGCCTCGCCCTCTTCCCAGCCCAGCTTCTGCATCATGCCGGCCATACGGTCCGAGGCGAAGATGCGCATCAGATTGTCTTCCAACGACAGGTAGAAGCGCGAGGAACCCGGATCGCCCTGGCGGCCGGCGCGGCCGCGCAGCTGGTTGTCGATGCGGCGGGACTCGTGACGCTCGGTGCCGAGGATATGCAGGCCACCGGCGGCCAGCACGGCCTCGTGGCGCTGCTGCCAGGCAGTGTTGATGGCCTCGATCTGCTCTTGGCTGGGGCTTTCCAGGGCGGCGATTTCCGCCTTGGGATTGCCGCCCAGCACGATGTCCGTGCCGCGACCGGCCATATTGGTGGCAATAGTCACCGTGCCCGGCGTGCCGGCCTGGGCGATGATCTGGGCTTCCATCTCATGGAACTTGGCATTCAGGACCTGGTGGCCGATACCCGCCTCGTCGAGCAGCTTGGACACCAGCTCCGAGGTCTCGATGGAGGCCGTGCCCACCAGGATCGGACGGCCGGCGTCGCGCTTCTCCTTGATGTCCTCGATGATGGCCTTGTACTTCTCTTTCTGGGTCAGGAACACCAGATCGCCCGAATCGATGCGCTGCATCGTCCGGTTGGTGGGGATCACCACCACTTCCAGGCCGTAGATCTGCTGCAGTTCGAAGGCTTCGGTGTCGGCCGTGCCGGTCATGCCGGACAGCTTGTTGTAGATGCGGAAATAGTTCTGGAAGGTGGTGGAGGCCAAGGTCTGGGACTCGGGCTGGATGCGCACGCCCTCCTTCGCCTCCACGGCCTGGTGCAGGCCGTCGGACCAGCGGCGGCCCGGCATGGTGCGGCCGGTGTGCTCGTCGACGATGACAACCTGGCCGTCCTTGACGATGTATTCCACGTCGCGGTGGAACAGGGTGTGGGCACGCAGCCCGGCGTGGACGTGGTGCAGCAGGCTGATGGACGAGCTGGCGTAGAGGCTGTCGCCTTCGGCGAGCAGGCCGGCTTCCACCAGCATCTCCTCGATGCGCACCATGCCGCGCTCGGTCAGGTGCACCTGGCGAGCCTTCTCGTCCAGGGAATAATCGCCTTCCTTCAGGATCGTGAGCTCGGCGCCCTCGCCTTCCTCGTCCTGGCGTTCCAGGGCCGGGATCAGCTTGTTGACCGCGATATAGGCCTCGGAGGAGTCCTCGGCGGCACCGGAAATGATCAGCGGCGTGCGCGCCTCGTCGATGAGGATGGAGTCCACCTCGTCGACCACGGAGAAGAACAGCTCGCGCTGAACCTTCTCGGCCAGGCTGAAAGCCATGTTGTCGCGCAGGTAGTCGAAACCGTATTCGTTGTTTGTTCCGTAGGTGATGTCGCAGGCATAGGCGGCGCGTTTCTCCTCGGGGGCGAGGCGCGGAAGGTTGATGCCCACCGACAGGCCCAGGAACTGGTAAACCGGCATCATCCACTCGGCATCGCGCTTGGCCAGGTAGTCGTTGACCGTGACCACGTGCACGCCCTTGCCGGGCAGGGCATTCAAGTACACCGGCAGGGTCGCCACCAGGGTTTTGCCTTCGCCGGTACGCATCTCGGCGACCTTGCCCTGGTGCAGCACCATGCCGCCGATCATCTGCACGTCGAAGTGGCGCAGGCCCAGGGTACGGACGGATGCCTCGCGCACGGCGGCGAAGGCTTCCGGCAGCAGTTCGTCCAGGGTCTCGCCCTTGGCCAGACGCTCGCGGAATTCCACGGTCTTGGCACGCAGCTCCGCGTCCGACAAGGCCTTGAAGCTCGGCTCCAGCGCATTGATCTGCTGGACGGTCTTGGAATACTTCTTCACGAGCCGCTCGTTGCGGCTGCCGAAAATCTTGGTCAAAAGGGATCCGAACATGGCGCTCACTTGAGTCAGACGCGGGCTTGCCTGCCCACGCGGAAAATCGAAAGTGCCCGATTCTACTCGCTTTGCCGCTGCCGGCAAACCGCGCCATCGGGGAGAATGCAGGAGGTTGGGGTCCGGAGCGGCGAATACAAGGGGACGGAAATGAAAGGCCCGCCGATGGCGGGCCTTGCTGGACGGTTCGGCATCTCAACCGTGATCGAGAAAACTCTTTGGATTCATCGGGTTGCCATTCTTCAGCACTTCGTAGTGCACATGGGGCCCGGTGGAGCGTCCCGTCGAGCCCATCTTGGCTATGACCTGGCCCTTGCGCACGATGTCGCCCACCGCTACCAGGAGCTCCTGGTTGTGGCCATAGCGCGTGGTCATGCCGTTGCCGTGGCTTACCTCCACGAGGTTGCCGTAGCCGGCGCTCTTTCCCGCGAAGACCACGATCCCGCCAGCCGTCGTCGTCACGTCCGAGCCCGCGGCTCCGGCGAAATCCACACCCTCATGCCAGGCATGGCCGCCATCGAAGGGATCGCCACGCAGGCCGAAGTGCGAGGACAGATGGGCGCCCTCGACCGGCCGACCGGTGATGCTTTGCTCGTCTTCCAGGGTGCGCTTGACCAGTACGGTTTCCAAAGCATTGAGATTCTCACCGCGCGTAGAGAGCTCGGCGGAAAGGCGTTCCAGCTCCTGCACGAAGTCGTAGACTTCCAGCTTCTTCTTGAGCTCGCTCGCCGGCCCGCCCATGCCCATGGCGGTCTCGAAGCGGAATTCATCGGCATCCAGGCCGGCCGCCTGGGTCAGGCGTTCGCTCAAGGCATCCAGGCGCACGGCCTGGGCCTGGACCATGCCCAGCTTGGCGGTCAGGGTATCGAGCTGGAGCTCGGCACTGGCCTTGGCCTCCGCCAGGGCACGCTTCTGGGCTTCCATCTCCGCCATCCAGGCGCTATTGGCCAGGTCCTTGTCCGTGGCCGTGCCCTGGCTGCGCGCCAGCTTCCAGGCGATGGTCGCCGACAGGACCGGCAAGGCCAGGAACAGGGCAAAGGCAATGAGCAGGCAGTGGCTGCGCGAGGCATGCAGGTAGCGCACGCCGCTGCGGCTCTTGTGGAGAATGGTGAGATGCATAGATGAGTGTTTGTTCCTAGGGCGCCGTTACTGTCGGAGCCAGGTTACCGAACCGCTAGTGAAAACCACCCTGTCATGAAACCTGTCCGGCAGGCGGGCCAATCCGGTCCGCCCTGCGCAAGCCAGGGGCTTGGCAATCCGGGCATCAAACGAGGGCGAACGATACACCGATCACAGTTTCGCGCTCAAGCCTGGAATCCCTATCTTTCCGTAGCTCAGGAGTACGCGGGGACGCCCTGTTGCCTATCCCGGCGAGTGCGCCAGCTCGGTTCTGCGCCTTAGGCCAGACTAGCCAGGGCAACGAACTGCCTCTGCATCAAGACCTTACATCGGAACCATCCCGGATATCCTCCGAGTTTCATCCGGATATTCGCCATGGCGTTCCCAACGCCGCAGCCATGGAAAACCTTGAAAGCTTTAAAATTGGTTAGTTTTTAGTCAAATTCGTTCTAACCAGCGGCAGCGACGTCTGGCTCGCCACGAAAATAAGAAAGCCCGCCAGAGGCGGGCTTTCTCGCCGGCGCGACGGGCTTAGACCGCCAGCACCGGATTCATCAGGTAGGAGATGGGCGCGGCATTGGCGTCCTCGAAGGTCACCAACTCCCAGGCTTCGGCGTCGGCCTTGAGGGCGCGGATCAGCATATTATTGAGTGCATGCCCCGACTTGTAGCCGGTAAAGGCCCCCACCAGGCTGTTGCCCAGCAGGAAGAGATCGCCGATGGCGTCGAGGATCTTGTGCTTCACGAACTCGTCCTCGTAGCGCAAGCCGTCCTCGTTGAGGATGCGGTACTCATCCAGGACGATGGCATTGTCCATGGAGCCGCCCAGGGCCAGGTTATGGCTGCGCAGGTACTCGATGTCGTTCATGAAACCGAAGGTACGGGCGCGGCTGACTTCCTTAACGAAGGACGTGGCCGAGAAGTCGATCACCGCCTGCTGGGCGCGGTTTTTGAAGACCGGGTGCTTGAAATCGATCTCGAAGGACACCTTGAAGCCGTCGAAGGGTTCGAACATGGCCCATTTCTCGCCATCCTCGACCTTGACCGGTTTCTTGATGCGGATGAACTTCTTGGCCTTGGACTGTTCCTCGATACCCGCCGATTGCAGCAGGAAGACGAAGGGGCCGGCCGAGCCGTCCATGATCGGAACTTCCGGGGCGGACACGTCGATATAGGCGTTGTCCAGCCCTAGGCCCGCCATGGCGGAAAGCAGATGCTCAACGGTGGAAATGCGAACGCCATCCTTGACGAGACAGGTAGAAAGCGTAGTGTCGCCTACGTTTTCCGGTCGCGCATGGATTTCGACCACGGGGTCGAGATCGACGCGGCGGAATACCAAACCGGTGTCCACCGGCGCGGGTCGCAGGGTCAGATACACCTTTTTGCCCGTGTGCAGACCCACCCCTGTCGCCCTGATGGCGGTCTTGAGAGTGCGTTGTCTGATCATGGCCAATGGCTCTCCCAAAGCATGAAATTTTGTAATTGTGGCGTCACAAGCTGCGCGGATAATAGCACAAGCGCCAATCAGCCTGACAAGCCAAACACTTCTATCAGGCTGATTGTTTACTGCGCATCCCCTGAAACCGGGCTGAATCCAGCCCGGTCCGCTTCAAACCGTTATCCGAGCATCCCCTTCCAAGCGGCTGATCTACCTCTTCTTTTTCTTAAACAACTGCTTGAATCTTGTTGTTAGGCCGGTTTCCCGGCCTTTGAGCCTCAATCGGCCTGGCGGCGCAGGAAAGCCGGAATATCGAGGTAGTCCATGTCGCTGCCGACCGCCATCCGGGGGCCCTGTTGCTCCACGATGGCGGGGCGCTTCAGGGGTTCCAAGGTGGGCACGGCACGCGGGCGCGGATTGTCGATGGCCATCTTGACCGGACGTTCCTGCTTGCGGCCGAGACCGGTAGCGACCACTGTGACATGCACTTCGTCCTGAAGTTCCGTGTCGATGAGCACGCCGATCTTGGCCTGGGCCTCGTCGATGCCGAACTGGCTCAGGGTGGCGCCGATCAATTCCAGCTCTTCCATGGTGAAGTCTTCGCAGGCGGTGACATTGACCAGCAGGCCGCCGGCGCCGTTCAGCTCGATGTCTTCCAGCAGCGGGCTGGAGATCGCGGCTTCGGTGGCGCGGCGGGCGCGGTCTTCGCCGGAGCCGACGCCGGTCCCCATCATGGCCATGCCCTGCTGGCCCATGGCGGTGCGCACGTCGGCGAAGTCCAGGTTGATAAGGCCCGGCCGCGTGACCAACTCCGAAATCCCTTGGACCGCGCCAGACAGCACGGCATTGGCGATCTTGAAGGCATCGGTAAGCTTGGCGCCCTTCTGCAGGCGCAGCAGCTTGTCGTTGGGCACCACGATCAGCGAGTCCACATGCTGACGCAGCTCCTCGATACCGGATTCGGCGACCTGGGTACGCTTGGCCAGTTCGAACTTGAAGGGCTTGGTGACCACGGCGACGGTGAGCACGCCCATTTCGCGGGCGATCTCGGCGATGACCGGAGCAGCGCCGGTGCCGGTGCCGCCACCCATGCCGGCGGCGATGAACACCATGTCGGTGCCGGCCAGGACTTCCTTGATGCGTTCGCGGTCTTCCAGGGCGGACTGGCGGCCCACTTCCGGGTTGGAGCCGGCGCCCAGGCCCCGGGTAACCGTGCCGCCCAGCTGGACGAGGGTCGGAGCGGCGGACACGCGCAGCGCCTGGGAATCGGTGTTGGCCGCAATGAACTCCACGCCCTGGATGTTGCTGCGGACCATCTGTTCCACGGCATTGCCGCCGCCGCCGCCGACGCCGATGACCTTGATAACCGCACCCTGGGGTGCCTGTTCAACCAGTTCGAATGCCATGATGGACTCCCTTGTTATTATGCCCGCGAAGACTACAATTTTATCAAAATCAACTACTTAAAAAGCAGCGCACCGGTTTCGGCGCGCGACTGCCTCAAAATGCGTCCCTGAACCAGTTCTTCATCCGTTCGAACATCGAGCCGACGCTGCTGCCATTGAGCAGGCCGTCGCCGCGCTTGCCTTCCTGCTGGCGCTCCAGACCCACCATGAGCAGGCCGACGCCGGCGGCGTAAATGGGATTGCGCACCACGTCGTGCAGCCCGGAGATGCGCTGGGGCGTACCGATCCGCACCGGGCAGTGGAAGACCTCCTCGGCCAGCTCCACCACACCTTCCATCTTGGCCGAACCGCCGGTGAGCACGACGCCGGCGGCGATACGCTCCTCATAGCCGCTGCGGCGTAGCTCCTGCTGGACCAGGGCGAACAGCTCTTCGAAGCGCGGCTCGACCACCTCGGCGAGGGTCTGGCGGGACAGGCGGCGCGGCTGGCGCTCGCCCATGCCCGGCACTTCGATCATGTCGTCCATGGAGGCCAGCTGGCGCAGGGCGCAGGCGTATTTCAGCTTGATCTCCTCGGCCGACTGGGTGGGTGTGCGCAGGGCCACGGCGATGTCGTTGGTCACCTGATCGCCGGCGATGGGGATCACCGCGGTGTGGCGGATGGCGCCATCGGTGAACACGGCGATGTCGGTCGTGCCGCCGCCGATGTCCACCAGGCAGACGCCCAGGTCCTTCTCGTCGTCATTGAGCACGGCGTAGCTGGAAGCCAAGGGCTGCAGGATGATGTCATCCACATGCAGGCCGCATTTCTGCACGCACTTCTCGATGTTCTGGGCGATGGACACGGCGCCGGTGACGATATGGGCCTTGGCTTCCAGGCGCACGCCGGACATGCCGATGGGATCCTTGATGCCGTCGGCGCCATCGATGATGTATTCCTGGGGCAGGACGTGCAGCACCTTCTGATCGGCGGGGATGGCCACGGCGCGCGCCGACTCGATGACCCGGTCCACATCGGCATCGACCACTTCGCCATTGGCGATGGGCACCACGCCGGAAGAGTTCAGGCTGCGGATATGGCTGCCGGAGATCCCGGTGTAGACCGAGTGGATCTGGCAGCCGGCCATCAGCTCGGCCTCTTCCAAGGCACGCTGGATCGAGGCGACGGTGGATTCGATATTGACCACCACGCCCTTCTTCAGGCCGCGAGCCGGCTGGGATCCCAGACCGATGATTTCGATGCCGTTGTCGGTGACTTCGCCGACGATGGCCACGACCTTGGACGTGCCTACATCCAGGCCGACGATCAAGTTTCTGTCCGTTGTGCGTGCCATGTACTTCTCTCAATGTCCCGTATAGTTGGTAAGGGTCGCTATCCGTGCGTCCATGTCTTCGGAGATCTTCGGTTCCGCCTTCCAACCGACGGCGACGCCGGTGTCATAGCGGAGATCGATGGTCTCTACGGCCCGCTTGGGGTCGTTCTTCAAGCGCGGATAAAGCACCAGGAAGCGCTCCACGCGATTGTCGTAATCCTCGCGGCCGATATGCACCAGCACGCCGTCCTGCAGGCGGAACTGCCAGGCCTCCCGCTCGTTCATCCTCAGGGCGGCGACGCTCAGGCCATGAGGCTTGAAGCGTTCGCTCAGGGCGCGGAATTCCTTCAGCACGCGCTCCGCCTGGCCCGCGGGCCCGGCCAGGCGCGGCAGGTCCGTGGGCGCGGTGTTCTTCAGGGTAAACAAGGCCCCGTTCTCATTGATCAGCTGGTGCTCGCCCCAGAGCGCCACCGGCTTGTGCTCGACGATGGCCACATGCACCTTGTCCGGCCAGGTCTTCTGCACCTGGCAGTCCGCCACCCAATCCTGGCCGCAGATCCGCTCGCGCAGGGCCGGCACGTCGACTCCGAAGAAGCCCTTGGCCGAGGCCTGGCGCACGGTCTGACGCAGCCAGTCGTCGGCCACGTAGTGCAGATTTCCGCTAACCGCAAGGCGCTTGATCGGAAAAACTTCCGGATTGTGCAGGAAGGCCCAGGCATGAGGCAATGCCGACACGAGCCCGGCCACCGCCAGCAGCGGCAGGAACACGCCCCAGAAGCTGGTCCGAAGCCAGGCCCGGCGTTTCTTGGCGGCCTGTTCCCGGCGCGCCGTTTCCGAACGCCGGGGACTGGCCTGTTGGGTCCGCGTCGCGCGCATCAGGCTTTCTCCAGGGAGGAATCCAGGATCTTGACCACCAGTTGCTCGAAGCTGAGGCCCGTGGCACGGGCAGCCATGGGCACGAGCGAGGTCTCGGTCATGCCCGGCAGGGTGTTCACTTCCAGCAGGTAGAATCGGCCGGCGGCATCGCGCATCAGGTCGACGCGCCCCCAGCCGGAGCAGCCCACGGCCTTGAAGGCGGCGAGAGCCAGGGTCCCCAACTCGGCCTCTTCCTCGGCGGACAGGCCCGAGGGGCAGTAGTACTGCGTCGTGCCGCCGGAATGGTACTTGGCCGTGTAGTCGTAGAACGTGCGCGGCGTCTCCATATGGATCGACGGCAGGGGCTTGTTGTCCAGAATCGGTACGGTGAACTCCCCCGTTACCTTACCCTCGACTTTTCCGCCATCGATGGACTGTCCACCGGAAATGAAATGCTCGGCCATGACCGGCGAGTCGAAGCGTGTCGCCTCGCGCACCGCCGCCATCAGCTCCTCGGGGGTGGCGGCCTTGGCGATGCCCACGCTGGAACCTTCCAGCACCGGCTTGACCATGACCACGGGACCGACCTTGGCCAGCACGGCGCGGGCCTTGGCCAGATCCTCGGCGACCGCCGGCTCCACCATGACCCAGGACGGCGTGGAAAGCCCCAAGGCTTGGAACACCAGCTTGCAGCGCTCCTTGTCCATGCCCAGGGAAGAGCCCAGGACGCCCGAACCGGTGTAGGGCAGCTTCATCAGTTCCAGGGCGCCCTGCAGGGTACCGTCTTCGCCGCCCCGGCCATGGAGGGCCAGCCAGGCTCGGTCATAACCCGCCAGCACGGCAAGATCGCCCTGAAAATCGATGCCATGGGCATCGACGCCGGCGCGCAGCAGGGCCTCGAGCACGGCCTTGCCGGAGCGTAAGGACACTTCGCGCTCGGCGGAGGTACCGCCGTAGAGCACGGCCACCCTGCCGTACTTTTCCCGAAGATTGCTCTGGTGCAGCTCGTTCATGCTCATGCCTTCCTCAGATCGATGCCGGTCTCGGCGAGAGACTGGGCCAGGCCGCCGATATCGCCGGCGCCCTGCATCAGGAGCACGTCGCCCTCGCGCAGCACGCTGCCGAGAATCTCGCCCAGGGCGTACTTGGACTCCACGAACACCGGATCCACCTGGCCGCGGGCGCGGATGGAGCGGCACAGGGAGCGGCCATCGGCGCCGGGAATCGGCTCCTCGCCGGCGGAATAAATGTCCATGAGCAACAGGGCGTCGGTCTCGGACAGGACTTGGACGAAGTCCTCGTAGAGATCGCGGGTCCGGGAATAGCGGTGCGGCTGGTAGACCATGACCAGGCGGCGCTGGGGCCAGGCGGCGCGCAGGGCGGCCAGGGTCGCCGCCACTTCCCGGGGGTGGTGGCCGTAATCGTCCACGAGCAGGACCTCGCCGCCGCCCTTGGCGATATTGCCGTGCTGCTGACAGCGCCGGCCTATGCCCTGGAATTTCATCAGGGCGGCGACGATGGCGGCGTCGCCGATACCCTCCTCCATGGCCACGGCCACGGCGGCGGCGGCGTTCAGGGCATTGTGCCTGCCCGGGAGGTTGAGGAAGACGCCCAGGGGCTCACCCCGGCCTTCGCGGATCACCCGGAACTGGGTGGTCAGGCCATCCTGGTGGAAGTCGGCGATACGGAAATCGGCGTCCTCGCTGAAGCCGTAAGTGGCGATGGGACGGGTGATCTGGGGCAGCAGTTCGCGCGCCACCGGATCGTCGATGCACATCACGGCCGAGCCGTAGAACGGTAGGTTGTGCAGGAAGTCCACGAAGGTCTGCTTGAGCTTGCCGAAGTCGCCGCCGTACGTGCTCATGTGGTCGGCGTCGATATTGGTGACCACCGAGATCATGGGCTGCAGGTGCAGGAAGGAAGCATCCGACTCGTCGGCCTCGGCGATCAGGAAACGGCCCTGGCCCAGCTGGGCATTGGTGCCCGCCGAGACCAGCTTGCCGCCGATGACGAAGGTGGGATCCAGGCCCGCCTCGGCGAAGATGCTGGCCACCAGGCTGGTGGTGGTGGTCTTGCCGTGGGTGCCGGCGATGGCGATACCGTGACGGAAACGCATCAGCTCGGCGAGCATCTCGGCGCGCGGCACGATAGGGATGCGCTTGTCGCGGGCCGCCTCGATCTCCGGGTTGCCGCGCGGGATGGCGGTGGACACCACGACCACATCCACGTTGGCGACATTCTCGGCGCGGTGGCCGATGGCCACCGTGACGCCCTGGGCCGCCAGGCGGCGGGTCATGGCATTCTCGCCCTGGTCGGAGCCGGACACCTGATAGCCTTGGTTGTGCAGGACCTCGGCGATCCCGCCCATGCCGGCACCGCCGATGCCGATGAAGTGGATGCGCTTGATGCGGCGCATGCCGTTGGCGGCGTTGTTGAAACTGGCATCAGTCATCGGATCACACTCAGTAATTCATTGACCACCGTCTCGGTGGCATCGGTATGGGCGCGGGCTCGTGCCGCCTCGGCCATGCGCAGCAGCTCGCCGCGTTCCAGACCGACCAGGGCCTGGGCCAGGTTCTCGGGGCTGAGCTCGGCCTGGGGAATCAGGCGCGCGGCGCCAGCCTCGGTCAGATAGCGGGCATTGGCGGTCTGGTGATCGTCCACGGCATGGGGATAGGGCACGAACAGTGCCGCCACGCCCACCGCCGCCACCTCGGCCACGGTCAGGGCGCCGGCCCGGCAGAGCACCAGATCCGCCCAGGTGTAGGCGCCGCACATATCGGTCACGAAGGGCGCCAACTCGTGCAGGCTGCCCGCCACGCCGGCGGCACCGTAGGCGGCCTGCACGGCCTCGGCCTTGTTCCGGCCGGTCTGATGCCAGACCCGGGGCCGCTGTTCTGCCGGCAATAGCGCCAGGGCCTTGGGCAGGACCTCGTTGAAGGCCTGGGCGCCCAGGCTGCCGCCCACCACCAGGAGGTGCAAAGGACCCTCGCGTCCCGCCAGGCGCTTGGCCGGGGCCGGCAGGGCGGCGATGTCGGCGCGCACCGGGTTGCCGGTCGTGACCCGTCGGGCGGAGGTGGCGAAGTTCACGGGGAAACCGCTCATCACCAGGCGCGCCAGCCGGGCCAGCAGCTTGTTGGTCAGGCCCGGCACGGCATTCTGCTCGTGGATGGCCAGCGGCTTGCCGGCCAGCCAGGCCGCCAGGCCGCCGGGGCCGGAGGCGTAGCCGCCCAGGCCCAGGACCAGGGCGGGCTGGTGCTCTCGCATCAGGCGTAGCGCCTGGGCCACGGCGGAGCAGAGCTTGAAGGGGGCGCTGAGCAGGGTTTTCAGGCCCTTGCCGCGCAGGCCCTTGACCCGCAGGAAATCCATGTCTATGCCCTGCTCGGGCACCAGGCGCGCCTCCATGGAGTCGGGCGTGCCCAGCCAGCGCACCCGCCAGCCGCGCGCCTGCAAGGCCTTGGCCACGGCCAGGGCCGGAAAGATGTGGCCGCCGGTGCCGCCGGCCATGATCAGGGCCAGGGGAGCGGAATGGGCGGCGGTCGCAGCGGTGTTCATGCCTTCCCCCTCCCCAGTCCGAAATGCACACGCATGCGCCGCTCGTAGTCGATGCGCAGAACGATGGCGATGGCCGCACAGGTGACGATCAGGGAGGAGCCGCCGTAGCTGACCAGGGGCAGGGTCAGGCCCTTGGTGGGCAGGATGCCGCTGGCCACGCCGATATTGACGACGCATTGCAGGGACAGCCAGACCGCGATGCCGAAGGCGATGTAGCCGGCGAAGGGCTGGCCGGCATCGAGGGCGCGGCGGCCGACCCGGAAGATGCGCCAGGTCAGCCAGCCGAAGACCAGGAGCACGCTGGCCACGCCCAGCAGGCCCAGCTCCTCGGCCAGGACGGCGAACACGAAATCGGTATGTGCCTCGGGGAGATAGGCCAGCTTCTGCACGCTGTTGCCCAAGCCCTGGCCGGTCAGGCCGCCTCGCCCGAAGGCGATCAGGGACTGGGTCAGCTGATAGCCGGAACCGTAGGGATCGGCCCAGGGATCCAGGAAAGTGGTCAGGCGCTTCATGCGGTAGGGCGAGGCGATGGCGATGAACCACAGCCCGGCCAGGCCGGCGGCGCCAATGGCCAGGTACTGCCAGAGCCGGGCGCCAGCCAGGAACATCATGGCGAAGGCCGTGGAGAACACGACAACCGTGGCACCGAAATCCGGCTCGGCCAGCAAGAGCAGCGCCAGCAGGCCCAGCAGGGCCAGGGGCTTGAGGAAGCCGGTGACCTGGGTGCGCACTTCCTCGGTCTTGCGCACCAGGTAGTTGGCCATGAACAGCACCAGGGCCAGCTTGACCAGTTCGGAGACCTGGAGCGTGAAGCCGCCCAGGCGGATCCAGCGCACCGAACCGTTGACCTCGTGGCCCAGGCCGGGCACCAGGATCAGGGCGAGCAAGGCGATGCCCGCCAGCAATAAATAGCTACACCAGCGCGCCCAGAAATTCATCGGCACCTGCATGACCACCAGGGCGCCGGCCAGGGCCACCGCCAGGTAGAAGCCGTGGCGCAGGGCGTAATAGAAGCTGTTGCCGGTTTCCTTCTCGGCGATGGCGAGCGACGAGGAGGTCACCATGATGAGGCCGATGGCCAGGAGCGCGACGGCCGCCACCAGGAGCTGGCGATCGTACCAGGCCAGGTGCCGCACCCGCTCGCCCAGGCGCGCCAGGCTCTTGCTCTGGCCGGGCCCGGAGACCTCTACGATAACCGGCACCGGTTCGGCGGGAAGCTCCCGCTCCAGCGAGGGCTCGGCCGGTGCGGGCTCCGGCGCCGGGGCCCAGGTGTCCGGTTCGGCCGCGTCCACGGCGGCGACGGCAAGATCCTCTTGCGCATCCGCTTCGGGTTCCGGCTCCACCGCCGCCACGCGCCGGGCCAGCAGGCTGTCGGTGTCAACCGGCAGCGCCGCAATGGCATCGGCCGCCTCGGCAAGGACCGGAACGGGCTCTTCCCAGGGCATGCGGTCCTCGTCGGCGCCGGGCTCGTCGCATTCCTCTTGGGTTTCCCAGGGCGGGTTGGCATCCGCGTGGACTTCCAGCGGCTCTTCCCGGGTTTCGAAGGGCTCTTCCCGAACGTCTGCCCCCTGCGGTTCTTCCCAGGGCGCCGATGCCTGGCGGTCCTGTTCGTCCCAGTCGGGCAGGCAGAACTCGCCGATCACCGGCTCGATGTGTTTACGCTCCCGCATGGGCGCCTCCCACCGGCTCTTCCCCAGACAGGGCAAGAGCCGACTCGGCGAAGACATGGCCGCGATGCTCGTAGTTCCGGAACATGTCCAGGGAAGCGCAGGCCGGCGAGAGCAGGACGGCATCGCCGCGCAAGGCCATGCGTGCGCTGGCGGCCACGGCCTCGGCCATGTCCGCCGCGCGCGCCACCGGCAGATCCTCGGGCAGGATCTCGGCGATGGCCTCGGCATCGCGGCCGATCAGGACAACGGCCCTCGCGCTCGCCGCCAGGGCCGACGTCAAGGGCGAAAAGTCCTGGCCCTTGCCGTCGCCACCCAGAATCAGGAGCAGCCGGCCGGGCACGGCTCCGCCCAAGCCGGCGATGGCCGCCAGGGAGGCGCCGACGTTGGTGCCCTTGGAATCGTCGTAATAGCCGACGCCGTTCTTCTCGCAGACGAACTGGCAGCGGTGCGGCAGGCCGGCGAATTGGCGCAGGCGCTCCAGCATGGGCTCCAGGCGACCGCTCACGCTCGCGGCCAGGGCCAAGGAGGCCAGGGCATTGGCGAGATTGTGCCGGCCCTTGATGCGCAGCTCGCCGGCGCTCAATAAATAGTGGCCCTCCTTGGCCAGCCAGGGCTCTCCCCCCCGGTCCATGACGGCCCAGCACGCATCCGCGCCGGTGCCGAAAGTGATTCTATGCCCAGTGAAATCGCTCGGCACCAGCGCCGCCGGCTCGTCGGCATTGACCACGGCCAGCTCCGCGCCGGCGAAGACGCGCTGCTTGGCGGCCAGATACGCCTCCAGGGTCCCGTAGCGATCCAGGTGGTCCGGCGAGAGATTGAGCAGGGTCGCGGCCTTGGGCCTGAGACCATGGGTGGTTTCCAGCTGGTAGCTGGACAGCTCCAGGACATAGACATCGGGCACCGGCAGGGCCAGGAGTTCCAGGGCCGGCGTGCCCAGGTTGCCGCCCACGGCGACCTTGAGACCGGCGGCTTCCAGGAGCTCGGCGGTGAGCGTGGTCACCGTGGACTTGCCGTTGGAGCCGGTGATGGCGATGACCGGCGCCCGGGCCTCGCGGGCGAAGAGCTCGATATCGCCGATGATGGGCACGCCCAAGGCGCGCGGCGCGTCGAATTCCGGACGGCGGGTGTCCAGGCCCGGGCTGACGATGATCTCCCGGGCGTAGTTGAGCAGGGGGCCGTCCAGGGAGCCCAGACTGACCAGGGCATCGGGGGCGAAACCCTTCAGTTCATCCAGGCCCGGCGGATCGAAACGGGTGTCGGTAACCGCGAAGTCTATGCCCCGGGCGTGCAGATGCCGCGCCACCGCCAGCCCGGTCTTGCCCAGGCCCACGATGACACTCAAACCTTTCTGTCCCGACAGCGGCATGACCGCTAACCTCGTGCTGGCCGCGCCAGCGTGCTTACAAAATCGTCAACGAATCTTCAGGGTCGCGAGACCCACCAGGACCAGGATCACCGTGATGATCCAGAAACGCACGATGACGCGCGGCTCCGGCCAGCCCTTGAGCTCGAAATGGTGGTGGATGGGCGCCATGCGGAACACGCGCTTACCGGTGAGTTTGAAGGACGCCACCTGGACCATGACCGACACGGTCTCCATGACGAACACGCCGCCCATGATGAAGAGCACCAGCTCCTGTCGCACCAGCACCGCGACGATGCCCAAGGCCGCGCCGAGAGCGAGTGCGCCCACATCGCCCATGAACACCTGGGCCGGGTAGGTGTTGAACCACAGGAAGCCCAGGCCCGCGCCAACGATGGCGCCGCAGAACACCACCACCTCGCCCACGCCCGGGATATAGGGGATCTGCAAATACTGAGAGAACTGACTATTGCCGGTCAGGTAGGCGAACAGGGCCAGGGCGCCGGCCACCATGACCGTGGGCATGATGGCCAGGCCGTCCAGACCGTCGGTCAGGTTGACCGCATTGGAGGCGCCCACCACCACGAAATAAGTGACCACGATGTAGGCCAGGCCTAGGGGTATCGCCACGGCCTTGAAGAAGGGCACGATCAGCTCCAGTTCCACCGGGACCTGGTGGGTCTGGTACAGGTAGACGGCGGCGACCAGGCCGATCACCGACTGCCAGAAATACTTCCAGCGGGAGGCCAGGCCCTTGGGATCCTTGAGCACCAGCTTCTTGTAATCGTCATACCAGCCCACGACGCCGAAGGCGACGGTGGTCAGCAAGGCCACCCACAGCTGGCGGTTGGCCAGATCGCCCCAGAGCAGGGTCGCGACGGCGATGCACACCAGGATCAGGGCGCCGCCCATGGTGGGCGTGCCTGCCTTGGCGAGATGGGTCTGGGGACCGTCCTTGCGCACGGTCTGGCCGATCTGGTAGTGAGACAGCCAGCGGATGAAACGCGGCCCAATCCACAGGGACATGCCCAGGGCGGTCAGGACGCCCAGGATGGCGCGCAGGGTCAGGTACTGGAAGACGTTGAAGCCCGAATGGTACTGCGCAAGATATTCGGCCAGCCAAAGCAGCATGGCAGCTCCTCAATGTTCCGTCGTGCCGGCCGAGGCCGGGGTTAATGCCTGCACCACGCGCTCCATGCGCGCGCTGCGCGAGCCTTTCACCAGGACCGTGAGTTCCGGCGAGGCTTCGGTTTTTATCTGTTCCACCAGGGCATCCAGGGTCTCGAAGGACTGACCACCGCCGACCCGCCCGCCAAATCCGACCGCAGCCTCGGCGGCCAGGGGGCCGTAGGCGTACAAGGCGTCGATGCCCAGGGCCTTGGCGGCCTCGCCCGCCTCCCGGTGATAGCGCGGGGCATGCTCGCCCAGCTCGGCCATGTCGCCCAGGACCAGGACCCGCCGGCCCTTGGCCAGGGTCAGCAGGTCCAGGGCGGCCTTCAGGGAGGTGGCGTTGGCGTTGTAGGTATCGTCGATGAGGCGCAGCCCGCCGACGCCGGTCAGGCGCGCCAGGCGCCCGCCCACGACGGGGCAGCGGCTCAGGCCCCGGGCGATGGTCGCCGCGTCCAGGCCCAAGGCCAGGCCGCAGGCGGCGGCGGCCAGGGCATTGCTCACATTGTGCCGGCCCGGCAGGGGCAGGCGCAGGGCCGCGCGGCCCTCGGGCGTCACCAGTTCGAACTCGGCCTCGCCTTCGGCATTCATGACCAGGCCCTCGGCGCGCACCTGGGCTGCGGCGTCCTCGCCGAAGCGCAGGCAATGCACCCCCGCCGGCAGGCGCGAGGCCCAGTAATCCGCCCAAGGGCAGTCCTGATTGATCAGGGCATGACCGCCGGCGGGCAGCTTGCGGTAGATATCGCCCTTGGTCTCGGCGACACCGGCCTCCGAGCCCATGCCCTCCAGGTGGGCGGCGCCGACATTGGTGATCAGGGCCAGGTCGGCCTCGGCCAGCTCGGCGGTGTAGGCGATGTCGCCGGGGAAGCGCGCGCCCATTTCCACCACGGCATAGCGGTGTTCGGGGGTCAGGCGCAGCAGGGTGAGCGGCACGCCCACCTCGTTGTTGAAATTGCCCTCGGTGGCCAGGGTCGGGCCGGCCTCGCGCAGCACTGCCGCGATCATCTCCTTGACCGTGGTCTTGCCGGCGCTGCCGGTCAGGGCCACGACCTTGGGATTCAGGCGGCGGCGCAGGTAGCGGCCCAGTTGGCCCAGGGCCAGGCGCACATCGGGGACGAGCAGTTGAGGCACGGCCACGTCGACCGGGCGGCTGACCACCACGGCCGCGGCGCCGTTCATCACGGCCTGCTGGACGAAGTCATGGCCGTCGAAGCGCTCGCCGGTCAGGGCGAAGAACAGGGATTCGGGTGCGGAGGCGCGGGTGTCGGTGCCGACCCGGCTGACGCGCAGGGACGGGCCGCTGTAGTTCACACCCAGCGCCTCGGCCACGTCGGTCAGGCTCAGCTCGATCATCGCTCTTAGTTCTCGAAAAAGCGGCGCACTTCGCGCGCGTCGCTGAAATCCAGGCTGTCCTTGCCCATGATTTGGTATTCCTCGTGGCCCTTGCCGGCGATGAGCACGACGTCGCCGGCTTGAGCCTGGGACAGCGCCAGCGCGATGGCGGCAGCGCGGTCCAGTTCCACTACAACCTGTTCCGGGTGTTTCAGGCCGCCCCGGATGTCGGCCAGGATCGCCTGGGGATCCTCGGTGCGCGGATTGTCGTTGGTGACCAGCACCCGGTCCGCACAGGCTTCGGCAATGGCCGCCATCAGCGGGCGCTTGCTCCGATCCCGGTCGCCGCCGCAGCCGAACACGCACCAGAGCCGGCCCCGGCAATGCCCGCGCAGGGCCTTGAGCGCCTGCTCCAGGGCGTCCGGCGTGTGGGCGTAATCGACCACGGCCAAGGGCTTATCGCCTCCGCCATAGCATTCCATGCGTCCCGGCACCGACTGGGGCTTGGCCAGCTCGGCCAGGATCGCGTCCAGGGGATGGCCCAAGGCACCGAGGGTCGCGACCACCGCCAAGAGGTTGGAAAGATTGAACGCGCCCAGCAGATTGCTGTTCAGTTCTCCCTCGCCCCAAGGAGTCCGGAGCCGGGCCGAAATGCCCCGATCCGAGAACGCAAAACGCTCCGCAAAGATGGCGGGAAGTTTGCCAGAAGCCCCCCCGCCCTGGCTATAGCCATACGCATATTTTGTGGCTCGAATTGATGGATCACCCAATAGATGGTGTCCGAAGGGGTCATCGGCATTGATCACGGCCACCCCCAGCTCGGGCTGCAGGAAGAGCAGGCGCTTGGCCTCGCCATAGGCCTGCATGGTGCCGTGATAGTCCAGGTGATCCTGGGTCAGATTGGTGAACACTCCAGCCGCGAAACGCAGTCCGGCGACCCGTCCCTGGACCAGGCCATGGGAGGACACCTCGATGGCGGCGGCCTGCACGCCCTGGGCCAGCATTTGCGCCAGAAACCGCTGGATGGACAAGGCATTGGGCGTGGTGTTGGGGCTGTCCACCAGGGCGCCGGGCACGCCGTAGCCGATGGTGCCCATGACCGCGCAGGGCTTGCCCAGGCCGGTCAAGACCCGCGCCAGGAGCTGGGTCGTGGTGGTCTTGCCGTTCGTGCCGGTCACGCCGATGAGGTCAAGCTGGCGCGAGGGCTGGGAGAAAAAACGCCCGGCGAGTTCGCCCAGGCGCGTGGAAAGCGTGTCGATATGGATGACGGGCACGCCGGCGCGGATCTCCAGGCACGGCTCGCCCTCGGCCACCACGGCGGCCGCGCCGGCGGCGATGGCCCGATCGATGTAGGCCCGGCCGTCCACGACCGCGCCAGGCACGGCCAGGAACAGCATGCCCGAGCGCACGGCCCGGCTGTCCAGGGCCAGTTCGGTGACGCCCCGATCCGCTTCCGCCGGCACCGCGCACCAGCCGGCCAGCAGCTCGGACAGGCGGCGGCGCGGCCTGTCCATCAACGGGGACTCACGTTCACGCCGGCGCCGCCGGTAGCCGCCACTTGCGGCTCGGGCAGATCGTCCGGCGCCACATTGAGCAGGCGCAGGGCGTCGCCCATGACCTTGCCGAACACCGGGCCGGCCACTTCGCCGCCGTAATAGGCATCGCCCTGGGGCTCGTTGATGACCACGGCCATGGCGATGCGCGGCTTGGTCAGCGGGGCCACGCCGGCGATCAGGCTGGTGTAGTCGTCGGAATAGCGGCCGCCACGCGCCACGCGGGCCGTGCCAGTCTTCACGCCTACGCGGTAGCCCTCGACGCGGGCGCGCTTGCCCGTGCCGCCTTCCTCGGTGACATGCTCCATCATGGCCAGGACCTGGTGGGCCACCAGGGGATCGATGACCTGATCGCCCAGGGGCTTGCCGCCGACCTTCAGCAGGGACAGGGGGCGCTTGACGCCGCCGGCGCCCAGGACGGCATAGGCCTGGGCCAGCTGCAGGGGCGTGACCGCGAAGGCGTAGCCGAAGCTCATGGTGGCGAGCTCGTGCTGGGAATAACGCTTCTTCTGGGGGAAGCGGCCGCCGGACTCGCCGGGGAAGCCGGTTCCCGTGTCCATGCCGAAGCCGACCTTGGTGAAGGTGCCGAGGAACTGATCCAGCGGCAGGGCCAGGGCCATCTTGGTCACGCCGACGTTGCTGGACTTCTTGATGATCATGGCCACGTCGCCGACACCGCCCCGGATCGGGTGATCGTCGTGCACCCGACGGCCGCCCACATAGATGGTGGCCGGCGTCTCCAAGACCGTGTCCGGCTTGAACATGCCCGACTCCAGGGCCGCCACGGCGGTGAACACCTTGGCGGTGGAACCCGGCTCGTACATATCGGTCATGGCCCGGTTGCGGGTCCGGTTGACCGTGGGATTTTCCCGTAAGGTCAAGCGATTATTGGGGTTGTAGGAGGGCGCGTTGGCCATGGCCAGGACTTCGCCGGTCTCGATGTCGATGGCCACCAGGGAACCGGCCCGGGCCTGGAAGCGCTTCAGGGCCGAAAGCAGCTCCTGGTAGGCCAGGTACTGGATGCGCGCGTCGATGGACAGGGCCAGATCCCGGCCTTCCTGCATGTTCTCGACCACGCCCATGCGCTCGACCACGCGGCCCTGGGCGTCCTTGACGACCTTTTCCTTGCCCGGCGCGCCGCGCAGCCAGCCGTCGTAGGCCCGTTCCAGGCCTTCGATGCCCCGGGCGTCGATGTCGGTATAGCCCACCAGATGGGCCATGACCTCGGCCGCCGGGTAGTAGCGGCGCGACTCCTGTTGCAGGTTGACGCCCGGCAGGCGCAGCTTCTGCACGTACTCGGCGAGGCTGGGATCCAGCTGACGCTTGAGGTAGACGAAACGCTTGTCCTGGCGCTCCTTGACCCAGGCGCTCAGGGCCTCGGGCTTCATGCCCACCACGGCGGCCAGCTGCTGCCATTCGGCGGTCTCGAACACGCCCGGGTGTTCCAGGACATGGGCCGGATTCAGCCACACCGACTCCATGCGCACCGAGACCGCCAGCTCGTTGCCATTGCGATCGGTGATCATGCCCCGCGTGGGGCTCAGCTGGCTCTCACGCACGGCGCGGGCATCGCCCTCGCTGCGCAGGAACTCGCGATCGTAAAGCTGCAGATAGCCGGCCCGGCCCACCAGCACGGTCATCACGGTGAGGATGCCGCCCAGGAGGATGCCGAAGCGGCGCTCGAACAGGAAGCCGGGCTTGCGGGCGCGGCTTTTACCGGGCAGGGGCTTGGCCGCCACCGGCCGCGCGGTGCGCGGCTGCGGTCGGTTGCCGACGGGTTTAATGCGCATTGCTGGCCATCCTTTGCTCGGGCTGCACGACTTCCTGCATCTCGTCCACCACCGGGACCATGCGCAGCTTCTCGCGGGCGATTTCCTCGACACGGCTGTGCTCGGCCATGGCGCTCTGTTCCAGGCGCAGGTTGCGCCATTCCACTTCCAGCTTGTCGCGCACCACCTGGGTCTGTTCCCACTGGTTGGTGAGTCCGCGCGCCACGTGCTTGCTGTACACCACGCCGATGGCCGAGGCGATCACGCTCAGGACCATCAGGGGCAGGACGAGACGCCAGCCCGTGATGTCGTGCACCAGGGCTTCCACCAGGCTGGGCACGGGCAGTTGCTTGAGGCTCTGGGCCTCGGCCGGGGTCAGGGTCGTATCGCTCATGGCAATCTCTCGGCGATGCGCAGCACGGCGCTACGCGCCCTCGGATTTTCCTTGCTTTCGGCCTCGCCGGCGGTCAGGGCCTTGCCCACCAGCTTGAGGCGTTGATTGGTGGGCCCGCCCATGATGGGCAGGCCCTTGGGGATCTCATCGCCCTTGGCTTCGGCGCGCATGAAGCGCTTGACGATGCGGTCCTCCAGGGAATGGAAGCTGATCACCGACAGCCGGCCGCCCGGCGCCAGGACGTCCACCGCCGCGCGCAGGCCCAGTTCCAGGTCTTCCAGCTCGCGGTTGATGAAGATGCGTATGGCCTGGAAGGCGCGGGTAGCCGGGTGCTTGTGCTTCTCCCAGGAGGGATTGGCGGCCTTGACCAGCTCGGCGAGACGCGCCGTGGTGCGGATCGGCTCTTCGGCCCGGGCCTCCACCAGGGCACGGGCGATGCGCCGGCCGTGGCGTTCCTCGCCGTAGGTGTAGAGCACGTCGGCGATTTCCTCGGCGGAAGCCTGGGCCAGCCAGTCGGCGGCGCTCATGCCCGAATCCGGGTCCATGCGCATGTCCAGGGGACCGTCGCGCAGAAAGCTGAAGCCGCGCGCGGCATCGTCCAGCTGGGGCGAGGACACGCCCAGATCCATGAGCACGCCGGCCACACGGCCGGTCAACCCGCGCTCCGCGCAGACGCGGCCCAGCTCGATGAAGGAACCGCGCACGATCTCGAAGCGGGGGTCGGCGCCGAAGTTGGCCCGAGCCGCGTTCACCGCCTCCGGATCCTTGTCGAAGCCGATCAGCCGGCCTTCCGGTCCCAGCTGGGACAGCAAGAGCCGGCTGTGGCCGCCGCGCCCGAAGGTAGCGTCCAGGTAGATGCCGTCGACGCGCGGCGCCAGGCCTTCCACGGCTTCGTGCAGGAAAACCGTCTGGTGACTGTATGCGGTGTTTGGTTCATTGCTCATGAGAGCCTCAGAAACTCAAGGTCTTCAGGCAATCGGCGAAATCGCCGGCGGTAAGGCCGGCGCCCTGGATGGTGGCCTGATCGGCGGCCAGCTGCTCTTTCCAGCGGGTCTCGTTCCACAGCTCGAACTTGTTGCTCTGACCCACCAGCATCACCCGGCTGTCCAGCCCGGCTAGCTCCCGGTGCAGGGCCGGCAGCAAGACGCGCCCCGCCGAGTCCAGCTCGCATTCATTGGCCGTGCCGATCACCCGGCGCTGGATGGCGCGGCTCACCGGATTGCCGGAGGGCAGTGCCTCCAGCTGGACGCGCACGCGCTCGAATTCGTTGAAGGGAAAGAGCACCAGGCAGGGATCGGCCCAGTGCAGAGTGATCACCAGTTGCCCGGCGGCGCTTTCCTGCAGGCGATCGCGATAGCGGGACGGCATGGCGATGCGCCCCTTGCTATCGAGACTGACAGCATTAGCCCCCAGGAACATGGGTTCCCACCTCTTATCGTTGTGCGTCTACCGGAGCGGCTCGTCTGTGAGCGACTGTCTCTAGGGACGCATTCCAGCGAATACTTCCCACGGTTAGACACCTTTTCCCACCTATCGACACTATAGGAGGCGATTCAAGCCAGTGTCAAGGCGGAAAAATGAAAACTGCCAAGTGTGACAAGGACTTAGCTGCGGTTTTTCATCTGCGGAAAAGTGGGAAGCGAAGCACAGTCAATCAGCGCCTTGGCGGGGTAAGTTAAAGTAACTTGTGAAGAAATGGGCTAGGCGGGGCCGCCCGGTGGGAGCGGGTGGGAGAAAGGGTTGGGATTGGTGGGAAGGGCATGTATGCGCCACCATTCGGCGGCCTTCTGCGAGTATGCAAGCAGCGGCAATGCCCTATGGGGCGCACTTGGCATGGACTCAGGCTAACACCGAGGACGAAAGGGGTAGCGGCACAGGGATGTGCCGCCGCCGGCCAATGGCCGGCGCGAGCCACGAATGGCAAGAAAAGTCACGCCTTTTAGCCAGCCGTTCGCGGCGACAAGGCCATTGGACAGGAAGTCCAATGGCCGCCGCTAATAAGATCGAGTCAGCCGATAAGCCGGATTCTGTCGTGGACAGTCATTCCTCTGGGACGGCTGTCGCCAGCCGCCTCAAGCAACCTACCCGGGATCAGCGCGGGCCACGCCATCGATCCCCTATTTGGTCTTGCTCCGGGTGGGGTTTGCCGTGCCGTGAACCGTTGCCGGCCACGCGGTGCGCTCTTACCGCACCGTTTCACCCTTACCTCCGTCCAAGTTGCCCCGGACAGTTCGGCGGTTTACTTTCTGTTGCACTTTCCGTCGGCTCGCGCCGCCCAGGCGTTACCTGGCACCCTGCCCTATGGAGTCCGGACTTTCCTCCCCCGCGAACGGGAGCGACTGTCTGGCCAACTCGGCGGGCATTGTACTCCATGCCCCCGACACAAGCCATGACGTTCCCGCCCTAGCCCGGACCGCTAGCGCCAAGTCAGTGATTCCGCTTGTGATTCTCGTCATGTGCATTAGGCTCAAGGAAAGCGAGGCCTCGGCAACGTCACGGCCCGTACCCGCCCAGGAGCCCCCTGCCGATGAAGGCGACCGATTCCCCTTCCCTGTTTGCCCGGCTCCTCGCCCTCACGCTCCTCTCGGTCGGCTACTTCGCCGTGGCGCGACTGAGCCTGTTCCTGGCCTTCGAAGGCAGCAATGCCTCGCCGGTCTGGCCGCCCACCGGCCTGGCCATGGCCGCCCTGAGCATCCTTGGTCTCCGACTGTGGCCCGCCGTGTGGCTGGGCGCATTCACGGCCAACCTGGCCGGCTTCCACGCCGGCAATCCGGAGCTGGGACAGCCCTTCTGGCTGGCCTCGGCGAGCATCGCCCTCGGCAATACCGCCGAAGCCTGCACGGCGGCCTGGCTGTTGCGCTACCGGAACGGCCTGGCCGCGGCGCTCAACACCCAAGCAGGCGTATTCCGCTTCGTCGCCATCGTGCTGGCGGCCTGCGTGCTGAGCGCCGTGACCGGCACTGCCAGCCTGGTCCAGTTCGGCATCGTGCCCCGCGAGCTGGCCAGCACGGTGCTCTGGACCTGGTGGCTGGGCGATGTCTGCGGCGGCTTGATCCTGCTGCCGCTTGCCCTGGCCTGGCGGCGCGGTGCATCCGCCCCGCGCCCCCGCCGCTCCTGGCGAGAACAGCTGCTGCTGGCTTCCGCCCTGCTGCTCTGCGTTTATGGCATCTTCGTATCCGGCTGGCTGCCCTCGGCCAATGCCCGCCCCTTCACCTTCCTGCTCTTTCCCCTCCTGGCCTGGGCCGCCCTGCGCCATGGCCTGCGCGGCGCCACGAGCGCCACCATCGTCATCGCGATCGGCTCGGTCTGGGGCTCGACCCGGGGCCAGGGACCGTTTGCTGGCGGAACCCTCAACGAATCCCTGATCCTCTTGGACAGTTTCCTGGCGCTCTGCGCCTGTATCGCCCTGGCCCTGGCCGCCGATCGCCACGAGCGCCAGGATGCGGGGCTCCATGCCGAGACGGCAGAGCAAGCCATACCCTGGTTGGCCCTGCTCGGTTCCCTGGGCATCACCATCGGCGCCTGGCAGGTCCTGGCCCGGGAAGCCGAAGTCCAGGCCCAGCAGCGCCTCGACACCCTGAGCCGCGAAGTCGAGGACGGCCTGCGCGGGCGGCTGAACGATCTGGCGCGGGTCCTGCACTCCTGCGCCGGCTTGTTCGCCGCCTCCCAGCGCGTCGACCGCCGCGAATGGCGAACCTTCATCGACAGCCTGAACATCGAGAAGAATCTGCCCGGCGTGCAGGGCATAGGCTATGCCGCCTACCTCCGGCCGGAGGAGCTGCCGGCTCTGCTCCAGACCGTCCGCGCCGATGGCTTCCCCGACTTCCAGCTCAAACCCGCCGGGGAGCGGCCCGAATACAGCAGCATCATCTACCTGGAGCCCTTCGAGCAGCGCAATCTGCGCGCCTTCGGCTATGACATGCTCAGCGAACCGACGCGGCGGGCGGCCATGCTGGCGGCCCGCGATCGCCAGGAAGTCACCCTGTCCGGGCGGGTGGTCCTGGTGCAAGAAGACGAGACCGAGCCCCTGCCCGGCTTCCTCATGTACTTCCCGGTTTACCGCAATGGCGAGCCCACCGCGACGCTGGAGCAGCGCCGCCAGGCCCTGGCCGGCTATGTCTATGCGCCCTTGCGCGCCCCCTATTTCGTCGAGGCCTTGCTCGGCACGCGCTGGCCGGACATCGAGCTGAGCCTGTTCGACGGCGATGCCGTCACGCCCGAGGAGCGCCTGTTCGGTGACGCCGACCCAGCGTCGCTCAACGCTAAGCGCCAGGCACTGCGCCAGCTGGATTGGCATGGCCACCGCTGGACCTTGCACCTCCAGGCCACGCCCCAGTTCGAGGCCGGCATCGACCGGGACAAGTCCCAGCTGGTCTTCGTGGCCGGCGCCGTGGTCAGCCTATTGCTGTTCGCCATCGTGCGCGCCCAGTCCCTGACCGGCGCCCGCGCCCAGGCCCTGGCCAAGGCCATGACCTCCGAGCTCTCGACCCGGGAACAACGATTCCGAACGCTCTTCGAGACGGCCTCGGACGCCATTCTGATCGTCATCGAGGGACGGGTATCCGACTGCAATCCGGCGACCCTGCACATGCTGGCCTGTTCGTGCAAGCAGGAAGTGCTGAACAAGACCCTGCTAGAGATGTCGCCCCCCCAGCAGCCGGACGACCAACCCAGCGGACGCGGCCTGGGGCAGGCCATGCGCGAGTTGCGCCATGCCGGCAGCTACAGCTTCGAATGGAATTTCCTACGCTGGGACGGCTCGCGGTTCCTGGCCCAGGTCACCGGCACCGTCGTCGCGAATCCGGACAAGCGCGAGGAAGTGCACTTGCTCTGGCGCGACATCACCCGCCAGCGCGCCTGGGAAGACGGCCTGCGCCAGGCCAAGGAAGCCGCCGAGGCCAACAGCAAGCTCAAGAGTGACTTCGTCGCCAATATCAGCCACGAGCTGCGCACGCCCATGAACGCCATCCTGGGCATGACCCAGATGCTGGAGAAATCCAGCATGGATCTGGAGCAGCGCAAGCACGTGGGCATGATCCACAGCGCCGGCACCTCCCTCCTGTCCCTGCTCAACGACATCCTCGACTTCTCCAAGATCGAGGCCGGGAAAATGGCCATCGAGTGCGAGCCCTTCCTCCTGGACAAGGTCATCGAAGCCCTCGCCGCCATCATGGGCGCCACGGCACGCCACAAGCCCCTGGATCTCATGATCGGCCAGGATCCGAGCCTGCCCGACGTCCTGCTGGGCGACGCCCTACGCCTACAGCAGGTCTTGATCAACCTGATCAGCAATGCCCTGAAGTTCACTCAGGAAGGGCAGATCGCCTTGCTGGTGGCACGCGTGCCGACGGCCGATGGCCGCCTGCGCCTGGCCTTCCGGGTGCGCGACACCGGTATAGGCATTTCCCCCGAGCAGGCCGAGCGCCTGTTCTGCGCCTTCACCCAGGCCGATCCCTCCACCACGCGCAAATTCGGCGGCAGCGGCCTGGGGCTGGTCATCAGCAAGCAGCTGGTGGAAATGATGGGCGGCGAGATCCGCCTGAGCAGCGAGCCCGGTCACGGCACGGAGTTTTGCGTGGAGCTGCCCTTCCAGGAGGCCGAAGCGCCGACCGCCCAGCCGTCCAGCAAGGACGAGCCGCTCCGGGTCCGGCTGGTCGATCCCGATCCGGAATCGCGCGCTTATCTGCAAGCCACGATCGAGTCCTGGGGCTGGCCGGTGTCGCTCCAGGAACCCGGCGAAGCGCAGGCCGGGCACGAGGTGCTGATCTACAACGGCGCCGCGCCCCATGCGGACGCCCAAGCCCTGCGCCGCCAACTCGGACTCGATGGGCCCGAGGAGCGCCGCCCCATCCTGCGCCTGGTCAACCCCTACGAACGGGAACACCTGGATCCGTCCAGCCTGGCCGCCGCCAATATCCGCCTGGCGGTCAAACCCCTGACTGGCCGAAGCCTGCGCGAGGCGCTGCAGGACAGCCTGAAACCCGCCGGCATGACCGTCGCGCCAGCTCTGACCGTTTCGGCGGATCTGCCGCTGCAGGGCTGCCATATCTTGCTGGTGGAGGACAACGAGCTGAACCAGGCGGTGGCCTGCGGCCTGCTGGAGCATGCCGGCGCGACCCTGGAAATCACCTCGGACGGTCAACAGGCCGTCGAGCGCATGAGCCGGGACGGCAAGCCCTTCGACCTGGTGCTCATGGACGTGCACATGCCGGTCATGGACGGCATGAGCGCCACGCGCGTCCTTCGCCAGCAACTGGGGCTCAGGCTACCGATCATCGCCATGACCGCCGCGGTCATGGCCAGCGAACAAGCCGCCTACCGCGAAGCCGGCATGGACGAGGTCATCGCCAAGCCCTTCGAAGCGGAGACCTTGGTGGCGGTCATCGGCCGCTTGCTGAAGCGGGCGCCGGCCGCAGCCGCGCCAGGCTTATTGTCCAGCACATCGCCCCTGGCCCTCGACAAATTGCAGGCCCTGATGCAGCGCAGCCCCTCGACCCGCCCCCAGCTGCGCGCCCTGCTGAACGGCCTGCGCGGCACGGTTCCGGACAAATGGCGGGAAGTGCGCCGGCTCTGGGACGAGGGCGAAGGGGAGAAGGCCTGGCCCATCCTGCACACCCTGAAAGGCTCCCTGGGCATGTTCACGGATAAGGCCTTCGTCGACGCCATGACCAGCCTGGAGGCGGTGGTCAGAGCCCACGACGCACAACGCTTCGAGCAGGAATATGCCGTCCTGGATCAGGTGCTGAAGAGCCTGCTGGGGGAACTGGAGGCCTGGCTGCTGCAAACCGCCGGATAAGCCGTCGGCAAGCTCCGTAAGAAAGCTTCTGTGCCGCCCCGCAGCGCCCGCTCAACGCTCGAGATTGGCCTGGCTCAAGACCGAGGCGGCCAGGGTCTTGGTGGACTCGCTGTAGCGGGCACTGCGCAGGACGCGCCCCGCCAGCTCCTCGAGCTCGGCGCCGGTCTGCTTGGCGCCGCGCGCCTGGGCCAGGGCCGAAGCCGCGAGACTCTTGGCCGTGGCCGAGGCGCGGGGATTCTTGAGGGTCTCGGCGGCGAGGCTGGCCACGTCCGCCGAAGTCTGTTTGGAATTGAAAGTCATGCATCCTCCTTGATGTCTGGCTCCGGGGGACGCGGACTACGCCGCCCGGAGCTTATGGTTTCCGGCGAAGCCGGAAGGTGCTTTTCAGAACGGAATATCGTCGTCGAAGCTATCCGCCGGCGGGGCCTGGTTGTAGGCCGGCTGCTGCTGCGGGGCCGGGCGGCTCTGGGCCGGGGCCGCAGCTGGGCGCTCGCGGCGCTGGTAGCCGCCACCGCCTTCGCCGCCGTTGTCGAAGCGGGCTTCGCCGCCGGAGGGACGGCCGCCCAGCATCTTCATCTCGCTGGCCACGACTTCGGTGCTGTAGCGGTCCTTGCCTTCCTTGTCCTGCCATTTGCGGGTCTGCAGCTTGCCTTCCAGATAGACCTGGGAACCCTTGCGCAGGTATTCGCCCATGATCTCGGCCAGGCGGTCATAGGCCACGACGGTATGCCACTCGGTGCGCTCCTTGCGCTCGCCGGTCTGCTTGTCCTTCCAGGATTCGCTGGTGGCGATGCGCAGGTTGGCGATGGCCGAGCCGGACGGGGCGTAGCGGATTTCCGGGTCCTGTCCCAGGTTGCCCACCAGAATTACTTTATTAATCATCATGTTCTCCATCGACGTCGAATTCGCCCGCGCCTGTCGTCGGTTCATGGCGAGGGCGGCCATACCGGGAATGCTCCCGGAGATGAGGTCTAGCTTGCCGTCCGCTCGGCGTCAGGGCAAGCCTAAAATTCTGTCAGCCCAGGCTGGTCAATCCGGCCAGCGTTTCCTGATCGAAGGCATCGGCTTCCACCTGTAAATGAATGGCGTCATCGGCCAGGTTGGCACAGCGCACGCCCGGCAGCTCGCGGAGGCGGGCCAGCAAGAGCTCGGCCTCGGCCGGCGCCATCCGCGCCACGGAGAGGCGGTGGCTGACCAGTTCGCGGCGCACTTGCAGACCCCGGCTGGATAACAGCCACAGGACCACGAGCCCCGCGCAGACCAGGAACAGGGCGCCGGCGCCGGCCCGGTGCAGGAGCCAGCCGCCGCCGGCACCGCCCAGGGCCGCGCCCAGGAACTGGGCGGTGGCATAGACTCCCAGGGCGGCGCCCTTGGCCGAGGCCGGGGCCAGACGCGACATCAGCGACGGCAGGCTGGCCTCCAGGTAATTGAAGGCCATGTAGAACAGCAGGAGCAAGGCGGCCAGGCCATGCCAGTCCCAACCCGAGCTGGCGGCAAAGCCCAGCTCCGCCAAGGCCAAGAGGGCTATACAGGCCAGGAGCACGCTCCGTCCCTTGCCCTGCCGCGCCGCGCGCATCAAGGGACCCAGGGCCAGGATCGCTCCGGCCATGGCGGCCAGGTACAGCCAGGAATGGCGCGCCGCCGGCAGGCCGCCCTGGGCCAGCAGCAGGGGCACGGTCATCAGGGTGCCGGTCATGACGAAATGCAGGACGAAGATGCCGAAGTGCATGCGCCAGAGTTGGCCGTCGCGCCAGACCGTGCGCAGGCCCTCGGCGCTGACCTCGCGCTCATGGGACTGCACCTGGGGCGCCGGCACGGCGAAGGCCACCAGGCCCATGCCCAGGACGGCCATGGCGGCGGTCAGCCAGAACACGCCGGCCAGGCCGGCGACCGGCGCCAGGATCGGGCCCAAGACCTGCGCCAGGCCGAAGGAGGCGCCGATGGCCATGCCGATCACCGCCATGAGTTTGGTACGCTGCTCCTCGCGGGACAGGTCGGCGGCCAGGGCCAGGACCGGCCCGGCGATGGCGCCGGCCCCCTGGATGGCGCGACCGGCGATGACGCCGTAAATGGACGTGGACAGGGCCGCGACCACCGCGCCCAGGGCGAAGAGCGCCAGACCCGCAAGGATCACCGGCTTGCGCCCGAAGCGATCCGACCATAGGCCGAAGGGGATCTGCAGCAAGGCCTGGGATAGGCCATAGGCGCCGACGGCATAGCCGGCCAGTTCCAGGGAATAGTCCGCGTAGCGCCCGCCATAGAGGTGGAAGATCGGCAGGATCATGAACATGCCCAGCATGCGGAAGGCGAACAGGCTGGCCAGGGAGATGGCGGCGCGGCGTTCCACGGGGTTCATGGCGGAGGAAGTCATCACGGGGGCTGGCTGGGGCTAGGCGGTAAAAGCCGCTATAGTAGCAGCTTTGCCGCGCCACCTTGACTACGGAATCGGGGGCCGGCCTTGGCTTGCCCCGCTCCCCATCTTCCAGCACGAGCACCATGGACACCATAGAGATTCGCGGCGCGCGCACGCACAACCTCAAGAACATCGACCTGACCCTGCCCCGCGACAAGCTGATCGTGGTAACCGGCCTGTCCGGCTCCGGCAAGTCCTCCCTGGCCTTCGACACGCTCTACGCCGAGGGTCAGCGCCGCTATGTGGAGTCGCTCTCGGCCTATGCCCGGCAATTCCTGTCGCTCATGGAAAAGCCCGATGTGGATCATATCGAGGGGCTATCGCCGGCGATCTCCATCGAACAGAAGTCGACTTCGCACAACCCGCGCTCGACGGTCGGCACCATCACCGAGATCTACGACTACCTGCGCCTGCTCTACGCCCGCGCCGGCATCCCGCGCTGCCCGGACCATGAAGTCCCGCTGGAGGCCTACACGGTCAGCCAGATGGTGGACCAGATTCTGGGCATGCCCGAGGGGCGCAAGCTCATGCTCCTCGCCCCCGTGATCCAGGACCGCAAGGGCGAGCATGTCCTGCTCATCGAGGAGCTCAAGGCCCAGGGTTTCGTGCGCGCCCGCATCGACGGCGCGGTCTGCGAGCTGGCCGAGGCCCCCAAGCTGGACCTGCGCCGCAAGCACAGCATCGAGGTGGTCATCGACCGCTTCAAGGTCCGGCCCGACATCCAGCAACGCCTGGCCGAGTCCCTGGAAACCGCGCTCAAGCTGGCCGACGGCCTGGCCATCGTGGCGCCCATGGACGAGGAGGACGGCTTCGCCGAGGTGGTGTTTTCCTCCAAGTTCGCCTGCCCCCATTGCGGCTATTCCCTGAGGGAATTGGAACCGCGCCTGTTCTCCTTCAACAACCCGGCGGGCGCCTGTCCCACCTGCGACGGCTTAGGGCAAAAATCCTTCTTCGACGCCAAGCGCGTGGTGCGCCAGCCGGAGCTGTCCCTGGCCGAGGGTGCCATCCGCGGCTGGGACAAGCGCAACATCTATTACTTCCAGATGCTGGGCTCCCTGGCCAGGCACTACGGCTTCGACACCGATACCCCCTTCGCCAAGCTGCCCAAGAAAGTGCGCGAGGCCGTGCTCAAGGGCTCCGGCGAGGAACAGATCGAGTTTCGTTACCTGGGCGACAACGGCCGGCCGGTGACCCGCCGGCACCGCTTCGAGGGCGTGCTGCCCAATATGGAGCGCCGCTATCGGGAAACCGAGTCCTCCATGGTGCGCGAGGAACTGGCCCAGTACCTGTCCACCCAGCCCTGCCCGGAATGCGAGGGCGCCCGCCTCAACCGCGAGGCCCGCCATGTCTATGTGGGCGACAAGGCCCTGCACAACATCACCAGCCTGCCGGTGGGCGGCGCGCTCAACTTCTTCGAGGGCACGACCCTGCCCGGCTGGCGCGGCGAGATCGCCGAGAAGATCCTCAAGGAAATCCGCGCCCGCCTGGGCTTCCTGGTCAATGTGGGCCTGGATTACCTGAGCCTGGAGCGCAGCGCCGACACCCTGTCCGGCGGCGAGGCTCAGCGCATCCGCCTGGCCAGCCAGATCGGCGCCGGCCTGGTAGGCGTCATGTACATCCTCGACGAGCCCTCCATCGGCCTGCACCAGCGCGACAACGACCGCCTGCTGGGCACGCTCATGCACTTGCGGGACCTAGGCAACACCGTGATCGTCGTCGAGCATGACGAGGACGCCATCCGCGCCGCCGATCACGTGGTCGATATCGGCCCCGGCGCCGGCGTGCATGGCGGCAAAATCATCGCCCAGGGCACGCCTAAGGCCATCATGGCCTGCGCCGAGTCCCTGACCGGCCAATACCTGTCCGGCGTCCAGGAAATCGCCGTGCCCGCCAAGCGCACGAAACCCGACGAGGCACGCTGGCTGCGCCTCTCCGGCGCCAGCGGCAACAACTTGCAAGAAGTCGCTGCCGAGATCCCGGTGGGTCTCTTGACCTGCGTCACCGGCGTGTCCGGCTCGGGCAAGTCCACCCTCATCAACGACACCCTCTACCGCATCGCCGCCCAGGTCATCAACGGCGCCGAGAGCCAGGACCCGGCTCCCTACGAGACAGTGGAAGGCCTGGAACACTTCGACGCCGTGGTCGACATCGACCAGAGCCCCATAGGACGCACCCCCCGCTCCAACCCGGCGACCTACACCGGCCTGTTCACGCCCATCCGCGAGCTGTTCACGGGCACCCAGGAAGCCCGCTCCCGCGGCTATCTGCCGGGCCGCTTCAGCTTCAACGTCAAGGGCGGGCGCTGCGAGGCCTGCCAGGGTGACGGCCTGATCAAGGTGGAGATGCACTTCCTGCCCGATGTCTACGTGCCCTGCGATGTCTGCGCGGGCAAGCGCTACAACCGGGAAACCCTGGAAGTGAAGTACAAGGGCAAGAACATCCACGAGGTCCTGGACATGACCGTCGAGGACGCCCGCGCCTTCTTCGACGCCGTGCCGGCTCTGGCGCGCAAGTTGCAGACCCTGATGGACGTGGGCCTGTCCTATATTCGCCTGGGCCAGAGCGCCACCACCCTGTCCGGCGGCGAGGCCCAGCGCGTCAAGCTGGCCAAGGAGTTGTCCAAGCGCGACACCGGCAACACCCTCTACATCCTCGACGAACCGACCACGGGCCTGCACTTTCACGACGTCAAGCAGCTGCTGGAAGTCCTGCACCGCCTGCGCGATCACGGCAACACCATCGTGGTCATCGAGCACAACCTGGACGTCATCAAGACCGCCGACTGGATCGTCGATCTGGGTCCCGAGGGCGGCTCCGGCGGCGGCCGGATCATCGCCACCGGCACGCCGGAACAGGTCGCCAAGACGGCCGGCAGCTATACCGGCAAATACCTGGCGCCCATGCTCAAGCGCCGGCGCTAAGCCTGTTCACACCCGGGCCGCCCCGGCGGCCCCGTCCCTCCCCCACCCGGCGCTAACCGGCCTCCCCTCTGACCATTAGTTTTTTTTTGCTAAACATAAGTCAGTTTTGTGACATTTTTCACGCATTCGCGTAGTTTTGGCGCCCTGCCCTGAGGCCCGTTTTATTCCGGATCAAGGTCACTGTCCGGAATGCCCTTCGGCCTCCCAAAGCGGGCGGATTAGTGACCCCAAAACATCCGAATCACGGAGTGCCCTCATGCCTGTCACCACGTCCTGGCGCCACAGCGCCATCCACGCCGCCCTCGCCCTGAGCCTCGCCGGCGCCGCCACCACCACCCTCGCCAAAGCCCAGGAGATGGACCGCCCCAGCGCCCGTCTCCAGGCCATGTCCGAGTGGTATAACGAAGCCGCCAATGCCAAGAAGGGCGGCAAGAGCCTCAAGGCCAGCCACAACGGCTCCGGCGGCGTCTGGACCACCGATTTCCGCCGCTTCATGATGGAAGCCGCCGCCAAGGAAAATGCCAAGTGGAACAAGCTGATGCCCACGGGTGAAGCCAGCCGCGCCGGCCTGAGCCTGGAAGAAGCCGCGGCCGCCGCCACCGGCACCAGCTGGCTCAACCTCGGCCCGACCAAGGCCGACGTGATCAAGAACGGCGGCACGACCCTGAACAAGACCGATGCCGGCCGTATCCGCAACATCGTCATCGACCCGAACAATGCCCAGGTCATCTACGCGGCCTTCGCCGGCGGCGGTGTCTGGAAGACCACCGACGGCGGCGCCACCTGGGCCCCCAAGACCGAAACCCTGGGCTCCCTGTCGGTCGGCGCCCTGGCCATGGACCCGTCCAATAGCAACACCCTGTACCTGGGCCTGGGCGATCCCTTCGACGGCACCGGCATCGGCCTGGTGAAGTCCACCGACGGCGGCAATACCTGGTCCAGCCCGGTCTACCTGGGCGATTCCACCGCCATCACCTCGGTCATGGTCGCCCCGGGCGCCACCGCGACCGTGCTGGCCACCACCGACAAGGGTCTGTACCGCTCCACCGATTCCGGCGCCACCTGGTCCGCCGTCAGCCTCGCCACCGGCCAGACCGCCGTGCCTTATGGCTGGTCCCTGGCCTGGACCGGCGGCAACGGTTTCGTCGTCTCCCTGGAAGCCAACAAGGCCGCCACCTCGGGCACCACCGATGGCCAGATCTGGTACAGCAACAACAACGGCGCCTCCTGGACCAAGGCCAGCGGCGTCACCAAGACCGGCGGCCTCGGCCGCATCACCGTGGCCTCGGCCCCGTCCAGCCGCACCACCCTGTACGCCATGGCCGCTGTGCCCAATGCGACGTCCGACGCCGACCTGGCCGAGATCTTCAAGTCCACCAACGGCGGCGCCTCCTGGACCGCCCTGGGCGCGGCCGGCAAGCGATACACGAACCGCAACAACGAATCCGCCAACCTCTCCAAGCTGCTGAACGGCCAAGGTTGGTACGACCACGCCGTGCTCGTCGACAAGAGCAACCCCAACACCGCCTATTTCGGCGGCGCCCTGCTCCTGGCCAAGACCACCGACGGCGGCACCAAGTTCAGCCAGCTCACCAACTGGCTGGCCCAGTACAGCCTGCCCTATGTCCATGCCGACTTCCACACGGCGGCCCAGGACAGCCTAGGCAATCTCTACGTCGGCAGCGACGGCGGCATCTTCAAGTCCACCAACGGCGGCACCAGCTGGAGCGATAGCCTGAACATCGGCATCGCCTCCCACTTGGTCTATTCCGTGGGCTCCTCGCCGGCCAATACCAATGCCGTGATCGGCGGCTTCCAGGACAACGGCACCCGCGTCCGTTCCGGCAGCACCTCGACCTTCAACCAGTCCATCGGCGGCGACGGCTTCGGCAGCGCCATCCACCAGACCAATGCCAATACCATGCTCGGCACGCTGTACTACAGCCGCATCTACAAGAGCACGGACGGCGGCAACAGCTTCGTCTCGGCCTGCTCTGGCATCACCGAGTGCAACAACTCCGGCACAGCGCCCTTCATCACCGGCGTGACGAGCTGGGCGGGCAATGCCGACACGGTCTACACCTGGTCCAACGCCAAGGTCTACAAGTCCACCAACTTCGCGACCTCCTGGACCGCCCTGGGCGCGACCGGCCTGCCCACCACCAGCCTCTACCTGCGCGGCGTGGGCGTGGCTCCCAGCAACAGCAACATCGTCGGCGCCGTCGCCAACGGCGGCCGGGTGTTCCTGACCAGCAATGGCGGCAGTTCCTGGGCCCAGACCGCGGACCTGCCCAACAACGGCCTGAGCATGAGCTCGGTGTCCTTCGACGCCCTGGACCCCAACACGGTCTATGTGACCTCGGTCGCCGCCGACGCCACCAAGAACCATGTCTGGAAGTCCACCAACTTCGGCCAGACCTGGACCGCCATCGACGGCAACGGCCTGCCCCTGGGCGTGCCGGTCAACTCCCTGAAAGCCGACCCCAACGCCAACCAGACCCTGTATGCGGCCACCCACCTGGGCGTCTACCGCAGCACCGACGGCGGCGCGTCCTGGGTCCGCTTCGGCACGGGCATGCCCCTGGTCAACGTCACCGACATCTATCTGTCGGCCGACTCCAGCCTGGTGCGTGCCTCCACCTTCGGCCGTGGCTTCTGGCAGCTCATGCCCTAAGTCATTGTCTGAAGACGAAAAACCCGGCGAATGCCGGGTTTTTCTTTCTGGGGGCATTTACAAGGCACGCCCCTGGGCATCCACCGCATTCAACTGCTGCCCGTCCGGCCCAGTCGTGCCCGGCGCCGGGATCCAGGACGCCAGGCATTGCCTATCCTTGACGCAAGGGTCGGTCAGCGCGCGCAGGAAGGCCACCAGCTGCGCCTGCTGCCCGGCATTGAGCGGCCCCGGCAGGGGTGGATCGACCCGCGCCTGCCGGTCCTGACCCAGCTTGCGCAAGGCCGCCTGGGAATTGGCCGCCGCATTGGGATACAGGCCCGCGCAACCCGCCACCCCCTGGAACTGCGGCAGCCGGCACCAGCCGCCGTTGGCGAAGAAGGCGTTGACGCTGGTCGGCGGATTCACATAATGCCGCACCACCTCGCCCAGGTTGCGGTAAGCCCCGGCATGGCCGTAGGGCGCGCTGAGCTCGATGTTCAAGAGGCTGGGCGTACGGAAGCGGTAGCGGTCGCGCGGATCCCGCGTCTCCCGCTCGCGGCCGAAATCATCGGCCTGGCCGTCGCCCTTGCCCGGCCCGATTTGCGGGAAGGCCACGGTATGATGCAGGCCATCGGAGAACAGATCGCCGCGATGACAGCCGGCACAGCCGGCTCCACCCTGATTGGGCGGCGTGAAGAACAGCTGGGCCCCCGCCTTCTGATCCGCTGTCAGCGCCGCCAGATCGCCCTGCACATAGCGCTTCCAGGCGTTATTGGTGAACACCAGGGAGCGCTCGTACTCGGCGATGGCCTTGGCGATATTGTCAAAGCTCACCAGGGACTCGGCGCCCTCGCCCGAGACAAAAGCGGTCTGGAAGGCCGCCAGCCACTCGTTGCGGGTCAGCTCGCCGGCGCCTACACCGTAGCCGCCGATGCGCGCGGCCAAATGCGCGCGGATCTGGCTGTTCGTTCCCTCCGCCTCGAAGCTCGCCGTCTTCATCTCGTCGGCATTGGTCACCGGAAAGCGTGCCTGGGCCGAGGGCAAGGTGCCGCCGGCAGCCGGGTCGGCGATGCCCAACAGCGAGTCCGGCGTGCGTATGCCCGACAACGCGCCATTGCCCCCCGGCTCCTTGCCCAGGCTCTCCACCCGCGAATCCCAGAACAGGCTGGTATCCCACAGCCCGGCATTGAACACCGTCGGCGCATTGCGCGGCACGGCCGGCGAACCATCGGCATCGCGCCGGCCCAGGCCCAGGAGCTCGGGCCTCAGAGCGCCCACACCCACCGACAGGGACAGGCCATCGGCGCCGCCCAGAACCGGGTGATGGCAGGACACGCAGGCCGCATCGAAACCGCCGCCTAGGCTCTTGCTGAAGAAGAGCTGCATGCCCAGTTGAGGCAGCGGTTCCTCGATGCGCGGCAACTGGCGTCCACTTGCGGCGTCGCCTGTCAGGCGCTGGTTGCGGATGATCTGGCTCAGTCGGGTATCGGCCGGACTGGGCGCGGCAATGGTGATGTTCGCCGTCGCCGTGTTGGAGAGCAGCTGGCCGTCGCTGGCCCGGAAACTGAAGCTATCGCTGCCTTGAAAGCCCCGGCGTGCCTGGTAAGTGAATTGCCCATCGGGATTCAGGCTGAGCGTACCGTTGCGCGGCCGGCTGAGGCTCTCGAAGCGCAGGCTCGCGCCCTCGGCATCGCGTGCGCTCAAGCTGGCGCGCAAGGGCGCATTGCTAGCCGCGCCGAAGCTGAGATTGCCCGCCACCGGCGCGGTGTTGGCCTGGACCGCGCCGCTGACCGCCAGGGCCGCCAAGGCCCACGCAAATCGAGGGGCGGGGGCTCCACCCTTCGTCGTTGTTTTAAATCGCATCGCTTGCTACCTCCCCAGGAAGCTGGCAGCCCGCCCACCGGGCCTTGGAGAGAGCATGGCGGGGCAATGTGCAGCAAAGGAGGAGCAAATGTGCAGACAGCTCAGAACCTCGACCTGTTCGCGGAATGCGTCGGACTTCCAAGGCGGAGCGACTCAACAACCTTGGTACGACACAAACAGGTTCTTGGGCCCCAAAAATGAAAAAAGGCCGGGTAACCCCAGCCTTCTTTCGATCGCAACCGGCTTATTCGTCGGCTTCAACCACGTCCGCGACGTCCTTGGCAGGACGGTCGACCAGCTCGACATACGCCATGGGCGCGTTGTCGCCGGCTCGGAAGCCGCACTTCAGGATGCGCAAATAACCGCCATTGCGGGTCTTGTAGCGCACACCGAGTTCGGTGAACAGCTTGCCGACGGCCTGCGGCGAACGGGTACGGGCAAACGCCAGACGGCGGTTGGCCACGGAATCGTTCTTAGCCAGGGTGATCAGCGGCTCGGCGATGCGACGCAGTTCCTTGGCCTTCGGCAGGGTGGTCTTGATGATCTCGTGCTCGAACAGAGACACGGCCATATTGCGGAACATCACGTTGCGGTGAGAGCTGGTGATGCTGAATTTACGACCGCTATTACGGTGACGCATGATTCTTTCCTCTTTGGGGACAGTAAGGCCTCACGCCTTTCTGTCCCCGCTTGAACACTAATTACTCGCGCTCTTTCTGCTTATCGAGCAGCTGAGCCGGCGGCCAGTTTTCCAGACGCATACCCAAGGACAGGCCGCGGGAAGCGAGCACGTCCTTGATTTCGGTCAGCGACTTCTTGCCGAGGTTCGGAGTCTTGAGCAACTCGACTTCGGTGCGCTGGATCAGGTCGCCGATGTAGTGAATATTTTCCGACTTCAGGCAGTTGGCCGAACGCACGGTCAGCTCCAGGTCGTCGACCGGGCGCAGCAGAATCGGATCGATTTCCGGTTCTTCGCGCTTCGGTTCGCTGCGACGCTCGTCCTTCAATTCAACGAAGGCGGAGAGCTGTTCCTGGAGGATGGTCGCGGCGCGACGGATCGCCTCTTCCGGATCGATGGTGCCGTTGGTTTCCAGCTCCAACACCAGCTTGTCCAAGTCGGTACGCTGCTCGACACGAGCGGCTTCCACGACATAGGCCACGCGGCGCACGGGGCTGAACGACGAATCCACCTGCAAACGACCGATGGGACGGCTTTCGCCCTCTTCAAGGGTACGGTTGCTGGCCGGCTCGTAGCCACGGCCCATTGCCACCTTGATGGTCATGGACAGCTTGCCGTCCTTGGTCAAGTGGGCAAGCACATGATCCGGGTTGACGATCTCGACACCGGCCTGACCAGAAATATCCTTGGCCAGGACCGGGCCGGCGCCCGACTTCTGCAGGGTCAGGGTCGCTTCTTCCTTACCGGCCAGGCGCACGGCCAGGCCCTTCAGGTTGAGCAGAATTTCGATCACGTCTTCCTGCACACCCTCGATGGAGGTGTACTCGTGCAGCACGCCGTCGATCTCCACTTCGGTGACCGCGGCCCCCGGCATGGACGACAGCAAAATACGGCGCAACGCATTACCCAGCGTGTGGCCGAAACCGCGCTCGAAGGGTTCGAGAGTGACCTTGGCCAGATTGGCGTTGGCAGACTCGACCTTGATCTGGCGCGGACGAAGGAATTCGCTCACAGAGCCCTGCATGGTTATCCTCTTTGCGGCTAAAGCTTAGCGGGAGTACAGCTCGACGATCAGGTTTTCGTTGATGTCGGCCGGCAGGTCGGAACGCTCGGGAACCGCCTTGAACACGCCGGTCATGGCCTTCTCGTCAACGTCAACCCAGGTCGGCTTTTCACGCGAACCGGACAGTTCCAGGGCAGCCTTGATACGGCCCTGGTTCTTGGCACGCTCTTTGACGGTCACCTGGTCGCCCGGCTTCACCTGGAAGGACGGGAAGTTGGTGACACGGCCATTGACCATGATCGCGCGGTGGCTGACCAGCTGGCGAGCCTCGGCGCGAGTCGAGCCGAAGCCCATGCGGTAAACGACGTTGTCCAGACGGCTTTCGAGGAGCTGCAGCAGGTTTTCACCGGTGGAGCCCTTCAGGCTGGACGCAGCCTTGAAGTAGTTGCTGAACTGACGTTCGAGCACGCCGTAGATGCGGCGGATTTTCTGCTTTTCGCGCAGCTGAGTCCCGTAGTCGGACAGGCGCGGCTTTTTGTCGCCGTGCTGGCCGGGAGGGGTCTCCAGCTTGCACTTGGATTCGATCGCGCGAACGCCGCTCTTCAGGAAGAGATCGACGCCTTCACGACGGGAAAGCTTGAGTTTCGGACCTAAGTAACGAGCCATTGTTTTGTCTCCAGAACGGCCGGATTACACGCGACGCTTTTTCGGCGGGCGGCAGCCGTTGTGCGGAATCGGGGTAACATCAGTGATGTTCGTGATCTTGTAACCGGCGGCATTCAGCGCGCGCACGGCGGACTCGCGGCCCGGGCCGGGGCCCTTCACGAACACTTCCAGGTTCTTCAGACCGACGTCGGCGGCGGCGGTGGCGGCGCGCTCGGCGGCAACCTGGGCAGCGAACGGGGTCGACTTGCGGGAACCACGGAAGCCCGAACCACCGGCGGTGGCCCAGGAGATGGCATTACCCTGACGGTCGGTCAGCGTAACAATGGTATTGTTGAACGAAGCGTGGATGAAAGCCATGCCGTCAACGACATGCTTTTTGACGCGCTTGCGGGTACGAGTCGGAGCCTTAGCCATGATTTACCTCAAGCCTTATTTCTTGATAGCCTTGCGCGGGCCCTTGCGGGTACGAGCATTGGTCTTGGTACGCTGACCGCGGCACGGCAGGCCACGGCGGTGGCGCATGCCACGGTAGCAACCGAGATCCATCAAGCGCTTGATGCTCATGGACACTTCACGGCGCAGATCACCCTCAACGGTGAACTTGGCGACTTCAGCGCGCAAAGCTTCCACTTCGGCTTCGCTCAAGTCCTTAATCTTCTTGGACGGTTCAACGGCAGCGGACGCGCAGATTTTCGCGGCGCGCGGGCGGCCAATACCGTAGATCGAGGTCAAGCCGATCACGGTGTGCTTATGAACCGGAATATTGATGCCAGCAATACGGGCCATCAGTACATACTCCTGAGTATAAAACTCATTCAGCCTGCGAAAAGCTGCGGATTCTAGCTCGCAGGCACCTAAAGGTCAACCGGCAGGCCCTTTGACAGGCCTTAAACCGATCGCGTTTTGTCTTGCCTTAACCCTGCTTCTGCTTGTGACGGGCGTCTTCGCAGATCACGCGCACGGCGCCGTGACGACGAATCACCTTGCACTTGCGGCAGATAGGCTTGACGGAAGCGCGAACTTTCATGTCGTACTCCAAAAGTTAAAAAAACCAGCCGGAGTAGCTCCGGCTGATGCAGCCCCTTGGGAGGCCGCTGGTCGGGGGCGCGTAGTGTACCACCGACCGGCTTGTTCGCCGACATGTTTCCATGCCGGCGTCGAACTCAACGGATCTGGCCCGCCGGCCCGTAGTTCTTGAAGTTGGCCTTCTTGAACACCGAGTCGTACTGGTGCGAGAGCATATGCGCCTGCACCTGGGCCATGAAGTCCATGATGACCACCACGGTGATGAGCAGGGAAGTACCGCCGAAATAGAACGGAACATTCCAGAAGATGCGCATCACTTCCGGCAACAAGCACACCAGGGTGATGTAGATCGCGCCGGCCAGAGTCAGGCGGGTCATCACCTTGTCGATGTACTTGCTGGTGCTTTCGCCCGGGCGGATACCCGGAATGAAGGCGCCGGACTTCTTCAGGTTATCGGCGGTCTCGCGCGGATTGAACACGAGGGCCGAATAGAAGAAGCAGAAGAAAATGATACCGGCCGTGTACATCAGGATGTACAGCGGCTGGCCCGGGCTCAGCGCCAGGGACACGTCCTGCAGCCACTCGAAACCGGGGCGCTGACCGAACCACTGTGCCAGAGTGCCCGGGAACAGAATGATCGAGGAGGCGAAGATCGGAGGGATCACGCCGGCCATGTTGACCTTGAGGGGCAAATGGCTGGACTGGGCCTGCATCAGGCGGTTGCCCTGCTGACGCTTGGCATAGTTCACCACGATACGACGCTGTCCGCGCTCCATGAACACCACGGCCGCCGTCACCGCCGCGATGATCACCAGGATGATCAGCAGGCTGATGACGTTGATCTCGCCCAGGCGAGCCTGTTCGATGATCTGGCCGAGGGCTGGCGGCAGACCGGCGACGATGCCGCAGAAGATCAGCATGGAAATACCATTGCCGATACCGCGCTCGTTGATCTGCTCGCCCAACCACATCAGGAACATGGTGCCGGTCACCAGGGACACGGCGGCCGTGAACACGAAGCCCATGCCCGGATTAGGTACCAGGCCGGGCATCATGGTCGGCAGGCTGGAGGCGATACCGATGGACTGGAACGTGGCCAGGGCCAAAGTACCATACCGGGTGATCTGGTTGATTTTGCGCCGTCCGGTCTCGCCCTCCTTCTTCATCTGCATCAGCTTGGGCTCAACATAGCCCAGGATCTGCACGATGATGGATGCCGAGATGTAAGGCACAATGCCCAATGCGAACAAGGAAGCGCGCTCAAGCGCGCCGCCGGAGAACACATTGAACATCGCAAGCAGCGTGCCCTTCTGCTGTTCCATAAGCTGGGCCAACACGGTCGGATCGATCCCGGGAACCGGGATGAAGGAACCGACACGGAAGACCAGCAAGGCGCCCAGCAAGAAGAACAAGCGGCGCTTCAATTCCTGAAGGCCGCTTTTCGCGCTGCGCATATCCAGACCTGGATTCGCCATCAGCGTTTATTCCTCGACTTTGCCGCCAGCAGCAACGATGGCTTCGCGGGCACCCTTGGTGACCTTGACGCCGCGCACGGTAACCGGCTTGGCAATCGCGCCGGACAGCACGATCTTGGCGGTTTCCACGTCGTTACGCAGAACATTGGCAGCCTTGAGGCTCAGCAGATCCACCACGTCGCCTTCGACCTTGGCCAGCTCGGACAGACGCACTTCCGCGTGCTTCAGAGCGGCCAGGTTGGTGAAACCGAACTTGGGCAGACGGCGGTACATGGGCATCTGGCCGCCTTCGTAGCCGATCTTGGACATCAGACCGACACGAGAGGTCTGGCCCTTGTGGCCGCGACCAGCGGTCTTGCCGAGACCGGAGCCGATACCACGGCCCAGGCGGCGACGCTCTTTCTTGGAGCCTTCAGCCGGATGCAAATCATTCAGACGCATGGCTTATTCCTCAACCTTTACCATGTAGTACACCTGGTTGATCATGCCGCGGTTGGCCGGAGTATCCAGCACTTCCACGGTATGACCAATGCGGCGCAGGCCCAGACCCTTGAGGGACTGGATGTGACGCGGCAAGCGAGCGATGCTCGACTTGGTCTGCGTGACTTTCAGAGTCTTGTTCGCCATGGCGCTCACTCCAGGATTTCGCGCACGGACTTGCCGCGCTTGGCCGCGATCGCTTCCGGCGAGGCCATCTTGGCCAGGCCCTTGACGGTGGCGCGCACGACGTTGACCGGGTTGGTGGAACCAATGGTCTTGGCCAGAATGTTGGTGATGCCGATCACTTCGCACACGGAGCGAACCGCACCGCCGGCGATGATCCCGGTACCTTCGGAGGCCGGCATCAGCATGACCGTGGAAGCGCCATGGTTGGCCTTCACCGGATGCTGAACCGTACCGCCATCGCGCAGATCAACGCTGATCATGTTGCGGCGGGCTTGTTCCATCGCCTTCTGGATCGCCTGGGGCACTTCACGCGCCTTGCCGCGGCCGAAGCCGATGCGGCCCTTGCCGTCGCCGACCACGGTCAGCGCGGTGAAGGCGAAGATACGACCACCCTTGACGACCTTGGCGACGCGATTGACGTGCACCAGCTTCTCGATCATGCCGTCAGAATTATCGGCGGCTTGTCTTTGATCTCTGCTCATCATCTACCCCTTAGAACTTGAGGCCGGCTTCACGCGCGGCATCGGCCAGGGCCTGGACGCGGCCGTGATACAGGAAGCCGGCGCGATCGAAGGCGACGGCTTCAACGCCGGCCTTCAGAGCACGCTCGGCGACGGCCTTGCCCACCGCCTTGGCGGCGTCGGTGTTGCCGGTGTACTTGAGACCGGCGGCGATGTCTTTTTCGACAGTCGACGCACAGGCCAGCACATGGGCGCCATCGGCCGCGATCACCTGGGCATAGATGTGACGGGGGGTACGATGGACGACCAGACGTGTCGCACCCAGTTCTTTCATCTTGCAGCGCGAGCGAACGGCACGGCGCAGACGGGTTTCTTTCTTGTCCATTGCCTAACCCCTTACTTTTTCTTCGCTTCTTTCAGACGAACAACTTCGTCCGAATAGCGAACGCCTTTGCCCTTGTAGGGCTCCGGCGGACGGTAACCACGGATGTTGGCCGCGACCTGACCCACCTGCTGACGATCCACGCCCTTGACCAGAATTTCGGTCGCGGTCGGGGTTTCAACGGTGATGCCTTCGGGGACGGCGAACTCCACCGGGTGCGAGAAACCGAGGCTCAAGTTCAGCTTCTTACCCTGGGCCTGGGCCTTGTAGCCCACGCCGACGAGGTTCAGCTTACGCTCGAATCCGACGGACACACCCTTGACCATGTTGTTCAACAGGGCGCGGGCGGTGCCGGCCTGAATCCATGCATGGGGATGCTTCTCATCGACGAGCTGAACACGAGCTTCCTGGCCTTCCACAGCGACCGTGATGGTCGCGTGCAGACGGTGTTCCAGCGTGCCCTTGCCACCCTTGACGGTGAGCACATCACCGTTGAGGGTCACTTCCACGCCGGTCGGCAATGCGACCGGGCTCTTAGCAACACGAGACATGTGGCGTTCTCCTTAGGACACGTAGGCCAGGACTTCACCGCCGTGGCCCGCAGCGCGAGCGGCGCGATCAGTCATGACGCCCTTGGAGGTGGAAAGGATAGCAATGCCCAGGCCGCCCATAACTTTCGGCAGCTCGTCCTTGCCCTTGTAGATACGCAGGCCCGGCTTGGACACGCGCTTGATTTCTTCGATGACCGCACGGCCCTGATAGTACTTCAGGGTCACGGTCAACGCCGGCTTACCGGAATTATCGACGCCCACGGCGTAGTCGGCGATATAGCCTTCGTCCTTGAGGACTTTGGCAATCGCGACCTTGAGCTTAGCGGACGGCATGGTCACGGCGGCCATTTTGGCGCCCTGACCATTGCGGATGCGGGTCAGCATATCCGCGATCGGATCTTGCATACTCATTGTTCAGTGTCTCCCAATGCTTACCAGCTGGCCTTGACCAGGCCCGGGATATCGCCGCGCATCATGGCTTCGCGCAGCTTGATTCGGCTCAGGCCGAACTTGCCGACGTAACCGTGCGGACGGCCGGTGATCGCGCAGCGATTGCGCTGACGGGACGGGCTAGCGTCGCGCGGCAGCTTCTGCAGCTTGATCACGGCTTCCCAGCGGGCTTCATCGCTGGTGTTGGGATTGTTGATGATCGCCTTCAGTTCGGCACGCTTGGTGGCGAACTTGGCGACCGTCTTGGCGCGCTTCAGTTCGCGCTCAATCATAGAAGTCTTAGCCATGACCTTATCCCTTAGTTACGGAACGGGAACTTGAAGGCATCGAGCAGGGCACGAGCTTCTTCGTCGGTTTTGGCAGTGGTGGTAATGGTGATATCCATACCGCGCACAGCATCGACCTTGTCGTAGTCGATTTCCGGGAAGATGATCTGCTCTTTAACGCCCATGCTGTAGTTGCCGCGACCGTCGAAGGAACGCGGGTTCAAGCCACGGAAGTCGCGCACGCGCGGCAGCGAGATGGCGATCAGGCGATCCAGGAATTCCCACATGCGCTCGCCGCGCAGGGTCACCTTGGCACCGATCGGATAGCCATCACGAATCTTGAAGCCAGCGATGGACTTACGAGCCTTGGTCACGACCGGCTTCTGGCCGGTGATGGCAGCGAGGTCCGCGCAGGCATGTTCAAGAATTTTCTTATCGCCCACTGCCTCACCCAGACCCATATTCAATGTGATCTTAGTGATCCGCGGGACTTGCATGACAGAGGCAAAGCCGAACTTCTCTTTCAGAGAGCCGGTTACCTGATCACGGTAGTAGTCGTGCAGTTTCGCCATGGTTTTTGTCACCAATTAGTCAATCTGTTGGCCGTTGGACTTGAAAACGCGCACTTTCTTGCCGTCTTCGAGCACCTTGATACCGACCTTGTCAGCCTTGCCCGTCGCCGGGTTGAGCAGAGCCACATTGGAGATGTGGATGCCGGCTTCCTTCTCAACGATACCGCCGGTACGGCCCAGGGCCGGGTTCGGCTTGGTATGACGCTTCACGAGGTTGACACCGCCCACGACGACACGGTCGTTGGACAGCACGCGGACAACTTTGCCGCGGCTACCCTTGTCCTTGCCGGCGATGACGATGACTTCGTCTTCACGCTTGATCTTGCGCATGTCAGCCTCTCTTACAGCACTTCCGGAGCCAGGGACACGATCTTCATGAACTTCTCAGTACGCAGCTCGCGCGTCACGGGTCCAAAAATACGGGTACCAATCGGTTCCAGTTTGTTGTTGAGCAACACGGCAGCGTTGCTATCGAAGCGGATGAGGGAACCATCCGGACGACGCACGCCCTTACGGGTACGTACGACGACGGCATTCACCACATCGCCCTTCTTCACTTTGCCTCGCGGGATCGCGTCCTTCACGCTGCACTTGATGACATCACCAATTGCGGCATAACGACGGTGCGAACCCCCCAAGACCTTGATACACATGACTTCGCGTGCGCCGGAATTATCGGCGACGTCCAGTCGGCTCTGCATTTGGATCATGGATCTTCTCCGCCTTCAAACGCCAAAGTCCTGGCGTGTGCCAGGACAAAGGCGCAAGAGTATAGCACCGATCAAAAATAAGAGTAAAAGGAAGTTTCCTTCCCCCTACCCCGTCAACTGCGCGAGTCGCGCAGCGACCCCCTCCTTGATACCCTCTCCCCGCAAGCGGGAGAGGGGGGACCGCACCAAAGGCGCGGTGGGAGAGGTCTTACTTGGCGCGTTCGACGATCTCGACCAGGCGCCAGGCCTTGGTCTTGGAAATCGGACGGCCTTCAGCGATACGGACAACATCGCCCTCATGGCATTCATTGTTCTCATCGTGCGCATGGAACTTCGTGCTGCGCTTGATGATCTTGCCATACAGGGGATGTTGAACCTGGCGTTCGACCAGCACCGTGATGGTCTTATCCATCTTGTTGCTGACGACCTTACCCTCGAGGGTACGCTGGACTTTGGTGTTTTCGCTCATCACGCACTCACCTTCTGATGCAGGACAGTCTTGACGCGCGCGATGTTACGGCGCACGTCCTTCAGCAGGTGGTTGCGAGCGAGCTGACCAGTCGCATGCTGCATGCGCAGCTTGAACTGTTCCTTCAGCAGGTCGAGCAGCTCGGTCTTGAGCTCATCGACGCTCTTATTGCGGAGTTCAGTCGCGTTCATTACATCACCGTGCGAATAACAAAGGTGGTCTTCAAGGGCAGCTTGTCGGCAGCCAGGGCGAAAGCTTCGCGCGCCAGCTCTTCGGAGATGCCTTCCACTTCATAGATCATGCGACCCGGCTGGATCTGGGCAACCCAGTATTCCACGGGACCTTTACCTTTACCCATACGCACTTCGAGAGGCTTCTTGGTAATGGGCTTGTCCGGGAACACACGGATATAGACCTTGCCGGCGCGCTTCATCTTACGGGAGATGCAGCGGCGGGCGGCTTCGATCTGGCGTGCCGTCAGACGACCGAAATCGGTCGACTTCAGACCGTACTCACCGAAACTGACCTTGTTGGCAGTCGTGGCGAGGCCGGAGTTACGGCCCTTATGGACCTTACGGAATTTGGTACGTTTCGGCTGTAGCATGGTAATTACTCCTTGCTGCCACGACGGTCGTCACGACGGCCGCCACGGTTTTCACGGCCTTCACGACCCGCCGGACGCTTCGGCTTCTGTTCGACCGGAGCGGCTTCGTTCACGGAAACCTGACCGGCGCCCAGCACTTCACCCTTGAAGATCCAGACCTTGACGCCAATGACGCCGTAGGTGGTGTGAGCTTCGGAGGTGTTGTAATCGATGTCGGCGCGCAGGGTGTGCAGGGGCACACGGCCTTCGCGGTACCACTCGGTACGGGCGATTTCAGCGCCGCCCAGACGGCCGGACACTTCGATCTTGATGCCCTTGGCACCGATGCGTAGCGCGTTCTGCACGGCACGCTTCATGGCGCGACGGAACATGATGCGCTTTTCCAGCTGCTGGGCGACGGAGTCGGCCACCAGCTTGGCATCGATCTCGGGCTTGCGCACTTCTTCGATGTTGATGTGCGTCGGCACGCCAGCGATGTCGGCCACCTTCTTGCGCAGCTTCTCGATGTCCTCACCCTTCTTACCGATGATCACGCCCGGGCGGGCGGAATGCACGGTCACGCGCAGGCTCTTGGCCGGGCGTTCGATGGTGATCTTGGACACGGAGGCAGCAGCCAGTTCCTTGTTCAGAAACTTGCGGATGTCCCAGTCGTTCTTGACGTACTTGGCGAAATCGCCCTTCTCGGCGAACCAGGTGGAGTTCCAATCCTTGACGATGCCAAGGCGGATACCCACCGGATGAACTTTCTGACCCATTATTCAGATCCTCTTACTTGTCCGCGACCAGGACCGTGATGTGGCAGGTACGCTTGGTGATGCGATCACCGCGACCCTTTGCACGAGCCATCATGCGCTTCAGGCTCGATCCCTCATCAACCATGATGGTCTTGACCTTCAGATCGTCGATGTCGGCACCTTCGTTGTGCTCGGCATTGGCGATCGCGGACAGCAGCACCTTACGCACCAGCTCGGCGGCCTTCTTCGGGCTATAGGCCAGAATGTCCAGGGCCTTGCCGACCGGCTTGCCGCGAACCAGGTCCGCAACCAGTCGAGCCTTCTGGGCCGAGGTGCGGGCGCCCTTATGAATCGCAATAGCTTCCATAGTCCTCACCTCTTACTTCTTCTTGGCCTTCTTATCGGCCGCGTGGCCTTTGAAGGTACGGGTCGGAGCAAATTCACCCAGCTTGTGACCGACCATTTCTTCGGACACAAACACCGGCACGTGAACTTTGCCGTTGTGCACGGCGATGGTCATACCGACCATATCCGGCAGAATCATGGAACGGCGCGACCAGGTCTTGATCGGCTTCTTGCTCGCGGTGCTGGCCTGGGTTTCCACCTTCTTCAGGAGGTGCAGGTCAACGAACGGGCCTTTCTTTAAAGAACGTGGCACGATTCAATCCTCTTACGCTTTGTTCCGACGACGGACGATAAGCTTATCGGTCCGCTTGTTGTTACGGGTCTTGAGGCCCTTAGCCTGCTGGCCCCACGGCGAAACCGGGTGTTTGCCACAGGTACGACCCTCACCACCACCATGCGGGTGGTCGACCGGGTTCATGGCGGTACCACGAACGGTCGGACGGATACCGATCCAGCGCTTGGCGCCAGCCTTACCGAACTTCTTCAGGCTGTGCTCGTTGTTGCCCACTTCACCGAGGGTGGCGCGGCAATCAACCGGAACCTTGCGCATTTCGCCGGAACGCAGACGCAGGGTCACATAGCCGCCTTCGCGGGCAACGATCTGCACGGCGGCGCCGGCGGAACGAGCCAACTGAGCACCCTTGCCCGGCTTCATTTCGATGCAATGCACGGTCATACCGACCGGGATATTGCGCATCGGCAGGCAGTTGCCGGACTTGATGGGGGCATCGACACCGTTGAACACGGTGTCGCCGACCTTCATGTCGCGAGCGGCGATGATGTAACGGCGTTCGCCGTCGGCGAACAGCACCAGGGCCAGGTGGGCGGTGCGGTTCGGATCGTATTCCAGGCGTTCAACCTTGCCCGGAATACCATCTTTATTGCGCTTGAAGTCGACCAGGCGATAATGCTGCTTATGACCACCGCCGATATGGCGAGTGGTGATGCGGCCGTAATGGTTACGACCGCCAGTCTTCTTCTTGGTTTCAAGCAACGGCGCGTAGGGTTCACCCTTGTGCAGATCGGGGTTAACGATCTTGACCACAAAGCGGCGACCGGCGGACGTCGGCTTGCACTTGACGATAGCCATGCCTTAACTCCTCTCTTTATTCGCCGCCGGCGAAATCGATGACCTGGCCTTCGGACAGGGAGACGTAAGCCTTCTTCCAGTCCTTGCGGCGGCCGGCGATCGCGCCAGTGCGCTTGTTCTTACCTTTGACGTTAAGAACAGTGACGCTATCAACTTTGACGTTGAACAGCGATTCCACCGCCGACTTGATTTCCGGCTTGGTGGCGTCTTTCAGCACTTTGAAAACAACGGTGTTGTTCTTCTCGGCCTGCAGCGTCGACTTCTCGGAGACGTGCGGGGCCAGCAGAATCTTCAGAATGCGTTCCTGGTTCATGCCAGCTGCTCCTCGAACTGCTTCAGTGCGCCCACGGTCATCAGCACCTTCTCGAAGGCGATGAGGGAGACCGGGTCGACACCAGCGACGTCGCGCACGTCAACCTTGTGCAGGTTGCGGGCCGACAGGTACAGGTTCTCGTCGACGCTGTCGGAAACGATCAGCACGTCGTTGAGGCCCATGCCATTCAGCTTGCCCAGCAGTTCCTTGGTCTTGGGCGTGGCGACGGCGAAGGACTCGACGACGACCAGGCGCTCCTGACGGACCAGCTCGGACAGGATGGACTGCACCGCGGCGCGGTACATCTTCTTGTTGACCTTCTGGGTGAAGTCACGCGGGCTCAGGGCATGGCCATGACCGCCGCCGACCCAGATGGGGCTGCGAATGGAACCAGCGCGTGCGCGGCCGGTGCCTTTCTGCTTCCAGGGCTTCTTGCCGCCGCCGGAGACTTCCGCCTTGGTCTTGGTTTTCTTGGTGCCGGCGCGGGCGCCAGCCATGTAGGCAACGACGACCTGGTGCACCAGGGCTTCGTTGAATTCGCGGCCGAAAGCGACTTCCGAGACCTGGACGGTGCCAGAGGTCTTGCTCTCGCCGGGAACCATGAGATTCAGTTCCATGTATTGCTCCTCCGGGCTTAAGCCTTGACGGCCGGCTTGACGATCAGATCGCCGCCGGTAGCGCCAGGCACAGCACCCTTGACCAGCAACAGATTGCGTTCGGCGTCGACGCGCACGATCTGCAAACTCTGCACGGTAACGACTTCGCTACCCATGTGGCCGGCCATTTTCTTGCCCTTGAACACACGCCCCGGGGTCTGGTTCATACCGGTGGAACCCGGAACGCGATGCGAACGGGAGTTACCGTGGGTGGCATCCTGCATGCGGAAGTTCCAACGCTTGATGGTCCCCGCGAAGCCCTTGCCCTTGGAGGTGCCGGTCACGTCGACATACTGGCCAGCAGCGAAAATGCTGACATCGACACTGGAACCGGCGGCGAACTCGGTGGACTCACCTTCGCCCAGGCGGAATTCCTGGGACATGCGGCCGGCGGCGACGCCAGCCTTGGCATAGTGACCGGCCATGGCCTTGGTCACGCGGGAGGCGCGGCGCTCACCGGTCGTCACCTGGATGGCGGCATAGCCGTCGGTCTCGACGGACTTGACCTGGGTGACACGGTTCGGGTCGACCTCGATCACCGTCACCGGCACCGACACGCCATCTTCGTTGAAGAGGCGGGTCATGCCCACTTTACGGCCTACTAATCCGATAGCCATTGTTATAACCCTCTACGATTCGTTGCCCGGAGCCTTAGGTCAGGCTGATCTGCACATCGACGCCGGCGGCGAGATCGAGCTTCATCAGCGCGTCGACGGTCTTGTCCGTCGGATCGATGATGTCGACCAGGCGCTTGTGAGTACGCAGTTCGTACTGGTCACGGGCGTCCTTATTGACGTGCGGGGAGATCAGGATGGTGAAGCGCTCCTGACGGGTCGGCAGCGGGATCGGGCCACGGACCTGGGCGCCGGTGCGCTTGGCCGTGCTCACGATCTCCATCGTCGACTGATCGATCAGGCGATGGTCGAACGCCTTGAGGCGGATCCGAATGCGTTGCTTTGCCATTGCAAAGGAACTCCAGTTAGGTAAACAAAAAGAACGGCGCGCAGCACTCCCCTCGCGGGTCGGCGCGCACCATTCTGAACATTCCGAGCCCCTATCGGGCCGGCTGTCGGGTCAGTGCTCATTGACTGACCAATCCAAAAGGCCGCAGAAGTGTAACTGCGGCCCGATGGCTTTGCAAGAAGATCTTGCAGGACCCTGCTTCTTAGGACTCTCGCCAGGCGTGAGTCCGCGGAAGCCGGGCCCCTAAGCTCATCGATTACTCGATGATCTTGGCGACCACGCCGGCGCCGACGGTACGACCGCCTTCGCGAATCGCGAAGCGCAGGCCTTCTTCCATGGCGATCGGGGAGATCAGGGTGACGACCATCTTGATGTTGTCGCCCGGCATCACCATCTCGA
>JACPFT010000003.1 GCA_016182845.1 Gammaproteobacteria bacterium
CATGCCGCCAGCGTTCAATCTGAGCCATGATCAAACTCTTCAGTTCAAATCAAAACTCGATTCGATTCCACTTGCGTCTTTCATCTCTGAATTTAACGAGTGTTCACTCATCGATAATCATCTTGTGTTGTGCACACTGACCATCGCGAGCGCCCACACATCATTGCTTGTTCTAACTGTTAAAGAGCATTGCGCTGAGCGTCATTCCGACTCTTTCGCGCTAAGGGACGTGCATTTTACGCCACCTTATCATTTTGTCAACTCTTTTCGCATCGCGCTGCGCGCTTCGCTTTCGTTGACTTTCGCCGATTTCGTTACCGTTATCAGCGAGGCGCGCATTTTATACTGTTTACTCACCGTGTCAAGCACTTGTTTTCAACGCTTTTTTGCGCTTCGGCGGGCTGACCAGCACCCCGTCGAGGTGGCGCATTCTACGGCTTTGGCGTGGATGTGCAAGCACATTTGTTGCAAAATCATGAAAAACTTAGCTTTTGACTACTAAACGTACGTTTTGCTCAATTAACCGACAGCTCGGGCAGCTTGCCGACGCGCCGCGGCACGCGCCGGCGGCTTCTCCAGGCCCAGAACATGCGCGGCAACAACAGCGACGCGAGGATCAGGCTATAGAGCAGGGGTTGGTTCAGATCGGATTTCACCTGCCACCAGTAGTGCCAGCAACCCAGGATGGCAATGGGATAGACCAGCTTGTGCAGCCGCCCCCAGCGCCGCCCCAGTTTGCGCATGGCGGCCTTGGTCGAGCTCAGGGCCAAGGGTAGGAGGCCTAGCCAGGCCAAGAAGCCCAGGGTGATGTACGGACGCTCACCCAGGTCTTCCAGCAGATTCTGCCAATCGAAACCTATATAGAGAGAGGTATAGCTCAAGAAATGCAGGCAGGCATAGAAGAAGGCATAGAGCCCGACCATGCGCCGCAGGCTCTGGGGCCAGGACCAGCCGCTCAGCCGACGCAGGGGCGTTATGCTCAGGGTGATCAGCAGGAAGCGCAAGGCCCAGGCGCCAGTCGTGTGCACCAGGGTCTTCTGGGGGTCGGCGCCCAGGGAAGCCGTCATGGCCCCCCAGAACAGATCCAGGAAAGGCAGGGCTGCCGCCACAAAGACGAAAGGTTTCAGCCAGAACAGCATGGAAGTGCCCTCAGAAGTTGCGCCGCAGGTCCATGCCCGCGTAGAGCCCAGCCACCTGTTCGGCATAGCCGTTGAACGGCAGTGTGCCGACCCGCTCGACACCCAGCAGGGAGCCGGAAAGGATGCGCCGCTCCTTGGCCTGGGACCAACGCGGGTGGTCGACCTCCGGATTCACATTGGCATAGAAGCCGTACTCGCCGGGGGCACTGCGCGACCAGGTAGTCTCCGGCGGCTCCTCCTGAAGGCGCAGACGCACGATGGACTTGATGCTCTTGAAGCCGTATTTCCAGGGCACGACCAGGCGCAAGGGCGCGCCGTTCTGAGGCGACAGGGTCTTGCCGTACAGGCCAACGGCCAAGAGGGTGAGGGGATGCATGGCCTCGTCGACGCGCAGGCCCTCCCGGTAGGGCCAGTCCAGAGAGGACAAGCCGAACAAGCCTGGCTTCTGACCGGGCATGCGCTCGGGATCGTGCAGGGTCTCGAAGGCGATGTATTTGGCGCGACTGCCCGGTTCGACGCGCTTGAGCAGGGCCGCCAGCGGGAAGCCGACCCAGGGCACGACCATGGACCAGGCCTCGACGCAACGCAGCCGGTAGACGCGCTCCTCGAGGTTCATGCCCTTGAGCACATCCTCCAGGGTGTAGCGGCCGGGGTGGGCGCACTCGCCCTCGATGACCACTGACCAGGGCTCGGTCTGGAAGCCGCGGGCATTCTGGGCCGGCTCGTCCTTGCCCAGACCGAACTCGTAATAGTTGTTGTAGTGCGTGACCGCGTCTTCCGTGGTGCGCTCGCCTTGCAGCGAATGCGGCCAGCGGGAATAGCGCAAGGGCTTTTGCGGCGAGGATGGCGGTTCGTCCTTGTCGAACCAGCCGGCGGCCTGGGACAGGGAGGGGGTCAACAGTAAGGCCAGAGCCTGCTTCATCAGGCTGCGCCGCTGCAGGTAGACGGCTTCCGGGGTGATCTCGGAAGCCTTCAGGTCGGGGGGTCGTTGGATCAGCATGGCCGTCTTGTCCGTTCAGAACTGAAGCTTAGACGAGCAAGACGGGCCTTTATTACACGTGGGCGGGAGAGCTTATTCTTCCGGGGTCTTGTCGGCTTCGGTCTTACTGCCTTCTTCGCGCACTTGCCTACGCTGCTTGATCTGCCAAAGCGTCAGCACCGGTCCCGACAGGGCATAGAGGAAGAACACGCTGAACAGCACGGTAGGCGGATCGTAAAACACGAAGGCGAAGACCAGGATCACCGGGATAACCGCCACGAAGGGCACCTTACCCTTCCAGTTCACTTCCTTGAAGGAATGGAAGCGGAAGTTGCTGATCATCAAGAGGCCGGTGGTCAGGGTCAGCACAGCCAATAGGAACGCCGAGAAGCCGAGGGGATGGGCGCCCTGATCCACGCCGACCCAGACCATGCCGGCCACGATGGCGGCAGCTGCCGGGCTGGGCAGCCCCTGGAAATAGCGCTTATCGGCCGAACCCAATTGGGTGTTGAAACGGGCCAGGCGCAGAGCAGCACAGGCGGTATAGATGAAGGCAGCAACCCAGCCGAACTTGCCGAGGCCGGTCAGGGCCCAGTGAAACATGACCAGGGACGGCGCCAGGCCGAAGGCCACCATGTCGGAGAGGGAGTCGTACTCGGCGCCGAAAGCGCTCTGGGTATTGGTCATGCGCGCCACGCGCCCGTCCAGGCTATCCATGATCATGGCGACGAAGATTGCGATGGCGGCCACTTCGAACTTGCCGGAGGTCGCGGCCAGGATGGCGTAAAAGCCGGCGAAGAGATTGGCCGTGGTGAACAGATTGGGAAGCAGGTAGATGCCGCGCGGTCGCTGGCTTTCGGTTTCCGATTCCGGGCTCATGGAGATCCTGATTGGTTCGGCTTGCGCGCAAGGCGCGGGATCGGGCGGCCGCCGCAGGCCGTGCCTGCGCTTTCCACCCTAAGTTATTGAAAGCACACCATACCATAAAGGCGGAGTGGGAAGAATCGGCGCGCGTTTCAGAGGCGTTCCCTCAGGGGCTGCGACAGGATGACGCGGCAACCGATTCTCCTTGTTTGACTGTGAACAATGGCACAGGGTCGGTCTATTGACTAGGCTTGCCTATGTGTCACTATACGCGCCCTGCCAGCCCATCGGATTGCCGAATGTCCGAATCGCTCCCCAGAAAATTGATCATCAAGGGCGTCACCGCCCAGGGCGAAGTATTCCGCCCCAGCGATTGGGCCGAGCGAATGAGCGGCAATTTGTCGACGTTCAGAAACCGGCGCATCTACTACTCCCCCCTGCTCCGCCCGGCGGTTCGCGATGGCATCAAGTGCGTGATCGTGGATACAAGCCTGGCCGCGCAGCATCCCAAGCTCTACGAAGAGATCCTCGGCTTCGCCACGACCAATGAATTGTGTGTGGAGCAAGAGGGAGGTGAATGCTAAGTCGCTGTTTTTGCGACACCTGCCCTTACTTTTCCCACTCTGCGGGACTATAGTGTTAGCAACCTGACTACCGCTCACGGGTTAAGGAAATGCGCACACGCCCCTTCATGCTCAGCCTCATCCTCGGATTCTCCGGACTCGCCCTGGCTTCTCTCCACGTCGAGGCTGGCGAGTTGTACAAATGGACCGATGAGAACGGTAAGATCCAGTACACCCAGTTTCCTCCCAAGGACCGTCCCTACACCACCATGAACATCACGGGGGTCAAGGCGCCTGCCGCCGCCGAGGCTCCCGAGCGACCGGCCGCATCGGACACCGAGACGCCGGAGGGTAAAGCAGCGGCAGGAGAGAACGGCAAGACCAAGGGCGAAAAGGCCAAGGATCAATCCTCTCAGTTTCTGGCCGCAAAGCGCAGCAACTGCGAGACCGCCCAGAAGAACTTGAGCACGCTGACCTCGAAGACACGCGTGTCCATCAAGGACAAGGACGGTCAGCCCAGGCTGATGACCGACCAGGAGCGCGCCGATCAACTGAAGCTGGCTCAGGAACAGGTAAAAACTTACTGTCAGTAAGCTCGCATCGAAACACCAAGGGCCCCTTTCGGGGCCCTTGGTGTTTCTGGAGCTCGGCTATCGGGCATCAGGTGGCGCGCTTGCCGATGTCCAGCTGTCCATCCTTGACGGACACCAGCACCGTATCGCCGGGCAAGAATAGCCCAGCCAGAATCGACTGGGCCAGGGGATTTTCCAGGCGTTGCTGGATCGTGCGCTTGAGCGGCCGGGCACCGAACACCGCGTCGAAACCGGCATCGGCAAGCAAGGTCACGGCCTCGTCGCTGATGTCGAGCTTGAGTTCCCGGCCCGCCAGGCGCTCGTGCAGATAATCCATCTGGATGCGCGCGATGCGAGTGATGACCTTCTTGCTCAGGGGATGGAAGACTACGGTCTCGTCGACGCGGTTCAGGAATTCCGGGCGGAAATGCTGGGCCAGGGTGAACATCACCGCGGTCTTGATGCCCTCGTAATCCTCGCGACGTGAGTGTTCCTGGACTACGTCCGAGCCCAGGTTCGAGGTCATGACGATCACGGTGTTGCGGAAATCGACGGTGCGGCCCTGGCCATCGGTGAGCCGGCCATCGTCCAAGACCTGCAGCAGGATGTTGAACACATCCGGGTGGGCCTTCTCCACCTCGTCCAGCAGGATCACCGAATAGGGCTTGCGGCGCACGGCCTCGGTCAGGTAACCGCCCTCCTCGTAGCCCACATAGCCGGGCGGGGCGCCGACCAGGCGCGCCACGGAATGCTTCTCCATGAATTCCGACATGTCGATGCGCACCATGGCATCCTCGGTGTCGAACAGGAAGCGCGCCAGGGCCTTGCAGAGCTCGGTCTTGCCGACGCCGGTCGGCCCTAGGAACAGGAAGGAGCCGTTGGGGCGCTTGGGATCGGACAAGCCGGCACGGGAGCGGCGTATGGCATTGGCCACGGCGGTGACGGCCTCCGCTTGGCCGACGACCTGCTCCTGCAGGACCTCCTCCATGCGCAGCAGCTTGTCGCGTTCGGACTCCAGCATCTTGGAAACCGGGATCCCGGTCCATTTCGACACGATCTCGGCGATTTCCACGTCGGTGACCTTGTTGCGCAAGAGGCGCATTTCCAGCATGTCGATATGGCTGGCCATGTCCAAGCGCTTCTCCAGCTCGGGAACGCGCCCGTATTGCAACTCGGCCATGCGCGCCAGATCGCCGGCGCGGCGCGCGTCCTCCAGATCCTTGCGCACGGTCTCCAGCTCTTCCTTGATTTTCTGGGTCCCGTGCTGGGCGGCCTTTTCGGTGTTCCAGATTTCTTCCAACTCCTTGTAAGCCCGCTCCAGCCGCTGAATTTCCTCCTGCATATGCTCAAGGCGCTTCTTGGAACTGGCATCGGTCTCCTTGTTGAGCGCTACTTCCTCGATGCGCAACTGGGTCAGACGCCGCTCCAGCTTGTCCATTTCCTCAGGCTTGGAATCGTTCTCCATGCGGATTTGGCTGGCGGCCTCGTCGATCAGATCGATGGCCTTGTCCGGAAGCTGACGATCGCTGATATAGCGGTGGGACAGCATGGCCGCCGCCACCAGGGCCGGATCGGTGATGGTCACGCCGTGGTGTAGCTCGTAACGGTCCTTCAGGCCGCGCAGGATGGCGATGGTGGATTCCACGTTCGGCTGATCCACCAGCACTTTCTGGAAGCGCCGTTCCAGGGCCGCGTCTTTTTCGATGTAGTGCCGGTATTCGTCCAGGGTCGTGGCGCCCACGCAATGCAGCTCGCCGCGCGCCAGGGCGGGCTTGAGCATATTGCCCGCGTCCATGGAGCCCTCGGCCTTGCCGGCGCCGACCATGGTGTGCAGCTCGTCGATGAACAGGATGACCCTGCCCTCCTCCTTGGCCAGATCGTTGAGCACCGACTTCAGGCGCTCCTCGAAATCACCGCGGAATTTCGCGCCGGCGATGAGGGCGCCCATGTCCAGGGACAAGACACGCTTGCCCTTCAGGCCTTCCGGCACTTCGCCTTTCACGATGCGCTGGGCCAGGCCCTCGACGATGGCGGTCTTGCCCACGCCCGGCTCGCCGATCAGCACCGGGTTGTTTTTCGTGCGCCGCTGCAAGATCTGGATGGTGCGGCGGATCTCGTCGTCGCGGCCGATCACCGGATCGAGCTTGCCCTGCTCGGCGCGCGCCGTCAGGTCGATGGTGAATTTCTCCAGGGCCTGGCGGTTTTCCTCGGCATTGGGATCGGTGACCACCTGGCCGCCGCGCACTTTCTCGATGGCCTTGTTGACCCGCTCGATGCTGACGTCCATGCGCCGCAGAATCTCGCCCACCACGCCCTTGTCCTCCAGGGCGGCGAGTAGGAACAGCTCGCTGGATATGTACTGGTCCTTGCGCTCCTGGGCCAGCTTGTCGCATTGATTCAGCAGGCGCGCCAGATCATTGGAGATGCGCACGTCGCCGCCGTGGTCGAAGACCAGGGGCAGGCGCTCCAGGGCCTTGGTCAGGGCCACGCGCAGGGTATTGGGATTGAGTTTCAGCTCGGCGAGCAGCGGGCGTATGCCGCCCCGTTCCTGATTCATCAGGGCGAGCATCAGATGCACCGGCTCGATGTACTGGTGATCGCGGCCCAGGGCCAGGGACTGGGCATCGGCGATGGCCAGCTGGAAATGGGTGGTCAGTTTGTCCATGCGCATGATGGGCTCTCGCAAAGGCTGTGTTGACCCTGAGATGCCGCCGCGGACGGGAAATTTCAAGCGTCCGGGTCTTGACCAGGGTCAAGAGGAGTGCGCCCGAGGAGCAGACAGCCCAAATGAGCGCGAAAATCCGGCGCCGCGATGGCTTCGGCATCGTAGGGAGTATAGGCAAGCACGCGCGCCTCGCTGCGCGCCAGCAAGGAACCCACGACCTGGCCGGCGCCGGCCACGCCGACGATGCGCGCCGGGCAGATGGGCACTTGCGCCAGAGTGGCGAGTTTCAGCACTCCGGGCTTGATGGCGTGATGGGGCTCGCTGTCCAGGTGGATCTTGCCATGGGGAAACAGGGCGACGATTTCGCCGGCTTTCAGGGCGCGCACGGCACTGCGGAAGGCCTGCTCGACGCGGCCGCTGCGATCCACGGGAATGCAGCCCCCGAGCCGGAACAGCCAAGTCATGCCGAAGCGCTGGTATTCCTCCACCGCGATCATGAAACGCAGGGGCCGCTCGCAGGCGGAGACCAGCAAGAAGGGGTCGAGGCCGGAGACGTGGTTGGCCACCAGGATAGCGCCACCCTGGGCAGGCAGCTGCAGCGGCTCGGCCTGGAGGCGATGAAAACGCCGGCAATAGATGCGCAGCCAGCCGTCCAGGCAGTTGCGTCCGAAGCCGCCCCAGTCGGCGCGGTGGGCGCGATGGCCGACATAGACGAGCCAGGCCGGCAGCGCGACGGCGGCCAGGCCCGCCAGGGAGGCAAGGATCTGGGCCTCGCTCATGCGCCGTCCGCTTCTAGCCAGATCAGGCTGCCGAAGCGGCCGGTGCCCCGGTCGCGGCGATAAGAGAAGAATTCGTCGGTTTCGCTGTAGGTGCAGCGTCCGCCGCCATGGATCGCCTCGACGCCGGCGGCCCGCAGGCGGCGGCGTGCCAGGACATAGAGATCGGCGAGCCAGCGGCCTTGGGGACTGGCTCGAAAAGCCTCCGCCGCGCCGGCGTCCCGGTCTACAAAGGCGGCACGCACTTCCTCGCCCACTTCGAAGGCCGAGGACCCTATGGCCGGACCCAGCCAGGCGAGGATCTCGCCAGCGGGCACATCCAGGGCTGCAACGCTCGCCTCCAGCACGCCCGCGCAGAGCCCGCGCCAACCGGCATGGGCCGCCGCGACGCGGGACCCCGATTTATCGCAGAACAGCACGGGCAGGCAATCGGCGGTGAGCACGGCGCAGACCCTGCCCGGCGTCTCGGTCCAGGACGCATCGGCCTCGGGCGGAATCTCGGTGGCGCCGGCATGGCGATGCACGGCGACGCCATGGACCTGGTTCAGCCAGAGCGGCGGCTCGGGCAGCGCCAGGGCCTCGGCCAGGCGCCGGCGGTTTTCCGTCACGGCCTCCGCCGCGTCGCCCACGTGCGCGCCCAGGTTCAGGCTGGCATAGCCGGCGCCGCTCGCGCCGCCGGCACGCCGGCTCACCGCCGCGCGCACCCGGGCCGGCGCCGGCCAGTCAGGCGTGAAGAACAAGGACTCAGTAGTCCGGTTGAGCTTCGCCACGGGCCAGATCCTCGCGCAGCACCTCGATGATATGCATCATGTCGTCCGGAATGGGCCGCGACCATTCCATGAACTCGCCGCTGACCGGGTGGGTCAGCCCCAGGCGTGCGGCGTGCAGGGCCTGGCGCTTGAAGGCGCGCAGGGTCTCGCCCAGCTCGGGAATGGCGGCCTTGGGCAGGCGCACGCGTCCGCCATAGGCCAGATCGCCCACCAGGGGATGGTGGATGTGGGCCATGTGCACGCGGATCTGGTGGGTTCGACCGGTCTCCAGGCGCACGCGCAGCCAGGTGTGGCCACGGAAGCGCTCGACGACGCGGTAATGGGTCACGGCGGGCTTGCCGCCCTCGCCTTCCACCACGCCCATGAGCTTGCGGTCGCCGCTGCTGCGGCCTATGGGCGCGTCGATGGTTCCGCCGGCGGTGATGATGCCGTTGGCGATGCACTCGTATTCGCGCAGGAAGGCGCGCGCCTGCAACTGCTCGACCAGATGGGTGTGGGCCTGTAGCGTGCGCGCCACGACCAGGAGGCCGGTGGTGTCCTTGTCCAGGCGGTGCACGATGCCGGCGCGCGGCAGGGAGGCCAGGCTGGGATCCTTGTGCAGCAGGGCATTGACCAGAGTGCCGTCCGGGTTACCGGCGGCCGGGTGCACCACCAGGCCGGAGGGCTTGGCGATGACCATCAGGTGTTCATCCTCGTAGGCGATGTCCAGGGGAATGTCCTGGCCCTGCCAGTCGCCGCGCTGTTCCAGTTCGGCGGACAGCTCGACGCGCTCGCCGCCCCAGACCTTGTCCTTACCACGGGTGGCGACGGCGCCGTCCAGGCGGATGCGCCCGGCCTTGAGCCACTCGCTCAATCGCGAACGGGAAAAATCCGGGAACACTTCGGCGAGTGCCTGGTCCAAGCGCATGCCGGCGATACTGGCCGGAAGCTGGGCGGTGAGTTCTATCGTTTCCATGCTTTTTGCGAATCTTTGTGCGTGCTTGGCCGCGTATCGGCCAGTCAGTTAGAATGACAGTTTACCATTGAACCCCAGGCGACCCATCGTTCATGAAAATTCATAATCTTTTCGCAGCCGCCGCTCTGGCCCTGCTGCTGTCCGGTTGCTCGATGTTCGGCGATAAAGAAGAAGAAATCCCCGAAAATACCGCGCAAGAGCTCTACGACGCCGCCAAGCAGTCGCTCAAGAACGAGAACTGGCCCAGCGCGGTCGGCAAGCTGGAGGCCCTGGACTCCCGCTATCCTTTCGGCCCCTTCTCCCACCAGGGCCAGCTCGATCTGATCTACGCCTATTACAAGAATGGCGATCACGAGGACGCGGTGAGCAATGCCGAACGCTTCATCAAGTCCAATCCCAGCCACCCGAACGTGGACTATGCCTACTACATGAAGGGCCTGGCCCAGTTCCAGGAAGACGAGGGCTTCTTCGCCCAGGCCTTCAACGCCGATCAGTGGAAGCGCGACACCAGCAGCGCCAAGAAGGGCTTCGACTCCTTCGCTGAACTGCTGCGCCAGTTCCCCAACAGCAAGTACGGCGCCGATGCCCGCCAGCGCATGGTGCATCTGCGCAATCGCCTGGCCCAGTACGAACTGTATGTCGCCAGCTATTATCTGCGCCGCGAGATCTACGTGGCCGCCGCATCCCGCGCCCGCTACGTGGTGGAGAAGTTCCCGCAGAGCAATGCGGTGGGCGATGCCCTGGTGGTCCTGGTACAGGCCTATGACCGCCTGAACCTCAAAGATCAGGCCGACAACGCCCGCAAGACCCTGCAGCTCAACTACCCGGACAAGGCCGCCAGCCCGACGCAGTAAGCATGCCCCACGAGTAAGAAAGGCCGCTGATGCGGCCTTTCTTCATGGCGGCCTCGGACTCAGATGGCGTCCTCGTTCTCCTCGCCAGTGCGGATGCGCACCACCCGCTCCACCTCGCAGACGAAGATCTTGCCGTCGCCGATCTTGCCGGTGCGCGCGGTTTCCTGGATGGCCTCGACGCAGCGGTCGACGATGTCGTTCTGGACGATGACTTCCAGTTTCACCTTGGGCAGGAAGTCCACCATGTACTCGGCGCCTCGATACAGCTCGGCATGGCCTTTCTGGCGACCGAAGCCCTTGACCTCGGTGACGGTCATGCCGGTGATGCCGATTTCGGCCAGAGCTTCGCGAACGTCATCGAGCTTGAAGGGTTTGATGATGGCTTCGATTTTTTTCATGGTGATTTCCTTGGGATTCCCGGGTTACGGCGTCTTTTGCGCCTAACCCAGGCTACAAATCCGCGATTTACGGCCGACCGTAACCATTGGTGATCGGATAACGCCGGTCGCGGCCGAAGTTGCGCTTGCTGACGCGCGGGCCGGGCGCGGCCTGGCGGCGCTTGTGCTCGCTGATGTCCACCAGCCGGCAGGCGCGGCGCACGGCCTCTTCCGGGTAGCCGGCGGCGATCAGCTCCTCGATGCTCTGATCCTGTTCGATATAGCCGGCGAGGATGCGATCCAGCAAGCCGTAGGGCGGCAGATTGTCCTCGTCCTTCTGATCGGGCGCCAGCTCGGCGGAGGGGGCACGCTCGATGACGCGGGGCGGGATCGCCGGGGCGATGCGGTTACGGTATTCCGCCAGGCGGTAGACCTGGGTCTTGAACACGTCCTTGAGCACATCGAAGCCGCCGGCCATGTCGCCATAGAGGGTGGCGTAGCCGACCGCCATCTCGCTCTTGTTGCCGGTGGTGAGCACGATGCGCCCGGTCTTGTTGGACAGGGCCATGAGCAGGAGGCCGCGGCAGCGTGCCTGGATATTCTGCTCCATGACGCCCACGGTCTTGTCGTCCAGGAGCGGATCGAGTCCCGCCATGAAGGCGTGGTACATGGGTTCAATGGAGACGATGTCGAATTGCACGCCCATGGCCTCGGCCTGGACACGAGCATCGTCCACCGAGATCTCGGCGGTGTAGCGGAAGGGCATCATCACCGCGCGCACCCGCTCGGGCCCCAGGGCATCGACCGCGATGGCCAGGGTCAGGGCCGAGTCGATACCGCCGGACAGGCCGATGATGGCGCCGGGGAAGCGGTTCTTCTGCACATAGTCGCACACGCCCAAGACCAGGGCCTGGTAGACCTCGGCGTCGCGGTCGGCGGCCGGAACCGGGGTCTCGCCCAAGGGATGCACGACCTCGCCCACGGCGAACTCCACGATCTGTCGCGCCTCGGCGAAGGCCGGCAGGCAGTGCACAATCTCGCCCCGGCCATCGGTGACCAGGGAGCAGCCGTCGAAGACCAGCTCGTCCTGGCCGCCCACCTGGTTGACATAGACCACGGGCAGGCCGGATTCCTCGGCGCGGGCTTTCAGGATGCGCGCACGCTCGCGGTGCTGCTCGTCGTGATAGGGCGAGGCATTGGGGCTAAGGATGAGCTTGGCGCCGGCCTCGCGGGCCTGGGCGGCGGCACCGGCATGCCAGAGATCCTCGCAGATGGTCAGGGCCACCGGCACGCCGGCGATGTCCACGACGCAGGGCGCATCGCCCTTGCGGAAATAGCGTTTCTCGTCGAATACCGAGTAATTGGGCAGATGTTGCTTACGGTAGGTGGCGAGAATGCGCCCGCCTTGCAGCACGGAGGCGGCGTTGTAGCGCCGGCCGCCGACGAATTCCGGGTGGCCGACCACCTGGGCGATGCCGGGCACCGCCGATGCCAGCTCGGCCAGGGCCGCCTCGATCTCCCGATGGAAGGCCGGACGCAGCAGCAGGTCCTCCGGCGGATAGCCGCTCAGGGCCAGCTCCGGGAACACCACCAGGTCGGCGCCTTCCGCCTCGGCGGCGCGGGCCTGTTCCAAGAGCTTTCGCGTATTACCGCGTACGTCGCCCACCAGGAGGTTGAGCTGGGCCAGGGCGATGCGCAGGGTCTGGGTCATGGTGAGTCCGGGTTCACAACTAACTGGCTATTGTCCGTGATCCGCCGAGCCAAGGCTAGAAGCCTGTCGGACTTGGGCGTTCGTCGCGAGGAAAATTCCGGAGTCGGCTATTCCACAGCAGAACAGTGCCCAGTCCGACAGGCTCCGACGGGAAGGCTTGCGCCGCCCCGCACCTTGGCCGACACTGTAAGCCATTGATTTGTTGACCGAAGACCCCCATGCCTGCGCCCACATCCCCGGTCTTGCCCAGCGCCGCCACGCCCCATGCCGGCGACTACGCCTGGAAAGCCCTGCTGATCTTCAGCCTGTACCGCGGCTTCCTGGCCGGCCTGTTCCTGTTCCTGGATCTGACCGACAAGGGGCCCGCCTTCCTGGGCGGCCTCCTGCCCCAGCTGTTCACGCCAGTGGCCTACGCCTACCTGGGCATGGCCGGCTTCTTCCTGGTGCTGCGCACGCGGCGCATTCCCGGTTACACCGCCCAGGTGGTCCTGCAGGTCCTGGTGGACATCGTCGCCCTGGGCCTGTTCATGCATGCCTCCGGCGGCGTGTCCTCGGGCTTGGGCATCCTCATGGCGGTCTCGGTCATCACTGGCGGCCTGCTCCTGGGCGGCGCCGTGCCCCTGGCCCTGGCCGCCCTGGCCACCCTGTTCCTGCTCGCGGAGCAAGTCCTCCTGGAGAAGACCGCGCCGGCACAGCCCACCGCCTACAGCCAGGCCGGCATGCTCGGCGCGGTGTTCTTCATCACCACCTATATCGCCATCGGCCTGGCGCAGCGCATGCGCGAGAGCGAAGCCCTGGTGGATTTGCGCAATGCCGAGCTCGCCAGCCTGCAGCAGCTTAACGAGCAGATCATCCACTACATGGGCACGGGCGTCATCGCCGTGGACAGCGTGGGCCGCATCCGCATGATCAACCAGTCGGCCTGGCAGTTCCTGGGGATGCCCTCCCAGGTCCAGGGCCGCGCCCTGGACAGCATCAGCCCGGCCTTGATGCAACAGCTGAAACGCTGGCGGCGCGACCCCAATGGCAAGGTCAGCAGCATCCACCCTCTGGCGCGCGGCCCGGAGTTGATGCCCAATTTCGTCGATGCCGGCGCCGACGGCCTGTCCCTGGTGTTCCTGCAGGACACCACGGCCATGACCCAACAGGCCCAGCATCTGAAACTCGCCTCCCTGGGCCGCTTGACCGCCTCCATCGCCCACGAGATCCGCAATCCCCTGGGCGCGGTCAGCCACGCCGCGCAGCTCCTGGCCGAGTCGCCGGAGCTGGATCCCGCCGACCGGCGCCTGACCGACATCATCGCCAAGAATTCCCTGCGCATGAACGACATCATCGAGAACGTGCTCAAGCTGTCCCATCGCAAGGAACCGGTCTCCGAAACCCTGGCACTGCGCGAATTCGTCGGCAACCTGGCCGAGGAACTGCGCGGCCAGCGGGCGCCCGCCCCCGACATCGAGGTGCACATCGAACCGGTCAACACGAAAGTGCGCTTCGACCCCAGCCAGTTGCTGCAGGTCCTGGTCAACCTCAGCGAGAACGGCCTGCGCCATAGCGAGGAGCACTGCGGCCGCCCGGTCCTGGCCCTGCGCGGCGGCCTGGCCTTCGACACCGGCCTGCCCTTCCTGGACGTCATCGACTCCGGCGAGGGGATCAACCCGGAGATCGCCGGCAATATCTTCGAGCCGTTTTTCACCACACGCAGCAATGGCACGGGCCTGGGGCTGTACATCGCCCGCGAGCTTTGCGAAGCCAATGACGCCCGATTAGACTATCTGCCCATTCCCGCCGGCGGCAGCTGCTTCCGGATCCATTTCGCACCGCCCACCGAAGGACGCCCATGAGCCAGGCCCGCGCCCTGATCATCGACGACGAGCCGGACATCCTGGAGCTGCTGGCCATCACCCTGGGGCGCATGCGCATCCAAGCCGTCGAGGCCGATTGCATAGCCGCCGCGAAGACGCGTCTCGCCGAGGAAAAGTTCGATCTCTGCCTGACCGACATGCGCCTGCCCGACGGCGACGGCCTGGATCTGGTGCGCCATGTGCAACAGCAATACGCCGACACGCCCATCGCCGTGATCACGGCCCACGGCAATATGGAAACCGCCATCCAGGCCATGAAGCTGGGCGCCTTCGACTTCGTGTCCAAGCCGGTGGATCTCAATAAGCTGCGCGAGCTGGTGGCCAATGCCCTGAAGCTGCGCGAACAGGCCAAGGCCAGCGCCCCCCTGACCCGCCTCCTGGGTTCGACCCCGCAGATCGAGAACCTGCGGGCCACCATCATGAAGCTGGCGCGCAGCCAAGCGCCGGTCTATATCAGCGGCGAATCCGGCACCGGCAAGGAGCTGGTGGCGCGCCTGATCCACGAGCAAGGCCCGCGCGCCGACGCGCCCTTCGTGCCGGTCAATTGCGGCGCCATCCCCACCGAACTGATGGAAAGCGAATTCTTCGGCCACAAGAAGGGCTCGTTCACCGGTGCCGTGACCGACAAGCCAGGCCTGTTCCAGGCCGCCAACGAGGGCACGCTGTTCCTCGACGAAGTCGCCGACCTGCCCCTGCCCATGCAGGTGAAGCTCTTGCGCGCCATCCAGGAAAAGGCCGTGCGGCCGGTGGGCGAGGAGAAGGAAATCCCGGTCAACGTGCGCATCGTCTCGGCGACCCACAAGGATCTGGCCGCCCTCGTGCACCACGGCCAATTCCGCCAGGATCTGTTCTACCGCATCAATGTCATCGAGGTGAAAGTGCCGCCCCTGCGCGCCCGCGCCGAGGATATTCCGGTACTGGCCGAGCATATCCTCGCGCGGCTCTCGACCGACATCGGCGTCGATGCGCCCCTGCTCTGCAGCAGCGCCCTGCGCGCCCTACAGGCCTATACCTTCCCCGGCAATGTGCGCGAGCTGGAAAACATCCTGGAACGCTCGCTGACGCTCTGCGAGGGCGATGTCATCGAGGCCGAGGATCTGCGCCTGCCGGAAGCCCATCCGACGGCCTCGCCGGATGGGCCCGCCGGCATTCCGGCTCTGGAGGATCGCGCGGCTCTGGGCGATTACCTGGGGGATATCGAGAAGGAAGCGATCCTCAAGGCCCTGGAGGAAACCCGCTGGAATCGGACCGCCGCCGCCAAGAAGCTAGGCATCACCTTCCGCGCCATGCGTTACCGCTTGAAGAAGCTGGGACTGGAATAGCCGGAAACGACAAGGGGCGCATTGGCGCCCCTTGGTTTTTGTCCTCGGGTTGAATTATTGGAAATTCACCGTCGTGGTCGCGTTGGCGCTGATGCTGACATTCTGCGTCCCGACGAAGATCAGCAGATCGTTGGCGTCGGGCACGTCGTTTATGGCGCCGCAAGTATAGGCCACGGTGTAGGCGCCCGCGCTCAGGAAGGCCACGCTGTAGCTGTAGACATTATTGCTCAGGCTCACCTGACCGGACGCGATCGGATCGGGGCTAGCTCCATCCACATCGTCCGGCGCCACATCCGCGCCACTGAAGACATAGACCGCGCCCGGATCGGTTCCCGCGCATTGCGCGCCCACCAGGCCCGCCGCAATGGTGCCGGAGAGCTTGCCCACCTGACTATTGTCGATCAGGCGCAATACCGGCTTCAGGAAATACCCGGGCTGCCCCGTGGGCTTGGTCACCGATTTGCGCAAATCGAAGTCCACGGTGAAATCCGCCACGCCGCCGGCGGGAATGGTCAGCCCCTGCACCAGTTTCAGCCCGGTCTCCGAGCCGCTGGGCACGCGCAACTCGAATTGCGCACCGGCCACCTGGATATAGGAGTCCAGCTTGTTGTCGAAATCGGCATTGACCATCAGACGCAACTGAGAATACTGACCCGCCGGCAGGCCCGCCTCGGACAACAGGGGAGCGACATTGCCACCCTGCAGGGCCAGGAGATCGATGGACTTGGCCGGGGAGAAACTAAAGGTCAAGGGCGAACCGCTTGCCGGCAGGAGCTCCACGCCGCTGAACTCCACCACCACCTTCTCGGCATCATCGACCGGCGCATCGCCGACCGACAGCTTGAGTTGACCCGTGGTCGGCGCCGGCGCCGGCGACGAACCGCCGCCTCCGCCGCCGCAGGCGGTCAACAGACCCATGCCTGCACTCAGGGAAATGAGTACTGCGAGCTTCATGATCGATTCCTCATGGGCAAAGCCCATAGTAGATGACCTTAAACAGGCTGTGAGCAGGCCCGCTCCGCATCCCATCCGTAGGCGCCGGGCTCGACGATGGCACGACGCGCCAAGAGGCAGTCCGCCAGGAGCCGCGTCGCCGCGGGCGCCAGCACGACGCCATTGCGAAAGTGACCGGCATTGATCCAGGCGTTCTCCGCCTCCGGCATCCTGCCGATATAGGGGATGCCGTTCGGTGAAGCCGGTCGCAATCCGGTCCATTGCGCCTCCACAGTATACCCCTCCAGCGCCGGCACGAGAGCCAGGGCGGAGGCTTTCAGGCTGCAATAGGCCGCCTCGGTGGGCAGGCGCTGGAAGCCCACGTCTTCCAGGGTGGAGCCCACCAGCAAGCGCCCGTCCCGGCGCGGGATCAGGTAGCGGCCCTCGCGCATGACCATGCGCTTGAGCTCGGCCGGCGAGGCGCCAAACAACAGCATCTGGCCGCGCATCGGCCGGATCGCCAGGCGCAAACCGAGTTGTTCAGCGAGCAGCGCACTCCAGGCGCCCGTGCAGAACACATAGGCCTCTGCACGCAGACGGCCCCGGCGGGTCTCCAGTTCCCGGATCCGCCCGCCCGCCAAGGACAGGCTCAACACTTCGCAACCCTCCAGGATCCGCACACCCGGCATGGCCTCCAGAGCCGCGCGCAGGGCGACCACGAGGCGCGGCGGACGAACCTGCCCGATCTGCGGCATCCACAGGGCGCTATGGATCTCTCCACCCAGGCCCGGTTGCAGGGCATGGGCCTGGGCGCCTGGGCCTCGTCCTCGGCATCGAGCATCAGCATGCCGCTCAACTCGAACTCCGGGTCGATGCCCGTTGTTTCCAGCAGATCGGCACAGAACGCGGGATAGAAATCCTGGGCCCAATGGGCCAGGGCCGTCACCGGCGCGGCATAGCGCCAGGGATAGAGCGGCGATACGATGCCGCCGCCGGCCCAGGACGACTCGCCGCCCAGCCGGCCCCGCTCCGCCACGGTCACCGACAGCCCTTCCCGGGCCAGGCTGAGAGCCTGCATCAGGCCAATCACCCCGCCGCCCAGGATCAGCACATCGCCGTCATTTTGCATCATGTTCCCGCCTCCCCGGCCGATTGCCGGCTCATCGAATCCACACCGGCCGACATTCTCGTAAGCCGGAACTGACAAAAGCAAGCGCGGCATGAGCATGCCCGCTTCCGCCTTTCGCGGTTGTCCCGGCCAGCGGGGATCGGGCAAGTTGGAGGCCAGGCTTGGGAGCAAGCCCGGGCAGCGACCAGGGAGGTCACGACATGCAGGCAAGCAGCATCCGCCGGAACGGCTTTTCACTGATTGAACTGATGATCGCCCTGGCCCTGATGGGCATCGCCCTGGGCGGCGGCGTGCCGGCCTTTCGCGGTCTGCTGGAGCGCCAGCGCGGCTCCGCCTTGCTGATGAGCCTGCAGCAGGACATCGCCCTGGCGCGCAGCCAGGCCGCCCTCAGTCAGCGACGTGTCAGCCTCTGTCCAAGCGCGGATCAGGTCCATTGCGGCAGCGACTGGAACCAGGGCCGACTGGTGTTCGCCGACGATAACGGCAATGGCAGCCGCGAAGACGGGGAGACCATCCTGCGCCACGACGACGCCCCGGTCGGCTTGGCCATGAACTGGCGCTCGGCCCTGCGCAAACCCTATCTGCAGTTCCTGCCCTCGGGCATGACCAACCACGTGAACGGCAGCTTCGTGCTCTGCAACGAGGCAAAAGACCGACGCAGCGCCCGTGCCCTCATCATCAACAAGATGGGCCGGGCCCGCGCCTCGCGGGACAGGAGTGGGGACGGCATCCACGAGGATGCCTCGGGCAGGCCGCTGACCTGCCCCTGATTGGGGCTTTGTGGCTCAGGCGGTGCCGCAGGGCGCGCAGGCCCCGGGATTGCCCGAGCAGGCCGGCGCCGAGGAGCCCGATTCCCCCTGCGCCAGGTTCTTCTGGCCCGAGGACTTGAAGTCAGTCTCATACCAGCCGGCACCGCTCAGGCGGAAGCCCGCCGCCGACACGAGCTTGTTCAGGGCCGGCTTGGAACAGGCCGGGCAATCGCTCAAGGGCGCGTCCGACAGTTTCTGCAGGGCATCGAACTTGTGCTGGCACTCACCGCACTGGTACTCATAAATCGGCATAAAAACCTCGTAGAAACAATAACATCGACCCGAACTCCCGAAATGGGAGCGCGACGGGCGGCGAAATTTTACTCAAAAGCGAAGATATAGCCTAGTGGTCCATGCGGGTAATTGGTTGACGTCAGTTCGGATGCATGAAGCCCTGAGACAAGGCGCCGCGACGAGTCATAGCAGGGCTATGGCGAGGAGCGGCAACGCTGTATCAGGGTTTCAGGCGCCGAAATCATGTAACCGAATTACTCGCATGGACCACTAGTGCTCCGATTTCAAGCCGCCCTGCCTCGCACTCCCCAGTTGGCAATAATGCACTCGACGCGACCGGGCCCCCCGGTCATCGTTGGGTTTTCCCTCAACTGGAGCCGCCCCATGCTGCGCCTATTATTGATCACCGCCGCCGGCCTCGGCCTGCTGGCCTGCGCTCATGCGCCGCTAGACCGCCGCGCCGAGGCCCAACGGCTGCTGGACACCGACAAGGCCTTCGCCGCCCTGTCCCTGGAACAGGGCGCCGAAGCCGCCTTCCGGCGCTTCTTCGCTACGAACGGTGTCCAACTCGCTCCACAAGGCGAGCCGGCTCGCGGCAACGAGGCCGTAGCCGCCAGACTGAAGGGCGATTTCATTCTGGATTGGTTTCCTCAAGAAGCCGAGGTTTCCGCCGCCGACGATATGGGCTGGACCTGGGGGCGCTACGAACTGCGCCCCGCCAAGAACGCCCCCGTGGTCTCGGTCGGCACCTACCTGGACGTCTGGATAAAACAAGCCGACGGCTCTTGGCGCATCCGCATCGAGAACGGCAACCAGGCAAAACCCGCGTCCTGAACCGCTACCCCCGGGACTGACCGGGAGGCCCATGCCCGGCGCCGCCCCTACTGGCAGGCCCGGTACACCTCATCCAGGGACACCCGCCCGGAGCGGGCGAAGCTCAGGCCGTGTGCCATCAGTGGACGCATGCCCGAGGCAATGGCCAGCTCGCGCATCTGTCCCGAGGTGATATCCGGGGCGATGGCATCGCGGACCCGGTCGTTGAGGGCGAACAGCTCGTACACCGCCACGCGCCCCGCGAAGCCCGTGCCATGGCACTGTTCGCAGCCCCGGCCGCGCCAGAAGACTTCGCCCTCGCTCAAGCCCAGCAAGCGCCGGCGCAGGGGCGTGACCGTTTCCTCGGTCTTGCAGTGTGGGCAGCTGAGGCGGACCAGGCGCTGGCCCAGGATGCCGATCACGGTGGATTTGATCAGGCTGGGGCTGATGCCGATCTCCAGGAGGCGCAGGATGGCGCCGGGCGCGTCGTTGGTGTGCAGGGTGGACAGCACCAGATGACCGGTCAGGGCGGACTCCAAGGCGAGCTTGCAGGTCTCCTCGTCGCGCATCTCGCCGATCATGATCACGTCCGGATCGTGGCGCAGGATATGGCGCAGGGTCTGGGGGAAGCCGAAACCGGCGCTGTCCAAGAGCTGGATCTGGCGCATGCCCTGCAACTCGTACTCCACCGGATCCTCCACGGTCACCACGTTGACCGGGTCCTTGCGGATCTCCTGCAGGGCCGCGTACAGGGTCGTGGTCTTGCCCGAGCCGGTGGGCCCCGTCACCAGGAGGATGCCCGTGCTGCGCCCAATCATGTCCAGGAACAGGGCCTCGTCCTCGGGCGCGAAGCCGATCTCGCCGATGGCGCGCAGGCCGGCCTGCTTGTTGAGAATGCGGATGACCACGCTCTCCCCGTAATAGGTGGGGATGATGGAAATGCGCAGGTCGATGCGCTGGCCCTGGAAGGCGACGCGGGCATGGCCGTCCTGGGGCAGGCGCCGCTCGGCGATGTTGAGGCGGGAAATGACCTTGATGCGGCTCACCAGGGGCGGCAGCCACTGGCGCTGCAGGACCTTGACGGGCACAAGCGTCCCCTGCAGCCGGTACAGCAGCTCGACCCGATCCGCGCAGGGGCGCAGGTGGATGTCGGAGGCCTGGCGGCGGATGGCGTCCTCGATGAAGGAATTGACCAGGCGCACCGTCGGCTTCTGCTTGGCCTGGCGCTCCGCCTCCTTCCACACCGCCTCCTCGTCGACCTCCGGCTCGCCATTGCCCAGATAGTTTTCCGGCCACTCGCTGTCCTCGTACTGGCTGAACAGCGCCGCCTGGATCGCCTCCGGCTCGGCCAGGACCTGGAGCACCGGGCAGCGGGCATAGAAATGCAGGCTCTGCAGGGCGTCGGCGCTCAGGATCTGCTCGGCCGCCAGCACCAGGGCATTGTCCAGGACCATGATCGGCACGACCCGGTAGCGGCGCGCCAGCTCGGCGCTCAGCAGATGCGTCACTTCCGGTTCCAGGCTGAAATCGGCGAGGCGGATGGTGGGCACGCCCATCAGCGTGTGGAGTGCCCGCTCCACGGTATCGGGCGTCAGCCAGCCGCGCGCCTGCAGGATCTCGCCCAGGTGCAGGCCGGGATGCCGGGATTGCCAGTCCAGCGCCTCCTGGAGCTGAGTCTTCTCGAGCTGGTGGGTGGCGAGCAGGTACTGGCCCAATAGCCAGTGGTTGGGCTGCTTGATGAGCTGGAAGAACTCGCGCAAGCCCTCGGGGTCGTGGATGCAGGGAGCGGCTGTCGCCACGGGGGCAGGCGCGTCGGTGCTCATCGTCTCGCCCTCGGCAAGGGAAGCCATGGGCTGAGCATGGCCCAGAAACCGCCACTTTGCCGCTGATCCGGATCAAGTCGGTCCCATGCGCCATCGCCAAACCGGCAACCCGACACCTGGCATCGGCTTTGAGCGATAATGCCCGCCCGGACCCGCCATGCTCTTCGAGGTTGCTTATGCTTTTTGGGAATGACCGCCGCCAGTTGCGCCAGATGTATTTCGATGCCTGGGGCAAGTTCCGCCGCCAAGAGCCCATCACGCCCCTGGAAGCGCAGATCGCCCAGGTCGTCGCCTGGCACCCGGAATACCACCGCCTGTTCGACAAGCCGGAGAAATACCTGGATCAGGACTATCTGCCGGAATTCGGCGAAACCAATCCCTTCCTGCACCTAGGCCTGCACTTGGGCATCCGCGAACAAGTCTCCATCGACCGCCCGGCCGGCATCGCCGCCGTGCACGGCGCCCTCAAATCCCGCCAGGATCCCCACGACGCCGAACACGCCATGATCGAGGCCCTGGCGGAAAGCCTGTGGGAAGCCCAGCGCGCCGGCACCGCGCCGGACGAGGCCGGCTACCTGGCGCGCCTGCGGCGGCTGGTGGGCGAGGCCTGAGCGCCCTAAGTCCGGACGGCGCCAATGGGGCCGAAGCCGCCCTCCCCGCTCCCATTTTCTCCAATCGACCCATAAAATTTTCTTTTAACTGGTCGAACCTCGATTAGTTCATGCAAACCTAGCAAAACCCGGGCGCGACGGTCCGGGTTCATTGCCCGCCGCCTTTCTCAAAACCGTTCAAAATCATTTGCTTAACTCGGCGACTTGTCCTAGTTTCAGTTCCGTCCTAGAAAAATAACAAGCCTCGGACTGGCTTCTATAATTAAGACGAGGTCGCGCCCCCGAACCCGCGCGCGACCCTCGGCTGCTGCCTGTCGGCCCGAGACCAGAAGGAGTCCCTACATGAATATCAAGCGCAAGCTGACCTTGATATGCCTCGTGCTCGCCCTGACCCCCGCCCTCCTCATCGGACTGAGCATCGGCATGCTGTCCTACGATTCCGGCCGTGGCGCCATCCAGGGCATGGCGGAAAACCAGCTGACCGTGATCCGCGACAGCAAGAAGCAGCAGATCGAGGCCTATTACAACACCATACGCAACCAGGCGCGCACCCTGGCCAATAGCACCATGGCCGTGGACGCCATGAAGGCCTACACCGGAGCCTTCGCGCAATTCCGGAGCGAACGCGGCCTGACTGGCGACCTCACCAGCCAGAAGAACCAGCTCGCCGAGTATTATACCGGCGACTTCGCCAGCAACTACGCCAGCCGCAACCCCGGCCAGGACAGCCCCATGCGCGCCAACCTGGATCGCCTGGACGGCGAGTCCATCGCCCTGCAGCATTTGTTCGTGCGCATGAACCCCAATCCCCTGGGTCAGAAAGACAACTGGGTGGACACCGGCGAATCCTCGACCTATGGCAAGGTGCACAAGCTCTACCACCCGCGCTTCCGCGACTTCCTCAAGCGTTTCGAGTACTACGACATCTTCCTGGTCAAACCCGACGACGGCGACATCGTCTACACCGTGTTCAAGGAACTGGACTTCACCACCTCCCTGAAAGACGGCCCCTACGCCAACACCAAGCTGGGCGAAGTATTCCGCGCCGTCGTCAACAGTTCCGATCCGGAAGCCGTGGCCTTGAGCGATTTCGCGCCCTACACGCCCTCTTACGAAGATCCGGCCGCCTTCGTGGCCAGCGGGATTTATGAAGACGGCAAGCTTATCGGCGTGCTGATCTTCCAAATGCCCATAGACCGCCTGAACCTCATCATGACCCATGACGGCAAATGGGCCGAGTCGGGCCTGGGCAAGAGCGGCGAGACCTATCTGGTGGGCGAAGACAAGCGCATGCGCAGCCAGAGCCGCTTCCTCCTGGAGGACAAGCCGGCCTACCTGGCAGCCCTGCGCGCCGGGAAGTTCGACGAGGAACTAGTGAAAACCATCGAGGCCAAGGGCACGGTCATCGGCCTGCAGCCCGTGGACAGCGAGGGCAGCCGCGCCGCCCTGGACGGCAAGAGCGGCTTCAGCATCTTCCCCGACTACCGCAACGTGCCGGTCCTGTCCTCCTACACGCCCCTGGCCATTCCCGGCCTGAAATGGGCCTTGATGAGCGAGATGGACGAGGAGGAAGCCTTCGCCGCCGCCAACGAGCTGGCCCGCAGCATGACGCGCACGGGCCTCGGCTTGAGCCTGGGCGTCCTCGCCCTCAGCCTGGTGGCCGGCGCCCTGCTTGCCCGCCGTCTGACCACGCCCATCGTGGAACTGGCGCAGACCGTCACCCGGATCGAGCATGACGCCAACCTGGCCGTGCGCCTGGACGACGCGCGCGGCGATGAGCTGGGCGATACCGCCAAGGCACTGAACCAGATGCTCGGCAGCTTCCAGACCATGATCCGGCAGATGACCGAGGCCGCCGGGACCTTAAGCCATGCCACGGACGAGATGGCGGCCCTGACCGTGCAGACCCAGTCCGGGGCTCAACGCCAGGCCATGGAGAGCGACCAGGTGGCCACCGCCGCCACCGAGATGACCGCCACGGTCCAGGAAGTCGCCGAGAGCGCCCAGCGCGCCGCCCAGGCGGCCCAGGAAGTGGGCGACGCCACGGAAGACGGCCAGCGCATCGTATCCACCAATTTGTCGGCCACCCACCGTCTGGCCCAGCAAATCGAGCAGGCCGTCGCCGTGATTCGCCGCGTCGGCGAGGAATCCCAGCGCATCGGCGGCGTCCTGGAAGTCATCCGCAGCATCGCCGAGCAGACCAACCTGCTGGCCCTCAATGCCGCCATCGAGGCCGCCCGCGCCGGCGAACAGGGCCGGGGCTTCGCCGTGGTCGCCGACGAGGTGCGCACCCTGGCCCAGCGTACCCAGAAATCCACCGCGGAAATCCAGGACATCATCGGCCAGCTGCAATCCACCGCCCGCCAGGCCGTGGACGTCATGGACCGCAGCCACGGCGAAGCCCAGGCCAATGTGCAGAGCGCCGCCGATGCCGGCGCCGCCCTGGAGCGCATCGGCCGTGCCGTGCACACCATCTCCCAGATGAACGATCAGATCGCCACCGCCGCCGAAGAGCAGCATGCCGTGTCCGAGAACATCAGCCACAGCATCGTCACGGTCAGCGACATCGCCCAGCAGAACTCCCAGGCGGCCCAGCGCACGGCCCATACCAGCCAGCGTATCGAGCAGCTCGCCAAGGAGCTGCATGCCCAGGCCTCGCGCTTCAAGGTCTAAGCTTCTGGTCAGCCGGAAAAGGCCGTGCTAAAAAGGCGCGGCCTTTTTTATCACCGGTAGTAGGGTCTGTTCACCTTTACCGCGCCATCGCGTTGCCGCCCCAAAAGGCGCCAGGCGAGGCGCGAAACATGAGGTTTAGTCGTTCTAAATGAATGTTGAGCAACGAAGCATGGCGCCTTTTGGGACGCAACCCGAAGGGACGGACAGCCTTTGGGCACATTCCGGTGTTGCTCGTCGCTTGTGTGCAATGAGCACACCGCGCTCCTCGCGCCTTGGACTGTGCCCAAAGGCTGTCCGTCGCGAAGGTGTGGTAAAGGTGAACAGACCCTAACATGCACATCTTCCTCGTCGGCGGCGCCGTGCGCGACCGCCTGCTCGGCCTACCCGTCCAGGAGCGGGACTGGGTGGTGGTGGGCGCCACACCGGAGGAAATGCTCGAGCAAGGCTTCCGCGCCGTGGGCAAGGACTTCCCGGTCTTTCTGCACCCGCGAACCGGCGAGGAATACGCCCTGGCGCGCACCGAGCGCAAGACCGGCCGCGGCTACCACGGCTTCGCCGTCCACGCCGCGCCCGACGTGACCCTGGAAGCCGATCTGCTGCGCCGGGATCTCACCATCAATGCCATGGCCGAGGACGAGAACGGCGGCATCGTCGATCCCTACGGCGGTCAGGCGGATCTCAAGGCCAGGCTGCTGCGCCACGTCTCCCCCGCCTTCGCCGAGGACCCGGTGCGCATCCTGCGCCTGGCCCGCTTCGCGGCGCGCTATGCCCGCCTGGGTTTCACGGTCGCGCCGGAAACGCTGGAGCTGATGCGCGCCATGGTCGCGGCCGGCGAGGCCGATCACCTGGTGCCCGAGCGGATTTGGAAGGAGATGCAGCGGGCACTCACCGAGGCGAATCCCGAGGTCTTCTTCCAGATCCTGCATGACTGCGGCACCCTGGCCCGCATTCTGCCCGAGCTGGATGTTCTGGCCGGCATCCCCAACCCGCCCCAGTGGCATCCGGAAATCGATAGCTTCGTGCACGTGATGATGGTCCTGCGGGCCGCGACGCAGCTGTCCGAAGACCCGGCGGTGCGCTTCGCGGCGCTCTGCCACGACTTCGGCAAGGGCCTGACCCCGGAGCGCTACTGGCCCAGCCATCGCGGCCACGACGAGGCCGGCGTGCCGCTCATCGAGGCCGCCTGCGAACGCCTGAAGACCCCCAAGGACTACCGGGAACTGGCCGTTCTGGTTTCTCGCTTCCATATCCGCGTGCACAAGGCCGCCGAGCTGCGCTGCGCGACCATCCTGGGCATCCTGGAGCAATGCGACGCCTTCCGCCGCCCGGAACGCTTCGAGGCCATGCTCATCGCCTGCGAGGCCGATGCCCGAGGCCGGCTCGGCTTCGAGGACGAGCCCTATCCGCAAGGCCAACGCTTCCGCGAGGCCCTGCGCGCGGCCAACGCCGTCGACGTGAAAACCTTGCTCGCCCGAGGCATCGCCGGCCCGGCCATCAAGGAGGCCGTGCACCAAGAACGGGTCCGGGCTCTGCGCGCGGTGTTCGGACGGGAATGAAGGACAGGTGACAGCTCGCCAGGCGCTTGCCACACTGCAAAGACCGTTACACCGTCGAAGCCACCGCCCATGACCATGAACGCCTGGACCCGCCGGGACTGGCTCTACGTCCTGGCCTATATCCCGCTGTACGTCGCCCTGGATTGGGTGAGCTTTATCCATCCGGTGGGCAATTTCGCCATCACGCCCTGGAACCCGCCGCCCGCCTTGTCCCTGGCCCTCTTGCTGCGTCTGGGTCCGCGGGTCTGGCCGGCCCTGCTGACGGCGGGCTTGTTGGCCGAATGGCTGGTGCGCGGGATGCCCTCCCCGCCCCTGATCAGCCTGCTGGCGGTGAGCATCACCACCCTGGGCCATGTCCTCGCCGCCCATTGGCTACGCCGGCGCCTGGATACCCAGTTCCAGCAACTGCGCAGCCTGGCCTGGTTCCTGGGCATCAGCGCCGTCATCACCCTACCCATCGCCGCCAGCTATGTGGGCATGCTCTGGGCCGCCGGCCTGCTCGCCGCCGAGGGTGTCGCCCAAGCCGTCCTGGTGTTCTGGATCGGCGACGTCCTGGGCATCATCGTGCTCCTGCCCCTCTTGCTCGTGCACGGCGCCGCCCTGACCGCCTGGCGACCGCGCCGCCCGGCGACGGAGTCTGTCCTCCAGGCCCTGGCCCTCTTGGCCACGCTGTGGCTCGTGTTCGGCTGGGAGTTCACCGACGAATTCAAGTATTTCTACCTGTTGTTCATGCCCCTGACCTGGATCGCCGTGCGCCACGGCATGCGCGGCGCCACGCCGGGTCTGCTGGCCGCCCAGTTGGCGCTCATCGCCTTCGTGCACGTGGACGAACCGGGGGCGCTCAGCATGCTGGAATTCCAGATGCTCATGCTGGCCCTCAGCGTGACCAGCCTGTTCCTGGGCATGATCGTCAGCGAACGCCAGCGCCTGGAGAACGCCTACGCCCAACGCGACGCCCAGCTGCACCATGCCCTGCGCCTGGCGGCCGCCAGCGAGATGACCTCGGCCCTGGCCCACGAGCTGAATCAGCCGCTATCGGCCATCGCCAGCTATGCGCGAGTGGCCAGCCTGCTGTTCGATGCCGCCGATACGCCCCGCGATCAGATGAGAAGCACGCTGTCGAAGATCGAACAGGAAGCGGCCCGCGCGGGCTCCGTTGTCCACAAGCTGCGGGAATTCTTCCGTAGCGGCGGCAGCGAGCGCGGCGCTCATGCCCTGAGCGAATTGGTGCAAGGCGCCTACGGGCCCTTGCGGCGCCGCGCCGAACAGGCCCAGGTAGAACTCGTTTGCGATATTCCCGCCGACCTGCCGCCGCTGGACGTGGATCGCGTCCAGATGGAAACCGTCCTGCACAACCTGCTCGGCAATGCCGTGGACGCGCTGCGCGAACACCCGGGACCGCGACGCATCCAGCTCGGCGCGCGCCGGGACGATGCCTGGGCCCGAATCACCGTGAGCGACAACGGTCCGGGAATTCCCGAGGATATCCGCTCCGACATTTTCGAACCGTTCATGAGCAGCAAATCCGAGGGTCTGGGTCTTGGGCTCAATATCAGTCGTTCCATCGCCGAAGCCCATGGTGGTAGTCTATTGCTGGACAGCGAGGCGAAACACACCTGTTTCGTGCTGCGCCTCCCTCTCATGCACGAGCCTGGACATGTACCCTGAAGCCACCATTTTTCTGGTCGATGACGACCCGGCCATCCGCGACAGCCTGGCCCTATTCCTGGGTCTCAAGGGGTTTCGCATCCAGCCTTTCGTCTCCGCCGAGGATTTTCTCGCGACCCATGCCGAACACGAGAGCGACCCCCAACCGGGGTGTTTGCTGCTGGATATCCGCATGGCGGGCATGGATGGGCTTAGCCTTCAACAGGAACTGAGTCTTCGCGGCCCCCATCTTCCCGTGATCGTGATGACCGCCTATGGCGACGTGGCCACGACGCGAGCGGCGCTGAAGGCCGGCGCCGTGGATTTCCTGGAAAAACCCATAGACCCTGATTCGTTGCTGAAAGCCGTCGAGGAAGCCGTGGCCAAGGATTTTCGCCAACGCGAGAGCGCTGCGGAACGCGAGGCCTTGCAAACTCGTATCGCGCAACTTACCGCCCGCGAGAAGGAGGTCCTGGAGCGCGTTGTCGCTGGCCGCCACAACCGCGAAATCGCCGAGGAACTGGCCATCAGCCCCCGTACCGTGGAAGTCTACAAGTCCCGCATCATGGAAAAATGCCAGGTCCGGCGCTTCCCCGATCTCGTGCGCCTGGTCCTGCGCTCCGAAGGGCTACCATAAGGGAAACCCTTACGCGCACCACCGAATTTCGCTCTCTGAGCGACCGAGTAGATAGGTAACAAAAAACGTCCGGGGACATAGGTTACACATTATGCCTCTTGAGGCGTCCGAAAGCGCCCTCGACTCTCATCAAGCGTTCTAATAGCCGGCCTAGGTGAACTGGACCGAAGTACATCGCCTTCCAGGGCGGTCACTGCAGCATGCCGGCCTGGAGGACAGCACGTTGAAGGCGGCCACCCGGAAAGCGGGGGCCTGTACACGACCCGTCTGCGCGGTTCGCCGCCCACAGGCGCAACTTGGATCGACGGGGAAACCTACGCCTCCGGCGCCATCGGCGCGTGCGGCTCGGAAATCTTCGATGAGAAAGACCGGATTTTCGGCCTTTTCCTAGAACCTCATGCCTGAGACCAGTCGATCCAGCCAAGATACGCCGTCGCCAGGATCAGCAGGCCGAAGGCGATGCGGTACCAGGCGAAGACCTTGAAGCTGTGATTGGCGACGAAGCGCAGGAGGCCACGCACGGCGACGATGGCGCTCAAAAACGCAGCGACAAAACCCACCGCGAACATGGGCAGGTCAGCGAGGTCCAGCAAGGCGCGGTGCTTGTAGGCGTCGTAGACCGTCGCCGCCAGGATGGTGGGTATGGCCAGGAAGAAGGAGAATTCGGTGGCCGCCTTGCGGGAGAAACCGAACAGGAGGGCGCCGATGATGGTAGCGCCGGAACGGGAAGTACCGGGGATCAGGGCGACGCACTGGGCGAAACCGATCTTCAGGGCGTCCTTCCAATCCATGTCGTCCACGTCGCTGACGCGCACTTCATGCTTGCGATTTTCCGCCCAGAGGATGACCAGGCCGCCGACGATAAAGGCCGCCGCCACCGACAGGGGATTGAACAGGTATTCCTTGATACGGCTGGCGAAGGCCAGACCCAGGAGGGCCGCCGGCAGGAAGGCTAGCAGGAGATTCGCGGTGAACTGCTGGGCCGTGCGTTCCTTGGCCAGACCGGTCACCACGGTGGCGATTTTCCTCCGGTATTCCCAGCACACGGCCAGGATCGCGCCGGACTGGATGACGATGTCGAAGACCTCGGCTTTTGCGCCGGTGAAGCCGATAAGCGCGCCGGAAACGATCAAATGCCCGGTGGAAGAAATAGGCAGAAACTCGGTGAGGCCTTCGACGATACCCTGGATCAGGGCCTGAACCAATAACCACAAATCCACAACGACAATCCCTTATAACGACGCAGGCTCGGAGAATGGGATTCCGTTCGTCCTGAGCCTGTCGAAGGGCGAACGGAAACGCTTGCCCGCAGCCGGCGATTCGTGGTTCGACAAGCTCACCACGAACGGCCAACCCGGGACGGAAAATCAATCACAGCCGCCGGCGCAAATCATTGCCGGCGAAACCCAAGAGCGGCTCCTCGACGCCCTTCCCTATGGCGATCAGCTTGAACAGCTCGCCCATCTCATGAGGCATGAGCAGGCGCTTCAGCTGGGCGCTCACTTCCAACTGGGTGCGTACGTCCTCGCCGGCGGCCTGGGCCAGTTCCAGGATGCCGCAGGCGGTCAAGAATTGCCCTTGAGCGGTGAAACCCAGGACATCGGCACCGGCCGCCACGGCGGTCTCCGCCAGGGCGGTGAAATCCACATGGGCGGTGATGTCCTGCAGACCGGCCAGCACCAGGGGATCGGGATGGGCATGGTGGCGGTAATGGCACATCAAAGTGCCCGCCCTGCGTTCCGGCAGATAATACTCGCGGCGGGGAAAGCCGTAGTCGATGAGCAGGAGCAGGCCCGCCTCCAGGCTGGCCAACACGCTCGTCAACCACGGGCCCTGCACCAGGTTGGCCTCGGACACATAGCCTTCCGGCAGAGGCCCGCCCAACTCCTCGCAGAGCGCCCAATACCAACGGCTCAAGTCCTCGTCACCGGCCAGCTCGCACCAGGCGAAGCCCTCGCGCTCCGGACGCACGCCCAGGGGCACGGCGTCGCCGTACTGGACCTTGAACAGCTCCACGGGCATGGCGTCGACGACCTCGTTACCCAGCATGACGCCGCGAAAGCCCTGGGGCAGGCCGTCGATCCAGCGCACGCGCGGCAGCAGGTGCGGCGCATTGGCCATAAGCGTGTTGCGCTGGCGCTCCCGCAAGTCGGCGGAGACCTCCAGGATGAGATAGGCCCCGGGCAGGCACTCCAGGGCCTCCAGCTCCAGCAACAGGTCGGCGGCCATGATGCCGCGCCCGGCACCGAATTCCAGGACATCACCGCCGACGGCACCCAGCATCTGCGCGCACTGGCGCGCCAGGCTGCGAGAGAACAGCGGCGAGATCTCCGGCGCGGTGACGAAGTCACCGGCGGCGCCCAGCTTGGCGCTGCCGGCGCTGTAATAACCCAGGCCCGGCGCGTACAGCGCCTGTTCCATGAACTCGGCGAAGCGGATGGCGCCGCCCTCGCTCACCATGCGCTGGCGCAGACCCTCGGCCAGGCGCATGGCCACGGCGCTGGCATCCTCGCCCGGCGGCGGCAGGGACAGATCCTTGGCCTGGGTGCGTAAAAGCGCGGCGTAAGGGGATTCGGCAAAGGCCATGCTAGACTCGATTGAAAAATTGGCGTCTAGTTTAGCCTAAACGCAGGAAAACCATGACCGAGAACTCGCGCCTCACCGATGCCATCCTGATCACCGGCGCCGGCCGTCGCATCGGCCTGCACCTGGCCGAGCGCCTCTTGGCCGCCGGGCAGCCGGTCATCGCCCATTACCACCACGAAACCGAGGGCGTCGAGGCCTTGCGCCAGCGCGGCGTCCCCTGCATCGCCGCCGATCTGGAGAGCCTGGAGGGTGTGAATGCCCTGATCCAGCGCGTGCGCGAACAGGCGGCGAGCCTGCGCGGCCTGGTGCACAATGCCTCCAGCTTCGAGAAGACCGCCGCCGATCCGGAGCTAGCCTTGGCCCAGTTCGAGCGTTTCCAGGCCATACACGCCCGGGCGCCTTATCTGCTCAACAAGGCCCTGGCGCCACTCTTGCGCCTGTCCACGGCGGTGCGCGCCGACATCATCCACATCACCGACATCTACGCCGACAAGCCCAACCCGGCCTTCGACGCCTATTGTGCCAGCAAGGCCGCCGCCCAGAACCTGGCCCTGTCCTTCGCCCAGAGCCTGGCGCCCAAGATCAAGGTCAATGTCATCCAACCCGGCCCGATCCTGTTCAAGGAATGGCACAGCGCGGCGGCCCGGGAGGCCGTCCTGGAAGAGACCCTGTTCAAGGAGGAAGGCGGCGTCGAGGCCCTGGGCCTCGCGGTGGAATCAATCCTGGCGAACCACTACCAGACCGGCGCGATCATCGCGGTGGATGGCGGCCGGCGCCTCGCCTAGGCACTGATCGTCCAGGACGATGGGGCACGGCCGTCCCGCCGCCACCGGCATGGTCGCGAAACCCAGCTGGGCCAGCAGTTCCGCCAAGGGCTGAGCCAAATAGACGGCCGAACACAGGCTCGCCGCCTCCAGCCCCGTCTCGCGGCCGCTCAGGCGCGCCAGCACGTCCAGATCCGCCGGGCGATCCAGGATCTTGCGCAGGGGATTGCCCCGATCCCGCCCCAGGCGCTCCTCAATGACGACGCAGGCCGATTTGAAGGCCGCCGCATCCAGTTCCGTAGGCACGAAGACGCAGAAATTGACGAAATCCTGGGGACTGGCCACCGCCTCGGGCGCCGTGTAGTAGATGCGCGAAACCAGCAGATCGCCGAAACACGCCAGCAGTTGCTCCAGGATGAGGGCAGCATGCTTCTCCGGCTCCAGGTTGGAGCCTATGCCCAAAATATAACCAGGGCTCATACGCAGAGAGTGCTCATAGCGCAAACTCCTGCCCCTGAAACGCCACCCCGGCGAAATCCCGCTCGATCTCCGCCCGGTACTGCTCAATATCGTCGCCGTAATGCACGGCCCACAGCCTCCGGCGCACGGTCTCGGGGTATTGCTCTTTCAGCTCCCAGAGCGTGGCATGGGCAGGGTTGCCGCGATACAGGCTGCAATCGTGGATGATGGGCCGCGAACTCCGGTCCTCGGCCAGCCAGGGCATGCAGCGGGTATCGGCGGTGACGATGAGCTTGTCGTTAAGCACCAGGCCGAAACTGTCCTTTCCGGCGGTGTGCGGCGTGGGGAACAGCCGAAAATTCACGCCGTCGAAGCGGAAAGCCTGGTCCTCCACCACCACCGGCTCGAAGAAATCCGAGAGGCTGTTCTGACCGGAACTGGAATAGCCCATGGTGCCGAACAGGCACTCGTGCCAGAGCTTGTGCAGGATTTCCGCCGTGCCATGGAGCTTGACGCGCTTGCCGTAGCCGTAGCGCGACTCGTAGCCGATGCGCTCCAGGCCGTGCACATGATCGCCATGGAGATGGGTGATGAACACCGCGTCCAGAGCGGCGAGGCACATGCCCCGCTCGCGCAGGGCATACTTGATGGTGAAGCCGGCGTCGATGGCGAGCCGCTGGCCGGACAGCCCGGTTATGAGATAACCGCTGTTCCAGTAATCCAAGGCCGTGGAATCGCCGGTGCCGAGCACCGTCAAGCGGCTCATGCCGCGCGCCGCTCGATGGTGACGGCCACTTCCCGGGCATTGCGCAGGATGCGCGGCTTGGCGACCCGGACCCTGACCCAGGGCGTGGCGAACTCGGCCAGGAGTAACTGCGCCACGCGTTCCGCCACGGTCTCGATAAGCAGGAACTGCCCGTTCTCAAGGAGTTCCGTGACCCGCAGCGCCACGGCGCCGTAGTCGATGGCGTCGTCTATGGCATCCGTGGCCGCCGCCCGCGCCACGTCGGTGCCCAGTTCCAGGTCCAGGACCAGGTTCTGCTTGATGCGCTTTTCCCACTCGAAGACGCCGATGCGCGTCGGGACGGTAAGCTCGCTGATGCTAACGATATCCATTTCCTTTAATCCTGGCCGGGAAAAGCGAACTGATTATACTAGGCGTTTTTACGCGAAAGCAGTGACTCAATGAACATGCTCGATCTGGCCCTGGCCCTCGTCGCCTATCTGTTTGGCTCCATCTCCACCGCCATCGTGACCTGCAAGCTCATGGGCCTACCGGACCCGCGCACGGTGGGCTCGGGCAATCCCGGCGCCACCAATGTCCTGCGCCTGGGGGGCAAGAAGGCCGCCCTCATCACCCTCGTCGGCGACAGCGTGAAGGCCGTGATCCCGGTCCTGATCGGCAAGGCCTTCGGCCTGGAGGAATTGAGCCTCGGCATCCTCGCCGTCGCCGCCTTCCTGGGCCATCTCTTCCCCGTGTTCTTCCGCTTCCAGGGCGGCAAGGGCGTCGCCACCGCCGCCGGCGCCATCCTGGCCCTGGACTGGGTCCTGGGCCTGGGACTGCTGGGCGTCTGGCTGGGCATGGCCCTGGTGTTCCGCTACTCCTCCCTGGCCGCCCTCACCGCCTCCATCGCCTCGCCCATCCTCGCCTGGTTCCTGCACCCGGCCTACGCCTGGGCCTGCCTGGCTATGTCCATCGCCCTCGTCTGGCGCCACAAGAGCAATATCCAGAAGCTCCTGGCGGGTGAGGAAGACAAGATTGGGGCGAAGAAGGAAAAGAAAGAGGCCTAGCCGTGGGGCGGATTAGGCCGGAGGCCGTAATCTGCCATTCTCCTGGACACGTCAACGAAGATGGCGGGTTACGCTGCGCTAACCCCCACCCTAGACTAGATTCAAACCGCCTACGGCGCACTCAGCTCCGCGATCGGCCAGCGCGGCCTGACCGTGATGCCCGGCCCCTCCGCCGCCCCCGCCTTGAGGCGCTGCCAGCCCGCATAGGCGATCATGGCGCCGTTGTCGGTGCAGAATTCCGGGCGCGGGTAGTAGACCCGGCCGTTCAGGCTATCCATCAGAGTCTTCAGCTGCTCGCGCAGATGGGCATTGGCGCTCACCCCGCCGGCGATCACCAGGCGCTTGCGGCCCGTGGCCTTCAGGGCGCGCTTGCACTTGATGGCCAGGGTATCCACCACCGCCTCCTGGAAGGCCAGGGCGATATCGGCCATGGCCTGATCGTCGCCCAGGCGCGGCCGTATGGCCGTGGCGGCATGGGTCTTCAGGCCCGAGAAGGAGAAATCCAGGCCCGGTCGGTCGCACATGGGGCGCGGAAACGCGTAGAGCCCGGGCCGGCCCCGCTCGGCCAGGCGCGCCAGGTGAGGACCGCCCGGATAGGGCAGGCCCATGATCTTGGCGGTCTTGTCGAAGGCCTCGCCGGCGGCATCGTCGATGGACTCGCCGAGGATGCGGTACCGACCCACGCCCTCGACATCGACCAAGAGCGTATGCCCGCCCGAGACCAGGAGGGCCAGGAAGGGGAAGTCCGGTTGCTCATCTTCCAGCAGCGGCGCCAGCAGATGCCCCTCCATATGGTGCACACCGATGGCCGGCACGCCCCAGGCGAAGGCCATGCTCCGGCCGATGGCGGCGCCCACGAGGAGCGCGCCCACCAGACCCGGGCCGGCAGTGAAGGCCACGCCGTCGATGCTGGCGGCATCGCAGCCGGCCTGGTCGAAGCACTCGCGGATCAGGGGCAGGGTCTTGCGCACATGGTCGCGAGAGGCCAGCTCCGGCACCACGCCGCCGTATTCGGCATGCAGGGCGATCTGGCTGTACAGCGTGTGCGCCATCAGACCCCGCTCGCTGTCGTAGATGGCGACGCCGGTCTCGTCGCAGGAAGATTCGATACCCAATACGCGCATAAACACCGGTTCCGGAACTACAATCTAGGGCGCACAGTATAGCCGGAAAGCGCGGAGCCTGGCCGCGCGGCGACGGCCCCCTTTGCATCGGGGGTAAATTCGGAGTAGAATCCGCGACCTTTCTAGGCAAGGTCCTATCCATTCAACACCGAGGTGAATTTTAATGCCCGCTGTCAAGGTTAAAGAGAACGAACCGTTTGACGTTGCCCTGCGTCGCTTCAAGCGCGCCTGCGAAAAGGCCGGTCTTCTGGCCGAAGTCCGTTCCCGCGAGTTCTACGAGAAGCCGACCGCCGAGCGCAAGCGCAAGAAAGCCGCTGCCGTGAAGCGCCACGCCAAGAAGATGCACCGCGAAAACACGCGCATGACGCGCATGTACTAAGCGTTAGCGCGGTAGATGACCATGACTGAATCGACCCTGCTCGCCCAGATCAAGGACGGCATGAAGGACGCGATGCGCGCTCAAGAAAAAGAGCGCTTAGGCGTCATCCGCCTGGTTCTGGCTGCCGTGAAGCAGGTCGAAGTTGATCAGCGTATCGAATTGGACGATGCCGCCGTGCTCGCCATCCTCGATAAGATGGTCAAACAGCGTCGCGAATCGATCAAGCAATACGAGAGCGCCGGCCGTCAGGATCTTGCCGATAAAGAAGCGGCCGAAATCACAGTCATCCAGGGGTATTTGCCCCAGGCGCTGACCGAGGCGGAACTGCTTGCGCTGATCGATAAGGGTATCGCCGAGACCGGTGCAGCCGGCATGGCCGGGATGGGCAAGCTCATGGCTTGGCTCAAACCCCAGGTCCAGGGCCGGGCCGACATGGGCGCCGTCAGCGTCCATATCAAGGCTAAGCTCGCCGTCTAAGCGCCCTCGCTGGTACGCAACGAAAACGCCGGATACACTGTCCGGCGTTTTTGTTTTTGGGTTTTGGACGAACGGGTTGCCTCACCCCCGTTCGTCCTGAGCTTGTCGAAGGGCGAATAGATGTCGGCCTCCGGCGCCCCGCCGTTCATGGTTCGACAAGCTCACCACGAACGGCGGATTAGGCATCTCACATTCAGGAACCCATGGCCGGCAGAATCCCCCAGTCCTTTATCGACGACCTCATGGCGCGCACCGACATCGTCGAGTTGATCGGCGAGCGCGTGCCGCTCAAGAAGGCCGGCAAGGACTACACCGCCTGCTGTCCCTTCCACAACGAGAAGACCCCCTCCTTCAGCGTCGTGCCCAACAAGCAGTTCTTCCACTGCTTCGGCTGCGGCGCCCATGGCACGGCCTTGGGCTTCGTCATGGAATACGATCGATTGTCCTTCGTCGATGCCGTGGAAGCCCTGGCCGAGCGCCTGCACATCCCGGTGCCCCGTGAGGGCGGCGGCGGGAGTGAGGACGGCGGCCAGTACAAGCGCCTCTACGAGGTCATGGAACAGGCCAATACCTGGTTCCAGAGCCAGTTGCGCAGCCATGTCGAAGCGCCGCAAGCCATTGATTACCTGAAGAAACGCGGGCTATCGGGCGAAGTGGCCAAGAGCTTTGGCCTAGGCTATTCCCCCTCCGAGTGGACCGGTCTCGCCGATGGCCTGGGCCGCGAGCAGGAACTGCGCAAGCTCCTCTTGGCCGGCGGCCTGCTCAAGCAGCACGAGTCCGGCCGGGTCTACGACCTCTACCGGTCGCGCATCATCTTCCCCATCCGCGATCGGCGCGGCCGCGTCATCGGCTTCGGCGGGCGCGTACTCGACAAGAGCGAGCCGAAATACCTCAACTCGCCAGAAACCGAGATCTTCCACAAGGGCCGGGAGCTCTACGGCCTCTACGAAGCCCGCCAGGCTAACCGCAAGCTGGAGCGCGTGCTGGTGGTCGAGGGCTATATGGACGTGGTGGCCCTGGCCCAGTTCGGGATCACCAATGCCGTCGCCACCCTGGGCACCTCCACCACCTCGGACCATGTGCAGGTCCTGTTCCGCACGGTCTCGGAGATCGTGTTTTGCTTCGACGGCGACCGGGCCGGGCGCGCCGCCGGCTGGCGTGCCCTGGAAAACACCCTGCCCAATCTCCAGGACGGCCGCGCCGTGCGCTTCATGTTCCTGCCCGAGGGCGAGGATCCGGACAGCCTGGTGCGCCAGATCGGCAAGGACGGCTTCGAGGCCCTGATGCGCGAGGCCATGCCCCTGAGCCAGTTCCTGTTCGACAAGCTGGCCCAGGACATCGACATCAAGAGCCTGGACGGCCGCGCCCAGCTCCTGGCCAAGCTCAATCCCCTGGTATCCAGTATCCCCGGCACCATCTACCGGCAGATGCTGGACGACGAGGTTAAGCGCCGCCTGGGCATGGGCGAGCGCCCCGTCGAGGAGCGGCCCCGCGCCCCGCAGCGCCATCACGCCCAGCACGAGGCGCGCCAGCAGCCCTCCCTGGTGCGCAAAGCGCTGAAAGCCCTCCTGGAACGTCCCGAGCTGGCTCGGCGCCTGCCCGATACGGCTCTGTTGCGCGAGCTGCATCTGCCCGGCCTTCCCTTGCTCTGCTCGGTACTGGATTTCCTGCGCGAGCAGCCCGCAGCCTCGACCGCCCAGCTCCTGGAGCGCTGGCGCGGCACCACCGAGGGCGAGCACCTGACCAAGCTGGCGGCCCGCGAGGCCTTGCTGCCCGACGACGCCTTGGAAAGAGAGCTCCTCGACACCATTGCCCAGCTGCTGGGCCAGGCGCGGGCCCAGGGCATCGAGCGCCTGCAGGCCAAGGCGCGTCTCTCCGGCCTCAGTCCGGAGGAAAAACGCGAACTGGCGCAGCTGCTTACCTCCCGCGCCTAGCTTCGCCATAGCGGGAAAGCGCCCAAGCCTGTATAATTGAGCGTTTTCGCACCGCATTCGTCCACAGGAAACCTGCAGCCCCCGGGCTGACGGGAATCCCACTTATTTCGGAAGAGGTCCATGGAGCAATCCCAGCAGCAGTCGCAGTTGAAACTCCTTATCGCGCGAGGCAAGGAGCAGGGTTACCTGACCTATGCCGAGGTGAACGACCACCTCCCGCCGGACATCGTCGATCCGGATCAGATTGAAGACATCATCCGCATGATCGGGGACATGGGCATCCAGGTTTATGAAACCGCCCCCGACCTCGACACGCTCATGCTCTCCGAGTCGGCCGTGCCCGACGAAGTGGAGGCCGAAGAAGCCGCCGCCGCCCTGTCCACCGTGGACGCCGAATTCGGTCGCACCACCGACCCGGTGCGCATGTACATGCGCGAAATGGGTACTGTCGAACTCCTGACCCGCGAAGGCGAAATCGACATCGCCAAGCGCATCGAGGACGGCATCAACCAGGTGCTGACCGCCCTGGCCGAGTACCCGGAGACCATCAGCTATCTGCTGGACGAATTCGATCGCTTCGAGGCCGGCGAGGCCCGCCTGGGCGAAATCATCGCCGGCTGGACCGACCCGAGCGCCGAGGAAACCGAAGGCCCGGCCGCGACCCATATCGGCTCGGAACTGCCGGATGAAGAACTGGAAGACGAGGACGGCGACAGCGAGAGCACAGACGAAGTCGATACCGGCCCGGACCCGGAAGTAGCCCGCGAGCGCTTCACCGAACTGCGCAAGCGCTACGACGAGGTGAAGGCGACCATCGCCAAGCACGGTAAGAAGCACAAGACCACCCAGAAGCTGATCCAGGATCTGGCCGGTTACTTCATGGAATTCCGCCTGGTGCCCAAGCAGTTCGACAAGCTGGTCACCAAGATGCGCGACATGCTGGACACCGTGCGCGTCCAGGAACGCCTTATCATGAAGCTGGCCGTGGGCAAGGCCAAGATGCCGAAGCCCGTGTTCGTGCAGAGCTTCGTCGGCCACGAGGCCGATCCGGACTGGCTCAACAAGCACATCAAGTCCAAGGACGCCCATGCCGCCGGCATGAAGGCCGTGGCCGAGGACATCCAGCGCTGCCAGAAAAAGCTGCGCGAGCTGGAAGAAGCGACCCATCTGAGCGTCGCCGAGATCAAGGAATCCAACCGCAATATCTCCATCGGCGAGGCCAAGGCTCGCCGCGCCAAGAAGGAGATGGTGGAGGCCAACCTGCGCCTGGTGATTTCCATCGCCAAGAAATACACCAACCGCGGCCTGCAATTCCTCGACCTGATCCAGGAAGGCAACATCGGCCTGATGAAGGCGGTGGACAAGTTCGAATACCGCCGTGGCTACAAGTTCTCGACCTACGCCACCTGGTGGATTCGCCAGGCCATCACCCGCTCCATCGCCGACCAGGCGCGCACCATCCGCATCCCGGTGCATATGATCGAAACGATCAACAAGCTGAACCGCATCAGCCGCCAGATGCTCCAGGAAATGGGCCGCGAAGCCTCGCCGGAAGAGCTGGCCATCCGCATGGAAATGCCCGAGGACAAGATCCGCAAGGTGCTCAAGATCGCCAAGGAACCGATCTCCATGGAGACGCCCATCGGCGACGATGAAGACTCACATCTGGGGGATTTCATCGAGGACACCACCCAGGATTCCCCGGTGGACTCGGCCACTTCCGAGGCCCTGCGCGAGGCCACCCGCGAAGTCCTGGCCGGCCTCACCGCGAGGGAAGCCAAGGTCCTGCGCATGCGCTTCGGCATCGAGATGAACACCGACCACACCCTCGAGGAAGTCGGCAAGCAGTTCGACGTGACCCGCGAGCGCATCCGCCAGATCGAGGCCAAGGCCCTGCGCAAACTGCGCCACCCCTCGCGCTCGGAACGCCTGCGCAGCTTCCTGGACGAATGAGCCCGAGGGCCGTGTATTGGCGAAAAGGGCGAAGCAAAACTTCGCCCTTTTGCGTTTTGGCGCTGGCCTAAAAATCGGATCTTGTTATAATTCAGGCCCTTCTCGCGGGCCTCTAGCTCATGTTGGTTAGAGCAGCGGACTCATAATCCGTTGGTGCTGGGTTCGACTCCCAGGGGGCCCACCACCTTCCCTTCCGGGGGCCTTCGAGCCTAACACGGCGTTTAGCCATCAGAATCAAGCGATTACAGGCTCTTGCAGCCTCAAGAACAGTCTAGCCGATTGCCTTGGCGCTTGCTCGCAGTAATGCGACATGGCCCCAATTGAGCACCACCATTGAACCATAGTTGAACCATGGTTCACCGCCTGGCCCCCCATCAAGCTGCCTCCGGTAGCCCCTCCCCACGCCAGACCACGGAATGTTCCTCCAAGCACCAACCAGGGGCCAGCACCAGGGCCAAGCTACGGGCAGCCGTCCAGGTCTGCCGGCTCACTTGAAGCTCACCAATCGCTCCCCTGAACTCCTTCACAGACAACCGGCACTCCCCCTGCCTGCGCACTTCCTCTAGGTGTTCCGCGATGCGCTTGGCTGCCTGGGCGATCTTCTGGGTCCTGCCTCCCTCCTCCGCCGTTTCCCAGGTCGTCCAGTTAACTCCCGGCAGAACGGCCCTAAGCCGCACCTCAAGGCTAGTAGTGTTATGCATAAGTCAGACTTGGCACGGCTTCGCCTGTGACACGCCGCCGATCACAGCGAGAGAATTCGGCCGGAGTCCCGGTCTATTGCAGCAGTAGCACGAAATTCGTTCGGGCATAAGAGTGATAGAAGTGTTGGAAGCCGATCTTGTCGAGTGCGGTGACTACGTCGCCTTTCCCATCGCCGGCATGGAAAGTGGCGCATGAGCCTGCATGCCGATTTCACGGCCTTGGTGCGCACCTACGCGGGCGACCTCTTCCGCTACGCGCATTGGCTGTGCCGCGATTCGCACCGAGCCGAGGATTTGGTGCAAGAGACGCTGCTGCGCTCCTGGCGGGCCTTCCCCAAGCTGCGCGAAACGGGATCGGCCAAGGCCTGGTTGCTCACTACGCTACGCCGCGAGCTGTTCCGGGAGGGCGCGCCGAGCCAAGACTTGAGCCTGGACGATCCCGAACTGGACTTCGGGGCCGAAGCGGCCCTGCAACACATCCACGAAATGGACAGCGTGCTCGATGCCGAGCGTTGTCTCGGCCGGCTCCCCGAAACCTATCGCGAGGTGCTGATGCTGCAACTGCATTTCGGCTATTCCACGCTGGAAATCGCCGCTGTGCTCGGCATCACCGAGCCGGCCGTTGCCAACCGCCTATTGCGTGCCCGGCGCGCCCTCTCCGCCCTGGCCGAGCCGCAGGATGGCACGGTGGTGCCCTTCCGCAGGAGGTCCCTATGAACTGTCCGTCTTTTCAGCGTCTGGCGCTGATCGATCCGCAGCACCTGCCGCCCGAGGCCCTGAACCATGCCGAGCGTTGTCCGCGCTGTCAGGCGGCCCTCAAATCCCTACGCCACAACGATGCGCTGCTGCGCGCAGCCCTTGTCGCCACGAAGAGCGACGGGCTACAGGCGCGCGTTCTCGCCGACGCCGGCGTCGACCGCAGCCGCCGGCATTTCGGTCTGGGATTGGCGGCGGGCATCGGCTTTGCCGTCTTGGGCGGCGCGCAGTGGCTGCGCCTAAGCGCGCAAGCGGGTTCGGATCAGCTCTGGGTCGATGCGCTCAGCCAGCACTTCGAAGACGATCCCGAACATCTGCGGCCGGCCGACCCCGAGGCGGGTAACCGCTTGGCACGCGCCCTGGCCGATCTGGGCGGCGAACTCCAGGTGACGCTCCCCCCCGTGGTACGCGCCGGGTTGTGCAAACTCAAGCACCGGACGGCGGCACACCTGGTGTTCGAATTGCCCGACGAGCGCGTCGTGGTTTTTCTGCTGCCCCATGAGCGGATCGATGCGCACTTCAAAGTCGCTGGCTGGTATGGCGAGTTGCAACCGGTTTCAGGCGGTACTGTCGGCGTCCTGGCCCGCCACGCACAGAGTCTGCGGCAGTTCCACGCTGCGTTGGGCGATGGCCTGCGCTTTCTTCCGGCGGTCTGATCTCCCCCGATCGGCCGCCCTACCTCTCCGCCACCCTCGTGGCGGTTCACAGTCCATAGGAGTGTTCACATGAAAATCGCGCACTGGCTCTTCGCTGCCGGCCTGGGTCTCATCGGCAGTCTCGCCCATGCCCTGGAAGTCGCCCCCTATTCGGCGAGTGCCCTCGCCGCCGCGCAGAAGGACGGCAAGCCCGTCGCCCTGCACTTTCACGCCGGCTGGTGCGCGACCTGCCGTGCTCAGGAGAGGGTCCTGAACGAGCTGAAAGCCGACAAGTCCCTGGACCTCACCGTGTTCGTGGCCGATTACGACAAGGAAGAGGCCCTGAAGCAGGCACACCAAGTGCGCAAGCAATCGACCCTGATCGTCTACCACGGCGACAAGGAAACCGCGCGCCTGATGGGCGAGACCGATGCGGCCAAGCTCGAAACCGCCCTCCGTACCGCCCTGTAATTCGCACTGGCATGTCGCTTCGCGACATGCCCCCTCTCCCGGCGCTTCGCGCCACCCTCCCTCCCGAAGGGGGAGGAGAACAAGGCAGTCGTCGCTAGGCGACTTTCACCGTAATTCGAGGAGCGCGCCATGGACACGACCTTTCCCCTCGCCCAGCTCGGGCTCAGTTTGACCGCCGGCAGCCTGACGACGCTGTCGCCCTGTGTCTTGCCGCTGCTACCCCTGGTGGTGGGCGGCGCCATGCAGGCGAACCGCTGGGCGCCGGTGGCCATGGGCCTGGGCATGTCGCTGTCCTTCGCGCTGCTCGGCGCCGTGGTCGGCCTGTTCGGCCCGGCGCTGGGCATCGACGGCGACGGCCTGCGCGTCGTCGGTTCCTGGCTATTGATCGCCTTGGCCTTGGTGCTCCTGGTGCCGGCCCTGAGCCGGCGCTTCAGCACCCTGATGACACCCATCGCCAGTCTGGCCGGCGACGCCACGGCACGCCTGCGCGGCAATTCCCTGAGCGGCGCCTTCGCCCTGGGCGCCCTGCTCGGCATGGTCTGGAGTCCCTGTTCGGGCCCCCTGCTCGCCGCCGCGCTGACCCTGGTGGCAAGCGAGGGCCAGGCCGGACAAGGCGCCTTGCTGCTCGGTCTGTTCGGCCTGGGCGCAGCCCTGCCCCTGATCGCCGCCGGCTATGCGTCGCGACGGGGTTTCGGTCGGCTGCGCGACTGGGCGCTGAGCCGCGCCGAGCGCGTCAAGCGGGTCTTCGGTGTCGTCATGGGCGGTTTGGGGCTAGCCATCCTCACCGGGGGCGACAAATGGCTGGAAGCTCGAATCCTTGAACTGCTGCCCGATTCCTGGGTCCTGCTGAGCGTGGCGGTTTGAGTCCAACCGGCAAGCCTGTACCCAAACACACAAAGAGTTGCTTTCATCTTTTCGACACAACTGAACAGGCTCGTCAAGTGCGTCGGGAGGCGCTAAGATGCCAGCCCTTCGTGACAGCCAAGGCACTGAGCGCATGAGCCCGCACGCCGATTTCACCGCCCTGGTGGCCGCCTACGCGGACGATCTCTACCGGTATGCCCGCTTCCTCTGCCGTGATCCCCATCGCGCCGAAGATCTGGTGCAGGAGACCCTGCTGCGCTCGTGGAGCGGCTTTGGTTCATTGCGCAAACTGGGTTCGGCCAAAGCCTGGCTCTTGACCACCTTGCGCCGTGAGCACTTCCGCGATGGCAAGGCGGCTCAGGAACTCAGCCTGGACGATCCCGAGCATGGCCTCACGGATGCCGAGTTGACGCAGGAAGCCCATGATCTGGACGGCGTCCTGGATGCCGAGCGCCGACTGGACGCCCTGCCGGCGGCCTACCGGGAAGTCTTGATCCTCCAGCTGCATTTCGGTTATTCCACGCTCGAAATCGCCACGCTCCTGGGGATCACCGACGCCGCCGTCGCCAATCGCTTGCTGCGCGCGCGCCGTGCCCTGGCGAGCGCGGCGGAATCAGAAACCCCGGCTTGCACGGTTGTCCCCTTCCAGCGGAGAGCGCGATGAATTGCCAAACCGTTCGCCACGCGGCCCTCGTCGATCCGGCGCGCCTGCCCGCCGAGGCGCAAGCCCATGTGGGAGGCTGCACCTCCTGCCAGGCCTTCCTGGGTTCGCTGCATCATAACGACGCCCTGCTGCGCAAGGCCTTCGCGACGACCCAGAGCGCGTGCCTAGCGGAGCGCGTGCTCGCCGAGAAAGGCTTTGACCGCAGCCGACGCCGCTTCGGCTTGGGCCTAGCCGCCAGCATCGCGCTTGGCGGCCTGGGTGCCGCGTCCTGGCTGCGTCAAAAGCCGGCTCCGCTGTCGGCACAGGACTGGGCGAAGCTCATGACCGAGCATTTCGAGGCCGATCCGGAGCACTTGCGCCCCGGCGATCCCGAGGCCCCCGCTCGCTTTGAGCGCGCCCTGGCCGATCTGGGCGGGACACGCAGGGCCGACCTGCCGCCGCTGTTGCGCGCCGATTTATGCCACTTGCAGGGCCACAACGCCGCGCATCTGGTGTTTGAAGTGGATACTCGGCGCGCCGTGGTGTTTCTGGTGGGACAGGATGTCGGTCCTGCCCATTTCGCCGTGGGCGACTGGCAGGGCGAGTTGCGCCATGTGGTCGGCGGTACGGTGGGCATCATCGCCCCGGATCTCGCGACCGTGCGCAAGCTGGGGGATGTCTTGGCGGGAAATCTCGCCTTGTCCGCCGTGGTATAGTGGCGGCGGCTCGGGTCAGCCGCCGGTCATGCTCATAAAGCGCAGGATTTGCACGTCGCTGGCGACGTCGAAATGATGCCGCTCCGGTTTCAGCTCCATCGCGGCCAAAATGGCCGATTTCAATGCCTCCGTGTCACCGGGATGGGCGCGCACGACGCGCCGTAGGTCCAGGGAGTGTTCATTGCCGAGGCAGAGCAGTAGACGGCCCTCGGCCGTCAGGCGCACCCGGTTGCAGCTGCCGCAGAAATTGTGGCTGAGCGGCGAGATGAAGCCGATGCGCGAATCGCTTCCCGCCAGGCGGAAATAGCGCGATGGCCCGCCGGTGGATTCGGTGCTCGGAATCAAGGCATGCCGTGACTCGATATGCCGGCGGATCTCCTCGCTGGACATATGGGTTCTGGCGCGATCGTGCTCGCTGATCCGCCCTAAGGGCATTTCCTCGATGAAGGAAATATCCAGGCCCCCTGCGGCCGCGTACTCGACGAGATCCAGGATCTCGTGGTCATTGCGTCCCTTGAGCACGACGCAATTGAGCTTGATGCGCTCGAAACCCTGCGCCCGTGCCGACTCGATTCCCTTGAGAACGGTATCCAGATCGCCGACGCGGGTCAGCTCGCGAAAGCGCTCCGCATCCAGCGTGTCGATGGAGACATTGAGACGGCGCACGCCAGCGGATTTCAGGGAGCCTGCCATCTTGTGCAATTGCGAACCGTTGGTCGTCAGCACCAGTTCCTTCAATCCTGGCATCGCGCCCAGCTCCTCGCACAGCCAGAGCACATTGTGGCGAACCAGGGGTTCGCCGCCGGTGAGGCGGATCTTGCTGACGCCCAGTTCGACGAAGGCACGCGCGACGGTAGCGATTTCTTCCAGGGTCAGCAGCTGTGCACGGGGCAGGAACTGCATGTCTTCGCTCATGCAATACACGCAACGGAAGTCGCAGCGATCGGTGACCGAGATGCGCAGATAATTCACCACGCGCCCGAAGCGGTCTTTTAGCATGTCCGGGATTCCATTCGTCGTATTCGCTCGTGCACGAAGGCGAAAACTTCCGTTACCACGCCCCAAAGCCCGGGGAGAGTTCAGGCTTTGGGGCGCAGGCGTCGGTCAATCAGAACGTGAACTGCATCTGCACGCCGGCAATGGTTTCCTTGCCGTAGTCGACGGAGTTCACGCCCTGGGTGCTCTTACCTTCGTCGTAGACGAAGATTTCCGGACGGATGGTCAGGCCGCGTGCCATCCACGGCGTTTCGATGGGCCAGCTCAGGCCGAGCATGGTGCTGTCGTGATCGGCACGCTGTGCCGCCGTCTTCGCGCCATCGGCTTCGCTCTCCATCGCGCCGTAAACCAGGTGCAGCACGCTGGAGGTGTTCTTGGTGGTGAAGCGCCAGCCGAGATCGACCCAGTAGCTCTGGTTGTCGGTGTCGCCGATTTCGGTGTTCGCGCCATCGACGAAGAGACGAGCGCCGCTGCCCAGAGCCGCCGCGCTATTGGCCAGGGAATAGCCGGCATTGCGCCAGTTGCTGCCGATGTTGTATTCCGCAGAGGCCTCGAAGGGACCGACGCCGGTCTGCACACCCAGGGACGCCGCCCAGGTGGTGACCTCGTCGTCGCTGCCGGATTTCACGCCGTTGTAGCCCTGCTTCTGGTAGGAGAAGCCGGGGAAAATGCGCACGTCGTAATAGTTGAAGGCGGCGCCCACATCGAGGCGCGGCAGGGAGGATTCGCGCGCCGGCTTGGTGGCGAGTTCGGCGGGCAGGTCGAGCTCCTTGCCCTGGTTCGGGTCGAACAGCGCGACGGCGATGGCGCCGTGCTGATCCGGGAAGGTGTAGGTCGCGCGCAGCTGCGGATTGCGGCCCGCGTCCAGATCGCCATAACCCTTGCCGGTGTTGTGGCTGCCGCCGACCGCGGCCGGGGTGTTGGAGGCGCTGGCCGGCGCGTTGTTGCCGATCAGCTGGCTGGGAAACAGCGGCGAGAACGGCGAGGACGACTGGCCGGCGAGGATCTGCCAACGATCGTTGATCTTGTAGGTGCCATAGGCCTGGCGGGTGTTGACGCCAGTCGCGCCACTGGCGCCGCCTATGCCCATTTCGATGTACATGCCGAGGTTGTCTTCATTGCTCCAGGAAGCACGCAGACGCGTGATATTGGGCAATTCCAGCTTGCTGCCGTGGTAGTCGTCGGCATCGGGGGCGGCGCCGTTGACGAGGCCGCCGCTGTTGCTCGCATCATCGCGGTTGATGCTGTACAGGTCGGTGAAGATGATACCCCCGAAGGAGGTCTTGGCCAGGGCATCGGGCGCGGCCATCGCGGATAACACGGCGGCGGCGAGGGTCACTGCGTACTTCGACATGGTGGTTTCCTTTCAATAAATGGAGGTCGGATCGCAAAATTTCGGTGTAAGGAACCCCGGGCCAGGCAGTGGCCCCGAGTTCGGGCGTTTTCCGGGATGATTCGGGCCAACGCGATTCCCGCGCCGGCCCGGTGGCTTAGTTCGGTTCCAAGGTCTGCAGCAGCGGATCCTCCTGAACCTTCGAGTCCTTCTTCTTGGCCGGCTTTTCCTCAACCGGTTTTTCGCTAGGCGTTTCCCGGACCGATGCCTTTAGCTCCGGCTTGGCACTGGAAGCCTTGGTTTCGGGAGCCGCATCCGGCATCGCCGAGGGCTTTTCTGCAGGCGCCGGGGCGGATTTTGCCGGCTTCGGCTCAGCCGCCGACTTGAGCAGCGGATCCTCTTGCACGCGGCTGTCCACACCTTGCGGCAAATCGGTCGGCAAGGCCCGTTCCGAAACCTGGTCGGTCTTGGGCTTGACGGTCTTGAGGATCGGGTCCTCCTGGACGGGCTCGTTGCGCGGCTCGGCCGCCGAGGCCATCCCCGAGACCAGGGTGGCGAACATGGACAAGAGCAGGGATTTTTTCATCATGACGATTCTCCTGATGCCCCCGGCATCAAACGATGTGGCGCGGAGCAAGGCTCATGCGGGTGAAGTCGTTCTTGTATTCCGACTCGCCGAGTTTCTTCAGCCGGCCGACGCCGAGCTTGAATCGGTAGCGTTGGCTGACCGGGTCGAGCACGCGCGGCGCCAGGGAATTACCCGGATTCTCGGTGTCGAGGAAATAGGTAAAGGCCACGCCGGGACGGATGGCATCGGTCACTAGCGCCACGGCGCGGAAATCGCCATGGATATGCTTGATATGACCGGCCTTCTGCAAGGCGCTGAAGGTCATGGGCTCGACATCGTCCCAACCGACGCGGATCGCCTCGGCGGCAGTGGGCTCGCGATCCAGGGGGCGGATCTCAAGCGACTCGGCTTTACGTACCGTGGCAAGCAGCGTGTCGTCCTGGACGGCATCATCGACCTGATCGGCGGAGAGGTTCTCGCCAACACTCGCCGGGCCGCCGAAGGTGTCGAACAGCGGATCGCTCTGCACTGACTTGTCACCATCTTCGACGCGCACGACACCCCGGGCTTCCTCGGAGTATTCCATGAAGCCGCCGGTCTGCACTGGCACCCGATCCGACCACACTAGGAGCATGTCGCCGCTCTCGATGCCGCGCGCCTTGGCATCGTCCGGATGCAGTTCGATGAAGTTGTGCGGCCAACGCTGCTTCTGGTATTCCCGGCGCTTCTTGTCGTCGAAGCCGGACTGCCAGAACTCGTTGATGCGGCCCGTCGTCACCCAGAGCTCGTCGTCCTGGGGCTTGATGTGCTCGTAAAAGTCGGCGAACAGCTCCCAGGGCGTCTTGAGCAGATTGGCCTTGCCGGAGGTCGTGCCGAAGAAGCGCAGGATATTGCCGGTGAACGGCGTCGCGCCCATGGGCGTGCCCAGCTTGAGCGTCGAATCCTGCAGGCGCTGCGTGCCCACCAGCTTGCCGTCTTCCCAGCGCACCGGCGCCTGGATACCGGTCGTGCCGAATTCCCGCAGCATCTGATGGCCGGACTTGCCGTGGGTCTTGGCGAATTCGACGAGCTGCAAATAGCTGGTCACGCCGCTACGCCCGTGCCAGGCGGCCTCTTCGAAGATCTCGTTGCTGTCTTTCCAGTCGAAGCCGGAATAGCCCATGCGCTTGCCGATCTGGGCGGCGATCCACCAGTCGGCCTTGGCTTCGCCCGGTGCATCGTAAAACTTGGAATACAGGCGGATGCGCCGTTCGCCGTTGGCACGCGTCAGGTCCTGTTCGCCCCAACCGGAGGCCGGCAGGACGATGTCGGCGAACTCGGTGCCAACGGGCGCCACCGGGTAGATGTCCTGATCCACGAGCACCATGCCGCCGCTGTCCACGCGCTGCTTGAGCACCGCGAGCAGATGCGCCGGATCCAAGCTGGTCGGCTGATGCGGATTGCCGCGCGTGAGTTTCTGCAGGCTCTCGCGCAAGCCGGACGAGGCGGTCATGGCCTGCACCCAGGTCGTGCCGACCACATAGGTAAAGCGGGCCTTGCCCATTTCCATCCAGCGGTCGAGGTCCACGGGCTTCTTGAGCCGGCCGGGGAACTTTTCGGCGACCTTTTCCCAAGGATAATTGCCGCCTTCCATCATGCCGCGCTGGTGACCGCCCAGGCGCGAGATGACCTGGCCGGGCCGATTGCCGGCGCCGCAAATCAAGCCCAGGGAGGCCAGAGAGGCGGTGTTCAGGTAATTATTCGACCAGTAATTGCCCTTCTCGAAATTGATCGAGGTCTTGGGGCGGGTGCCGTCAGCCTTGGGCTTGGCCATCCACTCCGCCGCCAGGCGAATTTTCTCGGCCGGCACGCCGGTGACGCGCACGGCCTCGTCGAGCTTGGCATAGGGAACCGACAGCAGCCAGCGCTTGTAATCATCGAAGCCATCGGCCTGGAAGGTTTCGGTGTCGCTCTCGGCGCGATTGTTGATGTGGTCGCGGAGGAAATCCTTGTCTTCCCAACCGTTCTCGACGATGACGCGGGCGATGGCCAGTTGCAGGATCGTGTCCGTGCCGGGAATGACCTGCAGCAGCATGCCGCCGTTCTTCTCGGCAAAGGCGACGCCCGTGGTCTTGCGCGGCAGGACGTAGATCACCTTCATGCCATTGCGGATGCCCTTCATGATCCACTCGTTGAACACGATGGTCTTGGTCTCGAAGGGGTCGGTTCCGGACAGGAACAAGGTGTCGGCGATGGACATGTCCTCGTAGCTGCTGGAAAACGGCTCGATGCCGGCATCGGTCATGCCGGGGGTATCGGAGCCGGCGCCGGTCGGCTGGTCATGAACGGCGAAGGCCGCCGTGCGCACATCGCGCAAGGCCAGCTTGGTCAGGGCATAGGTGTTCTCGAAATACTGATAGGAGAACATCTTCATGGCCCAGGCATCTTCGCCATGCTTGTCGATGACATAGCGGGAGATGTTGGCCACCAGATCCAGGGCCACATCCCAGGACACGCGTTGCAATTTGCCGTCGACGCGCACCATGGGATAGAGCAAGCGGTCGGAAGTCAGCGAGTCGGGGTTGTAGCATTTCTTGGCAATGGTGCCGCCGCGTATGCTGTGATCGCCGCCGACGTTGACGACCTGGATTTCGCTATCCGGGATCACGGCGATATGGTGAGGCTTGCCATTGACCGAAACGACATTGTGCTGGTTCGGGCTGATCCACTTGCCGCTCATCATGGCAACCGGATAATCCGCCTTGAGGGCATTTTCGCCCGCCGTCGGCCCACCCTCTTTACCTACCGGCCAACGGTAGACCTTGTAGCCGCAAGCGACGACGCAGTATTCGCACGCGGTCGTGAAGACCTCGGCGTCCTTGGGCGGCAAGGGAACGTGATCATTGTGCTCTTCGTACTTTTCCATGAGTTCCTTCCCTCAACCGAGATTGGAGTGGCGGCCGTAAACCAGGCCCATGATGCCGACGGCATAGATGTCGTCGCCTTCGACTTCCAGCATGACCTGCGGCAAGGATTCGGTGGCATGACCGGCGATGACCATGCCATGCCTGGTCAAGTCGAAGGTCGTCAAATGCATGGGACAGGGGCCGATCGCCTTGTATTCCCCTTTATAGGCGCCATGCAGGGGACCGCCCATGTGCGTGCAGAAATGGCTGAAGGCCACCACGTCCTTGGCCGGGCCGACGCCGCCGCCGCCTTCCGTGCCCAGTTTCACCAGCAGGTTCGACGACAGCATGTCGTCGAAGGGGTAGCGAAACTCGATAGGCTCGTCCGTCTTGAGTTGGCTCAGCTTGGCGATGGCCTTGCGCTCGAAGCGCTTCCCCTTCAAGGAAACCGCCCCGACAAGGCCAGGGATGGAGGTCATGATCAGGGTTGTCGCCCCCGCCAGTAGCATCTGGCGGCGCGACAGGCAAAAATGTTCGGAAGTGGACGCCGATTCGCTCATTCGCATATTCCTTTTGACTCGATAAATTCGTTGGCTCGGTAGGCTCAAATTGCTGCAAATTGCTGTAAGCCGCCCGTCGCGAGTTGCCAGCGAGCAAACCTCATTCCCGCGACCAAGACTCACCCTTACCCATGCCCATTGCACCAATGGAGAAGGATACGATTCACTCATGCATTACCACGGCCGCTGTGGGTCGATGCCCGAGCCGAGTTTCAGGATCTCGAGGGTGCACGAACCCATGGAGCAGGATCTCCCCTGCCCCCATCCGTCTGTCTTGGGCGTTGTGGACTCGCGGCGGCGTTACTGGCTCTTGGAAACCATGTAGTCGACGGCAGCCTTAACCTCATCGTCCGTGCAACTCATGCAAGTGCCCTTGGGGGGCATGACATTAATGCCCTTCAGCGCATTGGCCTTGAGTACGTCCGCCCCCTTGGCGGCACGGGCTTGCCAGGCGGCTTTGTCGCCGAATTTCGGCGCGCCGGCGGCACCGGAGGAATGGCACATGGCGCAAGTGCTGTCGTATACCTGCTGGCCGGATTTCGGCTTGGCGGCATCGGCCAGGCTGACGGGGGAGAGAGCGAGCGCGCCGATCATTCCGGCGATGACCATTGCGCATTTCAGCGTTTTTTTGGCTTGCATGTTGGCGTCCATTTCATTGGTAGCTTTTTCCGGCGGCGAGTGAAGCACGAGATCTGCGTTCGTTACAAGGGGGGGCAACAAATATTCACAAACCCTCAAATATTTGTGACCAACCTCTCAAATTGCAACTTCCCCTCCCCCATCGCAGAAAAAATATTTGGCAGCTCGCAACAAATCCGCGAGAGAAATCGCGTTGCCCTCCGGTCTATTGCGATGTCAGGGACTTCCTGGCCACCTTACGGAGAGACAACGATGAGCGACGCTCGCAACCTGATCAAGCAAACCGCCCTGGCGATGGCCTGTGTCGCCGCCGTGGCCACCGCCCTTCCCGCTCAAGCGGCCAAGCCCGGCATGGAAAAATGCGCCGGCATCGCCAAGGCTGGTAAAAACGATTGCGGCACCAGCAAGCATTCCTGCGCTGGCCAGGCGGCTCAGGACGGCAATGCCGAAGAATGGGTTTATGTGCCGACCGGCGCCTGCGAAAAGATCGTCGGCGGCAGCTTGAAAGCCATGGACAAAGCCAAGAGCTAATCTCGGTGAGCACTAGCTTCCCTGGTTCTCTGCGCAAACCCACGCCGCTACTAGCTGGCGTGGGTCTGCGCTTTGCGCATTTAGCGGATTTTGAGGCGCAGAGACCGGATGTCGGTCTGCTCGAACTGCACACGGAAAATCTCTTTGGCTTATCGCCGAGTGTGCACCGGCGCCTGGAAGCATTGCGCGGCGATTATGCATTCTCCTTGCATGGGGTCGGCCTTTCCCTGGGTTCCGCGCAGGGCATGGATCCGCTGCATCTGGCCAAAATCGCGCGACAAATTCGGCGCTACAAGCCGAGCCTGGTTTCCGAGCACCTGGCCTGGAACCGCGCCGACGGTATCAGCGTGCCCGACTTGCTGCCGCTGCCCATGACCAAAGAAGCCTTGCAGACAGTTTCGCGCAATGTGCAACAGGTTCAAGAAGCCATTGGCACCGTGATTGCCGTGGAAAATATTTCCGCCTATGCCCGTTGGACGCAGGCCGAGATGAGCGAAGCCAGCTTTTTAAGCGAGCTGAGCCTACGCACCGGCTGCAAGCTGCTGGTCGATCTCAATAATCTGCATGTCAACCAACTCAATCACGGCGATGCGCCGCTGGATTTTTTGGAGACTATTCCACACGCCAGCGTGGTGGAGTTTCACCTGGCCGGTCCCAGCGAAATAGCCGGCGCATGGATCGATACTCACGCCACGCCGGTACCCGAGCCGGTCTGGGCACTGTACGAGACGGCCTTGCGGCGATTCGGCCCACTACCCACCATCGTCGAATGGGACCAGGACTTGCCGGCGCTGGAAGAATTGGTGGCGCACGCTTCCCGAGCGCAGCGCCTGCTGAAGCAGGCCGCGTAATGATGCCCACGCTCGCGGAATGCCAACGGGCTTGGATCGGCGCCTTGCGCCAACCCGAGGATGCGATACGTTACGCGACGGCAGTCGCAGGTTGGCAAGGAGGCCAGCGTAGCGGCGCTCAGGCGCTGGCGGTCTATGTCAACAACTCCCGAGCGACGCTAATCCAGGCCTTATCGCTGTCCTATCCGCTCAGCCTGCGCCATGCCGGCACGTCCCTGTTTCATCGCGCCGCCGTCCGCTGCTTGCGCGACTATCCGCCTCGCTCCGGGGATCTTGGCGAATACGGCGCGGATTTTCCCGCTGTGCTTCGAGACACGGCGGCAGAGATGCACAGAGACGATGCGGCTTGGCTCGCTGATCTCGCGCGCTGCGAGTGGCTGCTGGATCAACTGCCGAGAAAGACCGCCCATCCCGCGTGGACTCGTGCCGACAGCACGGCATTGGCGCCGGAACATTGGCTGGGGCTGCGTCTTTCACTGGCGCCGCAGGCGGCGTGCTTCATCGGCGACGAGCCGGCATACACCGAACTCGCCGAGGCATTTATGGCGCAGGCGTCCGATGCGACCGGTTTTCCGCTGTGCGAGTATTTCTCGGCGGATGGTGAATGCGAGGGCTTGTTGCTGGTGGCACAGACAGGCTCGGTGCAGCTCCTGGGACTGCGGGCGGACGAGTGTGCCTGGGTTGCTCGGCTGCAAGACTCGCCATCCATGATGGCGGCGACGGAAGCGACCCTGACCCGCTGGCCCGGGTTTGACTTACTGTCGCTGTTATCGCGCCTGTTCGACGCCGGCGCCTTGCTGCGAATCACTGACGATGGAGAAATGGAGTGATGGCAATATTGAACGCCCCGGTCAGACGCCTGCATGGATGGATGATGCCTCTGGACGGCTGGATGCAGGCGATATTTCTGTTGGCCTTGCGCCTGATCCTGGCGGATATCTTCTTACGGGCCGGCTTACTCAAACTGCAGGCCTGGGACAGCACCCTGATGTTGTTCGAGTACGAGTACGCCGTGCCCTGGCTTTCCCCCACCCTCGCCGCATGGCTGGGCACTGCGGGGGAGATAGTTTTTCCTTCCTTATTAGTATTGGGCTTTGGCGGCCGATTCGCGGCCCTGGGCCTATTGGCGCTAAATCTGGTGGCCGCGATCAGTTACCCCGACATCAGCGCGGCGGGCATCAAGGATCATGTGCTGTGGGGCTGGTTCTGCGCCATGCTCGCCGTGTTTGGCTGCGGCCGATTTTCGTTCGACGGCTGGATGGTGGCATCCTGGCGGGGGCATGCGGTATCGCCCCAGGCCCAGGCGGCATACTGAAGGCCTCTAGCCGCGCCCCGGATGACCGGGGCGCGGTGGTTTTTCCGTTTCACCGCGGCACAGTCCGTCGGTCTACGCTTCTTCGTGGAACCCGCCTTGCGGACGCAGCTGGGCTTACCACGGGAGCGTGCCTTGCGCGTGCCACTGGCCCATGAAGCCGTCAACAAATCCGGCCTGCGCTTTTTCTAAAAGGCCAGTCTGTGCCTCGACGGCGAAGGCCGCCTGAGCCTGCGTTTACTGCCTGGCCAGGAGTCCTTCCGCATCCTGCCCATGCTCGACGCCAATGTTTGGGCGGTAATGCCGGAAACGCCGGCGACTTTAAGTGCCGGTAAGCCATGGATCCGATATTCTGCGCGGTCACCGATATCGCCACCGGCCGGCTGGATCTGGCCGAGGCCTTGGATTTCATCTCCGATCCCGGCCTTGGCGGCATCGCCCTGTTTCTGGGCCGCGTGCGCCATTTGAATCACGACCGGCAAGTGACCGGCATCAGTTACGACATGTTCGATGCCCTGGCCCTAACCATGTTCAAGTCCATCGCACAACAGGCCGCCGCTGAGTTCGGTCCCGAGGTCAAGGTCTATGTCGCCCATGCGCACGGCCGACTCGCCATCGGCGACCACGCGGTCGTCGTCGCGGTGGGCACGCCGCACCGCGACGCCGCCTTTCGCGCCTGCCGCCAGGTCATCGAGGCGGTCAAGCACCGCGCGCCCATCTGGAAACAGCAGCATTTCGAGGACGGCGACAGCGCGTGGAGCGAGGGCTGTTCGCTCTGCGAACCGCATGCACACGGCGAAGCCGCAGACGTGCACCATGGCCATGCCCACTGAGCCCATGCACTGCCTGGGCGTGGTACTGGCCGGAGGCCGGTCCTCGCGCATGGGTAGCGACAAGGCCCTGCTCAACTGGCAGGGCCGCCCCCTGATCGAGCATATGCGTGCACTGCGGCTCTCGGCCGGCGCCGGGCAGGTGCTGTTCAGCGGTATCAGTGGGCCTCAGCTCGATGTCTTGTTAGCGGGCGGCAGCTTGCGCAAGCGCCGCGCCTCGTTAAGGCGAGAGGCCGAGGTGCAAGGAAACGGCGGTAACTGAACTCGCCACGAAGGGCCCCCACAGCTGCGACTCATAATCCGTTGGTGCTGGGTTCGACTCTCAGGGGCCCACCATCTCTTCTCCAGAGGCATCAGCCTCGCCCAGGCCGCGTCAGCCAGCGCCCGGCGGCTTTCTTGTAGTCACGGTAAGCCTCGCCGAACACCGCCTCCACCACCGCCTCCTCGCGCGGGATCACGACGCGTTCCATATACAGGAAGAAGCCTTGGGGCAGGATCAGGCCGACCAGGGAATTGGCGGCGAGCTGCAAGCCGATGAGCGCCAGCAGCATGCCCAGGTACATGGGATTGCGGCTCAGCCGGTACAGCCCCTCGGTGACTAGCTTATCCGGGGCCAGGGTGGGATCGACGGTCGTGCCTCGACGCCGAAACAGGCCAGCGGCCGTGAGCAATAGGGCAAGTCCCAGCGCCATCATGACCCCCCCCAGGTATCGAATCACCGGCCCCAGCTCGATCCAAGCGGGCATCAGGGCGTTCCATATCCCGGAAACGAGCATCAGGACCAGCATCAATATCAGCGGGTAACGGCTCATGCACGCTCTCCGCGCCGAGTCCGGCGGATCGCCTGCTTCGGTTCCGGCGTCAGGGGGCTGAGGCTGGCTAGGTCCTGAAGGATCGCGCAGCGGGGTGCATCGTCGCCGGGGCAGGCGGCGTACAAGGTTTCCAGGGTCCGCTTCATGGCCTGCAGTTCTTGCAGCTTGTCGTCCAGCTCCGCCAGGTGACGGGCGGCGACGGCCTTGACCTCGCGACTGGCACGCCCGCTGTCCGACCACAGGCCGATCAGCTCCCCGATCCGCGTCAGGGAGAAGCCCAGGGCACGCGCCTGGCGGATGAAGCGCAGGATGGACAGCTCGCGCTCACCGTATTGCCGATAGCCCGAGGCCGTGCGCTCGGGCGGAACCAGCAGGCCCATCTCCTCGTAATGGCGGATCATCTTGGCGGTGATCCCACTGGCCTGTGCGGCCTGGCCGATGTTCAGGGGGTGCATGGGCGTCGCCTCCTTGGAATGGCAGGACTCAGTCTAAAGCTTGCCCTCATGGCAAGGTCAAGCGCCCGCATGCAAAGGCCTTGAGCTTGCCATCATGGGAGGCTTCAGAATCGGTCCGTCACCAACGCCAAGAGGGCCGTCACGCATGAATACCTCCTATTCCCGCGAATTCGCCATCCAAGGCATGAGCTGCGTCATGCGCGTCGAAAAGGCCTTGCGCCGAGTTCCAGGTGTCGAAGCGGCCAGCATCAACCTGGCCACCGAATTGGCCACGGTCCACGCCGGGCCGGAAGTCAGCGACGCGGAACTGGTCCAGGTCGTGGCCAGCGCCGGATTCAAGGCCAACCGTCAGGCGGCCCGAGCCAAGCCGGCCAAGCCGGCGCGCGCCTGGCCGGATGGGTGGCCCGTGGCCATGGCGGCCCTGGGTCTCCTGAATCCCATCGTGGCCGGTGCGGCCATGGCCTTCAGCAGCGTCAGCCTGGTGAGCAATTCCCTGCTGCTGAAGCGCTGGAGTCCAGACAACTCCCAATCGTAGGAGGAAGGAGCCATGCTCAAGCGCAAACCCGGTTGCGCCCTTCGCTCTTCGCCCGGTACAGGGCCTTGTCCGCCAGCTCCAGCAGGCGTTCCGGCGTATCGGCCACGAGGTCCAAGGAATCGGCGAGGCCGATGCTTACCGTACAACTCAGGCGCTGCTCGCGAACCGGGACCGTCAGCTCGGCGATCTGCAGGCGCAGGCGCTCGGCGAAGGCGCGGGTGCCGGCGCCGCTGACCCCGGGCAGGAGGATGACGAACTCCTCGCCGCCCCAGCGTGCCACGCAATCGGTCTCCCGCGCCGCCTCGCGCAGGATCCGTGCCACGGCTACCAGGACGGCATCGCCGGCGGCATGGCCATGGGCGTCGTTGATAAGCTTGAAGTGATCGATGTCCATCAGCAACAGGGAGAAGGCACTGCCGAAGCGTTTGGCGCGTCGCCACTCCTTGCCCAGCTCGTGGCTCAGATAGCGCCGGTTGCGCAGGCCCGTCAGCTCGTCGGTGATGGCCAGCTCCTCCAGCATGCTGGCCTTGTGGCTCAGCTCCTCGGTCCGCTCCACGACCTTGCTTTCCAGCTCCCGGTTCGAGGCTTCCAGGGCCTGATTCAGGCGCTCGCGTTCATCCATGGAATCCAGCAACTGCAGATGGGACTTGGCCATGCGCGCCACCATGGCGTTGAAGGCGCGCAGAAGGCTCATCAGCTCGCGGGCGCCCTGCTCCGCCGAGAGCGGAACCTGCCGCGGCAGACTGCTCATGTCCAGGCTCTCCGCCCGGCGGTTGAGCAGGACCAGGGGCTCCAGCATGCGCGCCGCGCGGCGTTGCGCCAGGCGCCCGATCAGGCCCAGCAGCGCCAGGGCCATGACGCAGGTGAGCAGGGAGCGCATATTGAACAGAAAGATCTCCGGCTTGAGATCGTAGAGCATGAGCACGGTCCAGCGCGGGCTGGCCAGCTCCCGCCAGCGTACCAGGTGGAGGCGGTATTGCTGGCGGCGCAGATCCTTGAGCAAGACCTCATGGCTAGGCAGCGGCCGGCTCAGCAGCCGGCGTAGGGTCTCCGGCGCCTCGCTGTCGTAGGCCAGCCCCAGGACCGCGTCGGCCTGCACCACATGCTGGCGGGAATCCAGGATCAGGGCCCGCAGGGCGCCATGGTCGACGTCACGCCCCACCCGTTGCGGGAATGCATCCAGGTCCAGGGAAGCCTCGACGACGCCCAGAAACCGGCCCTCGTACACGACCGGCACGCTCAAGGCCACAACCAGCTTGCGCGTCGCATAGCCCCGGCCCAGGAACACATCCGAGACATAGGGCTTTAGCGTGCGCCGGCTCTCCTGGAAATAAGCCCGGTCGGCGGCATTGCTCCCGATGGCCGGATCCTCGGGCGCGGGTTCCTGGGACACGGCGCTGCGCACCACGCCGTCCTGATCCAGGACCCACAGGCTCATGATCGCCGTGGAATTCGCCCGCAAGGCGGCGACGAGGCCCTGGGCCCGCAGGTAATCGGGCCGGCCCTCCACCAGCATCTGGTTGGCGACGATCCTCAAGGCCTGGAACTGGCGGTCCAGATGCAGCTGGATACGCGCCGCCGCCTCCTCGCGCTCGTGGTCCACATCCTTGGCGATCTCGGCCAGGTGGTTATGCAGATAGCCGTGATTGACCATGATGCTCAGCACCAGCAGGGGCGCCAGGCCGAAGACGATCAGCCAGTGGCTGAGCTGGTGCTGGAAGGAAATGCCCTCCCGGCTCTGCACTTCGCTGGAATACAGGACCCACTGCCTGGCCAGGAGCAGGTTCAGGGCCGCATTGCCGCCCATGGCCAGCATGCCAGGCCAGTACACCGCCAGCGGCACCTCGGTGAAGGCCGAGGTCACCCACAGGGCGATGGGCCAGGCCACGACCAGCCAGTAGATGAGCACGGACCCCCACAGGGACAGCCGCAATCGACCCAGGAGCAAGGCGAAGACCAGGACTTCAAGCAGCGGACGGTAGACCGCCGTGGTCCCCAACAGGGGCAGGGCCGCCATGGCCGCAGCCACGAGGGCGGGACGCCAACCGAAGCGGAACAAGATGTAGAAATAGCCGATGCCGGCCAGGTAGAGGGCCACGCTGAAGATGGGCGGACGGCTCACCTCGTTGAGCAGGGCGCCGACCGAGCCCAGGACCAGCGCCTGAATCCAGGGCTTGCTCCACGCTTCACGCCATGCGACCACGACTGCCTTCCTCCAACGCTGATTTTCAAGTATAGCCAGGGGACGGCGCGCGGCCGGGCAGGCGGCCCTGAAAAGCAAAACCCCGCGCGAGGCGGGGTTTTGCTTGAGGCTAACTGGAAGCCGGACTTAGAAGTCCATGCCGCCCATGCCGCCCATGCCACCGCCGTGAGGCATCGGCTCGTCCTTCTTCGGCTGCTCGGCGACCATGGCTTCGGTCGTGATCATCAGACCGGCGATGGACGCGGCGTACTGCAGCGCGGAACGGGTGACCTTGGTCGGGTCCAGGATGCCCATCTCGATCATGTCGTTGAATTCACCGGTCTGAGCGTTGTAACCGTAGTTACCCTTGCCGGCCTTGACCTTGTCGATGACCACGGAGGCCTCGTCGCCGGCATTGCTGACGATCTGGCGCAGCGGGGCTTCCATGGCGCGCAGGGTCATGACGACACCGGCGGCCTGGTCCTGGTTGTCGCCCTTGACGGTGGCCACGGCGGCCAGGGCACGGATCAGGGCGACACCGCCGCCAGGCACCACGCCTTCTTCCACGGCGGCGCGGGTGGCGTGCAGGGCGTCTTCGACGCGGGCCTTCTTTTCCTTCATTTCGATTTCGGTGGCAGCGCCCACCTTGATCACGGCGACGCCGCCGGCCAGCTTGGCGACGCGTTCCTGCAGCTTCTCGCGGTCGTAGTCGCTGGAGGTCTCGACGATCTGGGCCTTGATCTGCTCGATGCGGCCCTTGATGGCTTCGTGGTTGCCGGCGCCGTCGATGACGGTGGTGTTTTCCTTGCCGATCACGACGCGCTTGGCGGTACCCAGGTCACCCAGGGAGGCGCCTTCCAGGTTCAGGCCGACTTCCTCGGAGATGACGGTGCCGCCGGTCAGGATGGCGATGTCCTGGAGCATGGCCTTGCGGCGATCGCCGAAACCCGGGGCCTTGACGGCGGCCACTTTCAGGATGCCGCGAATGGTGTTGACCACCAGGGTGGCCAGGGCTTCGCCTTCGACGTCTTCGGCGATGATCAGCAGGGGCTTGCCGGACTTGGCGACGCCTTCCAGGACCGGGAGCAGGTCGCGGATGTTGGAGATCTTCTTGTCGACGATCAGGATGTAGGGGTTTTCCAGCTCGGCAACCTGGCGATCGCCATTGTTGATGAAGTAGGGGCTCAGGTAACCGCGATCGAACTGCATGCCTTCGACGATGTCCAGCTCGTTGTCCAGGCCACGGCCTTCTTCAACGGTGATGACGCCTTCCTTACCGACCTTGGCCATGGCTTCGGCAATGATGTTGCCGATGGCTTCGTCAGCGTTGGCGGAGATGGTGCCGACCTGGGCGATGGCCTTGTTGTCGGCGCAGGGCACGGAGATCTTCTTCAGCTCGGCGACGGCGGCGATGACGGCCTTGTCGATACCGCGCTTCAGGTCCATGGGGTTCATGCCGGCGGCGACCAGCTTCATGCCTTCGTTGACCAGGGCCTGGGCCAGCACGGTGGCGGTGGTGGTGCCGTCGCCGGCCACGTCGGAGGTCTTGGAAGCGACTTCCTTGACCATCTGGGCGCCCATGTTCTCGAACTTGTCGGACAGCTCGATTTCCTTGGCGACGGACACGCCGTCCTTGGTGATGGTCGGGGCGCCGAAGCTCTTCTCGAGCACGACGTTGCGGCCCTTGGGACCGAGGGTGGTCTTGACGGCATTCGCCAGAATGTTCACGCCGGCCAGCATCTTGCGGCGGGCATCATCACCAAAACGTACGTCTTTAGCGGCCATGTTCATATTCCTCGTTCAAAGTTTGATAAGTCAGATTCGGCAGCGCCGCCGGCCAGGAGGGCCGGCCCGGAAAGCCGGCGCTACGCCGGATTTCCGCGAGCGTAGTCCGGACATGTGCCGGACTCGCGACGACGGACGTAGGGCAGGAAGCCCGAAGTCCGTCATAGACGGTTAACCTTCGATGACCGCCATGATTTCGTCTTCGCGCATCACCAGCAGCTCTTTACCGTCGACCTTGATCTCGGTGCCGCTGTACTTGCCGAACAGGACCTTGTCGCCGGCCTTCAGGTCCAGGGGACGCACGGAGCCGTTTTCCAGGATCTTGCCCTTGCCCACGGCCACGACTTCGCCGCGGATCGGCTTTTCGGTGGCGGTGTCGGGGATGACGATGCCACCGGCGGTGGTGCGCTCTTCTTCCATACGGCGGATAACGACGCGATCATGCAGCGGACGAATGTTCATCAGTAGTTTCTCCTGATAGTTAAAAACATTAACAACGTCTATTGAGGGTGATGCCTGGGCAAAGCCCGGGGATGCCGCAATAAATGGGGGCGCATGGCCCCGCTTCAAGGGCTAGCGCTAATTATTTAGCACTCAACAGCGACGAGTGCTAATCATAGCGAGGCAAACAGGAGCGTCAAGGGGAGACAAGAGGGGGAATTGGTCCGCGAACGGAGGGCGCTACCGGAAGCGCAGCATGAGGGCCATGCTGCCAGCCATGACGTGGGGCACGACTCCCTGCCCCACGCCACCGCCGAGAGTTCGAAGACTGTCAGTCCACGCGCTCGAACTCGCCATCCACGGTGCGCCCGCCCGTCCGGGTGGCGGCATTATGCTCAGGCTCGGTGACGCTTTCGTGACGTTGCTCCACGCCCTCGTCCGGCGGCGCCTTACGGCGGCGCCAGGCCTGGCGCAGTACGGGGAAGAGGCAGAGCAAGGCCAGGACATCGGTCAGGAAGCCGGGTATGAACAGCAGGAGTCCCGCCAGGAGGCGGAAGCCCTGGCCGAACAACAGTCCCGGCAGTTCCTCGGGACGCAGGCGCTGCTTGGGCAGGCCCGCACCGCGCATCAGCTGCACGCCCAAGACCATGGCGGCCAGGATGGCCAGGACGGCATTGCCGAAGCCGATGCGCGCCGAGACCTGGGTGAACAGGAAGACCTCGGCGATAGGATACAGAAGCAGTAGCCAACCCAGGCCGGGCGGCAGGCGTTGCATGCGGATCATCATCACTCACTCGGGACAGTCGCCGATTCTCCCATTCCGTGACTTTCACCCGCAGTCGCCGGATTTCCAAGGAGTTTCTATACTCGAAGCTGAAGCCAGCCTCCTATCATGCTCCCCGATCTGGGGGCCCCCAGGATAAATACAAGATGATCGAGAGCACCGCCGCCCAGCAAAAAGCCGAATTGCGCCGCCTGTTCGCGTCGCGCATGCCCAAGAAACTGCGTCAGCTCCTGGAACTCTGGCAGCTGCAGGCGAGCCAGGGCTGGACGCCGGCCAGCCTGGCCGATTTCATCGAGCACTGCGAACGCGTCAAGCTCTCGGCCGCCAATTTCGAATTCAGCGCCGTGGAATCGGTGTTGCACGAGGTAGCCACCCTCTACAGCCTGGTGCAGGGCGGCCATCCGGAGCCGGGCGAGGCCCAGCTCCAGGCCCTGCAATCCAGCCTGCGCCAGCTGGCCGAACAGCTGGAGGGCCCGGACGGCCATGCGGGCGCGCCCGCGCAGCCGGCCATGCTCAGCGCCACCGATGAACAGGCCTTGATCCTCGCCATCGGCGATCCGGCCCTGAACGAGGAGCTGTGCCGCCAACTCAGCTACTTCGGTTACCGTGCCCGCGGCGTCGCCGATGCGCAGGCCCTGAGCGACGCGGTGGACGAGCAGACCCCGGCTGCCCTGGTGGCCGAGCTGGCGCTACCGGGCATCGCCGAGGCGATCGCGAAGGTTCAGGACGCGCGCAGCACCCACCTGCCCTGCGTGCTCCTGGGCGGGGACGACGATCTGGACTCGCGCCTGGCGGCGGTGCGTGCCGGCGGTGATGCCTATTTCGAGCAGCCCCTGTCCCTCTCGGTCCTGATCCAGCGCCTGGACGAGCTGACCACCCTCGCCTCTCCCGAGCCCTACCGCATCATGGTCGTGGAGGATTCCCGCGCCCAGGCCAAGCATGCCGACATCGTGCTGAAAAGCGTCGGCTTCGCCAGCCACGTGGTCACCGAGCCCCTGCTGCTCATGGAGGCCCTGGTGGCCTTCCATCCCGAACTGATCCTCATGGACATGCAGATGCCGGATGTGTCCGGCGTGGAGCTGGCGCGGGTGCTGCGCCAGCATCCGGCCTACCAGAGCATCCCCATCGTCTTCCTGTCCGCCGAGGACGATGCCCAGAAGCGCCTCACCGCCCTGACCGTGGCCGGCGACGACTTCCTCACCAAACCGCTGCGCGCCGACCAACTGGTGGAGGCCGTGACCAACCGCGCCCAGCGCGCTCGCGCCAACCGGGCGCAACAGGCCGCCGATCCCCTGACCCATCTGCTCAATCGCCAGCATTTCATGAATGCCCTGGAGGTCGAGGTATCTCGGGCCAGCCGCACTAGCACGCCCTTGGCCCTGGCGGTCCTGGACATCGACGCCCTGGGCGCCATCAACAGCCGCTTCGGCCAGCATGTGGGCGATCATGTCTTGCAAACCCTGAGTCGGCTGCTCAGCCAGCGCCTGCGTAAGACCGATCCCATAGGCCGCATCGGCGACGACCGCCTGGGCCTCATCCTGCCCAATTGCAATGCCGCCAATGCCGTGAGCCTGCTCACCCAGCTCTGCCGGCAGTTCGCCAGCCTGCCGCACCGGGGCATGGACGGCGACACCCAGGCGCGCTTCTCGGGGGGCCTGGCCCTGCTCGACGATTTCGCGGTCGGCCCCTTGATGGGCGCCGCCGAATCCGCCCTAGGCGAAGCCAAGCGCCAGGGCGGCAACCGCATCGTCCTGGCCGGGGCGCATGCTTAGGAGGCAGGGCCCTGATGCCGCGATGAAACGCCCCGCCCCCTGGCCGGCCCCCTGCCTGTTCGGTCTGGCACTCGCCGCCTGCCAGCCCCCATCCCCCGCGAGCCTGCAGGGCTATGTGGAAACCGAGATGCTGGAGCTCGGCGCCGCCAGCGCCGGCCGCCTGGAAGCACTGCCGGTCGTCCAGGGCGCCCAGGTGAGTGCCGGCAGCCTGCTGTTCCGTCTGGAAGCCGAGCGCGAACGCGCGCAACTGATGGAAGCCGACGCCGCCCTGGCCGCCGCTGAGGCCAGGCTAGCCGATCTCGCCAAGGGCCGGCGTAGCGAAGAGCTGGCCGTCATCGAGGCCCAGCTGGCCCAGGCCCGGACCGCCCAGGCACTGGCTGCGCGCCAGCTGGAGCGAACCGCGATCCTGCACGCCAAGAGGCTCGCCAGCCCCGAGGCCGTGGACGAGAGCCGAAGCCGCGAGCAACAGGCCCGCCAGCGCCTGGACGAGCTAGCCGCCAGCCTGGCCAGCGCCCGCCTGGCGGCCCGCGACGACAGCCTGCGCCAGGCCGAGGCGGAACGGGAGGCGGCACGGGCACGCCAGGCACAGGCCCAATGGCAGCTGACCCAGCGCGAACTCAAGGCGCCCCTGGCCGGCGTGGTGCAGGAACTGCTGTTCCGGCCGGGCGAGTTCGTGCCCGCCGGAGCGCCGGTGCTCCGGCTCTTGCCACCCGAGCACATCAAGGTCCGCTTTTATATCCCGGAACCGGAACTGCCCCGTTACCGCCTGGGCCAGAAACTGAGCCTGAGCTGCGACGGCTGCGGCGCGCCTCTGCCAGTGACCTTGCGCTATGTCAGCAGCGAGGCCCAGTACACGCCGCCGGTCATCTATTCCAAGGAGAACCGTGCCAAGTTCGTCTACCTGGCGGAGGCCTGGCCGGAGCCTGGCCAGGCAACGCGCCTGCGCCCGGGGCAGCCGGTGGATCTGTCGGCTGTGCGCGGCGATGACTGAACCCAGCGTCATCGCCGTGCGCGGCCTGTCCAAGCGATTTGGCCGCAAGATCGCCGTCGATAACGTCGACTTAACCGTCAATCGCGGCGATATCTTCGGTTTCCTCGGCCCCAACGGCAGCGGCAAGACCACCACGATCCGCCTGCTCTGCGGCCTGCTCACCCCCGATGCCGGCGAGGGCCGTTGTCTAGGCTTCGACATCCTGCGCGAATCGGCGGCCATCAAGCGCGAAGTCGGCTACATGACCCAGCGTTTCAGCTTCTACGAGGACTTGAGCATCCGCGAGAACCTGGACTTCGTGGCCCGTCTCTATGGCATGAAAAACCGTAAGTCCGCCGTCGACCAGACCCTGGAGAACCTGGGCCTAGGCCATCGCCAGCACCAGCTGGCCGGTGCCCTATCCGGCGGCTGGAAGCAGCGCATGGCCCTCGCCGCCTGCATGCTGCACGAGCCCAGGCTCCTGCTCCTGGACGAGCCCACCGCCGGCGTCGACCCCAAGGCCCGCCGCGACTTCTGGGACGAGATCCACCGACTCGCGGGGCGGGGTGTCACGGTCCTGGTGTCCACCCATTACATGGACGAGGCGGAACGCTGCAACCGCCTGGCCTACATCGCCTACGGCCGCATGCTCGCCGAGGGCACGCCGGAATCCCTGGTGGCCGAATCCGGCCTGTCCACCTGGACCCTGGATGGTCCCCGCCTCGCCGATTGGACCGAGCGCCTGCGCGCCCTGCCGGATGCCGAGCAGGTCGTGCCCTTCGGCACCAGCCTGCATGTCTCTGGTCAGGACGGCGCGGCCCTGGAAGCCCAGTTGCATGCCCTGATCGCCGATCCGGCCATAAGCCTGCGCCGGGACGCGCCGCGTCTGGAGGATGTCTTCATCCACCTGATGCAGCGCCAGGAGGACGAGCGATGAGCCCAGCACTCTCCCTGGCGCGGCTCTGGGCGGTGGTGCTCAAGGAATTCATCCAGATGCGCCGCGATCGGCTGACCTTCGCCATGATGATCGGCATTCCCCTGATCCAGCTGACCCTGTTTGGCTTCGCCATCAATGCCGATCCCAAGGGCCTGCCCCTGGCCTTGCGCCTGGGCGAGGAGACCAGCCTGACGCGCAGCCTCCATGCCGCCCTGGTGCAGACCGGGTATTTCCGCCTGAGCGCGGTGACCGCCTCGGAGCGAGAAGCCGAGCGCCTCCTGGCCACGGGCGAGGCGCAGTTCGTGCTCGACGTGCCGGCCGGCTTTTCGCGCCGGGTCTGGCGCGGCGAGAGCCCGGCCCTCTTGGTCGAAGCCGATGCCACCGATCCGTCCGCAACCGGCAATGCCCTGGCGGCCCTGGCCCAGCTGCCGGCGACCGCCCTGCGCGAGGACCTGAAAGGCCCCTTGGCGCGGCCCGGTGCGCCGCCGCCCTTCGAGTTGCGCATCCACCGCCGCTATAACCCAGAAGGCATCAGCCAATACAACATCGTGCCTGGTCTGATGGGCGTCATCCTGACCATGACCATGATCATGATGACGGCCCTGGCCGTGACCCGCGAACACGAGCGCGGCACCATGGAGAACCTGTTGGCCATGCCCACCCGACCGCTGGAGGTCATGCTGGGTAAGATCCTGCCCTATATCCTCATCGGCTATACCCAGGTGGCCGTGATCCTGCTCGCCGCGCGCTACACCTTCGCCGTGCCCATGCTCGGCTCCCTGCCCCTGCTCCTGGCCGCAATCCTGGTGTTCATCCTGGCCAACTTGAGCGTCGGCATCATGTTCTCCGCCCTGGCCCGCAACCAGACCCAGGCCATGCAGATGAGCTTCTTCTTCTTCCTGCCGTCCATCCTGCTGTCCGGCTTCATGTTCCCCTTCCGAGGCATGCCGGCCTGGGCCCAGATCATCGGCGAGGTCCTGCCCCTGACCCATTTCCTGCGCATCGTGCGCGGCATCCTGCTCAAGGGCAACGGCTTCGCCGACATCTGGGGCCACACCTGGCCCTTGCTGCTCTTCCTGCTAGCGGTCCTGCTGATCGGCATGACGCGCTACCGGCAGACGCTCGATTGATGCGCTTGCATAAATAGTCATGCCCGCAAGGGAACCATGCTGCTGACGGCCCTTTGAGCAAGCGATATTTTCGTTATTTATCAGCATGCTAGACGCACTTTACCCTTTCGCATAAGCATTCTTTATGCGAATAAAAATTTTCTTACAATTCAGCCACCTAATGATTTCATCAAAAATTCTTATTGACGGCGTTCAGGACACTGACTAATTTCAGCTTCGGTTTGTGGAATAAGTCACAAAGTGACCAGCCGAGTGCGTAGTCCGGCCCCAGCAGGCTCGTGTACAGCGGCTCAGAACCACACAGGTTCATCCGACAAACCCCAAACACGCTGCTCACACGCCGACCTCTTCTGGAGTCCTGCATGAAACTGTCCACGCTCACCACTGCCATCCGCCTGACCACCGTCGCCGCCGCCATGACCCTGCCGCTGGCGACCCAGGCCGCGGAAGAGTCCGCCCGCTACATCGTCAAGTACCGTGCCGGCGCCGCCGAAAGCGTTGCCGCCGCCGCGCGTGCCCAGGGCGGTGGCGTGGCCGAGCGCGTGTTCGGTACCGATGCCATCGCCATCACCGTGCCGGCCTCGGCCCTGAAGGGTCTGAAGAACAACCCGAACATCGAATACATCGAGCTGGACGTGAAGCGCTACCCGCTGTCCCTGACCACCCCGTCCACCGGCACCCCCTACCAGCTCGGCCAGCAGGTGCCCTACGGCGTCAAGATGGTCCAGGCCGATCAGCTGCCCCAGCTCGACAGCCTGGCTTCCAACCGCAAGGTCTGCATCATCGACTCCGGCTACGACAATGCCCATGAAGACTTGGCCGGCAACAACGTCAACGGCGAATACGACTCCGGCACCGGCTGGTGGTACACCGACGAAAACCACCACGGCACCCACGTGGCCGGCACCATCGCCGCCATCAACAACGGTACCGGCGTGGTCGGCGTCAACGCCAACAAGAAACTGAACCTGCACATCGTCAAGGTGTTCAGTGCGGATGGCTGGGCCTATTCCTCCAGCCTGTCCTCGGCCGCCAACAAGTGTGCTGCTGCCGGCGCCAAGGTCATCTCCATGTCCCTGGGTGGTGGTCGTAAGAGCCGCACCGAAGAGAATACCTTCAAGAGCCTGTCCTCCAAGGGCATCCTGTCCATCGCCGCCGCTGGCAACGATGGCAACACCACCCTGTCCTACCCTGCCTCTTACTCCATCGTGATGTCGGTCGCCGCCGTCGACGAGAACAAGGCCTGGGCGAGCTTCTCCCAGTACAACTCGGCCGTCGACATCGCCGCGCCTGGCGTCGCCGTGCTGTCCTCCGTGCCCATGGGCACGGGTTCCGAGTCCGCCCTGAGCGTCGGCTCCGCCACCTACACGCCGGGTGACATGGACGGCTCGCCGAAGACCACCGCCACCGCTCCCTTGGCCGACTTCGGCATCGGCGATGCCGTCAACAGCGCCGTCGCCGGCAAGGTCTGCCTCATCGCCCGTGGCACCGTCGACTTCGCCACCAAGGTCAAGAACTGCGAATCCTCCGGCGGCGTGGGCGCCGTGGTGTACAACAACGTCGCCGGCGCCTTCGGCGGCACCATGAACGGCACGGTCACCAACATCCCGTCCGTCACCGCCACCGATGTCGACGGCGCCGCCATGAAGGCCCAGCTGGGCCAGAATGCTACCGTCGCTGTCAAGGCCACCAACTACGCCTACTTCGACGGCACCTCCATGGCCACCCCGCACGTCTCGGCCGTCGCCGCCCTGGTGTGGAGCTACTTCCCGACCTGCACCAACCTGCAGATCCGCGCCGCCCTGGAAAAGACCGCCGAAGACCTGACCGCCTACGGCACCGGCCGCGACAACAAGACCGGCTACGGCCTGGTCCGCGCCAAGGCCGCCTACGACTACCTGAGCCGCAGCTGCAACGGCTAAGCTCAGCGTTCAAGCCCAGGAAAGGGACGCTTCGGCGTCCCTTTCCTTTTCAGGCTCCAAGGCGAACCTCGCCGGCACACCACCGCCCCGCCACCGCAAGTGCCCCCACTCCGCAATGCCGCTCAGTTAAGCAACTGAGCGGCATTTTTCTTTACGGGATAACGGGTTTTCGACATTTTCACCGTGCGGGCATAGCGTCGCTCGGAACGGCGTTTGGACAAGATGAAGCGGCGAATGTTGGTACGCATGGCGCGTAACTTTCCCAGAATACTGCCCGGTGCGGCATTCGCGCTCCACAACCACTCATTCACGATTTAGCGCATCACCGCCACAAAGCCATAACTGCATCAGTTTTCACAAAAAAGCTTGACCAACCCCAGCCTCCATGTTTTAATGCGCGCCTCTCGCCGGACGCGAGGCTTTTCTACCGGCAACGGCTAGAAATCGGGCGGTTAGCTCAGGGGTAGAGCACTGCTTTCACACGGCAGGGGTCACTGGTTCGATCCCAGTACCGCCCACCAAACAAAACAAAGGCTTAGCGGAAACGCTAGGCCTTTTTTGTTATCTAGGGAGAGGTGGCCCCAAAAATCTGCACAGCCCGATAAGTGGGTAAACTGCTCCCAACCGGCGTGGGCAACGCCACTGAGATGAGCATAAAATGAGCAGAAGACCCCGGCGCAACCACTCCCCCCAGTTCAAGGCCAAGGTGGCTGTGGCCGCCCTCAAGGGCGATAAGACTCTGGCGGAACTCGCCCAGGAGTTCGACGTCCACCCCAACCAGATCACCGATTGGAAGAACCAGCTCCTGGCGGGCGCCGACAACGTCTTTGGCGCCAAGGCCGAGACAGAGCCCGCCGTCGATATCAAGGAGCGGCACGCCAAGATTGGCGAGCTGACCCTAGAGAATGAATTTTTAGGACGCGCGCTCACCAAAGCGGGCTTGCTGAGCGCAAAGCGATGATTGACCGCGACCATGAGCTTTCCATTGCGCGCCAGGCCAAGCTGCTGGGCATCTCCCGTGGCAGCGTCTACTACCTGCCGCAGCCGGAACCCGAAGCCGACCTGAAGCTGATGCGACGCATGGACGAACTGCATCTGGAATTCCCCTATGCCGGCGCGCGCATGTTGCGCGACCTGCTCAACCGGGAGGACTTCACGGTCGGCCGTAAACACGTCCGCAGCCTAATGAAGCGCATGGGCATCGAGGCCCTGTACCGCAAGCCCAACACCAGCAAGCGCCATCCGGGCCACACGGTCTACCCCTACCTGCTGCGCGGCCTGACCATCGACCGCGCCAATCAGGTTTGGGCCACGGATATCACCTATATCCCCATGGCCAGGGGTTATGTGTACCTGTGCGCTATCGTGGACTGGGCCAGCCGCAAAGTCCTGGCCCATCGCGTGTCCATCACCATGGACACGGCGTTCGTCCTGGAGGCCTTGGAAGAGGCCTTCCAGCGCTACGGACAGCCAGAGATCTTCAACACCGACCAAGGCAGCCAATTCACCAGCCAGGCGTTCACCGAGACGCTCAAGGAGCGCGGCATCCGCATCAGCATGGACGGTAAGGGCTGCTGGCGGGACAACGTCTTTGTGGAACGCATCTGGCGCAGCGTGAAGTACGAGGAAGTCTACCTCAAGGCCTACGCCTCGGTTCCCGAGGCCCGCAAAGGGATTGCCGAGTACTTTGAGCGCTACAACAGCCGGCGCCCGCATTCGAGCCTGGACAAAGCCACCCCGGATGAATTTTACTACGCCAGTCTACCGGCCCTACCGGTAGCAGTCTGACGAATTACCCTGGCAGAAATCCACTTAGCGAAGGGATTTTACTGTTCAGACGGATGGGGCCACCTCTCTACCCGGTCGCTCACACCTAATTCGACTTTTCGCTTCAAACCTTGCAAAAGCGCTCGCATCCCTTTTCTATAGCTTCTGCGCACAAACAAAACGTCAAGAGCCTTTCCAACATACCCGTACTTGAGCCTGTAAACTGGATTCACTTTCACCATCGTTTTGTCATCAAGCACATCCAGCGTAAAATTGATAGCGACTTCCCCAAACGGTAAATCCGTACCAACCACCTTCATAGTCAGATACTTTTCAGGAACCCACCGAGTTACCACCTCATCTAGATACCCCATCCCAACCAACTCGCAACGTCGACAGGTTCCTTCCCCTGTCGATAGTTCAGACGTTAGGTACGATTTCATTACTCCGGGATTCCAGGAGTGAATCTCGCCGACATCCGCCAACACACTCCAGACCGACTTAACTGGAGCGTAGATTTCTATCTCTTCACAAAATGTAGCCACGCACGCCTCCTTTTGTCATCTAACGCCGCGTTGAGCGCCTTTCGCGCAGCGGAAGTGCGCTCCAACGCATAGTTAGACGGCGGTTATTATTGACGCTCAGCAACCCATGTCCAAACAGCTCCAATGTGATTACCAGCTTTGCCAACCATCCGACTTTCACTCGAGAGCGTTCCCAAGAAGACCGCATATCCATCATTAAACTTGAATCTGA
>JACPFT010000021.1 GCA_016182845.1 Gammaproteobacteria bacterium
CCGGCAACGGCAAGCCTGCCAAATTGATCATCGGCGCCATGATGCGCAAGCTACTGCAAGTAGCCTTCGGCGTCGTACGCTCTGGCCGCCCTTTCGATAAAGCCGCTCACGCGGCTTGACCGGAATAACAGTATCTACAACCAGCGTGCCGGTCCATGGCTGAGCTGCCATTCGCCGAGCAGGCCGAACAGGGTCTTGGCCAGGGTCTTGTTCCACAACATGCCGTCGGCGACGGAGAGTTCCAGCTTGAGCGGCGCCAGGGACGTTAGGGGCACCAGCACGTCGCGCAGGGCCGCGCAGTCGGCGGCGGAGAATTCGCCGCCCAGCTCCAGGAGCAGGCGGCCACCCTCGTCGCGCAGTTGGAAGGCCGGGTGGCGCACCGTGGCCAGCGGTGCCGGACGAGCGCTGACCGGGGCCGCGCCGCTGGCTCCCAAGACGCCGTCCAGGACCTCGGCCAGCTTGTTCAGGCGCAGGGGCTTGGTCAAATAATGGCGGGCGCCGCTCTTCAGGGCGTCGTAGACCAGGCTCTTCTGATTCTCGGCGCTGATCATGATGATGCGCGCGTCGGGGAAACGCTCCATGATCAACTTGACCGCCGTCACCCCGTCCATGCCCGGCATGGCGATGTCCATGGTGACGAGATCGGGCCGGGTCTTCTCGAACAGCTCCAGGGCCTCCATGCCATTGCCGGCCTCGCCTACCAGCTCGTGACCGGCCTGGGCCAGCAGGGTCTGCAAGTTCTTGCGCATGATGGCGGAATCGTCGACGACCAGAATTCGGGCCATGAGCCATCTCCTTGAACTAAGGGTTGAACGGGAATGCGTGTTCAGGAGTGTACACAACTCGCGCTGCGGATGCCCAAGCCCCGCTATAATGCTGGCGATTTGACCCTGGACGCGCCGGCCCCCTATAGTGCTCCGTACCCGACATTCCAATAGGTCTTTGCCGCGTCTTTTTGCCCAGCTCATCGTTGCTCAACGTCGCCATAGCTACCGCTATGGCTCGGTTTCGCGCCTCGATCTGGACAAAAATCCATCGGCCCTTCCCTAATGTTATGTCGGGTACGGAGCACTAGTGCCCTGAATGCGTCCAGGCGCCCTTTTCGACGGACCCGGGTAGGCCATGATCGAGCTTGAATTATCCCAATTGGAACAATTTACCCAGATGGAGGGGCAGTTCGACGAACTGCTCAAACGCTACGCGCGCCTCAGGGACGAAAACCAGCAGCTCAAGTCGCAGCAAGCCCTGCTCAAGGCCGAATGCGCGAGCCTCTTGCACAAGAACGAGCTGGCCACGGGCAAGATCGAAGCCATGATCAGCCGCCTGAAAGCCATGGAGACCGAATGATGAGCGAGACCGTATCGGTACGCATCCTGGATCAGGAAATCACCGTGGCCTGCCCCAGGGAAGAGCAGGAGTACCTGCTGCAATCGGCCCAGTATCTCGACAAAAAGATGCGCGAGCTCACCGCCGCGAGTAAACTGGCGCAACGGGATCGGATCGCCGTGATCGCCGCGCTGAATATCGCCCACGAACTCTTGCAGGAACGTGGCCAGCGCGAGAAATACGCTGCCAGCATGGGCAAGCGCATCCGCCATCTGCAGGAGCGCATCGACGGCGCCCTGAGCAAGAGCCCGGAATCGGCAAGCGCCGCCGAGGCCAAGCCGCTACCTCCGGAGGGCGAGAACCGCCAGCTGGAGCTGACCGGCGAGTGATCGCCGGGCACATGAGCCGAAGCAGGAAGTATTCGGCCTACACCATAACAGGGCCGGGCGCCCAGGCGCCCACGGTGGTACGCCCTGGCTACCCCACCTCGCCATGTCGCGTGCCGGTTTCGCCGGCACGGCGCCATGCCCGTTTCAGTTTGACGCCTTCTGCGGTGTTTGCCAGTGGCTTAAGTCCTCGAGCCGATGTCAAAACACCTCGGAATCTCAGCGCCCGCGGCTGGTGTGCAAGTCCGGATCCGACCGGAAAGCCTAATAGCCGCGCCTGGGCTTCCACCTTGAACCTGTGGGTTCAAGGGCGACAGCCGCAGCGGCATTGCGGAAGGCGTCACCTCATTCCCAAGAGTCCGCCGTGAAAGAGCGGCAGACCCTGCGCAAGTCCATGCGCGCCCGCCGCCGGGACTTGAGCCCGGCGGAGCGCCGCGCCGCCGCCAAGGGCTTGCGCGACCGGCTCCTGGCCTTCCTGCCCCTGCGCCGCGCACAGCGCCTGGCCCTCTACCTCGTCAACGACGGCGAGCTGGATCCGGCGCCGCTCTGCGCGGCGCTCTGGTCCTTGGGCAAGCGCGTCTACCTGCCGGTCCTGCATCCCTTCAGTCCCGGGCGTTTGCTGTTCATGGAGTACCGGCCCGGCGATGCGCTGGTCAAGAATCGCTATGGCATCGCGGAACCGCGACTGCGCCCGGAGCGGCTATGCCCGGCTTGGGCCCTAGACCTGGTACTGACGCCCCTAGTGGCCTTCGACGCCGAGGGGCATAGATTGGGAATGGGCGGAGGGTATTACGACCGGAGCTTCGCCTTCAAGCAGGCGCGCGGGCGCAGCCGCCCGATGCTGGTGGGCCTGGCCTATGGATTTCAGCGCGTGGAGCGGCTACCCCGCGCGTGCTGGGACGTGCCGTTGGAGGCCATCGCCACGCCGGAGCGGGTGTACCGCTGGCGATAATACAGGCTCTCAGGGATTGGAGCTGATGCTCAGGCTGGGCAATCGGGCCTGGGCGCCGCCGCCCAGGCTGGATACCGCGATACCCAAGCCCACCACCAGGAAAAGCACCCACATCAGATCGGGTTTACGCTTCATGACCTACTCCCCAAGGGGGACAAGCTTATTGTTATGTTCTTGCTACCACTCTTCTTGTAAGCCGTTCACAAACCGTTCATCCGGTTCGGCGCGGTGTGCGAACTGTACGCCCCGGATCGGGTGGCGGCAAGGGCTTTTGTGGTAGTTTCTGCGCAGCGAAAACCAGGGGAGACGCAAGGCGAATGGCACTGTGGCTGATGAAGTCCGAACCCGATGTGTTCGGTATCGATGATCTGAAGAAAAGTCCAAACCAAACAGCGGGTTGGGACGGAGTTCGCAATTACCAGGCGCGTAACTTCATGCGCCAGATGAAGGCCGGCGACGGCGTGCTGTTCTATCACTCCAATGCCACGCCCTCCGGACTCGCCGGCCTCGCAGTGATCGCCGCCGAGGCCCAGCCGGACCCCACCCAGTTCGACCCGGCCAGCCATTACCACGACCCGAAGAGCGATCCGGCGAAGCCGCGCTGGGATTGGGTCACGCTGCAGTACGTGCGTCACTTCAAGCGCCTGATCCCGCTCACCGAGCTGAAGACCTATCCGGAACTGGCCGATCTCCCCCTGGTGCAAAAGGGCACGCGCCTGTCGGTGCACCCGGTCAGCCAGCACGACTGGGACTTCATCCTGAGCATCGAGTAGGCGGGCCTGTTCCCCCCGCACCAAATAACAAGGCCCGCATTATGCGGGCCTTGTTGCTTCACGATGCCAGGCTTAGTTGGCGAAGGTGAGCTTCCAGCTATTGATATAGCCCACGTCCTGGGAGGCCATATCCTTGACGCGCAGCTTCCACGTGCCGTTGGAGGCGGTGGTGCCGGCGTTGACCGAGTAGGTCTTGACGATGTTGTCGGCCGAGCTACCCGTGCGGTTGTGCAGGTTGTAGACCGTGCCGCTGGGAGCGATCAGGTCGACCACCAGGTCACCGATATAGGGGTGCACGACGTTGACGTCCACGCTGACCGTGTTGGAGGCGCCGGTACGGGTCACGGACACCGAGCTGCTGATGCCGGTCGAGTTATTGTCCGGAATCGCGTAGTCGGTGGTGTTCTCGTAGGAAACGGGACCCGAGCTCACCGTGTAGCTGCCGGTCACGGTCACGCCGCTGTAGGCGCTATAGCCGGACATCAGCATGTAGTAGGTGCCGGCGGCCGGGTTGGTGATGGTGCAGGTCTCGGTGGAGGTCGAACCGTCGGACTTGCAGGTGTAGCTGCTGGTGGTCGGCTTGGTGCCGGCGCGGACATAGATGTCCGCATCGCCCGTGCCGCCCGTGGTCGTGAACTTCACCTGGCTGGCGCCGGCCGGGACCACCAGGCTGTAGTACTTGCTGGAACCGGTGGCGCCGGACTGGCTGGCCACGGCGACGCCATTGGCGAGCACCACGTCGCCGGACGGCGGCGGCGGGGTGATGGTGCCCAGGGCGGAGTTGACCGCGGCCAGGGTGTCGACGATGCCGGTACCGCAGCTGGTGCAGGTGGCCGGGAAGGCGCGGGTCGTGGTCTTCAGGATGCTTTCGATCTCATCCGGAGTGGCGCCCGGCTTGGCCTGGGCCACGAGGGCGGCGATGCCGGCCACGTGCGGGGCGGCCATGGAGGTGCCGCTGTAGTTGGCGAAGGAATCGCTACCCGGGGTGGTGGTGCCGCTGTTCAGGGTGGACAGGGTGCTCACGCCCGGCGCGGCCAGGTCGACGCTGGTGCCGTAGTTGGAGAAGGAGGCACGGCCACCCTGGCGGGTGGTGGCGGCGACGTTGACGACGCCGGCGCAGTTGCCCGGGTTGTAGTTGTTGGCATTGTCATTGTCGTTGCCGGCGGCGATGACGATGACGGTGCCGCGGGAACGGGCGCTGTTGATGGCGTTCTGGGTCGTGGTGTCGCAGGCGCCGGAGCCGCCCAGGGACATGTTGATGACCTTGGCCGGGTTGGCGTTGGCGGTCACGCCGGAGACGCTGCCGCCCGAGGCCCAGATGATGCCGTCGGCGATGTCGGAGGTGTAGCCGCCGCAGGTGCCGAGCACGCGCACCGGTACGACCTTGGCACCGAAGGCGATGCCGGCCATGCCCGAGGCGTTATTGGTCACGGCGGAGACGGTGCCGGCCACGTGGGTGCCGTGCCAGGAGGAGTTCTGCGCGGAGTGGGTGCCGCCGCACTGGTTGGCGGTGACCCAGTCGCCCGGATCGGAAGCATCGCTGTCGCGGCCGTTGCCGTCGTTGGACACGCTGGTGTCGGTGATCATGTCATAGCCGGGCAGCAGGTTCGCGGCCAGATCGGCATGGGGGCGGTAGCCGGTGTCGATAACGGCGACGGTGACGCCCGCGCCGTTGATGGCGGCGCCGCCGGCCGTGGTCTTGTCCCAGGCGGCGACGACGTTGATGCCGCCGGTGGCCTCGAACAGATCCCACTGTTCGCTGTAGCGCGAGTCATTGGGGGTCATCTGGATGCGCATCATGCGATCCGGCTCGGCATAGGCGATGTTGCTATCCTCGGCCTGGATCTGGCGGGCCAGGTCGGCCATCTCGGCGACCGGGCGGGCGCTGTCCAGCTTGAGGACCTGGGCACCGTCGGCGGTGCGGCGCAGGTAGCTGACGCCCACACCCAGGCGCTGGCCCAGGGAGGCAGCAGCGGCGCGGGCATTGGCTTCGCCGGCCTTGCTGAAGCTCGTGCCAGAGCTCTTGTATTTGACGATCAGGCGATCGGTGGTGTCGTTGTAGGCGCTGGCCAGGGTCTTGGCGGCCTGTAGGGATTCGGGGGCACCACCGGCATGGACCAGGCCGGTGGCCGCCAGGGAACCGAGAACGAGGGTGGATACGAGCGTGAGTTTGAACGGGGACTTCATAATTTTAATGGTCTCCAGTGACTTAGGTTTTGGGCGCGCTAGGCGCCGTCCCTGGCTGATCCCATCCGCCCTGTGCAGGCTCTCTTCACGGATGGGTTGCGCATTCCCCACGGGGTGTTTGGTGAGGAGGGCGTAATCTGTCACTGGTTCAGGAAATGATCAATAACAATTTCTCATAAATCGAACAGTTATTCTTATGATCCAGAACAGCGGGGAAAGCACAAGATCGATTGCGTATCGCGTACGTATCGGTTTGTATCCTTTTGTATCCGGCTTAGGGCTCCACGACCTGAGAAAATCTAATACCAGATGCTCACGCTCCGACCACGTCTCTCCAAAAATCAGGCCCGCGCGAGGCGGGCCTGAGCAGGGCGCGCGGAAAGCCGGTCTAGAACGTGGCTTTCAGCGTGTACTTGCCATTGGTCGCGCCCGTGCCGCCCGAGTAATAGACGACGCGGATGTAGCGGGTGTAGGTCGAAGAGCCGGTGTTGGTCACGGTGACCGTGTCCACGGCGCCCGTGCCATTCTCGCTGCGACCGATTTCCGTGCCATTGGAGTTGTAGACGATGAGGTCGTAATCCGAGCTGGCATTGGGCGTCAGGGTCGCGGTCAGGGTCTTGCCGGCGCCGAGACTCACTTTGAAATAGTCGGTGTCGGTGCTGGAACCCATGGCGCCGTTCATCACGGTGCCGGAGGTGCTGATGGTGTTGGCCGTGCCCGTGGTGTTGTTGGACTCGGTCTCGTTGTTGGCGGGCGGGACGATGTCCAGGGCGGCATTGACCGCGGCCAGGGCATCCACCAGGCCGGCGCCGCAGCCGCCGGAACAGGAGCCGGGGATGGGGCGGGCCGAGGACTTGAGCTTGGACTCGATGTCGTCCGGGGTCAGGCTGGACTTGGCGGCGAACATCAGGGCGGCGACGCCGGCCACATGCGGCGTGGCCATGGAGGTGCCGGCCATGTTGCTGTAGACGTCGGAACCGGGGCCGGAGGTGCCGGAGTTGTGGGTGGACAGGATCAGGGAGCTGCCCTCGCCGCCCGGGGCGGAGACGTCGATCAAGGTGCCGTAGTTGGAATAGCCGGTGCGGCTGCCGGAGCGGTTCAGGGCGGCGATAGTGACCACGCCGGCGCAGTTGGCCGGAGTCGAGCCGGAGACATTGTCGCCGATGCCGTCGGCGCCGCCGTTGCCCGCCGCGACGATGATCACGGTGCCGCGCGAGCGAGCACTGTCGATGGCGGTCTGGTAGGTCGTGCCGCAGGAAGACTCGCCGCCCAGGGACATGTTGATGACCTTGGCCGGGTTGGCATTGGCGGGCAGGCCGCTGACGCTGCCGCCCGAGGCCCAGACGATGCCGTCGGCGATGTCGGAGTCATAGCCGCCGCACTTGCCGAGCACGCGCACCGGCACGACCTTGGCGTTGTAGGCGACGCCGGCCACGCCCTTGGCGTTGTTGGTCACGGCGGCGATGGTGCCGGCGACGTGGGTGCCGTGCCAGGAGGAGTTGCGCGCGCTATGGGTCGTGCCGCATTCGTTGGCGGCGATGGCATCGCCCGGGTCCGAGGCGTCGCTGTCGCGGCCGTTGCCGTCGTTGGACACGAAGGTGTCGGTGATCATGTCGTAGCCGCCGACGATATTGGCGGCCAGGTCGGTGTGCGGGCGGTAGCCGGTGTCCAGCACGGCGACCTTGACGCCCGTGCCGGTGGACTTGTCCCAGGCGGCCGGCAGGTTCAGGCCGGCGGTGGCCTCGAAGTAGTGCCATTGGGAGCTGTAATTCGTGTCATTGGGCGTGAACATGGGCCGGCGCATGTAATCCGGCTCGGCATACTCGATGCTCGGATCCAGGGCCTTGAGGCGGCGCGCCAGGAGGGCCATGTCCTTGTTGGAGCGGGCGCCTTCCAGCTTGAGCACCTGCGCGCCATTGGCGGTGTGGCGCAGATGGCTCAGGGGCATGCCGCTCAGGTCGGCGAGCTTCTGGGCGGCGGCCTGGGCATTGACTTCGCCCGCCTTGCTGAAGGCGGCTGCGCCGCTGGCCTTGTACTTGACGATCAGGCGGTCGGTGGTATTGGCATAGGCGCTGGCGACGACGCGGCCGGCGCGGGCCTCGTCTTCGCCGACGCCGGCAAGGGCCAGCTGGGAGAAGGCCAAACCACTGAGTACGAGCGAGGAAACGAGGCTGAGCTTGAACGACGATTTCATGATTGTTATGAACTCCAGTGACGGATTGTTTATGAATATCTGGCCGACGCCACCCGCCCTACTCACCACTCTCTCTTCACGGATGGCCGCCTCTGCTCCTCACGGGTTCGCGGTGAGGAGGCTGCAATCTGTCACCTGGCTGAAACTTGATCAATAACAATTCCTCATATGCTCATTAGCATTTTTTATATACCTTGACGCCGTTCACAAGCCCTGCGTGGCCCCGATCACGAATCCCTTTCCCCCACGCCTTGCCCCGGCAGCTCGCCGGGCTTTCCCTAGCCCCTCGCGAACAGGCAAAATGTGCGTCTTCCTCACGCCTTCCGGAGCCCACCGATGAATGCCGACGCACTGAAACAAGCCGTCGCCCAGGCCGCTATCGCCTATATCAAGGACCACAAGATCATCGGAGTCGGCACCGGCTCCACGGTCAACCACTTCATCGATGCCCTGGCGCCCTACAAGCACGACATCGAGGGCGCGGTGTCCAGTTCCGAGGCCTCGACCAAGCGCCTTCAGGCCCTGGGCATTCCCGTCCTCGACCCCAATGCCGCCGGCCCCATCGGCGTCTACGTGGACGGCGCCGACGAAACCAATCATGCCCTGGAGCTGATCAAGGGCGGCGGCGCGGCCCTGACCCGGGAGAAGATCCTCGCCGCCACCGCCGAGGTCTTCGTGTGCATCGCCGACGCCAGCAAGCTGGTGCAGACCCTGGGCGCCTTCCCCCTGCCGGTGGAAGTGATCCCCATGGCGCGCAGCCACGTGGCGCGCCAGCTGGTCAAGCTGGGCGGCGACCCGGTCTACCGCGAGGGCGTGGTCACCGATAACGGCAATGTGATCCTGGACGTGCACGGCCTGGCCATCCACGACCCCAAGGCCCTGGAAACCGCCATCAACCAGATCGTCGGCGTGGTCACCAACGGCCTGTTCGCCTGCCGCCCCGCCGACGTGCTGCTGCTGGGCACGGCCGAGGGCGTGAAGACCTATAAGGGACGGGTCAACTAAGGTTTCTTCTCAAAACGGGCTCTGAGCACATCCCGGCACGCTAGCGAAGAGCCCTTCGATACGGCGCTGCGCACCTACTCAGGGTGAACGGGAAGGGAGGATGACCGTTCGCCCTGAGTAACCCGCTTTAACGGGTGTATCGAAGGGCTCTTTGGCCTTATTGAAAACGCCATCCCCCTCGCTTTTTCCTTTCTTCTTCTATACTTGCGGCAACAGCCGCATGCAGGAGCCGGCCAGTCCGGGCTCCTGGGAAGGAGAATCACCATGCCCCCACGGATCGCCGGCCTGCTGTTCCTGGCCCTCGCTTTCAGCACGCCCGCTCGCGCCGACGAAGCCGGCTCGCGCCTGGCGCAACAGGTCTATGACCGGCCCGACGGCCAGGACGCGGTCAGCTCCGGAACCATGCTGCTCGCCGAGCAGGGCGGTAGCCCGCGCAGCCGCAGTATGCACAGCTTCGTGCTGGAGAAGGCCCCCGGCGAGACCTGGTCGCTGATCCGCTTCTCCGCCCCCGACGACATCGCCGGCACCGGCCTGCTCACCCAGGACCACCCGGCCGCCGACAGCGATCAATGGGTGTTCCTGCCGGCCTTGAGCAAGACCCGGCGCATTCCCGGGGATCGCAAGGGCGGCAACTTCGTCGGCTCCGACCTCTATTACGAGGATCTGCAGGACCGCAAGCCCGACAAGGACAGCCATACCCTACGCGGCACCGAGAAATTCCAGGGCCAGGACTGCCAGATCCTGGAGAGCGTGCCAGTCAGCGCCGACAACTCGGTGTATTCCAAGCGCGTCAGCTGGATCCATCCCCAGACCCTGATCGCCCTCAAGGTGGAGCTCTACGAGGGCAAGGCCAGCCCTGCTAAGCGCCTGGAAGTCTTGAAGATTTCCAAGGTCCAGGGCTATTGGACGGTCATGGAATCGAAAATGACCAACCTGGATACGGGCCATAGCACGCGCATTTCCCTGACCAAGATCGCCTACGACAAGAACCTGCCGGACAGCCTGTTCAGCCAGCAGACCCTGGAGGATCCGGCCCGCGACGCGGAGTGGCGGCCATGAAGCCCCGGCTCTCGCGGGCACCGCGCCTCGCGCCCCTGGGACTGGCCCTGCTGGCGGCCTTCGCGACGGCCGCCCTGGCCGATACCACCTATTACCAGCGCGGCGAAGCGGAGGCCGAGGCGGCACGGCGTCGCGCCGGCGGCGAGGATGCGCGGGTGCGCGTGCAAAAACAAACAGCCCATCTCTACCAGGTGCAACTGCCCTATTTCCAGACCCGCGCCGCCGCCGAGCTGGCGGCCCACAAGCTGCGCCAGCTGGGTGCCAAGTCCCAGGTGCTCCTGCCCAAGGAACGCTTCGGCTATACCTTGAGCGCCGGCAGCTTCACGAAAGCCGAGAGCGCCGAACGGCGCATGGCCGAGCTGCGCGCCCAGGGCTTCGCCAACCTGCGCCTAAAGGAGCTGGACGGCCAGCTCCTGAGCTACCGGGTGGAAAGCCTGGGGCCCTTGATCGCCGAACCCGCGCAGCCGCCGGCCGCGCCTCCCGTGCCGGCTCCGGCGGAAACACCGGCCACCGCCGCCGAGTCCACGGAATTCAGCTTCGCCGAGACCCCGGCCAGCGGCGCCGAGGCCCAGACCCTGACCTTCGGCGCGGCCGAGGACACGGCCGGCGCCGGCGGCGGACCCGAGCCCAAGGCGGTCGAAGCCAAGCTGGAGGATCTGCGCCTGGAGGCCGGCCTGCCCCTGGACAACGGCAATGCCGCCGACAGCCTGGGCCTGGTGCGCCTGACGCCGAGCTTAAGTCTCAAACCCAGCGACCGTTTCAGCATCGAGGCCAGTGTCCGCATCGATCACACGCTCCAGGACGGCGCGGCCAGCTACAGCGACACCGAACTGGACTACCAGGAGAGCTTCCTGCGCTGGCGCGGCGACAATACGCGCTTCACCCTGGGCGCCCAGACCGTGCTCTGGGGCCGCATGGACGATCTCTCCCCCACCAATCTCTACGTGCGCCAGGATCTGTCCCGCTACACCCTGGAGGACATCGCCGATCGCTACCAGCCCCAGGCGGCGGCGCGCTTCGAGTTTTTCGCCGGCGCCCACAAGTTCGAGGCACTGGCCCTGCCCTGGTTCGACCCGTCGAAACTGGCTCACGAGGACAGCATCTGGCATCCCGTTGACCGCCTGGGCGGACGCATCCAGGGCACGGCGCCGGATCCGCTCGTCGCGGCCCTGGTGCGCTTCGGTGACTTCGAGGAGGACCCGGAAGGCGAGGACGAGGACCGGATCGGCGGCGGGCTGCGCTACAGCTATGCCGGGCAGGGCCTGGACTTCGGCCTGACGGCGATGCGCGTGCAGCCCACGACGCCCTATCTGCGCCTCAACCCGGCGGTGCGCGATGCCCTGCTGCTGGGCCTGCCGCCGCCGCTGGCGGTCGCGGCCGGCTCCGATGCGACCTTCCAGGCGGTCTATCCCCAGACCGATCTGGTCGGCGCCGATCTGGCCTTCACCGCCCTGGACGCCACCTGGCGCGCCGAGCTGGTCTACACCAGCGACAACCCGGTAACCGGCCCGCTGCTGGAACTGGACACGGTGCCCGCCTGGTCCTGGGCCGCCGGCGTCGAGATCTATCCCGGCGACGGCAATAACCGCCTGACCCTGCAGCTGAACGGCAAGCACCTGGGTCGGGGCGACTACGCCGACCCGGACGACGTCTATTCCCTGTCCGGCGAACTGGAAAATGGCTTCGCCCAGGAGACCTGGCGGCTGCGCACGCGGCTGCTGGCCAGCACGGCCGAGGGCGAGCGGGATTATTACCTGAGCTCCGAGCTGGCCTGGCTGAAATGGGAGCCCCAGGAGTTCTATGTGAGCGCCCACTGGTTCGGCGGCGACGAGGCCACGGCCAGCGGCTTCCACCGCGAGCACGATCTCCTGCTCCTAGGCTGGAGAACCCAATTTTGAGGCGCTATCTGCCGCTACCCATCGCCTGGCTGGTCTTCGCCCTGCTGATCGCGATTCCGGCCTGGCTGCTGAGCTACTTGCGTTTCGACAATGCTCCGGAAGCCTATCTGCCCGCCGACGCCCCCTCGGTGATCTTCGAGAAGGAGCTGCGCCGGCAGTTTCCCGGCTACGAGCTGGAGGTGGTGCTCTTCGAGGGCCTGGATCTGTTCGAGGAGGCGTTTTTAAGCAAGCTGGATAAGGCCGTGGCACTCCTGGAACGCCACGAGCAGGTGGAGCGGGTCATCGCGCCGACGCGCATGGACCATATCACCGGCACGGCCGACGGCTTCAGCGTCGAACCCCTCTTGGGCGCCAAGCAGCGCGCCAGGCTCAATCCCGAGCAGCGCCGGGCACGGGCGCTTGCCGATCGCTTCGCGCCGGGCATGGTGGTGTCCCGGGACGGTTCGGCCCTGGCCCTGATCGTGCGCCCCAAGTCCCTGCCCGACAGCCTGAGCCGCATCCGCCTGCACGAGGACATAGGCGCCGCGCTCCAGACCGCAGGCCTGTCGGAACGGGTCAGCGCCCGCGCCGGCCAACTGCCCCTGGACGTCGTGCAATTCCAGTCCATGCTCAAGGACAACGCCACCTTCGTGCCGGCCACCATCACCGTGGGCCTAAGCCTGGTCTGGCTCTTGTTCCGGCGGCTGCTGGCGGTGCTGCTCTGTTTCCTCATGATCATCGCCAGCCTGCACGCCGCCGTGGCCATGCTGGTCGTCCTGGACAAGCCCTTCACCCTGGTCAGCTCCATCCTGCCGCCCTTTATGGCAGCGCTGACCGTCGCCTCCATGGTGCATTTGTTCAGCGCCCAGGCCCATGCCGCGGCGGCCGGCAAGACTGGCCGGACGCGGGTCGAAGCCGCCCTCGGGGAAGTCACCCGGCCCTCGTTCTTCGCCATCCTCACCACGGTGTCCGGCCTGCTGTCCCTGGCGCTGTCCACCATCCAGCCCATCCGTTACTTCGGGCTGGCCGGCGCCTTCGGCATGCTGTTGCTGTTCTGCCTGATGATCTACATCCTGCCGGCCCTCTTGGAACGCTACGATCGCCGGCCCTGGCCCCTGCACCAGCGCGGCGGCGGCGGCATGCAGCGCTTAGTCGATGCCCTGTCCCACCTGAGCCTACGCCATGCCGGCTGGCTGGCCTTGGCCTTCCTCGCCGCCACCCTGGCCGGCCTGCCCCTGCTCGGCAAGCTGCGCGCCGAGACCGATCTCTACAAGTTCTTCAGCGAGGACAGCCTCATCAACCGGGCCACCCATGCCGTGGAGAATCGCCTGTCCGGGGTCATGCCCCTGGATCTGGTATTCGAGGCGGAGGGCCGCGACAGCCTCTTGGAACCCAAGCGCCTGGAGCTCCTGCGCGACATACGCGACGAGGTGACCAAGCTGCCCGGTGTGGATCGCAGCCTTTCGATGATCGACATCCTGGAGGACATGCACTGGGCCTTCAACGGCGAGGACCCGGCCTTCCGCGTATTGCCCACCGCCAAGCCCTTGATCGCCCAGTATTTACTGCTCTACGACGGCAAGGATCTCTACGAACTGGCCAACCGGGAATTCAGCCGCACGCGCATCTCGCTGGCCCTGCGCGCCCACGACACGGCCAGCTTGCGCGCCCTGATGACCGACCTGGAAAGCCGTCTGAACAGCCGGGATCTGGCCGGCATGCGCTGGCGCTTCGCGTCCGAGGCGCGCATCTTCACCGAACAGGAACGCCTCCTGGTGGACGGCCAGATCAACGGCATCTGGGGTTCTGTGGCAACCATCTTCGCCTTCATGCTCCTGCTCGCCCGGAGTTTTGGCGCGGCCCTGATCTGCATGATCGTCAATGTCACACCCGTGGTCTTCGTGTTCATGCTCATGGGTGCCCTGGCCATTCCCCTGGACATGGCCACCGCGCTCATCGCCTGTATCGCCGTGGGCATCGCCATCGACGACACCGTGCACACCTTCGCCAATGCCCAAGGCCATCTGGCCGCCGGCGCCGGCATCACCCTGGCCATCGCCCGCACCTACCGGGAAGCCGGCCGGGCCGTGACCATCACCACCATCATCCTGTGCAGCCAGTTCTTCCTGCTCATCGCCTCGGGCTTCATCCCGACCCGGGAATTCGGATTCCTGACCGGCTTCGGCCTGGGGCTGGCCTTCTTGTTCGACCTGCTGCTCATGCCCTCCTTGCTGGTCCTGCGCCATCGCCTGCTGGCGCCGATGCCGGCCATGAAAAAGCCCGCCGAAGCGGGCTAGTTCCGATTTACGCATTCACTCCGGCAGTTTCGCGCTGGCCGTCCAATGCTCCACACGCTCGACCTTGCCGTTCTTGTCGAAGTGAAAGACCAGGCCGGCGATCTGCATGGAATCCTCCGCCTCCTTGACTTCCACGGAGCGATCCAGGCGCAGCATGGACTCGCGCAGCTCATCCCGCGTCAGCTGCCCGGGCAGGAGTTGCAGGGCGACTCGCAGATCGTCCTTGGTGACCGTGAAGGCCCGGGAATCGTCGTAATAGGAATGAGCCAGCAAAATCAGCAGGGTCAGGTTGGTCACGATGGCAATGACTGCCAGAACGAAGAAGCGCCGGCGCCAACGGCTGCTGCGGTGGCCCTTGCCGCGCGGGATCGCTCCCGTCAGCTCGTCGTCATCGAAAGTCGTCTGCATGGGATGCATCATGTCAGGGATTCCAACAGGCTCAAAACGCCTGCGCGATAGCGCTTTAGGGACGAAAAATAGTTAAGCATATTTTACGCCATCACACCAAAAATCCCTAGGCATGCACCTCGCGCCGTGGCAGCCGCCGGAGACCATTTCGGGCATGTAAAATACGCTGACGCCGCCTACGCCTACTAAGCCGCTCCTTGCCCGCAGTTTTGCTATGCTCATGCCATGGCATTCCCATATGCCAGCGAACGGCGCCCCAACACGCGCTTTCTTGCGAGGATCAGACCCTGAACACGTCCACCTTCAGCCTCGCCGACCACTTCCATCACTATTTCGAGGTCGTGCCGGCGACTAGCGAAGCCCTGAAACAGGAGGTGTTCCGCCTGCGTTATGCCGTGTACTGCGAGGAGCTGCATTTCGAGGACGAAGACGTTTTTCCCGATGGTTTGGAAACCGACGAGTACGACGCCCATTCGATCTTCGCGCTGTTGCGCCACCGGGAGAGCGGCCTCACCGCCGGCTGCGTGCGCCTGATCCTCAATCGCCAGGACGATGCCTTGCGCTTCCCCTTCGAACGCGCCTGCGCCGGTAGCCTGAATCCCGTCTTCTACGACCCCCTGAGCTTGAACCGGAAACTCTGCGGCGAAATTTCCCGTTTAGCAGTCCACAACCACTTCCGACGTCGGCGCGGCGAGGCGGCGACGCCCGAAGGCGCGGTCGAAGGCGCCAGTTATTTCGGCGGAGAACGCCATTACCCCCTGGTGGCCATGGGGCTCTTCCTGTCCGCCTCGGCCCTGGCCCTCAACATGGGCCTGGAACAGGTCATGGTCCTGATGGAACCCCGCTTGGCGCGCCTCCTGGGCAGCTGCGGCATACGCTTCACCCAGATCGGCGATGTCGTCGATTACCACGGCCAGCGCGGCCCCTTCCGCATCACCCGGGACGAGCTGCTCAACCAGCTCAACCCTGAGTCCATGCAATTCTTGAAACTCTTGCGTTCCGGCCTGTGATGTACCCTATCAGCTAGCGCAATCGCCGTGACCACGCCACGGAGCCAGCCCCATGAACGAAGTCCTCGTCAGCCACGACCATTCCGCCCTGCACCGTAGTCCCTGGGATACCCAGGCCATGCGCGCCGAAGTGGCGGACCTCTTCGAAGCCCGGCCCCGGATCTATTATCTGGATTTCCTGGCCAGCGCCTGCACGGGCTGGCTGCTCTTCGGCTTGGCCCTGGGCTACGCGCCCGCAACCGTGGAGTTCTGGGCCCTCTTGCTCCTGGCCGGCTTCGCCCTGTACCGCGCCGTTAGCTTCACCCACGAACTCGTGCATTTGCGCAAAAGCGCCGTGCCCGGTTTCAAGCTGGTCTGGACCGCCCTCTGCGGCATGCCGCTCATGGTGCCCAATTTCCTCTATGCCGGCGTGCACATCGCCCACCACAGCAAGAATAAATACGGAACCCTGCGGGACGGCGAGTACATGCCCTTCGCCAGTTCGGCGCCCAGTCTGATCCTGGGTCATCTCGTCGGCAACCTCATCCTGCCGGCCTTCGCCATCACGCGCTTCGCCCTGCTCGCCCCCCTGTCCTTTCTGATACCGCCGATGCGCCCCTGGGTGATCCGCCATCTGTCCGCCATGTCCCTGCGCATGCCCTTCCAAAGGGAACTGCCGGCAAGGGCCGAAGAACGCGCGGGATGGGTCAAAGAGGAACTGGCCACCAGCGCGTTTATCCTGCTGGTCCTCGCCGCCATGGGCCTGGGTCTGCTTCCATGGCAAGCCTTGCTGCAATACGCCATCATCGTGGTCCTCATCGCCAGCCTCAACTCCATACGCGCCATCGGCGCCACTCACCGCTATCGCAGCCGTGGTCAGGAATTCAGTTTCCACCACCAGTTCCAGGACTCGGTCAACGTCGCCAGCTCGCGCCTGGACAGTCTGCTCATGTGCCCCGTGGGCCTGCGCTACCACGCGCTGCACCATTTATTCCCCAGCCTGCCCTACCACAATCTCGGCGAGGCCCACCGCCGCCTGAGCAGCACCCTGCCCCGAGAGGCCGATTATCACCGGGTCCGCCTGGACAGCGTCTGGGACGGCTGGCGGCAGCTGTTGTCCGATATTGCCCTTCGGCCTCGCTAAATAGCAGAACCAAAATGGGCCACACCAAGCCCGTTGGTCCTGAGTAGGGAAGCGGACACAAACTGCGTTTGTGTCCCGGGCCAGGCCGAACCGAAGGATGGACGGGTGGGGTAAGCGCTTCGATACGCGGATCTACGACCCTCTGCACAGCACGAATGGTTGCAAAGTGAGTGGTCTTTCGGAGCAGCGGCTTAGTGGGTTGCCACTTGGTCGCATCTTTTTCTTGCAGGATTGTTGCGGATGGAGCCTCGTCATTCTCGCGCAGGCGAGAATCCGGCAGCTTGATTCGGCTTCTCGACAACATCGCCTCGGTGAAACTCGAGGCGGACCTATGCTCACGACCTGAAATAGAAAAAGGCCCGTGTCGCCACGGGCCTTTTTTTGAGGAGGCAGCTTTACTTGCTTTGACGCCGGCGTGCGCCCCAAAGCAGGCCCAAGCCCATCAGCCCCAGGACCGCCGGTTCGGGAATTTCCCGAGCCAGGATGCGGAAGCCGAAGCCAACGGTGGTGTCCTCGCCTTCGTGAGTGCGGAAGCCCTGGCATCCCGCCGCGGCACCAGCAGCCGCACATTCCGACGCATTCAACGTCACCAGGCTGGGAACGATGATCTGCAGGGTATACACCACATCGTCGTAACCCGGGATCGGAATCACGAAATCGAAGCTCAACTGACCCGGATCGCTAAGGACGAACACATCGTCGCAGGGTGCGCCCGTGGACCCCGGCAGGCAAGGATCGAAATTCGGCGACTCGAAGAAGGTCACGTCAAAATCCTTGACGAAGGGACCGAGATCCGGAATTGGGTTCGGCGGCGTCAGCGCATCCAGGGTCAGAGAACCGGTCAAGCTAGCCGTGGCCAGAGAAGGCGCCTGGATAGTGGCATTGTGGTGGGTGATATTGATGGTTCCAACGCCCACAAAGTCATTGGTAATGACCGCGGCGTCGCCGAAGCCGGTGCCGGATTCGAAGCGATCGATCTCCAGCCAGCTCTGGCCATTGCCGATGTCGGTGCCCCAGCTGATGCGCGGGCTTCCGCCATTCGGATCGTTGGCGATGGGATCGCCATTATCGTCTGTCGCGCTCGACCAGGTGTTGGTCAGATACCAACCCCAGGAAGTAATCATCACAGCCTGCGCGCTGCTGGCCGCCATGACCAGCGGCAACGCCACCGCCGCCGTCTTGACCCAGTTCTTCAACGATTTCATTGGTTTCTCCTTGAAAGTCTTAACGAATCTCGGACGAAATTCTTGCGGTTACTACCTGTTAACCACGACGTCGTTAGAAAAAGAGCATAGGCCGTGCCAAGCAATGAAATCCTTTTAAATACAATGCATTTTTTTGATCTGCGTTCTTCGGTGAGCCTTCGGCTGTAAAGGAATGCGACATCGCTCACAGAAAGGCAGACATGAAACGGGAGCCCCCCTAAGCGAAGAAATTCCTGTGCCAACGCCTGACAAGCTGTCCGCTTCGCGGCCTAAGCGCTGCCAGTGCACGAAACACGGTGGTATTAGACATGCTCCGAGAAAAGGACCTTCGTGGCACGGCCACTCCGCCATGCGCGACTCAGCGGCTTTGTTCGGCGGACATCATGGGCAAGGTTTGCCAAAACAACGGGAAAGCAAGCCCGAGCCAAGGATGCACATGAGATGCCGGTCGGAATTTCGATACGCGCAGGGCAACTCTGACTTTCGGCGCAGCCTGGTGGCCTAGTGGTGTCTGCCGCTTAGGCTCGCAGCCAAAAAAAAATAGGGGGCAAGCGCCCCCTATTATCGGATCCGTCGGTGGTTCAAGCGCGGCGACGCACCAAGCCGAAGGCCAGTAGACCGAAGCCAAGCAGGGCCAGGGTTTCCGGTTCGGCGATTTCCACCAGGCGGCCGTAGGTGAACAAGCGATTCTCGCCGCCTTCCCGGGTATAAATGATGCCGTCGATGATGGTCACGCCCTCGTCGGGAACCAGGAAGATATCCAGCCGGTACTGGTGGCTGCCGATATTGAAGGTAACCGAGGGCAACCCACCGACCAAGGTGAAGAAATCGTCGCAGACCGAACCGTTCGGCGTCGGCGAGGCGCAGGGCGCCGCGTTGGGGGTCTCTTTAAAGTTGACCGTGAAATCCGTCAGGGAACCCAACAGACCCAGTTGCAACTGGCTGCGCAACACCACGCTCAGCAAGGAGGAGGTGCCGCTCTGGATCACATTATTGAAATGGGTCAAGGTGGACAGCAGAACCGGCGTGCCATCGGAAGTAATGAAACCGGACTGGTTGTCGATGCGCAGGCCGCTACGCTGTCCGTTGCCGGCGGCGCTGGCCACGCCCCAGCGCATTTCATGGAAGGCGCCGGGGATGCTCCCGTCCGTCTCGATGAAGGAAATCTGCCCCGGACCAAAGGGTTGGGTCTGCGTTTCCGTGCCCTGCATCCAGCCGCCGGAAAGGGCGAAGGGGATGGTGATGGCCGAGGCGCTGAACGACATCAGACCGCTCAGGGCGAGGGCGCCGGCGGCCAGCCATTTCCTCATATCCATTTTCCGTACATCCATTTGATTTTCTCCCGAATTCCCAGGGCTGCGTTCTGCAACTCAACAAAGCCAATTTCGTGCCAGCAATTTTTTTTCAAATAAATTCAATGCCATACAGATTGATTTTTGCCGCGAGCTCCGTGCGCCTGTAAAAATTTCTTGTAGTTCCTTGGACCCAATCAAATATTTGCGAAAACGGGTGTAAACAATTCAGACACAGCCTGTTCCTGCCCGCATTCACGTTTATATTCCGAGACTTACGCTATGATTAGCGGCGTACCTCGCCGGCCAACACCTTGGCCATACGCCTCTAGGAAGCTCAGTCATGGATATCAGCGCCACCGCCGCATGGCCCGCCCTGCAAGCCCTGCTCGGCCACGAGCGCGTCTTGGACAGCGAGACCGCCCAGTCCCGCTATCAAGCGTCCACCGAGGGCTGGCCGCGACGGTTGGCGGGCGCCCTGCGTCCGGCTAGCAGCGAGCAAGTGCCCGCCCTCATGCGTATCCTGGCCGAGCATCGTCTGCCGGTTTACCCCGTCAGTACCGGCCGCAACTGGGGCTACGGCAGCGCCCAGCCGGTGCTGGACGATTGCGTGCTGCTGGACTTGGGGGATATGCGCCGGATCCGCCATTTCGACGCCGAGCGGGGCGTCGTGACCCTGGAGCCTGGCGTGACCCAGGCCGATCTGCGCGACTACCTGGATGAACACCGGCTGCCCTTCATGGTGCCGGTGACCGGCGCCGGGCCCGGATGCAGCTTGCTGGGCAATGCCCTGGAGCGCGGTTATGGCATCACGCCCCATAGCGACCACTTCGCCGCCCTCACCAGCCTGGAGGCGGTGCTGGCCGACGGCAGCGTCTACCGGCCGGCGCTCGCCGCCTGGGGCGGCGAGGACGTGGATCGTGGGTTCAAATGGGGCCTGGGGCCCTATGTGGACGGCCTGTTCACCCAGGGCGGCTTCGGCGTGGTGATCGCCGTGAGCCTGGCCCTGGCGCCTCAACCGGCCCACATGGAGGCGGTGATCTTCAGCTTCCCCCGGGAAGCCGATCTGGAGCAGGCCGTCGGCCTGGTGCACGAGATGTTCCGCCGCTTCCGCGGCGTCCTGGGCGGTGTCAATCTGCTCAACCGGCGGCGCGTCCTGTCCATGCTGGAGCCCTATCCCCGCGAACAGCTGGCCGAAGCCCAGGTCATTCCGGAAGCCCTGCTGGAAACCATAGCCAAGCGGCACCAGGTTCAGCCCTGGACCGGCGTCACCGCGCTCTATGGCGAGCCTGGCGTGGTGGCTGCGGCGCGGCGAGCCCTGCGCCGGATGCTCAAGCCCCATACCGTGCGCCTGATGTTCCTGAGCCCGGGCCGCGCTGCCACCCTGTCACGCCTCGCGCGCTTTATTCCCGGCCCGCTGGGCGCACAGCTCCAGGCCCAGCTGAAGACCTTCAAGGCCACGACCGACATCATGCAAGGCCGTCCCGGCGAGGTCGCCCTACCCCTGGCCTATTGGCGTTCCGGCCGGCCGCCGGAGCGCGATCTGCACCCGGCCCGCGATCGTTGCGGGCTGCTGTGGTTCCCGCCCTTGTTGCCGCTCAAGGCCGCCGATGTCCGTCGCTTCGTGGATCTCGTGCACCAGATCATGCCGGCCCATGGCATGGAACCGCTGGTGACCATCACCTGCTTCTCGGAACTGGGCGCGGACAGCACCATCCCCATTCTTTATGACCCGGCCGATGCCGAGCAGCGCGCCCGGGCGCACGCCTGCTACGAGGCCTTGTTCCAGGCCTGCCGACGGCTGGGCTACCTGCCCTACCGGCTCAATGTCGAACATCAGCGGGCACTGGCCGAGGATGGGGAGATCTGGGGCGTGGTCGGTAAATTGAAGGCCGCCCTGGATCCGGACAATCTCATCGCCCCGGGCCGCTATGCACCGCGCCGGCTCCCGGGACGCTCCGCTTAGCACGACATATGCCTGTCGCCGGAAGCAGACAGTTTAATCGATTGATTAGTTTGGACTTTATTCGTGGTTCAGCGGGCCTGTCGCCGGGGGCAGACAGGTTTGGGCGATTCCGCCCGGGATTCCCGCCTCACGCCTTGCGGCTTAAAAAAGAACGTACTGATTTAATTGGATTTTCTAACTTATGGCACGCTCATTGACTGCACTGGGACAGAACCCCGAGGGTTCGACCTGATCCTTAAACCAGGAGTGCATCATGAAAAACGTACTGTTTGTGACGACCTTGCTGGCATCCGCCATGGCCTTTGCCGGCGACGAACAGCTCTTCGGCCAGTTGGATACGGACAAGTCCGGTACGCTCAGCGCCGACGAAGCCAAGGCCGACGCCAAGTTGGGCGGCGAAATGTTCGCCAAGCTGGATGTCAACCAGGACGGCCAGCTGAGCACCGACGAGTTCAAGGCCATGGAACAGGAATCGGTTCCGCCCACGGAAGACAACAAGTAAGGACGCGTTCGCCGCTGCGCAAGCTGCGCGGCGGCTTCCACGGGCCAGCGCGGCCCAGCTTCGGGATCTAAGCGATTAGAGCCTAGCGAAGGTTCCCGCGCCGACCTCTACACCCTCCCCATCATGCACAACACCGGCTCTTGGCCGGCGTTGTGCTGTGTGCACTCCCTTATTGCACGGCGGTCAGCTTGCGCTGCAGGTTCTCGGCCTCGCGGCGGCCGTCGAAGTTGCGCGCCTCGGCCAACACCGTGTCCAGCAGGCTCTTGGCCTCCTTGGCACGGCCCAGCTGCTCGTAGGCGGCGGCCAGGTGGTAGCGGATTTCCGGCACCTTGGGCGCCGCTTCGGCGGCCTTTTCCAGATAGGGCAGACCGCGCTTGGCATCGTTCTGCTGGACCAGCACCCAGCCCAGGGTGTCCTGGATCTCCGGCTGGCCCGGGTTCAGCTCGGCCAGCTTGTCGGTATAGGCCTTGGCACGGCCGTCGCCGGTCTGCTGCAGGATCCAGACGAGGTTGTTGAGCACCACCAGGTTCTTGGGTTCCTTGTCCATGACCTGGATATAGACGGCGGCCGCCTCGCCGAGTTTGTTCATCTGCTGGAGCATGCTGCCGTAGCCGAAGCGGGCGCGGCTATCGTCCGGGTGCTGCTTCAGCCAGGCCTCAAAGGTGGCGGCGGCCTGGTCGGCGCGTCCGGAACGGGCCTGAATGTCCGCCAGGGCCTGGACCACGCGCGTGGCCGAGCCGTTCTTGATACCCTCCTGGTAGGCCTTCTCAGCCTTGTCCAGCTGGTTCTGCGCCGCCCAGGAGTCGCCCTCCACTTCGTGGCCTATGGGCAGCTTGGGAAAATCCTTCTTGAGCGTGTCGGCCAGGGCCTGGACGCCGGCCCAGTTCTTCAGCTGCAACTCGATCTCGGCCTTGCCCACCAGGGCGGTCATGTTCTTGCCGTCCAGGGTCAGCATCTCCTCGTAGGTCTTGCGCGAGGCCTCCAGTTCGCCGCCGACGCGCAGGGCCATGGCCAGGAGCTGCAGATTGCCCACATTGCCCGGCTGCATCTCCAGGGCCTTGCGGAAATTCGCCACGGCGCTGGGGGACTTGCCGCTGGCCATGAACACCATGCCAAGAGCGCGGTAGCTTTCCGCGTTGTTGGGGAACTTGGCCTGCATCTCGTTGGCGACGGCCAGGGCCTTGAGGTGTTCCTTCTTGGTCATATAGGCATTGAACAGGGTCAGGCCCACGGTCAGGGAGGGATGCTTGGCCCAGCTCTCGTCCAGCCAGGCCTGGGCCTCGTCGCGCTTGCCCAGCTGATCGAGCAGGAAATAGCGGGCCAGGATGGCATCGGCATTATCCGGCGCCTTGGCCAGGAGCTTGTCCAGGCGCGTCTGGGCGGCATCGAATTGCTTGTCCGCCAGATCCATGCGCACCAGGTTCATGCCGCCGGCGAAAAACTCCGGATCCTGCTCCAGGGCGGTGTTGAAGGCGGTGCGGGCCTTGTCCTTCTCCTTGGTGGCCATGTAGGTCAGGCCCAGGAGATTGTGGGCGATGGGATTCTTGGCGTCGCGCTGCACCAGGGCCTGGGCGGACTTGAGCGCCTCGGCGAGCTTGCCCTGTTGCACCAGGGCCGCCACCAGCATGACGTCAGCCTGGATCAGATTGGGATCGACCGTCACCGCCTGCTGCAGGTTTGCCAAGGCCTGGTCGGAGTTACCGGTCTGCAGCTGCACCAGGGCCAGCTGGGTGCGCAGCTTGGAGGCATCGGGCTGCAGCTCCACGGCGCGCTGCAGATACTGGCTGGCCTTGTCGTGATGCTTGGCCTCCATGTGGGCGCCGGCCAGCATGGCCAGGAGCTGGGGATCGGCAGGCGCCTGCTCCACCAGCTTCTCCAGGATGGCCACGGCCTTGTCGGCCTCCTTCAGACCCATGTAGGTCGCCGCCAGGACGCGCAGGCTGGGCTGGTGATTGGGCACCACGTTGGTGAACAACTTGAGGGACTTCTCGGCGGCCTCGAACTGCTTCTTCTGGTAGTAGATGAAGCCCAGCAACAGATGGCTGAAGACATGATTGGGTTCCAGCTTCACGACCTGTTGCAGCGACTCCAGGGCCTGATCGAATTTCTGTTGCTTGAACAACAGCTTGCCGCGCAGGTAATTGGCCAGGGGATAGGTCGGGAATTTCTGCAGCACGAAGCCCGTGTCATTGGCGGCGCTCTCGAACTCGTTGAGATCGATGGCCACGTCGGCGCGGCCCAGGCGCGCGAAGACATTGTCCGGCTCCTGGTCCACCGCCGCCTGGAAGGCCGCCTTGGCCTCCTTGAGCTGACCCAGCTTGGACAGCACGTCGCCTTGCGACAAGCGCCCGTCCATGGACTTGGGATCGGTCTTGAGGGCCGTGTCGACGAACTCCTTGGCCTTCGGCAGATCCCGTTCCACCAGGGCCAGGCGCGCCAGCGCCAGGTTCTGCTCGACGCCGGCCGGATTGAGGGCCAGGGCCTCCAGCATCTTCTTATGCGCCTCGGCCCGCTCGCCCTTCACCATCAGGGCGCTGCCGTGCATGGACAGGATGTCGGCCTTCACCGTCGCGCCGTCGCGGGCATCCACGACCAGCAGACGCAGGATGTCGTCGGTCTTGGCCTGCATCAGCAGGGCCTTGCCCAGCGGCGCCGCCCAGGCGTCCTTGGGCGCGCCCAGGTCCTTGGCGCGGCGCAGCTCCTTTTCCGCCGAGACCGGGTCGTTGAGGCGCAGATAGACCTGGCCCAGGAGCAGGCGCGACTGGCTGAACTCTCCGTCCTCCTGCAGACTGTTCTTCAGCTGGATCACCGCCGTGCGCAGATCGCCCTTGCTCCAGGCCGCCTTGCCGGCGTCGAAATATTCCTGGGCGTCCTCGGCCCAGGCGCTGCCCGCGGCCAGGAGCAGGGCGCCGCCGGTCAGTGCCTGGCGCAGGGCCGAGCCCAGGCGATGGCTGCGATGAAGGTCGGCATTCCGTTTCATGATTATCCCTCTTCGTGGTGAAGGCCGGCTCAGTCGATGCTGGCCTGCAAATGGTATTTGTTCATCAGAGCGTAGAGCGTGGGCCGGGTCACGCCCAGCAGTTCGGCGGTCCGGGAGATATTGCCCTCGGTATACTGCAGGGCGCGCAGGATCGCCTGGCCCTCGGCCTGTTCCCGGACCTGGCGCAGGTTCAGGGGCATGGCCGGCTCGGCGGCCGCGCCGTCCAGCTGCAGATCCTCGGCGCCCAGCAGGCTGGTCTCGGCCATGACCACGGCGCGCTTCAGCCGGTTCTCCAGCTCGCGCACATTGCCCGGCCACTGATGGGCCTCCAGGGCGCTCAAGGCCTCCGGGCTGAAGCCCTTGAGATTGCGCCCCAGGGCCTGGTTGTACTGCTCCAGGAAGCGCCGGGCCAAGAGCGGCACATCGCCGCGCCTGGCCCTGAGCGGCGGGATCTCCACGGTGATCTCCGACAATCGGTAGTACAGATCCTCGCGGAACGTGCCCTCGGCCACCATCTCGGTGAGATTGCGGTGGGTGGCGCAGACCACGCGGACGTCCACCGGGATCTCCTCGCGGCCGCCGATGCGCTCGATGACGCGCTGCTGCAGGAAGCGTAGCAGCTTGGCCTGCAGGGGCATGGGCAGATCGCCGATTTCATCGAGGAAGAGCGTGCCGCCATCGGCGCATTCGATCTTGCCCTTGGTCTGCTTGACCGCGCCGGTGAAGGCGCCCTTCTCGTAGCCGAAGAGCTCGGACTCCAGAAGGGTGTCGGGAATGGCGGCGCAGTTGATGGCCACCAGGCGGTTGTCGCGGCGCGGCGAGAGCGCGTGCAGGGCCCGGGCCAGGACTTCCTTGCCGGTGCCCGACTCGCCGTGCAGCAGGGTCGTGACGTCGGCCGGCGCGACTTTCTCCACCATGCGGCAGACCTTGAGCATCTCCGGGCTGGTGGCGATGATGCCGGCCAGCGGCGAGCTGCCACTCTGGGTCTGCAGGCGGCGGTTGTCGTCCTCCAGCTCGCGCAGGCGGTAGGCCCGGTCGATGATGAGGCTCAAGACCTCCGGATCGATGGGCTTCTGGTAGAAGTCGTAGGCGCCCATGGCCACGGCCTTGATGGCATTCTCCCGCTCGTCGTTGCCGGTCACCACGATGACCTTGGTGCGCGGCGCCAGTTGCAGGATGGTCCTCAGAGTGGCCAGGCCCTCCGAGGCATTGGTGGGATCGGGGGGCAGGCCCAGGTCCAGGGTGATCACGGCGGGCTCATGGCGGCGCAACAGGCCGATGGCGCTGTCCTTATCGCCGGCGATATGCACCTCGTAGTGCTCGAAACTCCAGCGTAGCTGGCTCTGCAGTCCCGGATCGTCCTCGATCATCAGCAGGGGTTTGCGATTGTCGCTCACGACTCACCTCAGCCTTGTTGTACCGGCAGCGCGCTCGCGGCCGATGCTTCGTCCATGGGGTCCGCCTCGGCGAGCGCCAGGCGGATCAGGAAAGTTGTACCACGCCCGGGCGCGCTGTCCACCGTCATTTCGCCGCCGAAGCTCTTCACGATCTCGCGGCTCTGGTAAACGCCTATGCCCATGCCGGCATTGCCCTTGGTGGTGTCGAAGGGCCGGAACAGGCGCTCGCGCACGAAGCCCTCGTCCATGCCGCAACCATTGTCGGCGACGCCGATCAGCACATCGCCGCCCTCGCGCCGCGCCGACAGCCGAACCCAGCCGTCCTCGGCCGTGGCCTCCTGGGCGTTCTGCAGCAGATGGCAGAGCAGGGACAGGAGCTTTTCATGCTCGGCGCGCACCCACAGCCCCGTCCCGCCCTCCAGGCCGGGTTCGGGCTTCTCGCCGGAACGCGCCGCCTGGGCCTCGCGCAGCAAGGGCTCCAGGGCCACCGGCCGCAGGGCCACGGCATCCTCGGCGCCGCCCTTGCGCAGATGGGCGAGCATGCGCTCCATCTTGGCGCTGGCATGGTCCACGGTGGCGAAGGCATCGGCTATGAAGGCCGGATTGCCCTTGTGGCGCTCGGCATTCTTCACCACCAGGTTCAGTTGGGCCACGACGTTCTTCAAATCGTGGACCACAAAGGCCGAAAGGCGATTGAAGGCCTCGAACTGGCGGGCATTGACCAGGGCCTCGGAGGCCAGGGACAGGGCCACATAGCCGGCGATCTGGCGGCCGGCGGTCTTGAGCAGGTCCCGGTCCTCCCAGATCACGACCCGCGGCGCGCGCGGACTGGTTAAGAGGATGAAGCCGGCCAGCTCGCCGTCGCGCTGCTGCAAGGGCACCACCAGCCAGAGATCCGTGCCGCGCACCAGGACCGCCGGCAGTTCCAGCTCGCTGTACAGCTCCGGCCGTTCCCGGTACTCGGCCAGCTCGATGACCCAGTCGTGGGCCTCCAGCCAGGCGGCCAGGGCCTGGAAATCGGTCTGCATCAGCTCGGCGTCCGGCATGCGGTTGGCATGCCCCAGGTAGCGGTAGCGGCCGTCCTCGGCCTTGGCCCAGAGCAGGCCGCCGGGCGCGTCCACAATCTCGCCCAGGGCGCGCACGGCGTTCTCGTAAAGCGGCGTGCCCGGCGTCGGCGAGGAGATGGTGCGGATGAAGCGCAGCCACTCCTCGCGGTAATCGTATTTGTAGCTGAAGAAATGCTTGTTGAAGAAGACCTTGACCCGCGCGCGCAGCTGGCCGGAGACGATGAGGGCCGCCAGGCCCATGAGCGCCGCCGCGACGAAGACCACTTGCAGGGCATCGGCCCAGTCGCCGCCCACGAGCTTAATGTAATAGCCGGAGCCGGCCATGAGCAGGAGGTAGACGCCGGCGGCCAGGACCGAGGCCGAGCGGATCACGGCGGCGCGCGACACGAAGATCAGGATGGACCAGGTGGGGTTGCGCGCAACGGTTACCGCCAGGAGCGGCACGGCCAGGGCGCAGATGAAACCGCGCGCCGCCCAGAGCGTGCGGTTCAGGCCCTGGAACAGCAGGGCGTCGGAATACAGGTAGAAGTCATAGACGAACAAGGAGCCCAGGGACAGGCAGAGGAACTTGATGCCCCAGCGCAGCTCGGGCCGGGTCTGGCGGTAAAGCTGTTCCACTAGGACCAGCCCTCCTAAGGACAGGCCCAGATAGCCGGCCAGGCGCAGGTCCAAGCCCAGGCGCAGGAATAAGCCCGGCAGGAGCTCGGCGAGAACGGTCAGGCCCAGGAGGCCGTAGAGCAGGGGTTTCAGGTGGCGGGCATACTCGCCCAGGCGGTTGGCGCTGCCCCGCAGGGGCTTGAGCAGATGGAAGAGCAGGGCGAACCAGGACAGGTAGCGCAGGGCCTCGCCCAGGCGGTAGACCAGGAACAGGGTGAGCGGCGGCTCCTTGCCGATCAGGGCCGCGAGGCTGGCCCAAAGCAGGTTGCCGGCCACCGCCAGGACCAGGACCAGGCCGGTGAAGCGACCGCGCCAACTGGACAGCAGCAGACCCAGGAGAATGGCATGAGACAGGGCCGCCAGGCCGTAACTGGTCGCGGCAATGGTATCCAGAGTCCCCGAGGCATCCACCATGAGCCATTCCTTTGCTCGATTCAGCCGCCTATCTTACGCGGTGGGCGGTTCGGGCGCCATGCGTGAACCACGTCACAAATCCCTGGTGCTCACAAACCATTGGCCTTGAGCAAGGCGCGGATATGTTCGACCGGAATGGCATAGCTGATGCCGCTGGGCGCGGACACCGCCTGCTTGAGTTGGGCCTCCTTGCTGCCCTGCACGAAGCCGGAATTGAGCACGCCCACCACCGCGCCGGTCTCTGGCTCGTAGAGGGGACTGCCGCTGTTGCCGGGGTAGGCCGTAGCGTCCAGCTGGTAGACCAGGAAGGGATTGCGCAGGGCGCGGATCTGTTCCGGATCCAGCTGCCGGCTCTGGTCGGCGGGCAGGGCGATGGGCGAGATGGCCGACACCAGGCCGTGGTGGGTCACCGGATAGGGGCCCAGGACGGCGCCGATGGGAAAACCGGTGAAGGCATAGGTCTCGCCCTCGCGGGCGCCGCCGGTGGCCAGGCTCAGGGCCGGCAGGGGCGCGCCGTCCATGCGCAGGAGCGCCAGATCGTGGCGCCGATCCACGGCCAGGCGCTGCACCGTGCGCACTTCCGCCGCCTGGCCCACGCCCACCACCACCGCCAGGACCTCGCTCTTGGCCACGTCCAGGACCTCGGGCAGCACATGGGCATTGGTGACGAGGTGGCGGCCGTCGGCCACGGCGAAGCCGGTGCCCAACATGGCGAAGGGCGGCCGGCGCAGCTTCTGCAGCGTGCCCACGCCGACGATGGCCGGCTTGATGCGCGCCACGGTGTCCGGCAGGCCGGCGGCCTGGACCGGGAGCGCGGCCAGGCTCAGGACCAGACCGGCGAGGAAGCGGCGAAACGGGCTCATGGGTGGCTCCTTGCGTAAGCAATCAGGGTCAGACTCGGCTGACCACGTAGCGGAATTTCCCGGACCGCTCGGGCGGGATCTCGGCGACGCGGCGGATCTTGACCTCCACCTCGGCGCCCAGGCGCTGGCGGAAGCCGGCACCTATGGCGGCCTCCTGGGCCTCGCCGAAGCCCTCGCCGGGCACCACCAGGACCTCGGTGAGCGCGCGGCTCTCCTGAACGATCTTGAACTGACCGACGCCCGGCAGATCGCGCAGGATGTAGATCAGGGCGAGGCCGTGCATGACCGTGCCGTCGGCGGCGGTGATGAAGTCCGTGGTGCGGCCCTGGATCTCCTGCAAGAGAGGCAGGCCGCGCCCGCAGGGACAGGCCGCCTCGGACAGGACGGCCACATCGCCGGTGCGGTAGCGGACGAAGGGGAAATCCCGGGTCGCCAAATGGGTGACCACCACCTCGCCGGAAGTCCCGGGCGGCAGGGGCCGGCCCTCGCCGTCCACGATCTCCACCAGGATGTCCTCGGCGGAGAGGTGCATGCCGCCTCGCGGGCATTCGTGGGCGATGAAGCCGGCATCGCGCCCGCCATAGCCGTTGGCCACGGGCGCGCCATAGGCCTGGGCGATGAGGGCGCGCTGTTCGTCGTAGAGGCGCTCGGAGGTGACGAACACGACCTTGATGCCTAAGTCGTCCAGGCGTTGGCCGGACAGGCGCGCATGCTCGGCGATGCGCGACAGGGCCGAGGGGTAGCCGAAGAGCATGGCTGGGCGAAACGCGCGGATCGTGGCCACATAGCCGTCCAGCTTGGCCGGTCCCAGGTCGAAGGCCGGCACCAGCTCGGAGCGCAGCAGCCGGTCGCGGGCCAGGCGCAGCCGGTCCTGGGCGCCCAGCTCCACCGGCGAGCCCCAGACCACCAGTTCCGGATCGCCGATGTCCACGCCCCACCAGCGCGTGGCGCGCCACTTGCTCGCCACGTCGTGGGAGATGCGGTCCTTGCCCATGTAAAAAATCAGCGGCTCGCCGCTGGAGCCGCCGGTGTTGTAACGCTTCAGGGGTCCGGCGTCCTCGGCCTTGAGCGCCTCGGTATGCTCGCGGATCAGGGGCTTGGTGAGCAGGGGCAGTCGGGCCAGGTCGGCGAGGCTAGACACCGATTCGGGCCGAAAATCCAGGCGGGCGAACAGCTCGCGGTAATAGGGCACATGGGCATCGATGTCGGCGAGGAAGGCGCGCAGCTTAGCGAGGCGCAAGGCCTCCAGCTCGGGCCGTGACAACCACTGGCTGCGCTCCAGTTCGGCGCGCCAGGCCACGGAGCGATGGCCCTTTAGGCGTTCGTGCAGGGGAAAGAGCAGCCGCGAGCACAGGGCGGTATACAAACCCATGGGGCATCATCCTCTGCGGCCGGGCGTGAAACCCGGCATGGGAGCGAAACGGGGCTTGGCCGGCTCGTCGAGGACGCCCGGCTTTTTCTCCCAGGGCAGGCTGGCGCCGGGCGCCTTGGCCAACTCGGTCTTGACGATGACGCCCATGGCCACGACCGTCGCGATCAAGTGGTAGTACAGGTCGAAATAGCCCATGCCCAGGAACAACCCGCCCACGGCATAGGCGATGAAACTGACCTGGAGCATGCCGCCCAGATCGCCGACCCAGCGCAGCTCCTCCCGCCTTCGCCCCAGGCGCATGGCCTCGGCGCAGGCCCGCCAGGCGAGCCAGGCCACCATCAGGAACAGCCCCAGGCCGATGAAGCCGTGCTCGCCCAGCATCTGGAAATAGATGGAATGGACGTCGAAGAACACCGCCGGGTCGAAGCGCGAGCGGTCGCCGGTGTCGTATTTGTAGAAATTCTCCTGGGTGAAGGTGTCGAAGCCGCCGCCAAAAGGTTCCTTGCTGGCCACGAAATAGGCCAGCCACCAGGCATTGATACGGCCGCGCGCCGAGGCATCGGTCTCCTCCGGGTTGTCGCCGATGGTGGCCATGCGGTCATGCCATTTCTGCGGCATCAGGGCCACGCCGACGATGCCCACGCAGGCGATGACGATGCCTAAGGCCAGTTTCTTACGGCTCTTCAGCCACAGGAACACCCCCATGGCGGCGGCGGCCAGGAGCGCCCCGCGCGAGAAGGAGCCGAAGACCGCCGCCGCCGACATCAGCATGGCGAAGCTCATGGCATGGCGCTGCCAGGCCTGTTTCAGCTGCAGCTGGAGGAAGCGCATCAGGGGGATGGTCATCAGCAGGGTCAGGGCCAGCTCGTTATTGCCCTCGTAGAAGCCGGTGGGCGGCCCCCAGACCAGGTTCTGGCCGCCGCCTACGATCGTGAAGATCCCGCCCTTCACGCCGTAGAAGCCGATGGAGCCCACCACCACCCAGAGCATCCAGGTGAGCCGCTCCCTGGTGTTGACCAGCATCATGATCACCAGGGTGATCAGCTGGATCTTCATGACCTTGTCAAACTGGGCCCAGGCGTCGGGCGTGTTGGGATGGACGAAATGGCAGACGACCATCCACAGGATGAAGATCAGCAGACCCACGGTGACCGGCTGGACCGGCAGGCGCTTGGACTCCTTGCTGAACAGAAAGGACACCAGGAAGGTGGAGCCGACGATCATGGCCCAGGGCTTGTTGACCGCGAAGCCATAGCCCAGCTTGTGAGGGAGCATATAGCTGATCCAGCACCAGACCAGCAGGCCGAAGAACGGCCGGATCAGGATGACCGGCAGGGAACCGAGTATGAGGGCGGCTACGATAAGGTCGCGCATGTTCGTCCTGAAAGGCGACTTTCTTGAAGGTGAGGGGGCTAAGGGTAGCGCCTGGGCCGGCGGCGGGCAAGGCGTGGGCATGGGCCGCGCGCGGATGGCTGTGCTAAGCTCCGGCCCCAAACCAGGGGTCCCCGCACAAGGAAGCCGTGCCCATGTTCGTCGCCCATGTCCACAATTTCCGCGGCCTGGCCATCAGCCTGATCGTGGCCGTGCACTGCCTGTCCATCTTCGATTGGAGCGGCAGCCCGGAGCTGGAGCGCTGGCTCAAGATCCTCTTGCTCAATGCCACGGTGTTCTTCCTGTTCATCGCCGGCTATCTGTTCCAACACCTCTCGGCGCGCTTCCATTACCCGGACTACCTCAAGACCAAGTTCAGGAACGTGGTCTGTCCCTATCTCGTGGTGTCCATCCCGGCCCTGTTCCTGTTCACGGTCGTGATGCAGCGCCCCGAGATCCGTCCCGGCTTCTACGACCAGGCGCCCTGGCGGCAGATCGCCGAGTTCCTGCTCACCGGCCAACACCTGGCCCCCTTCTGGTTCATCCCCACCATCGTCGTCTTCTACCTGGCGGCGCCGCTCTTGGTCCGCCTCGACCGTCTGCCCGGCTTCTACTGGAGCCTGCCGCTGTGGCTCCTGGTGCCGGTCTTCGTGTCCCGAGGCATGAACGCGCCGCTCAAGAGCTTCGTGCACTTCCTGCCCGTCTACCTGCTGGGCATGGCCATGAGCCGCCACCGCCATGCCGTCGAAGCCTGGCTGGCCCGCTGGTGGTGGACCCTGCTCATTCCGGTCGCCGCCCTGGTCGGCGCCGAGGACTTGTACGCCCAGGGCACCCACTCCTGGTACAACACCCTGCAGAAGATCCTGCTCTGCCCCGTGCTCTTCGAGCTGATGCGCCGCGCCGGACACCATGCCGACCGCTGGCTGAACCAGGCCGCGACCTTAAGCTTCGGCATCTTCTTCCTGCATTCCTACCTGATCTCGGCCAGCAAGCTCGCCATCGCCAAGCTCTGGGGCGGCTTGCCGCCCGGCTCGCTCTGGGCCCTCGCCCTGGCCTGGCTCGCCGCCATGGCCTTGAGCATCGCCGTGGTCGCCGGGCTCAAGCGGATCCTGGGCCACTATAGCCGGTCGCTGATCGGCACCTAGGCTCTGCTACAATCGCGGGCCTTACCGCCCGCCTTGCCGAATGCTCCCATGGATGTCACCGCCGTTCTCGATTCCCTCAACGACGCCCAGCGCGAGGCGGTCACCGCGCCCGCCGATCCGCTCCTGGTCCTGGCCGGCGCCGGCTCGGGCAAGACCCGCGTCCTGGTGCACCGCATCGCCTGGCTGATCCAGGTCGAGGGCCTGTCGCCCTATTCCCTCCTGGCCGTGACCTTCACCAACAAGGCCGCCGCCGAGATGCGCGGGCGCATCGAGTCCCTGTTGCATATGCCCGCCCAGGGCCTGTGGATAGGCACCTTTCACGGCCTGGCCCACCGCCTGCTACGCAGCCACTGGCGCGACGCCAAGCTGCCCGAGCATTTCCAGATCCTCGATGCCGACGACCAGCTGCGCCTGGTCAAGCGGGTCATGAAGGCCCTGCAGCTCGACGAGAAGCAATGGCCGGCCAAGCAGGCCCAGTGGTGGATCAACGGCAAGAAGGACGAGGGCCTGCGCCCCCAGCACATCCCCAGCAATGGCGATGCCTTCGAGCGCACCATGCTGCGCGTCTACGTGGACTACCAGGCCGCCTGCGAGCAATCGGGGCTCATCGACTTCGCCGAGATCCTGCTGCGCGCCCACGAGCTGTTCCTGAACAATCCCGAGCTGCTGGCCCATTACCAGGAACGCTTCCGCCATATCCTGGTGGACGAGTTCCAGGACACCAACGACATCCAGTACGCCTTCGTGCGCCTGCTCTCCGAGCGCCACCAGGCCCTGACCATCGTCGGCGACGACGACCAGTCCATCTACGGCTGGCGCGGCGCCAAGATCGAGCATATCCGCGAGTTCGAGCGGGATTTCCCGGGCGCCAGGACCGTGCGCCTGGAGCAGAACTACCGCTCCACGGGCACCATCCTCAAGGCCGCCAATGCCGTGATCGCCCATAACGATCAGCGCCTGGGCAAGAATTTGTGGACCGAAGGCCGGGAGGGCGAGCCCATCCAGGTCTATGCCGCCTTCAACGAACAGGAAGAGGCCCGCTTCGTGGCGGCCCGCCTCAAGGACCATTTCCAGCGCGAGGGCGCCTGGAAGGACTGCGCCGTGCTCTACCGCTCCAATGCCCAGTCCCGCGTCCTGGAAGAGGCCTTGATCCTCAACCAGATCCCCTACCGGATCTACGGGGGCCTGCGCTTCTTCGAGCGCCAGGAAATCAAGGACGCCATGGCCTACCTGCGCCTCGTCGCCAACCGCCAGGACGATGCCGCCTTCGAGCGCGTGATCAACACGCCCACGCGCGGGATCGGCGAGCGCAGCCTGGATCTCTTGCGCGCCACGGCCCGGGAACGGGAGCTGCCGATGTGGGCAGCGGCGGAGCTGGTGCTCAAGGAAAACCTGCTGCCGGCCCGCGCCGCCAATGCCGTGGGCGGCTTCCTGGAACTCATTGAAAATATTGCTAAAAGCACGGCCGATGTGGCCCTGGAGCTGGTGGTCGAGCGGTCCTTGCGCCTGTCCGGCCTGCGCGCCATGTACCAGGCCGAGAAGGGCGAGAAGGCCCAAGGCCGCCTGGAGAACTTGGAGGAATTGGCCAATGCCGCCGCCGAGTTCAACGATCTAGAAGCCGAGGAGGGCATGACCCCGCTGACCGCCTTCTTGTCCCATGCCGCCCTGGAGGCCGGCGAGACCCAGGCCGCCCAGTTCGAGGACTGCGTCCAGCTCATGACCCTGCACTCGGCCAAGGGCCTGGAGTTCCCCATGGTGGTCATCGCCGGCGTCGAGGAAGGCCTCTTCCCCCACCAGATGTCCATGGAGGACCCGGGGCGGCTCGAAGAAGAGCGGCGGCTCTGCTACGTGGGCATCACCCGCGCCATGCGCAGCCTCTACCTGACCCATGCCGAGAGCCGGCGCTTGTACGGCGGCGAGAGCGAACGGCGCCGGCCCAGCCGCTTCCTGCGCGAGATCCCGGCGGGCCTGCTGCAGGAAGTGCGCATGAACGCCAGCCTGTCGCGGCCGGTGTTTTCCGGACATACCCAACCGGGCTTGCGCCAGGCCACGGTCAGCGACGGCGCCCAGCATTTCAAACTGGGCCAACGCGTCAGCCACCCGAAATTCGGCGAGGGCATCGTGCTCAACCTGGAAGGCGGCGGCGCCCAGGCGCGCATCCAGGTCAATTTCCGCGAGGGCGCGAAATGGCTGGTACTGCAGTACGCGCGCCTGGAGGCGGTGTGAGGAGCCTCGTCGCCTGTTGCCTGAGCCTGCTGCTGGCCGCCTGTGCCGCCCCCCGCTGTCCGGCGCCGGCCAAGCCGGCCGCGCCCAGCCTGGTGCCCGTGGCGTTTTCCGAACTCCCCGACTGGCGAAGCGCCGATCCGCGCCCGGCCCTGGCCGCCCTGCGCCTGTCCTGTCAACCCCTGGCCAAGAAACCGGAATGGCAGGGCCTCTGCGCCGAGGCCCATGCTCTGGATGGTGAAGACGCGAACGTCGTGCGCCGCTTTTTCGAGGCCCGCTTCGCGCCCCATGCCCTGCAGAATGCGGAAGGCGTGCGCGAGGGCCTCATCACCGGCTATTTCGAGCCGGTCCTGAACGGCAGCCGCAGCCCCGATGCCCGCTTCCGCTACCCGGTCTATGCCCCGCCCGCCGATATGATCACCGTGGAGCTGGCCCAGCTCTACCCCGAGCTCAAGGGTCTGCGCCTGCGCGGCCGGCTGGAAGGCAACAAGCTAGTGCCCTATGCCGATCGCGCCGCCATCGACGCCGGCGAGGCGACGGGCTTGAAGGGCCGGGAACTGCTCTGGGTGGACGATCCCCTGGCCCTCTTCTTCCTGCAGGTCCAGGGTTCGGGCCGGGTGAAACTCGAAAACGGCGAGGTACTGAGGCTAGGCTATGCCGATCAGAACGGCCATCCCTACCGCGCCGTGGGCAAGAAGCTCATCGCCCTGGGCGAGATCCCGGCGGAAAAAATGTCCATGCAGGCCATCCTGGCTTGGGCACAGGCGCATCCGGCGCGAGTGACCGATCTGCTCAACTACAACCCCAGCTATGTGTTCTTCCGCGAGCTGCCGGGCCTCACCGGCGGCCCCTTGGGCTCCCAGGGCGTACCGCTCACTGACGGCCATAGCCTGGCCGTGGACCCGAAGCACATCCCCCTGGGCAGCCCGGTGTTCATCGCGACCCGCGACGCGAAGACCGACGAGAGCCTGCACCGGCTGGCCATCGCCCAGGACACCGGCGGCGCCATACGCGGCGAAGTGCGCGCCGATCTGTTTGTCGGCACCGGCCCGGCGGCCGGCGAGACCGCCGGCCTGATGAAGCAGAAGGGACGGCTCTGGGTCTTGCTGCCCAGGATCAAGCCTTAGCGCCTGCCATGTTGAATATCACCGACCACCTGGCCATCGCCGACGACGAGGTCGAGTTCAGCGCCATCCGTGCCCAGGGCGCGGGCGGACAGAACGTCAACAAGGTCGCCTCGGCGGTGCATCTGCGCTTCGACATCCGCGCCTCTTCCCTGCCGGAGCGGCTGAAGGAGCGCCTCCTGGCCCTGAACGACCAGCGCATCACCAAGGACGGCGTCATCGTCATCAAGGCCCAGCAGTTCCGCACCCAGGAGGACAACCGCGAGGACGCCCTGAAACGCCTGGCGGAACTGATCCGCAGCGCCACCATCGTCTGCAAGCCGCGCATCCCCACCCGCCCGACGCGCGGTTCCCAGACCCGGCGCCTGGAGGGCAAGACCCGCCGCGCCGCCATCAAGTCCGGGCGCAAGCCGGTGTCGGAATAAGCCTCCCCCCTCTCGCCCATATGGAGAAGGGGTTCATTCCTCCACCACCCGCCCATGGAGCGGCTGCACCGGCCGCGCATTGCCGTGCTCGAACAAGTCCTTGAATTGCTTGAGCTGCTCGGCGCTGGCGCTGACCGGTTGCTTGAGCAACAGCCATTGCACGCCCTCGGAGCAGGGCGGCGTGGTCAGCGAACCGGGGAAGCGGTAGTAATCGCGGCCGGCGGGCAGGAGGCGCTCCGGATTGACCGCCAGCTCCAGTTCGGCCTTCTCGCCGCCCTCCTTGGGCATGGTCTCCCAGAGCGGCTTGAGCGCCGCGCTCTCCGCGCCTTCCTGGTAGAGCGCGCCGATCACCGCCAGATGGCCTTCGGCGTCGGCATGGACCAGATGCACTTCCAGGGGAAAGCTCTTGCCCTGGATGCGGTTCTCGCTGGGGGCGTGGAAATGGAACTGCTTGAACTGGTATTGGCGCCCGCCGTACTCCAGGCTGCCGCCCACCGGCACATTGACCTGGATGGTGTGGCCGTTGTGGACGATTTCGCCGCGCGCATAGGCGTAGCGGGGCGCCAGCGCCGGCAGGTCCGTGTCCTCGGTGGCCTGGATGTCCACCGGCGACTGCTCCTTGCCCGAGCCGCAGACGGCGAAGTGCTCGTCCAGGCCGGCCCAGTGCGCCGGCCCTTCCTCGCCTTCGTAGCTCCAATGGGGGCCGTCGGAGGCGAGGCCCAGAGCGGGCAGCAGGACGAAGGACAGGACGGCGAGGGAACGCGGCATGGTGGATGCTCCGGTCTTGAGTTTCAGGCAAGTATCGCCCAAAGCGGAGAATCCACCAGGTGGCCGGTGAGGGATTAGACCCCCAGCGCCCGGAAGGCGTCGCGGGTGAAGTTCTCGATGCCCTCGTCCTTCACCAGGATATTGTCCTCGATGCGGATGCCGCCGCAGGGCAGGAAGGCTTCGACCTTGTCCCAGTTCACCGCGCCGGCGTGCTCGCCGTGGCGCAGCTCGTTGAGCAGGCTGGGGATGAAATACAGACCCGGCTCGATGGTGAAGACCTGGCCGGCTTCGAGCCGACGGGTCAGGCGCAGGAAGGGATGCTGGCCCGGGGGCGGGTTCCTGCCGCCCTCGTAGGCCGCCTGGTGGCCGCCCACGTCGTGGACCTGCAGGCCCAGGAAATGCCCTAGGCCGTGGGCGAAGAAGGTGTTGCAGACATTGGTTTCCAGACAGGCCTCGGGCGAGAGGCGCACGATGTCGAAGTCCTGGAGAATCCGGGCGATGCGCAGATGGGCGTCGACATGGTAGTCGGTGTAGACGGTGCCGGCCTTGATCGTGCCGATGAGATCCCGCTGCATGGCGTCCATGGCCGCGATCAGGTCCTTGAACTCGCCGTCCCGGTAGGCGTAGGTGCGGGTGATGTCGGCGGCATAGCCGTTGACCGAGGCGCCGCCGTCGATCAGGAAGGCATGCAGGTCCTCGGGGGCATGGCGCCGGGCCGTGCACTCGTGGTAGTGCAGCACGGCGGCGTCCTGGTTCAGGGCGATGATATTGCCATAGGGCAGTTCATGCTCCATGTGCCCGGTGGCCTTCAGGTATTCCAGGTGGATTTCCAGGGTGGACAGGCCGGCGTGGAAGGCGTTGCGCGCCGCCACGTGGCCGCGCGCCGCGCGCTCGTTGGCGAGGCGGATGCAGTCCTGCTCGTAGCCGGTCTTGACCGCGCGCACCCAGTTCAGGCGGGCGACGAGCTCCTCCGGGTTCTGGGCCGCACCCGGCAGCCAGTCGCCGAAGCGGCTATCCCATTCGCCCAGGAAGGCGGTCTTGCCCAGGTTGCGCAGGAAGTCTTTCGCCTCGTCCGGCTTGCGCAGGACGCGCACCACGCAGTGCTCGACCCAATCGCCTTCCGGCTCGCCGGCCACCTTGTGCCAGTAGTCCACCGGCTGGTAATAGAGCACTTCCGGCAGCGCGCCGCGCCGGATGACCAGCCAGCAGTTCGGGTTGTCGACGATGGGCAGCCAGGTCTTGAAATGGGGATTGACCTTGAACGGGTAGCTCATGTCGTCCAGGAACTGGTAGTGCAGGGCCCCGGCGAAGATGGCTAGGCTGTCAAAGCCGGTGTCGGCCAGGATGGCGTCGGTGCGCGTGCGCAGGGTCTGGATATGCTCGCGGTACAGGGCGGAGAGTGCGGTCATGGCGGATCTCGTCGTGGGCATTGCTGAGCCCGGAATGTAAAGCAGCCGTTCGTCCTGAGCCTGTCGAAGGATGAACGGCTGCGCTCACCAACGCCATTCGCGGTTCGACAGGCTCACCGCGAACGGCTTACCCGAAGCCTTCCATCATAGCGGTTTCCTTCGCCACGATCTTGGCCTCTGCCCTCGCGTCCCGCCCCCCATCCCGCCAAGTTCGGCGCTATATTCAGGGTTTCCCTTGCACGCCGCTTGTGCCCGATCAAACAGGTCTAACCAGTACCCTTGCCCTTTTCGGCCGGCCCCGGCTAGTATTCGGTGGTTTTGCACTGCACGATGCCGGCTCGACCGAGCCATTCACGGAGAACAGCAATGATTTACCAGGGTAATACCGTCAGCTGCCAGATGCTGGCCGACGGCATCGCCGAGGTCCGCCTGGACAACCAGTCGGAGTCGGTCAACAAGTTCAACCGCGCCACCTTGGGCGAGCTGGGCGAGATCATGGCCAAGCTCAAGGCCGATCCGGCCGTCAAGGGCGCCGTGCTGACCTCCGCCAAGGACGTCTTCGTGGTGGGCGCCGACATCACCGAGTTCATCCCCATGTTCGCGGAGTCCGACGAGGTGCTGATGGGCTGGCTGGAACAGTCCAATGCCATCTTCTTCTCCGCCCTGGAGGATCTGCCCTTCCCCACCGCGACCGCCATCAACGGCATCGCCCTGGGCGGCGGCTTCGAAGCGGCCCTGTGCACCGACTTCCGCATCGCCTCCACCGCCGCGAAAGTGGGCCTGCCGGAAGTGAAGCTGGGCCTCATCCCCGGCTTCGGCGGCACCATCCGCCTGCCGCGCCTGATCGGCGCCGACAATGCCATGGAGTGGATGGCTACCGGTAAGGACGCCAAGCCCGCCGAGGCCCTGGCCGTGGGCGCCATCGACGCCGTCGTCGCCCCGGAGAAGCTCCTGGACGCCGCCGTCGACGTGGTCAAGCAGGCCATCGCCGGCAAGCTGGACTGGCAGGCCCGCCGCGCCCAGAAGACCTCGCCCCTGACCCTGGACCCCATCGAGGCCACCATGGCCTTCGAGACCGCCAAGGGCTTTATCGCCGGGAAAGCGGGTCCCAATTACCCGGCGCCCCTGGGCGGCGTCAAGCTGGTGGAGAAGTGCGCGACCTTAAGCCGCGATGCCGCCTTGAAGCACGAGCACGAGACCTTCATCAAGCTGGCCAAGACCCCGGTCGCCAAGGCCTTGATCGGCATCTTCCTCAACGACCAGATCGTCAAAAAGGTCGCCAAGAAGGCCTCCAAGATCGCCAAGCCGGTGAAGGCCGCCGGCGTCCTGGGCGCCGGCATCATGGGCGGCGGCATCGCCTACGTCAGCGCCGGCCGCGGCGTGCCGGTCAAGATGAAGGACATCCGCCCCGAGGCCCTGGAACTGGGCATGACCGAAGCCACCAAGCTGCTGACCAAGGAAGTCGAGCGCGGCCGCATCGACGCGCCCAAGATGGCCAAGGCCATCGCCTCCATCTCCCCGACCTTAAGCTTCGACGGCTTCGACATGGCCGACGTGGTGGTCGAGGCCGTGGTGGAGAATGCCGGCATCAAGGCCAAGGTCCTGGCCGAGACCGAGGGGCATCTGAAAGACGGTGCCATCCTCGCCTCCAACACCTCGACCATCTCCATCACCAAGCTGGCCGAAGGCCTGAAGCGCCCGCAGGACTTCTGCGGCATGCACTTCTTCAACCCGGTGCACCGCATGCCCCTGGTGGAAGTGATTCGCGGCGCCAAGACCTCGGACGAAACCATCGCCACCGTGGTCGCCTATGCCTCCGCCATGGGCAAATCGCCCATCGTGGTCAACGACTGCCCCGGCTTCCTGGTCAACCGCATCCTCTTCCCCTATTTCGAGGGCTTCGGCAAGCTCCTGATGGACGGCGCCGACTTCAAGCAGGTCGACAAGGTCATGGAGAAATTCGGCTGGCCCATGGGCCCGGCCTATCTTCTGGACGTGGTGGGCATCGACACCGGCCATCACGCCGCCGCGGTCATGCACGAGGGCTTCCCCGAGCGCATGGCCCTGCCCAAGGACGATCCCATCGACGTCATGTACCAGGCCAAGCGCTACGGCCAGAAGAACGGCGTCGGCTTCTACGCCTATTCCGTCGATCCCAAGGGCAAGCCCAAGAAGGACGCCGATCCGGCTTCCTACGAACTGCTCGCCAAGGTCTGCAAGCCGAAAGCGGACTTCTCCGAGGAAGAGATCATCGATCGCCTGATGATCCCCATGTTGAACGAGACCGTGCGCTGCCTGTCCGAGGGCATCGTAGCCTCCGCCGCCGAGGCGGACATGGGCCTGATCTATGGCATCGGCTTCCCGGCTTTCCGCGGCGGCGCCCTGCAATACCTGGACAGCATCGGCCTGGAGAACTTCCTCGCCAAGTGCGAGAAGTACGCCCATCTGAGCCCGCTGTACCAACCCCTGGACGTGGTGCGCGAGATGGCCAAGGCCGGGAAGCGTTTTCACGGGTAAGTGCTAAGGCATAAGGCGGCTTGAGCCGCCTCCGCTCGTGGTTCGACAGGCTCACCACGAACGGTTAGAGGTGCCGCCGTTCCCCCGTTCGTCCTGAGCCTGTCGAAGGACGAACGGGTCCAATTCAAGGTTTTCCGTTCTGCCCAGCGCTGAACGGAACCAGGAGACCGAAAATGAAAGAAGTCGTGATTGTCGATGCCATCCGCACCCCCATGGGCAAGAGCAAGGCCGGCATGTTCCGCAACGTGCGTGCCGAGGAACTCTCGGCCCATCTGATCGACGCCATCCTGGAGCGCAATCCCAAGGTGGACCCCTCCGAGGTGGAAGACGTGCACTGGGGCTGCGTCATGCAGACCCTGGAGCAGGGCTTCAACGTGGCGCGCAACGCCGCCCTGATGACCCGCCTGCCCAAGACCGTCGGCGCCGTGACCGTCAACCGCCTCTGCGGCTCGTCCATGCAGGCCCTGCATGACGCCGCCGGCGCCATCATGGCCGGCATGGGCGATATCCACATCGTCGGCGGCGTCGAGCATATGGGCCACGTGCCCATGAGCCATGGCGTGGACTTCAACCCCAAGCTGCACAAGTACACCGCCAAGGCCGCCGGCATGATGGGCCTGACCGCCGAGCTGCTGGGCAAGATGCACGGCATCAGCCGCGAGATGCAGGACGAGTTCGCCCTGCGCTCCCATAAGCTGGCCCATGCCGCCACCCTGGAAGGCCGCTTCAAGGCCGAGATCGCTCCCACCGAGGGCCATGACGCCAACGGCTTTCTCAAGCTCATGGAGGCCGACGAGGTCTACCGCGCCGATGCCAACCTGGCGGATCTCGCCAAGCTCCGGCCGGTCTTCGATCCGGTCAGCGGCACGGTCACCGCCGGCACCTCCTCGGCCCTGTCCGACGGCGCCTCCTGCCTGCTGGTCATGTCCGGCGCACGCGCCCGCGAGCTGGGCCTGACCCCGTTGGCCCGAATCCGCAGCATGGCCGTGGCCGGCTGCGATCCGTCGATCATGGGCTACGGCCCGGTGCCCGCCGTGGAAAAGGCCCTGCAACGCGCCGGCCTGGCCATCGGCGACATCGATCTCTTCGAGCTCAACGAAGCCTTCGCCGCCCAGTCCCTGGCGGTCATGAAGGGCCTCAAGATCCTCGGCCAGGCCAACGACAGAGTGAACCTGAACGGCGGCGCCATCGCCCTGGGCCACCCCCTGGGCTGCTCCGGCGCGCGCATCTCGGGCACCCTGCTGCATTTGATGCAGGCCAGGAATGCCCGCCTGGGCATCGCCACCATGTGCATAGGCCTGGGCCAGGGCATTGCCACGGTGTTCGAGCGGGTCTAATCCGCGCCTGTCGACAAAAAGAAACCGGGGTCTGTCCCGGTTTCTTTTTTGTTTCACGTCACGAACTCGTGCAGTCCAAAAACTGAAGATAAGGCGAGTTTGCGACAGATCAACGCAGAGCCCGGCGTGCTGCGCTGCAATACGGACCGAACTCCGCAGCAAGGCCCGCCATGTCCCTCTTCGTTCGCCTCTTCCTGCTCTGCGCCGGCCTCCTGGCCGCCTGCCCCAGCCCAGCCGACACCGATCTGATGGCCTCGCTGCCGGACACCATCAACCGCGCGGCGCGCCAACGCATGCTCTCCCAGCGCCTGGCCAAGGCCTGGCTGATGCAGGCCACGGGCAACCAGGGCGCGCAAGGCAGTGCCGAGCTCTTGGAGAGCACCGCCCAGTTCGACAAGAACCTCAAGTTGCTAGCCGAACCGGCCCGCCTTCTGGCCCTGGGCCCGGCCTGGGAACAGGCCAATAGCCGCTGGCAGGCCCTGCGCGCCAGTCTGGGCGGAACCAAGAACAAGGAACTGGCGGCGCGACTGCTCAAGGAGAGCAACGAGCTCCTGCGCAGCTGCGATGCCTTCGTCAGCCAGCTAACCCAGAAAGCCGGGCATTCCGGCGCCAAGCGCATCGCCCTCGCGGGCCTGTCGCGCATGCTCTCCCAACGCCTGGCCAAGGCCTATCTGGCCAAGTCCTGGCAAGTGCCCTACCCGGGCCTGCAGCGGGAGATCGACAGCAGCCAGCAGGAGTTCGACAGCATCTTGAGCGTGCTCCTGGTCGGCGGCGGGGACGATGCCCAGACCCGCGAGCACTTGCATAGCCTGCAGGGCGAGTGGATGCAGACCAAGGCGGCCCTGCGCCAGGGGCAGGAGGGCAGCTTCGCGCCGGAGGCCATGCTGGCGGCCAGCGCGCGGCTCCTGGTCCTGGCCGAGGCCCTGACCCAGGATTACCAGCGCCTGGGCATGGCGGCGAGGCGATAAGCGTCAGTCAACTCTAAGGCGGGAATGGCGGGCAGCCGCTCAGTTAAGGAGAAAATCGCCGTTCGTCCTGAGCCTGTCGAAGGATGAATGGGCATTTTCTCCGTGGGAAACACGCCGTCCATGGTTCGACAAGCTCACCACGAACGGCTTATCTAAACGGTATTGTTCTACGCTCGTGGTTTACGCTCCAAGACGGAGTTCAGTAGCGGGCGAAGATGGCGTTCAACTGTCCGCCTTGCACCAGCTCGCGCAGGGCGCTGTTGACCTCCTGGAACTTCGCCTCGTCGAAGGACTTCTTGCCCAGCATCACGGAGATGTCCCCGGTGGTGAACTCCGTGCCCTGGGCCACGACCTTGGCGGTCAGCTCGCGCCGGCGCAGGTAATGGCCGGCCGCCACCGGATCGTCCAGGACGCCATCCACGCTCTTGTCCTGCAAGGCGGCATAATTGGCTTCGGAGACGCTGGCGGTGATGAACAGCGGCTCGTAGGCCGGCTGATCGCGCAGACCCTCGACCTCGGCGCCGAACACATAGCCCTCGGTCACCCCCAGCTTGAAGCCGGCCTTGAGCAGATCCTCCAGGCCCTTGTCCTTGCGCTCGGCCGCCTTGTCCGCCAGGACATAGAGGGCGAAGCGCTCGTTGCGGTAAGCGTCGGTGAACCAGGCGAATTGTTCGCGCTCGGGCGTCCGGCTCGCGCCGGCCAGGAGCTGGATGGAGCCTTCCTGCATGCCCTTGAGCAGATTGAGCCAGGAGTCCTCCTTGAAACTCAGCTTGCAGCCGGCCTTGTCGGCCAGGGCCTGGGCCACTTCCACGTCCAGGCCCTGCATCTGCCCGCCGGCGTCCTGGTACTGGTAAGGCTCCCAGGCATCCCAGCCCATGACCCAAGTACAGGCCGTCTTGGCCGGCGCCGGCGCGGCGGCCTGAGGCGGCGTCTGCTTCGCCGGTTCCGATTTTTCGCCACAAGCAGAAAGGCCGAGACTGACCGCGACAGTGACCGCATGGAACAGGATGCGCATGGTGTTTCCCCGTGGGATGGTTTTTCTGTAACGGGGCCGCCACGAAACGAGACCCCCCCTTTACAAGGAGTGTAGACCCGAGCGGAAAAACTGCGCACTCGACCAGGCAGATGTTTGCAACATATTGATTAGAAACAAGGTGATGGCGAAAGTCTCCCTGGCTCCCGCCCTCTACCGCGCCGCGTCAGGCGCTCATGAAGCCCAGATCCGCCGTGGCGAAGTTCGCCACATTGGGGAAGACCCGGGCCAATTCCTCCGTCTCCAGGCCGAACCAGCGAGCCAGGGTCGCGGCGTACTGGTCCACGGCGGTCGTGGGCAGGATGCGCCCGCCGCCCACGTCGTCGGTGCCTTCCAGCGCCAGGCTGGGCAGCCGGCCATAAACGTCTCCGCCCGCCACGGCCCCGCCCAGGAGTAGGTGATGGGAGCCCCAGCCGTGGTCCGTGCCGTCGCCGTTGCTGGTCAGGGTGCGGCCGAAGTCGGAGGCGGTGAATGCGGTGACGCTTTGGCTGATGCCCAGTTCCTCGGTGGCCGACAGGAAGGCCGCCAGGGCCTCGGCCAGCTGCTGGTAGAGGCCCGGCTGGTTCTGGTTCTGATCGTCGTGGGAATCGAAGCCGCCCAGGGTCACGAAGAACACCTGGCGCGACAGGCCGAAGTCCTCGCGGATGGACAGCATCCGGGCCACCATCCTGAGCTGATCGCCCAGGCGGTTGTTAGCCGGGAAGGCGGTGGCCAGCGGCGGCGCGCCGGCCAGGCTCTGGTTGATGCCGTCGGCCAGGGCATAGCTGCGCTGCTGGACCTCGGCGTAGGCCCGCTCGAACAGGCCGGCATTGCCGTCGAGGAGGCGCAGGAAGGCCGTGCGTCGGGACTGCTCGCGCTTGCCGCCCGTGGCCTTCAGGCCGGTGTAGGTGGCGGCGCCGCTGGAGCTCATGACATAGGGCATGCCCCCGGCGCCGACCTGGAAGGCATTGTTGCCGGCGATCGAGGTGTTCATGGACAGAAGACCCGACAGCTGCAGCTCGTCGGCGATGCGTCCGGCCCAGCCGGTACGCAGGTTGCTGACGCCGCGCAGGGTCTGCCACTGGCTCTGCTGGTCGTTGTGGGAGAAGAGCTGGGGCGGCAGGAGCACGGACTTGGCGAGGTATTGCTCCTTGGTCGTGGGCTGGATCAGGGGGCCCACATTGGCCAGGAAGGCCAGCTGCCCGGACTCGAAGCGCGGCTTCAGGCTGGCGAAAGCCGGGTGCAGGCCTAGGCTGCCTTCGATGGGCGTGCGCGGGGCTATGGGCAGCAGGCTGTCCCTGGCCACCGCCAGGTTCTGGCGCGCCGCCTGATAGACGGCGTATTCGGCCGGCGAGCTGGGCGCCAGCATATTGAAGGCGTCGTTGCCGCCGTAGAGGAAGACGCAGACCAGGGCCTTGTAGTCCGGAAAGCTCTTGGCCATCAGCGGCGCGTCCAGCCCGAAGGCGGAGGCGGGCAGGATGCCGCCGGAAAAGCTGGCGAAGCCGAGGGTGCCGGCGGAAGCCAGTGCCTGGCGCAGGAAGGCGCGGCGGGTGGTGGTGGTGCTCATGGCGCGCTCCTCAATGCTGGATGGCGTATTCGGGGGAAGTGACGATCAGGCTCAGAGCTTCGGTCACCCGCTCGTTGGGCTTGGTGGCCGGCACCGTCGCCAGATGCCGGGCCAGTTCGCTGCGCAGCAAGTCGGACATGCGCCCGGCCAGGAGCAGCTGGTTCAGGCGCTCGCTCAAGGCGGCGATGTCGCCGGCCAGGGCTCTCTCCCGGGCGATATCCAGGAGGATGTACTCGGGCTTGGGATTGCTCATGCCTTGGTAGCGCCACAGGGCCTGGGTCAAGAGGCGGTTGGTGGTCTGGGTGATGCTGGATTCGTTGAGGATCTGGAACTCCGGCGAGACCAGGCCGGCGGCGGCGATGTCGCCCGGCTGGACGTAGAAGGGACTGAAGAAGTTGAACACCGAATTGGCGCGCAGGGGCGATTGCAGGAACTCCGCGTCCGGGTCGTAGAGATAGCGGCCGTTGCCGGCCTGGGCATGGAAGGCGCGCCAGAGCTGGGACAGGCGCAATACCGGCTCCTTGAGCTTGACCGCGCCGTCCCGAGCCTCCGGATCCAGGAGGATGGCACGCACCACGGCGCCGAGGTCGCCGCGTACGCCCTGCCCATTGTCGTCGAAGACCGCCGCCACCCGCGCCACATAGGCCGGCGAGGGGTTGCTGCTCGCCAGGCGCTGGATCAGCTGGCGGCTCACGAAGGGGCCTACATTGGCATGTTGGAAGATGGAGTCCAGGGCGGCGGCCAGATCCTGCTCCGGCGTCTGACCGGCCGGGAGGACCTGGCCATCGAGCAGGGTCTTCTCGCCCGGCTCGTGGAAGGCGGGCCAGGCCTTCATGGGCAGCACGTAGTCGCGCTGGCGCGGAAAGCGGAAGCGTTCGGCGTTACCGAAGGTCCAGCCGGTGAAGACCCGGGCATAGCCCTCGATGACCGGCTGATCGTAGGTGGGCAGGCTCGCGCCCATGCCGTCCTTCTTGACCGTGCCGTCCGGGTCGAGCTGGACCAGGCCGATGGAGAAGAGCTGCATCAGCTCGCGCGCGAAGTTCTCGTCGGGGCGGATGTTCTTCTCGGGTTGCGCCTTCTCGTTGCCCAGCATGGACAGGTACTCGCCCATGATCGGGCTGAGGGTCACCTGCTCCATCAGGCTCCGGTAATTGCCGAAAGCGTTGTCGGCCAGCAGATCGTAATAGCTGGCCAGGGCCGCCTCCTGCTTGGCCAGGCTGTCCTTGTCGGAGACCACGAAGAGCTCGGAGAGGGCGAAGGCCAGGCGCTGGCGCAGCTGATCCGGGGCCCGGAGGCTCAGATACCACCAGGCCTCGACCCGATCCATCCGCGTGATCTCGCGGCCCAGGGCATCCAGGCGCGGCCGGTGGCGGCTGGCCGGCAAGGCCAGTTGGGCATCGAGCCAGCCGGCATAGCCCAGAGCCTGGACCTCGGCGATGCTGGCATCGTCGGCGCCGAAGCTGGCCTGGGTCAGGAAGCGCGCGGCCTCGGCGGGGGTGGGCGCCGGCTCGGCGGCATGGGCCGGAGCACCGGCGAACAGGAGAGCCGCCAGGGGCAAGCCGCGCAGGGATGGGGAGAGTCGGAAACGCATGATGCCTCCTGGTGCCGGAAGGAATGACCGGAACGGCCCCGCCGCAGCGGGATATACAGGAGGCTTAACGCCTTACAGGCCGGAACGGATGACAGGCCAGGCGCCGAAAAATCCGAAGCCGGCGATGGCCAGGCCGGAGGCCAGGTTCAGGCGGCGCAGGATGGCCGGCTTGTGCAACCAGGGGGAAAGGGCGGCGGCGAACAGAGCCATGAGGGCGGCGACGGTGAAGGAACCGGCGCCGATGGCGGCCGCCAGGACCGGTGCCTCCCACCAGGCGCCCGAGAGGCGCAGCTGGCCGGTGAAGCCCAGGAAGGCGATGGTGGTGAGCGGATTGACGATGGTGAGCAGGAAGGTGCCTAGCACGCCGCTGCCGCCGGGCCGCCCGCCATTTTTCGCTTCATGAGGCTCGTGGCCGGGTATGATCCGGACGGCGCCGTGCACCATCCACAGGCCGAACAGGGCCAGGACCAGGGAGGAAAACAGCTGGAAGCCGGTCTCGTGGGCGGCCAGGAAGCGTACCGCCGTCTGGCCCAGCAGCAGGGCCGCGATACCGTAGCTGAAATCGGCCAGGGCCGCGCCCAAGGCGGACTTGAGCCCCGCCGCAGCGCCGAAGCGCAGGCCGTTGCTGAGGATCAGCAGGGCGATGGGGCCGATGGCCAGGGCGATCGTGAGGCCGAAGACATAGGCTTTTAGGGCATTCATGGCGCGCTTGCGAGACTGGAGGATGCGCTAGAATAGCCGCCCTTCCACCCAATGGGCAGCGGCCATGAGCATCCACCACTTCCTGATCCACGCCCTCGGCCGCAAGCCCGGCGCCGAGACCTTCAGCGCCCGCCCCTGCCCCAAGCCGCGCGCGGCCGGCGCCCTGGAGGCCGCTTGGCTGGAGGCCCTGAACAAGTCCTATGGCGACAAGACCGACAAGCGTTTCGGCTTCCTGGCCGATGCCGACAAGCCGGACAGTTTCGCGGGCCGGTTGAAGGCGGCCGTGGCGGAAGGTGGAGCCACCCTGTCCGGTGAAAAGTTCGCCGGCTTCAGCGCCAAGCTCGTCGAGGATCTGGCGGCCGGCCTGAACGACGCCAAGCTGTCCTTCAGCGCCAATGTGCTTTTCGCCCATTACGCCCAGGGCATGACCGAGTACCTGAGCATCGCCGTGGTCTCCGAGTCTCCCGGCTTCGCCGTGGACGAGGCCCTGTGCCTGGAGGAGATCCAGCACCTGGACTTCGGCCGCACCCACTTCGCCCTGCGCCTCAATCTCAGCGAATGGCTGCGCAATGCCAGCGCCACGAAATACCTGTCCTGCGTGTCCGGGCGCGGCAACGCCCGGGTCGGCGAGGTCTTGTTGGAGCTCATGGGTTTCGAGGAATCGGCGCGCAGCGTCGAGGAAACCGCCCAGCTGGTGCGCGCCTTCGAGGCCTATTGCGAGGCCCAGGACGACAGCGGCGAGGCCACGGCCCTGAAGCAGAAGGCCTATGACTATTGCAGCGAACAGCTGAAGAGCGGCACGCCCGTCGCCCTGGGGGATCTCTCCGCCTATCTGGATGCCGAGCGGCCCGACGCCTTCGTCAAGTTCGCCCGCGACAGCGAATACCAGCTGCCCGAGGAAATGCCCTTGGAAAAGAAGGGCTTGCGTAAACTGGTCAAGTTCAGCGCCCAGACCAGCGAGCTGTCCATCACCTTCTCGGCCTCCCTGTTCGGCAATAGCATCACCTACGACGCCGCCAGCGACACCCTGATGATCACCAATTTGCCGCCGGCCCTGCGCAGCCAGCTGCTCAAGGGCTGAGAGCCTAGTAGGCCGCGTCGGCCGCGACGACCCGATCGCGCCCGGAGACCTTGGCCTGGTACAAGGCCCGGTCGGCCAGGGCGACCAGGCGGACCGGCGTGCAATCCGGGCCGGGAAGCAGGGCCGCCACGCCCAGGCTGAGGGTGACTTGGGGCGCCGACGGCGAGCCGGCGTGTTCGATCCCCAGTTCGCGCACCGCGTCGCACATGGCCTGCGCCACTTTCAGGGCGCCGGCGCCATCGGTATCGCCCAGGACGACGACGAACTCTTCCCCGCCGTAGCGCGCCACCCAGTCGTGGGGCCGGGCCGCCTGTTGGCGCAGGGCGGCGGCGACCCGGCGCAGGCAGTCGTCGCCGGCCTGATGCCCGTAGTGATCGTTATAGGCCTTGAAGTGATCGATGTCGGCCATCAGCACGGCCAGGGCCCGCTTGTGGCGGCAGCCCTGGCGCCATTCCCGGTCTAGGGCCTCCTCGAAGCCCCAACGATTCAGGAGCTCGGTGAGCGGATCCAGGGAATTCAGGCGCTTGAGCTCGTCGTTGGCGCAGCGCAAGGCGCCCTGGGTCTTCTGCAGCTCGGTGACCTTGAAGGCCAGGCGCTTGTTGAGCCGGGTCATCTCCCGGCCCAGCTCCTCGTCGCGGGCCGCGGAAAGGCGCAGACGCCAAAACACCAGGGCCAGCAAGCCGGTTAGCACGCCCAGGATGGCGAACAGCAGGACGAAGGTCGGCGCCAGGGAACGCCAACGGCCCCCGCCCAGGACGTCGAGGGACTGGTCCACCTCGAGAATGCCGCGCACGTCCCCCAGCTTCCAGCCGCGCCGGGGCGAGTCCGGATGGCTATTGTGGCAGTCCACGCAGGCGGCGCGCATCCGATCGGCCGTGGCATAACGCAAGACCAGCCGCCCGTTCCGCGTCTCGATCCGGTGAAAGCTCTTGTCCGGCGCCGCTTGCAGGGCCGCCCAGGCCTCGCGCGCGAACTCGTCGCGCAGCCCGCCCGTGTCCTTCCGCCAAGGGAAGGGATAGGGGCTGTACAAGAGCGTCGAGGCGCCCGCGCCCCGCTCGCCCAGGCGATTGCCGATCAACATGCTCAAGGTGGCGGGCAGGGGGATGCTGCCCGGCTTGTGCACATAGTCATGGGTGACCGTCATGCCATGGCGGCGGGCGGACTCCACCACCTCGGAAGCATAGAGGCTGCGAAACTCGGACAAAGCGGTGGTGATGAGTTCCGCGTTCTTGAGCGCCGAGGCCTGCAACTGCTGATTGGAGAGCTGGGTCAGGTGCAGCAGCATGCCACTCATGCCCAGCAGGAACACCAGGCTCAGGGCCGCCACCGGGTGTGCCTGGAGCTTGTCGAGCAGCGCATTCAGAATCGCGGACAGTCGGCGCATTCTTATTTTTACCTGGACCCTTATGCTTGCCTGGAACGGTTTCTTGCCGGGAAGGAGGGCCGGTCCCGCCCCATCGCGTCGCGCTAAAGCCAGCGGATCGCCGCCTGGCCGCTGTGCTTGACGGCGTACATGGCCTGGTCGGCGGCGCGCATGGTTGCGTCCAGGCTACCGCCCACGGTCTTGAACAACACCCCTCCCAGGGTGACCGCGAGGCGGAAGCCCTCGCCCGGGAGGCCCTCGCGCAGGGCCTCCACGCCCTGGCGGATCTGGCCGCAGATGCGCTCCGCCGCCTCGGCCGTGCAATCCAGCAACAAGATCACGAACTCGTCGCCGCCCAGGCGCACGGGCACGTCACTGCCGCGCACGGCGCCCTTGAGCAGGGCGCCGATGCCGCGCAGGAGCTCGTCACCCTGGGCGTGCCCCAGGCGATCGTTGACCTCCTTGAAGTAATCGAGGTCGATGACCACCAGGCCGTGGCACAGCCCCTCCGTGGGCGGGCGGAAGACCAGCTCCTGGAAGCGCTGTTCCAGGTAACGGCGGTTGGGAAGCTCGGTCAGGGCGTCGTGACAGGCCTGCCAGTTCAGGCTGGCCGCCTGCTGGCGCAGGAGCTTCTCCTTCTCGGCCAGCAGGGTGATGTCGATCAGCTCCAGGACGCAAAAACGCTGCCCGTCGTCGCTGAGGAAGGGATGCACGGCCACCGACACGGTGAGCGCCTGCCCGGAGATCGGGTCGGTCAGCGGCAAGGGCGAGCCGTTCAGGCTGGCCGACAACCGGCTGGACATGCCCGACTCGATGGCCTCGGCTATGGCGCGCGCCAGGCGCGACTGACGCGCCTCGGCCGGCAGCAGATCGAACAGGCAGCAGCCCAAGAGCGGATCGCGGGGCGGCAGGCGCACCGCCAGCCAGGGATTGGCGTAGACCAGGGTGTGGCGGGAGTCGAGCAGGCACAGGCCGGTCGACAAGACCCCCAGGAGGCGGAACAAGCCGGACGAGATCATGGGCCCTATCCGCCCAATCCGAAACGCTCGCGCAGGCGGACCGCGAAGTGCTCGAACTCCTGCATGTCCATGGCGAAGCTGAGGAAGCCCTGGATATTGGTGTCGGCGGCGCGGAAGGAGACATGGACCAGGAGCAGGTTGGCGCCGGCCGCCATGCCCGCGAACAGGAGCTCGGCCGCCCCCTGGCGGTATTCCGGCAGGCCGCTGCAGACTTCCAGCCCCAGGAAATTGGAGATGCTGCCGAAGCAGGCATTGAGGATGATGTTGCCCACCTCCACCAGGACCTCGCGCTCCAGTTCGGTCAGGCACATCGTGGGCAGGTCGGTGTCCAGCATGGCCCGCACCAGGGCCAGGCTGTCGTCCTGGGGAAAGAGCATGAAGCCGGTGCCATTGAGCTGACCGTCGAAGGTCTGGCTGACCGCGCAGACCAGGCCGCCGCCCGCCGAGGCCAGATAGGCGGCAGCCTCCTCGCGGGTCACCAGCTTCACCTCGGGCACGGTGAGCAGAATTTCCTGGTGCAGCATCTCGCTCAAGGACGCGGCGGCGCGTCCCACGCCCAGGTTGAGCACTTCGCTCAGGGCATCGCGGGTCAGTTCGTCCAGCTCATGGGCGCTCATGGGCGCACTCGCTGAGGAAGGCCAGGATTTTCGCCTCGTCGATGGGCTTGTTGATGAAATACAGGCCCAGCTCGCCGGCGCGCTGGCGGATGCTGTCCTGGACGTTGGCGGTGATCAGGGCGATGGCGGCGTCGGGATTGCTGCGACGCAAGCGCTCGGCGGCGGTCATGCCATCCATGAGCGGCATGTTCATGTCCAGGGTAATCACCGCGAAGCCGCCGGCCTCGCCGGCCTGGACCGCTTCCTCGCCGTTCTTGCACTCCACTTGTACCCAGTCGGGGCGGTGGGCGCTGACTATGGCCTTCAGCATCATGCGGATGAGCAGGCTATCGTCGGCTATCAGGATTTTTGGCAAGAGATGCTCCTTCGCAGCGGTGTGTGACGGGGTGCTCGGTCACGGGCTCCGGGCTCAAGGTCGCGGGCCGGTCCCCGTCGTCGCTAGGGGCCGACGGAGCCTTGGGGGTTTTCGCGACGCGAGCCGACCCCGCCGGAAACGCCGGCCTGTTTCGCGCTAGCCCTGTGCGCCGACTGGGATCAGTACGAGCGGCGGACGCTCATGCTGGCCTGGCCGTCGAGCAACTGGGAATACACCCTGTCCTTCAGGTAGGCGCGCTTCTTCTTCAGGTCCTCGAAATAGAAGTCCGAGGTCGGAACGTCCCGTTCCTCCAGGACGTGGATCTCGGCGTCTAGGCTGTGATATTCGCCGGCCATGCGCGCGAACCCGCTGTCGCTGGCCACCAGCTCGCGGATGCGGTTCTCGTATTCCGGGAATTCACTGTAAAGACTGTGATCGGGGATGGTGTTCATGGGCCTGACCTCCATTGCGGGGACAAAGCGCCGTTCCTGCCCACCGGGGCAATCGGCGCTCCCTTTCAAAGCATAGGTCAGGGAACGAAGCTGGCAAGGACGAGGCGTAGGGCGGGTTAGCGTAGCGTAACCCGCCATCTTCGCGGACGCGAACAGAGGGGATGGCGGGTTACGGCCTTCGGCCTAAGCCGCCCTAGGCATGCTGACGCCAGTACTCCGCCAGGATGATGGCGGCGGCCGTGCTCACGTTCAGGCTTTCCACCCGGTCGGTGCCCGGGATCTTGAGGCGCAGATCGCCGCTGGCCAGGGCATGGCGGGACAGACCCCGGGATTCCTCGCCGAACAGGATCAGGGCCTTGTCCGGCATGCGGCTCAGGAAGAGATCCGTGCCGCCGTGGCTGGTGGTGGTGAGGATGGCGAAGCCGGCCTGTTTGAACTCGGCCAGCAGTTGCTCCAGATTCGTGTAGGCCAGGACGTCGACGAACTCGGCGCCGCCCTCGGCGGTGCGCAGGGCGGCGCCCGAGCTCATGGCCGCCGGTTCGTTGATGGCCACGGCTTTCACGCCAAAATGGGCGCAGATGCGCAAGATCGCCCCCAGATTATGGGGGTTGCCGACATTTTCCAGGACCAGGACCGCCTGCTGGCGCTGCCGGCCATGGGCCTTGAGCCAGGCGCCCGCCGGGAGTGCCGGCGCCTTCTTGATCAGGAAGCACACGCCCTCGTGATGGCCCGAGGCGGTGATGCGCTCCATCTCCTCCTCCTCCACCACGTGGTAGGCCAGGCGATTGGCGGCCAGGAATTTCATCACCTCGCCGAAACGCCGTGCCGTGTCGGCGGTGAAATAGGCGCGGATCAGGGCCTCGGGCCGGAGTTCGTAGCATTTCAGGCAGGCATTGATGCCGTAGATCTTGCCCTCTTCCAAGACCAGCTCGCCGCGCGGGGCCTCGCCCCGGGCCGGCCGGCCGGCGGGTTTCGCGGGGCGCGGCGGCCGGTTGGGCTGGAGATCGTCCAGGCTCAGGCGCCGGGAACGCTCGCCGCCCTCGGCGCGCGGCTGACGGGGGTTGTCGCCACGAGGGGCCTTGTTGCGGGAGGGCTTGTCGTTGGAGTTGGTGCCCTCGCGGGCGGGGCCGCGGCGCGGCGGACGTGGGTTCATGGGCATCTCCGAGGCTGGACCGCGATCATAGGCGGCGGGACGGGAACGGTCCAGTTCGGCGGCTAAGCGGCACGATCGTCGCTGGGCAGCGTGCCGAAGCGCGCCAGCCATTGTCGGCGCAGCTGACGCGCCGAGCCGAAGCCCGAGAGCTCGGCGATGCGCTCCAGGTTGTGGCGGGTCTCGGCCAGGAGGCGGCGGGCATGGGCCAGGCGCAGGCCGGTCTGGTAGTCTAGGAGGCTGATGCCGGTGGCGGCGCGGAACAGCCGGGTTAGGTGGCGCACCGACACATGGGCGGTCCCGGCCAGCTCCTCCAGGCTGAAATGCCGCCCAGGCTCGCGGGCGATCCGGTCCTGGACCCGGTGGATGCGGGCCTGCAGATGATTGCGGTGTTCCAGCCAGGGCGAGAGCTGGGGGTCCTCGCCACCCCGGCGCAGATAGACCACCAGCTCCCGGGCCACGGCCATGGCCATGCCCGGCCCGCCCCATTCGCCGATCAGATGCAGGGCCAGATCGATACCGGCGGTGATCCCGGCGCTGGTGTAGAGGGGCCCGTCGGCGACGAAGATGCGCCCTTCCTGGACCAGGGCGCGGGGCTCCAGGGCGGCCAGCTCCTCGGTCAGCTCGTGGTGGGTCGTACAGCGCCGACCGGCGAGGAGCCCGGCCTGGGCGGCGATCATGGCGCCCGCGCAGACCGTGGCCAGGGTATGGGACGGGCCCAGGACCAGCGGCAACCAGGCCAGGACCCGGGCGCACTCGGCGGTGTCCAGAACCGAGCGCCAGCCGTGCACGCCCGGGATCAGCAACAGGGCATTCGCGGGCAGGCGCTCCGGCAGGGGCGCGAAGCCGCTCAGGCTCAGGCCGGCCTTGAGCGCCACGGCCGGCGCGGCGCCTATGGCCTGGAGCCGGAAGCGGGCGCCCGCCTCGTTGGCGGCCAGAAAGGCCTGCCAGGGCCCCGCCCAATCCAGGGGCAGGAGGCCCGGCAGCATCAGAAAATAGATGTCGCGCTCGGTGCTCATGTCCTACCTATCAAGCGGCCATGCCCCCCAGGGCGGCCGAAACATCGACGATGCGCGCGAAACGGCCGTCCAGGACCAGCTCGGTGCGCTCCTTGATCTCCGCCGGGCTGTAAGTCCGGCCGTTGGCGTGGCTAAGCGCCTGGCTCAGGGTGGCCTCGGTGACGAAATCCACCGCATAGCCCAGATCGGAAGCGACGCGCGCCGTGGTCTCGCAGCACTGCTCGGTGCGAATGCCGCTGATGGTCAGGTGGTTGATGCCCTGTTGGCTGAGCCACAGGCCGAGCCCCGTGGTGGTGAAGGCGTTATGGGCACTCTTCTCGAAGCGGGCCGCCGGCTCGCCGATCACGCAGTCGAAGGGCGCCACCAGGCCGCTCTCCCGGCTGAACGGACCTTCCGGCTCGACGTGGAAGATATGCACGACGGGGACATTTTCGGCCATAGCGCCGGCGATCAGGCTGCGCAGCTTTCCGGCGAAGGCATCGTAATCGGCGGCATCCCAATTCGCGGTTTCCAGGAAGGATTTCTGCACGTCGATGACCAGCAGGGCGGATTTTTTCGGCATCGTGCTCATGGTATTGCTCCGGGCGGGTGGTGAATGAACGCCAGGATAGCCGGCACGAGCCCGGGCCAAGGATACCGTTTCACGACTGGAATGGGACATTTCGGGACAAAAAGATGCAAGGAGTTGGCGTAGGGCGGATTCGCCGCGAAGCGGCAATCCGCCAAGGGGGATGTCGGGGTGGGCTCGATTCGGCGGATTGCGCCTGTGGCGCGAATCCGCCCTACGGCGCCGGCATCACCACGTACTGGTTGCGGCCGCCCTGCTTGGCCTTGTACAGGCCTTGGTCGGCGCGCTCCAGCCAGGCCTTGTAGGTCGGCAGCTTGGGGCCGATCTCGGCGATCCCTAAGCTGATGGTGAAGCGGATGTCGCGGCCCTCGTGGGTCACGGTGACGGCCTCGACCTGGGCGCGCAGGCGCTCGGCGAAATAGGCCGCGCCGGCGGCGTCGGTACCCACCAGGATGGCGGTGAACTCCTCGCCGCCATAGCGCCCGGTGACGTCGGTCTTGCGCTGGGCCTTGGCGAGCATGGCCGACACCTGGCGAATCACGGCGTCGCCGGCCGGATGCCCATAGGTGTCGTTGACCTTCTTGAAATGGTCGATATCGAAGATCACCAGGCAGGAGGTCTGCTTGGTGCGCTGGTAGCGGGCGAACTCCTGCTGCAGGCATTCCTCCCAATGGCCCCGGTTGAACAGCCCGGTCAGGCGGTCGGTACGCGACAGGTTTTCCAGGCGGGCATTGGCCTCGGCGAAGGCGGCTTGTGCCTCGGCGCTGTCGGTCACGTCGTAGACCAGGATGGCCAGTTGCTCCACTTGGCCGGACAGGCCGGTAATGGGCACCAGGGTCACGTCCTGGAACATGAACTCGGAGTTGCCAGTGATGGGCCGGTCGTTGCGGAAATGGAAAAGATAGGGCTGCTGCTGCCAGATCAGGAAGGCCTGGTTATTGAGCAGGAAGACCGATTCGGCCTTGGCGCGAAAGCGTTCGCTGCCGAGATCGGGAAAGAACTGGGCCAGGGGTTGGCCGAGTATCTTGCTGGAGGCAAGGCCGGAATGGTTTTGCATCCACATGTTCCAGGCCTTGACCCGGTAGTCGCGATCGAGGACCACGACGCCGACGTCGATGGCCTGCAGCATCACGGTCAGCCAGTGCAGCTCGGCGAATTCGGGGCTGGATGCCGCGGATTTGTTTGTCACAGCCAATGGGCAACCCTCTGTTGCAAAGGCTCCACCGAATCCTCGGTGAACAGGAGCAGCAGATCGCAGTCGATATTGCAGGACTCGATCCGATAGGGAATTTCGAAAGTCAGGGTGTTGCGCCAGCGCCCGCCGTTCTTGGCCACCACCTCGGACACCGGGCGGTGCAGGCCCAGGACCGTCGGGTGGTCGACGCTGAAGGTCACGTCGATCTGCTCGGCGATGCCGCGCAGACAGGCGCCGATCAGGACATTGGCCACGTCCATGTAGATCTCGACGCTGGCATGCTCGTCGAGCTTGCCCTTGTAGCCCAGGAGCCGGGCCAGATCGGCGGTAGAGCCTTCGTTGAAGATCAGCATGGCCTCGCCGGCGATGCCCGAGCCCACGAAGCCCTGGCAGACCGCCGCCTGGCTGCCGCCCTGCTCCATGGCCGCCAGGGCCATGCGCAATTCGCCGGGCTCCAGATCGGAAACATTGGGCACCGGCAGGACCACGAAGACCTTGAGCAATCGCGCCAGCAGGTCGGCGGCGCGGCCGATGGCGACATTGACCACTTCCCGGTAGGCGTCGTAGCGGTCGACGCGGAAATTGACCGGTCGCTCGACCGGTTGGGCGGGGGCTTGCGCCGGCTTGGGCGCCTCGGTCTCGCGGGCCCTGTCCAAGAAGCCGAAACGGTCCAGCAGACCGGCCAGCTCCTCGCTGCCTATGGGCTTCTTGACGAAATCCAGGGCGCCCAGGCCCAAGACCCGGTTGCGCGCATCGGGCTGGATGTCGCCGGACACCACGATGACGCTGGTGTCCAGCGCCTCTTCATTGATCTGTTGCAGGGTCTGGAAGCCGTCCAGGACCGGCATGGTCAAGTCGAGGAAGAGCACTTCGCCCTTGCCCTCGCGCAGGGCCATGAGCGCCTCTTCGCCGTTGTTGGCATAGGTGATGTCCACCGGCCAATCCGCCGGCAAGGCCCGCGCCAGCTGCTTGCGCGCCATGGCGGAGTCGTCACAGATGATGATGGGTAGGGACATGGGCCGCGCTTCCGCCGTACTACCAAAGACTAGGGTCAAACCGGAGCGCGATGTCGGCCCCGAGTGAACGAGTCATGCGAGCCTGAGCCCGAGCTCCAAAAACCCCGCTCAGCACGGGGTCAATCTTCCGAGAGTAGCAGTGGATCCCCCCCGGAACCAAGACCGACCACGGATTTTTACGCCTTCTGCACGCTGCCGGCGGGCTCGCCCCGCTGCGCCGCGGCGCCACGGCCCAGCCACGCGTTCAGCGCCAGTCGCGCCCGTAATGCTCGGTCTCATAACGCTGGACCCTCAGGCTCTCGCTCCAATAATCCGCCGGCCAACCGGCCTTCCACTTGAGCTGGCGCAGAAACTCCGCCGGTTCCGACAGCTTGTCCCACACCGAGGGCAGGAAGGTGGCGCGTTCATAGCCGTCGCTGAGCACCAGGCCGTCCACGCCGGGCCGCAGCATGCGCAATAGCTGGGCCTCGTCGGCGGGGTAGAGGGGCTCCAGGGGCGAGAGCAGGCTCACCTCCAGGTGCAGGCCCTTGAGTTCGCGGTTCGTCAGGGGTGGAAAGCGCGGATCGTCGAAGGCGCTGAGATAGGCGTTGTGGGCCACGTCCTGGACCAGGGGATGGGCCGGCTCCAGCATGCCCCGGCAGCCGCGCAGCTCGCCGTTGCGGCTCAGGGTGACGAAGCTCGCGCCCAAGCTCAGGACGGCGGCCGGAAAGTCGGACAGGGCCGGGACCCAGGCGCCGCCGCTGCGCAGGCCCTCGCCGATGGCCTCCTGGGCCACGTTCAGGAGGATGGCGCCCAGGGCGTCGTCGCGCTTCATCCCTGGGCCTCGTAGAGAGCGAAGGCGGCATAGCCGACGACCCGATCCCGCGATCCCGCCGTGTCTCCGGACGTCCGGTAGTCCAAGAGCTCCAGCTCGTAGCGGCTGCGTGCCGCCAGCTCCAGCAGGCCGTTCAGCGGCCGGCAGCCGCAGGCCTGCTCGCCGTCCAGGGTCGGGCGGCGCGCCAGGATGGCGGCGCAGGTCGCCGCATCCCGCTCGCGGGCCTCGTCATAGCCGTGGTAATGGGACAGGTCCGTGCTGATCACCACCAGGGTCTCGGGCCCGCCCCAGAGCGCGCGCAGGACCTCGGCGACATTGCCGGCGCTGGCCGAGCCCACGACCAGGGGCAGGAGGCTGAACTCGCCGAGCAGGAATTGCAGGAAGGGCAGCTGCACCTCCAGGCTGTGCTCCTCGGCATGGGCCCAGGCCGAGACCGCCACGCCGGGCTGGCGCAGGGCCGCGCTCCTCGCGGCTTCATCCACCGGCACCGAACCCAGGGGCGTCAGGAAGACCCGGGCCTCGGGCAGGGCCAGGCCAGCCACGGGCACGCGATGGCCCGGGCCCAGGAGGACCACGCGACTGATCCGGCCGGCATGGGCGCGCAGGCGCCGATAAGCCAGGGCGGCGGTGAGACCCGAGTAGACATAGCCGGCGTGGGGCACGATCAAGGCCTTGGGCTGGGGCATGGGCGCGGCCCCCGCCGACAGGCGCTCGGCGCTGTCCAGGAGGTGGGCCAGGGTCTGGCGCAGGACCTGGGGCCCTTCCGGGTAGAACTGGCCCGCCACCGCCGGGGCGCGGGGCTTGGGGTCGGAATGGGCGGAGGCGGAAGCCGGCGACATGGGCTGTCCTCGCGGGCGAGGAGAACTACACTAAGTGTAGACCATGAGTCGGAGGGCGCAGGATGGACGAATCGGTTCATGCCACCCGCTACTGGCATGCCCTGGCCGACGGGCGTGTGCAATGCGATGTCTGCCCGCGCGCCTGCAAGCTGCGCCCAGGCCAGCGCGGCCTGTGCTTCGTGCGCGGGCGCGAGGAGGCCGAGGACGCGGAGGGCATCTGGCTGTACAGTTACGGGCGCTCCAGCGGCTTCTGCATCGATCCGGTGGAGAAGAAGCCGCTCAACCACTTCCTGCCCGGCACGTCCGTCCTGTCCTTCGGGACCGCCGGCTGCAACCTGGCCTGCAAGTTCTGCCAGAACTGGGATATGAGCAAGGCCCGGGAAATGGACCGGCTCACCGACGCCGCCAGCCCCGAGCAACTGGCGCGGACCGCCAAGCGCCTGGGCTGCGCCAGCCTGGCCTTCACCTACAACGATCCGGTGGTCTTCCTGGAATACGCCATGGACGTGGCCGATGCCGGCCATGCCGCCGGGCTCAAGGCCATCGCCGTTACCGCCGGTTACATCTGCCCCGAGCCGCGCGTCGAATTTTATCAGCACATGGACGCCGCCAACGTGGACCTCAAGGCCTTCAGCGAGCGCTTCTACCAGAAGATCTGCGGCGGCGAGCTGCACGCCGTGCTCGACACCCTGATCTATCTGAAACAGGAGACTCAAGTCTGGTTCGAGATCACGACCCTGCTCATTCCCGGCGAGAACGACTCGGACGCGGAGCTGCACGAGGAATGCGCCTGGATCCGCGAGCACCTGGGCCCCGACGTGCCCCTGCATTTCACCGCCTTCCACCCGGACTGGAAGATGATGGACACGCCGCGCACGCCCCCCGAGACCCTGACCCGGGCGCGGGACATCGGTCTCGCCGAGGGTCTGCACTATGTCTACACCGGTAATGTCCACGACCGGCGCGGCGGCTCGACACGCTGCCCGGGCTGCGGCGCCCTGCTCATCGAGCGCGACTGGTACGAACTGGGCTGCTGGCACCTCGACGCCCAGGGCGAGTGCCTGAGCTGCGGCTTTCGCCTGCCCGGCGTGTTCGACGGACCGCCGGGAGGTTGGGGCGCGCGGCGTCTGCCGGTGCGGATCGCTTGAACGGCCGTCGGCATGCAGCGCGTGCGTCCCAGACCAGCCTTGCATGCCTTCGTAGGTCCCGCTGAAGCGGGACGATCGTGGTAATTGTCCGACTGAAGTCGGACCTACATCGCAATGGGTTCGGTCCGCTAGCGCTGTTGTGCCTTGAGCAGATCCCGGATCTCGGTGAGCAGCTTCTCCTCCGCCGAGGGCTCCGGCGGCGCGGCGGGGGCCTCTTCCTGCTTGCGCTTCAGCTTGTTCACGCCCTTGACCAGCATGAAGATGGCGAAGGCGATCAGGGTGAAATCGATGATCGTCTGGGCGAAGACACCGTACTTGAGCACGGCCGGCTTCTGACCCTCCATCACCGCCGGGACCGTCACCGACAAACCGGTCAGATCGATGCCGCCCATGAGCAGGCCCACGGACGGCATGATCACATCGGCCACGGCCGAGGACACGATCTTGCCGAAGGCGGCGCCGATCACCACGCCGACCGCCAGGTCGATGACATTGCCCTTGACGGCAAACTCCTTGAACTCGCTGATCAGACTCATGCGCTCCTCCGCGTTGTCGTTATGGGACGGAGCGCATTTATAGCACGCGCTTATTCCCCGCAGGCCACGCCATAGCGCGATACCCAGCAGGAACAATCGTCCAGCGTCCCGTCCGCCTCCACGGTCACCGTGCGGAAGCTGATCTTGCACCAGCGTCCGCTGGCCGGTTCCTTGATGTGGTCCACGTCGTCCGTGTCCGGGCTCTCCGTGCCGGGCTGGATACGGTAGCCGCCCTTGTCGTCGGCCCAGACGATCACTTCCTGGGCATAGTCGTTGATGACATGGCCATTGAGCGGCCAGGGCCAGACATAGGCCTGGGCCAGGGCGGGACAGCACAGGAGCAAGAACGGAATGAGGCGGCGCATGGCAGTCCTTGGGCTAGTACGGCAGGGTCGGTATGCTGATAGGCCCCGATCGATGGCGGCTATTATGACCGAGCTTTGCATCCGCGCTCTCCCCGACCAAGACGAAAACCTGCGCGCCCTGGCCGAGCGCCGCTGGGCCGAGGCCCGGGTCCGCGAGCCGGCCCTGCCGGAAACCCATCCGCTGGTCGCCCTGCTGGGGATCTCGGACTTCCTGGCCGAGACCCTGGCCGGCCAGACGGGCCTGGTGCTGGAGCTCATCGCCAGCGGCGACCTGGACCGCCCGGAACGCCGGGCGGCCGAGGCTGCGACACTGAGCGCGGCGGTGAGTGATTGCGCCAGCGAGACCGAGCTGCACGCGCTCCTGCGCCGCCACCGCCGCCGCGCCATGACCGTGATCGCGGCACGGGATCTCTGGGGGCAGGCCAGCCTGGAGGAGAGCCTGACCCACCTGACGGCCCTGGCCGATGCCTGCATAGACCAGGCCTTGAGTTGGCTCCATGCCCGGCAATGCGCCGAACAGGGCATTCCCTCGAGCTTCGCCGGCGAGCCCCAGGAACTCGTGGTCCTGGCCATGGGCAAGCTGGGCGCCGGCGAGCTGAATTTCTCCTCGGACATCGACCTCATCTTCGCCTACCCGGAGCTGGGCGAGACCGTCGGCGGGCCGCGCAGCGTGGCCACCGATGCCTACTTCACGCGCCTGGGCCAGCGCCTGATCGCCGCCCTGGACAAGAGCACGGCCGAGGGCTTCGTGTTCCGCGTCGACATGCGCCTCAGGCCCTACGGGGATTCGGGGCCCCTGGTCATGTGCTACGACGCCCTGGAGGATTATTACCAGGACCAGGGCCGGGAATGGGAACGCTACGCCATGATCAAGGCGCGCCCGGTGACCGGCTCGGAAGCCGCCCGCGCCCGGCTCCTGGCCCTGCTCAAGCCCTTCGTCTTCCGGCGCTACATCGATTTCTCGGTCATGGCGTCCTTGCGCGAGATGAAGGCCATGATCAGCCGGGAGATGCGCCGCAAGGGACTGACCGACAACCTCAAACTGGGTCCCGGGGGCATCCGCGAGATCGAATTCATCGCCCAGGTCTTCCAGCTGATCCGTGGCGGCCGCGACAGTGAGCTGCAGACCCGCAGCCTGCTCGCCGTCCTGCCCCTCCTGGGCGAACGGGGCCTGGTGGAGCCGGCCGCCGTGGGCGAGCTCCTGACCGCCTACCGCTTCCTGCGCAAGGCCGAGCACGCCCTCCAGGAGCTAGCCGACCAGCAGACCCAGACCCTGCCCGGCGACGGACCGACGCGGCTGCGCCTGGCCACGGCCCTGGGTTACGCGCGCTGGGACGGCTTCCACGCCGCCCTCGATGCCCACCGGGAGCGGGTCGAGGCCCAGTTCCGCGTGCTCATCGGCGAGCCGGCGGAAAACGGCGAGGAGGCATCGGAACACCTGGCCCTGCGCGCGGTCTGGGAGGCCAGCCTGGAGGGCGAGGAGGCCCGCGCCGTGCTGGCCGAGGCCGGCTTCCCGGAGCCCGAGGCGGCCCTGGCCCAACTCACCGCCCTGCGCGAGGGCGCCTACCGGCGCGTCCTGGGCGAGCGCGGCCAGGCCCGTCTGGACGGCCTGATGCCGCCCTTGCTTGCCGCCATCGGCGAAGGCGCCGAACCCATGGCCTGTTTGCAGCGGGTCCTGGCCTTGATCGAGGGCATAGGCCGGCGCACCGCCTACCTGGAGCTCCTGGCCGAGAATCCCGGCGCCCGTCGCCATTTGCTGCGCCTCCTGGCCCTGAGCCCCTGGATCGCCGAGCGCCTGCGCCAATACCCCATCCTCCTGGACGAGCTCTTGGATGCCCGCAGCCTCTATGCCCCGGCCAGCCGCGCCCAGCTCGCCGATCAATGGCGGCAGACCCGGCTGCGCCTGGCGCCGGAGGACGAGGAGCAGCACATGGACGCCCTGCGCGAGTTCCGCCACGCCCAGGCCCTGCGCATCGCCGCCGCCGAGCTCTGCGGCGAGCTGCCCGCCGAGGCCGCCAGCCGCCACCTGAGCGAACTGGCCGAGGTCATCGTGCGCGCCGTCCTGGACGAAGCCTGGGCCGGCCTGGTCCGCCGCCACGGCGCGCCGCCCGGCTGCGACGCCGCCGCCCCCGGCTTCGCGGTCATCGCCTATGGCAAGTTCGGCGGCGCCGAGCTCGGCTACGGCTCGGACCTGGACCTGGTCTTCCTGCACTCGGGCGAGCCCCAGGCCCTGACCGAGGGCGCCAAGCCGGTGAGCCTGGCCCAGTTCTATGCCCGCCTGGGCCAGCGCCTGGTGCACTGGCTGGCAACGCGCACCGGCGCCGGCCTGCTCTACGAGACCGACACCCGCCTGCGCCCCTCGGGCAATTCCGGCCTGCTGGTGGCCGAACTGTCGAGCTTTGCCGACTACCAGGCTCGCGAGGCCTGGACCTGGGAGCACCAGGCCCTGGTGCGCGCGAGGGGTCTGGCCGGCGACCCGGCGGTGTGCGCGGGCTTCGAAGCGGTGCGCGCCGATATCCTGACCCGTCCGCGCGAGCCGGTACAGCTAGCCGATGATGTGCGCTCCATGCGCCGGCGCATGCGCGAGCACTTGGCCCGGGAAGAGGCCGGCGTCTTCGACCTCAAGCAGGACCGAGGCGGCCTGGTGGACATCGAATTCCTGGCCCAATGGGGCGTCCTGGAGCGGGCCGCCGAGGCACCGGAGCTGCTCGCCAGCCGCAACACCGCCGAGATCCTGCGCCGCTTGGAAGGCTGCGGTTTCCTGGAACCCGGCACCGGCACCGCCTTGGCCGAGGACTATGCCGAACTGCGCGCCCTGAGCCATGCCGCCGCCCTGCAGAACCGCCCGGCCCGGGCGCCGGCGGAGGCCTGCACCGAGCTGCGCGAGCGAGTGACGCAGATCTGCGCGCGGCTGTACCAGGAGGCGTAGGGTGGATTCGCGCCCAAGGCGCAATCCACCAATTCACGGCGCCGAAGAAAAGGCGGATTGCCGCTGCGCGGCGAATCCGCCCTACCCCGGCGGCCTCGCGCCTCTGCTATAATTGCCGGCTTTTCCCACAGCCCGAGGACCTCCCCGTGAGCGACACCGCCAGCAAGCCGACCCAGCCCATCAAGGTCAAAGCCGCCGATCTGCCCCTGTGCTGCCCGAGCCCGGCCACGGCCCTGTGGAGCCAGCATCCCCGCGTCTACCTGGACCTGTCCAAGACCGGCACGGCGAAATGCCCCTACTGCGGTTTCGAATTCGTCCTCGAAGGCAAGGCCTCCGCCCACTGAGCCGGCCCTGCCCGTGTCCGTTTCCGCCCCGCGCAGCCTGATCGTCGGCCCCTCCTGGGTCGGCGACATGGTCATGGCCCAGGTCTTGTTCCGTCTGCTCAAGGCGGCTCAGCCCGAGGTCGCCATCGATGTCCTGGCCCCGGACTGGAGCAGGCCGCTCCTGGAACGCATGCCCGAGGTGGACCGGGCCCTGTCCCTACCCTTCGGCCATGGCGAGCTGCGCCTCGCCGATCGCTACCGCCAGGGCAAGGCCCTGCGCGACCAGGGCTATGAGCAGGCCTTCGTCCTGCCCAATTCCCTGAAATCGGCCCTGCTGCCGGCCTTCGCGCGCATCCCCGTTCGTACCGGCTGGCGCGGCGAGCTGCGCTACGGCTGGCTCAACGATCTGCGCCCCCTGGACAAGGCCCGCTACCCGCTGATGATCGAGCGTTTTGCGGCCCTGGCCTTTCCCGAGGGCATGCCCCTGCCCGAGCCCCTGCCCTGGCCTCAGCTCGCCGTGTCGCCGCAGAGCGTGGCCGCCGCCCTGGAAAGGCTGGGCCTCAACACCGCGCAGCCGGTTCTGGCGCTCTGCCCTGGTGCCGAGTTCGGCCCGGCCAAACGCTGGCCGGAGCGTCACTACACCACCGTGGCCCGCTATTTCCAGGCTTATGGCTGGCAGGTCTGGCTGTTCGGCTCGGCCAAGGACAAGGCGGTCGCCGAGGCCATCAAGAACGGCGCGGGCCGGGATTGCCGCGTGTTGACCGGCGACACCAGCCTCGCCGAGGCCATCGACTTATTGGCCCAGGCCAACCTCGTGGTCAGCAACGATTCCGGCCTGATGCACATCGCCGCCGCCACCGGACGCCGGCTGATCGTGCCCTATGGCTCCTCCTCGCCGGACTTCACCCCGCCCCTGTCCAAGACCGTGCGCGTACTGCGCCTGGGACTGGAATGCAGCCCCTGCTTCCAAAGGGAATGCCCGCTCAAGCACCTGAACTGCCTGGAACAGCTGGAGCCGGGCATGGTCATCACGGCCGCGCGGGAACTCCTGGAGGAGCCCCTGTCCCTGGCCCGGGAACTGTCCGTAAACAGCGAGCCCCAGTCGTGAGCCGGCTGCTCTTCGTCGTCGCCAAGTGGTTCGAGTTCGGCGGCATGCAGCGTTCGCTCCTGCGCATCGCCGAAGCCTGCGCGGCGCGCGGCGCGGACGTGGACGTCCTCTGCGGGCGCTGGGAGGGCGATAAGCCGACCGGGATCCGCGTCATCGAACACCCCCTCAAGGCCTGGAGCAACGAGGGCAAGAACCGGGAACTGGCCGGCCATATCGCGCGTCTCAAGGCCGATGGCGGCTATGACGCCGTGGTCGGCTTCATGAAGTTCCCGCACCTGGACGTTTATTACGCCGGCGATCCCTGCTTCGCCGAGCGCTTCGCCCGGGGCAAGCCGGCCTGGCTGCGCTTCCTGCCCCGCTACCGCCATTTCCTCAAACTGGAGGAGGCGGTCTTCGGGCCGGCCAGCGAGGCCGAGATCCTGCTCTTCGCCCACGCCGAACAGGCCCATTACCAGCGCCATTACGGAACGCCCGACGCCCGCTTCCATGTCCTGCCGCCGGGCATCAACCGGGCGCGCCTGGACGACGTGGCCCCCGAGGCGCCGGCAGCCTTGCGCGCCGAGCTGGGCCTGGCCGCCGAGGAGCGAGTCGTACTGCATGTCGGCTCCAGCTTCCGCATCAAGGGCGTCGACCGGCTGCTGGCCGGCTACGCAGCCCTGCCCGAGGCCCTGCGCGCCAGCCATCGCCTGGTCATCGTCGGCGACGACGAGCCGGGACCCTTCCGGGCCCAGGCGAAAAGATGGGGCATCGCCTCCCGCGTCCTGTTCACCGGCGCGCGCCGCGACATGGCCAGCTTCTACCGCATCGCCGATGCCCTGGTGCACCCGGCCTATTCCGAGAACACCGGCACCACCCTGCTGGAAAGCCTGATCCTGGGCGTGCCGGTCCTGGCCTCGGGCATCTGCGGCTTCGCTCACCATGTCGTCGATGCCGATACCGGCCTCGTCTGTCCCGAACCCTTCGACCAGGCCCGCTTCAATGCCCAATTCGCCGAGCTGCTGAGCTCGCCGCGCCGCCCGGACTGGCAGGCCAATGGCCGGCGCTACGGCCAGACCCAGGATCTCTACGGTCTCATCGACAAAGCCGCCGAGCTCATACTCGCCCGCGCAGGACGTTCTTCATGATTCGCATCGAGTCGGCCTACCGCTATCAGTTCCGGCAATTCGCCCGCTTCGAGGATTTCTTCAAGCTCGAGGGCAAGACCGCCAAGAAAGCCCATAACCGGCATATCCGCAGCTTCGAGCTGGACGGCCGGTGCTATTACATCAAGAACCACGCCGGCGTGGGCTGGAAGGAAATCCTCAAGAACCTGCTGGCCCTGCGCCTGCCGGTCATCACCTCCCGCACCGAGTGGAAGGCCATCGCCTACCTGCGCTACCTGGGGATCCCCACGCTGACGCCCGTGGCCTATGGCATCAAGGGCCTGAACCCGGCCAGCCGGCGCTCCTTCCTAATCACCGAGGACCTGGGGCCGAACATCACCCTGGACGCACTGACCCGCGACTGGCCAAACCGGCCACCGCCCCGCGCCCTGAAGCAGGCCCTGTTGAGCGGCGTGGCGCGCATCGCCGGGCGCGTGCACAGCCATGGCTTCAACCACCGGGACTTCTACCTCTGCCATTTCCTCCTGGATCTCAGCCGGGGCGAAGCCTCCTACGATCCGGCGACCCTGCGCCTGATCCTCATCGATCTGCACCGTGCCCAGGTCCGCCACATCACCCCCAAACGCTGGGTGATCAAGGACGTGGGCAGCCTGTATTTCTCCGCCATGGCCATAGGCCTGACCCGCCGCGACCTGCTGCGCTTCATGGCCCACTACCAGGGCACGGACTGGCGCAACACGCTGATCCGCGACGAGAAATTCTGGCTGGCCGTGCGGACGCGCGCCGAGAGCCTGTACCAGAAGGCCCACGGCCACCCCGCGCCGCGCCTGCTGTGAGAGCCGGTTCATGAGCGAGCTCGCGGCACTGCGCGCCGCCAGCCGGGGCGAGGCGGACTATCCCCGGCAATTGCAGCTGGCCGGACAGAGCTTCCAGGCGGAATCCCTGCTGCGCGCCCTGCCCGGCAAGCGCCTGGTCGTGGCCGGCCGCTACGGGGAACGGCCGGCGGTGGCCAAGTGCTTCCTCGATGCCAGACGCGGCGCAGCCCATGCCCGGCGCGAGCTGGAGGGCCTGGAGCGCCTGCGCGCCGCCGGCCTGGCCACCCCGGAGCTCCTGGCTTCGCTCACGCTGGAGGGCGCGCCGCTCCTGCTCACCGCGTTCCTCCCGGAGGCCCAGGCCTTGAGCCGGCTCTGGGACGGCCTGGACCGCGAGTCCAAGGCCCGCTGGCTGCAGCGGGCGGTAGGCGATCTGGCCCGGCTGCACGGCGCCGGCCATGGCCACCGTGATGCCCATTTCGGCAACCTGCTGGTCGATGGCGAGACCCTGGTCTGGCTGGATGGCGACGCCGTCCAGCCCCTGGCCTCGCCCGCCGAGGCCGAGGCCAACCTGGCCCTGTTCCTGGCCCAGCTGCCCGCTTACGACATTCCCCTGGCCGAGACCGCCTACGAGGTCTATGCCGCCGCGCGTGGCCTGGCCGGCGACTGGCCGCGCTTCGAGCGAGAAACGCTGTTCGGCGCGCGCCGAACGCGATTGGCCCAGCAATACTCCAAGGCCGGCCGCGAATGCACCGCCGTGCATGTCGAGCAAGGCCCCGGGCGCTGGTTCGCCTGCCGCCGCGAGCTGGCCGGCGCCGATTGGGAAACCTTCATCGCCGAGCCCGATGCCCTGTTCCAACATCCCTTGGCCCTGCTCAAGGACGGCAATAGCGCCACGGTGATCCGCACGCGCCTGGCCGGGCGCGACGTGGTGCTCAAGCGTTACAACCTCAAGGATTTCGGGCATGGCCTGGCGGTGGCCCTGCGCCCGGTGAGCCGCGCCCGGAATGCCTTCGCCTTCGGCCTCATGCTGGAGAAGCTGGGCCTGGGCACGCCTTCGCCCCTGGCGGTCCTGGAAACGCGCTGGGGCCCCTGGCGGCGGCAGTGCTACCTGGTTTGCGACTACAGCCCCGCGCGGGACTGCCGCGAAGGACTGCAGGAGGAGCCGCGCCTGACGGGCGTCATCGGCGCTTGCTTGAACGGGCTTTGGGCGGCGGGGCTCTGCCACGGCGATCTGAAGGCCAGCAATGTCCTGGAGCTGGCCGGACAGCCGGTCTTGATCGATCTCGACTCCATGCGCCTGGCGAAGGATCCGGAGGATCTGCGCCGGGGCCGGGACAAGGACAGGCTGCGCTTCCTGCGCAATTTCCGCGAACAGCCGGAGCTAGCGGCCGGCTTCTCCCTGGACTGAAGCCCCGCGTCCCAGCTGCCGCGACAACTCCGCGACCATGCGCCCCTGCAAGGCCAGGAAGCACATCTTATAGTCGGCGACGAGGGACCAGAGCGGATAGCGGAAGGTCGCCGGGCGGTTCTTCTCGATAAGGAAATGCCCCGCCCAGGCCGGGCCATAGCCGGCCAGCGGCACCAGCAACAAGGCCAGCCATTGGGCACTCAGCAGGGCATAGAGCAAGGCGAGGCTAGCGGAAATCGTGCCGACATAATGCAGGGCCCGGTTCTTGCGCAGGCGATGCTGGGCCAGGTAATAGGGCCAAAAGGCCTCGAAGCTGGCTAGGGGGTGGGAAGGCATGCATCGGCTCCAGCCGGGTGGCTGTCTTCCTTGTAGCGCAGCGCGGCGGACGGGGAAAGCCGCGGCGCAGCATGACGGCGTCCTGGAACGTCAAAAGCCCGGGGAAACCCGGGCTTTTGACCGAAACGGAACTAGGTTCGCGTTTACTTCTTCGCCTGTTCGGCGGCCGGCTTGACGATGTCCAGCAGTTCCACGTCGAAGAGCAGCACGGAGTTGGCCGGGATGCCCGGGCGGCCGGATTCGCCGTAGGCCAGCTCGGAGGGAATGGCCAGCTGCCACTTGGAACCCACCGGCATCAGCTGCAGGGCTTCGACCCAGCCCTTGATGACCTGGGTCACGCCGAAGGTGGCCGGTTCGTTGCGATCGTAGGACGAATCGAACTTGCTGCCGTCGATGAGGGTGCCGGCGTAGTGAACCTTGACCTGGTCGCTGTCCTTGGGCTTGGCGCCCTTGCCTTCGGTGACGATCTTGTACTGCAGGCCCGACTTCAGGGTGGTCCAGCCTTCTTTCTTGGCATTGGCGGCCAGGAAGTCGGCGCCCTTCTTCTTGTTGTCTTCGCCTTCGGCTTTGGCCTTGGCGGCGGCCTTCTCCTGGGCGACCTTCTGCTTGGCTTCCAGCTCACCCTGGAATTTTTCCAGGACGGCCTTCTGCTGTTCTTCGGTCAGGGCGGTTTTGCCGGCCAGGGTCTCGGAAATGCCGCGCATAATGACTTCGCTGTTGAGCGTGACTTCGATTTCCTTCAGGCCATCGATATTGCGCTTGACGTTGTTGCCGATGTTCATGCCCACGGCATAGGCGACCTGGTCGGCTTCCGGGATGGTGGTCGCGGCGGCCGGGGCGGCCTGCTCGGTCTTGGCGGCTTCGGCCGGCTTGGCGGCGTCAGCGGTCTTGTTCTCTTCTTTGCAGGCAAACAGGGCGGCGGACAGGGCCACGGCCACGAGGGTCTTCTTCATCATCTTGAACATCCTACGAAACGACGCCGGGGGTCGGCACGAAAACGCCCGATATTAGCCGCTTGCGGGCCAGAACCCAAGCGCCTCGCGCGGAAAAAATAGCTACCCCGTTCACAAAGCCTGAGCCGCTCCCAGCAAGACCTCCAGTTCCGCCGGCCAACGGCCCTTGGCCACGGCCGCCAGATTGGCGCGCAGGGCCGCCTCGCGAGCCAGGGGATCGACCACGCGCGGCGCCGGCTGGGCGATGTCGGCCAGGAGGGCCAGGCTCACCTGCTCGGCCGCCAGCTCGGCGTCCTGGACCAGTCCGCGCACGCGCTTGCGCCAGACCTCGGGCACCGGCGCGATGCGCGAGCGCATGGCCCGGCGCACGCCGCGCAAGGCGCCGACCTGGGCATCCCAGTCCGCCAGGGCCGCCTCGGCGGCATCCAGGCGCGAGCCCACCAGGAGCAGGCCGCTGCGGCCCAGCCAGCAGGCCCAGATCAGGGTGTTGGCGTTCAGGCCCTCCCGGTCCTGCAGGGCGATGCAGGCGTCGGCGACGCCGGCCCAGCCGTACAAGCGGTTGGCGTAAAGCCAGAGGGGGTGCTGGTCCAGGGCCTGGTTCATGTCCTTTCTCTCTTACCGCCAAGGCCGCACTCGCGTAAACTGCGCGCCATGCTAAGCCTTACCCAGTTAAGCCTCTACCGAGGCCCCAAGCGTCTCTTGCACGAAACCGATCTGCTCATCTTCGCCGGCCAGAAAGTCGGCATGGTGGGCGAGAACGGCACCGGCAAGTCCAGCCTCTTCGCCCTGATCCGGGGCGAGCTGCATCCGGACGCCGGCGAGTTCTCCCTCCCGAACGGCCTGACCATCGCCCACGTGGCCCAGGAAACCCCGGCGACCACCCGTTCCGCCCTCGATTATGTCATGGACGGCGACGCCGAGCTGCGCCGCGTACAGGCCGAGCTGGCCGAGGCCGAGGAACGCCACGACGGCCACGGCATCGCTCATGGCCATGCCCGCCTGGACGCCATCGGCGCCTGGAGCGCCGAGTCCCGGGCCGGCGAACTCCTGCACGGCCTGGGCTTTGCCCCGGACAGCCACCGCCGGCCGGTCACCGAGTTCTCCGGCGGCTGGCGCATGCGCCTGAATCTCGCCCAGGCCCTGATGTGCCGCTCGGACATCCTGCTGCTCGACGAACCCACCAACCACCTGGATCTCGAGGCGGTGGTCTGGCTGGAAGACTGGCTGAAACGCTATCCCGGCACCCTGCTGATCATCTCCCACGACCGGGACTTCCTGGACAACGTGGTGACCCACACGGTGCATTTCGACCGCGAGAAACTGGTCACCTACACCGGCAATTACTCGGCCTTCGAGCGCCAGCGCGCCGAGCGCCTGGCCCAGCAGCAGGTCATGGCCGAGCGCCAGCAGCGCCAACGTGCCCACCTGGAATCCTATATCAACCGCTTCAAGGCCCAGGCCACCAAGGCCAAGCAGGCCCAGAGCCGCATCAAGGCCCTGGAGCGCATGGAGCTGATCGCCGAGGCCCATGTGGACTCGCCCTTCGACTTCAGCTTCCGCGAGCCGATAAAGGCCGGCAACCCCTTGTTGACCCTGGAGAAAGCCAGCCTGGGCTATGGTAGCCGGGTGCAGCTGGACAAGCTGAGCCTGAGTATCGCCCCCGGCGCCCGCATCAGCCTCCTGGGCGAGAACGGCGCCGGCAAGTCCACCTTGATCAAGACCCTGGCCGGCGAACTGCCGCTGCTGGCCGGAACGCGCGAGGCCCATGCCAACCTCGCCATCGGTTATTTCGCCCAGCACCAGCTGGAGCTGCTGCGGCCCCAGGACAGCGCCTACCAGCACCTGGCTCGAATCGCCCCCACGGCCACCGAGCAGGAGATCCGCAACCACCTGGGCGGCTTCGGCTTTCAGGGCGACGATGCCCTCAAGCCGGTCGCGCCCTTCTCCGGCGGCGAGAAGGCGCGCCTGGTCCTGGCCCTCCTGGTCTGGCAGCGGCCCAATCTGCTGCTGCTGGACGAACCCACCAACCACCTGGATCTGGACATGCGCGAGGCCCTGACCCGCGCCCTGACCGACTACGAGGGCGCCGTGGTCCTGGTGTCCCACGATAGGCATCTGCTGCGCGCCCTGACCGACGAATTCCTCTTCGTCGCCGACGGCGCCGTCAAGCCCTTCGACGGCGATCTAGACGACTACCAGGCCCTGCTGGCGGAGCGCCGCCGCTCCGGCAGGAGCGAGGCGCGCGCCGAAGCCGGCGGCGAGAACTCCGCCACCGCCCGCAAGGACCGCCGCCGCGCCGAGGCCGAGTTCCGTCAGTCCGTGGCGCCCTTGACCAAGCGCATCAAGGCCCTGGAAAGCCAGCACCACAAGCTGGAGGCCGCCAAGGCGGAGCTCGTCGCCCAGCTGGCCGATCCAGCCGTCTACGAGGCCGCCGCCAAGGACAAGCTCAAGACCCTGTTGTCCAAGGAGAACGAGGTCAAGGCCAAGCTGGACGCGGTGGAGCTGGACTGGATGAGCGCCCAGGAAGAACTGGATGCCCTGAGCCAGGCCTTCGAGGCCCAGGCCTGAGGACCGAGGAGAGCCATCATGAGCGAGAGCAAGCGCCGCTTCATCGCCGGGGCGACCTGCCCGGCCTGCGGCCAGGTGGACAAGCTGGTGCTTTACTATCAGGACGGCGTGAAAGTGCACGAGTGCGTGCGCTGCGGCTACAAGAAATCCGAGCTGGAACCGCCGCCCGTTGACGCCGATCAGCACGAGGCCGGCGCCAAGGCCCTAAAGTCCCGGCCCCAGGTGATCCAGTGGTTCAAGCCGGATAAGTCGTAAGCACCAACATAATCGGCCCGTCGTCCCCGCGCAGGCGGGGACCCAGTCAACGGCAATTGCAACCGACTGGATGCCCGCCTGCGCGGGCATGACGACCTCGCTCCCACCGCCGCCCCATGTCCGGAGCCACCATGCCCGCTCTCAGCCCCGTCCCCGAAGCGCTCCAGGTCCTGCTGGCCGGCGCCTGCCCCGTCACTGAGATCGAAATCCTGCCGCTGGACCAGGCCCTGGGCCGGGTCCTGGCCGAGACCCAGTTCTCCCCCATCGCCCAGCCGCCCGCCGACAACAGCGCCATGGACGGCTATGCCCTGCGCCTCGACGACTGGCAGGGCCAGGCCATGACGGTCAGCCAGCGCCTCCCCGCCGGCGCGGTTCCACTAGCCCTGCAGCCGGGCACGGCGGCGCGGCTCTTCACCGGCGCGGAAATTCCGCCCGGAGCCGATGCCGTGATCATGCAGGAGGAGACCGAGCTGGACGAGGCGGGACGCGTGTCCTTCACCGCTCCCATCCGCCCGGGCCAGAACATCCGCCCGCAAGGCGGCGACATCGCCCAAGGCGCCGTGGTCGTGCCGGCCGGCACTCGCTTGGCCCCGGCCCAGCTGGGCCTACTGGCCTCGGTGGGCATCGCGCAAGTCCCCGTGTTCCGCCGCCTCAAGGTGGCCCTGCTCACCACCGGCGACGAGCTGGTGGCGCCGGGCCTGCCCCTGGGGCCCGGCCAGATCTACAACTCCAACCGGACCCTGCTCACCGCACTGCTGACCCAGGCCGGCTGCCAGGTCCTGGACTGCGGCGACGTGCCGGACACGGCGCCGGCCACGCGCAACGCCCTGGCCGAGGCGGCGCGTCATGCGGATTTGATCATTTCCACCGGCGGCGTGTCGGTGGGCGAGGAAGACCATGTCAAGGGCGCCGTGGAAGCCCTGGGCAAGCTCGAGCGCTGGGCCATCGCCATCAAGCCGGGCAAACCCTTCGCCCATGGCCGGGTCGGGGACACGCCCTTTATCGGCCTGCCGGGCAATCCCATCTCCGGCTTCGTCACTTACGCGGTGCTGGTGCGCCCCTATTTGCGCGCCCGCCAGGGCATGAGCGCCGCACTACTGCGCCCCTGGTCCCTGCCCGCCGGCTTCGCCACGAAGAAACCCGGCGACCGGGAGGAATATCTGCGCGTGCGCCTGGGGGCCGACGGCCGCCTGGAGGCCTATCCCAACCAGGGCTCGGGCGTGCTGTCCTCCGCCGCCTGGGGCGAGGGTCTGGCGCGGGTGCCGGCCGGGGAAGCCGTCAGCGAAGGCCAGCGGCTGGACTTCTTCGCCTTCGCGGATTTGCTCAATTAGCGGCAGGATTCGCCAACCCCCCTCTCACTCCCTCCCCCGCCAGGGGGAGGGAGTGAGAGGGCTCCCGCGCGGAATCGCCCATGCCGGACCGCCTTCTTGTCCCCTCCCCCCTGGCGGGGGAGGGCTAGGGAGAGGGGGTTCCCATCCCGGCACGATTCCTGCCTAATGCCAGCTGTACCCACTCCAACAAGGCTCACCATGTCCCTACTTATGAACCTGCTCTGGATCCTGCTCGGCGGAGTCTTCGTGTTCTTCGGCTATATGGCCGGCGGCATCGCCCTCTGCCTGACCCTGATCGGCATCCCCTGGGGCATCCAGTGCTTCAAGCTGGCCATCTTCAGCCTCTTCCCCTTCGGCTCGGACACCCGCGAGCGGCGCGAGGACAGCGGCAGCTCCCTCAACCTGGTCATGAACGTGATCTGGCTGGTCTTCGGCGGCATCTGGAACGTGTTCTGCCACCTGGGCTTCGGCCTGCTGTGCTGTCTGAGCATCATCGGCATCCCCTTCGGCCTGCAACACTTCAAGATGATGCGCCTGGCCTTCACGCCCTTCGGCCGCGAGATCGTGGACCTGGACTAGGCCGGGGCCGGAATACCTCGGCATCGTCGTAGAAGGCCGGCGCCTCGTTCGCCGGCCACCAGCCGGGCACGCCGAGGAGGGGCAGGGGCAGGCTGGCCGCCTTGAGGACCGGCCAGTCCCCCGCCGCCAGGCGAGCCGCCAGATGCGCATCCAGCTCCGCGTCGCCCATGCCCAGAGCCTCCGCCCCATCTAGCACCAGGGCCCGGGCGGTCAGGGCCGGGAAAGGTGCATGCAGCTGCTCGTAGAGGGAATGGCCGAACAGGATGACGCGGAACTCCCGCTCCAGGCGCTCCCTCCGGTCCACGAACAGCTCGCGCCAGCGGTGAGCCCGCCATAGTTCCAACAGGTCCGGCGCCGGGCAGCAGACGATGGCGCCGCTCTCGTCCACCAGGGTCAGAAAATCCCGCTCGGGCCCGCGCCGGCCCGCTACGGCCATCGTCTCCATGGCCCGCACATGGCGGGCGTTGAGCGCCGCCTTGATGCGCGGAAAGCGCAACCAGATCAGCGCGTTATAGGTATCGTGCCAGTGGCCTGGCCGGGTCGGCACGGTGCCGCTCTCGGCGATGCGCCGCTCGTAGTAGCGGCCGTCGGCGTCCGGGGCGGCGAAGCGCACCGGGCAAGCGGCCGCCTCGGCCCAGGCGTTCAGCTCGCCGAGGGCGGAGGGCTCGGGACGGAGCCAGGGCTGGAGAGGCCGGAAGGCGGGTGAGTCATCCAGGGCATGAGCGGCGGCGCATCCGGGAGGCGGAAAAACGCGTATTCTAAGCCAAATTCCATCCAGCCCTGCGCCATGTCCGAGTTCGAGCCACCGCGCCTCCTGCGCAATGCCCATGTGCAATCCATCCTCGCCTCCCTGCGCTTTCGCCGGCCCTGGGTCAGGCGCCGCGCCGCCGCCCTGCTGGCGGCCTCGGAGGAGATCGTCCTGGACTGCGGCGAGGGCGTGCGCCTGCAAGGCTTTCATTCCGGCCAGGGCCGGGCCGGCGAGCCCCTGGTCGTGCTGCTGCATGGCTGGGAGGGCGGCGCCGATTCGCTCTATGTGCTATCGGCCGGCGCGGAGCTCCATGCCGCCGGTTTCGCGGTATTCCGCCTGAACCTGCGCGATCACGGCGCCACCCAGCAGTTGAACCGGGAGCTGTTCCATTCCTGCCGGGTGGACGAGGTGGTGGGCGCCGTGCGCGCCATCCAGGACCGGTTCCGGCCGAGCTTTTTGGGCATGGCCGGCCATTCCCTGGGCGGCAATTTCACCCTGCGCGTCGCCGCCCGCGCGCCCGCGGCCGGCATCCGCCTGGCCCAGACCGTGGCGGTCTGCCCGGTCCTGGATCCGGCCGTGACCATGGCCCGGCTGGAGACCGGCTGGTTCGCCTACCGGGAATATTTCCGTCGCAAATGGGGTGCATCCCTACGCAAGAAGGCCGCCCACTACCCGGAGGCGTTCGACGTCAGCGTGCTGCCTGAGCTCAAGACCCTGACCACGATGACCGCCCATTTCGTCGAGGAGCACACGCCCTACCCCAGCCTGGCGGATTATTTCGCCGGCTATGCCATCACCGGCGAGCGCCTGGCCGGTTTGCAAGTGCCCAGCGCGATCCTGATCAGCGAGGACGATCCCATCATCCCGGCCCGGGATCTGGCGCGGCTCGCGCAGAATCCGAACCTGCGGATCACCCGCACCCGCTATGGCGGGCACTGCGGCTTCGTGGACAGCCTGCGCGGGCCCAGCTGGACGGATAAGCGGATACGGGAGCTGTTCGTGGCGGCGCTGGCACGAACGTAGCTTGGATGGAGGCGCGCAGCGCCGGAATCCGGGTTTGCGGCTCCGGCGGAGGGAGAGCCCCGGCTCAGTGCTTGTTGCGCAGGATCTTGTTGACGACCTTGAGGGCGCGCAGGCGCTTGATGACCTGGGCCAGATGCCAGCGGTCGGACACGCCCACCAGGAAGGAGATGTGGTAATAGCTGCCGTCGCGCTCGTCGATGTCGATATTGATGATGTTGGCATTGGCGCCGCTGATGGCGGTGGCCAGCTGGGCCAGGACGCCGCGCTGGTTGACCACGTCGACGCGCAGCTCCACGGCGAATTCGGCGCCCTGGGTGTCCTCCCACTGCACGGGCACGAAGCGCTCCTGCTGGTTGCGCAGCTCCTGGAGGTTCTTGCAGTCGTCCACATGCACGACAATGCCCTTGCCGGCGGACAGATAACCCACCACCGAGTCGCCGGGGATGGGCCGGCAGCACTTGGCGAAGGACACCAGCATGCCCTCCGTGCCCTTGATGGCGATGGGCGCGGCCGTAACGTCGTCGGCGGGGGCATGGCCCAGGCCGGCGGTGAGGCGGTGCGCCACCACCAGGGCCGGCGTATTGCCCAGGCCGATATCGGCCAGGAGCTCCGGCCAATCCTTGAACTTGGTGGTGTGCAGGACTTTCAGCAGCTGCTCGCCGGCATAGCTGTCGATGGGCTTACCCAGCTCCTTCTCCAGCAGCCGCTTGCCCAGGGTCGATGCTTCTTCTTTCTTCTGATTTTTCAGATAATTGCGGATATTCGCCCTAGCCTTGCCCGTGGTCACGAAGGACAGCCAGGCCGGGTTGGGCCGGGCGCCGGGAGCGGTGACGATCTCCACGGTCTCGCCGTTGTGCAAGGGCGTGGACAGGGGCATGAGCTGGCGATCGACCTTGCCGGCGATGCAGGCATTGCCCACGTCGGTGTGGATGGCATAGGCGAAGTCCACCAGGGTCGCGCCGGCCGGCATCTCCAGGATCTGGCCATTGGGCGTGAACACATAGACCTCGTCCGGGAACAGGTCGATCTTGACGTTCTCGACGAACTCGATGGAATCGCCGGCCGCCTCCTGCAGATCCTGCAGACGGCGCATCCACTCCCGCGCCTTGACCTGGGCGGTATTGCTGCCGCCCTGTTTGTACAGCCAGTGGGCGGCCACGCCGTTGCGCGCCAACTGTTCCATGTCGCGGGTACGGATCTGGATCTCGATGTGCAGCCCGTAGGGACCCTTGAGCGTCGTGTGCAGGGACTGGTAGCCATTGGTCTTGGGAATGGCGATGTAGTCCTTGAAGCGGCCCGGCACCGGCTTGTAGAGGTTGTGGGTCAGGCCCAGGACCCGGTAGCAGGCGTCCACGCTGTCGACGATGATGCGGAAACCGTAGACGTCCATCACATCGTTGAAGGCGCCGTGCTTCTTCTTCATCTTCTCGTAGATGGAGTAGAGATGCTTCTTGCGACCGATGACCTTGGCCGTGATCTGGGACTGCTTGAGGCGCTCTTCCAGGGCCTCGGCGATGGTCTGGACGATTTCCTTGCGGTTGCCGCGCGCCTTCTCCACCGCCGCCTTGAGGATACGATGGCGCATGGGGTACATGGCCGCGAACCCCAGGTCCTCCAGCTCCTCGCGGATCTGGTACAGCCCTAAGCGGTTGGCGATGGGCGCGTAGATCTCCAGGGTTTCCAGGGCGATGCGCCGGCGCTTATCGGGGCGCAGGGCGCCAAGGGTACGCATGTTGTGGGTGCGATCGGCGAGCTTGATGAGGATGACGCGGATGTCTTCCACCATCGCCATCATCATCTTGCGGAAGTTCTCGGCCTGGGCCTCGGCCTTGTTGCGGAACTTGATCTGGGTGAGCTTGGAGACGCCTTCCACCAGATCCGCCACCGGCTCGCCGAATTTCCCGGCGATCTGGGCGCGGTCGATGGGCGTGTCCTCCAGGACATCGTGCATCAGGGCGGCCATGATGGACTGGGCGTCCATCTTGATCTCGGCCAGGATGCTGGCCACGGCCACCGGATGGGTGATATAGGGCTCGCCGGAGGAGCGGTTCTGCCCCTCGTGGGCGTCGCGGGCGAGGACGAAGGCGGCCTCGACCTGGGCGACTTGAGCGTCGTCGAGATAGGTCTTCAAGCGCTCCCGCAGGGGTGCGAACAAATCCAGCTCCGTGTCCGCACCCATGCCGCCGCTTACTCGGCGATGGAGAAGTCTTCGACCGCGTGTTGATGCAGCGCCTGCTGCTCGGCTTCGGCGCGCATGCGGCGCTCTTCTTCTTCCATACGGGCGAAATCGTCGCGGGTGATCAGGCCTTCCTCGATCTCGCGCAAGGCAAGGACGGTGGGCTTGTCGTTGTCGCGCGGCACCATGGGGTCCTTGCCGCCGGTCGCGATCTGACGGGCGCGCTTGGTGGCGAGCAGCACGAGGTCAAAACGATTGCCGACCAGCTTCACCGAATCTTCGACGGTAACACGAGCCATGGGGAAAACTCCGAAAAAAGGTCAAAACGTGACCGGCTAGTGTAGCCGATCCCAATGGCGCAATGCAAAACGCGGTTGGGGGAGAAGAAGAACTCACCGCCAAGGCGCCAAGAACGCCAAGGGGAAATCAAGAAGAATTAACCGCGAAGGCCGCTAAGGCCGCAAAGATTGGATGAATCGCCTGAAATGGGCTTTTTACTCTTCGCGGCCTTAGCGGCCTTCGTGGTTCATTGGCTTTGGCTTTCCTTCGCGTCTTGGTGTCTTGGCGGTTAATCCCTCTTCATTCTTACGCCAGGAGCTCCGCAATCATGGCCCGGTGTCGCTGGGCCTGGGCTTCCATGCGCAGGCGGCGGACCAGGAAGATGGCCTTCAGGTCTTCCAGAGCCAGCTTGAACACGTCGTTGATCACCAGGTAGTCGTACTCGCCGTAATGGGCCATTTCCTCGCGGGCGGCGGCCATGCGCGAGGCGATGACCTCGGGGGCATCCTGGCCGCGCCCGGTGAGGCGCTGTTCCAGGGCGGCGCGGGAGGGCGGCAGGATGAACACGGACACGGCCTCGGGCAGCAGCTGACGCATCTGCCGGGCGCCCTGCCAGTCGATCTCCAGGATCACGTCGGTGCCGGCTTCCAGGGTCTGCTCGACCCAATGCCGGGAGGTGCCGTAGTGATTACCGAAAACTTCCGCATGCTCCAGGAAGGCGCCCTCGGCCGCCATGCGCTCGAAGTCTTCCCGGCGCGTGAAGTGGTAATGCACCCCCTCTTGCTCGCCCGGGCGCATGGCCCGCGTCGTGTGGGACACGGAGACCATGACGTCCTGCATCTGCTCCACGAGCGCCTTGAGCAGGCTGGTCTTGCCGGCGCCCGACGGCGCCGAAACGATGTAAAGCGTACCCTTGCCCATGGCGTCTCCCGCGCTCATTCCAGGTTCTGGACCTGCTCGCGCATCTGCTCGATCAGGACTTTCAGATTGACCGACACGCCGGTGGTCTCGGTGTTGATGGACTTGGAACCCAGGGTATTGGCCTCGCGGTTCAGCTCCTGCATCAGGAAATCCAGGCGCCGGCCCACGGCGCCGCCGGCCTTCAGCGTGCGCTCCACTTCCTTGACATGGGTCTCCAGGCGGTCCAGTTCCTCGGCGACGTCGATGCGCTGGGCGAGCATGACCATTTCCTGCTCCAGGCGCTGTGCGTCCAGTTCCAACTTGGCCTCGGTGAAGGCATTGACTAGGCGCTCGCGCTGCCAGCGGAGGATCTCCGGCATCAGGCCGCGCACCTTGGCCACCTCGGCGCGGATGCCGGTCAGACGTTCGTGGATCAGCCCGGCCAGGACTTCGCCCTCCCGGGCGCGCATGGCCAGCAGCTCGTCCAGCACCTGCTCGAAGAGGGCCAGGATCTCGGCCTCCAAAGCGTCTTTGTCCGTCTCCGCGCTTTCCAGCACGCCCGGCCAGCGCAGGACTTCCAGGGGGTTGATGGGAGCGGCGCGCTCGCAGAGATCGGCGATCTCGGTGGCGGCATTGACCACGGCCAGGGCCAGGGGCGTGTTGACCTTCAGCGTGTCGGCCGTGGCCGTGCCGGCTTCGAAACGCAGGCTGCATTCCAGCTTGCCGCGGGTCAGGCGGTTGCGCAGGCGTTCGCGTAAGCCCCCTTCCAGACCGCGCAGTGCCTCGGGCAGGCGGAAGCTGGGCTCCAGGAAGCGCTGGTTCACCGAGCGTAGCTCGAAGGCCGCCGAGCCCCAATCGCCCCGGGCTTCCTGGCGCGCGAAGGCAGTCATGCTGTAAATCATAAGTCACTCATCAGAGGAGGTTATGGGGCCATTGTAGCCCGGATGGAGGTCAAGCCTCCATCCGGGCTACAATCCTTGTCTCTCTTCCACGTCCTCAAGGAATTCCCATGCGCGCCAGCGGCCGTACCGCCAACCAGCTCCGTCCAGTGACCATCACCCGCCATTACACCAAGCATGCCGAGGGTTCGGTCCTGGTGGAGTTCGGCGACACCAAGGTCCTCTGCACCGCCTCCGTCGTGGCCGGCGTGCCGCGCTTCCTGAAGGGCCAGGGCCAGGGCTGGCTGACCGCCGAATACGGCATGCTGCCGCGCGCCACCCATGACCGCAACGACCGCGAGGCCGCCAGGGGCAAGCAGGGGGGACGCACCCTGGAGATCCAGCGCCTGATCGGCCGCGCCCTGCGCGCCGCCCTGGACATGAAGCTGCTGGGCGAGAACACCCTGCAACTGGACTGCGACGTGCTGCAGGCCGACGGCGGCACGCGCACCGCCTCCATCACCGGCGCCTGCGTGGCCCTGGTGGACGCTCTGGGTCACATGCGCAAGACCGGCATGATCACCACCAACCCGCTCAAGCACATGGTCGCCGCCGTGTCGGTGGGCATCGTCAAGGGCGAGCCGGTGCTCGATCTCGATTACAAGGAGGACTCGGCCGCCGAGACCGATATGAACGTGATCATGACCGAAGCCGGCGGCTTCATCGAAGTCCAGGGCACGGCCGAGGGCGAGACCTTCGATCTCGAGGAGCTGAACGCCATGCTGGCCCTGGCGCGGGTGGGCGTGCGCGAGCTGGTGGAGGCGCAGAAGGCGGCCCTGGGGCTGGTCTGATTCCACAGTCTCGGAGGGGGGGGCTGTCGAGTTCAATCTGGAAATTGAACGCATTGACATTTTATAGGCTTTGTCGCTATTACTATCGGCTTAGTAATCTACAGAAAGCATCATGAAATGGAACTTCGAAGCCAGGCATACCCCCACATACCATCGCATTTTTATTTTTGGCTCTGTTGAATTTCAAGTGGGTTGACCGGCTAGGTGCGGGTTCAGCCCACCGAAGTTGAGCTTCCCCGCAACAAGGAACAAGACCGTCCTTATCGTTCGAAAGTTACCGTAGCCCCGAGCCTTTCGTTTGGCGGA
>JACPFT010000022.1 GCA_016182845.1 Gammaproteobacteria bacterium
GGTGGTGTTGAGGATCTCCTGGCTGGCGCTGGCCAGGACGTTGATGCCCTCGTGCAGTTCCTGGGTCAGGCGGCGCAGGTTGGTCGCCATGGCGGCGAAGGCCTTGCCCAGGACGTCGGCCTCGGACTGGGGCCGGACCTCTTGGGACAAATCGCCCTGGGCGATGCGCTCGGCCTGACGGGCCAGGCCTTGCAGGTACTGGCTCATGCGCGCGAAGGCCTGTTCCAGGCGCCCCACCTCGTCCTCGCGCGCCGTCGCGGCCTCGGCCTGCTGCACGGCCAGCTCGCCGCGACTGATGCGCTCGGCAGCCTGGGTGAGGCGGGCCAGGGGGACGGCGATGACCTGGGTCAGGGCCCAGACCAGAGCCAGGGCCAGGGCCGCCAGGGCGAGACCGGCGCCGATCAGGACGCGGCGCTGCTCGGCGATCAGGGTCTCGCCGTTCTGCACGGTCTCTTGGGTATGGGCCTGGACCATCACGCCCAGGCTCCGGGCCAGCTCGCGCAGCTCGGCGATACGGTCGGCTTGGTCGCCGAGAACGCTGATGCGGGCCTCGGCGAGCTTGCCGGCGGCGAGCAGGGGCAGGACTTCCCGTTGCCGGTGATCGTTGACCTGGCGCCAAACCTGTTCGAACTCCCGCAGCTGGACCGGGAAGCGCGGATCCGGCAGGGGGATTTGCGCCAGGGCGGTCAAGGCCGCCTCGTCCTCGCGCAGTGACTCGTCCACGGCCTTGATGCGCTTGTCGCGCTCCGCCGGGTCGTCCACCAGGGTCATGGCCAGGCTGCGCGCCCGCTCGGAGTTGATATTGGCGTCGAGCAGGGCGATGCGCTCCAGGGCCTGGATGTCCTGGCCCGAGAGCTGGCGCTGGGCCTCCTGGATCTGTTGCAGGCTGTTTTGCCCCAGCGCCAATAAGGCCAGGAAGCCCAGCATCAGGCTGGCGAAGGCCAGCATGAGCTTGGTGCCGGTGCGCAGGTTGTAGAGGCTTTGCATGTCTTTTTCTCCTTGTCGCCTAGCCGCCCTGGTCCACCGCGATGCGCGGGTCGCCGAGTAATTTGCCGCCATCCAGGACGATCCAGCCCTCCTCGCTGAGGCCCAGCAAGTAGGCGGCGCGGATGCCCGACAAATTGGCGAGTTCGGGGGTCAGCCGCGAGCGGGCGGCGAGGCGCACGCCCTGCACGCGGTCGGCCAGAACCGCGAACTCCATGCCGCCGCCCTGGAGGACCACCAGGTTGTTGCGGTCCGACAGGCCCTGGATGGGCAGCTCGAACCAATGGCGCATGTCGATGACCGCCAGGAGGCGCCCCCGGCTGTTGACGATGCCTAGCACGTGGCTGGGCGTCCCGGGCAGGGGCGTCAACTGGCGCAGGGGCAGGACCTCGCTGATGTGCGCGGTCTCCAGGGCATAGCACTCCGTTCCCAGCTCGAAGACCAGCAGTTCCAGCCACTCCTCGGCCTCTCGGGTTTCCGGGATCCGGGCCAGAGCCTTGGCCCGTGCACTCAGCTCGGCCTGCTCGTCCGCCGCGTCCCGATCCAGGCCCTCGATGGCATGGCCCAGGGCGGCTAGCTGGCTGCGCATGCCCTCCCAGTCCCGGCTTGGGGTATCGCTGCGTTCGCTCATGAGGAGGTCGCCGTCAGTTGAGATTCCATGAGGGCCGTGAGCTGCGCGCAGCTCATGCCGTCACCCTCGGGCACCAGGCTTTCCGCCGGCTGGGAGCGCAACAGGCCCAAACCTTCGCGAAAGGCCTTGGCGGCCTTGGCCGTCCGGCCCTGGCGCTGCAACAGCAGGCCGCTCAGGTAGTGGGCCAGGATGAAGTCCGGCGCCAGGTAGAGCAGCTTCTGCAAGTTCTCCTGGGCCGAGCGTGGCGCGCCTAGGTCCTGGTCGATCAAGGCCAGTAGCCAATAGGCCTCGGGCTGGAAGCGGTCCAGGGACAGGCTGTGCTCCAGGCAGTCGCGGGCGGCGGGCAGCTCGTGCAGCTGGGCCAGGGCGCGGGCCAGGAGCCGGGTGAGCTCGGCCTCGCGGCCCAGGCTGGGCCGGTCCTCGCGCAGATGCCGCTCCAGCCGCTCCCTGGCCTCGCGCCAGTCGCCCCGTTCCAGGGCGGCGCGGGCCTCCGGCCAGTCGCGGGCCAGGCGGGGCGCGGCGGGCGCCGGCCGGGGCGCCGGGGCGCGACTAGGGGCGGCGATGCGGGGTGCTGCCGGGGCGGGGGGCGGCGGCGCGGCCATCGGCTGCGGCTCCGGGCGCGGCCTGGCCAGGGTTGAAGCCTTGGCCCCTAGGGCGTAGCCGCCGGGTATCAAGCTGCCCGCTAGCCCGGCCTGCTCGGCCAGACCGGATTCCACGGCGGACAGGAGCAGCAGGCCCTCCGGCGCGAGACAGGCCAAGAGCCGCTCCAGGGCCGCCTTGGCCCGGGCGGGCGTGAAATACATCAGGGCATTGCGGCACAGGATCAGATCGCAGCCGGCGAGGCCCCGTTCGGCATCCGGGAAATCGCCGTCGGCCAGGTTGTGCCAGAGAAAACGGACATGCCGTCCCGGCTCGGGCTTGAGTTGCCAACGTCCCCGGGCCGCCGGGTGGAAATGCCCGGCCTTCAAGCTGGCCGCATCCTGGCGGAAGGACCAGTCGCCGTAGACGCCCTGGCGGGCGCGGGCCAGGAAGTCCGCGTTGACGTCGCTGCCGATGATGTCCAGCTGCCAGTCCTTCGCATCCGGCAACATCCGCATCGCCAGAATGGCCAGGGTATAGGCCTCCTCGCCGGTGCAGCAGCCGGCGCTCCACAGGCGCAGCCGCCGTGCGCCCTCGCCGCGGCGCCGCTGGATCAGGGGGCTCAAGTGTTGCGCCGCCAGGTAAGCCAGGGCTTCCGGCTCGCGAAAAAAATAGGTCTCGCCCACGGTCAGCTGCGCCGCCAGCGCGCGGCGCTGCTCCGCCGTCCAGGACTCCAGGGCCAGGCGGCGCAGCCAGGTCATCGCCGACGTTCCCGCCTGCTCCAGGGCCGCCAGGGTCAGGAGGCGGCGCAGGTCCTCGGTTTTCGCGCCGCCGAAATCCAGGCCCAGCTCCTTGGCCACGCGCTCGCTCAACAGGGCCAGCAGGACCTCGTCCAGGGGCAGGCCCAGCATGTTGTTCACCGCCTCAGTCCGCATGGGCTTGCAGGGCGCCCGCCAGCGCCTGCTCCTCATCCAGGGACAGGAAGGCCGGGAGCTCCTGGATCAGCAGCAGGCCCTCCGCCGTGCGCAACACGCCCTTGAGCCGCGCCACCGGCAAGGGCAGTTCGCTGGCCGGCAAGACGGCCTCCGGCGCATAGGCCCGGGCGACGCCCACGCCATCCACCGGCAGCAAGAGCTGCCAGCGCCCCGTGTCCACCCAGAGCAGATGCTCGCTACGGCGTTGGGGCCTATAGGCTAGGCCCAGGCGCTCGCGCAGGCTGGCCACCGGGACCATCTGGCCGGCGATGTCGACGATGCCGAGGATGATGCCCGGCGCGCCCGGCAGGGGCGTATAGGCCACGGCCGGCAAGACGCGCCGCAGCCAGCACAGCTCCAGGCCAAGGACCAGGTCATCCACGGAGAAGGGCAGCAAATGGGCGGATGCGCTCATGCTCGTTCCCAGCCCATGCCCAGGCGCGTGCACGGAATGCCTTTCCGTGGCGGGACGCCTTGCGGCATGCGAGTCTCAAGGAATTTCTGCGGGCTTGGGCAGAAGCCGCCCCTCCTTGGAGGGGATAGAAGCGAGTGCCGAGCTAGGGGATGGGTGCCGGAGTGACTGCGGGCTGTCGGGCAGCGACACACCCAGGCAACGAAGCACGAAGCGACTCGGTATAAAGAATAGTGTAGCCAGGACTGGCATTTGCGCCATGGCCGCCGCGTGCGCCGAATCCTGCGGCCGGGATCGGGGAAATACCTGCCGCGCAGGGCGGGGAACTGGCGGTAGCCAGAAAGCAACAAGGGCCTGACATCGCTGCCAAGCCCTTGTTTTATATGGTGGATATGGGTGGACTTGAACCACCGACCCCAGCATTATGAGTGCTGTGCTCTAACCGGCTGAGCTACATATCCAAAAGAGGCGCGCATCATAGCCGCGCCGAGATTTGGCGTCAAGCCCCTGTTTTGCGAATGCCGCGAATAGGGTCCCGAACCCCAGGGCCGGAGCATACTTTGCCATCTGTTGGCGGGAAGAGTGCTTCGATACGCGCCCATAGGGCGCTACTCAGCACGAACGGTTATTTTTTGCACCGTTCGCCCTGAGTAGGTCACGAAGTGGCCGTATCGAAGGGCTCTTCTTTGGCGTTGTTCAGAAAAGTATGAGCCGGCCCTGCTGAAATCGCGGCGCCGGGCCCGGCTTTCGGCGGCTTGGCGCCTTCCTGACTATACTCAGCAGACGACGGAGCGGGCGCGATTCCGTCGCCGGTTGCCGATGGGCTCGGCGATTTCTGCCTCGATGGAGGCTGTACGGGGCGCGAGGGAAGGGCATGGCCAATCAGGCGGGTTGGTTGATGCTGAGGACCTGGCAGGTCTTGGCGGCCTTGGTCCTGCTCTTCGGCTGCGCCATCGGCGGCATTCTCTGGCATATGGCCAATCTCCAGACCGAGCTGGTCCAGGGCATCGCCCTGCGCCATGCCCGGCTGTATTCGGAGGCCTTGAGCGAGTTTCGCACGCTCTACACCTCGGAGGTGGTGCTGACTGCCCAGCGCCACGGCATCCCGGTGACCCACGACTACGCCGGCAAGGATGCGATCCCCCTGCCGGCGACCCTGAGCATGCTCCTCGGCCAGCGCATCGGCGAGCGCGCCTCCGGGGCGAATTCGCGGCTGTACAGTCCCTATCCCTTCCCCTGGCGGCGCGCCGACAGCACGCACCAGGACGCTTTCGAGCGTGAGGCCTGGGAATTCTTGAACCAGTACCCGGATCAGGCCTATACGCGCTTCGAGCCGGTGGGCGGGCGCATGAGCCTGCGCTATGCGACGGCCGACGTGATGCGCCCGGCCTGCGTCGCCTGCCACAACACCCATCCCGACTCCCCGCGTCGGGGTTGGAAGGTCGGCGACGTGCGCGGCGTGCTGGAGATCTCCCTGCCCATCGACGCGGCCATGACCGAGACCCGCTCGGACCTGCGCCGCACCTTCCTCCTGCTCATGGCCATGGCCTTGGTCGCGGCGGCGGCCATCAGCTTCGTCATCGGCCAGATGCGCCGGGGCGCCGAGCGCCTGCAGAAACACGTGGACGAGCGCACCGCCGAGCTTCAGAAGGAGGTGGCGGTGCGCCGTCGCGCCGAACATCTGGCCGAGGCCGCCAACCGCGCCAAGAGCGTGTTTCTGGCCAATATGTCCCACGAGATCCGCACGCCGCTCAATTCGGTCCTGGGCTTCGCCCAGATCCTGCGCCGCGACGCCGGCCTGGGCGAGATCCAGCAGCAGATGGTGCAGCACATCGAGAAGGCCGGCAGCCATCTGCTGGACCTCATCAACGACATCCTGGACATCTCCAAGATCGAGGCCGGCGCCATGCCGGTGCACGGCGCGGATTTCGACCTGAGCGAGATGCTGGAAGGCATGAGCATGATGTTCGCCACGCGCTGCAAGGAGAAGGGTCTGAGCTGGCTCCTGGACTATCCCCTGGGACCGCGCGTCCTGGTCCATGGCGACGTCGGCAAGCTGCGCCAGATCCTCATCAACCTGCTGGGTAATGCCGTCAAGTTCACCAACCGGGGCATGGTCCAGCTGCGGGTGCATCGTCAGGGCGAGCGCTACGGCTTTGAGATCCAGGACAGCGGCCCGGGCATCCCCCCCGCCGAACAGGCGCGCATCTTCGAGCCCTTCCATCAGAGCCTGGCCGTCGAGACGGCGGGTGGCACGGGCCTTGGCCTGACCATTGCCCGGCGCCACGTGGAGCTCCTGGGCGGCGAGTTGGCGCTGGAGTCCGAGCCGGGCCGGGGCACCCTGTTCCGCTTCAGCCTGGTCCTGCCCCAGGCCATGCGCGAGGTGGCGCCGGCGGTGCCGGATCTGCGGCGCGTGCGCCACCTGGTTCCGGGCTGCCGGGTGCGCGCCCTGGTGGTGGACGATGTGGCGGAGAACCGGGAGGTGCTCTCCCACATGCTGCGCGACATCGGCGTCGAGGTGCGCGAGGCGAAGGACGGCTTCCGCGCCCTGGAGCTGCTGGGCGAGCAGGTCCCGGACATCGTGTTCATGGACATCCGCATGCCGCGCATGAACGGACTGGAGGCCATGCAGCGCATGCGCCAGGCCCTGCCGGAACACTACCTGCCCTATATCGCCATCTCGGCATCCAGCCTGCGCCACGAGATCGACAACTGCCTGGCGGCCGGTTTCGACTACTACATCGCCAAGCCCTTCCGTTTCGACGAGATCTTCGATTGCCTGGCCAAGTACCTGGGCGTGCGCTTCGACTACGAGGCTGAGCCGGCGTCCCTGGGCGGAGTAGGGGAGGCGGGGGTGGATTTTTCGCGGGCGCGCGTGCCCGAGTCCCTGCGCCAGCGCCTGGTGGCTGCGGCCGAGCGGGAGCAGCTCGCCGAACTCAAGACCTTGCTCACCGAACTCTCCCATGGCGACGCGGCCTGCATGCGCCTAGCCGAGCATTTGTCGGAGCGCCTGGTGCGCCGTGAACTGGACGCGATCCTCGACCTGCTGCGCGGCCTGCCCCGGGAGTGAGCATGGCCTTGGGCTTCGACCGGTGCGCATGGCAGTCCCGCTAAAGCGGGACCTACAGTTACCCTCGGCGTTCGCCCGTAGGTCCGGCTTTAGCCGGACGGCTCACTCGCCTGGCATTCATTCGTGCAGGGCATAGCCGTCGCGGCCTTCTTGCTTGGCCTGGTACATGGCGTCGTCGGCCTTCTGGATGGATTGCTGCAGGGGCTCGGCAGCCTGGCACAGATAACCGCCGACGCTGATGCTCAGCGTCAACCCGGGCGCCTCGGCGGGGGCGGCGATGCCGCGCACCGCCTCCACCAGCTTCTGGGCGATCTGGGCCAGGGTGTCGCGGCTGCTGCCGGGCAGCAGGAAGAGGAATTCCTCACCGCCCCAGCGGGAACAGGAGTCGTAGCTGCGGCAGCGCGATTGCAGGGTCTGGGCCACGGTTTGCAGGGCCCAGTCGCCCAGGGCATGGCCGTGGCTGTCGTTGATACGCTTGAAGTAGTCGATGTCGATGACCATCAGGCCGAAGGGCGCCCCGTCCCGGGACAGCCGGCTCATCTCCGCTTCCAGGTGTTCGTACATGCCGCGCCGGTTGAGTAGGCCGGTGAGCTGGTCGGTGGCCGCCAGATTGCCCAGGCGCGTGTTGAGCTCCATGACCTGGGCCTGGACCTTGTCGCTGATGCGCGTGATCTTGTGCAGCTTGCGCTCCAGGCGCAGGTATTTCCCCGCCAGCCACTCGATTTCCTCCAGCAGCGGGTTGTCCTCGTGCTCGCGGAAGACCCGTTCCAGGCGCTGTTCCAGCTCCTTCTCCTCGAAGCGGCTGGGGTCCGGCTCATGGGGCTTGTGCTCGGTCATGGGTGTTGCTCGATAAGAAAGGGCAGGGACAGGTCCTCGGCGAATTCCTCGGCGGTCTCCAGGGCGCGCGGGTTGTTGGCGTGGTAGCGCCAGACGATGCGCGCCGCCTTGCCCTCCTGGTGGTGGGCATCCAGGAGATCGAACATGTCCATTAGACACTTGATGCTGCCGGTGTTCAGGTAGCTGAGCTCCAGCTCCATGCTGACCGGCGCCGCGGCTTGGGCCAGGTAGTCGCGCAGCCAGGCCATGATCGGCCTGAAGAATTCGAAGGTGTTCTCCGGGTAACTCTCGCCCTGCATGCGCAAGACGCCGCTCACCGGATCGAAATCGATGGCCGGGGAGGCCTTGCTGGCGTCGCGTATCAGACGTTCCATCATTCAAATCACCGCGATCAGGTTGAAGAAGGCATGGCCGGCATCGATGTCGCGCAGGCGGTATTCCAGCGGCTGACAGGTCTTGCGCGCCATGTCGATCAATCCCAGTCCGGCGCCCGCATGGGCATCGTGCTCGTCGTGGGGCTTACGGCGCTGCTCCTTGTACAGGGCCTTGAGGGCGGCGGCATCGAGGCCGCGCAGGTGATCCAGGGCGGCGCGCAGCGGCGGGATGTCGCCCTTGTCGATGATGTTGCCGGAGGCGACGACATAGTTCTCGCCCTGGCGGCCGATCAGCAGGGTGATGCCGTTGTAGGGCGGCAGCTCGCCCTGGCCGGCGGCCTTGCGCCGGGAGTAATTGCGGATGTTCTGGGTCTGCTCGATATAGACCGAGAACACGTCCAGCAGCTTGCCGTGGCCCGGCATCTCGGTTTCCAGGTATTTCTTCACGGCCGCGCCTATCTCCTCGATGATGCTCTGGGAGAGGGGGCCGTTGAAACAGATCAGGATTTGGGCTTCTTCCAGCTGTTGGCGGAAGTCCCACAAATCGGTGAGCATTGCGTCATCCTCGTGTTGCTTTCAGTGTAGTGCCTGGTCAATGGGGGCTGAAGCCGAGCACGGTGATGTCGTCGCGCTGGGCATGTTGGCCCTGGTAATCGGCGAGGCGGGCGGCCAGGCGGCGTTCCTGCTCGTGCAGGCTTAAGCCCGCCGTCTCGCTCAGGAAGTGCTCGAAGCGCGCACGCCCGAAGCCGTAGCCCTCCGCGCCGCCGGCCTGGTCCAGTAAGCCGTCGCTGCTCAGGTAGAAGCGCAGACCCTCGCCCCAGGACAGGCCATGGGCACTGGTCTCGCGCCGCCGGCGCCGCCGGTAGCCCAGGCCGCCCCGGTTGGCGCGCAGGCGATCGACGCCGCTGCCGTCGACCACATAGAGATCGATGTCGAAACCGCAGTAGTCCAGGGTTCGCGCCTCGTGATTCAGTCGGCACAGGCCGATGTCCAGGCCATAGTCCAGGGCGTCGGCGCCGGGCTCGTGGCTGAGCGTGTGGCGCAGCCGGTCCTCGTAGATGGCCAGCAGCTCCGGCAGGGGCAGCTCGGCGGCCTCGGTGAGCAGCTGGTGGAGCACGGCATGGGCGGTCATGCTCATGAAGGCGCCGGGCACGCCATGGCCGGTGCAATCCACGACGCCCAGGAAAGTCGCCGACTTTTCCGCATGCAGGAAGTAAAAGTCTCCCCCCACCACGTCGCGCGGCAGCCACAGGGCCATGTGTTCGCCCACCAAGGCCTGTAGGTGCTCCGGGCGGGGCAGGATGGCGGTCTGGATCAGCTTGGCATAGCGGATCGAGTCCAGGATCTGCCGGTTGGCCTGGGCCAGCTCGGTGTTGGCGGCGGCTAGAGCCTGGGTGCGCTCGGCGACCTTGTGCTCCAGGTTCTGGGTGTGATCGCGCACCGTCGCCGCCATCTGGGTGAAACGCTCCGCCAGGGCGCCCAGCTCGTCGTCGCGCTCGGCGGGCAGATCCAGCTCGTACTGGCCCTGCGCCAGGCGTTCGGTGGCCAGGCTCAACCGGCCCAGGCGCTTCAGGACCAGGCTGTTCAAGAGCCAGGCCATGAGCACCAGGCTGAGCAGCAGGCTGGCCAGCAGCAGGGCGGCCAGCGGCAGGAAATGGGCATGGCCGACGATGGCGTCCAGATCCATGGTGGAGAGATTGAACCAACGCAGCTCCGGCACATAGGCGATGCCCACCAGCTGGGGCTTGCCGTCCAGGGTGAGGGCCAGGGTCAGGGCGGCGCTCTTGCCGGACTTCAGGCGCGCCAGGGCGGCGCGCAGGGCGGCTTGTTCCTCGGCCGAGGGGATGTGGCGGAAGATCGTGCTGCGCTCGCCGGCCTGCTTGGACTTGGTGTTGAGATCGATGAGGCGCGGGTCGGGATGGGCCTGGATGGCGCCCTCGTCGTCGACGAGGATATTGGTGACCCCGGCCTGCTGGGCCTGGACGATGTCCTTGAGGAAGGCGGTGAGATCGAGGCCGGTGCCCGATAGGCCGAGCATGCGGCCCTGCTCACGCACCAGGGTATTGATCCAGACCTTGGTGACCTTGAGCTCCACGTCGTAATCGACATTGAGCTCGTAGTCGTGGGGGCTCTCCCGCAGGCGGAAATACCAGCTGTCCGGGGTCTTGGCCGGGTCCAGGGCATAGCGTAGCTCGCGGCCCGTGTATTGTTGTTGCCGGTCGTTGTAGTAGTAGTTCAGGCTGTGATCGACAATGAAAAAATAACTCCGATCCTGGAAGAAGCGCCGGAAGCTTTCCAGCTCCTTGAGGGCCGCATCGCGCAGCCCCGGGTCGTTCTCGTTCTGGGCCCAGCGTTTCAGGATCGGCGAATCCGCGCTCTTCTGGGACAGGGCGATCTCGCGCAACAGCGGCGCCTGGATGCGCGCCTTGTCGTAGAGGACCTGTTTCTCGGCGAAACGCTCGCCCAGCAGGCGCACGAAGCGGTTGGCGATGCCCTGGAAGCTGAGCTGCCCCAGGACCGCCAGGATCGCGAACACCGCGATGGTGATGAGGAAAAAGCGGGTCTTCAGACTCTGCCGCATGCCGACTCATCCTGTGTGCGATAAGTCTTTGACTTTAGCGGAGTTGCGGGGCTGTCGCCAGCCTTGGGGGCGTTGGGGCGTAACCCGACACGGGGGGCGCAGTTGCCCGAATGAGTGTCGGGTTACGCCACGCTAACCCGACCTTGTATTCTGAATTTGCTCAAGTCGCTCTTGAGTAAAGGGAGCCTGGATGCCGTACCCGCCCTTGATCGCTGCGGTCGAGACGTAGATTTCGCACCAGATTTCCCGCTTTCACTTGCCCTCCATCGAA
>JACPFT010000023.1 GCA_016182845.1 Gammaproteobacteria bacterium
CGCCGACTGGAACTCTACGGCAGAGACATACCAAGGGGCAGTAAGGCCAAGGGCGCTTTCGAAGAGCTTTTCGGACATGGTCGTAACGGGGCTGTTGGGGGGAACCTAGCCTACCTAACCCACTCATTTTTCAAAAGAGCCGGATTTTCCATTCCGCTTCGCTCAATACGCACGTGCAGGGCGCCTCGGCAGCCGCCGCGTTATCCAGAACTTCGCGCAGTTGCAGCAGCCGTACGGCAACGAATGCCAACATCACCGCCATGCGCTGTAACGTGTCATGGCTCTGATGCCGCTGCTCTTCGACTCCAGCGCCGCTCTTCCAGGCTTTGTGAAACTCCTCGATACGCCAGCGTAGGCCATAACAGCGCAAGATGTCGCAGATGGCATCGTCGCTATCCACGGCCTCGGTGGTCAGCAACACCCAACTCAATGCCTCATCGTCGCTGGCCGCGTTCTCTTCCATCGCCCACACGAGATTGACCATCATCGGTTCGGCGTCATCGTCATAAGGCCTGGGCGGCGCCACGTCGACCGTGACGGCACGCAAGGCGAGCCGCGCCTGGCGGGCACGCCGGCCACCGCGTTGCGGGACGGCAATCTCCATTTCGCCGCACTTGTCGGTGCGGCTTAGCCGTTCCGACACGCTTTCGTTGCATTCCCACAACTGCCGGTCTTGCGCCGCGCGCACAATGAACCGTTCACCGTGTTCCCGTTTGTGCTGCAGATAGTCGAAGATGTCACTTTCCCGGTCGCTGACCGCGACAACATCGCGCATCTTCCCACCCAAGCGCGCCCGCATCGCCTCGGCGTTGTGCTGCCATTTGTAGCTTTCCTTCTCTTCGTAGGCGCGTTGTTTGCGATGGTGTTTGCGGCCACGCTCAGCATCGTCGCGGCACCAGAACGTTTGGGCAACGAGCCCTTCCGTCGTTTCGCGTTCGGCGTCGACGAGTAGCGTGCTGTGGACTTGGTAACCCCGCGTCGTCATGGCTACCGGCGCGCCGACATCGCCCAACGCCGACGACACGCCATGACGGTACGACAGGCTCGTCGTGTCATCGATAGCCAACAACCGCCGGCATGCCTTCACCCGGGCGGCTGTCGCCGCAAATCCACTCTCCATAATCGCTATCGCCTTGACCGCTGGGTTACGCACCAGACGATACGCGCCTTCCTGAGCCGCTTCCAGGCCGCGGTTCGCTGCGCACAAATTACCCCCGCCATTGTGTGCCAGCGCCGTCATCACCTTGACCAAGCGTCGCGTGCGCCTGACATCTCCCAACTCACAGCCACCAAACTGCGTTCCCGCCCATCTCTGGGCGTCGTTGCCGCCTTGCATGTCCCGTCCCCGGTGTGTTCTGACCGGGATCTGATCGCCAACTTTCGTTAAGGTTCTGTTCCTTAACAGGAAAATGTGTAGAAGAGACAGGGCAAAGCCGGGGGATTAACTCGTGTTTTCAGGCTTTGTGAGCAGCTCCTATCCGGTCTTTTCACGGTACAGGTCCGATAGCCGGAACCTTACTTCCGATTCCGATTTGTCGACCAACTCGGCCTTCACCTTCCCAGCGGAGTCGACGATACCTAGGTAAGGTGTCCTGAATCGGATACTGGAAAACCGCTTCAACCTTGTCCCAATGAAGAAACCATCTACACCTTGATCGTGACAGAAAGCCGAATCATGAACCGCCACGCCTATGAAATCGAAATCCTTCTGCCTGTCGGCCACGACATTCATGAACCCGCCATCAACCGGTAAATCCGGCTTCGTGCACAAGTCAATGTTTTCGATGAAAGTCACAAGACCATCACGAACACCGAAGACGTTCATGCCTCGGGAAAAACCAAACGGCGTTCTGGCGAAAACTCCAGAGGGTCGTGCAAGCCCACCGGAGGAGACCACCACCCCCTCGGTCTCGATATTTCCGTGGTACGCCCTCGGTTCCGCACTAGGAACAGCATTCAGAATTTCACGAAACTGCTTATAGTCCCAGGAATAATGAGGCTTATCGAGCGGAATGATCATCGAGTCTCCTCCCGACCCATTGCCCACGACCAGACACGGCTCACCGCCGCGGCCAGAAACGCCCGAATCCGCCATAACGTAGCTGCAATCGAGGACTGACAGGAAACCGCCGCCCCGGCTCATTTCGGCAAATTTGTCCAACTTATCCTGGAAGTCTACGGAGCGCACATTCAGGGCTTCGTCGAATTTCAACATAACGGGGTATTCCAGCGAAATCGAGCCGATGGACAGCTTCTTGTTCGCCTTGGACAACTGAATTCCCTGGCCTAAGTTTGGCAACGCCCAGAAACGGCGCAGCGAAGGGGTCCACTCGGCCAGCCGCTCACTGAAACCGGATTCCGTTGCGAGCAACGACTTCTCGCTTTGGAGATCCCGGCCAAGCCCGAGTTTATCGACTGTATACCCCATCATGGACAATAGTGTCGGCGCGATGTCCAAGGTAGAACCGGTCACAGCCACGACACGGCCCCGCATGTCCCTAGGATCAATGACGAAAAGAAGGTTCCGGCGCGGCTTCGATTGCAGCACGTCGTATGCCCCGTTTGGCATGGCCAAATGATCGGAACCCACGACGACAAGCGTATTGCGTCCAGCCGGCGAGTCATGGATTCGCTGAATGAACTGTCCGATGACGGCATCGGAGCATTTGACCGCATTCAGCATCTCGTTCCGACCGTCGCCATACTGGATGCCATTGCAATTACGGGAGACATACCCCTTGGGATGATGTGTATCTACGGTCAGCGTAAAAAGTGCGAACGGTTTGCCGCTGGCGGAAAGTTCACCATACTTGTCGAATGCGAGATCGAAAAGCGTGTCGTCGTACAGCCCCCAGCCATTGAGGTAGGAGTGGTCCGGGAGATGTGGGACGAGATCATTGCGCCCAAGAACCTCCTGGAAGCCGTGCGCGCTGTAGAAGTTTCCCTTTCCTGCAAAGCGGAGGTCGGCCCCTCCCATGAAGGTCAGACGGTATCCAGCCTGCGAAAGGAGATCGCCAAGGCAAACGGCATCACTGAGGAATCCGCCGAATGCCTCCATATTGTTTTCGCCGGATCCGGGCGTCACCAACGGGATGGCACACTGACTGGCGACGATACCGGCTATCGTCCATCCCGTCCCCCAAACCTGCTGAACATTCGTAAAGGACGTTGCCTTGCTTTCCCACTTCTTCAACTCGGTGATGAGTCCGGGAAAGGCCTGCTCATTGAAATACGTACGCTCAAAACTCTCGGCATAGATGTAGACAACATTCATGCCAGTAGTCGCGCGCTCCAATGCTTGCGGCTGCTTGTAGCTCCTATCAAAGGCGGGATTGCTGTCCTTGACATCACTATACGTTCTTCGGAGCCTCTCGATTTCTTTAGTCAACGGATGCACAAGCAATGATGTTCCCGCCATGACTAGAAACAACACGAATCCCCGCCAGGATTCCGCCCCCCTGATGCCTTTGGCCATTCGCCAGCACAGCAATCCGCCCGCCAGCACCGCCGCAACCGCAGATACGATCAGCCAAAGGAAATCAGTTACGGCCGCACCGCCAAAATCAGCCATCAAATGATATACGACGGCCTCGTTCAGCCCGTCACCGGAAAGCATGTCGACCCCGACATAGCTGACCGAGAGGAGGATGAGAACGAAGATGAACAGCGCCACGGCCCCGCGAAGTCTTTGCTTCACGCCGAAAAAGAAGGCCCCCGCCGTACCGAGAAGCAACAAAATAACCGAGGGAGCGAGAAGGGGCAGGTATTTCGTCATGAAAACAAGACTCCATTGTCACCATTAATGTAGACAACCATATCCCCCGGGGGAGGCATGGTTTGCTATAAACCGATAAACCGGAACGACAAGACGCATCCGCGAACGTAGAGGGACACCAATCCCCCCAATCACATCCGCACGTCTTTCACTTTGGATTCGTAACTTGGCATGGCCCGAGACGTCTTCGCCAAGCGTCCCGTATTCCGTTCCAGATCATTATCGCGTTTCTCCTTCGGGGCGGGATTGCCAGGCTGAACAGCAGACACTTAATTATCATCCTGGGCAAATCTTGAGCAATCCATGCCAACGGAGTTTCTTTCCTCCCATAAAGCGACAGTCTGTTGCGGACGATATAGTACTGCCTGATTGGCTGATGATATCTGACGAACAAAGCCGAACGCGCACCGAACGGGCGATATGTCTCACCCCTTCTGTGCTGCAGATGCGCTACCGGGACCCCCAGCAACTCGAACCCCCTCGCCTTCGCCCGAAAACACCACTCGAAATCGACGGAATCGATGAACAACGACGGGTCCATGAACCCCACGGTAGATAGGGCATCCAACGAGACGAGGCACCCCGAAGTCACCAAGAAGTCGACAGCCACCGTTGCCGATTGCACCCCGTCTGGCCTGAGCCGGCGATTGAAAGGTAGGCCGAAACGAATGAAAGGCTCGAATCGTTGGCCCAGCTCGTCGAAGATGGCGGGCCCAACCGCGGCTAGGGCCACCCCTGCTCCCCGAGCATCACACCACGCCCGATGCAACCGCGGCACCATCTCCTCCGCAGGAACGCTGTCCTGATCCAGAAGCAACGCCGCGACGTAACCTTGAGCCAGGCATTTGTTCAGCCCCAGATTGAGCGCTGCGGCGATCCCTAGATTTTCCTTGTTGCGAATCAGCGAACATTCGAGCTGCGGATGCGAATACTCGTTGCATTGTCCCGTCTCTCCCGAATTGTCGACAAGGATGACATATCGCAGCGAGCCAGCCAGTCGAGCCAGCAGTTGACTGAGCCGCTGCAGATCAGGGTGGTGCAGGACGATGACGGCCGCCACGGTATCACGCGTTTGCATGGACTTTCCCTCGCAGCCAAAAACGCAGCGTCCGCCAACCGCGCCAGATCAGCCAGGCACCTACGGGATTCAGGGCGACGATCCGCAAAAGGCCGAACCGGATGCCGCCCAGGCGCTCCCGGACGTCATCAGGGAACAGCGTGAGCAACGCGCCGGCCATCCGCTGAATCGCCGCGTAATGTCGCCAGACTTTGGCGCCATACTGGCGCCAGGAGAGCCCCTCATCGGTGCGCAACCGCTTATCGACCGCCCCGAGAGCATTGCCGTCGTGTTGCCGATACAGAACCGTGGGAATCGCCAGCGGCACGATCCGGCCACAAAGAGCGGCCACCAAAGCCAGCCACGCATCATGCATGACCGCCTGCGGTGGCATGGGCAATGCCCGGGCAGCCAATGGCCTCGTCATTCCGCATGCGCAGCCGGTCACCGTATTGCCGAACATCAACTCGATGACCGAATTGTTCTGCGCGACGACTCCCTGATAATCCCAGAACGAATTGGCAACCACATTGAGTTCATAATCGACCACCGTCAGATCGCTATGGACCAGAACGGCACCGTCTGGCGTCAGGACTTCCTCTTGGGTCAAGCACGCAACCATCACATCACGCTTTCCCGGCAGCCAGACGTCATCCTGATCACAAAACAAAAAATAGACGCCGGAAGCCGGCTCTGCGGCCAATGCCAGAGCCAACAGCCGTCCGAACGATCCGACGACGCCCAGATGTTCGCCAGAATCCGGGGCCCAACGGATTCGCCCGGGGTGGTGCTGCCGCCATGCCTCGACCTTCCGTACCGTATCATCGGAAGAGCCGTCATCCCGCACCAACACATAGTCGCCATCCCGCCACTGGACGGCCAAGGACGCCAACAGCGCGTCGAGAAATGTCGCGCCATTGTAAGTCGACAACAAAAAAACCGCCTTTGGAGCCACTATGCTGCGCCGACACAAAATGCCGAATACATGCGGTTGTAGATGAACGCCTCCTCCTCGATGCGGTAAGGCAAGGGCAAGTGCTTTCGCCACTCGGCCACCACGTCCGGAGTATCGCCCAGGCATGCCAGCGTCTTACCCCAGGCCTTTAGGTCACCGGCCGGCAACACCCGGCCATTGACTCCATCCTGCACACGCTCCTTTGGCGCCCCCAGATCGGATACGAGTACCGGCACTTGGCAGAAGTGCGCCTCGTTGACCACCAGCGAGAAACTCTCCGGAACTCGGGAAGGCAATGCCAGAAGGTCGATGCGCCGATAGAATGACGTCCTCGCGATACCTTCCAGGAGTCCCAACACGTTGATTCGGGGATCATCGGCTATCACCGGTAGTATCTCCCGCTCCCAATGGTCCTTGTCGCCGATCGGACCGGCAATGAGCAGGCGCATATCTGGCCTGGCGTTATCGACGAAAGCGCGCACAAGCACGTCGAGGCCCTTGACCGGCGTCACCGTGCCAAGAAAACCGAGAACGAGCCCCGCATCACCCCGAGGTGAGACCAGGGATGGCGAGAACTCGAAGAAATTGATCCCATGCGGAATGACGGCGAATTTCACATCGGGAAAAGCGGCTTGGTAGGCGCTCTGCACCGCAGCCGAGGGGCAAGCATTGAGCTGCGAACGGGCAAGTATCTCACGAGCGACATCATGTCGCAGGAAGAGGGCCTCCTCATTCCACATCGGAGAGCCGCACCGTCTGGCGCAGCGCTTTCCCAGCTCGGGACCGGAGCAGGACTTTCCGGCGACATCCTGCAGATTGATGCGATGGCAGGCCAGATAGAAATCCGTTAGCGTCAGCGCATACGGGATATTCCTCGCGCTGAGCAGCGGGAACAGGCAAGCCATGCGCATGCAATGCGTCACATGGCAGAAGTCGAAGTCGTGCTCATCGAGAAACGCCTCCAGAGCGATGGACAGCGCAGCATCCGTCGCCAGCGCGCTGTCGGAATCCGTCGGCAGCATCCGCAGAGGAAACCCCGTCACCGGGATCCCCTTGTAGAGTCCATGCTGCAACGGAGGCGCCGCCGCCTCCCCGCTCACCCTGCAAGTCAGCACATGCACATAGTGGCCGAGTCGTTGCATGGCCTTGGCGAGGTTGAACGTGACCTGCTCCGTCCCCGAGGAGAACTCCGGGAAGAACTGATGAAGAACAAAGAGAATTCTCATTTAAACACCTGCCACCAGCTCATCCGACATGCCACCAAAAGCCTCCCAGGCTGCATCCTGACGGTATTTCAAGTAGGCGAACGCTAGATAGGAGCCTATGGTCGCCGCCAGCGTCTTCTGAATCAGTCCGAGCAACTCCTCGAACAGAAAGTCATCTAGGCGCGGATAGGTGGCCTTGGCAAAATGCCCAACGTGGCGGAAACGCCCCTCGAAGGCATCACGCATTTCACGGCGCACAGAATCATCTTCCGGCATCATCGGGAAGGCATCGCGCACAGTCACCAACCGGCCGACAAACGCCGCCACTTTGGCATCAAGGGTGGAGAAGGCAACCGCCTCACCGAACTGGTCGTCGCGCAAGCGCAGGGACTCCAGCACCCGCTGCTCGAACTGTTCATAGGAAGACAGTTCTTGCAAACACGCTTTGTCCGTCAGCAACTCCGACAAACAGCACGCCAAATCGACGAACCCCAGGACCATGCCGCGCAGAGAGCGGATCACCGGCATGGGGAAATCCGCGAATTTGTCGACCAGGAAGATGACGTCGACGAACGAGCGCTTGAGATAGTAATAGGCTGGCCGGTTGTGGGAGTGGATGCTCTTAACCGAAGCCATCATGGCGACACGCTCGCCGGCGCGAATCAAGCGCATGCCGAGATCCAGATCTTCGGCGTAATCGCCCTGATACCCGTACGCCTGGAACCGCTCACGTGCAATCAAGCAGGTTACGTCGCTCAACTGCCCCTGCCGGCGCAACGATTCGTTGTCATCCCCTTGCCACTCGCCCAACCGATCCCGTAGGTGGCAGCCAAGGAAGCGGTAGTGCGTGTCGATGCAGGAGTCATACATCACATCGCTATCGGCTCGCGGAAACTCCGAAGCGGAGACCGCTGCCAGCCGCTCGTCCCGATGTGTCTGGAGAAAAGTCAGAAGACCATTCAGCCAGTAATCGCCGGCTGGATAGGCATCCTGCACCATGAACAGCAGATAGTCGCCCGTGGCCTTGCTCGCCCCAAGGTTGCGCGAATGGCTGTGGCTGAATTCCTCATTCGGGATCTCGATCACCACACAACCATGGCGCCTTGCCACACTGACCGAATCATCCTTGGAGCCCGAATCGACGACGACGATCTCAAGGTCGCGAACCCCCTTCTGCTGCGTCAGCTTGCGCAACAGCCACTCGAATTCCACACCCGCGTTATAGACGGGAATGATGACCGACACCTTTACATCGTGATGGGGGGCGGATCCAGTGACATCGACTGGCAGAAATACCGAGATGTCCCAATCGGCATTGGTAGGCATAGGCAATCGCAACACCTCCCGCTCCCGCAGCCGGACCGTTTCTCGCAGATAGCGCGCAAGATGCTTCACCACATGCTTGAGGCCCCGTCGCTTGAGCACCGAGTGCCCCCTGCGCAGCAGTTCGGTACGGCTGTGGGCGCCGGCGATAACTCTGCCCATCGAGGAGATCCGCCGCATCTGGCGCTGCCGCCAGGCATTCACCTGACGCAGGGGACGGGTGAGCCGCCAAGAAAGCGAATTTTCCAAGATAGAAACCAAGTTCCGTGACATTGCCAGCGCCTCGCCCAACTGAGCGTTAATCAATTGCGTATTGTTCAGTTCGGCACGCAAGGCCTGAAGCTCTCCGGCCTGCCGTTCGACAGCGGCTTGGCTGTCCGACAGCTCGGCTCGGCGTTGCTCGAGGCTCGCGAACAATTCATCGCGCTCGCCCAGACATTCGCGGTAGGCGGATTCCAACGTGGCAAGCTGCGTATGCTGCTCGTCCACGGTGCAAGAAAGCGCGGCCAATACCCTTTGCTGTTCTTCCCGCACGCGGTTGACCGCAGCCAACTCATTCCACAGCTCATGGCGAATGCAGGAAAGCTTCGCCAGCTCGGCCTGCTGCGCCTCGCGCAGCCCGTTGACCGAATCCAGCTCTGCCCGCAGCGCCGAACGGATGCCGTCGACCCGCTCCAACTCGGCACGCTGCGCCGCGCATTCGTCGCCCAGCTTTTCCAGCTCGGCCTGCTGCGCCTCGCGCAGCCCGTTGACCGAATCCAGCTCTGCTGACATCTGCCGCCGCAGTTCGTCGAGCCGCTGATTCTCCCCATCCCGCGCGAACCACTCCTTGACCGCAGCATGGTAAAGCCGGCAGTGATAAGCTGCCGCCTGCGAGGCGGCAGCGCTGAGCGCAATCGCGCGCCTCGTCGCCTCCGCGCAGGCATCGAACTCCACTTGCCGAGCCGACAGCTCTCCGCTCTGGGACTCCAGCAGCAAGCGGAGCACATCCAGAACCGCCTGACGCAAGGCCGGATGACCGTCACACCAGTCGGTATCCCGATGATGCTTCAGATCCGCCGAGAGAAAAGCATCGATCTCCCGCTCGGCCAGGGTATTCAGCCGTAGAGGAGTGCCCAACTGGCGGAAGGCGCGCCCCAGACACTCACGCCAATCGTCCAGCAATCCAGGGTAAGCGATGAAAGCCCGTCGCCAGCCCCGGGTGGCGCGCTCCGCGTCCAGGGTGCAACTCAGCCACAAGGCGAGGGCGTGATCGGCACCGAGACCATCCCTGCGCTGCAGCGACTGGGCGACCTCGAAGGGGTGGCGAAATATCAGCAAGGCTGCCGTGGACAGCCTCAACCCTTCGACGGCCCGTTCCCACAAAGGCAGTAAGCGGCACTGACGGGGATCCTTGACGACGAAACGCCCTTCTCCAGCCAGTTCCCCGAGGAGCACCTCTTGCAACTTCTTGGCGACCTGCTCCAACTCGGGATTCTGCCAGTCCGCCGCGCCATAGGGTCGAAAATCGCTCCAATGGCTGGCCATGGCGCGCAACGCCTGCTCATGGCAGTGTACGACCGCCGCATTCTCGAAGAAGCCGCGTTCATTGACCCCTTCTTGCGCAGCCAGCAGTTCCGTCCCTAAAACGTAGCCAAGGTGCTGTAAGGTACCGGCCAAAGCGGAGGTCCCGCTACGGTGCATACCTAAGACAACAACGCCCTGAGCCGCCGGAACCAATGCCGGCACACGCCCCCCCCCCAACGGCTCTTCGGTACAAACAGGAATAGACTCTTTCGAAAACACGCTCTACCTTTGTGCAACAAGCAGAAGACCCGGCGGGAGCTTTACGCTGAAAATGAGCGCATTTACCAGCCCATGGTGACAATCCGCCCCTCGATTCATGCCGGCTGCTTCGGTGCGAACCCGAGCAAACCGATTTCACTCCGAGCCAACACAAGTTTTCGCACTGGCTGTGTCAAAACCAGGCGACCTAATATGCCACCCTACGACCTAGGGCCGTAGGCACTCGTGCATTATGCCACAACAGTCGCCAGCGCGCGCACCACTGCCTCTGGAGAACAGGGCAATCGCACAGGGCCGGAACATGCTTTGACCAATTTCTAGCCAAACAACAGTTCAGTCCGGAATTCGTCGTCCCAGGCGGCTCGTTCCAGCTTACCTTTCATGCTGTCCTTACTCCGGGAACCCTTGGCTAGGTTCAGGGCGAAGCGACGGAACAGCGCCAAGTTGCACGGCCCGTCGCCGGTACGCACGCGGGAGTCGTCCTTGCGGAACACCACGTCCAGTATCCAGTGCTGGCCGTTCTCTATCTGCCAGTGCCGGCGGATTATGCCGGCAAGTGCTGGTGTGCCCGCGCCCAGGGATGCTATGTAATACGACGTCTCTTCGCGCGTCTGACTGCCACATTCAACCGTCCGCACGACTTCGATGAGGCTCGTTAAATCGACCCAGGCCTGGCGGTTCTCCAGCCAATCGCTGGCATCCAGCCGGGTATACCGACGTTGCTCCAGCCGGCCATGGCCTTTGTCCACATCGTGATAGACGCCGCGCGCGGCCTCGTCCGGGCTGTCGCGGCGAACCTTATGGAAATACGCCTGGATTTCCTGGTACAGGCCTTTCTGGTTGGCTTTCACCTGAATGAACCGCCCCGGGCGACGGCGTACTTTGCCAGGGAGTCGCTGCCCGGTACGCGTTCGTGAAGGAGTGACGACTCGAGTATCCTGTAACCGTGCTTTGCCGGGCTATGTCGGTATCGACCGGAGGCTTCTACGACTGGCTGAGGCGCCCGCTCTGCGCTCGCACCACGGAAGATGAGCGCCTGGAAGTGGCTATCGTGGTAGCCCACAAACGATCACGAGAGACCTATGGCACACGCGGCGTCAGCCTGAACTCGTAGAGGAAGGCTTCCCGGTTGGGCGGGACCGCATCGAACGGCTGCGCAAGGCTATGGGGCTGAAATGTAAACAAAAGCGGAAGTAAACGGCGACGACCAATTCGAATCATGGACTTCCGGTGGCCGACAAGCTGCTCAATCAGGACTTCACCGCAGAAGCTCCGAACCCGATGTGGACCGGCGATATCACCTACATTCCCACCGACGCGGGCTGGCTGTATCTGGCCGGGCTCAAGGACCTCTACAGCGGGGAAATCGTCGGCTACGCGAGGGAGAGGCGTCGATACGCGAGTACATAGCGATCTTCTATAACCGCCAGCGACGCCAAACGCGGCTTGGCTACGTATCACCAGCCGTATTTGTACAGAAATTCAACAGCCAGAAGACCGCGGCTTAAGACGGGAGTGTCCGTTATTGCCAGGGCACCTCAGACAATGCTCGACACAAAAAGGTCAGCCAGTCCCAGAAATGCGGCTCTTACTCGAACCATATTCCGTGACGCTTCGCAAGCCGGTTCAAGTATGGACTTAGCCACCAGTTCAGGAAACGAGCAAGAATACCATTCCCCTCTCCCAATTTGTAGTCCCCGGCAAAGATGTGCCGTGCTCGCGGTAATACAACTGGAGCGCATACCCCCAGAAAGTCGTAGACACGCAAAAGACATGCCTCGTGCTGCAGCAGCAGTTCCTCATGTTTAAGCACCAGCAACTGCCCTGCCGGGAACCAACGAGCGATCCGGTCTAGTTGGGTGGCATAGTCGCCGCGAGCCAGGTACGAGTGACGCCGCCATGCCGAATCTGGTGCCCGAGAAGAGCCCGCCAGCCACAATCGCCAGGGCTCGGCCAGAAATGCTAGCCAGGCAGGTAGGCATTCTTCCCCCCTTCCCGCCTCCATCGCATAGTGGGACCAGGCCCGCTTTACCGGATGGCGCAACACCACGATCCACTTCATCGCCGGATTGTAGTGGTGCACTCGCTCCGGAATCTCCGGGAGAAACATCGAGATCGGAGTGGCATCCCCAAGCAATTGCTCCGGCTTCGCATGGCGGAAGTAGGGACGAAAGCGCTCAGAGACGCTCTCATGGCTCCAACCATCGTCAAAATCCGGCGCATCGAAGACATGAGCCTCTTTGCCCTCGGCGATGCACAGGCCCGGATGTTCGGCCAGGAAGGCAGCCAAGGCTGTTGTGCCAGACTTCTGGGCGCCGGCAATCAGAAAATCGACACAACAGTTATCGCCCATCAGCCACGCTTTCCTAGGTCTAGTTCCCGGGCCACGGACTCCACATCACCATCAGAATAGAAAGACCGCCACGCACCAGGAGTCCGGTACAGTGCATCTGCCAGCTCCCGGTGGTCAACGGAAGCATATAGCCTATTGCCGTTGCGCAAGCTCAGGCCCACCGGTGCGCCCAAGTGGAGGCCAAGAGCACCGGAAAGCGCCCGCCCTTGGGTTTCGATGAGCTCTTCGTAGCGTAGGATCCGGCGCGGCAGATAACGGCTCAAGCGCAGAAAGAACCAATCCAAGACAATGAGCTGGCGAGCCAAGGCCTCCGGCTCGCCATCAAGCCTCCGCGCGAGTTCCGGATCCAGGCGCTCGCCCACCGGCACCCGTCCCTGCCGCACCGGAAGATCCACGGTATGCCAGGAGGCCAATACCGACAGCGGGTTGCGAACCACGCCGAAGACGGTATGGCTCCGCACCAGCCAGGGCAACAAAGCCACAAACGCTGCGTTATGTTTCACCGCCAGAAGAAATTCTTCTGGCAACGCCTTTTGGACAGCGACGTCTTGCCGGCTGGCTGTGGATATGCGAAGGCCACGCTCGTCGAGAGCAGTCCCAAAGTGGTTGTCATGCAGCTGGCCGTCCCGCCCCCAAGAGCATACAGCGCCATCGTTCACGATGCCAGCACGGGACCCCGCGATCCACTCCCCCAACCGGGAGCAGGCATCGTGAGGGTCGACCGGAAGCGAGGCGACATCGTAGGGTTCCACCAAAGCAACCGACTCGGCGCATTGGTTAATCACATGGCATGCCAGGGTCGTACCGCCCCGCGGCACCCCGGTCAGCAGGATGTCCCGCATCGTCTTGCTCCCATCACCCGTTGTTGCCACCCGCTCATGCCCTTCCCCACGGCGCAAACCGCTCAGAAAGCGGGCGGAAATAACTCGTCCAAGAGCCGCCAAAACGCCGCGCGTTCGGATTCAAGACTGAAGCCCTCGGCGGAACACAGTCCCTGCGCCGCATAGGATGCTGCCCGGGCGGGCTCGTCCAGGCGAGCGACCGCCAAAGCCAAGCTCTCCTCCATAGCCTCGGCGAATTCGCAATTCTCGCCGGGGCGAGCATATTGCCGGTTACCTACCGCATCGAGCATCACCACGGGCGTGCCCAGCGCCATAGCCTCCAGACCCGGAAGGTAAAACCCCTCGCACTCACAAGGGAGCAGGACGGCCAGGCGTGCTTGCGCCAGTTGGCTAAGGTACTGGGCGCGTGGCAACGGCGTCTCAAGCAATCTAACTTCGTGCCCCGCTAGACGCAGTCGCGTCGCCAGGGCTCGACCGAGCGCCGGACGCTTCAAAGCGCCGATAAAAACATACGCCGACCGGTTTCCGGGTTCCGGTAATGGCGGTAGCGACAGCGCGGCAGGAATCACCCGCACCGGGCCGTTGACCTCAGCGGTCGCGTGGATGGCGTCAGCGACCGGTTGGCTCACGCAAACACGCAGCGCTTCACGCCCCAAAAATCGACGCAGAGGCAACCCGGAGTCGGCATGGCGAATCCCCTGGATCAGGTTCACGATGGGCATATCGGCCGGCAACTCGCTATCATCCAAGCGGCACCAATCCAAGCCAGCTACGAACAAGGCATCGTATTCGCCAGGCTCCCAGCGGGCGACCAATCGATCTGGACAGCCTCGCCAAGGGTTGGTATCGTCGAAAAGAGAGCGCTCCGAGAAATGAATTGACGGCACCCAATCCGGGTGAGCGAAACAATGCTCAAAATAATCTCGAACTTTGCCATGCCCACCGGAGTAAGCCTCGTAATCACGAAAGAACAGAATCCGACGACTCATCCGAGAGGCTCGACCAGGCAATCCATCGGTACGGGAAACAAACCGGTGAAGTGCTCCCGGCTGTCGTCGATCACGTCGAAGGACAACCACCCCTCCTGGCGGGAATAGACCGTGGTTTGCTCAAGACTTGGGGCATCCACGACTCGCGTGCGCACGCGGTAGATACCCTTCTGGAATTCGGCCTTGAAACTCAGCTGTACTTTCACCGTACCGGATTCCGTCATAACCGGAAGCTCGATCCGGCGGCCGGTCAACTGCAGACCTTTGCCGTCCAGGACGTCGAAAATCAATTGCGGCCTGGCCAGACTCGCGCGCACGCGCACCACGAACGATAGTTCCACCCTCTCACCAAAGCCGAGCTTGAGATGACGAACTCCGCCATTGACGCTCGCGGCGACGACGCAAGCATCCTCTACGCCGTAACCCCAGTCGACACGTTCCAACCGAACCGTATCCTGCTTCTCCAGGTTCTCCTTATGAATGCGATACAGATACGCCTGGATCACATCGTCGGGGGCTCCTTCGACCAAAACGCGCCCCTTCTCCAGCAGCATGGCGCGATTGCAGAAGGCCTTGACGGAGCCGAGGTCGTGCCCCACGAACAAGAGGGTCGTACCACCAGCTAGAATCTCGTCGATCTTGGCCATGGCCTTGGCCTGGAACTGGGCGTCGCCCACCGCCAGCGCCTCATCGACGATTAAAATATCGGGCTTGACGTGGACTTGCACGGCGAACGCCAAGCGTACCAGCATGCCCGAACTGTAGGTCTTTACCGGCTGATCCACATAGCCGCCGATATCGGCGAAGGCCAGAATATTGTCCAGTTCCGCCTCGATCTCCACTCTAGACAGACCCAGAATCGCGGCGTTTACATATACATTCTCGCGGCCTGTCATCTCCGGGTTGAAACCTGAGCCGAGTTCCAACAGGGCCGCGATCCGGCCATGGACGGCAACCGCTCCCGAAGTCGGTTGCAACACGCCCGCCACGATCTGCAGCAGCGTGCTCTTGCCACTGCCATTGAGACCAATAATGCCCAGGGATTCGCCCGGCATCAGACGAAAACTGACGTTCTCCAGCGCATGATGGTAGGACAGCTGCGTCTCAATCGCGCCTCGGCACCACCGGCCGATTACGGGAAGATGAGTAAGGTCTTGCAGCAAGGGCACCAACAAGCGACTCGAAGGCCGCGCCCAAAGCCGATAAACCTTGCTGATGGCGTCGACGGCTATGGCTGGTAGAAGTGGATTAGCTTGCATCGGGAGATCAAAAATCAAAGAGGCTGCATTGTCGCATATTGGCAACTTTCATGACCAGTTTGGCATTGCCCGAGACCAAGAAAGACTACTGAAACGCTAAGGGGACTGTCACAGATTTACATAAAAAACGGGCCGCTTGCGCGGCCCGTTTTCACATCGTCGCAGACGAGGTCAATTACTTGACGTCGTTGACCTGCTCGGTGTGGCTGTCGGCATCGGTCAGGTTGGTGAGCGTGCCGTCAGCGTTGTTGCGGTTCAGGCTGGTGACGATCATGCCGTCGAACTCGCCGGTAATCGTCATGCGCCACTTGCCAGTGCCGTCGCCGAAGGAACCGGTCAGGCCCTTGGAGACGTTACCGTTCTCGATGTCACCGGAGTTCAACTGGACGGACTCGCCCTGGCCCAGGGCCAAGGTGACCGGGCCAGCGGTGTTGCCTGCGTCGTCGGTACCGACGATGCTGACGTTGCCGCCCACGGAACCGGTGGCGCTGATGCGCACGAAGGATTCCTGAGAGCTGTTGCCAGCCGGGTTGAAGGTGAACACGTCGACCACGGAGCCGTTGTAGTTCATGGAGAACAGGTCGCTGGTGAACGGATCGTTGTCCGGATCAACCAGGGTGCCGGCGGAGGCAGTGGTTTCCAGGTCAACGGTCACGGACAGGTCCAGTTCCTGATCATCGATCACGACAGTGTTCGGGGTCGGAACATTGAAGCAAGTGACGAAGGTGCTGCCGTCCGGCTCGTCCATGGTGAAGGAACCGGTGGCGCTGGAGGCACCCACGGTCAGGGTCTTGACCAGGGTACCAGCCGAGCAGTCGGCGCCGGTACGGATGGTCACGGAACCACTGTTGGCGACCATGAACGGCGTGAAATCGGTGCCGGTAACGGTCACGCTGACGGTGTCACGGTCGTTGGTCCAGTTGCCATCGGCGACTTCGGCCAGGGCACCGAAGGTGAACACATTACCCGCGGTGCAATGGTCGGTAGCGTCGGTACCATCGCAATTGGAGGTAGCGTCGATGTCGAAAGTGCCAGCGGTGAAGGTCGGGCTGTCCAGGTCGCCGATGTCGCCGTCCAGCGCAAAACGGGTCTTGCTCTGGTGAGTGACGCTCGAGCCGACGTCGATACGGGTCGCAGTGGAACCGCTGTTGCCGGTGAAGACCACGCCACGGGTGGAAGCGAACAGATCGATGGTGGCCTGTTCAAGAGTGGCACCGCCGACCGGGTCGTTGAACTTGACGGTAGCGGTCACGGCACCGCCGCTGGCACCGAGAATGGTGTCCACGTTGTTCAGGGTCATGCCGCCGGCAGCCCACTGCACCAGCTCGCCGGTGCCCTGGGTGATACCGATGCAGTCAGCAGCGGCAGGCGGGGTCACGGCATAGGTGGCCGTGGCGGAGCCAGCACCACCGGCGGCCAGCGCGAGGGTCCAACGTTCGTCGGCGTCGACACCAGTAGCGGTGTTACCATCCGCATCGGCGTTGTCGCAGTCATAAGCAAGGCCGCTGCCATCGACCGTGGTCGGGGCGGAAATCGCGGAGAACAAACCGCCGCTCAGGGTCACGTTGATGTTGAAGCCGGTGGTACGGCCCAGGAACACGTCGTCGCCGCTGATGTTGACATTCAGCGCATCCGGGGTCGTGACGGTGGAGGAGGTCGCACCAAACACATTGGTGGCCATGGTGTAGTCGGCAAGGACAGCGGTGTCATAAGCGCCGGTCATGGCGGAAGCCATGGGAGCGGCCAGCACGCCCACGACGGCCAGGCTCAGGCCAGATTTCTTGAAAGTTAGCATTATTGGAGTACTCCTTGTTTCAGGGACAGTTGTCGTAACTATGGCCGGTTGGACCGCTCTTTTCCCGGTACCGGAGGACGAGCTGCCAGCAACCGGTTATCCTCAGGATGTGCTGTATTAAGCAGCTGACATCTGGGGAAGTCAAGCTACGCGTACGCAAGATATTATAGGCGGTGGGGCCGGTCAATCCTCCATGCACACAAATTTTGCAAAGCAGCCCCCTCAAACGGCTGATTTTGCTTATTTTTCGTACATAGGTTCATTGGGCTTCCCCCAATGGTTTCGGCTTGACCGGTTCCGGCAGGGAAATCGTCTGCAAGCGCTCTCCCAAGGCCCGCGTCAAGGCCTCCCCGTGGCCATCGGACTGGATCACGTAAGGCACAATCATGATGACAAGTTCGGTCTTGTTGTTGGATTTGCCGCTGGACTTGAACAAGTGGCCCAGAAGCGGTATGTCCTTGAGCAAGGGCACGCCGCCGTCCGAGTTCGTGATGCGGCTGGACATCAAACCGCCGAGCAGAATGGAGCCGCCGTCCCGCAGGCTTAGGCTGGTTTTCACGGACCGATTGAAGATGGACGGAGTCCCCGCTGTGGCATCGTCCGCGAGCGGCAAGGCATCGCTCACTTCCTGGTTGACCTCAAGATCGATGCGATCGTCGGAATAGACGGTCGGTTTGACGTTAAGAATAATGCCTGTCTTCCGGTATTGAATGGACTGGAGCAGATTCGAATTGCCGCTGGTCTGTTGGGCGGAGGTCGTCTGCGCGGTAATGGTAGGCACCTCAGTTCCCACATCGATACTGGCTTCGTCACCACTCTTTACCATGAGACGCGGAGTCGACAGGATGCTTACACGCTTGTCTTGGGCGAAGGCCTTGAGTTGGGCGCGGCTACTGCCTGCCACGTCGAGGATATAGCTCAAACCCGAGAAAGCTGCGCTGGAGTTGGAGCCCCCCGAACCGCCTGTCGTAGGGACCCAGGGATTGACTGGTAATTTCCCCGAGGTCAGGGAGTCGTCGAAACGCCCGTGAGACCCCTTGGCCAACCAACTGACGCCGAATTCTTCACTGTCATCCAAGGTGACTTCGGCGATGGTGACTTCGATCAAGACTTGGCGTATCGACTTGTCCATTTGCCGAATCAGAGGCTGCAAGCGTTCCCATTCGCTGGGATCACCTTGAAAAATCAAGGCATTACGCGGTGCATCCACTAACAGCCGCCCTCCAGCGCCCAACACCGATGCGGCCCCGCCGCCGGCGGAGCCCACCGCTCCCGGAGCCGATGGCTTGTTGCTGGCGTTCTTTGCCGCATCGGCAACGCCGCCCGACAGACCGGTCAAGGTCCGAGCCAAGTCATCGGCCTTGGTGTTTTGCACCTGATAATAATAGAGCGCGGCCTTTCCGCCGGTAGCCGCCGGCTTGTCAAGGCTCGATGCCCATTCCGACACATGACTCAGCAATGTCCGGTCTCCCGCAAAGACCAGCACCATATTCGTCGCGGCAACAGGCAGGACGATGGTACTCGTACCCGGCTGAACGGACGTGCTCGCACCATAGCCTTCGGCGGACAAGACCTCGGCAAGGCGCTTAGCCATCTCATCGGCGGAAATAAAGGCCGGCTCCAAGCGCAGGCTGAACCGGCCACGCATGAAAGGACGATCCAAAACGCGGATTGCTTCCACCACCTGAGCGACATCTGCAGGCTTTCCGGTGAGGACGAGTCCGTTGCGATTGATGTCCTCGGCAACCTGAACACCGCTGCTGCCGAAGGCCGTTCGCAGCCAACCGGCAACGTCAATAGCACGCACCGATTCCAGTTCCACCAACTGAAACACAGGGCGGTGGCTGATCGGAACATCCGGCAGTGCCCTGCCACTGATGACCAATGGAGGTTCAGTGCCTCCGGCCGTGGCCGCCGGACTGAAGCGCACGAGGTCCCCCTCCCAGCTGGAGGCGACGCCATAAGACTGCAGCACGCGCGTGGCGAGAGCGTATAGATTAGCTGGGGCCTGGGGCTGAGAAACACGCAAGGTAACCAGATCGCTCTTGTTGGCCAGGGCCGGATCCAGCTGGAAGCTAAGCTTGAGGAGGTTACCAAATACTTCATTGATGAAGGCCGGCAAGGCCAGGTTCTCGACGTTGGCCGCGATGGGCTCGCCCGCCAACTCCGGTTTCGCATTCGCGAGTCCGAGACCGGCCACGGCAGGTCCGGAATGCGGAAGTTGCGGACCTGCAGCCTGTTTCAGCGACTGGCGCTCCTGCCCGGCACCTTGACCGACTCGAACGGCCTCGCCAGTCGGGGCCACACGAAAGGCGGGTAGACTCCCCTGCACCTCCAACTTGCCTGGGTCTGCGGCACAAGCACATAACAGCGCGGCTGTCAGCATGGGAAAGGCTAGACGTATGGACATCATTGTTCTTCGTTACTCTCTAGGGTCGCGGCGGGAGAACACTCGGCACCGGATGGGGCCTTGGCGCTTCCGGCTTGCCGGCTCGTGTATAAGGCAATCTGCTGTGCGCATGTGCCATCCTCGACAAGAATGCGATCCGCCATCACTTCCATCAAACGCCTCCCATCGGGCAACAGTTCACCGCGCGCGATGTGACGAATGGCTGAATCCCCCGGCAAGCTTATGATGGCAACCGGAGTTGGCGAAGAAACGATCCCCACCAGGCGCCAGCGTGACGAGCCCTCGGTTTCGGCTCTTGCCCCTTGGGCGGCGGGGCTGCTTCCCCAGCCTTTCCAAGAGCGCAAGGCCCGGTAGTCGGCTTCAACATAGCTAGTCAGCCCCCCTGCCTGCGGGGGCTCCCATGCTTGCTCTTCGCTCGGGGACGGATTGACCAGAGGCCCCAGGACCAAGGCATAACCAAGAATGCCACTCACCACCGGCAGCACCGCAATGAGACCGACATGACGAAGCCAATAGGCCCCGTTCATGCACCCTCTCCATCGGCCTTCTCGGCCGTATACAACACTTCAAGACCGATACTGAAACTCGCGTTATCCCCTACGCTCATGCGAAGGCTTTGTACTATGGTCAGGGGTTTATGAGCCTCGATTTGTTGCAGTAGCGCCAAAACCTTTAGCGGAGCCAAGCCACCGCGCATTGTCGCCGGAACGCGCCAAAGTCCCGGGTTCTTCTCATCGGCGATCGGATTGGCGATCTGCAATTGTACGCGTTCGCCGTGAGGCGCCAGCAAGCCTCGTAGCCATGATTGGACCTGCGCTTGAGCCAAACCGACCGACTGCGCGCGGCCCAGCTCCGCTTGCAAAGACATATGCATCGCCTTCGCGGCCTTAGACCGCTCCAGCCATTGGCTTTGCCCGGACAGACGGAGCATCTTCTCCGCACGAACCTGCTCGGCTGTGAGCGCCTTGTATGCGGCGATGCGAGCATCATGTAGAACCAGCCAGAGATAGAGGCACACGACACCGGCAATGAGCCACACCCCTAAGCGTAACCGGGCATTTGCATGCCATTCTTGGCTCAACGCAGGCCACGCCGCCGCCAGACTCATGACAAATCCCCCACCGCTTCGGGCTTTAGCGTCGCTCTAACCAGCATGTCGTTGCCGGTCAGGGTCACCGAAACCTCCACGAAATCACCCGACTGCTCCAAGGTACGCACCAGGGCTTCCGGGTCCAGATCCGCGGTATGGAGTAGGACTTCCAAACGATCGCGAGACACAAGCTGCCATTGCCGTATTTCCCAGCCCTCCTCGGGCATTGCCTTGCGAAACCGGGCAAACAGGCTCAAAGGTCCAAGTGGGGCGCGCAATGACCTCAGCTCCTTAATCGCACGCGCGTTGGACTCGGCCTGTTCTCTGGCCTCTAGTATGCGTTGAAGTCCTGCATCCTGAAGCGCCATGCTGCCGGCTATCTCGTCCAGTGTTATCGAGACGCGCCAAAGCGCCGCAAGCTCGTAGACAAACGCAGCAAGGACGATACTGCACGCGGCCGACACCAGTTCGCGCCGATAGACTTGCAACCACCCGCGCCAGTCGCTGGCGCGCAAACGCGACCAGGGTTCGTCCGAATAAGCCAGGGACACGGTGACGGGCAGCACGCTAACCGTGCGCTCACCGACCTGACGTAGCCATGCGTTCCACTCTTCCAACGACGGAAGCTGCCCCCACCATGTTGAAGCGCGCAGCACTCCGCCCTTCCAGTGGCGCCCTTCAAAGCCATTCGGCAAAGCCATCAGCTGCGGGAACGTGGCATGGCGCTGGCCCCAAAAGAGTGACTCCGGCAAGTGCCGAACACGACCGCCGTGCGTCGGCAAACTCAGCCCAAGTTCCTGCGCAGTATGTGCTGACCAGAACCAGAGCATCGCCCACCCCTCATGCCAAACCACGTAGTAGTCAGGGTCCGGGAACGGAGCCCAACGGCGCAGACCGGTTTCTATATATGCCTTGCGCTTGGAATTGGGTACCGACGTGCAATCGACAGCCATGTAGATGCAGCACGCCCTGGGGAGCAAGCACTCAACATATGCGCCACCGGCGCGCAGCAGCTCAACCCCGTCCAGGCTTAGTCGGTAGCGCGTCGGTAAAAATTTTCGCTGAAGGCTTGAGAGCAGGGGCGGCATCAAGGGTACCGGGTCGGCTGATGGCAGCCTCGTATTCTATACGCCAAGGTTTGCCGCCGTCATCTAAAGGCGTCAACGTCCAGTAAAGCAACTCGGCAGAACCACCCGATTCGGACCAAAGCAGGGCCGTTCCCGATGAGTCAGGGTAGAACAAGGCATTTTCCGGGTCGACCGGCGCGATCCCGGCGACACGTGCAAAATCGCCCACATTCATGAACGGTGTAACCGAACGTACCGCCTGCACACGCGCCACGGATTGCGCGTTCATGCCCGGCATGACCAAGAGCGCAGCACTCGTCGCCGTATTGAGATTCAAGGTAGGTGCGCGGGCCAGGCTCAGTGTTTGCACCAAGCTCAAATCATCGAGATCGGCCAGGTATTTTTCCCAGCCCATTACACGGCGCAGTTCAAAGGGGGACCGTAGCGGCCGGTTGCTAGGCGGCGCCCTCTTCGCCTCATGATAGTCTTTCGCTTCAGCACCTTGGAGCCTGTGCAGATCGTCGGCGTCCTGGTAATCCAATAACTTGGCTTCCAAACCGGCAACCGCGCCGACAGGAATACCAAGCCGTGAGTACCAGCCCTGGCGTAGCGCAGGCAGCATCCAGTTAAGACTCAACAGGCCGCGGGCATCCTGCAGGGCAAAACGCGTGGCACCAAAGCCGCGGTAGATGGAACTGTCCAGCCGCAACTCGTTGCCGACTGGCAGGAAGCTAGTCCCGTCCTCCTCGCCAGCCAGTTGCACACGCTCGTCGGCGGAGTAACGCATCTGTTCATCGACGGTCAAGCCGGCGTAGGTCATGCGCTGAGAGCCGAGCAAATAGAACAACGTGGCCCTCGTACTCTGTCTGTCGAGTAAGTCCTGCGATTGCTGCTCGCGCGCAGCCTGTTCTGCCAGGGCCCGATCGGTGAGCATCGCAATAGCCGAGCCCAGAAGCATAAGCACGACAATGAAGCCCAAGACCAACAACAGAATATAACCCTGGGGCCTGCCGGCCAGACGGATACCTAGATAGGGCTTCACTCGGTTCAATCCCCCTGCTCAATTTCGATGGGCGTGAAGGGCTGGGGATCACGCGGGCCGCCGATACTCATGCCAAGCTGCAAGCGGGGACTGCCCGGTTCATCAAGCAAGAGCACCATTTCCGGTAACTGCGAGTACAAGCCCTTGGCAGGAGGCCAGCGTTCGTGCGTCTTTCCCTCCGCATCCAAGTAGGCAAAGTATGGTTCTTGCATTTCCAGAAACGGCAAGGCGAAGCGTCCCCTCCCTTCCTGTTCGTAAGCCATAAACGTTTCTCCATCGCCTGGGGCCTGCACACTCCAGGCGATAAGATCTCCGCCGCCACCGATGCCCATCAGAGCGTTGCCACTCACACCGCGAAATCCGTGTGCATCGCCTTCGAACGGTGACTTGGCATCGGCGACCAGACCCGCCACGGAAACGCGCATCCAAGACTCCAACATGCCGCCTTCCCGGAGAACTTGGGTCTTTTCTTCGACACGCTCGACGGCGATACGATAGTTTCCCAGCATCTGGTACAACAGGCTGGTCGTGAGCGCGGTCAATAGCAACATGACCAAACTCTCCATCAGGGTGAAGCCCTGATTGGTCGTCGGCAGGGCAGCGCCATTTCTCATAGGGTTCACTCGCTCACATGCCGAGGCTGACGATGGCCCAACTGGCGAACGGTGAATCGGTCGGATGACACGGAGTCGCGGAAGATCTCTATATCCAATTCATACAGACCCAAATCAAACAAGCTGATTCCGCCTGTTTGAAAACGCCCCGGCTTGATCGGCTCCAGTAGCTTTGCCCGCCAACGCAGTTGCAAGTCCCCGAGCTGAATCTCGCCGTTAGGCTGACGCATGGGATTCAGGTTGCGCACCCATGACATCGCATTAGCCCTGTCGCGAAGCACAAGTTGGCGCTCCTGGATTTTCAGCAGGCTTCGGAGATTGTTGCCCTGCCACGCATACAGGGAAACCGCCGTCATGCTGAAAATCACCATGGCGACAATGGCTTCCAATAAGGTAAACCCCGAGTCTCGGGTGGGTATTCGTGCTGAGTTACTGACCATGAATAACGGTACGGCACAACGGCGCCTGAACTTCAATCTGATGCGTCCTCTCGTCGACGGTGAATGCGAAGCGACCGGGCTCGCATACACCGTTCGCCTGCACGCGGAAAGGCGTGATGACCTGCACCTGCCAATCGGAGGGAAGGCTACCCAGTAGTTGCCTGGCCTGCTTTTCGGATGCGAAATGGAAGCCATGGCCACGCGAGTAGGCTTCAAAGGGGAGGTGACGGATCTGATCCGCCACGTCTCGAATCATACTGGACTCGCGCCAAACCCGAATCTGCGTCCAGATACGCGGACCGACGACCCCGGACATGAGCCCGAGTATGACTAGTACCACCAACATTTCCAGCAGGGTGTAACCCCTGGCCAGGTTATTTGGAGGGTAAATAACCGACATCGGCGTTGATCCCCTCTCCTCCCGGCTGAGCATCCGCCCCCAGGGAGTATAAGGTGAAAGACTGCTCGGCACTTGCCGCTGGAGAATACTGGTAGGGATTGCTCCAAGGATCCAGCGGCAAGTCTTCTTCCAGGTAGGGCCCAGCCCAACGCTTCGCCAGTGCCTCGTCGCTTGGGCGCTTGCTCAACAACGCGAGGCCCTCGTCGGCCGACGGAAAGCGCCCCAAATCCAAGCGCATCGTTTGCAAGGCTCCTTTCAGCATCTTAATTTGGGTTTCGGCCGCTTGAACCTTTGCTTTGTCCGCCTGCCCGAACAAGCGCGGCCCCACCAAGCCCATGATCAGGCCGATGATGACCAGCACCACGATCATTTCCAGCAGGGTAAAACCGCGCTCCGCACCGCGGAGGGGTCTGATACGTTTCATTGCTACACTCCAAATCAAAAACTCGAATTAGCGGGACTGATTATGCATGCCGCCGTGTGGGCGTTTGCAAACGGCCCCCCATACTTCGCACCTGAGAATCCTACGCTTCTTGCGGCGTCTTTTTGCCCTGCCCATCTTTGCGCAACATCGCCACAACTACGGCTATGGCGATGTTGCGCGCCTCGAACTGGGCAAAAATCCATCAGTCCTTACCTGGCACTGTATCGGGTATGGGGCATTAGATAGCCAGATCATTCGCACTGGTGATCGCCAGCACCACCCCCAGAATGATTGTGCCTACCACCGAGCCGATCAGTAGGATTGCCAGGGGTTCGATGACGATGAGCAAACGCTGCATGCGTGTGCGACCCGATTCGTCATATAACCTGGCCAGGGAGGCGAGCATGGCTGGTAATTCGCCAGATTTCTCGCCGATGCGAATGAGATTGTACCCGGTCGCAGTCAACGCATCTTCGTCCTCCAAGGCATCCGCCAGGGACCTCCCGCCACGCACAGCCTTGCTCACCTCGCCAAGGCGCAGTCTTCGCTGTGGCAAGCGCACTCCCTGCTGCGCCAACTCCAGTGCGCGCATCAGGCTGACCCGATTGCCCAGCATGGCGCCAAGCACCTTGGCCCAACGGGCCGTATCCGCCTCGACCAGCCATTCCCCAAGGAGTGGCCAATGGCTCATTCGATCGAAAACCGCCAAACGCCAAGGCTCGTGGCGGAAGGCCTTGAAAGCCACAATCCCCATGAGTGCCACAGCACCCAACAACCAAAGCCCATGCTCATTGCTCCAAGTCCCGCCCGCCAGCACGGCGTAGGCCAACCAGGGCAATTGTTCCGCCTTGTTGAGTAGCGAAGCGAACTTGGGTACCACGAAGGTGAACATCAAGAGCACGGCGCCGATACCGGCCAGCACGAGAATGCTCGGATAGATCAATGCGTTGCGTATTTCGGTTCTGAGCTTGTGTTCATATTCCATTTGCGCGACGGCGTCAGCCAGCGCCCCCCCCAGCTTACCCGTCAGCTCGCCCGCACGAACCAATTGCACGAGGTAATCGGGGATACTAAGCCCTGACAAACCCAATGTGTCGGAAAATGCCTGTCCGCGACGCAGGCCGGCTCCCATCTGCTCGAACGCGGAAACCAGCGTAGGGTGATGAGCCGACAAGCTTTGGGCATTCACCGCATCGGCGATGGTGACCCCGGAGTGCAGCATGGTGGCCAATTCATGGAAGGCCAGAATCAGATCGCTGGACTGCATGCGCCGCTTGTGTTGGCGGACACGAAGCTGCGCCGAAGCAACGCTCAGGACCCGTAATCCCTTGTGTTCAAGCTGACGGCATGCTGCGCGCTCATCGTGCGCGCGTAACTCGCCGTTCAATACTTGCCCTTCGGCGTTTATCGCCTCATATGTGAACCGCCGCATCATGTCAGTGACCGGTTACACGAAAAACCTCTTCCACCGAGGTAAGGCCTTGCCACGCCTTCAGGAGGCCGTCCTCTCTCAGAAAGCGGTGTCCCTCCCGTTTTGCCAGTGCTTTCATGTCATTGACGCTGGCGCCGGTGACAATGAGGTGTTGCATTTCTGTTGAGACGTTCACCATCTCGTAAATGCCGATGCGCCCGCGATAGCCCGTCCCCTGGCAGGCCGGGCATCCTGCAGGTTCCTTCCAATTCGAACTTTCACCTGGCCACAGCTTGTCGGTGAATCCAACAATACTGGCGACTAACTCTTCGGGAACCGCCGCCGGTCGGGCGCACGCGTCGCAAAGGCGCCGCACTAGGCGCTGGGCCTGCACCGCCTTGATCGGCGTTGCCACCAAGAATGGCTCGACACCCATATCCACCAGGCGGGTAAATGCGCTGACGGCATCATTCGTATGCAGCGTCGAGAGAACCAAGTGCCCAGTCAAAGCCGCCTGTACAGCAATTTCGGCGGTCTCCAGATCACGAATTTCACCGATCATGATCACATCAGGGTCTTGACGCAATATGGAACGTAGGGCATTGGCGAAGCTAAGCCCTATCTCCGCGTGGGTCTGGATCTGGGTAATGCCCGGCAGCTGGAATTCAACCGGGTCCTCCACCGTGATGATCTTGCGCAAACCGTCGTTGCTAGCGGCAAGGGTGGCATAGAGCGTCGTGGACTTGCCCGAGCCTGTCGGTCCGGTGACGAGGATGATGCCATGGGCCTCTTGAGCCCAGTCGCACATCATAGACAGATGGTCGGCTTCAAACCCCAAACGTTCCAGGCCCAAGTCCTTGCGCTCTTTGGGCAGGAGGCGCATGACCATGGATTCCCCGTGCACGCCCGGCAATGCCGAGACACGAACATCCATATCCTGGCCGCCGACACGTATGCTCAGACGTCCGTCCTGCGGCAAACGTCGCTCGGCGATATCCATACCGGAAATCAGCTTCAAGCGAGAAGCCACGGCACTGAAGCGCTCCTTGGCAAGTTGCAATCGACCATGCAGCACGCCGTCAATTCGGAAGCGCACCACAAATTGCTTTTCTTCCGGTTCAATGTGTATATCCGAGGTTCGCGTCTCAACGGCCTGCGCCATGATGTTGTTGACGAGCTCGACCACCGGCGCCTCCTCCGCCATTTCCCGCAAGTGGCCGGCATCGCCCCAATCATCGGCTGTGGCATGAGAGCCGGATAGCAAACCATCCAACAACCGATCCAAATCCTGAGTTCGCGCCAAGCAGTAACGCAACTCCTGACCCGGTAAGACGATTCGCAAGGATTCTCGCAGAGAGCCATTCAATGGATCCTTACCGCAGACCCACCAACACATATCTTTATCCCGCCATAGCAGGGCCTGCTGATCGACGCACCAATCGGCATTTATCGGTAATGCACCGAGTGTCGCTTGGATCTCTATGTCACCTGGAAGTGGCAGGTCGTGCCCCAGCAGAGGCATGCCCAGCTGCAGGGACAAGACCTTGAGAAGGTTATCTTCCGACACCGCCCCCGTCCGTATGAGGATGCTTCCGAGGCGCCCCCCCATATGCCCCTGAAGGATGAGGGCGCGATCCCGATCGGCTTCGCTGATAAAACCTTGCAGGATCAAGAGCTCGCCAAGCAGACGCGTATCCATGGATAGTCGACTCAAATCACGTCGGCAAAACCACGCCGGCAGGTCTGAAAAAATGCATACCCCAGGCCATAGGCCAGTAGGGCAACGGTGAAATAGAGCGCCAAAGCGACCCAATTCGGCCACAGTCCCTGCAGCAATACTTGGCGTCCCTGCTCCAACACCAGGGTCAGGGGGTTAAGCGAGATCGCTCCGCGAGCCCAGTCCGGCAAGGCCTCCATGGGGTAGAACACGGGGCTCAGGAACATCAGCATGGTCACCAGCGGATTGACCAGCTGCGCGACATCACGCACATACACGCCTAGTGCGGCTAGGAACCAGCTCAAGCCCAAGAGCAACAGCGAGAAAGGCAGGACAACCAGAGGAAACGCCAGCTGGCTCCAATGCCAACCGGTTCCCCACAACGCATTGGCGCCCAGCAAAACGAACAGGGCCAAGGCCATATGGAAGAGTGCCGCCCCCAGCCCCACCCAAGGCAAAATTTCCAAGGGAAAGATAACCTTCTTCACGTAATTGGGATTATCCAACACCAGCCGCGGCGCTCGCCCAAGAATCTCCGCCATCAGCCCGTGCAGTAATAGACCGGAAAACACGATAATGGCGAAGGTTCCCATGTCGCTATCGCTTCCGCCAATTTGCCAGCGAGCCTTCAGCACGGCGCCGAATACGAAGGTGTAGACCAGCATCATCAACAGGGGTGTCAGCAAGGGCCATAGCACTCCCAAAATAGCTCCCCGGTAGCGGGAATGAATTTCCCGGCGCACCAAAACGCCGATCAAGCCCCAGTTCTTCATGGGATGACTGAAGGCATCCACCATCCAGTTCATACGGCCGACTCCTGTTTCATTAATTCATCCAAGACTCGGGGCAAATCGTTCATCCAATCCGGATGTTGCCAGAGACCAGAATTCTGGAGTTTCTGGCAGTCAAGCACGGACCAGGCAGGGCGCCGGGCCGGTGTCGGATAATCGCTCGTCTGGATAGGATGTAGCTTGGGGGTCTTTCGCCCCTGGTTATGGGTCAACTCAAACACGGCGGACGCGAAACGGAACCATGTTGTCACCGGAGCCCCGGTCAAATGATAGGTTCCTGTGGGAGGGCGACTTTCCAGATCCAAGAGGGCACTGGCGATACAGTAGGCCTCTGTAGGGCACCCAAATTGATCGTCCACGATGCGCAATTCTGCTCGCTCCCTGCCCAGCCTGAGCATGGTCTTCACAAAATTATTGCCGTAGCGCCCGAACACCCAACTGGTGCGCAGGATCGTGTGTTCCGGCAGGACGGCGCGGATGCGTTCCTCGCCTTCCCACTTGGACAGGCCGTAGACGCCCAGGGGGTTGACCGGGTCGTCCTCGCGGTAGGGACGCGTGGCCGTTCCGTCGAAGACATAGTCGGTGGAGATGTGCAGCAACCGGGCGCCGGTCTCGGCACAAGCCTCGGCGAGATAGCCGGGGGCGTCGCGGTTGATGGCGAAGGCCAGCTCGTGCTCGCTCTCGGCCTTGTCCACGGCGGTGTAGGCGGCGCAATTGATGACGGCGGCTGGCTTGAGCTCGGCCACTTTGGCCAGCACGTCCTGGCGTCGGCTGATGTCCAGCTCGGACCGGCCCCAGGCGACGGCATTCAGGCCGCGTGCGGCGGCCAGCTCGGCGACCTCGCGGCCGACCTGGCCTTGGGCGCCGACGATGAGGAGCGGAGGCGTGCTCATGCGCATCCCCAGACCGGCAGTTTGTCTTCGGGAATCTCGGCCAGCGGCAGGCCCGCCGCGTCCTTGGCGGACAGGGCCGGTTCGGTCACCGGCCAGGGCAGGCTCAGGGCCGGGTCGTTCCAGAGCACGGAGATCTCGGCCTTGGGGTTGTAGGCGTCCGTGCACTTGTAGGCGAAGAGCGCGGTCTCGGAGGTGACGCAGAAGCCGTGGGCGAAACCCGGCGGGATCCAGAACTGGCGCTTGTTCTCTGCGGACAGTTCCAGGCCGTACCAGCGGCCGAAGCTGGGCGAGCCACGGCGCACGTCCACGGCTACATCCCAGACCTCGCCTTGCAGGACTTGGACCAGCTTGCCCTGGGTGTTCTCGTATTGATAATGCAGGCCGCGCAGCACGCCACGCTGGGAATAGGACAGATTGTCCTGCACGAACTCCGCGTCTATGCCCAGTTCGGCGTAACGGGAACGGTTCCAGGTCTCCAGGAAGAAGCCGCGGGCATCGCCGAAGACCTTGGGTTCCAGCACCAGGAGCCCCGGAATGCCGGTCTCGATCACCTTCATCGCGGCACTCCATGCACGAGCACGCCGCGCAGGTAGTCACCGTAGCCGTTCTTGCTGTATTTGGCGGCCTGTGCCTCGACCTGGGCGGCGTCGATCCAACCGTTGAAATAGGCGATCTCTTCGGGGCAGCAGACCTTCAGGCCCTGGCGGGTCTCGATGGTCTCGATGTAATTGGCGGCCTGCATCAGGGATTCGTGGGTGCCGGTGTCCAGCCAGGCCGTGCCCCGGCCCAGCTTTTCCAGGCGCAGCCGGCCTTGCTGCAAATAAAGGTTGTTGAGATCGGTGATCTCCAGCTCGCCGCGCGCCGAGGGACGGATCCGGGCCGCCAGCTCGCAGACCTGGGCGTCGTAGAAGTACAGACCGGTCACGGCGTAATTGGACTTGGGAGCCTTGGGCTTTTCTTCCAAGTTGACGACCTGGCCATCGGCATCGAACTCGGCGACGCCGTAGCGTTCCGGGTCCTTGACCCAGTAGCCGAAGACCGTGGCGCCCGTATCCTGGGCGGCGGCGCGGCGCAGGCTCTCGGTGAGGCCGTGGCCGTAGAAGATGTTGTCGCCGAGGATCATGCAGCAGCCTTGTCCGTCCAGAAACTCCTTCCCGATCAGGAAGGCTTCGGCCAGGCCGTTCGGCTCGGGCTGCACGGCGTAGCTGATGCGGACGCCCCACTGGCTGCCATCGCCCAGGAGGCGCTGGAACAAGGCCTGCTCGTGGGGCGTGTTGATGATCAGGATGTCGCGGATCCCGGCCAGCATGAGCACGCCCAGGGGGTAGTAGATCATGGGCTTGTCGTAGACCGGCAGCAACTGCTTGCTGATGGCCTCGGTCAGGGGATAGAGGCGGGTTCCGGAGCCGCCGGCGAGGATGATGCCCTTCATGCCGCCGCTCCATCTTTCAGGCCCAGGCGCTCCTGGCCGTGCACTTCGCGCACCCAGTCCAGGTTGTTCAGATACCAGTCCACGGTCTTGGCGAAGCCGGAGGCGAAGGTCTCGGCCGGCTGCCAATCCAGCTCGCGGCGGATCTTGGCGGCATCGATGGCATAGCGCCGATCATGGCCGGGGCGGTCGGTGACGAAGCGGATCTGCTCGCGGTAGCTCAGGCCGTCGGCCCGGGGCCGGCGTGCGTCCAGCTGGTCGCAGAGCGCGTGCACGATGTCCAGGTTCTTCATCTCGGCATTGCCGCCGACGTTATAGGTCTCGCCCGGACGGCCGGCCTCAAGCACGCGCAGGATGGCGCGGCCATGGTCCTCGACATAGAGCCAGTCGCGGACGTTCTGGCCGTCGCCGTAGACGGGCAGGGCCTTTTGGCCTAAGGCCGAGAGCAGCATCAGGGGCATGAGCTTCTCGGGGAACTGGAAGGGGCCGTAGTTGTTGGAGCAGTTGGTGGTCAGGACCGGCAGGCCATAGGTGTGATGCCAGGCGCGCACCAGGTGATCCGAGGCGGCCTTGGACGCCGAATAGGGGCTGTTGGGCGCGTAGGCCGTGGTCTCGGCGAAGGCCGGATCCGTCTCGCTCAGGGAGCCGTAGACCTCGTCGGTGGACACGTGCAGGAAGCGGAAGGCGTTCTTGTCGTCCAGGCCGCTCCAGTAGGCGCGGGCTTCTTCCAGGAGCTTGAAGACGCCGACGATATTGGTCTGGATGAACTCGCCCGGGCCGTCGATGGAGCGGTCCACATGGCTTTCCGCCGCGAAATTGACGATGGCTTGGGGCCGGTGTTCGGCCAGGAGCCGGCCCACCAGGGCGCGGTCGGCGATATCGCCCTGCACGAAGACGTGCTGCTCGGGGTGAGGCAGCTCGCGCAGGTTCTCCGGCCGGCCGGCGTAGCTCAGCTTGTCGAGGTTGATGACGCGACGGCCCGATTCCAAGGCCAGGCGCACGAAATTGCAACCGATAAAACCGGCGCCGCCGGTCACGAGCAGGGTTTGGGTCACTAGACCTTCCTCTATATACGAGATACCACCAAGGGGCCGGATTTTACACGCCGTCAGCCTTGAGGACCAGAGAATGCCCGCACAGCTCCGCATTTGACGCCGCGAGGCTAGGCGGGAAGAGCGCTTTGCGTATAATCCAGCGACTCTTACCTGGTCCGGGGCCTGCGCGCTCTGACCAAAAAATCTGCCCGGAGTTTCGTCCCATGTCCCAGCTCAACACGCCCCACGGTGGCCAACTCGTCGATTGCTACCTGTCGGGTCCAGCCCTGGCCGCCGCCAGGACCGAAGCCCTAGCCTGTCCGTCCTGGGACTTGAGCGAGCGCCAGCTCTGCGATCTGGAGCTGCTGCTGGACGGCAGCTTCTCGCCGCTCACCGGCTTCATGGGCCGGGCGGATTACGAACGAGTAGTCGGTGAAATGCGCTTGGCAAACGGCCTGCTCTTCCCTATGCCCATCACCCTGGACGTCGGCGAGACCTTCGCCGCCAGCCTGAAGACCGGCACCAGCATCGCCCTGCGCGACGCCGAGGGCGTGCTCATCGCCTTGCTGGACGTCTCGGACATTTGGACGCCGGACCGGGTCGCAGAGGCCAAGGCCGTGTTCGGCACGGACGATCCGGCCCACCCGGGCGTCGCCTATCTGCTGCGGCGCGCCGGTCCGGTCTATGTGGGCGGCAGGCTGCGCGGCGTGCAGGCCCCCCACCACTATGACTTCGCCGTCGATCGCAAGACCCCGCGCCAGCTGCGCGAGCAGTTCGCCGCCCAGGGCTGGCAGCGCATCGTCGCCTTCCAGACCCGCAATCCCATGCACCGCGCCCATATGGAGCTGACCCTGCGCGCCGCCCGCCAGGCCGAGGCGAACCTCTTGATCAACCCGGTGGTGGGCATGACCAAGCCGGGCGACATCGATCACTACAGCCGCGTGCGCTGCTACGAGCACCTACTCAAGCACTACCCCGCCCAGTCCACCGCCCTGTCCCTGCTGGGCCTGGCCATGCGCATGGGCGGGCCGCGCGAGGCGCTGTGGCATATGGTCATCCGCAAGAACCTGGGCTGCACGCACTTCATCGTCGGCCGCGACCATGCCGGCCCCGGGAAGGACAGCCAGGGTGCGGATTTCTACGGTCCCTATGCCGCCCAGGAACTGGCCCTCAAGCACGCCGGGGAGCTGGGCATCACCGTCCTGCCCTTCGAGGAGATGGTCTATCTGGAGAACCGCGACGCCTATGCGCCGGTCTCGGAAGTGACCCCCGCCGACACGGTGCTCAGCATCAGCGGCACGGAAGTGCGCCGCCGGCTCATGACCGGTGCCGAGATCCCGGCCTGGTTCTCCTACCCGGAAGTCGTCGCCGAGCTGCGCAAGACCCACCCGCCGCGCCAGGATCAGGGTTTCGTGGTGTTCTTCACCGGCCTGTCCGGCGCCGGTAAGTCCACCATCGCCAATGCCTTACAGATCAAGCTCCTGGAGCTGGGCGGCCGGCGCGTCACCATGCTCGACGGCGATCATGTACGCAAGATGCTGTCCAGCGAACTGGGCTTCTCCCGCGAGCACCGGGACCTCAACATCCTGCGCATCGGCTTCGTGGCCAGCGAGATCGCCAAGCACGGCGGCATCGCCGTCTGCGCCCCCATCGCCCCCTATGCCGCGACGCGCGCCCGGGTCCGCGAACTGGTGACCCAGGCCGGCGGCGGCTTCATCGAGGTCCATGTCAGCACGTCCCTGGAAGTCTGCGAGCAGCGCGATCGCAAGGGCCTGTATGCCAAGGCCCGCGCCGGCCTGATCAAGGAGTTCACCGGCATCTCCGATCCCTACGAGGCACCCGAGGCGCCGGAACTGGCCCTGGACACCGCCGAGCTGAGCGTCGAACAGGCCGCCCACGGCATCGTGCTCAAGCTGGAAGCCCTGGGGTATCTGGCCTGATGGGACTGGATGCCTGGCTGGCCTTAAGCCTGCTCGCCGGCTGCGTGGCCCTGACCGCGCGCGGTCGGCTGGCGGCGGACTTCGTGTTCCCGGCCGCCCTGGTGGCGGCGGTTCTGCTCAGGCTGCTGCCTATCGACGAGGCCATCAAGGGCTTCGCCAACCCGGGCCTCATCGCCGTGGCGGCGCTCTATGTCGTCGCGGCGGGCCTGCGCGAGACCGGAGCCATTGATGCCCTGGTGCAACGCCTGTTCGGCCATCCCCAAACGGTGCGGTCCGCCCAGGCCCGACTCCTCCTGCCGGTGGCCGGGCTCTCGGCCTTCGTGGCCAACACCCCCATCGTCGCCGGCCTCTTGCCGGCGGTGAGTTCCTGGGCGCGCAACCACGGCATCTCGCCCTCCAAGCTGATGATGCTCTTGTCCTATGGCGCCATCCTGGGTGGCACCGTCACCCTCTTGGGCACCAGCACCAACCTGGTCATGGCTGGGCTGCTGAAAGACCAGGGCATCGTCCTGAACCTGTTCACCCAAACTCCCATAGCCCTGCCCGCAGCCCTGGCCGGCATCGCATTCTGCCTCCTGGCCGGACGCAAGCTGCTACCCGAACGCCTGGCCGCCAGCGACAGCTTCCGCAACCCCCGCGAGTACACGGTGGAGATGCTGGTGGCGGCCGATTCGCCCCTGGCCGGCCAGAGCATCGCCGATGCCGGCCTGCGCCATCTCTCCGGTCTCTACCTCATGGAAATCGTGCGCGACGGCCGGGTGCTCGCCGCCATCGGCCCCGAAGAGCGCCTGGGGATCGGCGACCGGCTGATCTTCACCGGCGTGGTCAGCGCCATCAGCGAGTTGCGCCGTTTGCGCGGCCTGGTGCCCGCCACGGACCAGATCTTCAAGCTCAATGGCCGTGCCCAGGGCCGGCGCCTGGTGGAAGTCGTCATCGGCAGCCAGAACCCGCTCTGCGGCAAGACCATACGCGAGGGCCGTTTCCGCAATCACTACAATGCCGCCGTCATCGCCCTGGCCCGCGACGGCGCCCGCCTCAACGAGAAGCTGGGCGATGTGCAACTGCACGAAGCCGACACGCTTCTGCTGGAAACCGACGAGAATTTCCTCGAACAGCATCGAATGAGCCGGGATTTCCTGCTCATAAACGCCATTGACGGCTCCGAGCCGCCGCGCCACGAGAAGGCCGGCCTGGCCTGGGCCGGGGTCGCCGCCATGGTGGTCTTGACCAGCTTGAACTTGGTGGACGTCTTGACCGGCACCCTGCTCTGCGCCCTGTTCATGGTGGGCAGCGGCTGCTGCTCCATGGCCGGCGCCCGCGCCAGCATCGATCTGCAAGTCCTGGCCGTGCTAGGTGCGGCCTTGGGGCTGGGCGCAGCGGTGGAGAAGACCGGGGCGGCACGCGGTCTCGCCGAGGGCCTGCTCAGCCTGGGCGCCGATCAGCCCTGGCTGCTGCTGATCCTGGTCTATGCCCTGACCTGCGTGCTCACCGAGGCCTTGAGCAATGGCGCGGCGGCGGTCATCGCCTTCTCGGTGACCACCGGCCTGGTGGAGCGCCTGGGCTATAACCTTCTGCCCTTCGCCATGGCCATCCTCATCGCCGCTTCGGCCAGCTTCCTCACCCCCATCGGCTACCAGACCAATCTTATGGTCCAGGCCGCCGGCGGCTACCGCTTCGGCGACTACGCGCGCCTGGGCGCGCCGCTGACCCTGGTGGTGGCGGCCGTTGCCCTGGGCTTGATCCCGATGGTTTGGCCCTTGCTGGGCTGAGAGCCTTTCCTGTAGCCTGGATTAGGCCGAAGGCCGTAATCCGGGTTGCCACATCGTCGTTGTCGCTAAGATCCCGGGTTACGCCGCTACGCGGCTAACCCAGGCTACGGGACCTCAGGCACCCAAGCGCTTCAACAGCCCCGCCGTGGACGGGTCCAGGGGCAGCTCCGTCGGTTCGCCGCGCAGGGCGGCCTGGAGTTGGGTGGCGATCTGTTTGCCGAGCTCGACGCCCCATTGATCGTAGGCATTGATGTCCCAGACCAGGCTCTGCACGAAGACCTTGTGTTCGTACAGGGCCAGGAGCTGGCCGAGGATATGGGGCGAAAGCTCCTTGAGCAGCAGGGTGTTGCTGGGCCGGTTGCCGGGGCAGATCCGATGCGGTTCACCGGCCATGGCCTCGGCATTACCGACCATCAGCGCCCGGCTCTGGGCCAGGCAATTGGCCAGCCCAAGGCGCTCCGGGGCATCCGGATCGTCGACCACGGCGATGAAATCGGCCAGACAGGAATCCAGGCCCTGATGCATCAGCTGCATGAAGGAATGCTGGGCGTTATTGCCCACCTGGCCGAAGATCAGAGGCCCCACCGGGTAGGCGACGACCTCGCCGGCATGGTTGACGCGCTTGCCCAGGGATTCCATTTCCAACTGCTGCAAGTACGCAGGCAGCAGTTTCAGGCGCGGCTGGTAAGGCAGGTTGACGATGGCGGTCATGCCCAAGAAGCTGGCATGCCAGACATGGCTAAGGGCGAAGAGCACCGGCAGGTTGGCCTCCGGCTCGGCGCTGGCGAAGTGCTCGTCCATCAGTTTCGCGCCGGCCAGGAAGGCGCGGAAATGCTCCATACCGACGACCAGGGCCAAGGCCAGACCGATGGCCGACCAGACAGAGTAACGGCCGCCGACCCAGTCCCACATGCGGAACTGTTGCTCGGGCAGGATGCCGAATTCGCTCATGCGATCGGCGCGGGCCGAGACGCCGCAGAAATGCCGGTCGGCGCCCTGCCCCAGGCGCACGCTCAGCCAGGCCTTGGCGGCGCGGGCATTGACCAGGGTTTCCAGGGTGGTGAAGGTCTTGGAGGCGACGATGACCAGGGTGGTTTCCGGATCCAGATAGCCCATCAGATCGCGCAGCTTGCAGCCGTCCGGATCGGAGATGAAGTGATTGCGCATGGGACCCGCGGCATAGCGGCCCAGGGCGCGGCTGGCCATGTGCGGGCCCAAGAGCGAACCGCCGATACCGATATTCACCACGTCGGTATAGGGCTTGCCGGTGGCGCCGGTGATGATGCCCGAACGCATACCCTCCACCAGGACCGCCATGCGCTCCAGCTCGCCGGCCACCTCGGCGGCGATGACCTCGCCGGCCGGGCCGGCTTGACCGGCGCGCAGGGCCGTGTGCAGCACGGCGCGGTTCTCGGAGCGGTTGATGGCCTCGCCGGAGAGCTTGGCGGCGCGGCGCTCGTGGAAACCCGACGCGCGCACCAGGTCCAGCAAGCCAGCCAGGGCCGCCGGGCTCATGCGGTTCTTGGAGAAATCCAGGAAGAGATCGCCGGCGGCGAGCGAAAAATGTTCGAAGCGCGCCGGATCGGTCGCGAAGGCCTCGGCCACGGAAAAGCCGGCCTCGTTGGCGGCCAGGGCTTCGAGATGCTGCCATTGCGGGGCAGCTAGTGCGGGGTAAGAACTCACAGAACAGCGTTCCAATTCGCATCCCGGCGCCGGCAAGGGGAATGCCAGGGCGACCAGAGACTCACCGTTCGTGCTGAGCCTGTCGAAGCACGAACTCCACATCGGATTGGGCGCGTTCGCCCTTCGACAGGCTCAGGGCGAACGGGGTTAAGGGTATCGTCAGCCGCTCAGCCGGCATTCACCACATCGATCAAGACCTTGCCCGCCGGGATCCGGGCGGACAGGCCGATAAAGGGCTTGTGCTTGACCAGGACCACGATCACGTCGGCCTGAGCGAGCGCTTCCTCCAGGCTGACCAGGCTGAAATCGCCCTGGGCCTTCTTGGGCAGGGTCTTCACGTTGGGCTCCACGGCGAGGATCTTGCCCACGCCGTCGGCGGCCAGGTGCTTGGTGATCTCCAGGGCCGGGCTTTCGCGCAGATCGTCGATGTCCGGCTTGAAGGCCAGGCCGAGACAGGCGATGACCGGGGCCTTGTAGCGGCCGGCGGCGGCCTTGACCTGATCCATGACGTGATGGGGCTTGCCGTCATTGACCTCGCGGGCGGTACGCGTAAGGCGGGCGAGCGCGGGGGACTTATCGACGATGAACCAGGGGTCCACGGCGATGCAGTGGCCGCCCACGCCGCAGCCCGGCTGGAGGATCTTGACGCGCGGATGGCGGTTGGCCAGGGCGATCAGTTCCCAGACGTTGATGCCTAAGTCGTCGCAGATCATCGAGAGTTCGTTGGCGAAGGCGATATTGACGTCGCGGAAGGTGTTCTCGGTGAGCTTGGCCATCTCGGCGGTCTTGGCATCGGTGAGGATGCACTCGCCCATAACGAAGATCTTGTAGAAATCGCGGGCCGCCTCGGCGCAGCGGCGGGTCATGCCGCCGATGACGCGGTCATTGGCGATCAGCTCATGCAGGACCTGGCCGGGCAGCACGCGCTCCGGGCAATGGGCGACGCGCACTTGCGCGTCTTCGCCGGCCTGGTGCGGGAAGCTCAGGTCGGCGCGCTCGGAGGCCAGCCAGTGGCAGATGGCCTCGGTAGTGCCCACCGGCGAGGTGGACTCCAGGATCACCAGGTCGCCGGCTTTCAAGACCGGGGCTATGGAGCGGGCGGCAGCCTCGACGTAGTCCACATCCGGCTTGTAGCCGTCCTTGAAGGGCGTGGGCACGGCCAGGATGAAGACATCGGCGGGTTCGGGCTTCAGGGTGGCGCGCAGCTTGCCGCTGCCCACGGCGGATTTCACCGCCACGTCCAGATCCGGCTCGACGATGTGGATCTCGCCACGGTTGATGGTGTCGACCACCTCGGGCACCACGTCGATGCCGATGACGTCGACGCCCCGGCTGGCCGCCACGGCGGCGGTGGGCAGGCCGATATAACCCAAGCCGATAACGGCAACGCGCTTAAAATTGCTCACGAATCAACCTCGACAGAATGCGGGAACAGGCCAGGCCGTCGCCGTAGGGGTTATGGGTTTCCGCCATGCGCCGGTACTCGACCGGGTCGTCCAGCAGCTTGGTGGCCTCCCGATGAATTTTGTCTGAATCGGCGCCGACCAGGCGCACCGTCCCCGCCGCCACGGCTTCCGGGCGCTCGGTGGTGTCGCGCATGACCAGGACCGGCTTGCCCAGGGAGGGTGCCTCCTCCTGAACGCCGCCGGAATCGGTGATGATGAGGTAGGAGCGATCCATCAGGTAGACGAAGGGCAGATAGTCCTGGGGCTCGATCAGGTGCACATTGGACTTTCCGGCCAGGATGCGGTTCACCGGCTCGCGCACATTGGGGTTCAGGTGCACCGGGTAGACGATTTCCACGTCGTCGCGCTCGGCGAGCCGGGCCAGGCCCTGACAAATCTGCTCGAAACCGCCGCCGAAGTTCTCGCGGCGGTGGCCGGTCACCAGGAGGAGGCGCTTGGCGGGATTCAGGAAGCGGAACTGGGCATCGAAACCGGCTTTCAGAACGGCGTCGTTGCGGATCTTGTCGATGACCTGCAAGAGCGCATCGATCACGGTGTTGCCGGTGACCTCGATATTCTCCGAGGTCTTACCCTCGGCCACCAGGTTGGCGCGGGCCGTGGTGGTCGGCGCGAAATGCAATCGGGTGAGCACGCCGGTCAGCTGGCGGTTGGCCTCCTCCGGCCAGGGCGAATACAGGTTGTGGGTGCGCAGTCCCGCCTCCACATGGCCCACGGCGGCCTTCTCGTAGAAAGCGGCCAGGGAGGCGGCGAAGGTGGTCGTGGTGTCGCCGTGCACCAGGACAATGTCCGGCCGGAAGTCGCGCACCACCTCCTGCACGCCGGCCAGGGCGCGCACGGTGATGTCGGTCAGGGTCTGGCCGGCCTGCATCAGATTCAGATCGTAGTCGGGCTTGAGCTGGAACAGATGGAGCACCTGGTCCAGCATCTGGCGGTGTTGGGCGGTCACGCAGAGCCGCGCCTCGAACTGTTCCGGCTCGGCTTGCAGGGCCTTGACCAGGGGGGCCATCTTGATGGCCTCGGGGCGGGTGCCGAAGACCACCAGCACGCGTTTTTTGCATTCAGTCATTGTCATCTCTTTATCGTTCCCGGATTCCCGGCGCTTCGCGCCTTCATCCGGGCTACGCGAACCGCTGTCCGGCTGAAGCCGGACCTACGGAACTATCAACTGCGGCCGTATTTGTCTTCAAAGCGCACGATATCATCTTCACCCAAATAGCTGCCGGACTGCACTTCGATGATCTCCAGGTCGATGGCGCCCGGGTTCTTCAGGCGGTGCTTGACGCCCAGGGGAATGAAGGTCGATTCGTTCTCCGAGAGCAGGAAGACGTCTTCCCCATGGGTCACCTCGGCGGTGCCCTTGACCACGACCCAGTGCTCGGCGCGGTGGTGGTGCATCTGCAGGCTCAAGGAGGCGCCGGGCTTGACCATGATGCGCTTGACCTGGAAACGGCCGCCGGCATCGATGCCCTCGTAGCTTCCCCAGGGCCGGAACACGCGGCGGTGCAGGCTGCGCTCCGGGCGGTTCTGCTCCTTGAGGCGCTGGACCACATGCTTGATGTCCTGGGCCTTGTCCTTGTGCATGACCAGGACCGCATCGGCGGTTTCCACCACCACCAGGTTCTCGACGCCCACCAGGGCCAGGAGCCGGCTCTCGGAGAAGGCCAGGCTGTTCTTCGCGCCCTGGGCAATCACGTCGCCGCGCAGGACATTGCCGTCCGCGTCGGCCGGGTGCGCCTCCCAGACCGAGGACCAGGCGCCCAAGTCGGACCAGCCGGCGGCCATGGGCACGACCACGCCCGGGATCTGGCCGTCGCCCCGGGGTAGGTGCTCCATGACCGCGTAGTCTATGGAGTCGCTGGGGCAGGCGGCAAAGGCGGCCTTGTCCACGCGCAGGAAATCGGCATCCACCGTGCGTCCGGCATGGGCGGCGCGGCAGGCGGCGAGCATGGCCGGCGCGTACTGGCTTAAGGCGTGTAGCCAGACCGAGGCGCGCAGCAGGAACAGCCCGCCGTTCCAAAAATAACCGCCGTCGGCCAGGAAGGCCTCGGCCGTGTGCCGGTCCGGCTTCTCCACGAAACGCTCGATGCCGTGGCTGCCGTCGGGCCGGGGCTGGCCACGCTTGATATAGCCGTAGCCGGTGTGGGGCGTGGTCGGCACGATGCCGAAGGTGGCGATGGCGCCGGCGGCGGCGGCGGGACGGGCGGCCTGCACGGCGGCCTGGAAGGCGGCGACGTCCTGCACCACCTGATCGGCGGGCATGACCAGGAGCAGGGGATCGGCGCCCTCGCGGCTCGCCTCCAGGGCGGCCAGGGTCAGGGCCGGCGCGGTGTTGCGGCCCTCGGGCTCCAGCAGGATGCCGCCATTGGCCGATTTCAGCTGGCGCAGCTGCTCGGCGATCAGGAAACGGTGTTCCTCGTTGCAGACGACCAAGGGTGCGGCCACGCCGGGCAAGCCGGCCAGGCGCAGCAGGGTCTGCTGGAACAGGGTCTGTTCGCCCACCAGGGGCAGCAACTGCTTGGGATAGAGTTCGCGGGACAGGGGCCAGAGCCGGGTGCCGGCGCCGCCGGACAGGATCACGGGAACGAGCTGCATGACAAATCCTTCTGGCTTATGGGCTTACATGCCCCTTATCGAAGGCGCGAGTTTAGCAAAGCATAGTGCAAGGGACCACTGGCGGCATGGGGGGCCCGGCAATCCCCTCGCCTAAGGCCATGGGGCTGGAACAAGAAAAAGGCGGCCCGGAGGCCGCCTGTCCACTTCCCAGGGAGAAAGGGCTCAGAACTCAAGTTTCATTCCCAGCGTGACCGTGCGCGGCTTGTCGGCGCGCGCGCCGGCCGGCTGCCGGGCCACGATGCCGTCCTCGTCGGTCAGGTTGTCGACCTTCAGGTAGCCCGCCACCTTCTCGCTGAAGCGGTAGTGTGCCGACCAGTCGATGGCGACGATGTCGTCCGTGCGCTGGAAATCGCCGCAGGCGGCGGTCGTGCACACGGCATCGCTCTGGTGAACATTCAGGTAAGTCGAGAAATCGCCGCGCTCGGCGCCGACGCGCAGGTTGAACAGGTTGTCGGCCACATAGGGCAGCGGATCGCCCTTGCTGACCGTACCCCAGAAACCGCTGTTGAAACTGGTCTCGAATTCCGCATCGGTATAGGTGTACGAGAACAGCACCGGGAAGACCCAATCGCCGGCGGTGAAGCGCTGCACTGCCTGGAGCTCCAGGCCGTACACGCTGGCGCCGTCGCCGCTGAAGCGCTCGCCCACTTCGCAGTTGGACCCGGAGCTGGCCGTGCAGCTACCGACGATATTCTGGTAATCGTTGTAGAACCCGATGGCCTCGACGAACAGGCTGTTGTCGGCATAGCGGACGCCAGCCTCCCAGTTCCAGCTCTTTTCGGGACGCTGGCCCGGCTCGCTGCCGGCGGGCGTGAAGCCGCGGTGGGCGCCGGCGATGAGCGCCCAGGCGCCGTTCAGTCGGTAGTGGGCGCCGAGGCCGGGGATCACTTCGTCGAAATCGTTCTCGCGCGTGTCGCGCAGCACCCGGTTGGCGCCGCCGTTGTAACGGACGCGGCTCACGGTCACGTCTTCGTAACGCAGGCCGGGCGTCAGGGTCAGATCGCCGATGCCGATGGCGTCGCGTAGCCAGTAGGACATGGCTTCGGCCGAGTTCAGCTCGTTGCCGGCGCCGCCGGCCGCACCGCGGCTATCGAGCACCAGCGCGCCGGCCGCCATGTGGTAGAGATCGTTGTGCTGCAGCCGGTCTTCCTCGTCCTCGTGATCGCGGATGCCGAATTGCAGTTCGTGACCGACGCCCCCCGTGTCGAACGCGAAGTCGCCGCGCAGTTCCAAGCCCTCGGCATAGTAATCGCGCGAGTTGGAGCGCAGTTGCACCGAGCCGGGCGCGGTGTCGGCCCCGTCGAGAATCGTCTGCAGCAAGGGAGCGCTGGCGTGACCGCTATTGACCCGGCTGATGATGGTGCCCCAACCGGTCAGGCTGAACGCGCTGCCGGCATTGCCGTCGGCGTCGAGACCCTCCGTCTTATACCAGGTGCGCGAAAATTCGGTGCGGTAGCCCGTCAGGGAGAGGCGGGCGCTGTCGCTGAAAGCGAGCGAGTAGCGCAGTACCTGCTGTTCGTGCTCGGTGTTGATCTGATCGAGCTGGGTGATGCCGTAGAGCCGCTGCGGGTCGCGGTCGAAATCGGCATCGGTCAGGCCGACGTAGGTCTGATCGGAGGCTTCATCCGAATCCTGCAGCTTGACGTCGAGCTGGTGCCAGCCGGACTTGCCCAGCTGGCCGCCGAGGCGGAACTTACCGACCAGGTCGTCCTGATCGACGCCGGTGTCGCGGCCGATGCGGTCGATGCGCTTGAAGCCGTCGGCGTCGAACTGATGGCTCTCGATGGAGGCGCCGAAGTTGTCGTTGCTGTAACCGGCAACGCCGTGCACGCGGCGGGTACCGAACTCGCCGCCTTCAAGCACCAGCTTGCCGCCGAAGCCTTCCGGGATCGGCGTCGAGATCAGGTTCAGGGCACCGCCGACCGTGTACGGGCCGTACTGGATCGCCGCCGGCCCCTTCAATACTTCGATACCGGCCATGCGCCCAGCCACCGGGAAATAGTACGCCGCCGGAGCCGCATAGGGAGCCGGCGCCACCAGGACGCCGTCCTCCATGACCGTGATCTTGCTGTTGCGGTCGGTACCGGTGCCGCGGATGCCGATGTTCGGACGCAGGCCGAAGCCTTCCTCGCGCTGCAGGTAGACGCCGGGAACCTGCTGCAGGATGCGGTTCACGTCGGAATAGGCGAACAGGGAGAGCTCTTGCTCGCCGATGAAGTAGGCGCTGCCAGGGGTCATCCGGGCGTTTTCGGTGGAGCCGATGATGGTCATGTGCTCGGTATTGGCGGCATCGTCATCGGCGTACACCGAGGGAACATTCAGTCCACCGAGCGCTAGAGTGATGGCGACGGCCAGTTGATGATGCTGCCTGTTCATTATTTTTCGACCTCGAAACTCAACTGCAAAAGTTGCGCATAGTGTAAGCACCCTGCAATTCAAATACAAAGCATTTGCATTTGCATTTAAGGAACGTGCCCGCGCTCCGCCGCAGTCCGAGGGTGAGTTCGGCGGGCAGCATCCGGACTGCCCCAAAACAAAACCGGCGGCCAAGGCCGCCGGTTTTCGAAAGCGCGGCTTACAGAGAGCCGGCTTCCTCGGCCAGGTAGCGGGCCACGCCATCCGGGGAGGCGGTCATGCCCTTCTTGCCCTTGGCCCAACCGGCCGGGCAGACTTCGCCGTGTTCTTCGGTGAACTGCAGGGCATCGACCATGCGCAGGGCTTCGTCGATGTTGCGGCCCAGCGGCAGGTCGTTGACGACCTGGTGACGCACCATGCCGGCCTTGTCGACGAGGAAGGTGCCGCGGAAGGCGACGCCGGCTTCCGGGTGTTCCACGTCATAGGCCTGGCAGATCTCGTGCTTGACGTCGGCCACCAGGGTGTAGCCGACCGGGCCGATGCCGCCCTGGTTGATCGGCGTATTGCGCCAGGCGTTGTGGGTGAACTGGGAGTCGATGGACACGCCGATGACTTCCACGCCACGGGCCTTGAACTCGGCCAGGCGGTGATCGAAGGCGATCAGCTCCGAGGGGCAGACGAAGGTGAAGTCCAGGGGATAGAAGAACACCAGGGCGTACTTGCCCTTGGTGGCTTCCTTGAAGTGATAGTTACCGACGATTTCGCCATTGCCCAATACGGCGGCGGCGGTGAAATCCGGGGCGGCACGTCCGACGAGAACGCTCATTTGAGACCTCCAAGGGTGGTTGTTTGATCCAGCACAAGGCTGCGGCAGGAGATATAGCTTAGCGCAATATGCTGCCGCCGGCGCGGAAATCAAGGGCGGACTCGTGGCTAGCGGATGCCGATTTCCCCTATAAAACATGAGGTTAATCGGCATCGCGCCGGCATGATGCTCACTTGGTCAGGATCAGCTTGCCTTGGCGGGTGATGCGCAGGAGGTAATCGGCGCCGGCATGCTCGATGACCAGGAGGCGGCCGCGCTCGAACAGATTGTCGCTCTTCACGCGGCGCAGTTCGGCGGGCAGGGCATGGCGGTTATCGGCGGACATTGTGGTGGCGGTAGCGGTCAGCATGGCGTTCTCCTTGAGGATCTCAGCTCGGGTGGTGAGCCTTCGCATGGGCTCAGCACAGAGACTAAATGATAATAATTATCATTTCAACAAATGAACACAAACTTTCTTTCGCTCTGCCCCACATCGCGGCCTCACAAGATCTGGCAGGCATCCTCGAAGGCGAAGCGCGGGCTGCGGGCGAAGAGCTTGCTGGCATCGCCATAGCCCAGGTTCACCAGGAAATTGGACTTGATGGAGGTGCCGGCGAAGAAGGCCTCGTCCACCTTGGCATTGCTGAAGCCGGACATGGGACCGCAGTCCAGCCCCAGGCTGCGGGCCGCCAGGATCAGGTAGGCGCCCTGCAGAGTGCCATTGCGCATGGCCGTGCTCTCGATGGCGGCGGGCTTGCCGGCGAACCAGGAGCGGGCATCGGTGTGCGGGAACAAGAACGGCAGCTTCTCGTAGAACTCCATGTCGTGGGCCACGATCACCGTGACCGGTGCGGCAATGGTCTTGTCCAGGTTGCCGGCGGACAGGGCCGGTCTCAGGCGTTCCTTGGCTTCCGGGCTCTTCACGAAGACGAAGCGGGCCGGCGAGCAATTGGCCGAGGTGGGGCCCATCTTCAGTAGGTCGAAGAGTTCCTTGAGGATCTCGTCGGTGACCGGCTTGTCCTGGAAGCCGTTGTGGGTGCGCGCCTCGCGGAACAGGGTGTCCAGGGCGCGGTCGTCGATGCGGTGAGTCATGGTCTTCTCCAGGCAAGCAATCAGGGCAGTTCGAACAGCAGGGCTTCGAGCCCGGCCTCGGACTGCAGCAGTAATTCGGTTTCGCCGGTCAGGCTCAGGCCGTCGCCGGCGGCGAGGGCCCGATCATTGAGCATGCCCGCCCCTTTGGCAACCTGAACGTAATAAGTCCGGGCCGAATCCAGAGTCTGAGTCAGGTGCTCGCCGGCCTGAAGCTGCACACGGTAGAGCCGGAAATCCTGCTGGGCGAGCAGGGAATCCTCGGCGCCGTCGCCGGACACCAGGAGGCGCAGGGTCGCATCGTCGCCGGCGTAGTCGCGCTGCTGGTAGCCGGGCGTCACGCCCTTGGTGCGCGGCCGGACCCAGATCTGCAGCAGATGCACCGGCTCGGTCGCGCTGGGGTTGTACTCGCTATGGGTCACGCCGCTACCGGCGCTCATCAGCTGCACTTCGCCGGCGAGGATCTGGGCGGTATTGCCCATGCTGTCCCGGTGTTCCAGGATGCCGGACAGGATGTAGGTGATGATCTCCATGTCGGCATGGCCATGGGTCGGGAAGCCGGCGCCGGGTGCGACACGGTCCTCGTTGATGACACGCAGGACCGAGACGCCCATGTGGCGCGGATCGTAGTACTCGGCGAAGGAAAAGCTGTGGCGGGCTTGCAGCCAGCCGTGGTCGGCATAGCCGCGCTCGGCGGCGGGTCGCAGTATGAGCATGATGGCCTCCTGGTAGATGGTTTCAGCATACTCAAGATGATTCGATTGATAATCGACATAATCAGCACGACAACATCGAAAAATCGGATAAAAAAGGCCCCGGGGTGGCGGGGCCGAAAACCACTTTGGGGAAGTGGTCCACTCACAGGAAGTTCAATTAAGCAGGGATTTCACCGCCTGGCCCGGCTGCAGCGATTCGCCGCCGCGCACCACCACCTTGTCGCCGGGCTGGATCTCGCCGTCCACGGCCACCAGGCCGTCCATGCCCGAACCGGCCTGGACGCTGACGCGCTCGGCGACCATCTTGCCGTTGACCTTGAACACATAGGTGGCGTTCTCGCGCAGGATCAGGGCATCGCGGGGCACGGCCACGACTTCGCGGCTCTCGCCGGACGGCAGGGCCACGCGCACCGGGCTGCCGATAGGCCAGATCCCGGGCTCCAGGACGACCCGCGCCTCGAACATGCGCGACTGCTCGTCGCCTACCGGCACCAGGCTGCGGATCGGCGAGGAAATGGAACGGGTCTGGTCCTTGACCGGCACGATCAGCCCTTCCTGCAGGAAGGACGCCAGGTACAGGGGCGCCACGACGCGAATTTCCAGGTGTTCGGTGTCGACCAGGCGCGCGACGGGCGTGCCCACGGCGAGGAATTCGCCGGGCTGGGCCAGGCGCTCGACGACCCGGCCGTTATAGGGAGCGCGGATCTGGGTGCGTTCCAGGTCGTAGGTCTTACCGGCATGGCTGGCCTCGGCCTCGGCCAGCTCCTGTTCGGCCATGGCCTTCGCGGATTGTGCCTCGTCTAGCTGGGTGCGCGCCGCGCCGTTCACGGCCGCCAGTTTCTCCAGGCGCGACAGCTGTTTGCTCTGGTAACTCAGGCTGGCCTTGAGCCGGGCGATGGTGGCGGCTGTGCGCTGCTGCTCCAGCTCGAGGGCACGGCCGTCGACGCGGGCGATGATCTCGCCGGCCTTCACCTCCTCGCCCACCTCCTTGAGCATGACCAGGCGACCGCTCACCTCGGCGGCGATGCGCGCGTCCTGCTTGGACACCACCGTGCCCGGCAGCCAGGCCTGGGGCGCCATGGAGGTCTTGGTGGCGTCGGCCAGCTGAACCGGTGCCGGCGGCGGGCCCTTGGGCTCGTCGGCGGCGATGGCCGCGCCGGAAGCCAGTAGCAAGAACGCGGAAATGGCCAATGGGGACTTCATGCTTTTCCCTCCTTTAAAAGCCTGGCCGCCGGCAGAACTTGGGCCGGTAAGCCGTGATGCACGAGGTGCAGGGATTTCTGGCCGATGAGCAGCAAGCACGGCAGCAGGATCAGGGTGAAGACCGTGCTCACCGACAGGCCGCCCACGATGGCGGCGGCCAGGCCCCGGTAAATCTGGCTGCCCTCGCCCGGCGAGAGCCAGAGCGGCAGGGTGCCGAAGAGATTGGTGAAGGTGCCGATAAAGATGGGACGCATGCGCAGGCGCAGGGCGCGTGCCACGGCTTCGTAGCGGGACAGACCCTGAGCCTCGCCGCCCCGGGTCTGCTCCACCAGCAGGATGGCGTTGTTCACCACCAGGCCCAGGAGGATGATGAAGCCGATCATGGTCAGCAGATCCATGGTCTGGAAAGTGAACAGATTGGTGAGCTGGACGAAGAGCACGCCGCCCACCGTGGCCTGGGGGATGGTCAGGATCACCATGAAGCTGTCCTTGGCGGACTTGAACATGGCGGCCATGAGCAGAAAGAGCAGGACCACGGCGAAGCCGAAGATCTGGCTCATCTGAGCCACGGCATTGTCCAGGCTGTCGGCGCTGCCGCCGAACTGGATGGCGCCGTCCTCGGGCATGAAGGCCTTGAGCTTGGGCTCCACCTTGTCGCGCACCACGGCCATCACCTCCTCCAGGCTCATGCCTTCCGGCGGCGCGATCTCCAAGGTCACCGTGCGCCGGCCATCCAGACGGCGGATACCGGAGGGGCCGACGGTGCGTTGGATAGACACCAGGTCACCCAGGGGCACGACCGCGCCGGAAGGCGTGGCCAGCGGCACGGCTGCCAGCTGTTCCGGATCCTCCCAGCCCTCGGCGCGCAGGATGATGTCCAGGCGCTCGTCCACATTGAAGTGCTCACCCAGCCACAGTCCGTCGCCCAGGGCGCGCACCACCATGCCCAGTGCCTCACGGTTCCAGCCCGACTCGGCGATGCGCTGATCGTTGGGAGTGAGACGCAGCTCCGGCTCGGAAAGCTCCAGGTCCGGATTGGGCCGGGCCTGGGCGCCGGGCAGTTCCTTCTGCAGCACGGCCAAGCCCTCCCGGGCCGCCCGGTTCAGGGCCTCGGTGTCCCGGGACTGCAGATGGATCTGCACGCCACCCTCGCCGCCGAAGCCCCCGAAGAGCAGGCCCTGCATGGCGAAGGCCGTGGTGTCGGGCAGATCGGCGAGGATCTCCTTGCGCACGATGTCCACCATCTCGCCGATGCGCTCTTCTTCGAGGACGCGCACGCCGATGGTGCCGCCGCCCGGCCAGATCCACAGGTAGTAGTTCTTCAGGGCCGGCTGCTTCTTGCCTTCCATATACGGCTTGAGGCGTGCCACCACCTTGCTGGCGATCTCCTGGCGGATCATCTCCGTGTGAGCGCCCGGTGGGAAATTGAAGAAGGCATCCACGGCGTCGCGCCGCACCGGCGGCAGGTAATCCAGCTTGGGCATGAGCAGGAAGGTGGCGATGAAGGGAACTCCCAGGGTCATGCCGATCCAGAACCAGCGCCGGCGCGGCGTGGCGGCCATGGACATGATGCCCGCGCTCATGCGTTCCCAGAGGCGGGCGTAACGGTCTTCGATCGGGTCGGCCTTGAGCCAGAGGCGGCTGGCGAGCGGCAGGATGGACACGGCGACGAACAGCGAGATGGCGACGGCGATGCTGATGGTCAGGGCCAGATCGCCGAACAGCTGGCCCTCGGCGTCCTTCAGGAAGATCACCGGCAGGAAGATGGCCACCATGGTCACCGTGGCGGTGAACAGGGCCGGCCAGACCTCGGTGGCGCCCTCCAAACAAGCCTCGGGCAGGGGCTTGCCCTCGTCCCGCAGGCGCACGATGTTCTCCAGGACCACGATGGCAGAGTCGGTGACCATGCCCACCGCGAAGGCCAGGCCCGCGAGCGAAATGACGTTGAGGTTATGCCCGGTGAGCCTCAGCACGATGAAGGTGGCGAACAGGGACACGGGGATGGCCACGGCGATGATCATGGTGGCCCGGAAGCGGCGCATGAACCACCAGAGCACGCCCACCGAGAGCAGGATGCCGGCGATGAGGTTTCCGCTGACCATGTTGACCGCGCGCTTGATGAACACCGAGGCGTCGAAGGACTGGCGGATATCCAGGCCCTTGGCGTTGAGCACGGGCCGCAGCTCTTCCACCACGGCCTTCACCTTAGTCAGGGCATCGAGGACATTGGCGCCATTGGCGCGCTTGACCTGGATACCGAAGGCCGGGTTGCCGTTCTGCATGACGAAGCCCTGGGGCTTGGCATGGCCCACCTTGACCTGGGCCACGTCCCCCAGGCGGATGGGCTTGCCGTTGCGCCAATCCAGGATCTGCTCGGCCAGCTGCTCCGGCGTATAGCGTCCGGCGAAGCGCAGGGTGTATTGACGCCGCCCGGCGGTGACGAAACCACCGGACACATCGTTGGCATCGCCCACCAGGCTGGCGATCTGCGGTAGTTGCACGCCCAGCTGGGCGGCCTTGAAGGGATCGAAGACGATCTGCAGCTCGTCTTGCTGCGCACCCGGCAGCTCCACGCTGGCCACGCCCGGCACCGCCTCGATGCGCGGCTTGATCGTGTCCTCGATATAGCGGCGGTAATCCTCCACCGGCTTGGGGTTGCCCGGCAGCTGCTGGATGAAAAACCAGGACAGGTTCTCGTTGCTGTCGTTGAAGCCATTGAGATTGATGATCGGCTGCTCAGCATCGTCCGGCAGCGGCGGCAGGCGGTTCAGCCGGGAGATCACCTCCACCAGGGTCTTCTGCATGTCGGTGTCCATGGAGAAGTTCAGGCTGATCCAGGAGCCGCCCCGATTGGCGAAGGCCTGCATGTCCTTCAAACCGGGCAAGCCGCGCAGCACTTCCTCCTGGGGCTCGATCAGCTCGCTCTCCACTTCCTTCGGCGAGGCGGCGCGCCACTGGGTCTGGATGGAAATGGCTGGACTGTCCATGTCCGGGAACAGCTGGATGGGCAGCTGGTAGAGGCCGATGGCGCCGAAGAGCAGGATGATGGCGACGATGACGCCGACGCCGGCCGGATTCTTCAACGAGCTTGCGGTCAGATTCATGGCGGGATCCCTGCGCGATGTGCATGCCCTCGGGTCGGCATAACCCTAAGACGGGCTGCCCGCCGGAATGGTTTGCATTGGCTTTGCATGATTGTGGCGCGGAATGCGGCGGAAATCGCCAAGTCAGCGGTAAGCAAACGCCTTGGCTTGTTACAAGATATGTCGTCGGAAACCGATGGTTTTCCGGTAAATCAACGGCTTGGATTGGCCTAGGTAGAAATGCACGAACAGACTGTGACTTGTTGCAGGCCTGGGACGTTCCTGCCACGCCATAAAAAAGGGCGCCCGAAGGTGCCCATGGGTACCGGAAACGGCTTTTCTTAAACCTTGAACTGCCCCATCAGTTGTTGCAGGCGCACCGCCAGGCGGGCCAGTTCGTCGGCGGCGGCGGCGGATTCGCGGGCGCCGTCGGCGGCCTGATCGACGACATCGGAGATGATGCCGATATTGCGGTTGATCTCGTCCACGGCCGAGCTCTGGCGCTCGGAGGAGGAAGCGATTTCCAGGTTCATGGTGTTGATCTTGGTCACCGCCTCGGCGATGCCCTCGATGCTGTGACCGGCCTTGCCGGCCATTTCCACGCCGACTTCGGCGCGGGTCCGGCCTTGCTCCATGACTTGCACCGCCTCCTTGGTGGCGGACTGGATCTGCTGGATCATCTGCTGGATTTCGGCGGTGGAGGACTGGGTACGGCTGGCCAGGGTACGCACTTCGTCGGCGACCACGGCGAAGCCTCGGCCCTGTTCGCCGGCGCGGGCGGCCTCGATGGCGGCGTTCAAGGCCAGGAGATTGGTCTGCTCGGCGATGCCCTTGATGACTTCCAGGACATGGCCGATCTTCTCGCTGCCCTTGGCCAGGCGCTCGATGACCTCGGAGGCCAGGTTCACCTCGTCGGACAGGTCGCGGATGGCGCCTATGGTGTCGGTGACCACGCGGCGGCCGGTATTGGCCTCCTCGTCGGCGAATTGGGTGGCATCGGCGGCGCTGATGGCATTCACCGCCACGCTCTGCACCGCCTGGGACATGTTCTTGAGCAGCTCGATCAGTGCATGGATCTCGCTCTTTTGCTGCTGGAAGCCCTGGCTCGCCTGCTCGGAAATCAGATGGGTCTCCTCGGTGGCGGCGGCCAGCTGGACCGTGCTCTCGTTGACCGACTGGATGACGTGCTGGAGCTTACCGACGAAGACATTGAACCAGTGGCTGACCTCGCCCAATTCGTCCTCGCGCGCTTCGTCCAGGCGCCGGGTCAGATCGCCCTCGCCTTCGGCGATGTTGTGCAGGGCGTCGCGCACGGTGTGCAGGGGCTTGATGACGATGCGCGACAGGCCCTGTGACAGGGCGAAGATGATCACGGCGTCGAGGATGACGATCTGCAGGAACTGGCGCAGCAGCTCCATGCGCAGGGCCGCGTGGATAGGCGTCTCGTCCTGAAGCAGGACGACCTTGCCGACGCGGTTGGTCTTGCCGCCTTCCTCGTACTCCAGATCGCGGGTGATGGCGCCCTCCTGGTCCTTGGGCTCGCCGGCGGGCGTGCCCAGCTTGCCGTTCTCGTCCTTGACCCGGCCTTCCATATAGTCCTTCTCGCCATAGACCAGGATGGCGCGCACGAACTCGCCCCCCATCTCCGACTCGACGATACGCGCCAGCTGCTGCTTGTCGAAATTCCAGATGGTGGGCGGCAGGGAACCGCCCAGGCGCGAGAGCACGGCCTGGTTCGCGGTGGTCATGCGCGAGAGCATGGCATTGCGCGCGGTGACGTAGTTGAAGCTCGCGAACACCAGCAATAAGCCGGTCACGACAGCGACGAACAACACGTTGAGCTTGAAGCTGATGGTTTTGGTCATGGGAGAGACTCGTGTTCTTTTCATCCGGCGACGGCGGGGCCTGGGTCGCCACCTCTGGTCTTGCTGGGGCCTGCCCTTGCTAGTCGAGAGCGACCTTTAAGCGAAGCATAGTCAAGTTTGGGAAATCTGCGCACAATCAACAAGTCCCGAGATCAATAGCTCCCGATATCAATAGCTCCCGATATCAACGGGCCCCGAGATAGCCCTCGACTGAAAAGGATGCCCATGCCTAGGTCCGCGCCCGCCCGCCTCGCCGCCGTACTGGCGCTCCTGCTGGCCTTCGCCGCCGGCCTCGCGGTCTACCGGCCGCCGACGCCCCAGGGCCTGGATGCGCCCCCCGCGCGGTTCAGCGCGGCACGCGCGCTGGGCGATGTGCAGGCCCTGGCCCGCGCTCCCCACCCCCTGGGCAGCGCCGAGCACGGGCGGGTGCGCGATGCCCTGCTGGCGCGTTTGCGGGGCATGGGTCTCAACGCGGAGTTGTTGCCCCAGCTCGGCCATAGCGAGAAATACCGCAGCACCGCCCGGGTGGAGAATCTCCTGGCGCGGCTACCGGGCCGGAGCACGAGCGGCGCCATCCTGCTCACCGCCCATTACGACTCGGTGCCCACCGGCCCGGGCGCCGCCGACGATCTCAGCGGCGTGGCGGCCATCCTGGAAGTCCTGCGCGCCCTGAAGACCGGCCCGGCCCTAGCCAACGATCTCTGGGTCCTGCTCTCCGACGGCGAGGAAATGGGCCTCCTGGGCGCCGAGGCCTTCGCGCGCCACCCGGCCCTCAAGGACGTGGCCTTGGTCTTGAACGTGGAGGCACGCGGCCATCGCGGCCCAGCCTTTCTGTTCGAGACCAGCGCCGGCAATGCCGAGCTCGTCCGCGAGGCGGCGGCCAGCGGCGCGCCCCTGGTGGCCAATTCCCTGACCTACGAGGTCTATAAGCGCCTGCCCAATGACACGGATTTCTCGGTCTACAAGCGCGCCGGCAAGCCCGGGCTCAACTTCGCCTTCATCGACGGCCTGACTCATTACCACTCGCGCCAGGACAGTCCGGAAAACCTGGATCGGGGCAGCCTGCAACACCAGGGCGAGTACCTCCTGGCCCTGAGCCGGCACTTCGGAGCTGTGGACCTACGCCAGCTCCGCCATGACCGGGACAGCATCTACTTCAGCCTGCCTGGCGGCGGCCTGGTGCATTACGACGGCGCCGCCGCCTGGGCCCTGGCCCTGCTGAGCCTGGCGGCCCTGACCCTCGCCCAGGTCCGCAGCGGCCCGCGCCCGGCCGAGCTCCTGCGCGGCCTGGGCCGGCTGGGCCTGACGCTGATCCTGGCCTTCGCCCTGGGCCAGGGCCTGTGGCTGGGCCTGAAGCGCCTCAACCCGCCCTACCACTGGCTGAGCAATGGCGAGGCCTATGGCACGGCTTGGCTGACGGCGGCGCTCCTCTTGGCGGTCCTGGCCCTGGTGGGCTTCCGGCATTACCGCCGCGAGGACCAGGCGCCACGCGCGACGGCCTGGCTGCTGACCCTAGCCGGCCTGGCCGCCACGGCCTGGATGCCCGGCGCCAGCCCGCTCCTGGTCCTGCCGGCCCTGGGCCTGAGCCTGGCCCTGCTGCCGCCGGCCCGGGACGCCTGGCTGCCGGCCCGCGCCCTGTTGCTCGGCGCCGGCCCCTTCCTGGTCCTGCCCCTGCTGCTGCAACTGCGCATCGCCCTGAGTCCGGCCCTGTTCGGCGCCATCGCCCTGCTGGCGGCGCTTTATTTCATCGCCCTGGCGCCGGTCCTGAGCGCGCTCTGGCCGGCGCGCCTGCGGCCGAACCTGAGCCTGGCCCTGGCCGCCGCCGGCCTCACCGCCTGGGCCCTGGTGCAGAGCCGTTTCGATGCCGAGCATGCCCAGCCGGATCATGTGATGCACCTGGAACAGCGCCCGCAAGGCCAGGCCCTGTGGCTGGCCGCCGGCCACGAAACCGATGCCTGGACCGCCCAGTTCCTGGGCGCGGCGCCCGCGCAAGGCGGCCTGCCCCTGCCCTACGCCTGGGCCGAGCAAACCCTGAGCGCCGCCGCGCCGCGCCTGGGCCTGCCGGCGCCGAGCGTGCGGATACTCGGCGACGAGTCGAAGGCCGGCCGGCGTCGGCTGCTCCTGGAAGTGACCAGCACGGCGCCGATCCTGGGCCTGCTGCGCGACGAGGGCCCGGCAACGAGCCTGCGCATAGCGGATGCCCATGCGACCCCGGCGAACTGGCAGGCCCATTTCCTGCTGGGCGCGCCGCCCCAGACCTGGAGGCTGAACCTGGAGTTTGCCTCCGGCTCCAGCCCCAAGCTGCGCCTCTTGCAACAGTTCTACGGCCTGCCCGAGGCCCTGGTGAAGGCACCGCGCGACGCGGCGCGGATGACCACGCCTCTGCGCCAGGCCGATAGCCGCTACACACTCGATCCCTTGCCTATCCCGGAGCAACACGATGAATGAGCCCTGGCATATCCTCGGCGCCGGCGCCCTGGGCGGTCTCTGGGCCGGGCTCCTGGCCCTGGCCGGTCAGGAGGTCGTGCTGCTGACCCGCACAAGCCCCGCCGACGGCCGGCGCCGACTGGTCCTGGACCTGGGCGATCAAGACCAGGAACTGCTCCTGCCCGCCGAAGCCGCCGGCCCGGACGGGCCGCCCATACGCCGCCTCCTGGTCTGCACCAAGGCCTATGACGTGGCGCCGGCCCTAGCAGGACTGGCGCCGCGCCTGGGTCCCGACACCGCGGTCGTGCTCCTACCCAACGGCCTGGGCTATCGCGAGGAAGCTGCGGCCAGCCTGGCCGGCTGCCGGGTATTTCCCGCCACCACGACCCAGGGAGCCTGGCGCAAGGCCGACGGCGGCATCGTGCGCGCCGGCAGCGGCGAGCTCTGGCTGGGCGCCGAGCGGCCCGAGGACGAGGTCCGGGGCCGGGAACTGGTGGATGCCTTGAGCCTGAGCGGCATCGCCTGCCATTACGCCCCGGACATCGAGGCCAGGCTCTGGCAGAAACTGGCGGTCAATGGCGCCATCAATGCCGCCACGGCCCTGCTGCAATGCCGAAACGGCGAGCTCTTGCACGAACCTCACGGCCCGGCCCTGCTCGCCCAGCTCTGCGCCGAGACCGAGTACCTGTACCGGGCCCTGCGGCTACCGGGCGAAGCCGGCGAGCTCCTGGTGCGCGCCCGCTTCGTGGCGGCCCAGACCGCACAGAACTATTCCTCCATGTGCCAGGACCTGCGCGCCGGGCGGCGAACCGAGTTGGTCTATATCAATGGATATCTGTTGCTGCGGGGCGAGGCCCTGGGCCTGGACCTGCCGGCCCATCGCCTGCTCACCCACCTCCTGGGACTGAGACAGGATTTGCACTAAACGGGGTTCATCGAAACCGATGCCGGCATTAGCGCATGCTATGCTCGAAGATCTGCGCCGGAGGGGCGCGGATCGAGTCCAGCATCACAAAAGACCTATAAGACCATGCCACTCAGCATCAAACCCGCGCTGCCCCTGGCCCTGCTCGCCGCCGCACTAGCCGGCGTCGGCCTGACCAGTCTGCGCCCCAAATCCGACGAAGGCGCTCAACTCGAAGCCCTTCAGCTCGCCCGCCTGGGCGAGACCAGCCGCCGGACCCAAGACTCCGTCCAGCGCTATCTCCTGGGCCTCAACCAGAACGCCGAGGCCCTGGGCAGCCCCATCAGCGACGAGCGCCTAGGGCTACAGGCCGGCATCGGCCGCCATCTGGGCCTGAGCGCCCTGGCCTACCACGACCGGAGCAGCAACAGCCTGCACCTCCCCAATGCCCCCAGCCGCAGCGCCGAGAGCCTGGGTTTCGGCGAGCTCGTCAAGGCCAGCTATGCGCAAGGCAAGTCCCTGGTTTTCGGCGGCGAATTCCGCGGCAGCCCCGCCCTGCTCTTCGCCCAGCCCCTGGAACGCGGCGGCCAGGTCGTCGGCCTCCTGCTGGGCGCCCGCGTCCTCGACCAGCCCCTGGTCGAGGACTGGTCGGCGACCTTAAGCCTGCCGGTCAGCCTGAACCTGAACGGCCAGCGCATCGAGACCGCCGGCAGCGGCAACGAACTGACCGCCCCCCTGAGCCTGGACGGCGGCCCGGCCCTCACGCTCGGCCTGCGCTGGCAGGCTCCTTCCAGCACCAGCGCCGGCGACTGGGCCATCGCCGTCACCGCCCTGCTGCTGGGCGCCGCCGGCCTGGGGCTGGGCCTGTTAAGCCTGCGCGGCCAACTGGCCCGGGAACAAGCCCTGGCCGCCAGCGCCGCCGCCCTGAACAACCCGGCACAACGCGATGCCGCCCTGACCGCCCTGGCTGCCGCCACCGCCACCGATCCCCTGGGCCAGATCGCGGGACAGGTGCACCAGGCCTTCAACAGTGTGCAGGCCGAGACCGAACAGGCACAGCGCCGTGGCGCCGAACTGGAACAAGAGCTGGAGCGGCTCAAGAAGCAGCTGGCCGCCGCCAGCCGGGCCCGCGACGAGGCCCTGCGCGCACCGCGCACCAAGAGCGAATTCCTGTCGCGCATGGGTGACGAGATCACCACGCCCATGCACAGCATGAGCAGCATGCTGGAGCTCTTGCGCCAGTACGAGCTGCCGGGCGAACCCCGCGAGCTCATCAACATCGCCAGCCGCTCCACCCATACCCTGGTGGAAAACCTCAACAATATCCTGGACTTCTCCAAGCTCGACGCGGGCATGCTCAAGCTCAGGCCCGAGCATTTCCCGGTGCAGAAGCTGGTCAACGAGGTGGTGGCCCAGCTCAAGCCCCATGCCCAGGACAAGGGCCTGCGCCTGGAATTCAACATCAACGAGGGCGTGCCCGAGCATGTCGTCGGCGATCCCCTGCGCATCCAGCAGATCCTGTCCAACCTGGTGGGCAATGCCGTGCGCTTCACCAAGGACGGCGAAGTGGCGGTCTACGTGGACATCCTGCAGCCGGCGGAGACCCGCTACCTGCGTTTCTCGGTGGTGGATACCGGCGTCGGTATCCCCAAGGACGCCCAAGCCGGCCTGTTCGACTCCCTGGACCAGAGCAGCAAGCTCACCAACGCCAGCTTCGCCGGGCGCCTGCGCCTTATCGTCGCTCGAGAACTGACCGCCCTGATGGGCGGGGAAATCGGCGTCAGCAGCGAACCGGGCAAGGGCAGCCGCTTCTGGTTCACGGTCAAGCAGGACGCCTAGAAGGTGATTGTGTAGCCTGGATGGAGACGCAGCCGGAATCCGGGGTCACCGCAGCCGCATGCAAGACCCCGGATTCCGGTCCTTCGGACCTGCATCCGGGCTACGGTTCCTGAGTAGGAGTTCGCAGAACTCCATATCGAAGGATGGACGGTTTGCGGCTCAGCCCAGCAGCTCCGCCACCGCCAGCCTCAACTCCGCCAGGGGCACCGGCTTGGTGAACACCCGATCGGCGCCCATCCCCTCGGCGAATTTCAGACAATCTTCCGGATCCAGGCGGCCGCCGCCGGTGAAGGCGATCAGGCGCACATCCGGCTTGAGCTCGCGGGTTCGGCGGATCAGTTCCAGGCCTTCGGTATTGGGCATGAGGATATCGGTGATGATGAGCTCGGCGGGCTGCTGACGGAACAGGCGCAGGGCCACGTCGCCGTCGTCGGCCTCCAGGACCTGGTGACCATCGCGGCGCATGAGCTCGGCGAGCAGCCTTCGCAACTGCGCGTCGTCGTCGACCACCATGATCAAGGCCATTCCACTCTCCGATCGTAAGGCCGGCCCCATCCGCTTGGCCGGTCACCGCATCCCATAGTCGCAGACCGCCCTGGCGGCGGACTTGGCGGAAGTTTACCCGAACCCTGGCTAAAAATCCGCCACCCAGAGCACAGCCGCGAACGCCCGTGCATATAACCATTCCAGCTTTGACAGCGCGGTCCACACTCCCTACCCTTTGCGCCTCGTCGCAGCCCCCGTGGGCTGAGGCCCCCTGTGAAAGGTGCTCCATGGTGGCCTGTGTGGATAATTCCGTTACCCGATTTCGGCGCCTGAAACCCTGATACGGCGTTGCCGCTCCTTGCCATAGCCCTGCTATGGCTCGTCGCGGCGCCTTGTCTCAGGGCTTCATGCATCCGAACTCAAGTTAACGAATTACCCATACAGGCCACTCGTGCCAGGAGTGAAACGGGAAGTCGGTCAGCACGCGAGCGCGCACACGCTCGCCCGGGCATGAAGCTTCATGCCCAGCCCAAGCCGACACTGCCCCCGCAACGGTGAGTCCAACAAGGCATCGCTAGCAATGCCTCCGTGGACGAGTCCGGAGACCGGCCTTTCATGAATATCAGCCAATGAGGCGCGGGTGAGCGTCCTTGAGGAGTCATCATGTCCCGTCTATCCCTCGCCGTCCTGGCGGCCCTGTCCTTTTCCTTAGCCGCGCATGCCGGCGAGCAGCCCGAAACCCTGACCGTGATCGGCAGCCGCCTGCCGGCCGGCCTGGCCGGCGCTAACCTCACCGTCTTGACCGCCGCCGACTGGCAGTGCCTGCCGGTCGTCGATCTGGCCGGCGTCCTGGCCCGCCAGGCCGGCATCAGCCTGTCCTCGCTCTACGGCAATGGCGCCCAGACCACGGTGGATCTGCGCGGCTACGGCGTCACCGCCGGCCAGAACACGCTCTTCCTCTTGAACGGCCGGCGCCTGTCGGACCTGGACCTGTCCGCCACCGATCTGGCGGCCCTGCCCCTGGCGCGCATCCAGCGCATCGAGATCCTGCGCGGCGCCGGCGGCGTGCTCTATGGCGACGGCGCCAGCGCCGGCGTCATCAATATCATCACCGAGCAGGGCCTGGAGCCGGGCACCAGCGGCGCCGTGCAGATCGAGGCCGGTAGCCACGACCGCAACAGCCTCACGGCCCAGGGCCGCTGGGCCGGCGAGGACGGCGTGCTCGCCCTGTCCGGGCAGCGCCTGCGCCAGGGCGGCTACCGCGACAACAGTGCCCTCACGGAAACGAGCGGCAGCGCCGAGCTGCAACGCCAGACCGGCAGCGGCCGCTGGCTCTTCCGCCTGGAAGGCGACGAGCAGGAACAGGAACTGCCCGGCGTGCGCAAGGTCAAGCCGGGCCTGGACCAGCTGCGCGATGACCGGCGCGGCAGCGCCACGCCCAACGACTTCGCCGACAAGCGCGCCACCGCCGCCACCGTCGGCTACAGCGCCGAACTCAGCACGACCCTGGACTTCCTCGCCGACGCCAACCTGCGCCGCAAGGACCAGGAGGCCTTCTACGACGACTACGACTTCGGCGGCGCCTATGCCCGCCATGTGCAGGCCGAACTGGACTACAAGGCCTTCACCCCGCGCCTGGCCTGGAACCTGGACGGCAGCCGCCACGACCTTGGCCTGGACCTGTCCCGCGCCGATTACGACAGCGAGCGCGCCCAGCGCGCCGACACCCCGCCCGTGCACCGCCTCGCCGCCAGCCGCGAGGCCGCCGCCCTCTACGGCCTGTCCCGCTTCGAGCTAGCCGGCGGCGAACTGAGCCTGGGGGCACGCTGGCAGCGCGTCGAGCTGGAAGCCCGCGACCGCCTGGATCCCACGGCGCCCGGCAGCGACTTCGAGAGCCAGGCCGCGCCGCTGTCCGACGATGAGCATGCCACGAGCTGGCAGCTGGGCTGGCAGCAGGCCCTGGCCGGCGGCTGGAGCTACTACGTCCAGGCCAACCGCAGCCTGCGCTTCGCCACCATCGACGAGCTGTTCCAGCTGGGCACGGACTTCTCCCAGGAATTCAGCCGGCTGAAAGCCCAGACCGCCCGTCACCTGGAGACCGGCCTGCGCTACGAGGGCGAGGCCCTGAGCGCCAGCGCCAGCGTCTATGCCCAGCGCCTGGAAAACGAGATCCATTTCAACCCGGTGGAATTCCGCAACCAGAACCTGGATCCGACGGCGCGCCGCGGCCTGGAACTGGAAGCCCGTTGGCAGCTCGCCGAGGAACTCGCCCTGCGCGGCAACTACGGCTACCGCCAGGCCCGCTTCCGGGCCGGCGCCTTCGACGGCAATGATGTACCCCTGGTGCCCAAGACCGCAGCCCTGCTCGGTTTCGACTGGAACCTCGCCGCCGACTGGAGCCTGGCCGCCGACGGCCGCTACGAGAGCCGGCGCCGTTTCGACAACGACGAGGCCAATGACTTCGGCCGCCAGATCCCGGGCCGTACCCTGGTGGACCTGCGCCTGGCCTACCGCCCCGGCGACTGGGACTTCAGCCTGAGCGTCAACAATGCCACCGGGCGAAAGGTCTACGACTACGGCGTGCGCAGCCTGTTCAGCGAGGCCTATAACGCCTACCCGCTGCCGGAACGGGAATGGCTGGTACAGGCAGGACGGCGCTTCTGAGCCGACTTTGTGAAAACACCGTGCAAGTGCGCACTGCCCCCTGGCATCCGCTCCGGCCTCGTTCATAATGGCCGGAGCACCCTCTCGACACCTCGCCCATGCCCCTCTTCGCCCGGCTCAGTCTACGCAGCACCCTGGCCCTGGCTCTCGCCCTGATGGGCGTCAGCCTGGTCCTGCTGCTCTATACCCTGACCCGGCTGAATTTCGAGCGGGGTTTCATCGCTTATCTCGACGAGGCCCAGCGCCTGCAGGTGGTGGATTTCCGCGACCGCCTGGCGGCGCGCTATGGTGATGAACAGGCCTTCGCCCGGCTGCTCTGGGACGCTCGGCTGTGGCACGAGGAAGTGCGCCGGGTGTTCGCCGGCGTGCCGGGACCGGAGGCTCAGGACGGCCCGCCGGAGGGCGAGGCTCCCCTGGGCCTGGGACCGCCGCGCCGTGGCGAGGGACGCCGGCCCGGTCCAAACGGCTCCCGAATCCAGGGTCCCCGGGCCCAACGCCCGCCGCCGGGCGCGGCGCGGGTTCCCGTGGTCCTGCTGGATGCCGAGCGGCGCATCGTCTACGGCCCGGAACTGCCGCTCGCCGAGCTGGAGCTACTGCCCCTCAACGATGCTCAAGGTCGAGCCCTGGGCTATGTGGGGCGCATGCCCGTGCAACGCGTCTCCAGCCAGGCCGATGCCCTGTTCCTGGAAGCCCAGGAGCGCATGCTCTTGATCGGCCTGGGCGTGTCCATCCTGCTGGCCCTGGGCCTGGCCTGGCCATTATCCCGGGTCCTGCTCGCGCCCCTGCGGCGCATCGCCGATGCGGTGAGCCGGCTGATGGCGCGGGATTTCGCGGTGCGCCTGCCCGAGGACACACCGGACGAACTGGGACGCCTGGCCGGCGACGTGAACCGCCTGGCCCTGGCCCTGGCGGAACACAGCGAGTCCCAGCGCCAATGGCTCACCGACCTGGCCCACGAGCTGCGCACGCCCCTGGCGGTCATGCAGGCCGAGCTGGAGGCCCTGGAGGCGGGGATCCAGGAATTCGGACCGGGCATCCAGCGGGGCCTGCGCGCCCAGACCGAACGCTTGAGCCACTTGGTCGACGACGTGCGCGAGCTCCTGGCCACGGATCGCGCGGCCCTGCGCTACGAGTTCCGCCCCCTGGATCTGAAGACCCTCGTGGAGGACGAGCTGGAGGGCCTGAGCACGAGCTTCGCGCGGGCCGGCCTCGCCCTGGACTTCGTCGCCGACGCCGCCCCGCCCGGTTTTCGCGGCGACGCCCGGCGCCTGGCGCAGCTGGTGCAAAACCTGGCCCAGAACAGCCTGCGCTACACCGATGCGCCCGGCCGGGTCAGGGTCGCCCTGATGACGCGGGGGGAGCTGCGCCTGGTCTGGGAGGACTCGGCGCCGGGCGTGCCGGCGACCGCCCTGCCCCATTTGTTCGAGCGCTTCTACCGCGCCGATGCCAGCCGGGCCCGCGCCACCGGCGGCAGTGGCCTAGGACTCGCCATCGTCGCCAACATCGCCGCCGCCCACGAGGCGGCAATCCGCGCCGAGGCCAGCCCCCTGGGCGGCCTGCGCCTGGTATTCACCTTTAAGGAAGCTCTGAAAAGGTCAGAGCTTCCGCCGGCCAAGGATGGCCGGCCCGCAAATCGATCACGCAAGTGATTGATTTGTCGTGAGCAAAGTACGGACATGCGCCGGACTTTGCGTTCTGAATAAGCTCAGGATGGACTTATTCAGAGGTTAGTTAATGGAGTCAAACACGCGTGAGCGCAAAGATTCTTATCGTCGAGGACGAGGCCAGGCTCGCCGAGCTCTTGGCGGAATTCCTGGTCCAGGCCGGCTACGAGGCTCATGTGCTCGCCGACGGCGCCCTAGTCTGCGACTGGGTGCGCAGCCACGGACCCGATGCCATCATCCTCGACCTGATGCTGCCCGGCCTGGACGGCATGAGCGTCTGCCGCGCCCTGCGCCAGTTCTCCGATGTGCCCATCCTCATGGCCACGGCCCGGGTCGAGGAGATCGACCGCCTGCTGGGCCTGGAACTGGGCGCCGACGACTATATCTGCAAACCCTATAGCCTGCGCGAGGTGGTGGCCCGGGTGAAGGCCCAGCTGCGCCGGCGCCAGCCGGGAGCTAGCGCCAGCGCCCTGCTCAGCTTCGAGGACAGCAAGCTGCGCGCCTGCCTCAAAGGCCAGGTCCTGGAGCTCTCGGCGGTGGAATACCAGCTCTTGCGCATCCTGGCCGCCGAACCGGGGCGCATTTACTCCCGCGACCGGCTCATGGACCGGATCTACCCGGACAACCGGGTGGTCGCCGACCGCACCATCGACAGCCATATCAAGAAGCTGCGCCGCAGGCTGGAGCAGGCCGCGCCCGAACTGGAGCTGATCCACTCGGTCTACGGCGTCGGCTACAAATACGAGCTTCCTTGATTGCTACACATTTGCTGCACGCCGTCGCTCTAGAGTCTCCCCCAAGCACACTGCGTTTTGGAGACCGCCATGATGTTCCCCTTGAGCCTGCTCGCCCTCTATCTCGGCGCCAGCTTCGCCGTGCACGCCGAGGGCATGCGCCCGCCCGAACCGGACTGGCATAGCCTGGGGCTAGCCCTGAGCCTGAGTACCGAACAACTCACCGATTTCGAGGTCATCATGCACAGCCAGCACGAGAAGCGCATGGCCCTGCAGCGGGAAGCGCGCGAGGCGCAGCGCCCGGCCATGGAGGCCTTGCGAGAAGAGACGCGCAGCCGCCTGTCCGGCGTCCTGACGCCCGACCAGCTGGCCCGCTTCGAGGTCATCCTGGCCTTCCACCGGCCGCCGCGCCCGGAGGACCGGGAGGGGGAGATGCCGCCGGCAGACAATACGCCGCCGGTTAAGTAGTTGCTCGGAAACCAAGTCCGTTCGTCCTGAGTAGCCGCCGAATGGCGGCGTATCGAAGAATGGACGGTTTCTCCTGGTGAGGAGAAGCAGAGCGCAGCGCCCGGCGGGAATCCAGTTTGGCCCCCTTTCACCCCGCACGGGCGCTGCGTCTGACTTCATTCGGTAAGCCCAAGCCTTACTCCAGCGGCAACACCATGGCGATCTCGTCGCAGGCATTCTGCTTGGGGCAGAACTGGCAGTCCTTCATGACCTTTTCCGGCAGCTCGGCCTTGTCGGAGAGCGTAAAGCCCTGGCGGGCGAAGAAATCCGGGACGCGCGTCAGGACGAACACGGTCTTCACCTGCAGATGCCGGGCCCGGTCCAGACAGGCCTGGACGATGGCCGAGCCGCCGCCCTTGCCCTGGGACAGGGGCAGAAGCCCTAGGGAACGGATCTCCGCCAGCTTGCGGTTGTAGACCATCAAGGACGCACAACCGACCACGGCATCGCCCTGCTTGGCCACCACGAAATCCTGGATCTGCTTGACGATACTGCTCTCGTCGCGAGGCAGGTTTTCCCCTTCCCGCGCCCAGTAGGCGACGATGCGCACGATATCGTCCACATCGGCGAGCGTGGCCGGCATGACCTCCACGGCATTCTTGCGCAGGGGCACGGGCACGATGTGCTCGCCATGGACCAGGGTCCCGCCATTGGCCACGGCGGACGCGCGCAGCGTCTTCGCCACGGTCAGCACACCGGCGCGGTATTCGCAGTCGAACTGGGTGTTGAGCAAATCCAGCAACGCGCCCGGCTCCACACCGTCGCCAACCCGTACCCGCAGAGGCATGCCTTGAGTCATTTCAGTTCCAGTTAAAAGGCCAAAAAACAAACTTTGAAAAACAAACCGTTCGTGCGGAGTAGCCGCGTCAGCGGCGTATCGAAGCACCGCAGTCCCCATTCATCCTTCGATACGGCCTTCGGCCTACTCAGGACGAACGGGGGATTTAGTCACCCCAGCAACAGCGCCAGCAGCGCGTTCTGCACATGCATGCGGTTTTCCGCCTGCTCGTAGACCAGGGAGCCCGGGCCGTCGATCACGGCATCGGTCACTTCCTCGCCCCGGTGCGCCGGCAGGCAGTGCATGAAATATTTCAGGCCCTGGCCCTGCATCAGCTTCTCGTTGACCTGCAGCGCCGAGAACAGCCGCACGCGGTCGTCGTGCTCGCTCTCCTGGCCCATGGACGCCCAGGTGTCCGTGTACACCGCATCGTGGCCGGCGAGCATTGCAGTATCGTGACCGAGCTTGATCACCGCGCCGCTCGCCTTGGCGATATCGCCGGCCTTGAGCATCAAGTCCGCGTCCGGCTCATAGCCCCAGGGCGTGACCACCGTCATCTGGCAGCCGAAGATCGCCGCAAGAAGCACCAGGGACTGGCAGACGTTATTGCCGTCGCCCACATAGGCCAGCTTGAGCGAGCCCAGATCCAGGCCCTGCTCGGCCAGGGTGAAGAAATCCGCCAGGGCCTGGCAGGGATGCTCCTGGTCCGAGAGGGCGTTGACCACCGGGATGCGGCTGTGGGCGGCCAGCTCGGCCAGGGTCTTGTGGCTGAACACCCGGGCGACAAGCACGTCCACCCAGCGTTCCAGGTTCTTCGCATAGTCCTTGACCGCTTCCCGCGCCCCCAGGCGCTGGGCCTGGTGGTCCAGGTAGATGGCATGGCCGCCCAACCGGCTCAGGCCCGCCTCGAAGCTGACACGGGTGCGCAAAGACGGCTTCTCGAACAAGAGGGCGGCCTGCTTGCCGGCGAGCAGGGGCGCGGCCTTCTGCTTCAGCTCAGCGGCCAGGGCAAACACTTCCAGGACCTGTTCCCGCGACAGATCCGCGACGGACAGGAAATGCTGGGGAAATTCCGATAGAGGCGCGCTCTGCGCCTTGGCGATACTCAACATGATGAATTCCTCAAAAACCGATTAGGCGACGATCAGGGTTCCCATTGCCTGCCCCTGCCGCAATCCGGCAAGGGCGTCGGCTCGTCGCCAATGGGTGATGAGGACCGGCGCGCCGCTGATGGCGCTGGCCTTGTGGGCGGCCAGGACCTTGGGGGTCATGCCGCCTTTGATGGTGCCGGCCGCGATCAGCTGGTCGATGGCGGAGCGGTCCAGGCGCGGCAGGCACTGCCCCCGCCCGTCCAGGACACCCGCCACGTCGGTGAGCAGGACCAGGGCCTGGGCGCCCAAGAGGCTGGCCACCGCCTCGGCGGCATCGTCGGCATTGACGTTCAGGCACTCGCCCTCGCCTTGCGCGATGGAGGACAAGACCGGCACGAAGCCGCTGGCGAGCAGCACGGACAGCAGGGCCGCATTGCCCGGCTTGACCCGGCCCACGAAGCCCAACTCGGGCAGGGCTTCCGCATAGGTCGTTCCGCCATCGGCCAGGGACAGGCCCACGGCGGGGATGCCCGAGTCCAGGAGCGAGGCGCAGAGCTGGGCATTCATCTGCCCGGCCAACACCCCAACGATCTGCTCGATATGCTCTTTCGGCGTGACCCGCAGGCCATTCCGTTTCTCGGACTTGAGGCCGAGTTTGGCCAACTGGGCATCCACGGCCTTGCCGCCGCCGTGCACCAGGACGAAGCGCTGACCGCTGGCATGCAGGGCCTTGAGCTTGCCCACCAGTTCGGCACGCACGCCCGGCTCGTCGATCAGGGCGCCGCCCAGCTTGATCACCAGGGGCTGCTTAGCCACGAGTTCCGCGTTCACTGCAAGCCTCCCGTGAGACCCAGCTCCTGGGCGAAGCCCAGCCGGACGTTCAAGGCCTGCACCGCCTGGGCGCTGGCGCCCTTGAGCAGATTGTCCAGGGCCGAGAACACCGCGAGCTGGCCGGTGGCGGCATCGAGCCGCGCATGGACGTCGCAATAGGCGGTGTATTCCACGGCGCCCACGGAAGGCAGGCGCTTATCCGAATAGCGCACCAGGGGCGCGTCGGCATAGGCCTCGGCGAAGACCGCGTGCACCTGCTCCGCCGTGACGCCGGCCTTGGCGGGCGCATAGCAGCTGGCCAGGATGCCGCGCTGGTAATGGCCCAGGACCGGCGTGAACAGCACGGGCGCGCCGATATAACGGCGCATCTCCGGCTGGTGGCGGTGGCCGAAGACGTTGTAGGGCTCCAGGCTCACTTCGCAGACATGGGTCTTGGCGCTGGGGGTCTTGCCGGCCCCGGACACGCCGGACACGGCATGAACGATGGGCACGGCGCCCTCGGCCAAGAGGCCGGCCGCCACCAGGGGCCTGAGGGCGAGGGTCGCGGCCGTCACATAGCAGCCGGGCGCGGCGATGAGCCTGGCCTCGGCCAGGGCCGGCGCATAGAACTCCGGCAGGCCGTAGACCGCCCGGGCCAGTGCATCGGCCTGGGTGTGCTCGAAACCGTAATGGGACGGGTAGTCTTCGGCGGCGAGCCGATAGGCGCCGGACAGATCGACGACGATGAGACCCAGTGCCAGAAGTTTCGGCGCCAGCTCCAGGCTGGCCTCGTGGGGCAGGGCCAGGAAGGCTACGTCGGCATCCAGGACCGGCGCCGCGAAATCCAGGACCTGGATGAGCTCGTCGATCTCGCCGGCATGGCGGGGATAGAGGGCCGAGAAGGCCTGGCCGGCAGCGGAGGAGCTGGGCTGGACATAGAGACCGGCCAGGGACAGCTTCGGATGGCGCAGGACCAGCCGCGCCAGCTCCGCGCCGCCGTAACCGCTTGCTCCGATAATCGCCGCCCGCACCATGAAGGTCTCCCCGGGCGGCGTCGCGATTTACGACTCGCCCATCATCTCGTTGAACATATCAATCAACTCGCCCGCCTTCTCATGGGAAGCCGTGGCGATAAAAATCGTGTCGTCCCCGGCGATGGTACCGAGCACTAATGACAGTTGTGCGCGGTCCAGCTCCCAGGCCAGGGTATTGGCCCGCCCCGGCCCGGTGCGCAGGATCACCAGGTTCTGGGCCGGCACCATGCTCAGCAAGACCGCGTTCAGCGTCCGGCGCAGCTCGTTCAGGCTGGGCTTGGGCGCCGCCACCTCGTTGCCGGCCGTGTAACCGTTCGGCCCCTTCCACACGCCCAAGTCGGTCAGATCCCGGCTCAGGGTGGTCTGGGTCGCGGGAATGCCGTCCGCCTCCAGAAGCTGTTGCAGCTGCTCCTGGCTGTGAATGGCCTGCTCCGCAATCAATTCCAGGACGCGATTCCGGCGTCGCGCTTTCATGGACATCCTTAAGACCTCCGCAAGAGTACACAGCCAAGCATTATTATGCAAGGCATTGCATATTTATTCTTTCAATCCTGCATACTGCGAATGCATAATGCGCGGGCTTAAGCATAACCGATAGCGGCAGGCGCGTAAAAAACGCCGCCGGGTTAAGCACTTACTTGGCCGCGCCCGGCGCGATGCACAATGCATAGTGCCCTGATAGACTGATGAAAACCGTCCCCGGAACCGCCATGAGCCCGAGCCTCCCTCCCCTGGTCCAGCAGTTGCAGCGCCTGATCGCCCTACCCTCCATCTCCTCCGGCTTCGCCGAGCTGGATCAGAGCAATCGCCCGGTCATCGACCAGTTGGCGGAATGGCTGTCCGCCCTGGGTTTCGCCTGCGAGATCCTGGAGGTGCCTGGGACGCCGGGGAAATACAACCTGATCGCGACGCTGGGGCAAGGCCCGGACGGCCTGGTCCTGGCCGGCCACACCGACACCGTTCCTTATGATCACGGCGCCTGGAAGAGCGATCCCTTCATGCTCACCGAGCGCGGCGGCGAGTTCTTCGGGCTCGGCGTCGCCGACATGAAGGGCTTCTTCCCCCTGGTGCTGGAGGCGGTCAAGGAACTGAAGGCTAAGGACCTGAAGGCGCCAGTCATCGTCCTCGCCACCGCCGACGAGGAAACCTCCATGGAGGGAGCACGGGCACTGCTCCATGCCGGAAAGCCGAAGGCCAAATACGCCATCGTCGGCGAGCCCACCGGCATGAAGCCGGTGCGCACCCACAAGGGCATCCTCATGGAGTCGGTGCGCATCGCCGGCCAGTCCGGCCATTCCAGCGATCCGCGCTACGGGAAGAGCGCCCTGGAGGCCATGCACGAGGCCATCGCCGAGCTTATCGCCCTGAGGACGGAATTACAGAAGGAACACAGCGATCCGGCCTTCAACTACCCCTACCCCAGCCTCAACCTCGGCTACATCCACGGCGGCGACAATGCCAACCGCATCTGCGCCTGCTGCGAGCTGCACTATGATCTGCGCCCCCTGCCGGGCATGGACATAGACGCGCTGGAGACGCGCGTGCGCGACCGGCTCAAGCCCGTGGCCTGCAAGCACGGCGTCGCCCTCACCGTCACCCGCCTCTGCCCGCCGGTGGCCGGCATGGCCGCCCCCGCCGACTCGGCCCTGGTACGCGCCGCCGAGCGCCTCACCGGCCACGCCGCCGAAGCCGCCTCCTACACCACCGAGGCCGGATTCTTCCAGTCCTTAGGGATGGAACCCATCGTGCTCGGCCCCGGCGACATCGCCGTCGCCCACCAGCCGGACGAACGCCTGCCCCTGGACCGCATCCAGCCCACCGTGGACCTGCTGAAAAACCTGATCAAGGAATTCTGCCTGCGCGGTTGACGGTCTAGGCCGGCCGCAGACATACCAAAAAACACCCGGGAATATGCTCGCCCCGGGCAAACTCCAGGCGGAATTTCTCCGCCAGGCGGCGCACCAATTCGGTGCCCAGTCCCCAGCCGTGGTTACCCGCTTCGGGCAGCAGCGCATTCACTATGCTTACCCGCCCGGCGTCGGCCCGAACGAGTATCGTTCCCGGCGCGCCATGCTGAATGGCATTGAGCAATACATTCCCCAGGATGGCCTCCGCGACCTCGCTCGGCACCGGCCAAGCGCCGGACGCCGTGCCCTGGCGTTCGAAAACACAAGCGCGCGCCTCGGCCAAGGGCTGGAACTCGGCGCAGAGCAGGTCCAGGATCGGCGCCAGCGGTGTTTCGACATCCTCGGGAAATTGGCTTTCGCTTGCCAGCCACAAGACGCCGGCACTGGCCCGCTCCAGGCGGTTCAGGGCACGGGCCAGACGCTGCCAGGGCGGCGAGCTCACTTCCGGCATCAGCAAGGCCAGGCTCGCGCGGGCCGATTGCAGGGGCGTGCGCAGCTCGTGGGCCAGGAAAGCCAGGGTCTCACGTTCCCTAGCCAAGGCCGCGAGGCGCTCCGCCCAGACCTCGGCATGCCGCTGCGCCAGCTCGGCGAATTCGGCGATGCGCTCGCCCTGGGCGATGGAGTGCAGCTCGGCCGGCGAATCGCTGCGCGCCATGGCGGCCAACAGCCGGCGCGCCTCGCCGGAAAGACCGCGCACGAAGGCGCCCGCCATCGCATAGGCGCAGAGCAACAGAAACGCCACGAACAGCAGGGCGAACACCCAGACCCGTTGCAGCGCCTGATTGACGGTCATCACCTCGGTGACGTCGTACACCAGGGCAAAGCCTGGACCGCCCGGCGGCTCACGCCACAGGACATGCACATAACGACCGGAATCCCGGCGAAACTCGCGCGTCCAGCCATCCTGTATGCCCTGTAATTCCCGGCGTAAATCCGCCGGCAAATCAGCCCGGGAAAAGACCTGGAAACCCGTCGGAAGGGCAATACCTGGCTTCGATTCGGACATCTCCGCCGCGACGACCTTCAGTTTCTCGTCGAGAAAATAATCCTCGAGGATATACAGGGCAAGGACCGCCGCGCCGAGAAAACAGACGCTGAGCAGAAACGCGAACAGCAGCCATTGCCGGGCCAAATAGCTTTTTAAACTGCGTTGGCGCACCCATCCCCCTCGAAGCGATAGCCGACCCCGCGCAGCGTGGCGATCAGCGGCGAACCGAAGAGCGCCTCGAATTGCCGGCGCATCTGGAGTATATGGGCCCGCAGCGGATCGCTGTCCGGCGGCTCGTCCTCCCAGAGCAGGGCGCAGAGCGCCTCGCGGCTCACCGAACCCGGGTGCGCCGACATCAGGCTGCGCAGCAGCACATAGGCGCTGGCCGTGAGACTCAGGCGCAGCTCCCCGCGCGACAGCGTGCGCCCCTGTAAATCCAAGCAATAATCATCAATCCGCAGGCAGGCGCCGCCGCCACCCGGCACATGGCTGGCGATGGCGCGCAGGCGCGCCAGCAATTCCTCCGGCGCGAAGGGCTTCACCACATAGTCGATGGCCCCGGCCTCGAAGCCGCGCAGCTTATCGCCCAACTCGCCGCGCGCGGTCAGCATCAGGGCCGGCTGGCGCAGGACCCAGCGTTCCTTGAATTCCCGGCACAACGCCACGCCGTCGCCATCCGGCAGGTTCACATCGAGGATGAACACGTCATAGGCCTCGCCCTGCACGCGCAGCCGCGCCTGCGCCGCCGTGTAGGCGAAATCCACGCGTAGGCCCCTGGCGGCGAGAAAATCCCCCAGGCTCGCCGCCACGTCGATATCGTCCTCCACCAGGAGGACGCGCAAGGGGAATTCCGCCGTCATCATCCACCTTCCCGAGTCACCACCCCGCCAAGCGTACCAGATCGGCGGCATCGCCCAAGGCCCCGTCCATGCCCGCCACCACGGCGTGCATGCGCAGCAGGTTCTTGTCGTGGCGGGGCAAGGCCTTCGCCTGGGCGCGTGCCGCCTCCAGGCCTTTTTCCCGGTAGGCCTTCAGGATGGCCACGGAAGCCTCCTCCGCCGTTTGCACCCGCGCCACCGGTTCGTGGCCCAGGACGCGAATCATGGCCTCGGCCGCGCCCCAGGTGGACCAGGGATTCTGTCCGGTCACCAGCCGGCCATCGACGACGACATTATCGAGATAACGAAACCCCGCCACGAAGCGCGCGCCCAACTGCTCAGCCTGGTCCTGCAATAAATAGGGGAATAATTCCCGGGCATTTTCGATCAGGAACAACTCCTCCTCGTTGGTGAATCCGGTCATGTTCCGGCCGGAAATCCAGGGCCTGCCTTGCCCATCCCTCACCGCCAACAGCGCCGCCGGGCCGTGGCACACGGCACCCACGACGCCCAGCTCGCCAATCTCCCTCACCAGGCGCTGTACGTCCGGATTATCCGGAAAATCGAACATCGCCCCCTTGCCGCCCACGAAATACACCGCCGCATAGCCGGCGCCCTTGACCTCCGCCAGAGGGCGTGAGGCCGCCAGCTTGGCCTGGGCGGCGGCATCCGCCAGGAAGCGGCGGTCCGCCGCCTGCATATCGTCCTCGTCGATCATCGCCGGCGGCAGGCCGCCCCGGGGACTGGCGATATCCACGCTATAGCCGTTGGCCTCGAACACATAGTAGGCGCGGGCCAGCTCGGTGAGCTCGAAGCCGGCCTTTTTCTTGCCGCCCGGGAAATGCGCCGTGCTGCTGACCACGGCCAGGATCTTGCCGCGCCGCGCCGCGACCGGTGCGGCTATGAAGGCGGTTTCCCGCTGCGCCTGTGCCAGTGCCTCGGCGGGCGAAACGGAATGGCCCGCGCAGGCCCACAAGCCAAAGGCTAGGCCCACCAGGGCCACGAACGCCATGGCCCAGCGGGCGGGCCTGACATCCAGGGAAAATCGTCGAATGAATCGCATGCTGAACCTCGTGTCGGAGTGATGGGACCACGAGGCAGTGTGGACGGATAAGGTAAAGCCAAGATCAAGCTATGGGCGCCAAAAACGACAAGGGGAGCCTAAGCTCCCCCTGCCAAGCGCGGGCACTCAGCCGCCCATGCCGGGCATGCCCTGCGGCAGTTCGATCTTCTGCTGCTGATAGCCGGCCGGAATCGTGAAGCGGGACTCCGGCAGCTTGCCGTTGGACACCGATTTCAGCTCGAATTGCTCGGGTTTATTGCCATCCAAGTTGTCGATCATGCGCAAGGGGATTTGATCGCCCAGCTGCTGCCATTGATTGTCCAGATCCTTGGCGAATTCGAACTTCTCGGTGACGCGCTTGCTGAACGCGAACATGGCCTTGAGCGTGTCCAGATCCGCCGCCGGGATCTTCAGGGCCGAATGGGGCGCCACGCACATCTCGCTCTGCTTGCGGCCATCGACCCAGGACTCCACCAACTCGCAGCCCATGCCATTGACCTTGTCCCGGCGGCCGCTGCGCTTGATAAGCACCTGGGGCACGACGCGCTGACCGGGCATGCCCTGCCCGCCCATCATGCCCTTCATCTGCTCGCGCACCTGGGGCGGCAGATTTTCCATCATCTTCATCATCTGATTGGCGAACTCGGCCATCTTCTGGATGCCCGCCTCGTCCATGACGATATAGCGCCGCTCGGCATGATTGACGATGCTCATGGCGCGCAGCCGCGTGTCGAACAAGACATCGGCATTCTCCCCGCTCATCTTCATGTTGACCTTGCCGCCGGCGATGGCGATCTCGCGCACCGGCTTCCCGGGGGATTGGTAGGTGAGCAGGGTGTCGGCTTGGGCCAGGGAAGCGCCCAGAGAAAGAACAATGGCCAGAGCGAGTTTCATAAGCCCTCCGATTGGCTTTGGGTGAATGCGAAGAAGCATAGCGCCGCGGCGCCAGGCTGTCGCCGGACAATGCCGGAAGCGGGCTGAGCGCGCCATGAACGCCAGCACAGGAAAAGCAAAAGGGCGACCCGAAGTCGCCCTTTTGCGCAGGAACGCCGCCGCTTATTTCTTGCGCTGCGGCGGCAGGTCGGTGCAACTGCCCTCGAAGACTTCGACGGCGAAGCAGGCCGGCCCGCCCTCGAGGCGACGCAAGGCGAGCCCGGCCCGCTTCAGCTCGCGCACCTCGCGCTCCAGTTCCTTGACGCGGGCATCGGCGGCCGGGGTGGCGGGGGCTGCTGGAGTACTCGCCTTGCGGATCCAGTTGCTCAGGGTCTGGGCGGTGCAGCCGATCTTGCTGGCCACGGCCTCGATGGCGGCCCACTGGGACTCGTGGGACTCCCGGACTTCGTAGACCATGCGGATGGCGCGGTCACGGACTTCAGGGGAAAATTTGGGGGACTTGCTCATAGTGGCTCCATTCTCTCAAAAGGTGGAGCCTCCGCGAAACCCGGGGCGGTTCATAGCGCTTGTGGACTTTAAGCGCGGCATAATCACCGGTGCCCGGGTATTCATCTTTCAGGCGATCATCGAGTTTGACCGTCGAGGAATCGACAATGTGCCAATCCCGGACATGCCGGCCGAGCCAACCGGGCAGATCGGGGCTCTGTCGGGCAACGTAGGCGAGGGCCTGCGTGCGTAATGCCGACATCGCCGCCTCCAACGCCGGCCCGAACCAGGCGTAAAAGCTGCCGCGCACCACGCGCTTGGCACCGGCCTCCAGATAGAGACGCAGCACATCGGCCTGCCGGCCACCATAGCCGGTGCTGGCGGCTAGAACCATCGCTCGAAGCAGCTTGAGCGCGTCCAGCTTACGCTCGCGCTCTTGTAATCCGGCGGATGCCACGGCGTTCATCAGCGTTTCGGCCGGCAAAATAGTCTCAAAGACTTCGCGAACATCGGCAACGTGCATCGTGGAAGCTCATCAGACTCAAAGCGGGTATGAGATCACGAATAGCCAAGTGAAGCAACCGCCTTGTAGCTGATTGATTTTAAAAGAGTTACACGCTTAAACTGACACGGATGCCTGAGCGAGAAACGGCCGATCCGCTAAAACAGGCCGCGTAGAAAAATGCGACAACTACCTTGAAAACGCCCGTAGCCGAGATGGGCGTCCATCTCGGCCTCCAGGCTGCGGTTGATCATGTGTTGCAGCATCTGGGCATACAGCTTGGTGACGTCTTCGGGCGTCTTGCAGCCTTGCGTGAGTTCGTCCAAGACCTCGCGCTTGAGTACCATGTAACTGCTCCTTGCGGCAAAGGCCGCATCATGTCAAAAAGCAGTTACACAGTTCAATTTACAGACTCGGGGATGGCTGAAGTTAGGCACGCAAAGCACAACGGCTGCTCACGATGCATTAATGTGATGGCAACTCCGGAAGAAACAATTTTGGCAAATTCCGCTCAACCATCAACCCAAGCACAACGACAGGCTGATATTTGTCCAACAATTCCGGAGAGAAAGAACTGACAGGCACAACGATACACTCTGATAGACTCTCCGCAAAAAAGCGTGCAGGAGCAAAGCCGAAAGAATCTCGAACAATCATGACTTTCGGACCCTTTGCATTTGAGCGGTAGTATAGTATCGGCGCCCCTCCGGGCACAGCAATCTCACGTTGCTCAATAAGCTTTGACGACGAAACGCCAATACCGTAATGCTCTTCATGTAGCTTATCGCTTAAATTGAGCAACCTTGCCAAGTCGCCTGCAGCGCCATCGCCCTTCAGCATTCGAATATCTTTGTAATTGAGTGCACTCACAGAGAATTGGTTGGAGAACAATTCTCGCATGATCGCCTGGTAAGCAACAAAGGCCCCCAACTCATTCCAATGGCTGTCTGTTTTGTGATAAAGCCTGCCAAGTGACTTAGCCTGTAATAACGCAGGCAACAAGTCGAGAAAACTATAACGCAACGAAGCAGGAAGCGCATCCGAGAACTGCGCTCGTTGAACTACTTTAGCATTCTTCTCTACCCAAGACGGTAAATACTCTGGATAAACAGACTGCGAATTTGGAGCCAATGCATACAGAAGTTTAATCCCACGAGATGACAATGCATCGTTAAAACGAATGTATCTCGCGACTAACTCCTGCAATTGCACGTGGTCAAAAACGGTTTTCCCGACCGACTGCTCGAGCGCTTTGTCACCTAAGTAGAAGAACCAACCATCGCGACCGATCAACACTTTCTTTGACGCACTCACCCCAAATTTTACAAAGGCAAAATTACGAAATTTGATAAGCTCGTTGCGGAAGCCGAAATGATCCGAAAGATAGCTGTCGACCTTCCTGGGGAATTCCCGCCAGCTGGTCCAATCGCCGGGCGCCGCCGGCCAGGCGGCCAGCGCCCGCTGCTCCTCGGACACTACCAGCCGTTTCTTGACCAGGGCCAGGATCTGCATAGACAAGGGAGCCAACAGCAGGCACACGACCATGGTGGCCAAAAGTGCATCGGAGGCCTTTTGCAGCGGATGTTGCGAACGCACTTCCATATTAGAACCGGTAGTAGATGAACGGGTTGTAGGAACCGGAGGCGACGCTTGCCACACTACAGAAGATCATCACAACGACGCCCCCCGACTCGACGACATGCCAAAGCGGCGCACGACCGATCTTAGCCAAGGGCCAGGCGCTACCCAGGATGCTGCGCAACGGCATGGAAAAAAGTACTCCCAAGCCCAAGGACAACCAAGTCATAGGCGTGAAGACCGACCCGATGGGAGGGTGATTGCCCGACTGACCGAACCCGGCCATCGCCTGTAGGAAGTGAACGGCCTGGCTCACGCCGTCGGCGCGGAAGAACACCCAACCGATCAGACAGACCAGCAGTGCATAGCCATGGCGTAAGGGCCGCCACTGCCGAGCCAGAACTCGCCCCAGACCGAGGCGCTCTATGACCAGGAACAGGCCGTGATAGAGCCCCCACAGAACGAAGGTCCAGGCGGCACCGTGCCAAAGCCCACACAACAGGAAAACCAGTGTCAGGCTAAGATACATGCGTAGCTTGCCCTGGCGATTTCCGCCCAGGGGAATATACAAATAGTCTCGAAACCAGCGTGACAGGGACATGTGCCAGCGGCGCCAGAAATCGGTAACCGATTGCGCAATATAGGGGTAGTTGAAGTTTTGCGGAAAGGTAATGCCGATGACTCGCGCAAGGCCGATGGCCATGGTCGAGTAGCCGGAAAAATCGAAGAAAAGTTGCAGACTGTACGCTGTCGCCCCCATCCAGGCCATACTCGCCGACAGTTGTTCCGTCGGCAGTGCGAAGACGCTGTCCGCGGCCAACCCCAATTCGTTGGCGATGATCACCTTCTGAGCAAGCCCGAAGGCGAACACGCGTATCCCTGCAGCGACGCCCGACAGCGTTACTCTCCGCGAAGCCAGCTCCGCCGCGATTTCGGAGTAACGCACGATGGGACCCGCAATCAAGTGCGGGAACATCGCGATGTAAGTCGCCATGGTGAGAACATTGCGCTCGGCCTTAATGTCGCGCCGGTAGATGTCGACAAGGTAGGAGATGGCCTGAAAGGTGTAGAACGAGATCCCCAGCGGCAGCGCCACTTCCAAAGAGGGCATGGGGCTCAGCCCCAGTGTGGCGAACAGGGGATTCAACTGCTCAAATAAAAAATTGGCATACTTATAGAAGCCAATGGCCGCCAAGTTGCCCAGAATCCCAAATACTAGCAAAACTCCGCCTTTTGCCCCCGCGCGCCAACGCCCCAACAGGAGGCCCATGCCCCAATTCATCGCGATGGACAGGAGCAGCAATGGGAAATAGCGAGGCTCACCCCAAACATAAAAAGCCAAGCTGAAGACTAACAAGGTCGCATTCTTGGCCGGTATCAGCCAGTAGCAAAGCAGAAAGGCCGGGAGGAAGTAGAAGAGGAAGGAAATTGAACTGAAGACCATGGTGGTGAACCAATCCGTCGTAGCGTGGCCATCCCGGCCACATTGAAATCAAGGCGACACTTGGCCGCCTTAGTTCGCACGCCTATCTGCTTACTTCTTCCGCTGCGGCGGCAGGTCGGTGCAACTGCCCTCGAAAACTTCGACGGCGAAGGCGATGGATTCGCTCAGGGTCGGGTGGGCGTGGATGGTCAGGGCGATGTCTTCCGGATCGCAGCCCATCTCGATGGCGAGACCCAGTTCGCCGATCAGCTCGCCGGCGTTGACGCCGACGATGGCGCCGCCGATGACGCGGTGGGTCTTGTTGTCGAACAGGACCTTGGTGAAGCCCTCGGAGCGCGCCACCGACAGGGCGCGGCCGGAGGCGGCCCAGGGGAACTTGCCGACGCCGTAGTCGATGCCCTTCTCCTTCGCTTCCTTCTCGGTCAGGCCGACCCAGGCCACTTCCGGATCGGTGTAGGCGACGGCGGGGATGACCATGGGATCGAAGTAGTGCTTCTTGCCGGCGATGACTTCGGCTGCGACGCGGGCCTCGTTGGTGGCCTTGTGGGCCAGCATGGGCTGGCCGACCACGTCGCCGATGGCGTAGATGTGGGGCACGTTGGTGCGCAGCTGCTTGTCGACGGCGATGAAGCCGCGGGCATCGACGTTGACGCCGGCCTTCTCGGCGTCGATCTTCGCGCCGTTCGGGGCGCGGCCCACGGCGGACAGGATGGCGTCGTAGCGCTGCGGCTCGGCCGGGGCGTTCTTGCCCTCGAAGCTGACCCACAGGCCGTCGTCCTTGGCCTCGACCTTGACCACCTTGGTCTCCAGCATGATGGCTTCGTACTTCTTCTGGACGTACTTGTGCAGGACCTGCACCACGTCCTTGTCGGCGGCCGGGATCAGCTGGTCGAACATTTCCACGACCGAGATCTTCGCGCCCAGGGCGCGGTAGACGGTGGCCATTTCCAGGCCGATGATGCCGCCGCCCAGCACCAGCATGTGCTCGGGAACCTTCTTCAGCTCCAGGGCGCCGGTGGAGTCGAAGATGCGCTCGTCTTTCGGCAGGAAGGGCAGCGACACCGGCAGGGAGCCGACGGCGATGATGGCGTTGTCGAACTTGACGGTGGTCACGCCGGCCGGGCCTTCCACGGCGATGGTGTTGGCGCCGGTGAACTTGCCATAGCCTTCCACGACGGTGACCTTACGGGCCTTGGCCATGCCGGCCACGCCCTTGGACAGGGTGCCGACGATGCCTTCCTTGTAGCTGCGCACCTTGTCCAAGTCGATGACCGGCTTGCCGAAGCTGATGCCGTGGTGGCTGGAGGCTTCCGCCTCGTCGATGATCTTGGCGCAGTGCAGCAGGGCCTTGGAGGGGATGCAACCCACGTTCAGGCAGACGCCGCCCAGGTTGGAGAAACGCTCGATCAGGACCACGTTCAGGCCCAGGTCGGCGGCGCGGAAGGCGGCGGTGTAACCGCCGGGGCCGCTACCCAGGACGACGACCTGGGCGGTGATTTCGTTGCTCATTGTTAGCCTCGTATCTCAAAGGTTGGCTCGATGCCACCCGTTCGTCCTGAGTAGCTGGCCGAACGGCCGGCGTATCGAAGGACCGCATAATGTGGCCCTTCGGTACGGCCGCTGACGCGGCCTACTCAGGGCGAACGGAAGAAGGGGTGCGCCCTGCGCGGCTCAAAACCGCGCGATCTTACAACAGGACGCGGCGTATGTCCGTCAGTATCCCGTTCAAATGGGTGATGAAGCGGGCCGCCACGGCGCCGTCGATGACCCGGTGATCGTAGGACAGGGACAGGGGCAGCATCAGGCGCGGCACAAACTGTGAACCGTCCCAGACCGGCTTCATGGCGGACTTGGACACGCCCAGGATGGCCACGTCGGGCCAGTTCACGATGGGCGTGAAGGCCGTGCCGCCGATGCCGCCCAGGGACGAAATCGTGAAGCACGAGCCCTGCATGGCGTCTGCGCCCAGCTTCTTCTCGCGGGCCTTGACCGAGATCTCGGCCAGCTCGGCGGCCAGCTCGAACACGCTCTTCCGGTCCACGTCGCGCACCACCGGCACCACCAGGCCGTCCGGGGTGTCCACGGCCACGCCGATATGGAAGTACTTCTTGAGGATCAGGTTCTCGCCGTCCGGCGCCAGGCTGGCGTTGAAGCTCGGGAAGGCGGCCAGGGACTTGGCCACGGCCTTCATCAGGAAGATCAGCGGGGTGATCTTCAGGCCCTTCTTGTCGGCCTCGGCCTTCAGGGACTGGCGGAAGGCCTCCAGCTCGGTGATGTCCGCCTCGTCGAACTGGGTGACGTGGGGGATCATCGCGGCATTGCGCTGCAGATTGACCGAGGAGATCTTCTGGATGCGCGTCAGGGGCTTGGATTCCACCGCGCCGAACTTGGCGAAATCGATCTTGGGCAGTTCCGGGAAGCTGAAGCCCGTGCCGCCCGAAGCCGCCGTGGCCTTGGGCCGGGACAGCTCGAACTTGACGTAGCTCTGCACGTCCTCCTTGAGGATGCGGCCCTTGGGGCCCGTTCCCTTGACCTTGGACAGATCGACGCCGAATTCGCGGGCCAGACGGCGGATCACGGGGCTGGCATGCACCAGGCCGCCACGGGCACGCTCGCCCATGCCGGCCACGTCGGCGACCGGAGCCGGACGGCTGGCGACAGGAACCGGGGCGGAGGCGGCGGCTGGTACAGAAGCCGGAACTGGCGCGGCAACAGCGGCCGGAGCGACAGCAGCACCGACGCTCTCCACCAGGGCGATCAGATCGCCCATGGAGACCTTGTCGCCGACCTTGAGGCTCACACTCTTGACCGTGCCGGCGAAGGGCGCGGGCACTTCCATGGTGGCCTTGTCGGTTTCCAGGGTCATCAGCGGCGCGTCCTTGGCGATGACGTCGCCGGCCTTGATGGCCAGCTCGATGACGTCCACGCCCTTGGCGTCGCCAATATCGGGCACGCGCACTTCGCGCAGCTCGGGCACGCCGACAGCCACCGGGGCCGCGACCGTGGGAGCCGGTGCGGGAGCAGCGGCGACCGGTGCTGGGGCAGCGATCGGCGCCGGAGCGGCCACAGGCGCGGCGGCCGTGCTCTCGCCCGCCTCCTCCACCAGGGCTATCAGATCGCCCTTGGACAGCTTGTCGCCCAGCTTGATCTTCCATTCCTTGACCGTGCCGGTGAAGGGCGCGGGCACTTCCATGGTCGCCTTGTCGGACTCCAGGGTCAGCAGGGAGCCGTCTTTTTCCACCGACTCGCCCGCCTGCACCAGGATCTCGATGACATCGACGCCGCTGACATCGCCGATATCGGGCACGAAAACTTCTTTGATGGCCATGCTTCGCGCTCCTTAGACCGTCACCGGGTTCGGCTTGTCGGCGTCGATGCCGTATTGCTTGATGGCTTCCGCCACGACCTTCTTGTCCAGCTCGCCGCGCTTGGCCAGGGCCGAGAGCGCCGCCACCACCACGTAGTAGCGGTCCACCTCGAAGAAGCGGCGCAGGTTGGCGCGGCTGTCCGAGCGGCCGAAGCCGTCGGTGCCCAGGACCACGTAATCGGTGGGCACGTACTCGCGGATCTGGTCGGCGAAACTGCGAATATAGTCGGTGGCGGCGATGACCGGGCCTTCGGCCTGGCCCAGGCACTGGGTCACGTAGGGGACGCGCGGCTTCTTGGCGTCTGGATGCAGCATGTTCCAGCGCGCCGCGTCGCGGCCCTCGCGGGCCAGCTCGTTGAAGCTGGTGGCGCTCCAGATGTCCGAGGCGATGCCCCAGTCGGCGGCCAGGAGGGCGGCAGCCTCTTCCACTTCGCGCAGGATGGCGCCGCAGCCCATGAGCTGAACCCGCTTGGCCTTCTTGGCCGCTTCCACCGAACGCAGCAGATACAGCCCCTTGACGATGCCCTCCTCCGCTCCCTTGGGCAGTTCGCCGTGGGGGTAGTTCTCGTTCAGGGTGGTGATGTAATAGAACACGTTCTCCTGGCGCGCGCCGTACATGCGCTCCAGGCCGTCGTGGACGATCACCGCCAGCTCGTAAGCATAGGTCGGGTCGTAGGTGACGCAGTTGGGGATGGTGCCGGCCATGATATGGCTATGGCCGTCCTCGTGCTGCAGGCCTTCGCCGTTCAGGGTGGTACGGCCCGAAGTCGCCCCCAGCAGGAAGCCCCGGCAGCGCATATCGCCGGCGGCCCAGGCCAGGTCGCCGATACGCTGAAAGCCGAACATGGAATAGAAGATGTAGAAGGGGATCATGGGCAGGTTGTTGGTGCTGTAGGACGTGCCCGCCGCGATCCAGGACGACATGGCGCCGGCCTCGTTGATGCCCTCCTCCAGGATCTGGCCCTTCTTGTCCTCGCGGTAGTACATGACCTGATCGGAGTCCACCGGGGTGTAGCGCTGGCCCACCGAGGAATAGATGCCCAGCTGGCGGAACATGCCTTCCATGCCGAAGGTGCGCGCCTCGTCGGGGACGATGGGCACGATGCGGCCGCCTATCGCTTTATCTTTTACCAACACATTGAGCGCGCGCACAAAGGCCATGGTGGTGGAATTCTCGCGGCCTTCCGAGGATTTCAGCACGGCGTCGAAGGCCTTCAGCGGCGGGATTTCCAGCATGGCCGACTCGCGGCGGCGGGCCGGCAGGCAGCCGCCCAGGGCCGCGCGGCGCTCGCGCAGATAGGTCATTTCCGGACTGTCCTCGGCCGGCTTGTACAGCGGCAGCTCGGCCAGCTTGTCGTCCGGGACGGGCACGTTGAAGCGATCGCGGAAGTGCTTCAAGGCCTCCAGGTCCATCTTCTTGACCTGGTGGGCGATGTTCTTGCCCTCGCCCGAGGCGCCCATGCCATAGCCCTTGACGGTCTTGGCGAGGATGACGGTGGGCTGGCCCTTGTGGTTAGTGGCCGCCTGGTAGGCCGCGAAGACCTTGAGCGGGTCATGGCCGCCGCGATTCAAACGCCAAATGTCCTCGTCGGACATATTGGCCACCATGGCCTTGGTGTCCGGGTGCTTGCCGAAGAAATGCTCGCGGGTGTACTTGCCGCCCTGGGCCTTGTAGTTCTGGTACTCGCCGTCGACGGTCTCTTCCATGATCTTGAGCAGGGCGCCGCTGGCGTCGCGGGCCAGCAGCGGGTCCCAGTAGCGGCCCCAGATCACCTTGATGACGTTCCAGCCGGCGCCGCGGAAATCGGCCTCCAGTTCCTGGATGATCTTGCCGTTACCGCGCACCGGACCGTCCAGGCGCTGCAGGTTGCAGTTGACCACGAACACCAGGTTGTCCAGGCCCTCGCGGCCGGCCAGGGAAATCGCGCCAAGAGACTCGGGTTCATCCATTTCCCCGTCGCCCATAAAGGCCCAGACCTTGCGGCCCTCGGTGTCGGCCAGCTGGCGGTCCTGCAGGTAGCGCAGGAAGCGTGCCTGATAGATGGCCTGCAGCGGCCCCAGGCCCATGGACACGGTGGGGAACTGCCAGAAATCCGGCATCAGCCAGGGATGGGGATAGGAGGACAGGCCCTGGCCGTCCACTTCCTGGCGGAAGTTGTTGAGCTGGTCCTCGGAGATGCGGCCTTCCAGGTAGGCGCGGGCGTAGATGCCCGGGCTGCAATGGCCCTGGATGTACAGCAGATCGCCGCCGTTCTTGAACTCCGGACCCTTGAAGAAGTGGTTGAAGCCCACGTCGTAGAGCGTCGCCGCCGAGGCGAAGGAGGACAGATGGCCGCCCAGCTCCAGGTCCTTCTTGGAACCGCGCAGCACCATGGCGATGGCATTCCAGCGGATGATGGCGCGGATGCGGGTCTCCAGGGTGTCGTCGCCGGGCATGTTCGGTTCCATGCTGGGCGGGATGGTGTTCACATAGGCGGTGGTCGCCGTATAGGGCAGGTTCACGCCGGTGCGGCGGGCCTTGTCGATGAGTTTTTCCAGGATGTAATGGGCACGTTCGCCGCCTTCGGCGTTGATCACGGCCTCCAGGGCCTCCAGCCATTCCTGGGTTTCTTGGGAATCGATATCGGGTAATTTATGCTGGGACATGATGCATCCTATGGACTGCGGCTTGACCAGTGTTCGTCTCACGTCGACGTATACTGCTTTAGTCGAGCTCGGCGTGTTGCGCCAACCCGAACTGATGGGTAGCGAGCATGGAGCTGCCGCCAATGATAGCAGACCAAAATGCTAAGGAAAGCATCACTTTATGCAAAGATAATTAAAACATTCGTATAAATTGACATATTTATCTGATTATTACTCTAAAAGCAGCATTTTTATCCAAATCACATATTTCTCCCCCTAAAAATCCTCGAGCGCACCGCGAAACCGGCGCAAGCCCCGCCCGTCATGCCGGATAGCCGCACAAAAACAAACGGCCCGCATCGCGGGCCGTTTGCTTCGGTCATCCCTGACCCGGAGCGCCTCAGCGGGCGTTCTGCTTCCGGCGAGCCAGGCTGACGCCGGCCGCGGCCAGCAACAGACCCAGCCCGAAGGAGCCGCCACCGCCCTTCTTGTCGTCGCTGGTAATGGTCACGTTGGCAACGGTCTGATCGCCCAGCTTGGCCGGCGAAGACGCATTGCTCAGGACCACGGAGAAGCTCTCCACGGCCTCCACATCACCGTCGTTGGTGATGGTGACTTCGACGGTCTTCGCACCGGCCTCGCCATCCGCCCAGGACAGGTCCGCGGACAGAGCCGCGAAGTCGCTGGAGGTCGCCGTACCGGCCAGGGTGGCGACATGCACGGTCACGGCGCCGTCGCTGCCGCCGCTGCGGTTGACGGTGAGCACGGCCTTGCCGGCGCTTTCCTGAACGTCAAGCCGCACCACGCTTAGGCTCAGGGCGCCGCCATCGGTCTTGTCGGCAATCTTGACGATGGTCAGCTCGTCGTCGATCTGCGCACCACCCGTGGCTTCGGACAGACGCACCAGCAAGGACTCGGAGCCTTCCAGGAGCGCATCGCGGTTTAGCTGAACCGTAATGGTCTTGGCTGCCGTGTCTTCGTCGGCCCAAGTCAGCGTGCCCTCAGCGGCCACGAAATCGTCACCCGCCGTGGCGGTGTCATTCGCCAACGCATAGTGCACGCTGATTTCACCATCGCCGCCATCGGTGCGAGTCACGCTTAGGGTCAGCTCGGCATTTTCGTCGCCGGTGTATTCACTGGTTTCGAAGCGCAGATGGCCGGGCAAGCGCTCGCGCACGGTGAAATTCACCGGCACGCTCAGATTGCCGTAAGGGGTCTGGTTCTTCACCACGAGTTGCGCCGAGTAGTTGCCCACCGGCAGATCGACCGCCGAGACGTCCAAGCTCAAGTCTTGGTTCGCGCCGACGGCCAGCTCGCCTTCACCCGGCGTGGCAGTCAACCAGGTGATGTCCTTCCAGGCACAGACGCCGGTCTCGCCCGATTCGACTTCCAGCACGCTCTTGGTCTGCTGCTCCACCATCCACAGATGGCCGGCACAGTCTATCTCCAGACCGGACTGGCCGCTGCCGCCCATATCCTCGACATTGAAGCCGCCGACGACCGCATAGTCGTCGTTGACGTCGAGGACATAAGTGTCCAGGCCCTTGTCGGCATTAGCCATGACGAACAGATGCCCGGTGCCCGGGTTGTAAGCCAGGCCGGCGACGGCCAAGCCTACCGTACGCTGAGCCAGGATCTCGCCGCTGCGGTTGAAGCGCACGATATTGGTGTCGTTCCAGGAACCCGAGAAGAAGGTGTCGGTGACCGGATCGTAGGCCAGACCGCGCTGGGAGGCGCCGAAGGCCGGGCAGATCGTGTTGCCGGTGGGCACCTTGTCGGCCAGAGACAACTCGTGGATGCAGTTGTCGCCGCCGACGTTCACCTGCCACAGCGTGCCGTTGCGATCGTCATAGGCCATATCGGCTGCGAAAGTACTGACCCAGGAGCTGGTGTCGATGGTCTCGCCAGTATTGGTGCCGTCGGGCAGGAAGCGGTAGTCCAGATCGTCGCCGCCACCGGCGCCGATATTGCCCAACCACAGATCGCCGCTCTCACGGTTCACACCCAGGCCCCAGGCGTAGGCCAGGTTGGTGGGCCAGGAGCTCAGCACCTCGCCACCGGCCAGGACAGGCACGGCCGGCGGATTGTAGATGCGCAGGCCGGAAACCACATCGCTCAGCTTCTTGGGCGCGGCCAAGCGGTTGCTCGGATCGCGGTGAGCGTCGGGAGTCACGGCTTGCACCGGCGCATTGAGCTCGAACAGCGTGAAATCGGCGGTAGCCGTACCGGTGTTGCTCAGCGCGAACGCCGGGTGGCCCTGCTTACCCTGGGCCACCGTGATGTCGATGCTCTCGCCGGACAGCGCGAGGCGGCCGGCCTTGAGCGCCACCGAGGTTTCCACCGCCGTATCGGCGATTACCGACACGGTGGCGGCGCCGGCTTCGTAGCCGCTCGCGGACAGGTTCAGCGTGCGCTCGCCGACCGGGGCGAACAGGATGAACAGGCCGTCATCGCGGTTCTCGTCTTCCGGCGTCGCCATGGAACTCGTGCTCAGCACGTCGCTCACGACCGCCTCATTGAGCGCCAGCTCGGTATTGGCATCGCGCACGGTGCCGACCACCAGGCCGCCAGGCTGGGCGACGCAGCCGGAACCCTGGATCTCGACGTCATCGATCTGCGCCCACCAATCCCAGGGAGCCCCGACCTCATTGGTGCCGTAATGCCAGCGCAGGCGGAAGCTGGTGGCGCCGGACATGAAGGCGCCCAGATCCACGGAGACGCTCTCACCGAGATGATTGGAATGCCAGTCGGAGACATTGGTCCAGGCGCCGCCATCGACGCTGATGTCCAGAGCCAGGTAGTCCAGACCACTGTACTGGCGGAAATCGGCCTTGTAGAGCAGGGTCGTGGACGGCAGGCCGGCGACGGCGATATCGCCCGTGATCAGGGAGGTGTCGTAAGCTTTGGTGCCCGAGGCATCGCTGTCGGCGGTGGCGGAGAGGCCGGAGCCGCCGGTCCGGTTGGGCCGGCCATAGTCCTCGTTGGTCTTCCACACTACGCCATTGCCGGCCTCGTCGGTCACGGTCCAGCCGGCGGGAATGCCGTTCTCGAAGTTTTCCGCCAGGCCGTTCATCCCTTGACCGGGCGCCGAGCAGGAGTCGTCGCCGCTGAGCGCGAAGTCTTCCGAACCGGGCGTGGCCGAGGCGAACTCGACGGTGCGCGACATGCCGGCATAACCTGCGAGCGCCGGCTGCACCGTGAACTCGTACGGCCAGTCCTGGAACAGCTGCAGGGTATACTCGCCGGTCACCGGGTTGGTGAAGGCCTTGATCTCGGGAGCCAGCTCGGCGGCGACGCTCAGCTTGGCGTACAGCGGCCAGCCGTGGCCGGCGCCGTCCTTCACCTTGCCGGTCAAGGTCACCGGCGTCAGGGCGGTCAGCGCGAAGTCCTTGGCCGTGGTCGTTTCGTCCTCGATGGCGACATCGTTTGCTAAGACCTGTTGATAGCCATAGGCACGCACCTTGACGTCGAACTCGCCGACCGGCAGCACCAGGGAGAAATGGCCGGTGCTATCGGTCGTGGTCGCGCTGGAGCCGGCCTCGACGCGGGCATTGACCACCGGCGCGGCATCGGCGCCACTGGTCACCGAGCCTTCGAGCTTGCCGCTAGGGCCGGCGACGCAGTTCGGCATCTTGAACGAGCCGATGCGCGTGCTCCAGTTGGCGCTGCTGGACGAGGCGTAGTACTCCTGGGTGTACCAGAAGGTGCAATCGTCGCTGGGATCGATCGTCAGATCGCTATAGTCGCCGAAACGGCCCGAGGAGTGGGACTGGGAGCCGCCGCCGGCGACCAGCAAGCCTTCGCCCTGGGACATTTCGCCCAGCGGATCATTCGCCAGGCGGGCGGTGTAACCCACGGACGGGAAGGTGCTGGAACCCGACTTGGCGAAGCCGATGGCGATATTGCCCACCGCGTCCATGGCCGCACTGGCCATCCAGCGGTGATCGGCATCCGGCGCGTACGTGCCCTGCTGGTGGATTTCCGGGGCGGTATGGAAATTGCGCACTTCATACCAGCGCACGCCAGCATGATTGCCGCCGCTGTCGGCGTCGACCGTCTGGTTCAGCACCAGGGCGTCGTGATCGCCGAAGTTGCGGTAGGCCATGCGGAACATCAGGCGATCGGAGATGGCATCCAGGGGCGTACCGCCGGGCTGGGGCACGCAGTTGCGCGCGAATTCGCAGACGCCCGACTTGAAGGGCGCTGTCGCCAGATTGGTCTTGTGGGTGAACGAAGAATTCGCCGGGCTCGCCCAATCGACCTGGAATTCCCAGATCTGCAACTGATCCTGAGGAGCGCCATAGTTGTCGTCATCCGCCTGAAGGAAGGGCATGGGCGCTCCGGCGGCCGGGCCCATGATGCCATCCAGGTCGGCGGGCAGCATGCCGCCCAGCCCCGGATCGACGCCGTGCAGATCGAAATACACCATGTTGGCCGGCTGGCCGGCCAGCATCTTCTCGCGCTCGAAGACGACAGCACCAGCGCCGGCCCAGGCGAAACTGGCGCCGTTGAACTGGTTGATCGACATGTAATAGCCGTCCGGCCACACCCCGAAGTGGGGGTAGTCGTTCATCTTGCTGTCGCTGATCTTGAAATCGTAGAGGTAGTATTCGCCAGTCGGGTCGCCGCCCTTGGACACGGCGATGCACTGGTGGAAATTGTTCGGGAAACCGAGGGCGAATTGGCTGATGAACCAGCGGTCGGCGAGCTGGTCGTACATGACGATGGGATCGCCGTCGTTATTGCTCTCGCAGATGCCGCCGAAGCCCGCCCAGAGGCTGTTGATGGCCACGGGCGACAGAAGCTGATTGCCCTGCTTGTCCCAAATAGCCACGGAGGAGTTCACGGTCTGCACGAAATGGTTCGGGCCGACTTCGCCATTGGTATCGGGCGGCAGCACGCCCGTCACATTGCCGATGCCGTCGAAGCTGGTCAGCGGATCGGGCATGTTGGCCGCGACCGGTGCGGCCTGCACGGCCGGATCGGCCTTCAGCGGCGACAGCGGCTTCTTGGCGGCCGGACGGGGCAGGTCGAAGCGGGGCAGGACTTCGAAGCCTTGATCGAGGCGGCGCGCCGAAGCGGACTTGAGCGGCGAACTCAGCAGCTTGTCGAAGCGGCGCTGCGCTTCGGCACGCGACAGGGGCTTGCCTTCACGCAGGGCGATGTGGCTGGAGGACTGTTTTAGCGAGTGACCGATGACCGGCGTGGTGGAACTGGCGTCGGCGGAGTGCCAAACACCGAGTCCCCCCAACAAGCCGGCAACGATCGCGAGACGCGAGCGATTTGGCTGCATGGGAGATCCCTATTGTCAAAATCATGAAATGACACACCCGTCTACGCCTTAGGCAGGGCCGAAAGAGGGTGTTTCTTTGTATGGGATGCAAGAGGTGGAATTGGCGCCCGCGGCTGGGGGCCTGGCACATACCCGCTCAATAACCCGCGCTCACTATACTAAAATTCGTTCGCCGTTCAATAACCGTGGAACAAAGTTCTACGAACTTTTTCTTCCCTCCCCTTCCCCATCCCTGGGCTCCGTTTCCGACGCTGCCGGGGACGCCACATCGCCGTCGCTAGGTGCATCCGGCTCGGGGCATGGCCTCGGCAGCGGCCTGGGCAGCACCTGGTTGGGAACCTCCCGCACCGCGCCTTCCGGGGCCGGCTCCAGGCGCGGCTTGGCGTCCAGGCGCCCGGAAGCCTGGCCCTGACGCTCCGCCGGCCTTACGACGGGCTCCGGCACCGCCGCCGTAGCCGGCCCCGTGCTCGCCAGGGCGAGCAGCACTGCGGTCGCGACCCGCCACGCCATGTTTCACCTCCCCTCAACTGAAACCGCGGATTGTTCATTCCACCGGGTTGTACACTGGCATAGCTCCCGCGCCGCCAGCAGAAGCCGAGGTCCCGGCCGTTCACTCTCGTCGGCATCGAGCAAGCAATAGCGCTGCTCTCGCTCCGGCCGGAAGGCCGGGAAGCGCCGCCAGCCACTTCTGGCCTCCTCGGAAGCATTGGACAACACAATGGCTCGAACGTCCGTCGCCAGGACCGCCTCGCGGGAGACTGCGGGTGCCAGGCTAGGCAAGGCGGCAAAGACGTTGCGCGCGCCGCACAAGGCCAATAAATCGTTCAGCCAATGGCCCGCTCCCACGGTGTACAGCGGCTCATGCCAGATCTGGTAAAACACCGGCACCGGCTCGACGCCGGGCGCAGCCTGGCGCAAGGCCGCCAGCTCGGCGCGAAAACGCACCGCCGCGTCACGCCCGACCTCTCCTCGCCCCAACAGCAGCCCGATGCGCTCCAAAGAGCCGGCCACGTCGTCCAGCCGTGTGATGTCGTTCTGATAGAGAGGAATATGCAGGGCCTTCAGCGCCTCGATGCGATCCTGGCTCAGGCCGCCGCGCCAGATCAGGAGCAGATCGGGCTTCAGGGACAGGAGCCGCTCCCGATCCAGGGCATGGGCATCGCCCACCCGAGGCTTGTCCTTGAGCTCGGCGGGGAAATCGCTGAAGCGGGTCACGCCCGCCAGCTGGGCAGTACCACCCAGGGCCGCCACCATCTCGGCCAGATGAGGCGCCAGGCTGACCACGCGCCGCGCCGGCTGCGCCAGCCGCAGTTCCTGGCCGGCATCGTCGCGCACGCGGACCTCGCCTTGCGCGGCGCTCATGCCCAGCAGCAGGCCCGCCGCCAGCAGGAGCCTCACCACATCAATCCGAATACGGACAGGACGGAGAGGATGACCACCAGAACGATGAAGCTGCGCTCCACCAGGGCCAGCGCCTCGCGGTTCTCCCCCAGGACCGCAGCCTCCCGATCCGCATCCAAGCCCAGGGCGCCCATGCCGGCCTCCACCAAGAGCAGGGTGTTGCCGCAGATCTCGCCCATGACCGGCGCCAGGGCATGGGTCCGGCAGGCAGCCCAGGCGCGCACGAAGTCGCCGGACAGGGCATAGGCGAAACCGGTCATGCGCACGGGCAGCCAGTCGGCCAGGCGCTGCAACTGGGCCAGGGGCTCGCGGTGGCCGTGCCCCTCCGGAAGCTGTCCCCCGTAGACGCGCATCAGCCTATAGGCCAGGGCTCCCGCAGGCCCAAGGACCACGAACCAGAACAGCACGGCGAACCAGCGGCCATGGGCCTCGCAGAGGATCCAGCGCGTCACCTCGCGGCTCAGCTGGGCCTCGTCCTCGGCGCACTCGGCGCAGACCACGTTCGCCACCCGGCGATAGGCGCCCTGAACATCGTCCCGCTCCCTGTCCTCGAAGTAACCGGCCAGGGATGCCCACAGGCTCTCCGGCCCCAGGCACCAGACCAGGACCAGGGTGGCGAAGCCCAGGGCCGGCAGGGAAAACCAGCGGCCCTGGAGAAACTCCAAGACCAGCATCACGCCCAGGGCCGGCAGACCGATGAGCACCAGGAGCCCGGCCCAGCCCGAAGCCCATGCCTGGCCGCCCAAGAGGCCCAAGACCCGCTCGCCGTAGGCGGCAAACCAGCCGAAGTCGCGCAGCTCGCGGCCCAGGTGCAGATAGCGTTCGGCCAGCAGGGCCAGAATCAGGCTCAAGAAACTCATGGCGGCACTCTCCCTGCGGCAATGGATTGGTCGGTAGCCAGGGCGGCGGCCAGGTCGGTGCGGAACCGTCCCCATTCGAAGGCCAGTCCCGGATCGGTCTTGCGTCCCGGCGCGATCTCGCTGTGGCCGGCGATGCGCTCGGGCGTGAGGCCCGGATAGGACTGGATCAGGAGGGCGACAATACGCGCCAAGCGTTGATATTGCACGGCTTCATAGGGCGTATCGTCCGTGCCCTCGAGCTCGATGCCAATGGAATAGTCGTTGCACCGCTCGCGGCCGGCGAAGCTGGACTGCCCGGCATGCCAGGCGCGCTTGTCGAAGGGCACGTACTGGACGACCCGGCCATCGCGATGGATCAGCAGATGCGAGGACACCCGCAGGCCGCGCAGGGCATCGAAATAGGGATGGGCGTTGCCGTCCAGCGTGCCGAGAAACAGCTCGTCGATATGAGGACCGCCGAATTGTCCGGGCGGCAAGGAGATGCCATGCACGACCAGGAGCGAGATATCGGCCGGATCGCTGCGCTCGTCGAAATGGGGCGAGCGGCGCTGTTCCGCGCCCAGCAGGAGGCCCAGCTCGGGATTCACGGACAGCGGTGGCAAGGGCGTTGCGAAAGACAAGGGCGGCTCCGGCTGAACCAGGACCGGCCGGCCGGCGCAAGCGGCCAGGGCCAGACTCATCACAATGAGCGACAGCTTAGCCGGCTTGACCCGGTGAGGGAAGTGGTTGTTATGCATGAGCTTTTCGCAGCGAAAAGAAAAGGCCCGGACAAACCGGGCCTTTCCGGACGACTACAGTCTACTCGCTGGTCTTGAGCTTGCGCAGATTGGCGATCACCGCCTCCAGGGCGCGGTCGAACAGGGCGGCATCGTCCAGGAGGCGCGCCTCGCCCTTGACCAGGGCCTGGGCCAGGGCCATGCGCGTGAAGTCGGCGACCTTCAAGCCCTGGCGATTGACGAAGATAAGCTTGGCCGTGGAGGGGATCTTGGCCACCAGCTTGCAGCGGGTCGGGATCTGGCCGGACTCGTCCGCCAGCTCGATCCAGGCCCCCAGGGGTAGGTTGTCCACGCGCGCCAGGACTTCCTCGCCGGGCATGGCCACGATCTCGGCAGATTCGCTCTCGCCTGGCTCCGCGCCCGCGCCTTGTGCCGGCGCGACGCCGCTCAGCAACAGCACTTCGGCGTCGGCCTCGGAGAATTCGCCCAGGTCCTCGTCGAGGAAATCCTCGTCCGCAACCGCTGCCTTCTCCGGCAGGACCGCCGGCGGCGCATCCGCCACGAAGCGCGGCTCCAGCTCCACCGTATCGAAGGCCGAGAGATCCAGCTCGTCGGCGGCCGGCGCCACCATGTCGGCATCGAGAAAGTTGCCGTTTACCTCTTCCACCAGGAGCGGCGGCTCCGGCGCCTTGGGCTCGGGCGGCTGCTCGCGGATAGCGCGCAGATGCGCCTCCTCCAGCTCCTGGAAGAACTTGGCGGTCTCGAACTGGCTGTAGGCGATGGTGTTGAGGCCGCCTTTCAGCGCCTCGATCATGCCCGGCATGCGCATCCGCAGTTCCCGGCGCTCCTCGTCGCCGCGCTTGGGCTTAACGCTCCAGAGCAGGTCCCGCGCGGTCTGCACCGCCTGCTTCCAGGTCTCGGTGTCCACGCCTTCGCGTAAAGCCACCAGGAACAGCACATTGCTCCAGGCATTGCTCAGGATGCCGCGCACGACTTCCGGCGCGGCCTTGTCCGCCAGCAGGGGATCGAGCACGGCATTGACCTGAGCGCGGGCGGTCTCGGCCTTGGCCTTGCCCTCCTCCGCCTCGCGGGTGCGCTTCTCGATCAGAGTGACGCGCTTGTTCTCGTCCTCGACATAGCGTTCGAACTCGGCCAGCAGGGTATCGAAGATTCCCAGGTCCGACTCGAATTCGGCCACGACCCGGCCGACGATGGATTCGATGCGCGCATGCAGGCCGTCCTTGCCGGTGCGCCGGCCCGGATCCCAGCCGATGGCGGCCTGGGCCATCTCATTGAGCAGTTTTCGCGCCGGATGCTGGCGCTTGCTGAAGAAGGCCTTGTCGATGAGGCCCACTTTCAAGAGCGGGATCTGCAGGCGCGACAGCAAGGCCTTGATATCGTCCGGCAGATTGCGGTCATCGAGGATGAATTCGAAGAGCATGGACACGATGTCGATGACATCCTGATCCATCTGGCCGACATTGCGGGCGCCGCCGGCCACCACCGGCAACTGGGTGGCGAGTGCCGCGCGCAAGTCCACCAGGGGCATGCCGCCCTCGGCAACCATGGGCGCCTGGACGTTCTGCACCTGCAGATGGGACAGGGCCTGGAGCACGTCCGTGGTCGCCGCCACCGGCGCCAGGGGAATAGAGCCGTACATGGCGGGACTCAAGCCGCCCTGCGTCATGACCATCGGCTTCTGCTGGGACAAGAGTTCGCGCAGCATGCCGAACACCTCGCGCATGCCCTCCTCGCCGGAGGATGCCGCCCGGGCCTGCCCCTCGATGGGCAGGGCATCGCCCAGGCCGTCGTCGAAAGCCGTGGGTGCTTCCGCCTTGGGCTTGGGCGTCTGGGCGGGACGCTTGCCACGGATATCCGGCAGGATGCCGCTGTCGGCGAGGAAGGCGTTGAGCTCGGCATACACCCCCTCCAGCTTGGCCAGGACCGAACGCTCGAACAGCTTGTAGATGACCAGGGTGGCCTTGATGTCGATATGCAGGCCGTGCAGGGCCGCCTTGAAGGCATCGCACAAGACCTTGGGATCCAGGGGATTGTCGCCCTCGCCGATCTGACCCGGCATCAGGGAACAGAGGCGCAGGGCCAGGTGGCGTAGCGCCTCCTCGTTGCGAGCCCGTGCCTTCTTGTACATCGCCTCGATGGCCAGGCTCTCTTCCAGCTCGTCCTCCTTGACCAGGGCGAAGCTGTCCAGATTGAAACTGAGCACGTCGGTGGCGGCTTCCTCCGGCGTGCTGGCCAGGAGACGGAAGGCGTTCTTGAGCTCCTGACCGAACAGGTTCTCGATACCCTTGCGCTTGATGCGCAGCTCGCGCATGGACTCGAAGTAAATGGCCTGATCGCGGTTCGAATGGGCCTTATCGGCCAGATCGAACAGGGCATCGTCGGCGCTATCCAGCATGCTCCCCAGCAAGCTGGTCAGCTGGTGCAGGGCATGGGCCTTCAACTGTTCTACGAGAGCGGGCAACTTTTTCGGCTCCTGGGCGCGGGAAGTCCTTCCGTCGCGAGCGGAATACACCGACTTGGTATCTAACGTCATAGCCTACACCCAGATAAAGAACAACGCGGCAGGGGGCAATACCTAGGGTCTGTTTACCTTTACCCCGCCTTCGCGACGGGCAAAGCTAAACAGACCCAAGTTCGATCCTACGCTCCCCGAAACGATGCACTGTGACCCTGCTCACAAAACATCAGACACCCTGTCGAACCGGCGATTCTACGGGGACCCCGTATAAATTCAAGCATCGTTCAGCATGTCCGTGAGCGCCGTCCCATCCCTCGCGCCACTGGCGGGCTTGCGCAACTGCATCGATAATGTGTGCCCCCATTCCGGAGAGCGCCCATGTCCGCCAAGACCCTCGATGCCCCCCTGATCGCCGAGCTAGTACGCCTGGCCCTGGCCGAGGACATCGGCGCCGGCGACATTACCGCCACCCTGATCCCCGTCGAGCAAGAGGCCAGCGGCCGCGTCATCACCCGCGAAGCCTGCGTCCTGGCCGGCCGGGAACTGGCGACCGAGGTGTTCCGCCAGGTGGATCCGCGCATCCGCCTGGACTGGCGGGCCGAAGACGGTCACGCCCTGGCGGCCGGCGCCGAACTCTTGCGCTTCGCCGGCCCGGCCCGAGGCCTGCTTACCGCCGAGCGCACGGCCCTCAACTTCCTGCAGACCCTGTCGGGCACGGCCACGGCGACCGCCGCCTACGTGGCGCGCCTGGCGGGCACGGGCTGCCGCCTCCTGGACACGCGCAAGACCGTGCCCGGCCTGCGCCTGGCCCAGAAATACGCGGTCGCCTGCGGCGGCGGCCACAATCACCGCCTGGGGCTGTACGACGCTTTCCTGATCAAGGAAAACCACATCGCCGCCGCCGGCGGCATCGCCGCCGCCGTGACCCAGGCGCGGGCCATCGCGCCCGGCAAGCCGGTGGAGGTGGAAGTGGAGAACTTCGCCGAGCTGGACCAGGCCCTGGGCGCCGGCGCCGACATCGTCATGCTGGACAACTTCAGCCATGCCGACATGGCCCAAGCCGTGAGCCATACCGCCGGCCGCGCCAAGTTGGAAGCCTCGGGCAACGTGGAGCTGGACACGATCCGCGCCGTGGCGGAGACGGGCGTGGACTTCATCTCGGTGGGCGCCCTGACCAAGCATGTGCGGGCCATCGACTTGTCCATGCGCTTCGACTAGGACTTGTACATTGCCAAGCGGCATGCCGTAGGTCCGACTTCAGTCGGACAGGCTGCGGTAACTCCGTCCGACTGAAGTCGGACCTACACCCTATTCCCGCCGCTGCTTCAGCGCTCCCATCAGCAGTTCCAAGGGCTTCTCCATGCGTAAGGACAGGATGTCCAGGCTCAGGACGCCCTCGGCCAAGCCCTGCGCCAACTGGGCGGGCGTCGCCTCGGCCAGCTTGCGGCCTCGCCAGTCGCAGAGCAGGTAGCGTTCCGGTCCCTGGATATGCGCCACGATCTTGCAGCGCAGATTGGCCATGCCGGCTCCGGAAAAACTCAGCCAATCGCCCGGCGCCAAGGCCGCCAAGGTCTTCAGGTGTTCCGGATCGGCCACCGCATCCGCCCGCGCCGCCAGCCACTGCCGCCAATCCTTGGGCGCCTGGGGCTCAAGGGCCCGGCGCTCCCGTGCCTCCTCCTGCAAGCGCTGGAAGTCCGCCGCATCCTCGCTGGCCAAGGCCACGGTGTCGGCCAGGAAATCCTGGGGACCGACGACCGCCTCCGGCAGAATCTCCTGCACGACCTCGGGCGCCGGCAACCAGTGGTTGAGCACGCGCGTGTAGATGCCCAGGGCGGCCATGAAGTCATCCATGCCTTCGCGGAAGGCCTGGCATAACAAGGGCACTTGCTCCAGCACCAGGTTGGCCAGCATGACCTGTGCGGCGGCCCGCTCGGCGCGCGGATGGGACACGCCGGCATCCAGCCAGGCTTCCAGGGCCTTGACCGCACCGGCATGACGCCCCTGTTCCGGGCTGGCCTGGGACAGGGTGCTGACCAGGGTCCAGAGCGGGGCGCGGATCTCCTGGGGCAGGTTTTCCCGGGACAAGATGCGAAACAGCGGCCAGACCAGCTCCAACTCCTCCGCGCCGCCCACCTCTTCCGGCTCAAGCTCGGGCAGGGGCAGCTCCGTCGCGGCCGGCCCCTCCAGGGACAAGGCCGACAATCCCTCCAGCTGCGGCAGCTCGGCTTCCGGTAACACGGCGTTCAAGTCGACGCTGGGCGAGCTGAAATCCAGGCGCAGCTCTTCGACGATCTCGCGTACTGCCGCCTCGCTGCGCTCCAACTGCTGGCGTGCTTGGGCGAGTAGGCGCGGCAGGCGCGACAACAGCCGGCGCTCCAGGAACTTGTAGAGCAGGAGCTCGACCTCGACCGGCAGGCTGATCTGGCCCAGGGCGGCCTTCAGCGCCGTCGCGAGGCTCGCCATGGCGAAGGGAAAATCGGCGACCGCTTCGGCGGCCATGAGCCGCACCGCTCGGCCCAGCAGCAGGCCAAAGGCCAGTTCCGTCTCATGACGCTCGTCGGCCAGGCGCAAGCCCTCGGCGGCTTGCACGCCCCCCGGTTCGCGCTGAGCGGCCAGATGCTCCCGGAAGCTGCTCAGGATCGGCTCGCGCTGCCGGTACAGCTCGCGCGCCAAGGCCTCGCGCCGTTCGCGGGCCTCGGCGCCATCATTCTGGTTGGCGAGGGCATAGAGACGCAGCTCGCAGGCGGTCAGAGCCTCGCCGAAGGCCTCGACAAGCAGGGGCAATAGCAAGGCAGCCAGCTCCGCATCGGCTACCGGCGCCTGGGGTTCCGCTCCCTGGGGATAGAAAGGCGTTCCATCTTCCCTGAACTGTAGGGTCGAAGGATCGTTGCGCATGCCATACCGCCGTCATGCAAAAGAGGACTTGTTGAGTTTTAGCTTACGCCAGGCAGCGAGGAATTCCGCGAATCCCGTCACCGCCTGGACAAATTTCAACCATCACCAGGCACCAAGCAAGCGCTCTTAGGCGGGTCGCGTGTCCTGGAAGGAAGGCCGCGCCGAAAACTCGGCGAACCAGGCCGCCAGACGCGGGCAACCGTCGCGCCAGGCTATGTCCGGGTGGCGGAAATCCAGATAGGCCAGGACGCAGGCCGCGACTAGGGCGATCATATGCACCCCGGGCGGCACCGTCGGCCACTCCACCTCCAGATAGGCCAGGCCCCGGCCCAGGGCCTGGCGATGACGCTCGCCCCAGAGCGGCGACTGCTGCTCGGCCGGCTTGGTCTTCTCGATGCGCAGGGCCACCGCCGAATCCATCAGGCCGCAGCCCAGGGAGTGCAGCTTCTCCCAGTGCCAGCGCCGCTCGCCGCCCAGGAAGAGGCCGTGCTCGCCGGCCAACTCCAGCAGGAACTGGGCGATGACATCGGAATCGTAAAGGCTCTCGCCGTCCTCCATGACCAGGCAGGGGATCTTGCCCAGGGGATTGAGGGCCAGGAAACCCGGCTCGTTGGCCAGGGGATCGGCCAGCACCTCGGCGATACGGGACTCGAGCTTCAGCTCGCGCAACAGGAGGCGGATCTTGCGGGCATAGGGGGAGGCATGGGAGTAGAAAAGCTGCATGTGGTCGCTCTTGTGATGGGAACTCGGAACAATAAGGGCAAGCGCCGCCAGCGCGGCTTCAGCTCATTTTTAGCTAGAAGACCATGGCCGCCTGGGGCACGACGATGCTGAGCACGGCCAGGGACTGGAGATTGACCTGGGCCAGGGCCGGGCCCAGGTTGTCCAGGCACAGTCCGGTCTGCCGCCAGGCCTCCGGTTCAATGGCGGCCTGGTAGTCGAAGCCCTGCCCGCCCTTGTCCTCGGCCTCATGGGCGGAGATGGCGCGGCTGGCGATGTGCAAGAGGGCCGCCGCCGCCGGCAGATGGCGCGCGGTCTGGGGCGCGTGCTGACAGGCCACCAGCTCCCAGAGCGCCTCGGGCATGCCCCAGGCCTTGAGCAACTCGGCCCCCACGTCGGCGAAGCTATACCCCAGGACCAGCTCCTCCCGCTCCCAGGGCGATGAATAATAGCCGTTCAGGGTAATGGCCTCGCGGGTCAGCTCGGGCAGATGCCCCACCATCACCAGCTTGCCGATGTTGTGCAACAGGCCCACCACGAACAGGCGCTCGCCCTGCTTCAGGCCGCAGACCTTGCCCAGCTCCCGAGCCAGGAGCCCGGTGTTGACGCTATGCCGCCAGAAACCGGGCATGTCCACCAACTCCGGCGGTATGCCGGCGAAGCTCTGGGTCACCGAACTGGCCAGGACCAGGTTGTACAACTCGTTCATGCCGATGACGCGCACCGCCCGCGCCACGGTCTCCACGCTGCCGGAAAAGTTGTAGAAGGGGCTGTTGGCGAGCCGTAGCAGGCGCACGGTCAGGGCCGGATCCAGGGCGATGACCGAGGCGATGTCGTCCAGCTCCGTGTCCGGGCGCGCGATCAGCTCCTGCAGGCGCAGGCAGACATCCGGCAGGGAATAGAGGACGGCGGTCTCGCGGATTACGGACTGGACATCCATACGCGGCTCGGTGGCGGCAGAAGGGTTCATGGAAAAGCATAGTCCCGAATCGGCGCGGAAGCGGGGCTGAACACCGTTAGCATAGATTTTCTCAGCCGGCAGGCACCGTCCTGCCCTTGGCCCAGGCCCGCAGCTCCGCGATGGGCTCGGCCATGACCACCGACAGGGGCTGGGTGCGCTGACATTCGCCGCGCAGGAGCTCCATGTCCAGCACGCGCTTGGCCGCGACGGCCGCGTAACGCGCCCCCACCACCGCCTGCTCGATCTCGGCCCCGGAGAAGCCTTCGGTCAGTCCCGCCAGGACGGGGCAATCGAAGTCGCCGGCCTGATGCCCGCGCTTGGCGAGATGAATAGCGAAGATCTCGGCTCGGGTCGCCGAGTCCGGCAGATCGACGAAGAAGATCTCGTCCAGCCGCCCCTTGCGGATCAGCTCCGGCGGCAGTTGGTGGATGTCATTGGCGGTGGCCACCACGAACACCGAGTTGTTCTCGGCCATCCAGGTCAGGAGCGAGCCCAGCATGCGCCGCGAGGTACCGCCGTCGTTGGCGTCCTGGGACACACCCTTCTCGATCTCGTCCATCCACAGGACGCAGGGCGCCATCTGCTCGGCGAGCTTGAGGCTCTGGCGCAGATTGCGCTCCGACTCGCCGTGGTATTTGTTGTAGAGCGCGCCGAAATCCAGGCGCAGCAGGGGCGCGCCGAACAGCCCGGCCACGGCCTTGGCGGCCAGGGACTTGCCCCCGCCCTGGACGCCCACCAGGAGCGTGCCCTTGGGCGCATCCAGGCCCTCGGTGCCGGTTTCGCGGTGGAAGACCGGCGCGCGCTGGCCCAGCCAGGTCTTGAGCGCGGCCAGGCCGCCGACCTCGGTGAAGCGCGCGGTCTCGTGCTCGAAGCTGAGCACGCCCTCCATGTCCAGCAACTCGAACTTGGCGCGGTTCAGGGCCCGCAAATCCGCTTCGGTGATGGCGCCGTCGTCGACGATGGCCGAACGGATCAGGGTGCGCGCATCGCTGGTGCTCAAGCCGCGCAGATTGCGCACCAACAGCCCCAGGGTCTGGCTGTCGGTCTTGACCTTGGCATGGGCATTGCCCCGCGACCAACGGTTGGCTTCCTCGCGCACCAGGGCCTCCAGCTCGCGGCTATCGGGCATGGGCAGCTCGTAGCGTCCGGCCAGGCGCTTCAGTTCCGGCGGCAGGCTCAAGGCATGGCTGGCCAGGACCAGGGTATGGGCCACCCGGCCATAATCCTGGGCCAGATCCTTGAGCAGGCGCACCACTTCCGGATGGTCCAGATAGGGATGGAAGTCCAGTAGGACATAGAAGGCCGGCGCGCGATGGGCACGGATGCGGCGCAAGGCGTCCACCGGCGCCTGGGCCGGCGCCTCCTCCTCGAAGGCGTCCATGTTCAGATCCAGGCGGCGCAGGCCCTCGCTGGCGCTCCAGGCGAAGAGCGGACGCTTGCGCATCGCGGCGAGCTTGCGCAACAGGACCAGGAGGCGCGGCTCCTCGTGGGTCTCCACCGCGACGAGGGGAAACTCGGCGTCGATGAGATGGGACAGGACATCCAGTTCGGCGGGGCGTGAGTGCAAGGGGTCTGCTCCTGCGGCTATCGGTCTCAAGCCGCCTATCATAGGCAGCGTGCCTGGCGCATGCCAGTTCCATTAAACTAGGCGCAAAGTTTGCCCGGAGCCTGTCCATGCCCGCCCTCGCCCGCCCCTTGAGCCTCGCCGATCGCCTGTGCATGAGCGCCGACAATGCCCTACGCACCCTGACCGGCGCCTACCGGCAGACCGAGCGCGCCGAGCCGGCCGCCGAGTTACCGGAGGCGGAATTGAGCGCCGACGAGCGCCGGGAGGTGGCGGGGCTGATGCGCGTCAATCATGTGGGCGAGATCTGCGCCCAGGCCTTGTACGCCGGTCAGGCCCTGACCGCGCGCCTGCCGGAAGTGCGCGGCGCCATGGAACGGGCCGCCCTGGAGGAAAATGATCACCTGGCCTGGTGCGCGGCGCGCGTCGAGGCCATGGACAGCCATCTGTCCTGGCTCAATCCGCTCTGGTATGCCGGCTCCTTCGCCATCGGCGCCGGCGCCGGCCTGGCCGGGGATCGCTGGAGCCTAGGTTTCGTGGCGGAGACCGAACGCCAGGTGGTCAGCCACCTGGAGGGGCATCTGCAACGCCTGCCCGAAGCCGACCGGAAGAGCCGCGCCGTGCTGGAAGTCATGCGCGAGGACGAGGAACAGCACCGCCAGCAGGCCCAGGAAGCCGGCGGCAGCGAGCTGCCGGCCCCGGTGCGGGGCTTGATGGCCGCCGTGTCAAAACTGATGACCGGCACGGCCTACCATCTCTGAAAATTGGCTTGGCTGCGCAATACCGCACTCCCCGTAGGTCCCGCTTCAGCGGGACAGGTTTGGCAACAACAAACCATCGCGTCCGGCTGAAGCCGGACCTACGGGCGACTCTCCATGCAAAAAGGGCCTGAGGGCCCTTTTTTCGCTCCGGCGCGGCTCAGTTCTCCAGCCAGCGCTCCACCACGGCGCCGTACTGGGCTTTCCAGGCCTTCAGCACCTTGTGGTTGCCGCCGCGGGTTTCCACGACTTCCTTGGTGTGCGGATTGACGTAACGCTTGATGGCGCGTTCCTTGCCGCCGGCGACGGTGCGCTTGGCCTTGGCCTCGGCGACGGCGGCGCCCTGCGGATCGAGGATAGAGATGACATCCTTGAGGCTCTTGCCATGCTCATTGAGCAGGGCGCGCAGCTTTTCCTCGAAATCCAGCTCCTTGGCGAGCTTTCCGTCTTCTTCCATGCGCTTGAGTTCGTCCTGCAGCAGGCGCAGGGCATCTTTCTTGGAGCGGTAATCGGACAACAGTGACATCTTTAAAATCCCTCGTAACGGTGACTACACTCAGCCGCGCATATTGCGGCCGTAAAAAATTTCCAGCATTTCCCGCTTCAGGCGGCGGGTGAGCTCCGCCTGTTCCTCGGCGCTGAATTCATTCTTTCCGGCGCCAAACAGATAGGCATCCAGGTCGTGCTCCTTGAGGAGCATCTTGGTGTGGAAAATATTCTCCTGATAGACATTCACGTCGATCATCTCGTAGCGCTCGCGGGTGTCTTCCGAGAGGTAATTCTGAATCGAGCTAATCTCGTGATCGATGTAATGCTTCTGGCCGTCCACGTCGCGGGTGAAGCCGCGCACGCGGTAGTCCAGGGTGACGATATCCGACTCGAAACTGTGGATTAAATAGTTCAGGGCCTTGAGCGGCGAAATCACACCGCAGGTCGAGACATCGATATCGACGCGGAAGGTGCTGATGCCATTGTCCGGATGGCTTTCCGGGTAGGTGTGCACGGTCAGATGCGATTTATCCAGATGCGCGAGGATGGTGTCCGGCAACGGGCCCGGCGTCGCGGCATTGGAGGTCTTCTCGACGTCGATGGGCTCTTCGCAGATCAGCATGGTCACGCTGGCGCCCTGAGGATCGTAATCCTGGCGCGCGACATTGAGCACGGTCGCCCCGATGATATTCGCCACATCGCTCAGGATCTGGGTCAAACGCTCGGCATTGTAGACCTCGTCGATATAGGCGATGTACTCGGCCTGCTGCTGCGGCGTCTTGGTGTAGCAAATATCGTAGATATTAAAGGCCAGGGACTTGGTCAGATTGTTGAATCCCAGGAGTTTCAGCTTCGAGAGCGGCTGGATCACTGCATCTATCCTCGCTTCAGGGCATCGGGGCCCGCGTTGCCATTTTGTCGCCGGCGTGGCCAATGCCCGCCGGCATGATGCCTTTATTCGGCGTTGCGCACTTCGTAGGAGTGGGTGATCTCCACGGCCTTGCCCAACATGATCGACACCGAACAGTACTTGTCGGCCGAAAGATCCACGGCGCGCTTGACCTGTTCGTCGGTGAGGCCACGACCGGTAACGATGAAATGCACATTGATCTTGGTGAACACGGCCGGCGTGGTGGTAGCGCGTTCGGCTTCCAGCAGGACCTCGCAATCGGCCACGTCCTGGCGGGACTTCTTAAGGATGGACACCACGTCGATGGACGTGCAGCCGCCCATGCCCAAGAGCACCATCTCCATGGGGCGGATGCAGGTGTCGCGACCGCCGTTGGCGGCGCCGGCGCTCATGGCGATGGCATGGCCGGAATTGGATTCGCCGATAAAGGTCAGATCACCGGCCCAGGTCACACGCGCTTTCATCGAAAAGGTCTCCGCTGCATTGCCACTACGAGAATCTGTTCCACAGTCTGTCGTCCCGCCCACGAGGTCGGTCCCACAAGAGTGACCGGTCCGCAAGGGCTTGGGTATGGAAGCCGGGCAGTTTAGCACAGGGCCGGGCCCTGCTTCACACTCCCGATAAGTCCTCCACCCCCGGGATGGTCTAGCGGCGTCATGGGTGCTAATCTAGCCCCAGCGGCCCCGCGTTAGCCCGGATGCGCCTGTTTTCGCTTACAGCGTACAGTCCATTCTGGAGGTGGGGAATCGCCTGGTATCCGATACGACCCCGTCTCACAACAACAAGTCCGACCGTGGAGCCTTTGCATGTCGCTGCCGCGCCATATTGCCGCCGATCCGACCCTGGAGTGGTTCCTGACTCACTGCCACCGGCGTAAATACCCGTCCAAGAGCACCATCATCTATGCCGGTGACAAGGCCGACGCCCTGTATTTCATCATCGAGGGCTCGGTCTCGGTGCTGATCGAGGATCAGGAAGGCCGCGAGTTGGTCCTGGCCTATCTGAACAGCGGCGATTTCTTCGGCGAGATGGGCCTGTTCTCAGGCGAGGACGTGCGCTCGGCCTGGGTGCGCGCCAAGAGCGAATGCGAAATTGCGGAAATCGGCTATGCCAAATTCCAGCAGCTGATCTCCGAGAATCCTCAGATCCTGATCAAGCTGGCCGGGCAGATGGCCCTGCGCCTGAAGAACACCAGCCGCAAGGTCGGCGATCTGGCCTTCCTGGATGTCACCGGCCGCGTCGCCCATGCCCTCCTGCAGCTGTGCAAGGAACCGGACGCCATGACCCACCCAGACGGCATGCAGATCAAGGTCACCCGCCAGGAACTGGGCCGTATCGTCGGCTGCTCCCGCGAGATGGTGGGCCGCGTACTGAAAGTCCTGGAAGAACAGGGACATATATCTGTCAAGGGCAAGACCATGGTGATCTTCGGGACGCGCTGAGCGCGCCGTGGAACGCAACAAAGGCGCCTAGTTGGCGCCTTTTTGCTGTGCCCGCCATTCCGTCCCCAGGCGCAGGAAATTCCCCAGCAGCTCGTGCCCCTGCGCCGTCAGTATGGCCTCCGGATGGAACTGCACGCCCCAGATCGGCAGGGCCTCGTGCTCCAGGGCCATGATCTCGTCGCGCCGCCCTGCCCCGTCGACGGTCCAGGCTGTCTCCCGTAAGCACGGGGGCAGGCTGCCCCGCTCCACCAGCAGGGAATGATAGCGGCAGACCGTGGTCGGCTCGGACAGGCCGGCGAACAAGCCTAGACCCTCGTGGTGCACCGGCGAGGTCTTGCCATGCATGACCTGGCGGGCGCGCACCACCCTTCCGCCGAAAGCCTGACCGATGGCCTGATGGCCCAGGCAGACGCCCAGCAGCGGGATCCGGCCGGCGAACTCGGCGATGGCGGCCAGGGAAATGCCCGCCTCGTTGGGGGTGCAGGGGCCGGGGGAGATCACCAGATAGTCCGGCGCCAGGGCGGCGATGCCGGCCAGATCCACCGCGTCGTTGCGCAGCACCTTCACCGCCTGACCCAGTTCGCCGAAATACTGGGCCAGGTTATAGGTAAAGGAATCGTAGTTGTCGATGAGCAGAAGCATCGACCCGACTATCCTTCCGACTGGGTACGGCGCATCAACGGGCGACCTTGGCCAGCTCGGCGCGCATGGCGGCGATGGTGGCCGGGTAGTCGGGCGTGTTGAAGATGGCCGAACCGGCGACGAAGGTGTCGGCACCGGCTTCCGCGATCTGGGCGATATTGGCGACGGTCACGCCGCCGTCGATCTCCAGGCGGATGGACCGGCCGGAAGCGGCAATGCGCCGACGTGCCTCGCGCAGCTTGGCCAGCGCCTCGGGAATGAATTTCTGGCCGCCGAAACCGGGGTTCACGCTCATGATCAGGACCATGTCCAGCTTGTCCATGACGTGATCCAGGTAATGCAAGGGCGTCGCCGGGTTGAACACCAGGCCGGCCTGGCAGCCGGAGTCCTTGATGAGACCCAGGGTCCTGTCGATGTGCTCGGAGGCTTCCGGATGGAAGGTGATCATGCTGGCGCCAGCCTTGGCGAAGTCGGGAACGATGCGGTCCACGGGCTTGACCATCAGGTGCACGTCGATGGGCGCGGTCACGCCGTGCTTGCGCAGGGCCTCGCAAACCAGGGGGCCGATGGTCAGATTGGGGACGTAATGGTTGTCCATGACATCGAAGTGCACCCAGTCCGCGCCCGCCTTGAGGACGCTGGTCACTTCCTCGCCCAGACGGGCGAAATCGGCGGAGAGGATGGAGGGAGCGATGAAGAATGGCTGCATGATGACCTCGCGAGCTGGAGGGCCGCTACTTTAGCCCATGGCGGGCAGTTTTTCATCCGGCGCCATTCTGACTATGCTTGGTATTCCCCTAAAAACAAGGAACGGCCATGAAAGCACTCACCCCGCTGTCGCTCTGCCTCAGCCTAGGCCTTGCCGCCGCCGGATCTCAGGCCCAGACCGTGGAGATGCACCGGGTCACGCCGGAAGGCATAGGCGAATCCCTAGGGACCGTCGATCTGACTGACAGCAAGGACGGCCTGGTGCTTACACCCAAGCTGCACGGCCTCGGCGGCCCGGCTCACGGCTTCCATGTCCACGAGAACCCCAGTTGCGAGCCGGGCATGAAGGATGGTAAGCCCGGCGCCGCCTTAGGCGCCGGCGGCCACTACGACCCGGACAAGTCCGGCAAACACGAGGGTCCCATGGGCCATGGCCACAAGGGCGATCTGCCCCTGCTGGATGTCGCCGAGGGCAAGGCCGAGAAAGCCGTGACCGCGCCGCGCCTCACGCTGGCCGACGTCAAGGGCCATAGCCTGATGATCCATCTGAAGGGCGACAATTACAGCGATCAGCCGGAAAAACTGGGCGGCGGCGGCGCGCGCCAGGCCTGCGGGGTGATCAAATAGGAGCAGAAATGAAAAACGCGCCCGAAAGGCGCGTTTTTCATAATGATGGTGCCGTTGAGAGGAGTCGAACCTCCGACCTACTGATTACGAATTATAGATGTATTCTTTTATAATCAAATGCTTATGTGAATTTCCTTCTACATAACGCCGCTGATAGAGGCCGCGCAGTCCGCGCCGCGCCGTGCGAGTCAGGCGAAATGTAGAAGCGTCGACCGCAATCCCCGCTCCTTATTTTCTAGCCGAAGGCACCCTGGTTAATATGCTTTTCACTTGCAATGATATCATATGCTATCATTGCATAGCGTTTCATATCTAACACAGGGAGCTATCAATGATTCTGCTGATCGGTGGAGAAAAGGGCGGCACGGGCAAGAGCACGATCGCCACCAACCTGGCCGTGTTCCTGGCCCTGCGCGGCGTGGATGTCATGCTGTTGGATGCTGACCCGCAAGGGACCGCGTCGAAGTGGGTGGAGCGCCGGAATGGGGCCGAGGCGGCCGCCGTGCACTGCGCCCAGAAGACGGGAGACGTGTACGCGACGGCGATGGACCTGGCCAAACGCTACCAGGTAGTCATCATCGACGCTGGCGGCCGGGATAGCCGAGAACTGCGCACCGCGATGGTGGCCGCCGACCGCATGATCATCCCACTCAAGGCCAGCCAGGCCGACCTTGAAACACTGCCCCACCTGGACGAGGTGGTCGGGCTGGCGAAGGGCATGAACCCGTCGCTTGTCGCCACGGCGATCCTGTCCATGGCGCCGACCAATCCCATCATCAACGAGGTGGCCGAGGCCAGGGACCTCCTGGTCCAGTTCGAAGAAATAGGGCTGGCCAATGGTGTGGTGCGCGAGCGGAAGATTTACCGCGATGCGATGTATGCCGGGAGAGGCGTGGTCGAGATGGGCAATGGCAAGGCCAAGGCTGAGATCCAGCTCCTGGCGCAGGAACTATTCCCGGGCCTGTAATGCTATCATTTCATATCATTTGATATCTGTTCACGCGAGGATGACGCGATGCCGTTCGATGTGAAGAAACCCACCAAGCCCCAGATCAACGAGGATGCGCTACGGAGCTTCGCGGCCGGCGCCGACGAGCACTCGACGGAGCCTGCGGTGAGCGCGGCCGCCGTGCCTGTCCAGGAAGGCAAGCCGACCGAGTCGATCCTCTTCCGCTGCACCAGGGCGACCATGGACGAGTTCAACTTCGTCTACGACAACACCAACGTAAAGAGCAAGCAGAAGCTGCTGGACTCCATCATCCTGCCCGAGCTGAGGCGGCGAGCCGAAGCCATCAGGGCGAAGTCCTGACCCAACACCAGCCCCGCTTCGGCGGGGCTTTTTCTTGCCCGGGAAGATAGCCTGATAGAAGCGCTTACGCATGCGCGGGCATACGTCATGCGCGCACGCGGATTCAAAGCCGGCAGGGGCTAAAAAAACCGTAACATTGGTAACATGCCAGAACAAAACCAGCGCAAAGCCTTGCGGCTCTAGGGCTTCATGCTAAATGAGAAAAGGTAACTTTTAGGTAACATAGAGGTAATCAGGTTACCTTCTATTTGATACGCAGAGCCGGCCTATAGTACACAACAAAATCAATGACTTAGATTGATGTTACCTTTTTGGTTACCTGAAGTTACCTTTATGGGGTAACCAGACTAATCCTTACAAATCAAACTGTTACGCCGCATTTTCACATCGCGTTACCTAGGTTACCGTTTCTCGCAGATCCCCCTAGTCCCTGGATGACTACCCTGCCTCGTTCGCCCTTGCCCGCTGCCTGCATGGCCTTGAGCGCATGAAAACGCATGAGCGCCACGGCCTCGCCAACCGTCGCACAACCCAGTCCCGTCGCCGCCCGGCGCTGGATCGTGCAGTCGCATGTTTTTTGGCCCATGAAGAGGGCGGGCGTGGCGGGGCTACGAGCGCGCGCTGTGGGTGCCGGCCAGAGATTTCTGGGGTCCGAGGTCATTTTTTGAGCAGTCCGCAGGCGGCGCCTTCGCCGCGCCTCAGCTCCTGACATCCCCAGGCTTATCCCCCGAGGTTGTGGATAACGGGCCGGTGGCGAGCAGGCGAAAAAAAGCCGCCCGGAGGCGGCTTGGTGGGGCGGGGAGAGTCAGTCCGTGGCAGCGAGCTGATAGGGCTGGAAGGCGATCACCTCCTCGCCGAGCCAATCGTTGACCTCACGGAAGCGCTCTTGCAGGGGTAGCACTTCATTTTGGTAGAAGACCTGGGCGGCCTTGGCGGCATCGCCGAAGCCGCCGACGTTGCCGGGGATGATGCCCATGAGCTGGGGCGGCACACGGTGGGCGGCCATGATGTCATCGCGGGTCACGTTCTTGATGTTGAAGAACTCGTCCTTGGCCGCGACCTCGGACACCGGGATGATCTGGAGCCCGTCCTTTTTGCCGTTCGGCGCATACACGAACAGATTGCGGAAATTGCCCGGGCCCTTGCTGTTCTTCAGGGCCTCGCGCAGGGCTGATACGTCGCCCTCGTTCTGGGCCGGGTCAGTCATGTACAGGATGAACCCGGCGTGGGAGCCGTTCTGGTAATACTTCCGGCGGAACAGGGTCGCGCTCTCGTTGAGCCAGGCCGAGTTCAGGGCCGCCAGGTATTCGGGTAGGCCGTAGACCTCCTGGTTGATATCAGCCTCCATCAAATGGAACACGCTGCCGGCGGCGAACTCATGCTCCTGGCCATAGCCGGGCACGAACCAGAAGGAGGCCAGGTCGGCACCGCGCCGCATGTACTTGGCGGCGGCCGGCTCCAGGGCCAAGGTGCCGCCCAGTCGGTTCCGACGGCGCTCCAGGTAGGCATTGCCGAACACAAGGAAGTCCAGGACGAAGCGGGCGAACGCCGAGCGCGACAGCAGCTTATGCGGCGCGAAGGTGGACACCAGGATGTTGCGCTTCACCGCGATGGCGCTGGCATGATGGACCGCCGCCCGATAGGACCGAGCCAAACCGTCCCAACTGAGCGGCGGCTCGTACCAGCGCCCGACGTTCAGGCACTCGGCATAGTCGAGTAGCTGCCTGCGATCCATGACCGGGACCGGCTCGCCGAAGGTGAATGCCTGGATGGAATCCGGCGATAGGGTCTGCTGCATCATCAGTAAATCTCCATGAATCCCGTGCTGGTTGCGGTCGCGCCCTCCAGGGGTTCATGGGCGAGCGCGTGCATGGTGGCCCACGCGAGATCCGCGTGGCTTGTTTCTTCGGAACGGCCGGCCTCGAACGTCACTTGGCGCCCGCTGGCCGTCATCGTTTTCTTGATGGCCATGAAGGAGGCCGCGACCTCCGTCCAGCCGGCGTCGAACTCCAGGCGGCCGTTGCGGATCACGTCCAGCGCCTTCAGGACCAGGCGGGTCTTGACCTCGACCGAGTAGCTGAAGCCGGTCACGCCCGGGAAGAACTGGCGCACGATCTGGAACACGCCGGAACCCAAGCCTGTCGTGTCGATGCCAATGTAGGTGACGCGGTAACGCTCGGTAATTTTCCGGATCGCCTCGGCCTGGGCCGCGAAATCCATGCCCTTCCACTGGTGGCGTTCGAGAATGCGGAACTTGCCGCCCGCGACGAGGGGCGGCGCGATGACCACGCAGCCCGCGCTGTCGCCGGTATGCGCCGGGTCATAGCCGACCCAGACTTCCCGCTGGCCCAGCGGGCGGGCCGCGAACGGCTTGAAGTCGGCCCAGGCCTCCCAGCTGTCCACCATGCAGCCCTGCAACATGGCCAGCGGGAACACGCTGGACCCGTCGTCGATGAACTGGCAATAAAACAGCTGCTGGAGTTCTTCCGGCGAATACTCCAGGCGCAGCTGGTCCAGATCGAAGAGATCGCAGCCGCCGGCCAGCGCATCCTCGATGGTGACGATCTGCCGCCACTGGCCGTCTTCGCAACGCCGGCCGGCGCGCAAGGCCGCATGGCTGACATCGAGCTTGATCTGCTGCGCCTTTTGGCGGCCTCGGTTGAATAATTGTCCTGACCAGAAGGGGTAGGCCTCATGGCTCAGGGCCGAGGGCGTGGAGAAATAGGTCTGGCGCCAACGCTTCTGCGAGGCCATGCCCGAGGCGACCTTGCGCAGCTCCTGATACTTCGGTATCCAGAAGTATTCATCGAGGTAGAGATTGCCGTGATAGCTCTGCGCCGTGCGCGAATTGGTGCCGAGGAAAATCAACTCAGCCATATTGGGCAGGACGATCTTTTCGCCCTTCAGCTCGACATCGGCCGTCTCGCGGGCGAACTGCTGGATATAGGACTTGAACTGAAAGGCCTGGGCCTTGCTGGCGGATAGGAAAATCTGGTTTCGCCCGGTGTCCAGGGCATCGACCAGGGCCTCACGCGCGAAGTAATAGGTCGCGCCGATCTGGCGCGATTTCAGCAGATTCCGGATGCGCTCCTCCTGTCCGGCGCGATACCAATGCTTCTGATATTGGAACAGGCCGTCCATGAACGCCTCTCGCATGCGCTCGGCCTGTTCCTCGCTGATGGCATTTTTCTCCGGAGGCCGGCGCTCACCCTTGTTTCGGTTCGCCACCTTGGGATTGAGATCAGCCTCATTGCCGCCGTTCTTGTATTTCCGGACGCGCTCCACCCGTTCCATCTGCCGGCCCAGGAGATCGATCTCCTTGAAGTCCCGACCTTCTTTCTCGTCCTTGAGGATCAACTGGGTCAGGCGCGCTTCCAGCGTGCTCTCGACCCGCGCCAGGGGTTCGACATCGTCCCAGGCATCGCGGCGCTTCCAGCTATGCAGGGTCGCGGGTTTCTCCCCCAGGTTTTCGGCGATACGGGCGATGCGCCACCCCTGCCAGTAGAGGTCACGGGCGCGGCGGCGAGGGTCTAGTTCGGCGATGGTGTTTTCCATGCGGAAAGGATGCCGACGGCAGAGCGGCCCGCCTCGCCGCGCTTGTTGTAAGCGCGAACGCCACAACAAGCCCGCGTTGCTCCGCTCTTGCGCGCATCCGCACCATGAAGCCCTCGACGAACGCCGCCCACCCGTCCAACGAAGGCTCCACCACCATGGCGAAGAAATCCAAATTTTTCCGTATTGCCACCGAAGGCGCGACCACCGATGGCCGCACCATTAGCCGCGAATGGATCCAGCAGATGGCCACGGCCTATGACCCCGAGGTCTACGGCGCGCGCATCAACCTGGAGCACTATCGCGGCGTCCTGCCGGACGGCCCGTTCAAGGCTTACGGCGACGTGCTCGCGCTGAAGGCCGAGGAAATGGACGGCAAGCTCTGTCTGCTCGCGCAACTGGACCCGACCGACGACCTCGTCGAACTGTCGAAGAAGCGCCAGAAGATTTACTCGTCCATGGAAGTGGACCCGAACTTCGCCCAGACCGGCTCCGCCTACCTGGTCGGTTTGGCGGTGACCGACTCCCCGGCGTCCCTAGGCACCGAAATGCTGCAGTTCTGCGCCAAGTCCAGCGCCAACCCCTACGCGGCGCGCAAGCAAGGCAAGGACAACCTGTTCTCCGAGGCCGTGCCCGTGGAACTGGAACTGGAAGACGAAACCGCGCCGAGCGGCGCCGGCCTGACGATGTTCTCCAAGGTCATGGGCATGCTCAAGGGCAAGAGCAAGTCCGACGAGGACCGCTTCGCCGATCATGGCCGCGCCATCGAAGCCGTCGCCAATAGCCAGCGCGACCTCCTGGATCGCTTCGCCCAGATCGAAACCCAGGCCGCCAACATCAGGGCGATGAGCGCCCAGCTCACCGCCCTCAGCGATGCCCAGGGCCAGGACCGCGAGGCCTTGACCAAGCTCACCGAACAGCTCACCGCGGCCCCCGACGGCGCGCCCGCGCGCCCGGCGGCCACTGGCGGCGCCGACACCACCATGACCGATTGCTGAAACGACGAACGGAGCCACCATGCGCAACGAAACCCGCAAGGCGTACAACGCCTACCTCGACCAGATTTCCAAGCTGAACGGCGTCACCCCCGACGCCGTGGTCAGCAAGTTCTCCGTCACCCCCTCGGTGCAGCAGACCCTGGAAACCAAGATCCAGGAGTCCAGCGAGTTCCTGAAAAAGATCAATATCGTCGGCGTCGATGAACAGGAAGGTGAGGCCCTGGGCCTGATGATCACCGGCCCCATCGCCGGCACCCAGGACACCAACGCGGCGGAACGCCAGACCCGCGACGTTTCCGACATCACCGGTAGCCGCTACAAGTGCGAGCAGGTCAACTACGACACCCACATCAAGTACGGCAAGCTGGACGCCTGGGCCAAATTCCCCAACTTCCAGACCCTGCTGCGCGACGCCATCATCCAGCGCATCGCCCTGGATCGCATGATGATCGGCTTCAACGGCGTGTCCCGCGCCGCGACCAGTGACCGCGTGGCCAACCCGCTCTTGCAGGATGTCGCCAAGGGCTGGCTCCAGATGCTGCGCGAGAATGCCCCGTCGCGCTGGATGAAGGAGGTCGTCCCGGCCTCTGGCAAGATCAATGTCGGCGCCACGGGCGACTACAAGACCCTGGACGCGCTGGTGTTCGATGCGGTGAACAACCTGATCGACCCCTGGTACCGCGAGGACACCCTGCTCGTCGCTGTCGTCGGGCGCGAGCTGCTGGCCGACAAGTATTTCCCCCTGGTCAATACCATCCAGGCCCCGACAGAGCAGAAGGCGGCCCAGGATCTGATCACCAGCCAGAAGCGCGTCGGCAACCTGCCGGCCGTGAGCCTGCCGTTCTTCCCGCCCAAGGCCATCCTGATCACCAAGCTGGACAACCTGTCGATCTACTACCAGAACGGCACACAGCGCCGCAGCGTGATCGACAACCCGAAGCGCGACCGCATCGAGTCCTACCAGTCCTCGAACGATGCCTATTTGTTCGAGGACTACGGCTGCGCCGCCCTGCTCGAACACATCGAGCTGGTGTAACCATGCCGTCACCCGCGCAAGCCCATTTCATGCGCGTCACCGCCGCCCAGGCTTCGGCCTCGGCGGCGGTCGGCGAACCGCTGGAGAACGCCACCGGCTACGAGCTGATGCTGGCCAAGCTCGCCGCCGACAAGCGCCGCCTCAAGGACGTGCAGTCCATGGAGCGCAAGGCCGAGGTCAAGCGTGAAATCCTGCCTGAATACGCCCCCTACATCGAAGGCGTCCTGAGCGCCGACAGCGGGGTACAGGATGCCGTGCTCATGACGGTCATGGTCTGGGGCATCGACGCCGGAGCCTACGACGACGCGCTGGTCCTGGCCCGCTACGCCATCAAGCACCGCCTCAAGCTGCCGGATCAGTACCAGCGCACCACGGCCACGCTGATCGCCGAGGAGTTCGCCGACGCCGCCAAGCGCGCCCGCGATGGCGGCGATGCCCTGGATGCGGCCGGCCTGTTCGCCGTCGAGGAACTGACCCGCGACCAGGACATGCCCGATGAGGTGCGCGCCAAGCTGCACAAGGAAATCGGCCTCGCGCTGGGGGAAGCGCAGAAGCCCCTGGCCCTGAATCACCTCAAGCGCGCCATGCAGCTCAATGACAAGTCCGGCGTGAAGAAGGACATCGAAAAGCTCGAACGCGAGCTGAAGAACTTGGCCGCCGCCGAAGGCGCCGGCTGACACCGAGCGTAACCCGCGCGACGGGCGGCAGAGGGCGTAGGCAGTTTACTCCTTGGCTTCCGAAACCCTCTCCACCGCCCACTACACCGAGGTCTCCATGTCTGGCTTCATCGCTACGGCGGATTCTCCCGAGCTGGTTGTCATCCACAACAGCGCGTTCTTCCCCGACATCGACACCACCGAGCTCCGGGATTCCATGCTCCTCGACGGCACGGTCACCTTCGCGCGCCTGCACGAGGCCGTGATCAACGCCATCGCCACGGTCAACGCCGATCTCTGCGCCTGGCGCCTGGCCCAGCAGGGGAGCGGCCACGTCACGCTCGATGCTGTTCCGGCGGATCGCGTCGATGACGAAAGCGTCCTCGTCGCGCATTACCGGCGCGCCGTGTATTGCCTGGCCGCCGCCAACCTGCGCGAACGCTTCCGCAGCTTCGACGCGACGGCTGACGGTCACCAGGTGGCGGATCGCCTCGAAACACCCATCGACGATCTGCGCCGTGATGCCCGCTGGGCGATCCGCGACATCCTCGGCGTCAACCGGACCACCGTGGAGCTGATCTGATGATCGTCCACGCACAGCAGGGCGAGACGCTGGATCAGCTGGTCTGGCGGCACTACGGCCAAACCGAAGGCGTGGTCGAAATGGTCCTCGCCGCCAACCCAGGCCTTGCCCAGCTAGGCCCCGTTCTGCCCCACGGGCACCCCGTCACTCTCCCCGATCTCGCACCGCCACCGGCCAAGCGGCTGGTCCAACTCTGGGACTGAACACCATGGCCGAACCCGTAACCAGCAGCTACGCCACCGGCTCCGTCACTGCGCTCACCTTGGTTTCCCTGCTCCCTGGCATCGAGGCTGCCGTCATTCTCGGCGCATTCGCCGGCGCCATGGTTTTCGTCATGGCCTCCGAGGACCTGACGGCGCTGAAAAAGCTCGGCTTCTTCGTGATCAGCTTCATCGCCGGCTGCATGGGGGCCTCGCTGGCCGCCGGCATCCTGGATGGCCTTCTGCCCGACAAAGTCGAAGTCAGTCAGGGCGTCGGGGCTCTCGTCGCCGCCGCCCTGTCGGTTCGCGTCCTGCTCATGCTGATCCGCCGCGTCGAAAATCCCGGCGAGCTGATGGACGCCTTTCGCGGCAAAGAGAAGGAGAAGGACGAATGGCCTGGCCCCCGCTACTGAGCTGCATCGCCTGCACGATCCTCGCGCTGCGCCTGTTCCTGTATCGCCGCGTGGGGGCCGCCCATCGCCCCCTGGCATCGTTCACGGCCTATGCCGTGATCGTCGCAGCGGGCAGCGTGCCCCTGCTGACCCTCCTGGGCCGCGCCGATCTGGCGGGAATCCCCCAGGCCGCGCTCAACGCCGTGCTCTGCCTCTCGGTGTTCGCCGTGCGCGGCAACATCGTCGAACTGTTCCGCCCCTCCTCCGGCCCGGAAGGCTGGCTCACCCGCATCATGAGGAAAAACACATGGCGATCCTGAAGCATGGCGATCACGGCGCGGCCGTGACCGAACTACAACGCTGGCTCAACTATTACGGGGCGACCCTGCCCACCGATGGCTGGTTCGGCGATGCCACCGAGGCCGCCCTGGTCGCGTTCCAGCGCAAGATGGGCCTCATCGCCGATGGCTGCGCCGGCCGCGCGACCCTGGTGGCCTTGAGTTTGGGCACGGTGCCATCCAAGCGCCTGCTGGCCGCCGAGGTGAAAGCCGTCGCCGAGCACCTGCAAGTCCATCCCGCCGCGCTCTGCGCGGTGCTGGACGTGGAAAGCCGTGGCGAAGGCTTCCTCCCCGATGGCCGCCCGGCCATCCTCTTCGAGCGCCATGTGTTCTACAAGCGCCTGGCAGCGGCCGGCGCCGAGGTCGAGGGCCTGGCGGCGCGCTTCCCGATGCTGGTGAACCCGCAGCGCGGCGGCTATGCCGGCGGCAGCGCCGAATGGCTGCGCCTGACCAATGCCCAAGGCCTGGCCGGCGAACACTCGGCGGCGGCCTATGAGTCCTGCAGCTGGGGCCTGTTCCAGATCATGGGCTACCACTGGGCGCGGGTCGGCTATGGCTCCTGCGCGGAATTCGTCGCGGCCATGGACCTGGGCGAGCCGGCTCACCTGGTAGCCTTCGCCCGCTTCGTCGAATCCGATCCCGCCCTGCTGAAGGCGCTGCGCGCCCGGAAATGGGCGGACTTCGCCAAGCTCTACAACGGCCCGGCGTACAAGGAAAACCGCTACGACGTGAAGCTCGCCAGCGCCTTCGAACACCATGACAGGCTGGGCAGCGTATGAGCCAGGAACAGCTCAAGCACCTGAACCTCGCCGATGGCGATCTCCTGCGCCTGCCGACCAGCACCTCGCCGGAGGCGATGCGGCAGCTCGCCGATGCCCTCACCACCCTGCACCCCGGCAAGCGGATCCTGCTCTTCGCCGGCGAGGTGGAGGCGGTCCCCGAGGGCGTCATGAACCAGGCCGGCTGGTTCCGACAGCCACGCCCCACCCTGCACTGAGGTCCGCCATGCTGCCCATCCCGCGCCTCTTACCCTTGCTCGGCATCGCCCTGGCGCTGGCCCTGCTCGCCATCGGCGTCCAGCAGTGGCGCCTGGAAGGCCTGCGGGAAGACCTCACCGCGACCGTGTCGGAGCGCGACGCCGCCAGGAACCTAGCCGCCCAACTCGCCGGGCAATTGAAGACCCTGGCGGAGCACGCCTCCGCCAATGACCGTGCCCAGGCCGCGCTGCGCGATCAGCTGGCCGGCGTCCAGTCGTCCATGAGCCAGCGCAATTCCCAGATCGAGAGACTGAAACATGAGAATGCCGAACTTCGCGCTTGGGCTGATGCTGCCCTGCCTGCTCCTGTTGTCTGCCTGCGGGAGCGCCCCGAGCTACGTGGCGCCGCCGCCTATCGTGCTTGGCTGTCCGCGCGTGACTGCCTGCATCCTGCCGCCCAGCCAGCCCCAGACCAACGGCCAGCAGCAAAGCGAGATTGACGCCACGGAGGCGGCCTGGCACGCCTGCGCCGCCCAGGTGGACATGATCCTGGCCTGCCAGGAGAAGCTAGAGGCCACGCCGTGACGGATCGTTTCGACATCGCCCAGGAACGGGACCAGCTACACCGCGATGCCGCCCTGGCCCATTACCAGGCCTCCCGTCCCAAGACCCAGGGCGAGAGCCGGGCCGACTGCGCGGAATGCGGCGAGCCGATCCCGGAAGCCCGGCGCATCGCGGTCAAGGGCTGCGCGCTCTGCCGGGACTGCCAGGAGGACGCCGAACGTGCTCAAGCCCGATAGCCTGCGCCGCGCCCTGACGGCCGCCTGCCCGGCCCTGAAACGCAACCCGGACAAGCTCCACGTGTTCATCGACGCCGGGCATATTGCCGCCGGCGCGGGGGGCTCGCTGTCCTTCGAATACGCCTACACGCTCAACCTCATCGTCACCGACTTCGAGGCACACCCCGACAGCCTCATGGTCCCGATCCTGGCGTGGCTCACGGTCAATCAGCCGGAGCTTCTGCTGAACAGGGAGAAGATGCGCGACGGCTTCACCTTCGAGGCGGAGATCCTGAACCACACCAGCGCCGATATCTCCATCAAGCTGGCCCTGACCGAGCGCGTGCAGGTGCGAGATGACGCGGGCTCTGGCCGGCGGGAAGTAACCCATCTCCCCGAGCCGCCCCTCGATGCCCGGGCGGAAATCGAAACCTGGGAACTGTATGTGAACGGGGAGCGCGTGCGCTGATGGCCGGGGACTTCGGGCAGCTGGAGGCCGCGCTCGGCGGACTCCTCGCCCAACTGGAACCCGGCGCCCGGCGCACTCTCGCCCGCGAGCTCGCCAAGCGCCTGCGCCAGAGCCAACAGCGGCGCATCGCCGCCCAGCTCAACCCGGACGGCACGCCCTATGCGCCCCGCAAGCCTCAGCTGCGCAAGAAACAAGGCCGCATCCGCCGGCAAATGTTCGCCAAGCTGCGCACCGCCCGCTTCCTGAAAACCCAGGCCAGCGCCGAATCCGCCGTGGTCGGTTTCACCGGCCAGGTCGAGCGCATGGCCCGCGTCCACCAGTTCGGCCTGCGCGCCCGCGTCCGGCGCGGCGGCCCCGAAGCGCAATACCCGACCCGCGAGCTGCTGGGATTCAGCGACGCCGATCGGGCCGCCATCGAGGAGATGCTCCTCGACCACCTGGCGCGCTGAGCAAGTTGTTATGCCCACTGCCACAACACGCCGGAATGCCCCCTGATTTCCCGGCGCGGCATGCTTCCATCCCATGGACCTCATCGCCGACATCAACCGCCGCCTCGAATCGCTGATCCGCCTCGGCACCATCGCCGAAATCGATCACGCGACGGCGCGCGTGCGCGTGAAATCCGGAGGCCTCAGAACCGCCTGGATTCAATGGATTTCCCTGCGTGCCGGCCAGACGAGGGACTGGAGTCCGCCGACGCTGGATGAACAGTGCGTGCTCTTCTGCCCCAGCGGCGATCCGGCCTTGGGCTTTGCGCTCGTCGGCCTGTACTCCAACGCCCATCCTGCCCCCAGTAACAACCCTGACGAGCATGTGCGCCATTACCCCGATGGCGCGGCGATTTCCTACAACCACGCCAGCGGCGCGCTGACGGTGACTGGCGTGAAAACCGCCGTGATCCAGGCCTCCGAGCATTGCAAGGTCGATTGCCCCGACGCTGAATTCACCGGCAACCTGGTCGTGCGGAAAAAGCTCACCGTCGAAGGCGGTGCCGAGTTCAAGGGCAATGTCACCCATAGTGGCGGCTCCATGACCTCCAACGGCATCGTGGTCCACACCCACTATCACCTCGGCGTCTACCCCGGCGGCGGGGTATCGGGGCTACCGCAATGAGCTACACCGGCATGAACGCCCAGACCGGCCAGGCCATCAGCGATTTGGACCACATCCAGCAATCCCTGAGCGACATTTTCCGCACCCACATCGGCTCCCGAGCTATGCGCCGCGAATACGGCTCCCTGGTGCCGGAATACATCGACCACCCCATCACGCCGGCCACCCGCCTCAAGCTCATCAGCGCCATGGTCATGGCGGCCCTGCGCTGGGAACCGCGGATCCGCATCTCGCGGATCGCGCTCAGCGTCGGTGAAACCGCCTCGGCCTTAATCGCCGAACTGCATGCGACCCGCACCGAGGGGCCGCTGGCCGGCGAAGTGGTGTCCATGGCAGTGCCTTTGCGAGGACCGACCAATGACTGAGTCCTTCGCGCTCACTGGCGCCATCGACCTAGGCAATTTGCCACCGCCGGACATCGTCCCCCAGCCGGATTTCGAGCAGACCCTCGCCGAGCGCAAGGCCAAACTGATCAGCCTGTGCCCAGTGGAAAAACAGGAGGAGATCCGGCGCACGCTGGATCTGGAATCCGAGCCGCTGCTCAAGCAATTGCAGGAGAGCGCCTACCGCGAGTTGCTAATCCGCCAGAACAGCAACGACCAGGCACGCGGGCTATTGTTGCAATTCGCCCGCGGCCCCCAGCTCAACCATATCGGCGTAACCTATCACGGCCTGGAGCGGCTGGCTGGCGAAGGTGACGACGCCTACCGCGTCCGTATCGCCCTGGCCCCCGAGGGCAAGACCACCGCCGGGACAGCCGGAAAATACGAGCTTGTCGCCCGCTCGGCCCATCCCGATGTCAAATCGGTCCGGCTCGACAGTCCGCAGCCCCTGGACGCGCACGTCTATGTGCTCTCCCGCCAGGGCGACGGCACACCGAGCGCCGAAGTCCTCGCCGCCGTTCTCACCGCCCTCAACGGGCGCACCGTGCGGGACCTGGGCGACTGGGTCCAGGTATTCCCAGCGCAGATCCTGCCCTACACCATCACCGCCGAACTGTTCCTCTACAAGGAACCCGGCGGCGACATCACCCTGGCGAAATCCCAGGCCGATCTGCGCGCCTATGTGGCGAAATGCCATCGACTCAAGGGCAGCGTCGTCCGTTCGGGGATTGATGCGGCGCTCACCAACGCCGGCGTGCACGAGGTGCGCCTGACCGGCTGGGCCGACGTTCAGGCCGGCATGAATCAGGCCCCCTACTGCACAGCCATCAGCCTGACCATCGGGGGCTACGTCGATGCCTGAGCGCAGCCTCCTGCCCCATAGCGCCGCGCCACTGGAACACGCCGTCGCCAAGGCTTGCGCCTTCGACATCCCCGTCGTCACGGCCAGTCTGTGGAACGCCGCCAGCTGCCCGGCCCCGCTGCTGCCCTACCTGGCCCAGGCCCTCTCCGTGGACTTCTGGGACAACGCCTGGCCGGAGCCGGTCAAACGCCAGGTCATCGCCGACAGCCCGGCCTGGCACGCCATTAAGGGCACGCCGGGCGCCATCGAGCAGGGCCTCGCTTCCCTGGGCCATGACGCCACGGTGCGCGAGTGGTTCGAGTATGGCGGCGCGCGCGGTTATTTCCGCGTCGAGGTGGACCTCACCGGCAATCCGGGCACCTGGTCCACGGCCATGGCCCTGCACATCATCGGCGTCGCCCAACGCCTGAGCCAGCACCTGGAATCCCTGCGCCTGCGCGCCACCCACCGGGGCACGCTCGGACTCGGCGCCTGCGCCGCCGTGCGCCTGAAGACCACCGTCTACCCGCGCAGCGTGCGCCGCGCCACTCACGACGCGCAGCTGAAACTCGCCTGCGCCGCCGGCACCCGTATCCGCACCACCGTCTACCCCAAGGTGATCTGACGTGACCGTAGAAACCCAGGAGTATTACTCCCTCATCACCAGCGCCGGGCTCGCCGCCGAGGCGGCGGCGAAACAGGCCGGCACCGCCCTGTCCTTCGCCACCGTCGAGGTCGGCCATGGCGGCGGCAGCAGCTATGACCCGACGCCCGACCAGGCCGCCCTGCTCGGCAAATGGTGGGAGGGTCCCGTCGAGAAGGTCTACCGCGACGCCGGCAATCCCGCCGTGCTCTACATCGAGGCCACCATCCCCTCCAACGTCGGCGGCGACTGGGTACGCGAAGCCGCGGTGCGCCTGCCCGACGGCACGCGCTACGCCCTGATCAAGCACGCCCCCATGGAGAAGACCCTGCCCGCCAGCGGCCAGAGCACGGAGCTGACCCTGGTGCTCGCCCTCACGATCAGCAACCAGGTCAACGTGTCGGTGGAGGTGGACCCGACCAACTATGCCCGGCGCGAGGACGTTACCGCCGCGCTGGGCGAGCACACCGGCAGCGCCGACCCCCATCCGCAGTACGCGAAGCGCAGCGACGAGGAGATCGGCTTCATCGCCCCGGCCGCCATCCAGGACCTCTCGCCCGGCGGCACCTATGTCGTGGACTCCTCCGCCGCCAGCCGCAGCGTGCGCCTGCCGTCCCCGAGCGGCGCCGACCGCCGCCCCACCACCATCATCCGTCGCGGCGCGAATCCGGTCGACGTACTGCGCCAGGTGGGCACCGACACCATCGAGGGCGCCGCCGAGGATCTGCGCCTGGACAAGAACTACCAGGTCGTGGTGCTGGCCCCGTCCAGCGCGACCGATTGGCAAATCCTGAACCGGAGGAAGTAATGCAGCAGGCCAGTACCTATCTTGACGATGCCGCCGGCGGCGCGGCGTTCGCGAGCCGCCAGGAGTGCAAGGCGTCCGTCAATTTCACGCTGCCCAACGCCGAGTATGTCTACGTCACGCTGGTCGGCGCAGGCGGAGGCGGAGGGGGAGGAAGCCAGGGGGATGGCACGAGCGGCGGCGCCAGCTCGTTCGGCGCCTACCTGACCGCCGGCGGCGGCAGTCAGGGCGGCACCTACCCTGCGCCCGGCGGTACGGCGACGCTGACCGAGCAGATCGATTGTTATTACCCCGGCGGCGAGGGCGGTGCCGGTCTCCCGATAAGCTCCGGCTACGTGCAGGGGGTCGGCGGCGGCCCGTCGTTTGCTCCGGCTCGCCCCGCCGCGAAGATTCATAAGGACGGCGGCGGGCCGGGCGGGCGCGGCGGCGCGAGCTTCCGCACGTATGCGACCCCGAACAGCGGAGCCGGCGGCGACGGCGCGAGCATCGCCAGCGGCACTACCGGCACGACGTCCGGTGGCGGCGCCGGCGGCGCGGTGATCCGCCGCTACCGATTGGCCGTCGCGGCGATGGGCGGGGCCGGCGCAGTGATTCCCGTGACGATTGGCGCGGGCGGCGTTGCCAGTACCGGCAGTAAACCCGGTGCCGATGGGTATTGTTTGGTGGAGTGGTGAACATGATTCGGTATGCAGAAATTCAAGATGGCGTGGTCCGCCATGTCGGGAAAAACGCCTTTCTCCCGGTGTTCTCACCGGTTTCCGGTGTGCTCGCCGTCGATATTACGGGCGAGGCTGAGGTGGGTATCGACTGGCACTATGTCGACGGGCATTTCATCCCCCCGGCGATAGTCGAGGCCGCGCCGGCCCAACAGCCCGCCGCCCACCTCACCCACTACGAGTTCTACAAGCGCCTGCCGCCGGCCAAATACCTGGCCCTGCTGCGCAGGACCGAGCCGGCCTCCGGCGCCGACTACGACCCGGATATCGAATACAGCTTCCGCCTGCTCGCCGCCGCCCGCTTCGTCGACCTCGGCCTGGCGGACGTGATCGGCGGCGTGCGCCTGATGGTCGCCAAGGCCGTCATCACCGAGCCGGAGGCCGAGCACCTGCTGACCCCCACCCTGCTGCCCGGCGAGACAGGGGCGTGAGCATGAAGCGATACTGCTGGAACTGCCTCATTGCGCTGGACCAATTCATCAATGTCCTGGCCGGGCCGCTGCTGAATTTGGCGCTCAAACCTGTGTCCCGCTTCGGCGATCCGGACGAGACCCTGTCCAGCGTGTTCGGCAAGAACGTACGCGCCGGCCACTGCCGGACCTGCCGCTGGCTCTGCCGACTGCTGAATCGAGCCGACCCCAACCATTGCCACCAAAGCATCGAGCCCGACGAGGGAGACAAAGCTCTCTGACCCGGCCGACAACGGGCGCCAGGTCGGCGCCCGTTCTTTCTGCCCTCCGTTCCCCTTGAAGTTTAAGGATCCCCATGACCTCCCCCATCGTCCCCTGGATCGGCGGCAAACGCCGGCTGGCCAAACACATCCTCCCCCTGTTCCCGGAACACGGATGCTATGTCGAACCGTTCTGCGGCGCCGCAGCCCTGTTCTTCCTGAAAACGCCAACCAAGGTCGAAGTCCTGAACGACATCAATGGCGAGCTGGTGAATCTGTACCGGGTCGTACAGCACCACCCGGAAGAATTCGTGCGCCATTTCAAATGGGCACTGGTCAGCCGCAAGATTTTCGAGTGGAACCAAATGACCAACCCCAAGACGCTGACCGATATTCAGCGCGCGGTGCGGTTCTATTTCCTCCAGAAAAACGCCTTCGGCGGCAAGGTCGAATCCCAGTCCTTCGGCACGGCCACCACGGCCCCACCCAGGCTCAACCTCCTGCGCCTGGAGGAGGACCTGTCCAATGCCCACCTGCGCCTCAGCCGTGCCTATATCGAGAATCTCAACTGGGCCGAGTGCATCACCAAGTACGACCGCGAACACACCCTGTTCTACTGCGACCCGCCCTACTGGGCAACGGAAGGCTACGGCGTCGACTTCGGCCTGGACCAGTACAGCCGGATGGCCGAACTGGCGAGAACCGTGAAAGGCAAGATGCTGATCTCGGTCAACGACATACCAGAGATGCGCGCGGCGTTCGCCGGCTTGAGCATGGAGCGCGTGGAGATTCGCTACGCCGTCAGCGGTGGGGCCCGAAAGAAACAAGCCAGCAGCGAATTGCTTATCAGGAACTGGTGAGCGAAGCGGCACGATTAGCCCGGTTGTTGTAACTCCGCTCGCCACAACACCACCCCCGTGCACCCTCGCGCGCAGTGGTAGCACCCTTGCTCCGGATCTACCGCTCCGGAGCAAACCATGACCATCACCCGCCATCACGGCGTGCGCGTCCAGGAAATCAACGACGGCACGCGCCCCATCGCCTCGGCCAGTTCCGAAATCATCGGCATGGCCTGTATCGCCAGTGACGCCGACGCCGCGTTCTTCCCCGAAGACAAGGCCGTCCTCGTCACCGACATCCAGAAAGCCATCGGCAAGGCCGGCACCCAGGGTACGCTCGCCGCGAGCCTGGACGCCATCGCCGACCAGACCAGCGCCCCCATCGTCGTCGTGCGCGCCAAGACCGGCGCCACCGCGGCGGAAACCACCAGCAACCTGATCGGCACGACCACCGCCGAGGGCAAATACACCGGCCTCAAGGCCCTGCTCACCGCCCAGAGCAGCCTGCGCGTCAAGCCGCGCATCCTCGGCGTGCCCGGCCTCGACAATCTCCAGGTCACCGCCGAGCTGGCCGGCATCGCCCAGAAGCTGCGCGGCTTCGCCTACGCCTCCTGCTATGACGCCAAGACCAAGGAAGAGGCCGTCGCCTACCGCGAGAATTTCGGCCAGCGCGAGCTGATGCTGATCTGGCCGGACTTCGTGAGCTGGGACACCGTCGCCAGCGCCGAGAAGCAGGCCTACGCCACCGCCCGCGCCCTGGGCCTGCGCGCCAAGATCGATCAGGAAATGGGCTGGCACAAGACCCTGTCCAACATCCCGGTCAACGGCGTCTCCGGCCTGTCCCGCGACGTGTTTTGGGACCTGCAGGATCCGAACACCGACGCCGGCTACCTGAACAGCCACGACATCACCACCCTGATCCACGCCAAGGGCTACCGCTTCTGGGGCAGCCGCACCTGTTCCGCCGACCCGCTGTTCCCCTTCGAAAACTATGTGCGCACCGGTCAGATCCTGGCCGACACCATGGCCGAAGCCCATATGTGGGCCAGCGACCTGCCGCTGCACCCGACCCTGGTCCGCGACATCGTCGAAGGCATCAACGCCAAGTTCCGCGAGATGAAGAGCAGCGGCCTGCTCATCGACGGCCAGGCCTGGTACAGCGAGGAAATCAACACGGTGGACACCATCAAGTCCGGGAAGCTGTACATCGACTACGACTACACGCCGGTCCCGCCGCTGGAAGACCTCACCCTCCGCCAGCGCATCACCGACCGCTACCTGGTCGATTTCGCCACCCGCATCAACGGCTAACCAAGGAGACCGAGCATGTCCCTCCCCCGCAAGCTCAAGCACTTCAACGTCTTCTACAACGGCGAGGAATTCTTCGGCCAGGCCACGGAAATCACCCTGCCCAAGCTCGCCCGCAAATTCGAGGAATACCGTGGCGGCGGCATGAGCGGCCCGGTCGATATCGACCTGGGCAACGAGAAGCTGGAGTTCGAACACAACTACGGCGGCCTCATGTACCCCATCTTCAAGGATTACGGCATCGCCCGCGTCGATGGCGTGCTGCTGCGCTTCGCCGGCAGCTACCAGCGCGACGACACCGGCGAAGTGGATGCCGTCGAAATCGTCGTGCGCGGCCGTCACCAGGAGATCGACGCCGGCAGCGCCAAGGCCGGCGACGACACCGAGTTCAAGGTCAAGTCCAGCCTCAGCTACTACAAGCTGGTGGTGAACGGCGAAACCCTGGTGGAAATCGACCACGTCAATTCCATTGAGAACGTCGGCGGCGTGGATCGCATGGAAGAACACCGCCGCGCCATCGGCCGCGCATAAGCTCGCGCTTTATCACCCATCGAAATATCGCAAGGAAATATCCCATGAAAGCCACAGTCACCCTCGACACCCCCGTCAAGCGCGGCGAGAAGGAAATTACCGAGGTCGTGCTACGCAAGCCGAACTCCGGCGAGATACGCGGCGTCGCGCTCGTTGACCTCATGCAGATGGACGTTGCCGCACTGATCCGCGTCCTGCCTCGCATCACGGCCCCCTCCCTGACGGAACAGGAAGTTTCCCGAATGGACCCCGCGGACCTGATGCAGATGGGTCAGGAGGTCTCCGGTTTTTTGTTACCGAAAGCCGCGAAGCAGGCACTCGCTCCCCAGACGTCCGACTCCCCCGAAGAGTAGAGGACGCCATGGCCGACATCGCCGCCGTGTTCCATTGGGAGCCGCCGACGATGGACGGCATGGGTCTAGTCGAATTGGCGGAATGGCGCGAACGCGCCCGAGTGCGTAGCGGAGCGGAAGAATGAGCGGAGTGCGGAATCTCAAGCTGGAAGTGATCCTGGCGGCCGTGGATAAAATCACACGGCCACTGAAAGCCGCCCAACAGGGAAACCGCGACCTCGCCAAAGCCGTCAAGGACACCAAGGACCGGTTGAGGGAACTCAACCGGTCCCAGGCCGACATCGACGGCTTCAAGGATCTGCGTACCGGCGCAGCCGTCACCGATCACCAACTGAAAGCCGCCCGCGAACGCGTGCGTGAACTCGGCGAGGCCATGGCCAAGACCGAAGCGCCCACCAAGGCCATGGCCCGGGAGTTCAAGGCCGCAACCGCCGCCGCTCAAGAGCTGGCCCTGCGCAAAGGCAAGCTCGCCAACAGCATCAAGCAGACCCAGGAGCGCCTGGAACGGGCCGGCATCGACACCAAGAATCTCAGCAACCACCAACGCCAGCTCTCCGACGCGGTTCGCTCCGCCAACGTCGCCCTCAAGGAGCAGGAGGCGCGACTCACCAAGGCCAACGAGAAGCAGCGCCGGCTCACCGCCGCCAGCGCCGAATACGGCAAGGCCATGGCCCGCCGCAACCAGCTCGCGGGCGCCGGAGTCTCGGCCCTGGCCGGCGGCGCCGTGGTCGGGGCGCCCGTCCTGGCCATGGTCAAGGACTATTCCAGCTTCGAGGACGCCATGCTCGGCGTTGCCCGCCAGGTGGAAGGCGCCCGCGATGCCGGCGGCCAGCTGACCAAGGTCTATTTCGACATGGCCGATGGCATCAAGGCCATGGCCGAACGCATCCCCATGGCCACCACCGAGCTCGCCGCCCTGGTCGAAGCCGGGGCGCGCATGGGCATCCAGGGCAAGGAAAACCTGCTGACCTTCGCCGAGACCACCGCCATCACCGCCACCGCCTTCGACCTCCCGGTCGACCAAGTCGGCGAGGACATGGGCAAGCTCGCCAACCTGTACAAGATCCCGATCAAGAGCATCGGCCAGCTCGGCGATGTCATTAACTACCTGGACGACAACGCCCTGTCCAAGGGCGGCGACATCATCGAGGTCATGAAGCGCACGGCCGGTATCGCCGGTTCCGTCAAGATGCCCTACAAGGAGGCCGCGGCCCTGGGCTCGACCTTCCTGACCATGGGGGCGAGTGCGGAAGTCGCCGGCACGGCCACGAACGCCATGATCCGTGAACTGGCTATCGCCACCGCACAGCCCAAGCGGTTCCAGGAGGCGCTCCAAACCCTAGGCCTCAAGGCCGGCAAGGTCCAGAAGGGCATGGCGACCAATGCCACCGCAACCATCCAGACCGTGCTGGAGGCCGTCAAGAAGCTGCCCCAGGATCAGCAGCTGAAGATCACGACCAAGCTGTTCGGCAAGGAGTACGGCGACGATGCGGCCAAGCTCGCCGAAGGCCTGGACGAATACCGCCGCCAGCTTAAGCTAGTCAACGAAGAAAAAGCCAAGGGCTCCATGGGCCGCGAAGCCGACGCCAAAGACGACACTCTCTCGGCCCAGTGGCAGATCACCAAGAACAACCTGTTCAACCAGAGCAGCGGCCTCGGCGCCACGCTGAAGCAACCTCTGGTTGACCTGATGAAATCCTTCAACGGCATGCTCAAGTCCATCGGCGAATGGACCAAGGCAAACCCTGGCCTGACTTCGGCCCTGGTCAAGACCTCCGCCGTCTTGGCCGTGATCCTGGCCACCGTTGGCAGTCTCGCCCTGGCCCTCGCCGCCGTGTTGGGCCCGCTCGCCATGGTCAAATACAGCGTGGCTGTTTTGAGCATCAAGGGGGAATGGCTATCGGCAAGGGTGTTGCCTGCCATCGGAAATGCCCTTGCCTGGCTCGGGCGGCTGGCCATGGCCAACCCCCTGGGGCTGGTCTTGACCGCCGTTGCGGTTGCCACCCTGCTCATCTACAAATACTGGAAGCCCATCAAGGCCTTCTTCTCCGGCCTCTTCGACGGTATAGCCGAAGCCTTTGCGCCGTTGGGCGCCCTGTTCGACGATCTCAAGGCGGCCTTCGAACCGCTCCAGCCGATCTTCACGGCCATCCGCGAGGCCCTGGGCTGGCTATTCACCCAGACCGAAGCCAGCAATGAAACGCTGACGGCCTTCGCCGCCGTGGGCTATGCCATCGGCAAGATCCTGGGCTGGGTCATCCGCGCCGCCATCTTCCCCTTCACCATGGCCATCAAGGCCATGCTGGCCGTCTTCGGCGCCGTCAGCGCCGGGATAGGCTATATCTTCGGTGAGGTCCGCTCCGCCTTCTCCGGCGGCCTGGCCGGGATCGGCAAGCTGCTCGTCAACTGGTCCCCGTTGGGCCTGCTCTATTCCGCCTTCGCCGGCGTGCTGCGCTGGTTCGGCGTGGACCTGCCCTCGAAATTCACCGACTTCGGCGGCCAGATCATCA
>JACPFT010000024.1 GCA_016182845.1 Gammaproteobacteria bacterium
ACCCACCAGTTTGCCTGGCGACCATAGCGAGCGGGAACCACCTGATCCCATCCCGAACTCAGAAGTGAAACTGCTCAGCGCCGATGATAGTGTGGAACTTCCCATGCGAAAGTAGGTCATCGCCAGGCTTTAAATACCAAAACCCCCGGACGCAAGGTTCGGGGGTTTTGCTTTTTGGGTTCGGCTGTGGATTGCCATGCGCCTCAGCGGTTTTGGACCAGGGCATCGTGCCAATGCCTGGGTACTAAACTAAATTCCATACCTACCCTTGTCGCCGACCTGCATAAGCTCCTGTCCTTTGCAAGACCGAGTCCAAGCTGTGATTGCGAGGTCCTGGCGCCCTCCGTATCATTCGCCTTGTACTCCTCCGTAACTCCCACCGAGCCAGCAATGTCCGAGCGTTTTTTCAATTGCTCCCTGAAGTCCTATAACAGCTTTGGTTTGGAGGCGCGCGCGGTACAGTTGTGGTGCCTGGACTCCCTGGAGGAGTTCGAGCCCATGCAGAAGGATGGGGCGCCGGCCTTGCTGTTGTCCGGCGGCAGCAATGTGTTGCTTTTGGGCGACGTCCCCGGTTTGGTTCTGCATTCCCGATTGAAAGGCATTCGGATGCTTGATCGCGACGAGACCCGTGTTCTGGTGCGTGCGGCCGGCGGCGAAGGCTGGCATGAGTTCGTCCGCCATTGCCTGGCGGAAGGCTACTATGGCCTTGAGAACCTGGCCTTGATCCCGGGCACGGTGGGGGCGGCGCCGGTTCAGAATATTGGCGCCTATGGCATTGAGTTGGCTGAAAGGGTGGCCTGCGTGGAGGCACTGGAGCTGTCGACCGGGCGCATGCACCGCTTCAGTCGCGCCGACTGTGAATTCGGATACCGGGACAGCATATTCAAACGCGAGCCGCGCGATCGCTATTTGATCACTGCCGTCGAGTTCCTGCTCGACCTAAAGCCGTCCGTCAACACTCGCTATGCCGCCCTGGCCAACGAGCTAGCTGCCGCGGGCATTTCCGCGCCCACGCCAGGCGATGTCTTCGACGCGATCTGCCGGGTGCGGCGCAGCAAGCTGCCCGATCCGGCGCAGCTTGGCAATGCCGGCAGTTTTTTCAAGAACCCAAGCGTGACCGAGGCGCAGTATCTTGAGCTTAAGGACTGTGAGCCTGGCCTGGTGGCCTATCCCTTGCCTGGCGCCGGATATAAGCTGGCGGCCGGCTGGCTGATTGAGCGCTGCGGCTTGCGGGGCCAACGCCGGGGGGCTGTGGGTGTGCATGAGCGGCAAAGCCTGGTTCTGGTCAATTACGGTGGCGGATCCGGCCAGGAGATCCTGGCCTTGGCCCGCGAAGTCCAAGAGCGTGTGCTCGAACGATTTGGCGTAGCCCTGGAGGCAGAGGTTCGCTTGGTGGGAAGCGTAACATGAGCGTTCCTTATGCCTTGCTCAACCGGCTGGCCGATGGCAAGTTTCATTCGGGGGAGTCCTTGGGCTGTGCCTTGGGCATTTCACGCAGCGCCGTGTGGAAGCAAATGCAGGGACTCGCCGCGTGGCAGCTGGATGTTCAATCGGTGAAGGGCCGTGGCTATCGGTTAGTGGGAGGCCTGGATCTATTGCAGCGGGATACGATTCTGGCTGGCTTGGGCGATGCTGCCGCTAAGCTTGATTCCCTGCACGTCGCGGCCGAGCTTGATTCAACCAATCGATACTTATTGGACGAGGCGAGGGTGCATCCCGGGCGGGTCTCTGCCTGCCTTGCCGAGTTCCAGTCCGCCGGGCGCGGACGGCGCGGGCGGAGTTGGCATTCGCCCTTCGCCGCGAACCTGTGCCTGTCCTTGTCCTGGCCGTTCAGTGAGGGGGCCGGTGCACTCTCCGGACTGAGTCTGGGTATTGGACTCGCCGTGGCTCGGTCACTCCAGGGGCTTGGGGCCGTGGGGCTGGGTTTGAAATGGCCTAACGATATTCTCGCAGGCGGTGCGAAACTGGGCGGTGTTCTGATCGAAGTGGTCGGCGAAGCCGGCGGTCCCTGCCAGGTGGTGATCGGTATCGGTCTCAATGTGGCCATGCCCCCTACCGCAGGGGCTGGAATAGAACAGGCCTGGACCGATTTGCGGCGGCTGTTGGGTCGTGCACCGGAACGCAGCCGGCTTGCCGGGGCGGTCCTGGCGGAGCTGTTGCAGTTCCTGCTCCGCTTTGAACGGGAGGGATTCGCGCCTTTTCATGCCGACTGGTCGGCGCTCGACGCTTACAAGGAGCAGGCGGTACGGGTCTTGCTGCCCCGGGGCGAGTACACGGGGCGTTGGTGCGGCGTCGATGTCGACGGTATCGGGCTCGTGCAGGCGGAGGACGGCCTGCGCCGGGTGGTGGCCGGGGATGTGAGTTTGCGGAGTGCGTCGTGAATCTGCTGTTGGATATCGGCAATACTCGGGTCAAGTGGGCGCAGTGGCAAGGCGGTCGCTTGCACGCGGGCGGGGCCTTGTCGCACGAGGCCTTCCTGGAGGCCCTGGCGTCCGCGACGATAGCGAAGCCGGAGGCCGTGCACATCGCCTGCGTCGGTGGCACCGAGCTACGCGCGAGCTTCGATGCCGCGATTTCTGCATGCTGGGGCTTGAGGGCATCTTGGGCCGCTCCCCACGCGGAATTCGGCGGACTGCGCAATGCCTATGCCGAACCCGAGCGTCTGGGCGTTGACCGGTGGCTGGCCATGTTGGCGGGGCGGCATCGCGTCGGCGGCGCCGTGCTGGTGGTGGATGCGGGCTCGGCGCTGACCCTGGATTGTGTGGATGCCCATGGCCAGCATCGGGGCGGCTTGATCGTGCCGGGTCTGGGCATGGCGCGACGGAGCTTGTTCAGCGACACCGGGCAGGTGCGCTTCCCCTTGGCGCGGCCCTGTGCGCCGGAACACGAGGGCGCATGGGGCCGCGACACCGAGCAAGCGGTCAAATTCGGCGTGCTGTGGAATGCGGTGGGCCTGGTGGAATACATGGCGAAGCAAGCCGCCGAGGCACTGGGTAGCCCCCCCGCCTGTCTGTTGACTGGCGGTGATGGTGCGCAGCTCGGTCCATGGCTGCGCATCGCACACACGCCCTGCGCGGATTTGGTGCTGGAAGGCCTTTGCCTGCAGGCGGGTTGGGAGCTGGTGATCTGATGCGCTGGTTGTTTTACGCCCTGTTGGCGGCCAATGCGCTCACGGGATTTTGGTTCTTCCTGGAGCGCCAGGGCGCCCCGGTTCCTGCCCTCGTGGGCCATGGCCGCTTGCCGACGATTCCTCTTCTGCGCGAGATTGCGGTACGGGAACAGCCGGTATCGGCCACCAAAGTAGAGCCCAAGCTCGCCGAGGCGCCGGCCGTGCGGGCCTACGCGCCAACGACAGACCCACTGGCTGCGGTGTCGGATGCCCCAAACCCCGATTCGCCGGCCAAGCCGGCAGTGCCTGATGCTGTGCCCGAGGCATCGAGCACGACGGCTTCGACCGGAAACCCGGTTGAGGCGGCCAAGGCCACGATTCCCGCTGTGATGCCGGAGTCCAATGCACCACAAACGACTCAACTCGAGGCTCCGAAGGAGGTGGCGGCTGTGGCCGGGCCTATGCAAGTCGGGCCAAGACCATCTCCGTTGACCGAGCCCGTACCCGCGCGAGTCCCTACGGAGCCGGTCGCACCGCCCCAGATGGAGAGATGTTGGCGTTCGGCCGTCCTCGCGGAGACCGACGCGAGCGCCCGCCTGGAGCTGGCCTTGCGCAGCCAGGGGTGGGTCACGCGTCGCGTGGCGGAACCGGTATCCGGCACCAATGACTACATCGTCTACTGGCCGCGGTTCCCGGATCGGGCGCGTGCCTTGGCCAAGATGCGGGAGCTGCGCAGCCAGGGCGTGGACAGCTTCGTGATCGGCGAGGGCGAATGGCGGAACGGCCTGTCCCTGGGCTTGTTCAGCCGACGTGAGAATGCGAAACGTCATGCCGAGGAGCTCAGGCGGCGCGGCTTACAGGCCGCCGTCGGGCCGCGCTCACGCGAGCCGGAGCGGCTGCGTTTTGAAGTACGCCTGCCCGCCGGGGCTGACTTGAGCGCTGTCGGAACCGAGTTTGCCGCCAAGTTCGCCAAAATTACCTGCGACTAAGATTGCTATCCCAGTGGCGCTGCACTAAAATGCGGCCTCCCTGAAACGGGGTGCCCGTGTGGCTGGCTTAGCTCAGTTGGTAGAGCAACTGACTTGTAATCAGTAGGTCGTGAGTTCGAGTCCCACAGCCAGCACCATTCATCGTTTCGGGGTAGGAGCGTAAGGCGCGGTTTTCAAGAAGAAAAAACTTCACGAAAACAGTTGCAAAGCGAAAGCGATATTGGCAATATGCGCGGCTCCAAACGGCAGGCAAGCTGAATAGAAGCAAGCCTGGCGAAAAGTTTGGAGGGGTTCCCGAGCGGTCAAAGGGATCAGACTGTAAATCTGACGGCTCTGCCTTCGAAGGTTCGAATCCTTCCCCCTCCACCAAATTTGAAGCTAGTGGCGAATGGCTGTTAGTGAGTTGCTTGAAGCGGACGGCTCGTAGCGAATAGGTAAGAAAGCGCGCGGGTATAGTTCAATGGTAGAACCTCAGCCTTCCAAGCTGATGGCGCGGGTTCGATTCCCGCTACCCGCTCCAAGTCGAAGGTTAATGCTGATATAGCTCAGTCGGTAGAGCACTCCCTTGGTAAGGGAGAGGTCTCCGGTTCAAGTCCGGATATCAGCACCATATAGGCGGTGCAGCGAAGGTCGCTGCACCGTTTTGTTGCATCTCGTAGGCTCGTAGATTCACTGGAGACAGCTATGTCCAAGGCGACTTTCGTACGCACCAAGCCGCACGTGAACGTCGGCACCATCGGCCACGTTGACCACGGCAAGACCTCGCTGACCGCCGCCATCACCATGGTGCTGGCCAAGAAGTTCGGCGGCGAAGCCAAGGCCTACGGCGACATCGACGCCGCTCCGGAAGAACGCGCCCGCGGTATCACCATCAACACCGCC
>JACPFT010000004.1 GCA_016182845.1 Gammaproteobacteria bacterium
AGCTTGGCCTTGGCGATGTCGATGCCCAGAGGGGTGAAGTCGGGAGTGCTCATGGCTTGCGCGATCTACCTTGTGAATGCAGGCTGCCGGCGAGGCCGGGCCGAAGATACTGTTCGATGGAGGGCAAGTGAAAGCGGGAAACCTGGTGCGAAATCTACGTCTCGACCGCAGCGATCAAGGGCGGGTACGGCATCCAGGCTCCCTTTACTCAAGAGCGACTTGAGCAAATTCAGAATACAAGGTCGGGTTAGCGCAGCGTAACCCGACAGGGCTCCAAGCGAAGTGTCGGGTTACGCCTATCGGCTAACCCGACCTACGGGGCCACCAGCTCGCTGAACTGCAGCTCCGGCTGCAAATTCGTGTAATTGCTCACATCCCCAAGGATCTCCGCGCCATGGGCGGCCAGGCCAGCCTTCAGGCCCTCCAGGGACTCGAAATAAATGCTGCCGATGGCGAGCAGGCGCGGCGCCGAGCCGTCGCCCATCGCCAGGCCCCGCTCGATCTCGTGACGCCGGGCGCCGAAGGGCGCCAGCCGGTCCATAACCATGGGAAAATGCGTATCCCGGTAATACTCGAAATCGAAGCGGGCGCCCTCGCGGGCGAAATACAGGGCGGATGCGCGGATCATGACGTCTCCTTCGATGAGGCGTGGAAAAAACCAAAGCCGTTCGTGCTGAGTAGCTGGCCGAAGGCCAGCATATCGAAGCACTCTCGCCACCCATTCATCCTTCGACTTGGCCTGTCCTGAGCTTGTCGAAGGACCCGCTATCGCGGGCTACTCAGGACGAACGGGAGTTCAATGCAGCCCTCAAGCCCGGCGGTTGTCCACCAGATGCTGCACCACGCTCGGATCCGCCAGGGTCGAGGTGTCGCCCAGGTTGCCCAGATCGCCCTCGACGATCTTGCGCAGGATGCGGCGCATGATCTTCCCGGAGCGGGTCTTGGGCAGGCCCGGCGCCCACTGGATCTGGTCCGGCTTGGCGATGGCCCCAATGGCATTGGCCACGTGCTGGCGCAGTTCGGCGCGCAGGGCCTCGGTGGCTTCCGTGCCGGCCATCAGGGTCACGAAGGCGTAGATGCCCTGGCCCTTGATGTCGTGGGGGAAGCCCACCACGGCGGCCTCGGCCACGGCCGGGTGCAGGACCAGGGCCGATTCGATCTCGGCCGTGCCCAGGCGGTGGCCGGAGACATTGAGCACGTCGTCGACGCGGCCGGTGATCCACCAATAGCCGTCCTCGTCGCGGCGCGCGCCGTCACCGGTGAAATAATTGCCCGGGTAAGTGCTGAAATAGGTCTGGCGGAAACGCTCGTGATCGCCGTAGACCGTGCGCATCTGTCCCGGCCAGGCGGCCTGGATCACCAAATTGCCGGAGGTGGCGCCGTCCAGCAGCGTGCCCTTCTCGTCCATCAGGGCCGGCTGCACGCCGAAAAACGGCAGCGTCGCCGAGCCGGGCTTCAGAGCCGTGGCGCCGGGCAGGGGCGTGATCAGGATGCCGCCGGTCTCGGTCTGCCACCAGGTGTCGACGATGGGGCAGCGGCCCTCGCCCACCACGTGGTAATACCATTCCCAGGCTTCCGGGTTGATGGGCTCACCCACCGTGCCGAGCAGACGCAGGGACTTGCGCGAGCTGGCCGCCACCGGCTCGTTGCCCTCGCGCATCAGGGCGCGCAGGGCCGTGGGCGCCGTATAGAAGATATTGACCCGGTGCTTGTCGATGACCCGCCAGAAGCGCGAGGCGTCGGGATAGGTGGGCACGCCCTCGAAGACCAGGGTCGTCGCGCCGTTGCAGAGCGGGCCGTAGACGATATAGGAATGGCCGGTCACCCAGCCCACGTCGGCCGTACACCAGAACACCTCGTCCTCGTGGTAATCGAAGACGTAATGATGGGTCATGGCCGCATAGGTCAGGTAGCCGCCGCTGGTGTGCAGCACGCCCTTGGGCTTACCGGTGGAACCGGAGGTGTAGAGGATGAACAGCGGATCCTCGGCGTCCATGCTCTCGGGCTCGCAGTGGGGCGAGACCGCAGCCACCGCCTGGGCATAGTCGATGTCGCGGCCGGCCTGGTGGTGCACCGTGGCGCCGGTGTGCTTGACCACCAGGACCGTGTGCACATTCGGGCAGCCATCCAGGGCCGCATCGGCATTGGCTTTGAGCGGGATCTCCTTGCCGCCGCGCAGGCCTTGATCGGCGGTGATCAGGACCCGGCAGTCGGAGTCGAGGATGCGCGCCTTCAACGAATCCGGCGAGAAGCCGCCGAAGACCACGGAGTGCACGGCGCCGATGCGCGCGCAGGCCAGCATGGCATAGACCGCCTCGGGGATCATGGGCATGTAGATGCACACCCGGTCGCCCTTCTGCACGCCGCGCGCCTTGAGCACATTGCCCAAGCGGCAGACCTGCTCGTGCAGCTCTCGGTAGGTGATGTGCCGGGACACGCCCGGATCGTCGCCTTCCCAGATGATCGCCGTCTTGTGGCCGCGCTTGGCCAGATGCCGGTCTATGCAGTTGACGCTGACATTGAGCTTGCCGCCCTCGAACCAGCGGATATCGGCCGTGTGATAATCGCAGGCCATGACCTTGTCCCAGCGCCTGTCCCAGCTGACGAAGCCCTCCGCCTGTTCCGCCCAAAAAGCCTCGGGCTCCTCGACGGAGCGGCGGTACTGCGCCAGGTACTGGGCTTCATTGATATGAGCACGCTCGGCCCAGTCGGCCGGTACGGGATAGGTCTTATTGTCGGTCATGGGGCTCTCCTTGGGTCCAGGCATCCTGGCGGTCTAACCATAAACCACCACACAGCCGGTCACCAGCCCGATTCGAGCACCCTGTGAGCGCTTCAGCGTGCCGCGAGCTGCGGGTCGCGCCAAGGTTTGCCCTCCTGGTACGCGATCAGTCGTTGTTTCATTGCGACCACATCCCAGGAGCGGAATCTAGCCTCGTCGATGGCTTCCCGCTGCAGTTCCACGGCCTTGTGGAATTGACCGAGTTCGGCCTGAGCCGCCGCCAATGTTTCCCACACCTCCGGTTCGGACTCGAGGGCCTTGGCCACCGGCCTGCCCGTCGCCTTGGTCGCGGAGCCGGCCGCAGCCTGGGCCAGCGCCAGCGCTCGATGACCATCGCGCCGCGCCGGTTCGGGATCTGTGGCCAATTCCCAGGCCAACCGGCGCTGGGCCAGGGCGTGATTGGCCTCGGCAGCCAGCGTCAACCAGTGGCGCGCTTTCTCCCTGTCATGCTTGTGTCCGGGATCGTTTAGGATCAGCTGGGCCAATTCATATTGGGCTTCCGCGTTGCCGCCCTGGGCCGATAGCTGCAGCCAGGCCGCGCCTTTGTTCTGATCGCTACGGCAGCCGGCGCCCGCGATGAGATTGCTTCCCATGCTGTACTGTGCCTCGGCATCGCCGCCCTGCGCCGCCAGCGAAAGCCAGTAGGTCGGATTTTTGTTCTTCGCCTTCGCGGCGACCTCATGCAGCATCAGGGCCTGCGAATAGATCATCTGCGCCCTGGGGCTACCGGCCTCGGCGGCTTGCAGAATCTGGTTCATAGCTTCTGGTTTCACGATAGATGTAGCGTCACTGGCCATGCGGAAATCTATTACCACCCGTTGCCAGAGTTTCTCAGAACTCGATGGCTTCGCTTCGAAGCGCCACCGACGCAGGGCCATCAAGGCCGCCTTGTTGAATCCGGTCTTGGGTATGGCGTACTCGACCGCCGCGTCGCGCACGCTCCCGTCGGCGCCGACATGAAACTTCAGTGCGACCACACCCTCGACGCCTTTCATGGCCGCTTCACGCGGGTATCCGGGCGGGTGCTTCTTCACGGCCTTCGCCGATGCCCAATACTCGGGGTCCTCCCTCAACTCGGGCAACAGCCGCTTCGCCAAGGCATCTTGCCCATATTGGGTGCGAATTGCCTCGGCTTGTTGCCGACCACGAGCCTGCTCTCCTGTATCGAGCTTGGCGAAGATCTTGTCCCGGACCTTAGCCGAATTCATCGCATCCTGCTCCGCCGCCAGGCTCAGCCAGGCGAATGCGAGCGCCAAATCTTTCGCTACGCCTTCGCCTTTGTAATACATGACACCGAGATTGAACTGCGAATGACCCTCGCCCAATTCGGCCAGGCGACGGAACTCGGTGGCTGCGGCGGTGAAATTCTTCTCGCGATAGAGCTCTTCGGCGAGGTCAAAGTCGGCACGCACCGAGGGCGACGCGGCGGCCCACAGGCCAAGAATGGCAAGAAGAGAGCGAAAGTGCATGAAAGATTTCCAAAAACAACGTTCACGAGCACGGCGACACTATCAGAACCTGACAGGCCGTTCAATAGTGCTCAAGAAGTCGGGCCTTCAAATCGGTGCGAAGGACTCAAATCCAGACCTGCACGTTGTCGATAAGCCGCGCGCGCCCCAAGAAAGCCGCCGCCAGGATCACGAAATAGCTATCGCCCGCGCGCGGCTCGTGCAGATCCTTGCCGTGGCGGATCTTGAAATAATCCGGCTTCAAGCCGACCTTTTCGATCATGAGGTTTGCCTGTTCTTCCAGGCGGGCGAAATCGCGCTCGCCGGATTTCAGGGCCTCGGCACATTGGCTCAGGGCCCGGTAAATCACCGGTGCCTGGGCGCGCTCCTCGGGCGTCAGATAGCCATTGCGCGACGACAGGGCCAGGCCGTCCTCGGCGCGCTTGGTCTCGGCGCCGACGATCTCCACGGGTACGGACAGGTCCGCCACCATCTGGCGGATCACCATCAGCTGCTGGAAATCCTTCTCGCCGAACACGGCGATATCCGGCTGAACCAGGTTGAAGAGCTTGGCGACGACCGTGGCGACGCCGCGAAAATGCCCGGGCCGGCTCGCGCCGCAGAGGATATTGGACAGGGCCGGAACCTCGACGATGGTCTGATTCTCCCGGCCGCGCGGATACATGATGGCGTCCGTGGGCGTGAACAGCGCATCGACGCCCTTGGCGCGCAGGATGGCGCAGTCTTCTTCCAGGGTGCGCGGATATTTGGACCAATCCTCGTTCAGACCGAACTGCAGGGGATTGACGTAGATACTCACCACCACCTTGTCGCCGCGCTCGCGGGCCCGTTCGATCAGGCTGGCGTGGCCCTCGTGCAGATTGCCCATGGTGGGCACGAAGGCAATGGTCTGGCCGGCGGCGCGCCAGGCGGCGATGCACTGGCGCAGGGCTTGTAATTCACTGAATATCTGCATGGCGAAATCCGGATTTAACCGCCAAGGCGCCAAGACGCCAAGGAAAAAAGAGGAAGCTTGCCGACTGTAGATTCCCAAGTGCTCAGCAGAACGATGGGATTAACTCTCACTTGGCGTCTTGGCGCCTTGGCGGTTAATGTCTCTCTTAGAAACTATGTTCCGGCCCCGGAAACGCCTTGTCCTTGACTTCCTTGACGAAGGTTTCCAGGGCGCCGCGCACGCCGCCGGTGCAGCCGGCGAGGTAATCGCGGGAGAATTTCGGCGGCTTGGGGAACAGGCCCAGCATGTCGTGCAGGACCAGGACCTGACCGTCCGTGTCCACGCCGGCGCCGATGCCTATGGTCGGAATGGGCAGCTCGGCGCTTATGTCCCTGGCGAGCGCGGCGGGGATGCACTCGAAGACCACGAGCTGGGCGCCCGCCTCGGCCAGGGCCATGGCATCGTCGCGGATCTGCTTAGCTTGGGCCTCGGTGCGGCCCTGGACCTTGTAGCCGCCCAGGATATTCACCGACTGCGGAGTCAGCCCCAAGTGACCGCAGACCGGGATGCCGCGTTCGGTGAGCAGGCGGATCGTCGGCAGCAGCCAGGCGCCGCCTTCCAGCTTGACCATGTGGGCGCCGGCCTGCATCAGCGCGGTCGCACTCTGAAAGGTTTGTTCCGGTGTCGCATAGCTCATGAAAGGCAGATCGCCGATCAGCAGGCAACGGCTATTGGCGCGGGCCACGCACTGCACGTGGTAAGCCATCTGCTCCAGGGTCACCGGTACGGTGGAATCATGGCCTTGCAGCACCATGCCCAGCGAGTCCCCCACCAGGATCACCTCGACGCCGGCGGCGTTGATGAGACTGGTGAAGGTCGAGTCGTAGCTGGTGAGGACCGTGAATTTCTCGCCGTTCTGCTTCATTTTCTGCAGGCTGGCGACGTTGATCTTGCTCATACGTGCACGCTTTTCGGGTTGAAGTAATGGCGGCCTTTCACCGTGGTGTCGATGCGGCCCAATAATTCCTGGAAATCATCCTCGCTCTCGACCAGGTCGACGCCCGAGGCATTGACGATCAAAAGCGGCGCATCGTCGTAGTAATGGAAAAAATGCGCGTAATCGTCGACGACTTTCTGCAGATACGTCCGCTCGATTGTGTCCTCTTCGGGACGGCCGCGCTTACGGATACGATTCATCAGCACATCGACCGGCGCCTGCAAATAAATCACCAGATCCGGGCGCGGCGCGTCGACGGCCATTTGCGCGTAGACCTGTTCGTAGAGGCGAAGCTCGTCGTCGTCGAGATTCATGCGCGCGAACAAGCGATCTTTCTCCATGAGAAAATCGGCGACGCGCAGGGGCGCGAACAGATCCGGCTGACGGGCTTTTTGCAGCTCGCGGGCGCGCTGGAACAGGAAGAATAATTGCGTGGGCAGGGCCGCCGATTTGGGATTCTGGTAGAAGCGCTCCAGGAAGGGATTTTCCTCGGCTTCCTCCAGGAGCAGCTCGGCCTGAAAGCACTTCGCGAGGCGGCGTGCCAGGGAGGTCTTGCCGACGCCGATGGGGCCTTCCACGGCGATGAATTTACGCGCCTCGTTCACGGTTTCCGTCGTGTTCGGCTCGGTCACTGTGTCGCTATCCTCTGCATGCTATTGAGATCCACGCGGCCCAGGGCCTCGCTCAGGCTCGTGCCATCCGGAAACACCAGATCGGGCGCGACATCCGCGAGCGGCAAGAGCACGAAGGCCCGGTTCAGCATTCCGGGGTGGGGAACGCTCAGCCTAAGCGTGGCGATTTGTGCGCTGCCGTACAGTAGCAGGTCCAAATCCAGGCTGCGAGCCCCCCAGCGGCGCTGGCGGACGCGTCCCTGGGCGTTCTCGATGGCCTGGAGTGCATCGAGTAGGACCTCGGGTTCGAGTCCCGTTTCCAGTGCCGCCACGGCATTGACATAGTCCGGTTGGTCCTGGGGACCCATGGGCGGGTTGCGGTAATAGGGGGAGACCGCCGCGAGGCGCGAATGCGCCAGGGCTTTCAAGGCCGCGACGGCCGCATCCAGCTGGGCGACCGGCTCGGCTAGATTGGCGCCCAGGCCGATGAAGGCGAGCACGCTCAATGAGTGGCCGGCGCCGGCTTCTTGCGCGGGCCGCGCCGGCGGCGGGCGGCCGGGGCCTTCTCGCCCGTGGCGGCCAGGGTCTTGAGCAAGGCCTCGCGGCCACGGCCATCGGCCTCCTGCCAGTCGGTCCACCAGTCGGCCAGCTCTTGATCCGCCTCGCCGATCTCGGCGCGCAGTAGCAGGAAATCGTAGGCGGCGCGGAAACGCGGGTGCTCGAACAGGCGCTCGGCGCGCTTGCCGGCGCGCTGGGGTAGGCGGTGTTGCAGGGTCCAGATCTCGCGCATCATGGTGCTGTAATGGCGTGGAATCGCGGTGTGCTGACACTGCTTGTCCAGCACCTCGCTGACCGCGTGCTGAAAGGCCTCGGCCGGGGCCTCATTGCGCGCCAGGCGCTTTTCGAAGGCGTTCTGCACCGGATGCCAGAGCAGGGCGGCGTAGAGGAAGCCGGCGGTGACCGGCCGATCTTCGGCGACGCGCGCATCGGTATTGCCCAGGGCCAGCAGCAGCATCCGCTCGACGCGGCCGGACTCGTCCTGCTTCACGGCCTTGGCCGTTGCCGGGTAGAGCTCGGCGAACAGGCCATTGGCCTGCAAGGCCCGGTATGTCGCCGCACCCGCGCCCATCAGGAACAGCTTGGCGGATTCGTCGAACAGGCGGGCGGAAGACACTTCGCGCAGCAGCACGGCCATCTTGGGCATGGGCGCGGCGGTACCGGCCTCGATGGACAGATCCAGCTTGGCGGCCAGGCGGGCGGCGCGCAGCATGCGCACCGGATCCTCGCGGAAGCGCACTTCCGGATCGCCGATCATGCGCAGCTGGCGCTTATCCAGGTCTTCCAGGCCGCCGACGAAATCGACGACGGAGAAATCGGCGATGTTGTAGTACAGGGCGTTGATGGTGAAATCGCGGCGCAGGGCATCGTCCTCGATGCTGCCGTAGACATTGTCGCGCAGGAGCATGCCCTGCTCGCTCTGATGGCGATCGCCGTCCTCGGTCTGGGCGCGGAAGGTGGCGACCTCGATGACTTCCGGGCCGAAGACCACGTGGGCCAGCTTGAAGCGCCGGCCGATGACCCGGCAGTTGCGGAACAGCTGCTTGACCTGTTCCGGGGTCGCGTCGGTGGCGATGTCGAAGTCCTTGGGATGCAGGCCCAGGAGGATGTCGCGCACGCCGCCGCCCACCAGATAGGCGGCATAGCCTTCCTTCTTCAGGCGGTACAAGACCTTGAGGGCGGCCTCGGAGATATCCCGGCGCGAGACATCGTGCGCATCGCGGGCGAGCACGACGGGCTCGTGAGCCGTGCGCGGCTTGGTCTTGCCGAGAACCTTCTTGGCGAGTTTGACGACTTTGCCGAACACGGGGCCTGCCTTTTGTATGAAGTAGCGGAAAACCCCGGATCATACCGGCGCCACAGGACAGGGTCTAGGGCAGGGGCGACGGCGCGTGACCTAGACCGTGAGGCAGACGCCCGCGCCGCCAGTGATCGAGGCCATGGGCAAGGATTTCCGGAACCTCGGCGCCATAGAGCTCGTCGGGCGGCTCCTGGCCCAGGAAGCGCAGGGCCAGCCAGAGCTGGCGGCCATCGCCCGGATGCAGGGGCGCGGCGTAAGTCTGCTTGGACAGCTTGTGGCCGTCGGCGTCCAGGGCCACGGGGATATGCAAGAAACGCGGCGGCGCCGCGTCCAGATACCGGTACAGGACCAGCTGCCCCGGCGTGGCGGCGATGAGATCCGAGCCGCGCACGATGTCGCTGATGCCCTGGGCGATGTCGTCCACCACCACGGCCAACTGGTAGCTCCAGAAGCCTTCCTTGCGCTTGAGCACGAAGTCCTCGCCGGCCTGGGCCGCGTCCACCTCCAGCTCGCCCTGCAAGACGTCGAGAAAGCGCGTGGGCGCCGCCTCGACCCTGAGGCGCAGGGCATGCTCCCCCCGGCGCGGCAGCGCCCGCTGCCGGCAGAAACCGTCGTAGACGCTGGCGCCGCGCTCGTGCAGGGACTTACGCGAACAATCGCAGGCATAGACGAGGCCGGCGGCATCGAGCTCGGCCAGGCGTTCGGCATAAACGGCATCGCGCATCGACTGGCGCCTGACCTCGCCGTCCCAATGCAGGCCGAAGGACTCCAGGCAGCGCAGGATGGCGTCGGCCGCACCCGGCTGCTCGCGCAGGCGATCGACGTCCTCTATGCGCAACAGCCAGTGCCCCCCGGCGCTGCGCGCTTCCATCCAGGAGGCGACGGCGGCCAAGAGCGAGCCGAAGTGCAGGGGCCCGGTGGGGGATGGGGCGAAGCGGCCGGTATAGGGCATGGTGGGTGTGGGTGTAGAAACAACATGGGGCGCCTCCGCGCCCCATGTCCCTTCGAACCTAGCTTAGCTCGAGTACTGCTTTTCCTTGATTTCCGCCAGGGTCTTGCAGTCGATGCACAGGCTCGCCGTGGGGCGGGCCTCCAGGCGGCGGATGCCGATTTCGACGCCGCAGGACTCGCAATAGCCATAGTCGCTGTCTTCGGTGTCGATCTGGGCGATCGTGGATTCGATCTTCTTGAGCAGCTTGCGCTCGCGATCGCGGGTACGCAGTTCCAGGGAGAATTCCTCTTCCTGGCTGGCGCGGTCCACCGGATCGGGGAAGTTGGCCGCTTCGTCCTTCATGTGGTCGACGGTGCGATCCACTTCTTCCATGAGCTGACGCTTCCAGGCTTCAAGAATCTTCTTGAAGTGGACCTTTTGATCGCCGCACATGTACTCCTCGCCCTTCTTCTCGACATAGGGTGCGATGCCGAACTGGTTCAGGGTCGTGGAGCTTGGCTTTTTTGCTACAGCCGCCTTGGTGGCCATCGTGGATCTCCTACCGCACGTTGAAGGCGTGCATCTATATCAAATCAAATTCGTTGACGCAATGCATACGCGAACCGGCAGACCGATAGTAAAGACTAGCACATGCCCAGCGCCGCGCTCGGGCAGGACGGTTGTTGCAGCGCAGCCGGCTCGGGTATGCTAACGCTCTTTTGTAAGCACATCTTGAAGCGATCCGCCATGGCCTCTTTCCCCGAAATAACTCAGCGCCCCAAGACCGCTAGTCTCCCCGAGACCTACCAGCCGCAAATCGTCGAGCAGAATGCCCAGGCGTTCTGGACCGAGACTCAGTCCTTCGAAGTCAAGGAGGACGCGGACCGGGAGAAGTTCTACTGCCTGTCCATGCTGCCCTACCCCAGCGGCAAGCTGCATATGGGCCATGTGCGCAACTACACCATCGGCGACGTGATCTCGCGCTACCAGCGCATGCAGGGCCGCAACGTCATGCAGCCCATGGGCTGGGACGCCTTCGGCCTGCCGGCCGAGAACGCCGCCATGAAGAACGGCGCGCCGCCGGCGGCCTGGACCTACGAGAACATCGCTTACATGAAGAAGCAGCTCCAGTCCCTGGGCTTCGCCATCGACTGGTCCCGCGAATTCGCCACCTGCAGCCCGGACTACTACCGCTGGGAGCAGGAACTGTTCGTCAAGCTGTACAAGAAGGGCGTGATCTACCGCAAGATGGGTACGGTCAACTGGGACCCGGTGGATCATACCGTGCTGGCCAACGAGCAGGTCATCGACGGTCGCGGCTGGCGCTCGGGCGCGCTGATCGAGAAGCGCGAGATCCCGATGTATTACTTCAAGATCACCGCTTATGCCGACGAGTTGCTGCGCGATCTCGACAATCTCCCGGGCTGGCCGGAGCAGGTCAAGACCATGCAGCGCAACTGGATCGGCAAGTCCAAGGGCATGGTCATTGGTTTTCCGGTCGAGAACTCGGATGCGATCCTGCACGTGTTCACCACGCGTCCGGATACGCTGATGGGCGCGACCTATGTGGCCATCGCCGCCGAACATCCCATCGCCGCCGAAGCGGCCGCGAACAACCCCGAACTGGCGGCCTTTATCGCCGAATGCAAGCGCGGCGGCGTGTCCGAGGCCGATATCGCCACCGCCGAGAAGAAGGGCATGGCCACGGGGCGTTTCGTGCACCACCCCGTCACCGGCGCCAAGCTGCCCATCTGGGTCGGCAACTACGTGCTGATGCACTACGGCGAGGGCGCGGTCATGGCCGTGCCGGGCCACGACGAGCGCGACTTCGAGTTCGCCACGAAATACGCCCTGCCCATCGTTCAGGTCGTGGCGCCGCTGGACGGCTCCGCCCTGGAACTGCCGCTCGCCGCCGCCTACACCGAGCCGGGTCGATTGGTGAATTCCGGCGAGTTCGACGGTCTGGACTACGAGGGCGCCTTTGCCGCCCTGGAAAAATCCTTGTCCGCCAAGGGCTTGGGCGAGGCCCGCACCCAGTTCCGCCTGCGCGACTGGGGCATCAGCCGCCAGCGCTACTGGGGCTGCCCCATCCCCATCATCCACTGCCCGTCCTGCGGCGATCAGCCGGTTCCGGAAAACCAGCTGCCGGTGATCCTGCCGGAGGACGTGATCCCCGACGGCGCCGGCTCGCCGCTCGCCAAGATGCCCGAGTTCTACGAGACCGCCTGCCCCTGCTGCGGCAAGCCGGCGCGCCGCGAGACCGACACCATGGACACCTTCGTGGAGTCCTCCTGGTACTACGCCCGCTATGCGAGCCCGGGCTGCGACACCGGTCTGGTGGACCAGCGCGCCAAGTACTGGGCGCCCGTGGACCAGTACATCGGCGGCATCGAGCACGCCATCCTGCACCTACTCTACGCCCGCTTCTTCCACAAGCTGATGCGCGACGAGGGCCTGGTGCTCGGCGACGAGCCCTTCACCAATCTGCTGACTCAAGGCATGGTCGTGGCCGAGACCTGGTACCGCGAGGAAGCCAATGGCGGCAAGACCTGGTTCAACCCGGCGGAGATCGCCATCGAGCGCGACGCCAAGGGCAAGATCCTGGGCGCCACGCTGAAGGCCGACGGCCAGCCGGTCCTGTTCGGCGGCGTGGAGAAGATGTCCAAGTCCAAGAACAACGGCGTCGATCCCCAGGAGCTCATCGACCGCTACGGCGCCGACACCGCGCGTTTGTTCATGATGTTCGCGGCGCCGCCGGAGATGTCCCTGGCCTGGTCCGACGAGGGCGTGGAGGGCGCGTTCCGCTTCCTCAAGCGCCTGTGGAAGCAGGTGCACGAGCATACGGCCGACGAAAGCTCCGTGCCCCAGCTCGACAAGGCCCTGCTGAACGACGGCCAAAAGGCCCTGCGCCGCAAGACCCACCAGACGATCCAGGGCGTGTCCGCCGACATCGGCTCGCGCCTGGTGTTCAACACCGCCATCGCCAAGGTCATGGAACTGCTCAACGAAGTGCAGAAGTTCAAGGTCGAGAAGCCTCAGGATCGCGCGGTCATGCACGAGGCCCTGGAGGCCGCCGTGCTCCTGCTCTCGCCCATCGTGCCCCATGTGACCCACGAACTGTGGCAGGCCCTGGGCCATGGCAATGCGGTCATCGACCAGGCCTGGCCGACGGTGGACGAATCCGCCCTGGTGGCCGACGAGGTCTTGATCGTGGTCCAGGTCAACGGCAAGCTGCGCGGCAAGCTGACCGTGCCGGCGTCCGCCACCAAGGAGGACATCGAGGCCCTGGCCCTGAAGGACGAGCATGTGCTGCGCTACACGGAAGGCAAGGAGATCAAGAAAGTGATCGCCGTGCCGGGCAAGCTGCTCAATATCGTCGTCGCGGGCTGAAACACTCGCCAATGCCCCGTTCGTACTGAGCCTGTCGAAGTACGGACGGGAACCTGAGCACTGCCGTTCATCCTTCGACAAGCTCAGGACGAACGGCGGTTAAGGAACCGGAATCATGAAAAGAACACTCAGCGTGGCCCTGACCCTCTCGCTGGCCCTCTCCGCCTGCGGCTTCCACCTACGCGGCTCGGGCGGCCATGCCCTGGCCGCCGGCACGCCCGTGGCCTTCGAGGCGGCTCAGGAAGAGAGCGAGTTCGCGCGCCTGGTACAGCGCAAGCTGGAAGGCGCGGAAGCGGCCCTCGTGTCCGGCGACAAGACCCCGGGCGCAAGGCGGGTGCACGTGGGCGCCGAGAGCCTGGAGCGCCGCGAGCTGACCGTGAACACCCTGGGCCGGGTCGCCGAATACGAGCTGATCTTGAGCGTGCCGGTGACCCTGGCCGCGCCCGGTGCCGAGGCGAAGGAGCAAGTGCTGAGCGCCCGCCGGGAATACACTTACGATCGGAACCGCGTGATCTCCATGGGCGAACAGGAGGCCTTCCTGCTTACCGACATGCGCCGGGATCTGGCGGATCAGCTGATGCGCCGCCTGGAACGGGTGGCTCGCTGAGCCAGCGAAGACTAGAAAATAAACCGCGAAGGCCGCTAAGGCCGCGAAGATTTGAGGGCATGGCGCGTCGCCGACCTCTGCCAACTTTGCGGCCATAGCGGCCTTCGCGGTAATTCTTCTTGGCGTTCTTGGCGGTTACTATCTTCTTTCCCTCTCCAAACCGAGCCAGTATGCGTCTCTCCCCCGACACCCTGCCCCGCCATCTGACCGGTACGCTGGCGCCGGCCTACCTGGTCTGCGGCGATGAGCATCTGCTGGTCATGGAGGCCCTGGACGCCATCCGCGCCGCCGCCCGTGGCGCCGGCATCCTGGAGCGGGAGGTCCTGGAGGTGGACAAGGGTTTCGACTGGCAGCGCCTCGTCGATGCCGCCGCCGCCCTGTCCCTGTTCGGGGATCGCCGGCTCATCGAGCTGCGCCTGGCCGAGGCCGGTCCCGGCGCGGCGGGAGGCAAGGCCTTGCAGGCCTTCGTCGACCTGGCCCCGCCGGACATCCTCTTGCTCGTCACCGGCCCCAAGCTGGATCGCCGCTCGGAAGACTCGGCCTGGTTCAAGGCCGTGGAGGCCTATGGCGCCTATGTGGCCGTGCCCAACGTGGGTCCGGAACGCTTCCCCGCCTGGCTGGAGAGCCGGCTGGCCGCCGTGGGTCTGGGCGCCGAGGCGGAGGCCCTGGAGCTGCTGGCCGAGCGTTCCGCCGGCAATTGCCTGGCCGCCGCCCAGGAAATCGCCAAGCTGGCCCTGCTCCATCCCGGCGAACGCCTGTCCACGGCCCAGGTGGCCGAGGCCGTGGCCGACAGCGCCCGCTATGACGTCTACCAGTTCATCGACACGGTCCTGGCCGGGGATCAGGTCAAGACCCTGCGCATGCTCTCGGTCCTGGAAGCCGAGGGCGTGGAGCCGGCGGTGATGATCTGGGCCCTGAGCCGGGAATGCCGGACCCTGGCCCAGCTGGCCGAGGCCCAGCGCCAGGGCGGCAACCCCAGCCAGCTGTTCCGGGAGTTCAAGATCTGGTCCAGCCGCGAGAATATCGTGCGCACGGCCCTGCGCCGCTACCCGGTGTCGGCCTGGCAGCGGCTCGATGCCCGTTGCCTGCACCTGGACAAGCTGATGAAGGGCCAGGCCAGCGGCATGCTCTGGGACGAGATCCGCGCCCAGGCCCTGCTCATGGCCGGCGCCAAATTGCGCCTGCCTACCGAGGCGGGGCGATGATCGGCCTGCTCGGCGGCACCTTCGATCCGGTCCACCTGGGCCATCTGCGCGCCGCCGAGGAGTTGCGCGAAAGCCTGGGGCTGCACGAACTGCGCCTCCTGCCCTGCCGTCCCGGCCACCGCCATCCGCCCCATGCCAGCGAGGAACAGCGCCTGGCCATGCTCCGCCTGGCCCTGGCCGACAACCCGGCGCTGCGCCTGGACGAGCGGGATCTGCGCCGTGCCGGCCCGACTTATTCCGTGGACACCCTGGCCGAGTTGCGCACGGAATACCCGGGCCGGCCCCTGGTTCTGATCATGGGTCTGGATGCCTTCACCGGCCTGCCCACCTGGAAGGACTGGCGGCGGCTGACCACGCTCGGGCATCTGGTCGTCGCCCACCGGCCCGGCGCCCACCCGCCCTTGAGCGCGGAGCTGGCCGAGTGGCTGGCCGAGCGCCGCGTCGGCGATGCTAAAGCATTGGCCGGCGAGCCCGCCGGTCGCGTATTATTGGCGCCCCTGACCGCCCTCGATATTTCCGCCACCGACATCCGCCGCCGACTGGCCGAAGGCCGCTCGGTACGCTATCTCGTGCCGGAGCCCGTGCGGAACTATGTCGAGCGCCACCACCTCTACCGCTAAGCCCGTGATGAACTCCGAACACCTTCAATCCCTGGTCCTCGACAAGCTCTCCGATCTAAAGGCCCAGGCCGTCCTGGCCCTGGACGTGCGCAAGCTGACCTCCATCGCCGATGCCATGATCATCGCCACCGGCACCTCCAACCGTCATGTGAAGGCCCTGGCCGACAATGTCGTGGAAGGCGCCAAGGAAGCCGGCGTGCCGCCCATCGGCGTGGAAGGGGAGAAGAGCGGCGAATGGGTCCTGGTGGATCTCGGCGATGTGATCGTGCACATCATGCAGCCGGAGACCCGGGAGTTTTATCAGCTCGAGAAGCTGTGGGACGTGCCGGCATAAAGCGGCTACAAATTAACCCCGTTCGTACTGAGTAGCGGGCCATCGGCCCGCGTATCGAAGTACGGGCATGGCCACTGACCCTTCGATACGCCCGCCCGAAGCGGGCTACTCAGGGCGAACGGAACTCCTCGAAAATCGCCATGCGCATCCGCCTGATCGCCGTTGGAACCAAGATGCCCGCCTGGGTGACCACGGGCTACGAGGACTATGCCAAGCGCCTGTCCGGCGACGTCCGTTTGGAACTGGTCGAGATCGAGGCCGGGCAGCGCGGCAAGAACGCCGATGTGAAGCGCATCCTCGACCGCGAAGGCGAGGCGACTCTTGCGGCCATCCCCAAGGGCAGCCGCGTCGTCGCCCTGGACGTCAAGGGCGAGCCCCATTCCACCGAATCCCTGGCCAAGCGCCTGGCGGCCTGGCAGCAGGGCGGGCAGGACCTGGCCCTCTTGGTGGGCGGGCCGGAGGGCCTGGCCGCGGCCTGCGTGAACTCGGCCCAGGAAAAATGGTCTCTGTCCGGCCTGACCCTGCCCCACCCCCTGGTGCGCATCGTCGTCGCCGAGGCCTTGTACCGGGCCTGGTCGCTGAATCACAACCATCCCTACCACCGGGCCTGAACCCGCCGCGAATAACGAACCATGCCGCCGCAAGCCGCCACCATCAAGGACCATATCCGCGAGTCGAACATCTTCTTCGCGCGCTCGGTCCTGGCCCTCGTCCTGGTGGTCGTCCTGCTAAGCATCCTGCTGGCTCGCATGTACTGGCTGCAGGTCACCGAGCACGACCGGTTCAAGACCCTGGCGGAGAACAACCGCATCACCCTGATCCCCATCGCCCCGGCACGCGGCCTGATCTACGACCGCAAGGGCGTGGTCCTGGCCGAGAACCGCTCCATGTTCGTCCTGGAAGTGGTGCCGGAGCAGGTCAAGGATCTGAAGGCCACGGTCGCCGAACTGCGCCAGCTCATCGCCATCAGCGACAACGATTGGGAACATTTCCAGGCCAACCGCCTGCGCAGCCGCTCCTTCCAGGCCCAGGTCCTGCGCTCCAATCTGTCGGACACCGAAGTCGCCGCCTTCTCGGTCAACCGCCACCGCTTCCCTGGCGTTTCGGTCCAGCCGCGTCTGATCCGCCACTACCCCCATGGCGAGGCCTTCGCCCATGCCCTGGGTTATGTGGGACGCATCAACGAAAAGGAACTGGCCGAGATCGACCCCGGCAATTACAAGGCCACGCAGTACATCGGCAAGCTGGGCATCGAGAAGTTCTACGAGAAGGAACTGCATGGCACGGTCGGCTACGAGGAGGTGGAGACCGACGTGCACGGCCGCGTTCTGCGCACCCTGCGCCGGGTGCCGCCGGTGGCCGGCAAGGACCTGCACCTCCACCTCGACGCCGGCCTGCAGCAGGCCGCCGAGCAGGCCCTAGGCGAACAGCGCGGCGCGGTCATCGCCCTGGATCCGCAGACCGGCGGCATCCTGGCCCTGGTGTCCAAACCCGGCTACGACCCGAATCTGTTCGTGACCGGCATTCCCAGCACGATCTACAAGGCCCTGCGCGCCTCGCCGGAGCAGCCCCTGTTCAACCGCGCCCTGCGCGGCACCTACCCGCCGGGCTCCACCATCAAGCCCATGCTGGCCCTGCTCGGCCTCAAGGAGGGTGTTGTCACGCCCAGCACCGTGGTCTACGACCCGGGCTTCTTCCAGCTGCCAAAATCCAGCCACAAATACCGCGACTGGCGCAAGGGCGGCCACGGCGCGGTGAGCCTGGAATTCTCCCTGATGCAGTCCTGCGACATCTATTACTACACCCTGGCACACAAGCTGGGCATAGACCGGATCTCGCCCCATTTCGAGCACCTGGGCTTCGGCCGTTTGAACGGCCTGGACAACGGCGACGAGATGGCAGGCATCCTGCCCTCGCGGGCCTGGAAGCGCGCCAAGCGCCGCGAGGCCTGGTATCCGGGCGACACGGTGAACATCGGCATCGGCCAGGGCTTCTGGTCGGTGACCAGCCTGCAACTAGCCCAGGCCACGGCACGCCTGGCCAATCGCGGAACCGCCTACCAGCCGCGCATGGTCAAGGCCCTGGCGCAGAGCGGCGTGCCCGAAGCGCTCCCGCCGGTGCCGGACGGCGAGCCCCTGGCCATCGCGCCCGAACACTGGGGCCCGGTCATGGAGGCCATGCGCAAGACCTCCATGCACGAGCGCGGCACGGCCTACAAGGCCTTCAAGGGCGCGCCTTACACCCATGCGGGCAAGACCGGCACGGCCCAGCGCTTCTCGGTGAAGCAGAACGCCAAGTACGACGAGAAGAACGTCGCCGCCAAGCTCAGGGACAATGCCATGTACATCGGCTTCGCGCCCTTCGAGAAGCCCGAGATCGTCGTCGCCGTGGCTGCCGAGAATGCCGGCCACGGCGGTTCCAGCGCCGCGCCGGTGGCCCGCGCGGTCATGGACTTCTACCTGAACCAGGGCAAGATGACCCTGCCGGCGCCGGGCATGGAAGAAGATGTGGGCGAGGAAGAAGTTGGAGGAGAGGAACGGTGACACAGTCCTGTCAGGCCCTTCGATACGCCCGCCATGCGGGCTACTCAGGGCGAACGGAAGTTTTCAAAACCCTCTCCGGTAAAAATCCGTTCGTGCTGAGTAGCCGCGCCAGCGGCGTATCGAAGCACTTTCCGCCGGAGCCGACACCATGCTGAGCAGCCAACCCCGCGCCGACACCCATAAGGAGCAGCGCAGTCTGGCCTGGAAGCTGCACATCGACGTGCCCCTGCTGCTGGGTCTCCTGGTCCTCATGGGCCTCGCCCAGGTCGTGCTCTACAGCGCCTCCGGCCAGGACATCGCCATGGTGGAGAAGCAGGTCGCGCGCCTCGGTCTCGCCCTGGCCTTCATGTTCGGCCTGGCGCAAGTGCCGCCGCGCGTGCTCAAGTTCTGGACCCTGCCGCTCTACGTGGTCGGCGTGCTCCTGCTCATCGCCGTGTTCCTGGTCGGCGACGTGGCCCTGGGCGCCCAGCGCTGGCTGGAGATCGGCGGCTTCCGCTTCCAGCCTTCCGAGTTGATGAAACAGGCCCTGCCCATGATGGTTGCCTGGTATCTGTCGGAGCATCAGCTGCCGCCCAAATTCAAGCATCTCGCCGTGGCCTTCGGCATCCTGGCCCTGCCCATCCTGCTCATCGCCGAACAGCCGGATCTGGGCACCGCCGTCCTGGCCCTGTCCTCCGGGCTGCTCGTCATCCTCCTGGCGGGCATGAGCTGGAAGCTGATCGCCGGCCTGGCGGCGGCCATCGGCGGCTTCCTGCCCATCCTCTGGAACTTCCTGATGCACGACTACCAGCGCCGGCGCGTGCTCACCATGCTCGACCCGGAGGCCGATCCGGTGGGCGCCGGCTACCAGATCATCCAGTCCAAGATCGCCATCGGCTCGGGCGGCATCTACGGCAAGGGCTGGCTGCACGGCACCCAGGCCCAGCTGGAATTCATCCCCGAGCACCACACCGACTTCATCTTCGCGGTCCTGGGCGAAGAATTCGGCCTGTCCGGCGTCCTGATCCTGATCGCGGTCTATCTCTTCATCATCGCTCGAGGCCTGTACATCGCGACCCAGGCCCAGGACAGCTACTCGCGCCTCCTGGCCGGCGCCATCACCCTGACCTTCTTCGTCTATGTCTTCGTCAATATCGGCATGGTCTCCGGCATCCTACCCGTGGTCGGCGTGCCCCTGCCCCTGGTCAGTTATGGCGGCACGTCCCTGGTCACCCTGCTGGCCGGTTTCGGTATGCTGATGTCCATTAAGACGCACCGAAAATTAGTCTCCGCATGAACCGCGCCGCCTCGATCACAAGGATCTCCGTGAACACCATTTCCCTGGCAGCCCTGGCCCTCCTCGTCTTGAGCGCCTGCGCCGCCCGGAGTCATGCCCAGGCGCCCAAGCCGGCCGCAGTCTCGACACCGGCGCCGGCCGCCATGCCGGCCCGCCCCCAGGTCCCGCCGCAGACCGGCGCCAAGCCGGCCCTGACGAAGGCCCAGAAGGCCTTCGTCGCCCAGATGCACAAGCGCCACGGCTTCGACAGCAAGGCCCTGGAAACCGCCCTGGCTCGCCCGCCGCGCGCCGATGTGCTGCGCCTGATCAGCAAGCCCGCCGAGAAGGCCAAGCCCTGGTACGAGTACCGCGCCATGCTGGTCCAGCCGGCCCGCGTCGAGGCCGGCATCGCCTTCTGGCGCGAGCATGCCCAGGCCCTGGAGAAAGCCGAAAAAACCTATGGCGTGCCGGCCTCGATCATCTGCGGCATCATCGGCGTGGAAACCTATTTCGGGCGCATCAAGGGCAAGATCCCGGTCCTCGACAGCCTCAACACCCTGGCCTTCCACTACCCACCCCGCGCCGAGTATTTCCGCAGCGAACTGGAAGCCTACCTGCTCCTGGCCCGCGCCGAAGCCTGGCCGGTGAGCGAACCCACCGGCTCCTACGCCGGCGCCATGGGCTTTGGTCAGTTCATGCCCAGCAACTACCGGAAACTCGCCATCGATTTCGACGGCGACCAGCACATCGACCTGGTGGGCAACCCGGTGGACGCCATCGGCTCGGTGGCCCGCTACCTGGCCCACCACGGCTGGGAGCCCGGCGCACCGCTGTTCGACGCCCTACCCAAGGCCCGCCCCGCCAGTTGGCTGAGCCGCAGCCTGAAACCCCATCTCACGCCGGCCGCGCTGAAGGCCGCCGGCCTGCCCGATGCCCGCCCTGCCGCCTATCTGGAACTGGAGACCGGCGCCAAGACCAAGGGCCAGTGGCTGAGCTACCAAAACTTCTACGTGATCACCCGCTACAACCGGAGCCATATGTACGCCATGGCCGTGGCCGAACTGGCGGGGCGGATCGAATCCGGGTATAAAACAACGCAAGACGCCGCAAAAAAGAAGTAATCAAGAATGCCGGCACGCTCCCCGCTACGCCCCTGCGCCCTGCTCCTCGCCCTGATCCTGGCCGGCTGCGCCAGCGACGGCCCGCCGGTGGGCGCGCCGCCCCGCCAAGCCGGCGAGCTCGTGCCCAAGGACGAGCCGGTCAAGCCCTGGTCTTACCGCCCCTACGAGGTCAACGGCGTCTGGTACACGCCGCTGAAATCCGCCCGCGGTTATCGCGAGAAGGGCATCGCCTCCTGGTACGGCACCAAGTTCCATGGCCGCCTGACCTCCAGCCGCGAGCCCTACGACATGTACGCCATGAGCGCGGCTCACAAGACCCTGCCCCTGCCCAGCTATGTGCGCGTCACCAATCTGAAGAACGGCCAAAGCACCATCCTGCGCGTCAACGATCGCGGCCCCTTCCACGACGGCCGGGTCATCGATCTGTCCTATGCCGCCGCCCATAAGCTGGGCATCGCCGCCACGGGGACCGGCATCGTCGAGGTGGAAGGCATCATCGCCTCCGAGTACTCGCCCCTGGACCGCCCGGGCCAGGAGCTGGCCGATGCCGGGCGGCGCCTCGATCCGGCGCAGCTGCCGCCGCCGCCGGAACCGGCCTACCACCCGCCCCTGATCAAGGCCGGTCCCTATGCCGCCGGCCATGGTCCGGCCCAGAGCCGCCAACGCATCGCCGGCGCGGCTCCCACTGCCGGCAACACCGGACAGATCTTCGTGCAGATCGGCGCCTTCGCCGCGCGGGCCACGGCCGAGGCCCTGGCCCGGAACCTGGAGCGCGATTACGACGTGCTCACCGCCATCACCCCGACCCGTTCAGCCAGTGGCCTGACCCTGCACCGCGTGCGCCTCGGTCCGGTCAGCGACGTGGACGAGGCCGACGCCCTCATGGCCCGCCTCGCCCAGGCCAATCTGGGCCGGCCGGTGCTGGTGGTGGAATGAGTCTCCTCCGTAGGTCCCGCTTCAGTGGGACAATCCGTCCTTAGTCCCGCTGAAGCGGGACCTACACGACCGCCAGCTCTCCGCCTATTTCTGCTAGAATCCGCGACTTTTCCGGCCCCGCGCTGTCATACGCTGACGACTCCAGTCAGAGGATTTTCGAAAACCATGTTCACCGCCCGTTTGCTGCCGCTTTCCCTAGCCGCCCTGCTCGCCCATTCCGCCACCGTCCAGGCCGCCGACCAGGCGATGCCGACCCTGAGTCCGCCGGCGCCGACCCTGACGCCGGATGCCGTGGCCATCCCGCCGGCCCCGTCCGTGGCCGGTTCGGCCTTCATTCTCATGGATTTCGAGACCGGCGACGTCCTGGCGGAGAACAAGGCCGACGAGCGCATGCCCATGGCCTCGCTGACCAAGATGATGACCTCCTATGTCATCGCCAGCGAGATCAAGGCCGGCCGCATCAGCGACGAGGACATGGTGGAAATCTCCCCCAATGCCTGGGCCAAGAACCTCAAGGAGTCCTCCCTGATGTTCGTTGAAGTGGGCAAGACCGTGAAAGCCCGCGACCTGCACCTGGGCATCATCATCCAGTCCGGCAATGACGCCTCCATCGCCATGGCCGAGCATGTGGGCGGCACCGAGTCCGGCTTCGCCGATCTGATGAATGCCCACGCCAAACGCCTGGGCATGACCAACACCCATTATGTCAACGCCACCGGCCTGGACAGCGAGGAGCACTACTCCACGGCCCGCGATCTCGCCATCCTGGCCCGCGCCCTGATCCGCGACTTCCCCGAGGAGTACACGATCTATTCCCAGAAGGAATTCAGCTTCAACGGCATCAAGCAGTACAACCGCAACCAGCTGCTCTGGGACACGACCATGGCCGTGGACGGCGTGAAGACCGGCCACACCTCCAAGGCCGGCTACTGCCTGGTCAGCTCGGCCACCAAGGAGGGCATGCGCCAGATCGCCGTGCTCATGGGCACGGCCTCCGAGCTGATGCGCAAGCAGGAGTCCAAGAAGCTGCTCAACTACGGCTTCCGCTACTACGAGAATGTCAGCCCGGTGAAGGCCGGCGAGACCCTGCACAGCCAGCGCATCTACATGGGCGACAAGGACGAACTGGCCATGGGCGTGCTCAGCGAGGTCAAGATCACCATCCCCACCGCCAAGCGCAAGAACATGACCGCCAACTTCCAGGTGGATCCGGGCCTGACCGCGCCGGTCGCCAAGGGCCAGACCGTCGGCAAGATCTTCATCCAGATCGACGGCAAGGACTACCGCCAGCTGCCCCTGGTGGCCCTGGAAGACATCGCTGAGGGCGGGCTGATGAGCCGGGCCTTCGACTGGCTGCGCCTGAAGTTCCAGAGCTTGAGCCAGTAAGCCAGATCCCGCTTGACTCGCCCCGCCGCCGGGGCGAGTCTCATTCTGATCCTGTAGTGCCGGAGAGACTCATGAGCACACAATCCCCGCCGAACGACCAGACCCCCTCGGGCGAAACCACGGATGTCTGGCAGTTCCCCATGGACTTTCCCTTCAAGGTCATGGGCCTGCAGCGCGAAGGCTTCATCGAGGAAGTCCTGACCGTGGTCCAGGCCCACTGCCCGGGCGATTACAGCCCGCGTGAAACCGCCAGCGCCAAGGGCAATTACACCGCCGTCACCGTGGTCCTGCGCATCGAGAGCAAGCTCCAGATCGACACGCTCTACCAGGCCGTTTGGTCCGTGGAAGGCGTGAAGTTCGTGCTCTAAGCACAAGGTCCCCAAGCAGGCCCCCATGAAACACATGAAACACTGCCCGACCCACGGCCCCTACACCGTGGAGATGCTGGAGCTGGCCGGCAAGACCATCGAACGGCGCTGCCCGCGCTGCGTCACCGACTTCAAGGCCGGGCAAGTCCAGTTCGCGGTCAGCCAGGAGAAACAGTCCCGCGAGGATCGGATCCGCCAGCTGATAGGCAAGTCCGGCCTGCCCCGGCGTTATATCCAGAAATACGATTTCGAGACCTTCAGCTCCGCGACACCAGAGCAGCAGTACGCCCTGCAGATCGCCCAGCAATTCGCCTACGGCTTCGAACAGGCCCTGGAGCACGGCAGCAACCTGCTGTTCACCGGCCGCTCCGGCACCGGCAAGAACCACCTGGCCACCAGCATCGCCAAGGTCATCATCGAGCAGGGCTATAGCGCCCTGTTCCTGACCACCATCAACGCCATGCGCTCCATCAAGGAAACCTTCAGCCAGGATTCCGAGCTGACCGAACGCCAGGTCATCTACCGTCTGGTGCAGGATTTCGACCTCCTGATCCTCGACGAGGTGGGCATCCAGTTCAAATCCCAGACCGAGGGCATCCTGCTCTTCGACATCCTGAACGGCCGCTACGAGGAGATGAAGCCGACCATCCTCATCAGCAACGAGGACTTGGGCCAGCTGCGCCAGACCCTGGGCGAACGCCTGATCGACCGCCTCCTGGAAGACGGCACCCACGTGGAATTCCTCTGGAACAGCTTCCGCCAGGCCAACCACGGCAACCTGTTCAATCAGCGTTGGGGGCGGAACTGAGAGCCATTTGGTAGGTCCCGCTTCAGCGGGACAGGACCTGTCCGACTAAAGTCGGACCTACGCCTTACCGCCCGTCACCTGCCTCCCGAGCTTCCCTTGCCACATCTTCGTAGCCGCGCCCCAGATGGCGCCGGTAGAGCTCCTCCACCAGACCCTCCGCGAAGAGCTCGTCCAGGGCCTTGCCGTAACGGGCGGCGAGTTCCGCGTGCTCGGGCGTCAGAACCAGGTACATGGGCTGCGCCCCCAGATAGGGCTTGAGGAAACGCACGCGCGCACCCATCTGGCGGGCGAAGGTCGGGCAGACCAGGCCGTCGCAGAGCGCATAGCGGTAATACTTTTTGCCCAGGCCCAGGAGCAGTTCCCGTTCGCCGCGCACATCCACGCGCCGCCAGCCGTCGAAGCGGCGCACCACGGGCAGATAGCTGTAACCCAGGACGGCACCCACCGGCTGGCCCACCATCAGCTCCCAGCGAAATTCCCGCTCCGCGTCGTCCGCGTGGACCAGGACGCCGATGATGAAGAAGCTGGTGGGCTTACCGGCGGTGATGAAACCGGGCATGACCGTGTTGTCGATGACGCCGGCAAATTGCCCGGCCAGGGCCGCCTGTTCGCAGCGCTTCCAAGGCAGGGCAACCAGTTCCACCGGCTGCTTCATGCGCGCGAAGGCGGCCTGGAGGATGGCATGGCTGATGCCGCCGCTGATCCGACCGTTTGCCGTTTCGGTGAACGGCGGCCATTCCGCGCCGCATAGGCGGATCGCCTCCCCGGCCCGGGCCGGGGGAACCTGAGCACAACACAGCAGGAACAGGACCAGGAGGCGCAAGCTCATGGCGGCTCCACAACGAGGGCATGGGCAGAGTATAGACCTGTGTGCCGCCGGGGACAGACCCCGCGCAGGGTCTGCTCTCGGCGGGTCTCTCCCCTCTTGGAATAAGCAGACCATAGCTTATTGCGCTATTAGCTTAGTGCGAATGGTTATATGCTGGTAAACTGCGCCCTGCGTAAAAAAGCGCAGTCTTCTTCTCGTCTGCTGTCCGGTACCGCCATGCCCTGCTCCTTCCGCGAAATCTATCTCGACGCCAATGCCACCACCCCGGTCCTGCCCGCCGCCGCCGAAGCCGCGCGCGAGGCGATGATGCTCGGATTTGGCAATCCCAGCAGCGCCCATTGCACGGGTCTGAAGGCCAAGGCCCTGATGGAATCGGTACGCGCCAAGGCCGCGAAGGTCCTGGGTTCGGGGGCGGGCAAGCTGCTCTTCGTCAGCGGCGCCACCGAGGGCATCCAGACCGCCGTCTTGTCCGCCCTCTGCGCCCTCAAGGAACGCCGCGAGCGCGGTGAGACCATAGGCACGGAGCTGCTCTACGGCGCCACCGAGCACAAGGCCGTGCCGGAGACTCTCAAGCACTGGAACCGCCTACTGGGCCTGAATCTGCATGTGCTGGCCATCCCCGTGGCCGAGAACGGCCGCCACGATCTGGACTTCCTGAGCCAGCACCTGCCCCAGGCGGCCCTGGTCGCCACCATGGCCGCCAACAACGAGACCGGGGTGATCTCCGATCTGGCCGCCATCGAAGCCCTGCTGAACGCGCAGCAAAGCCGCGCCTATTGGCTGGTGGACAGCGTGCAGGCCCTGGGCAAGCTGGCGCTGAACCTGGCCGCGACGCGCATCGACTACGCGCCCTTCTCCGGCCACAAGCTCTATGCCCCCAAGGGCATAGGCCTGCTCTATGTGCGCCAGGGCGCGCCCTTCACGCCGCTCATGGCCGGCGGCGGCCAGGAGAGCGGCCTGCGCTCCGGGACGGAAAACCTGGCGGGCATGGCCGCCCTGGGCGCCGTGCTCGATGCCCTACTCTCTGGCCGCGACTTCCAGCCGCGCGCAAGCCTGGAAGCCTACCGGGAGCAGCTGGCCGAGGCCCTGGGCGAGGCCTTCCCGGGTCTCAGCTTCAACGCGCCCTTCGAGCTGTCCCTGCCCACCACCCTGAATTTCTCCGTGCCCGGCTTCGCCAGCAAGGAACTCCTGGATCTCTTCGACGCGGCACATATCCGCGTCTCTTCGGGCTCGGCCTGTTCCTCCAACAAGGCCATGCCGAGCTATGTCTTGCAGGCCATGGGTCTGCCGGAATGGCGCGCCGCCTCGGCCGTGCGCCTGTCCTTCGGCCCGGCGGCGACGCCCGAGTTCATCGCGGCGGCCTGCGCGCGCATCCGCGAGTGCGGCGCGGCACTGCGCCGGAGCTGTCTCATCGCCTCGGAGCTGGAACCCCTGCCCGGCGACGGCGTGCTGCAACTCACCGCCAACGGCGCCTGCACCTGGCTGGTCAGCGACGCGGCCTCCAAGCGCTGCGTGATCATCGATCCCCTGGAAGAGCTGACGGAACGCATCGAAAAATACGTGAGCTGCCAGGGCTTCCAGGTCCTGGCCGTGCTGGACACCCATGGCCATGCCGACCATGCCTCGCCGCGCGCCCTGCTGATGGCACGTCTGGACGGCCTGCTGGCCGACTTCGCCCGCGAGACCGATCACCTGGGCTGGCCGCGCCGCCTGGGCACGGTGCAGCTGGCCGACGGCCTGTTCGCCCCGGCCATCAGCTTGGGGACCAAGGTCCTGGCGCGCATGCCCCTCCCCGGCCACACCAATGACAGCCTGGGCTTTTTGCTGGGCGAGCCGGAAGACGGACGCTTAAGCAGCGAACGGGTGCACTTCGCCTTCACCGGCGACGCCATCCTCATCGGCGGCCTGGGCCGCACCGACTTCGCCAGCAGCTCGGCGGAATCGCTCTACGCCAGCCTGCATGCCCTGCGCCTCACTATCGCCGCCGACACCCTGCTCTGTCCGGCCCATGACTACAACAACCAGTTCGCCACCACCCTCGCCGCCGAAGCCTTGAGCGGCGGCCTACTGGCCAAGGTCCTGGACGAGCATCTGCCCTTGTCCCTGGCCGATTTCGTCCGCGAGAAGCGCCAGGCCGATGCCCGGATCAACGAGCATGCCGAGGTCCTGCTCTGCGGCGCGGTGGAACACTGCCGCGACCTGACCGACATGCACCTGAAGCCCGAGGCCCTGGAACGCTTCTTCGCCGAGCATGCCGATGCCCTCCTGGTGGACGTGCGCGAATCCTATGAGCACGCGCTCAGCGGCCAGCCCCTCAACGGCCTGCCCATGATCAGCATCCCCCTGTCGCGCCTGACCAACGGCCTGGACGGCTGGCTGCACGGCGAGCCGCGCCCCCTGGTGTTCTTCTGCCGCAGCGGCAACCGCTCGACCCGCGCCGCGGAGACCCTGCGCCGCCTGGGCTATGCCCAGGCCTGGCACCTGGCCGGCGGTTTGGCCCTGGGGCAGGTGCACTAACAACCATCACTGTCCGGCTGAAGCCGGACCTACATGGAAGCGGAGCTCCGTAGGTCCGACTTCAGTCGGACTCCCGCCCGGTTGGTCGCAGATTTGTCCCCATCCCCCGCCCTCCCCCACCAGGGTTCACAAGGCGGGCCGGGCCGATTTCAGGCATAATCGCGCCCTGATTTTTCCCCGGGTCTGCGCGCACCATGAGCGATCTCCGCGACACCATCACCGTCCGCCAGCTGGGCCGCCAGGACTATGTCCCGGTCTGGCAGGCCATGTCCGCCTATACCGACACGCGCGGCCCGGATGCCCCGGACGAATTCTGGTTCGTCGAGCACGAGCGCGTCTTCACCCAGGGCCAGGCCGGCAAGGCCGAGCACCTGCTCTTCCCCGGCGATATCCCGGTGGTGCAGGTGGATAGAGGCGGCCAGGTGACATACCACGGCCCGGGCCAGCAGGTCGTCTACTTCCTGCTCGATCTGCGCCGTAAGAGCCTGGGCGTGCGCGAGCTCGTCTCGAAGATCGAACAGGCCATCGTCGATACCCTGAAGCACTACGGCATAGCCGGCGCGCCCCGCGCCGACGCTCCGGGCGTTTATGTGGCCGACGGGTCCAAGATCTGCAGCTTGGGCCTGCGCATCCGCCGAGGCTGCTCCTTCCACGGCCTGGCCTTCAATATCGGCATGGACCTGGAGCCCTTCTCGCGCATCAACCCCTGCGGCTACGCCGGCCTCGCCATGACCCAGCTCAGCGCCCAGGGCGGCCCGGACAGCCTCGCCGCCGTGGAGCCGGTGCTCCTTGCGCAATTAATGAACAATCTGGGCTACAATACCGCCCTTTCCGCGTCCGGCCTGCCGCAGTTCAGCGGGCTTCAGGAGTAAGCCATGACCGAATCCGTCAAACCCGTCGTCCAGGGCGTGAAGCTGCGCGCCGCCGACAAGATGGCCCGCATCCCCGTCAAGATCGAGCCCACCGAGGTCATGCCGCGCAAGCCGGACTGGATCCGCATCCGCCTGCCCAACAGCCCGGACATCGCCCGCATCAAACAGGTCTTGCGCGACAACAAGCTGCACACGGTCTGCGAGGAAGCCTCCTGCCCCAACCTGCCGGAATGCTTCAGCCACGGCACCGCCACCTTCATGATCATGGGCGACATCTGCACGCGCCGCTGCCCGTTCTGCGACGTGGGCCATGGCCGCCCCAACCCCCTGGATCCGGAAGAACCCGTCAAACTGGGCAAGACCATCGCCGAGATGCACCTGAAATACGTGGTGATCACCTCGGTGGATCGCGACGACCTACGCGACGGCGGCGCCCAGCACTTCGTGGACTGCATCAGCGAGATCCGCAAGGGCTCGCCCAAGATCCAGATCGAGGTCCTGGTGCCGGACTTCCGCGGCCGCATGGACGTCGCCCTGGCCGTCATGGACGCCAGCCTGCCGGACGTCTTCAACCACAACCTGGAAACCGCGCCGCGCCTCTACAAGCAGGCTCGCCCCGGCTCCGACTACGCCCATTCCCTGAAGCTCCTGCAAATGTTCAAGGAACGCCATCCCGGCGTGCTCACCAAGTCCGGCCTGATGCTGGGTCTCGGCGAGACCAATGAGGAAATCATCGAGGTCATGAAGGATCTGCGCGCCCACCAGGTGGACATGCTGACCCTGGGCCAGTACCTGCAGCCCTCCAAGCACCACCACCCCGTGGACCGCTTCGTGCACCCGGACGAGTTCAAGGAACTGGCCCGCGTCGCCAAGGAGCTGGGCTTCACCCATGTGGCCTCGGGTCCGCTAGTGCGTTCGAGCTACCATGCCGACCGCCAGGCCGCCGGCGACACCATCGACGGCCTGCCCCAGGCCTATCCGGCTTAAGAACGAACACCTAGCAGCACAACCCGTTCGTCCTGAGCCTGTCGAAGGACGAACGGCCACCCCGGCACGACCTTCGTAGTTCGACAGGCTCACCACGAACGGAATCTCCTCATGGACTGGAACGCCTTTCCCCAATTCGTGCAAGACCATGCCGCCCTGGCCGGCCTCATCACCTTTGGCGTGGCCTTCGCCGAATCCCTGGCCTTCGTCGGCATCATCATGCCCGGCGCGGCGGCCCTGATCGCCATCGGCACCCTGGTCGGCACGGGCCATCTGCCCTTCTGGGAAACCTGTATCGCCGCCTTCCTGGGCGGCCTCATGGGCGATGGCGTCAGCTACGCCCTGGGCCGGCGCTACCACCAGCACATCCGCGACTTCGCCCTGGTGCGCCGCTACGAGAACATCCTGAACTTCGGCGAGGTGTATTTCCGCCGCCGGGGCGCCATGAGCATCGTCGTCGGCCGCTTCATCGGCCCGACCCGCCCGGTCCTGCCGCTCGTGGCCGGCATGTGCGACATGCCGGTGCGCCGCTTCATCGCCGCCAACTGGCCGGCCTGTCTGGTCTGGGCGCCGGTGTACTTGAGCCCCGGCATCCTGGTCGGCGCCGCCGTCAGCCTGGACAGCGAGAGCCTGGAACTCTTCTACTGGCAGCTGGCCGGCTTCATCACCGCCGCCACCGCCGCCTGGTGGAGCCTGCGCGCCGCCCTACGCCTGAAGCGCGGCGACAGCGAAGCCCTGCCCGCCTGGCTCAAGGGCCGGCCCTTCACCCTGCTCCTGCCCGGCAGCATCGCCGCCAGCGCCGGCCTTCTGGTCGCCCTCAGCCAGAACCCGGCCGCGCCGGAGCTGATGACCGCGCTGTGGCGCGTGGTCAGCCGTTAAGAGCTGGATTAACCGCCAAGGCGGTTAATCTTCTTCGCCTCCTCCCTCTGGTCGGGCTTGGTTTCGCCGTCGCTACACGCTACCCTCGGGGTTTGATGCTGCATTGCGGAAAGACCATGCACTTGCCCGACTGGAAACGCGCCGTCATCAAGATCGGCTCCAATCTCATCGCCCCCGGCGGCCAGGCCCTAAGCACGGCCCACCTCCTGCCCCTGGCCCGCTTCGTCCAGGCCAGCCGCGCCCAGGGCCGGGAAGTGATCCTGGTGTCCTCCGGCGCCGTGGCCGCCGGCCGCGCCGCCTTGCGCGAGCGCTCCGCCGAGGCCCATGGCATGGCCGGCAAGCAGGCCCTGGCCGCCATCGGTCAGGCCCGGCTGATGAGTTTCTGGGCACGCTTCTTCGACGAGCCGGTGGCCCAGCTGCTGCTCACCCATGACGATCTGAAGCACCGCCGCCGCTACTTGAATGCCCGCAACACCCTGCGCGAGCTGTTGGCCCTGAAGGCCTTGCCGGTGGTCAACGAGAACGACTCGGTGGCCGTGGACGAGCTGCGCCTGGGCGACAACGACAATCTCGCCGCCCATGTGGCGGTCCTGGCCGAGGCCGAGCTCTTGATCATCGTCAGCGACATCGACGGGCTCTACGACGCCGATCCGCGCGGCAATCCCGATGCCCGCCTGATCCCGGAAGTGGCGCGCATCGACGCCGGGATCTACGCCCTGGCCGGCGGCGCCGGCTCCACGGTCGGCACCGGCGGCATGCGCACCAAGATCCAGGCCGCCGAGAAGGCCACGACCCGCGGCATCACGACGCTCATCGTCAACGGCCGCAAGCCCGAGGTCCTGGAAGCCCTGGCGCGCCGCGAACTGACCGGCACCCAGTTCCCGCGCACCGAATCGGCGCTCAATGCCAAGAAGCACTGGATGCTGCATGCCCTGCCCTCCGCCGGCCAGGTGGAGGTGGACGCGGGCGCGGCACGGGCCCTGCGCGAACGGGGCGCCTCCCTGCTGCCGGCCGGCGTCACGGCGGTCCTGGGCGAATTCCGCCAGGGCGATGCCATCGAGATCCGCCTGGAAGGCCGCAGCATCGCCAAGGGCATCAGCCAGTACGATGCCGACGAGCTCGGCAAAATCGTCGGCAGAAAATCCTCGGAAATCGCCGAGCTATTGGGCAGGGACGCGGCGGAAACCGTGGTGCACCGAGACGATCTCGTGATGATTTAACACCCCAGCGTTCGCCCTGAGCCTGTCGAAGGGCGAAGTCCCCCAGATCTCCATAGATCGTGAAACGTCCGTTCATGCTTCGACAGGCTCAGCACGAACGGACTTCTCACCGTACACTCGGTATTCCCATGAGCGAAATCCTCTCCCTGCTGACCCAGGCCCAGGCCGCCTCCCGCGTCCTGGCCCGTGCCGACACCGCCGCCAAGAACCGCACCCTTGGCGCCATGGCCGCCGCGATTCGCACCGCGCAGGCCGAGATCCTCGCCGCCAATGCCCTGGACATGGCCGAGGCCCGGACCAAGGGCCTGTCCGGCGCCATGCTGGATAGGCTCAAGCTCGATGCGGCGCGCGTCGACGCCATGGCTCAAGCCCTGGAGGAAGTCGCCGCCCTGCCCGATCCGGTGGGCCGGGAGAGCGCGGAGACCCGGCGGCCCAACGGGCTGCGGGTCTGCAAGCGGCGCGTGCCCCTCGGCGTCATCGCCATGATTTACGAGGCCCGGCCCAATGTCACCGCCGAGGCCGCCGCCCTGACCCTGAAGACCGGCAACGCCGTGGTCCTGCGCGGCGGCTCGGAGGCCTTCCGCGCCAACCAGGCCATCGCGGCGGCTCTGCATGCGGGCTTGCGCGAAACCGGGCTCCCCGAGGCCGCGATCAGCCTGATGCCCACCACCGAGCGCGCCGCCATGCTGGAGTTATTGCAGCAGGACGAGCTGGTCGATCTCGTGATCCCGCGCGGCGGCGAGGGCCTGATCCGCTTCGTCGCGGAGAATTCCCGCATCCCGGTGATCCGCCATTACAAGGGCGTCTGCCATTTGTACGTGGACAAGGACGCGGATCTGGAAAAATCCCTGGGTCTGTTGCTGGACGGAAAGACCTCCCGCCCCGGCGTCTGCAACGCTCTGGAAAGCCTCCTGGTGCACGAGGCCGTGGCGGAGAAATTCTTCGCCACGGCCGCGCCGGCTCTGCGCGAAAAATCCGTGGAAATTCGCGCCTGTGAAAAATCCAGGGTATTTATTCCCGACGCATCACCCGTCGGTGAGGCCGATTATGCAGCGGAATTTCTCGACCTGATTATTTCGGTGAAAACCGTCGCCGACCTTGACGAAGCCCTGGAGCATATCGCCAGATTCGGCTCCCAGCACACCGAGGTCATCGCCACGGAGAACCCGGCGACCGCCGAGGCCTTCCTCGCCGCCGTCGATGCCGGTGCGGTCATGGTCAATGCCTCCTCGCGCTTCCACGACGGTGGCTGCCTGGGGCTGGGCGCGGAGCTGGGCATCGCGACCACCAAGCTGCATGCTTACGGCGTCATGGGCCTGGAGTCCTTGACCTGCGAGAAATACATCGTGCGCGGCGACGGCCAGCTGCGCCACCCCTGAGCACCGACCGGCGCTTGTCAGGAATTTTGACAAGCGTCAAATTCCACCGGTTACGCCCGCTGATTTATAAGGGATTTCCCAACAGGCACCCTTGATGCATGCAGTTCTCCGACACTCTACCGGAGGTCGCATCATGGTCGCCCGAACCTCAGACCTGTTCGCGCGGTATGGGAAACTGGCCCTACCCCTGCTCCTGCTACTGGGTGCGGCCCTGCTTTCCACTCCAGCAAACGCCGCCTTTCCTCGCACCGACAGTTTCCCCTGCGATGAAAATCCCAATTTTTTCCGGACCTGCTTCGACTTCGATTCCCATCAGGAACTCGCCTTCGCGTCCATAGGAAGCAGCCAGTCGCTCACCCTGGACGTGGGAGCAGGAAACCCGCTGGATAGCGTGGATTATTCCCTGAATTTCTCCTTCGGCTCCTTCAGCCAGGTGAGCGTATCGGGCGACGGCACCCTGGATCTCGGCGGCGGGAATTTCATTCAAGCCTTCGACATGAACCAGTTTCTGGCCGACACGGGGCTGACGGCTCCGGCCAGCTCCTTCTTCGACGTGTTCTATGGCTTGTACGACACCGACGACGACGGCTTCGTCTTCGGCGGAACTCCGGATGCGGACGATACGCCGGTTCTGCGCTTGACGTGGTATTTCAACGACTTCGCCGGTCAGCCCGGGATCGACGACGTCTTCGATACCTTCAGCGACTATGTCGTACAGCTCTTGTTTTTCGGGGATCATTTCGAAATCAATGGTTTGAAGACTTCTCAGTACTCCCGCTTTCAACTGGGCCAGACCCAATGGGAAGGCAGCCGGGAAGCCTGCTTCCAATTCAGCATGCCCGATGCCCAATGCCTGGATCGCCAGGCGATCAGCGAGCCTGCCACCTTCGCATTATTCCTGCTGGCCGGCCTGAGCCTACTCGCCTACCGTCCCGCGCGACGCCTCGTCGCCGGCGCCTGAAGCCCGGCGGCGCGATGGATTTAGCGCCAGCGGGGGGCATGAGCGGCGCGGAAGCCTCCGCGCCGCGCTACTGCGCCTTTATCAGCTACAGCCACCAGGACAAGGCCTGGGCGCACTGGCTCCACTCTGCCCTGGAAGCCTATGTCATCCCCAAGGAGTTCCGCACTGCGCCCGAGCACAAGCGCCTGGGTAAGGCGTTCCGCGACGAGGCAGAGCTGGCCTCCTCGGCGGATCTGTCGGAAACCATTCAGGCCGCCCTGGCTCAATCCGAAGCCCTGATCGTCATCGCCTCGCCGGCCGCCGCCCGTTCCCCCTGGGTCAACCAGGAAATCCTGGCCTTCAAGCGCCTGGGACGGGCCGCCCGGGTGTTCTGCCTGATCGTCGAGGGCCAGCCCTTCGCCGGCGACGCGGGCCAACCGGAACAGGAGTGCTTCCCGCCCGCGCTGCGCCATGCCTTCGACGCCGAGCGCGGCGGCTTGAGCGAACAGCGCCAGGAGCCCCTAGGCGTCGATGTCCGCAAGGACAGCAAGCGCGACGCCCTATTGCGCCTCGCGGCAGGTCTGCTGGACCTGGGCTTCGACGATCTGAAGCGCCGGGAACAGCACAGGCGTCAGCGCCAGATGGCCTGGATCACCCTGGCCTCCCTGGCCGGCATGTTGTTCACCTCGGGCCTGGCCTGGTATGCCTATCAAGCCGAGCAAGAGGCCACCCGCCAGCGCAAACAAGCCCAGCACGAGGCCGCCATCGCCAAGGAGACCACGGGATTCTTGATTTCCATTTTCCAGGATGCCGACCCCTTGCGCGTGCGCGGCGAAAAGATCACCGTTCGCGAGGTCCTGGATCGCGGCCTGCTCCGGATCAATCAAAGCTTTCGGGACGCGCCGGAAATTCGCTCGTCCCTGCTTGGCAGCATGGGCGATGTGTATCAGGGCCTGGGCCTTTACCAAACCTCCAAATCGCTTTATCAACAACTGGAAGCCCCGGAGTTGCAAGCTGCACTCCCTTCGGAGAAGCGGCTGCACTTCCTGAATGCCCAGGCGGAAATCGACTTGCTGATGGGCGACTACGCGCGGGCGAAACGCGAAGCCGAGCGCATCGAATCCCTGTTGAAATCGACGCCACAGCGGGAAGAGGCCGAACTCATCAGGAACCGCAATATACAAGCGGAAATCGCCCTACGCTCCGAGGCCCCCGAGATGGCGGGCCCTTTGTTGTCGGCGAATTTGTCGCTCCCGCTCAACAACGATGGCGCAACGCTGAAGGAGTTGGCGCGCAGCCATTTCAACCAGGGCATCTTGCACTGGGCCCGCCACGACAACACGGCGGCAGGCGCCGCCTTCTCCCAAGCCTTGGCGCTGAGAAAAAAGGTCTTCGGCGACGACCACCCCCTGGTGTCCGAAGCGGAATACGCCATCGCCACCAATGACTATAATTCCGGACGCTATCTGCAGGCCGAACAGGCCTGGGCGAAGCTCCTGCCCCGCTATCGCAGCTATGTGGGGGATCAGCATCCGGATTACGCCTCGCTGTTGCACAGCTATGCACTGACCCTGCTGGAGCGCGGCGCCTTCGCCGAGGCGAAACAACATTTCCTGCACACCCTGGCCATCGACCGCCGGGAAAAGGCCGCCGATCACGACGATCTGGCCTACTCCCTCAACTCCCTGGGCCTGGCCGAGCTGGGCCTGAATAATCCGGCACAAGCGCGGCAATACTGGCAGGAAGGCTTGGGCATCGCGCGCAAGCACCAACACCGCATGCGCGCGCCCCTGTTGCTCAATCTCGCCGATCTGGAATGCCGCGAGGGCCATGCCGAGCTTAGCCCGCCCCTGCTCGCCGAGGCGGAGCAGGCCAATGCCGCGGATTATGCCGGTATCGCCTGGCGCACCGGTCAGCTGGAAACGGTCAGGCTGTTCTGCGCGGCGAGACGCGGCGAGACCGTGCCGACCCAGGCTTTCGACGCCGGCATCGCCGCTATCGAGGCCCATTGGGGCAAGGCGCGCCTCTACACCGAGGCGGCGCGCTGGCGCCAGGCTCATGCCCGGCCGGAGGCGGCTACACTCAAGGAAGCGCCCGCCACGAAGCCCTAAACCCGCCATGACCACGAGCCCGGCCGAACACGCCTACCGGGATGCCTTTGGCCTCTATGCCAAGGGCAATCTCTTCCTGGCCTTGAGCGCCCTGCGCGAGGCCTTGGAGCGTTGGCCGGAGGAGCTGCCCCTGCTGCGCCTGCATGCCCAGCTCCTGTCCCGGGCCGGCGCCTACAGCCAGGCCATCCAGGCCTGCGTGCGCCTCTTATTGCGCGACGAGGGCCTGCGCGGCGAGGTGTTTCCCATCCTGGGCAAGGCCTACAAGGAGTTGTGGCTGGCCACCGGCCAGCGCGAGGCACTGTACCTGGCCCGCCATTACTACCAGCAGAGCCATGCCGAGGGCGGGGACTACTATCCGGGCATCAACGCCGCCACCTTGAGCCTGCTCTGCGGCGACGGGGCCGAGGCCGAGCGCCTGGCGCGCCAGGTCCTGGAGCGCCTGAGCCAGGGCGGGGAGGGGGAGGATGAGCACTGGCGCTCGGCCAGCGCCGGCGAGGCCGAACTCATCTTGGGCCATGCCTCGGCGGCCCTCACGCACTACCAGGCGGCGGCCAGTGCCGTGGCCGGGCGCTACGGCGATCTGGCCAGCATGCGCAAGCAGGTGCTCCTGCTCCAGGCCCTGCGCCCGGTGGCCGAGCTGCTGGAGCATGTGCTGATCCTGCCGGGCATCGCGGTCTTCGCCGGCCATCGCATCGACGCCGAGGAGCGGGTTGACGGACGCTTTCCGCCCTCCCGGGAAGCCGCCGTGCGAGCGCGCATCGCCGAGGCCGTGCACGACAAGGACATCCGCATCGGCTATGCCTCGGCGGCGGCCGGCGCCGATCTGCTGTTCCAGGAGGTGATGCAAGCCCAAGGCCGGGAAACCAATATCGTCCTGCCCTTCGCGGCCGGGGACTTCGTCGAGGCCAGCGTCCGCCCTAGCGGCGAGGCCTGGGTGGGCCGCTTCGAGGCGGTCCTGGCCCGGGCCACCCGGCTCTGCCATGTGACGCCCGAGGCCTATCTGGGCGACACCAGCCTGTTCGAGCAAGCCAATCTGGTCATCGAGGGCCTGGCGCGCTTGCGTGCCCAGCAGCTGGATGCCCCCCTGCATTTTCTCGCCGTCTGCGGCACGCCATCCCCCGAGGCCAAGCCGGGCGGCACCCAGGCCAGCCTGGCGCGCTGGGAAGCCCTGGGCTGCGCGCCCCTGCGCATCGACCCCCACCCCGGACATGCCGTCTCGGCCTTGCCCGATTCGTCCGGCGAGGCCACGTCCACCGGCCAGCGCCGCTGTCTGGCCCTGCTCTTCGCCGACGTGGTGGGCTATAGCCGGCTGGCGGAGCGGGAGCTGATGGCCGAGCACCAGCGCCTCCTGGCCCGGGTCAGCGCGCGCCTGGTGCGCGTCCAGCCCCCGCCCCTGCACCGCAATACCTGGGGCGACGGTCTATTCCTGGTCTTCGAGGACTTGGGCGACGCCGCCGATTTCGCCCTCGGGCTCCTGGACGATCTGGCCCAGCCCCGGGAGGACGGCGGCTGGGCCCTGTCGGCGCGCATCAGCCTGCATTTCGGCCCGGCCTATGTGTTCCACGACAGCGTCATAGAGCGCCTGAACGTGCTGGGCACCAGCGTCAACCGCGCCGCCCGCATCGAGCCGGTGACCCCGCCCGGCGAGGTCTATTTGACCCAGGAAGCGGCGGCCCTCCTGGCCGCCACGGCGCGCCGCCGCTTCCACCTGGAATACATCGGCCCGGTCAGCCTGCCCAAGGGTTTCGGCACTTCCGAACTGTTCAAGCTGGCCCGCCAGTCGCCGGGGAATTTCGACCGCTGAACCTGCGCCCTAGCCTGAGCCGGGGCTTCCGTAGGTCCCGCTTCAGCGGGACGCCCTGCGCAGTCCGACTGAAGTCGAACCTACACCGGGTGGGGCGGGCTAACCGGACCGCCAGGACTCCGGGTAGAATGCCCGCTTTACCCCCATAGGAACGCCATGAGCGCCTCCGATACGCCCTACGGCGAGCTGAGCCCGGATCTGATCGCCGATGCCCTGGAATCCCTGGGCTTCCGCCTGGATTCCGGCCTCTTGCCGCTCAATTCCTACGAGAACCGCGTCTACCAGTTCCGCGCCGAGGACGGCCGGCGCTATGTCACCAAGTTCTACCGCCCGGGGCGTTGGAGCGATGCCCAGATCCAGGAGGAGCACGATTTCTGCGACGAGCTGCTGGCCGCCGAGCTCCCGGTCAGCCCGCCCCTGCGCTTCGACGGCGCGAGCCTCGTGCATTTCGGCGGCCACCGCCTGTCGGTGTTCGACTCCCAGGGCGGGCGCGCCCCGGAGCTGGACAACCTGGATCACCTGGCCCAGCTGGGGCGCTTGCTGGCACGCATCCACCTGGTGGGCGAGACCCGCCCCTTCCTGCATCGCCCAGCCTTGAGCGTGCAGAGCTTCGGCCACGAGGCCCTGGCCACGGTCCTTGCCGCCGGCCATGTGCCGGACTATGTGCGAGCCCGTTTCGAGACCGCCGCCCGCGAGCTCATCGCCGCCTGCGAGTCGGCCCTGGTGGTTGCCGGGCCGCTGACCAGCCTGCGCCTGCACGGCGACTGCCATCCGGGCAATGTGCTGTGGACCGGCAGCAATCCCCACGAGGGCGGGCCCCATTTCGTCGACTTCGACGACAGCCGCTCTGGCCCGGCCATGCAGGATCTGTGGATGCTGCTCTCGGGCAGCGCGGAGGAACAGAAGCAGCAGTTCGACACCGTCTTGGACGGCTATGAGGAATTTCGCGAGTTCGACTGGCGGGAATGGCGGCTCAGGGAAGTGCTACGCGCCTTGCGCATGCTGCATTACAGCGCTTGGCTGTCATCGCGCTGGGCCGACCCGGCCTTCCCCATGGCCTTCCCCTGGTTCGGCCATGCCCGTTACTGGGAAGAGCAGTGCCTGACCCTGCACGAGCAACTGCTGCGGGTCCAGGCGACGGCGGAGACCTGGCCATGAACGCGGCCTACACCATCCACCTGCATCCGGAGACCTACGCGGTCTGTTCCCTGCCGGCGGATCTGCCCGTGCCCTACTGGGCCTGGCAGGGGGAATTCATCTCCATCACCCGCGCCGCCGGTTTTTACAGTCTGGTCTGCCCGGCGAAGGCCGTGCCCGAGGAGCAGGTGGCCGAGCGCGGTTGGCGCTTGCTGCACATCGATTGCGCACAAGGCTTCGCCGAGGCCGGCCTCATGGCCCGGCTGTCCGCGCCGCTGGCCGCCGCCGGCATCAGCCTCTATGGCCTGTCGGCCTTCGATTCGGATTATGCCCTGGTCAAGGAGGCCCGCCTGGACGATGCCCTGGCGCTGCTGGCCGAGGCCGGCTTCCGGCTCCACGCCGCTCATTCCGCCCGATAATCCCCGTCGAATTCCAGCTGCCAATCCCGGCCCTCATTGCGAGAGCTTTCCCAGATTTGGCGCACATGGCCGTGGTCCCGGGCCGACCAGGCGATGCGATGCAGCACGCGTGACCCGTCCTCGCCCAGGTCCGCGCCGCTCAGCAGCATGCGCCCCTCCCTGAACTCGCCCTCCAGGACCAGGAGCATGCCCCTATTGTCCACCCAGGTCTGGTGCCAGCGCCGCCGGCTCCGGTCGTAGATGCTGAGGCTGGTGCCGCGATAGCCCTTGGGCGTGCGATAGCTCTCGCGGAGCGCGCAGCCGTTCAAGACGCGTTCGATGCGGTTATAGCCCACCAACTTGCCGTCCCGGCCATGGACTTTCCAGTCGCCCAGCCAGAAGTCGAATTGGTTGTAGGGGGTGTCCTTGCAAGGTTCCTTGCCACCCGGCGCGGGCGCCGAACTGGCCTGGGAGACGGCGGCCAGCACGATGAGCAGGGCGGTCCCGAATGCGCGGCGCATGATGCCTCCCGGCGGTTTGGTCTTCCCTCAAGGCTGGCGCAACGCTGCGCAGCAATACGTCGGCAGAAGTCACGCCGGGGCTGTGACCTTTTCACAGGCCCCGCAGGCTTAGCCAATCGGCGATGCGCCGGGCCAGCAGCCCTTGCGCGCGCAGGCTGACGAAGATCCCGATATGCCCGCCGGGGAAGGCCGCCTCCTCGTGGTCGCCGCCCGCCGGCAGCAGGCCGCCCAGGGCCCGGCTGGCGGCCGGCGGAACCAGATGATCGGCCAGGGCATAGACATTGAGAACGGGCATGGACAAGGCGCTCAAGTCCGCCATGGCCCCGCTCACCAGGCCATTGCCCTGGTAGCAACCGGCCACGAAATCCCGGAGCAGGCCCGCCGCCAGGCGCGGCCCGCCGAAGATCCACTGCTCCATGCGCAGGAATTCCGCCAGGGCCTCCGGGTCCTGGGCCAGACGATGGGCTTGGGCGTATTTGCGGATGCGCAGCTCGTAGGGCTTGAGCAGGAGGAAGAGGTGATCGAGCAAGGCCGCCGGCAGGCTGCGCCACTGCCCGGCAAGGGCAGTGAGATCCAGCTCTTGGGCGAAGCGGCTCAGGGCATCGTCCTCCGTCTGGAAGTCCACCGGGGTGACCAGGCAGATCAGGCCGGCGACGCGCTCGGGCTGCCTGCTGGCCAGCATCAGGCTCAGGGCACCGCCCTGGCAGACGCCCAGGACCGGCAGGGCCTCGCGCCCGGATTCGGTGCAGGCCTTTACCAGGAGCTCGGGCAGGACCCGGTCCAGGCAGGCCTCCAGATCCAGCTCAGGCCGCTCGGGCGCGGGCTCGGTCCATTCCACCAGGAAGGCGGCGATGCCCAGCTCGCCCAGGCGGCGGATCAGGGAATGGCGCGGATCCAGGTCCAGCATGCTGGGCCGGTTGACGAAGGCGTAGATCATGAACACCGCCCCCCGCGGCTGGTCGCAGGGGTAGTGCCAGAGCCGGGCCTGGTCGCGCTCGGCCAGGAGCACGCGCTCGACGCCTGCCGGCTCCGGCGGCGCGGCCGCCATCAGGACCGGCAAGGCGGCCAGGACCTCGGCCGCATGGGCGGCTAGGCCCGCGTCCAGGGCGGCCAGATCGACCCGGCTCATGCTCGCCCCCCAGCCTGCAGAACCGCGAACAGGGCATTGAAACGGTTGATGCAGCGCCCATAGGCCGCCGGCAGCCCCGCGACTAGGGCGGCTTGGTGCACCGGCCCGGTTGCCTCCTGCCAGAGCGCCAGCAGCTGCTCATGGGAGCTCAGCTCATGCCCTTCGAGGGTGTCGGCGAGCAGCAGCCGGAAGGCCGCCAGGCTGCACGCGGCGATGCCCAGATAGACCTCCACCAAGGCCGCGACGGCCTCGCCAAAGCCCCGGTCGTCCGCCGCGCCGGGCAGTGCGCCGACGCCGGCCGACAGGCCTTGCAGGACCAGGGCGGATGCCGTGCGCAGGCCGGCCAGGCATTGCGCCGCGACCCGTTCGCCCTCCCGGGCATAAACCGCCTGCCAATCCGCCTCGGAAGCCACGGCCACCGCCGCCAGGACAGGCCGCCAGTCGGTCACGAACTGGCGCGTCAGCTCCAGGTTCGTGGCCAGGCGTGCCGCCAGTGCCTGTGGGCTGGCCGCCATCTGGGCCTGGGCCGCCCCGCCCAGCAACTGGGCCGGCAGTTCGGCGAGGCCGGCCAGCCCGGTGAAATGGGCCAGCCACAGACCGGCGAAGGGATTGGGTGGAAGGGGCGAATTCATGGCGCCAGTCTAGCAAGCACGCCCGAGAACGTATTGCCTTCGACGGGAAAAATGCGCGAGGATTCGGGCTCGCGATGCGGCTATGCCGCAGCTTCGCCACGCATGAGGTAGCTCCCCCGTGATTTCGAAATTGCCGCCCTGGGTCGAAGTGGGCGGTTTCGCCCTGTCGGTCATCGCCGGCTCGGTCAATGCCATCGGCCTGCTGGGCTTCAAGCACCAGGCCGTGTCCCATCTGACCGGCAGCTCGACCCTGCTGGGCCTGGAGATGGCCAACGGCGATCTGGGCGCCAGCTTGCACCTGGTCCTTATCCTGTTGAGCTTCGTTTTGGGCGCCACCTTGAGCGGCCTGGTGGTGAAGAGCGCGGCACTGAAACTGGGCCGCCGCTACGGCGTCGCCCTGCTCCTGGAGGCGGGGCTCTTGCTGCTGGCCATGCTGACCCTAAACCGGGGCTCCGACACCGGCCATCTGCTCGCCTCCGCCGCCTGCGGCCTGCAAAACGCCATGGCCAGCACCTACAGCGGCGCGGTCATCCGCACCACCCACGTCTCGGGCCTGTTCACCGATCTGGGCGTCATGCTGGGCGCCTGGCTGCGCGGCCTGCCGGTCGATGGCCGACGCCTGAAGCTCTACCTGTTCCTGATCGGCGGCTTCATCCTGGGCGGCAGCCTGGGTAGCCTGGCCTACCGGGCCTATGCCTTCAGCTCCCTGGCCCTGCCGGCCGGCATCGCCCTGCTGATGGCCACGGTGTACTGGATCTATTGGTACTTGGACAGCAGGCGCCATGCCGCTGCCCGCGCGTTACAATAGCGATTTCATCGCCAACGGATTCCGCCCATGCGCAACGCCCTGCAAGACCAATTGCTGAAAGCCGGCCTGGTGGCCGAGAAGAAGCTAAAAGAAGCCAACCGCGCCAAGGCCAAGGAGAAGAAACTGGCCGGCAAGGGCGCCGAATTCGGCCCTTCCGAGGATGCCATCGCCGCCAGCCAGGCCATGGCCGAGAAGCAGCGCCGCGACCGGGAGCTCGCCGAACAGCAGAAGCAGGAAGCCGCCGCCAAGGAAACCGCCGCCCAGGTTCGCCAGCTCATCGACCACTACAAGCAGCCGAAAGGCGGCGATCAGGCATACAACTTCAGCGATAAGGGCAAGATCAAGACGCTGCATGTCAGCGCCAAGCTCCGCGATCAGTTGGTGCGCGGCCAGCTGATCGTCGTGCGCTCCGGCGACAGCTACGAGCTGGTGCCCAAGGTCGCCGCCGAGAAGATCAAAGAACGGGACGAGAGCTTCATCGTGCTCTGGAACCTGCCCGCCGCCGATGCCCCGGCCGAGGACGATCCCTACAAGGACTTCCCCATCCCCGACGATCTGATGTGGTAGGCAAGCCGACCGGGGGCAACTCCGTTCGTCCTGAGTAGCCGGCGCGAGCCGGCGTATCGAAGGACTCTTGGCCTTACGGGCATGCCTCCATTTGCGCCCCGGGCCATTTCGGACGATGCTTCTGCAAAGCCGCTGGCACAAGCGGCGCACCGGAGCATGCCATGGTTCTTATCCGTCGCCTCGCCCTCGCCGGCGCACTCGCCTTCTCCGCCCTCCTGGCCCGCGCCGACGAGGATGTCGCCGGCTCCAAGGACCACCCCCTGCTGAGCCGCTACCCGGACAGCATCCTCACCGAGTACGAACAGAACTACAACAGCGTGGACATGGCCGTGGGCACGGCGCCGGACGGCCAGCCCCTGCGTCGGGCCGTGGAAGGCCAGGCCACGGTCATCACGTACTTCCACCGCGACGCTCAGAAGCAGCCCAGCCCCCTGCAGCTGCTGCGCAACTACCAGAACGCCATCAAGAGCATCCAGGGCGAGGTCGTCTACGAGCGCCTGCCCCAGGAAGGCGACGGCGGTGAAACCACGCTGAAGGCCAAGGCCGGCGGCAAGGAGGTCTGGGTCAAGGTGGAGCCGGACATCTGGAGCGCACCGGCCCAGAGCTATCGCCTGTCCATCGTCGAGCTGGAGGCCATGGCCCAGGTGGTCAGCGCCAACGCCCTGCTGGATGCCCTGAACAAGGACGGCTTCATCGCCCTGTACATAGGCTTCGACACCGGCAAGGCCGAGCTGAAGGCCGACGGTCAGGCCACGGTGCGGGAGATCAAGCGCCTGCTGGACGGCGCACCGGCCCTCAAGCTCAGCATCGAGGGCCATACGGACAATGTGGGCGGCGCGGAGGCCAACCAGAAACTCTCGGAGGCACGCGCCCGGGCGGTGATGCAGGCCGTCGTGGCTACCGGTATCGATGGCGGACGCTTGGCCGCCAAGGGCCTGGGCCAGAGCACGCCCATCGCCGACAACCGCAGCGAAGAGGGCCGGGCCAGGAATCGGCGGGTGGAGCTGGTCAAACGCTAGGTCCGGATCCTGGTAATAAAAAAGGGAGCCGAAGCTCCCTTTTTTCATGTCAGCACGAGAACTTAAGCGGCGTTGCCTTCGTTCAGGGCCTTCATGGACAGGCGGATGCGGCCCTGGCGGTCCACTTCCAGGCACTTGACGCGCACTTTCTGGCCTTCGGTCAGGTAGTCGCGCACGTTCTCCACGCGCTCTTCGGCGATCTGGGAGATATGCACCAGGCCGTCCTTGCCGGGCAGGATGGTGACGAAGGCGCCGAAGTCGGCGATCTTGGCCACCACGCCCTCGTAGACCGTGCCCTCTTCCACATCGGCGGTGATGGCCATGATGCGGTCGATGGCGGCCTGGGTCTTGGTCTGATCCACGGCGGCGATCTTGACCGTACCGTCATCGGCGATGTCGATGCTGGTGCCGGTCTCTTCGGTGATGGCGCGGATGGTCACGCCGCCCTTGCCGATGATGTCGCGGATCTTGTCCGGATGGATCTTGATGGTGGTGATGCGCGGGGCGAAATCGGAGATGTCGCCGCGGTGCGAATTGATCGCCTGGTTCATCACGCCCAGGATGTGCAGACGGCCGCCCTTGGCTTGGCGCAGGGCGATTTCCATGATTTCCGGGGTGATGGAATCGATCTTGATGTCCATCTGCAGGGCGGTCACGCCAGCGGCGGTGCCGGCCACCTTGAAGTCCATGTCGCCCAGGTGATCTTCGTCACCCAGGATGTCGGACAGCACGGTGAAGCGCTCGCCTTCCTTGATGAGGCCCATGGCGATGCCGGCCACCGGCGCCTTGAGGGGCACGCCGGCGTCCATCAGGGCCAGGGAGCCGCCGCAGACGGAAGCCATGGAGGAGGAGCCGTTGGACTCGGTGATTTCCGAGACCAGGCGCACCACATAGGGGAATTCGGTCATGGACGGCATGACGGCGGCCAGGCCGCGCTTGGCCAGGCGGCCGTGGCCGATTTCACGGCGCTTCGGCGAACCGACGCGGCCGCACTCGCCCACCGAGTAGGGGGGGAAGTTGTAGTGCAGCATGAACACGTCGGAAGTTTCGCCTTCCAGGGTCTCGACGCGCTGGGCATCGCGCTCGGTGCCGAGGGTGGTGGTGACCAGGGCCTGGGTCTCGCCGCGGGTGAACAGGGCGGAGCCGTGGGTGCGCGGCAGGACCGAGGTTTCCACGTAGATGGCGCGGATCATCTCGTTGTCGCGGCCGTCGATACGCGGCTGGCCGTCCAGGATGCGATCGCGCACGGTGCGGTATTCGATGTCGCCGAAGATGCCCTTGACGGTGTCGGCGGCCGGAGCGCCTTCTTCGCCAGTGGCGAGTTGGGCGACGACTTCGTCGCGGATCTGGCCCAGGGCCGCATAGCGGTCCTGCTTCTCGGCGATGGTATAGGCCTGGCTGATGCGGGAGGCGGCCATGTCCTTGATCTGGGCGATCAGGGCTTCGTTCTTGGCCGGGGCGTCCCAGTTCCAGCGCGGCTTGCCGACTTCGGCAGCCAGTTCCTTGATGGCCGTGATGGCGGCCTGGAAGGCCTGGTGGCCATAGACCACGGCGCCGAGCATGACCGATTCCGACAGCTGCTGGGCTTCGGATTCCACCATCAGCACGCCGTGCTCGGTGCCGGCAACCACCAGGTTCAGCTGGGAGGTCTTCAGCTGGGTCGCGGTCGGGTTGAGCAGGTACTGGCCATCGGCATAGCCGATGCGCGCGGCGCCGATGGGGCCGTTGAAGGGAATGCCGGAGATGGACAGGGCGGCGGAGGCGCCGATCAGGCTCAGGATATCCGGATCGATTTCCGGGTCCACGGACAGCACGGTGGCGATGACCTGGACTTCATTGAGGAAGCCTTCCGGGAACAGCGGACGGATCGGACGGTCGATCAGACGGCTAGTCAGGGTTTCCTTTTCCGAAGGGCGGCCTTCGCGCTTCAGGAAGCCGCCCGGGATACGACCGGCGGCATAAGCCTTTTCCTGGTAGTCGACGGTCAGCGGGAAGAAGTCCTGGCCAGGACGGGCGCTCTTGGCGCCGACCACGGTGACCAGCACGGAGGTGTCGCCGACGGAGACGATGACGGCGCCGGAAGCCTGACGGGCGATGCGGCCGGTTTCCAGGGTGACGGTCTGATGACCGAAGGCGAAAGACTTGCGAATAGCTTGCATTGAGTTTCCTCGTGGGTTGAGCGTTCATTCACCGAGGGAACATCTAGGGATGAGTCCTAAGAGCCTGTTCACGATCTTGCTGAAGGGCGTATCGCGGCGTTAAAACCGGGATAAAAATGCTCACATACTGCGTGTATGCTCCGCTTTCTATCCCGGTTTTGCCTTGCGCTTCATCCCTTGATCAAGCTCGTGAACAGGCTCTAAACCGGCATCATCTCTAGAGGCTCCCATCGTCCATTTGGACGACGTTCGGAGAACTTCAGCGAAAATTACAACATTTATGGGCTTACAGTTGGCAAAAAGGGCCGATGTCGGCCCTTTTTTCGCTAACGCTTAGCGGCGGATGCCGAGGCGTTCGATCAGCGCGCCGTAGCGCTCGTGATCTTTCTTCTTCAGGTAGTCCAGCAGCTTGCGGCGGGAGCTGACCATGCGCAGCAGACCGCGGCGGCTATGGTTGTCCTTGGTGTGTTCCTTGAAGTGACCCTGCAGATGGTTGATCTGGGCGGTCAGCAGGGCAACCTGGACTTCCGGGGAGCCGGTGTCGGCGGCGCCACGGGCGAAGTCGGCAACGATCTTGGCCTTGGTTTCGGCGGAAAGGGACATTGTGTATCTCCTGAGTGAGTCACGAAAATCGCGCCAGCCAATCACTCATTCAGCCGGCGCGGGAAAAAACGGTGCCGCATTGTACCGGTCAGGCCGCTAGGGATCAACCTTCCTGCTCGGGCTGGATCACGACCAAGCGTCTAGGCGCCACGCGGGCTTCCTCGTCCATCTCGCCCATACCCAGGAACTCGCCGCTCTCGTCGTAACAGCGCACCCAGCCGTCGAGAGGCGCATTCCGTACGCGCAGAGGCTGGCCCTGGCGGAAGTAGAAGCTCATCGACGCGGCCAAGGTCACCGATGGGAAGGACTGGATGCCGGCATCCATGGGCAGCAGCAGTGCGTCCAGGGCCTCGTGGCCCTGCTCGGCGGCCTGCTCCAGGCGCTCCCAGGTCACCATGGCGGATTCCGGGAAGTCGTTGACCATGAGCCTGCGCAGCACGGCCACGTGAGCGCCGCAGCCCAGAGCATCGCCCATGTCCTCGACCAGGTTGCGGATGTAAGTGCCCTTGGAGCAGAGCACGTCCAGGCTCATGTCTGGGCTGACGAAATCCAGCAGTTCCAGGCGGTGAATGGTGACGGCACGCGCCTCGCGCTCCACGGTCTCGCCGGCACGGGCCAGTTCGTAGAGGGGGCGGCCTTCGTGCTTCAGGGCCGAGTACATGGAGGGCACCTGCAGGATCTCGCCGCGAAAACGCGGCAGCAGCGCCTCGATATCGGCGCGGCCGGCCTGCACCGGCTTGGTCTCCACCACCTCGCCGTCGGCATCGGCGGTCGTGGTCTTGATGCCCAACCGGCCCACGGTCTGGTAATGCTTGTCACTGTCCAGCAGGAACTGGGAGAACTTGGTGGCCTCGCCCAGGCAGATGGGCAGCATGCCCGAAGCCAGCGGGTCCAGGCTACCGGTATGGCCGGCTTTCTGGGCGCCGAACAGTCGCTTGACCTTCTGCAGGGCCAGGTTGGAGGTGATGCCCATCGGCTTGTCGAGCAGCAGGATGCCGTTGACCGCCCGGCCCTTTCTACGTCGCGCCATGCTCGTCAGTCCTGCTTGTGGGTCTTGTCTTCGGCCACGGCGCTGTCGATGAGATTGGACAGCTTGCGGCCACGCAGCAACGAGGCGTCGAAGAGGAACTTCAGGGCCGGCATGGTGCGCAGCTTGATGCGCCGGGACAGCTCGGTGCGCAGAAAGCCCGCCGCGCCGTTCAAGACCTTGAGGGCCTCGGCAACTTCCTCATCCGTGTCGCGGCCCAGGAAGGTCACGAAGACCTTGGCATGGGCCAGATCCGTGGACACCTCTACGCCGGACACGGTGACCATCATGCCCAGACGCGGGTCCTTGACCTCGCGCTGGATCAGAACGGCCAGCTCTTTCTGCATCTCGTCGGCGATGCGGTCGGTACGTTTAAATTCTCGAGCCATATCAATCTCTTAAGCTCAAAAGGCCCGGCACGGAGTGCCAGGCCTTTCTCGTTTCGACAACCTCGAACGCCCCGAAAAGGGTCCGCTGGGACTGTCTACCTGGATCCAAAGAACGCTTACAGCGTTCTTTGGACTTCGACCGTCTCGAACACTTCGATATGGTCGCCGACGCGCACGTCGTTGTAGTTCTTCACGCCCATACCGCATTCCATGCCGTTGCGCACTTCGTTGACATCGTCCTTGAAGCGGCGCAGGGAATCCAGCTCGCCTTGGAAGATGACCACGTTGTCGCGCAGCACGCGGATCGGGTTGTGACGGCGCACCACGCCTTCCACCACCATACAGCCGGCGATGGCGCCGAACTTGGGATGGCGGAACACGTCGCGCACTTCGGCCAGGCCGATGATCTGCTGCTTGAACTCCGGCTTGAGCCTGCCCAGCATGGCGGCGCGCACTTCGTCGATCACCTCATAGATGATCGAGTAGTAACGCAGATCCACGCCTTCCTGCTCCACCAGCTTGCGGGCGGTGGCATCGGCACGGACGTTGAAGCCGATCATGATGGCCTCGGAAGCGGCCGCCAGGTTGACGTCGGTTTCCGAGAAGCCGCCCACGCCCGAGGAGATGATCTTGACCTTCACCTCGGCGGTGGACAGGGCCGTCAAGGCATCGGCCAGCGCTTCCACCGAACCCTGCACATCGGCCTTGAGCACGATGTTGACGTTGTGGACTTCGCCTTCTTCCATGTTCGCGAACATGTTTTCCAGCTTGGCCTTCTGCTGGCGAGCCAGCTTGACGTCGCGGAACTTGCCCTGGCGGAACAGGGCCACTTCGCGGGCCTTGCGCTCGTCGGGCACGACGGTCGCCTCGTCGCCGGCACTCGGCACACCGGACAGACCCAGGACTTCCACCGGAATGGATGGGCCGGCCTCGGCCACTTCCTTGCCGGTCTCGTCGATCAGGGCACGCACGCGGCCGTAATGGAAGCCGGTGAGCAGGATGTCGCCCTTCTTGAGGGTACCGTTCTGCACCAGCACGGTGGCCACGGCGCCGCGGCCCTTGTCCAGGCGCGATTCCACGACCACGCCCTTGGCCGGGGCGTCCTTCATGGCCTTCAGTTCCAGGACTTCGGCCTGGATCAGGATGGCTTCCAGGAGCTCGTCGATGCCCTGGCCGGTCTTGGCCGAGACATGCATGAACTGGGCATCGCCGCCCCACTCTTCCGGCACGACGTTCTGTACCACCAGCTCCTGCTTGACCCGATCCGGGTCGGCCGCCGGCTTGTCGATCTTGTTGACCGCGACCACGAGGGGCGCACCGGCCGCTTTCGCGTGCTGGATGGCTTCGATGGTCTGGGGCATGACGCCGTCGTCGGCCGCCACCACCAGGACCACGATGTCCGTGGCCTTGGCACCGCGGGCACGCATGGCGGTGAACGCCGCGTGACCGGGGGTGTCCAGGAAGGTGATCATGCCGCGCGGGGTTTCCACGTGGTAGGCACCGATATGCTGGGTGATGCCGCCGGCTTCGCCCGCCGCCACCTTGGCCTTGCGGATGTAGTCCAGCAGCGAGGTCTTGCCGTGGTCGACGTGGCCCATGATGGTCACCACCGGCGCGCGGTTGAGCAGCTCGCCCGTGCCCTCGGCGCTGGCCAGCACTTCGGTTTCCAGGGCGTCGGCCATGACCAGCTTGGGCGTGTGGCCCATTTCCTCGACGATGATGGCCGCGGTTTCCTGGTCGATGACCTGGTTGATGGTGGCCATCACACCGTTCTTGATCAGGACCTTGATGACTTCCGAGCCCTTCACGGCCATCTTGTTGGCGAGTTCCGCCACGGTGATGGTTTCCGGGATGCCCACGTCGCGCACGACCGGCGCCGCCGGCTTGTTGAAGCCCTGCTGCAGGGCATGCTTGTGGCGGCGGCCACCACGGCCGCGGCGCTGACCGCCCAGGCCGAATTCATCGTCGTCCGTCCCGCCCCAGTCGGCGACACGCACCACCGGCGCGCCGGTGCCGGTCTTGGCCGCGGGCTTGACGGCCTTCTTGTCGGCGGACTTCTTGTGGGCCTTGCGGATGTCGTCCACGTCCGACGCACGGCGCTCAGTGGGCCGATCCGTCGGGCGTATCGCGGTGGGATTACCCACCGGCGCTCGCGGCGGCACAGCGCCCGGCGCCGGCCGAATCGCGGTCGGGTTGCCGACCGGCGGGCGGATGGCCGTGGGATTACCCACCGGCTGCTTGAGCGGGCTGGGCGTGGCGGCGGGCTTGTGCATGACCGGATCGACCTTGGGCTTCTCCGGCTCGGCAACCATCTCCTCGTCGGCCTTGACGACCGGCGCGGGCGCGACGTCCTTCACCGGCTCCGGGGCCGGAGCGGCTTCCACGACCGGCGTAGCCACCGGAGCGGCCTCGGCGACGACCGGGGCCGGGGCTTCCGCCTCGACCGGGGCCGGCGCCTCGTGGTCCAGCTCGCTGCGCTTCACATAGGTGCGGCTCTTGCGGGTTTCCACCTGCACGATCTTGCTCTGGCCCTGGACCTTGATCTCGGTCTTGGTCTTACGGGTCAGGGTCAGGCGCGTCGGCTGGGACTCGCCCGAACCGCCGTGCTTGACGCTCAAATAGGTCTTGAGCGCGCTCTTGTCAGTCTCGCTGACGATATCGTTGGCGGCCTGGGCTTTCGCGCCGGCGGCCTTCAGCTGTTCGGCGAGCTTTTCGACCGTGGTATTGGTCTGCTCGGCCAGCTGCTTGACGGTGACTTCTGACATCGACTGTCCCCCTAGCTCTTACTCGGCGTCCTGGAACCACGGCGCGCGTGCGGCCATGATGAGGGCGGCGGCTTTTTCTTCGGTCATTCCGTCGATTTCCGTCAGGTCGTCGATGGCTTGCTCGGCCAAATCTTCCATGGTGCGGATGCCCTTGCTGGCCAAGACAAAGGCCAGGTGACGATCCATACCCTCCATGGTCAACAGGTCTTCGGCCGGTTCGGAACTCTCCAGCTGCTCTTCCGAGGCGATGGCCTTGGTCAGCAGGGAGTCCTTGGCGCGGGCGCGGAGCTCGTTGATCATGTCTTCCTCGAAACCTTCGATTTCGAGCATCTCGTGTAGCGGCACATAAGCCACCTCTTCCAGGCTGGAGAAGCCCTCGGCGATGAGCACATCGGCGAGTTCTTCATCGACGCCCAGACCATCGATAAACAGTTTCTGGAGGCGTTCGCTCTCGGCGGCGTTCTTGGCCTGGGCCTCTTCCGCCGTCATGACGTTCAGGGTCCAGCCGGTCAGCTCGGAGGCCAGGCGCACGTTCTGGCCGCCGCGGCCGATGGCCTGGGCCAGGTTGTCCTCGCTCACCGCGATGTCCATGGCATGACGATCTTCGTCCACCATGATGGAGACGACTTCCGCCGGCTTCATGGCTTCCAGGACGAACTGCGCGGGATTGTCATCCCAGAGCACGATGTCGATGCGCTCGCCGCCCAGTTCGCCGGACACGGCCTGGACGCGGGAACCGCGCATGCCGATGCAGGCGCCCTGCGGGTCTATGCGCTTGTCCTTGGAACGCACGGCGATCTTGGCGCGCACGCCCGGATCGCGGGCCGCGCCCTTGATCTCGATGAGCTCCTCGGCGATTTCCGGAACTTCGATACGGAACAGCTCGATGAGCATCTGCGGCTTGGTGCGGGTCAGGCACAACTGCGGGCCGCGGTTTTCCGGCTTGACGGTATACAGCAGGGCACGCACGCGGTCGCCGGGGCGCATCTGCTCGCGCGGCATCATGTCCTCGCGGCCGATCACGCCCTCGGCGTTATTGCCGAGATCGACGATGATGCTGTCGCGGTTGACCTTCTTGACCACGCCGGTGATCAGCTCGCCGATGCGGCTGGCGAAGGCGTCGACAATCTTCTTGCGCTCGGCCTCGCGCACCTTCTGCACGATGACCTGCTTGGCGGTCTGGGCGGCGATGCGGCCGAACTCAATGGACTCGATCTCGTCCTCGGCATAGTCGCCGATATTCAGATGCGGCTCGTCGATCTGGGCCGCCGAGACGGTGGTCTGGCGGGCCGGGAATTCCATGGGCTGGTCGTCGGCGATGACTTCCCAGCGACGGAAGGTCCGGTAGGCGCCGGTCTTGCGATCGATGTCGATGCGCACTTCCATATCGCCGCCATGCTTCTTCTTGGTCGCCATGCCAATGGCAGCTTCCAGGGCTTCAAAAATGGTTTCCGGGGCGACGTCCTTTTCATTGGACACCGCTTCCACAACCAGCAGGATTTCCTTGTTCATTTCGGTACGCCTCTTCAGCTTTGCCGAGTTCTCATCAAAAAAAAAGATGCGCAGAGACTTAGTGTAAGCCCTTGGCATTGGCCTCTTTGAGCAAGGCCTCGTAATCGGGGACCAGGTTGCCGCGTTCGACCTGGGACAGGGGCAGCTCCACCGTCTCCTTGTCGACGGTCAGGACGATGCTCTCGCCCTTCACCCCGTTGAGCAGGCCCTTGAAATTGCGGCGACCCTTGTGGGGCACGGCCATCTTCAGCTTGATCACCTGGCCGACCACGGCAACGTAATGGGCGGCGGTGAACAGCGGGCGATCGATGCCCGGCGAGGACACCTCCAGGCGGTACTCGCCCTGGATCGGGTCTTCCACGTCCAGGATGGAGCCCACCTGGTAGCTGACCTTGGCGCAGTCATCGACGTTCACCTTGTTGGGGTGATCGATGTAGATGCGCAGGGTCGCGCTACGGCCGTGCTGCACCAGCTCCAGGCCCACCAGTTCGAAACCCAAGGCGGTGACGGCCGGGGCGACGAGTTCGTACAAGCGGTCTTGCTTGCTCATGGGTTCTCGCGAAATACAAATAAAAAATGGGCACTAGGCCCATCACTGCTCCGTCACGGACCGGCTAAGCCCATGAGGTTATGTCAACTGAACGAGAGCATAGCTTAGTTCAGCCACCACATTGAATCCGCCAAAAAATCGCGGGTACAAAAAAGCCCCTTGACGGGGCCTCTCGTTCGACACCGCCAAGACGGTCCGATCAAAGTGGTTGCGGGGGTAGGATTTGAACCTACGACCTTCGGGTTATGAGCCCGACGAGCTACCGGGCTGCTCCACCCCGCGTCAATGCGGCGTGCATTGTAGCGAATGTGAGAGTGATCGGCAACGCTTACTTTAGAGTAATCCATGGTTCGTGTGCATTGCCCTTGCGCGGCCGAGTCGCCCTGCTCCGCAAACGACAGAGGCCGCACAAGGCGGCCTCTGTCTGCGAGCGGCATCGCTTAGGAAGCGAACACCGCCGCGCACAGGGCCAGCAGCGGGCCGGGCATGAGGCCCAGGACCAGCATGGACAGGCCGGCGATGCTGAAGGCCAGGCGCAGGTCGCCGGCGGTCTGCAGTTCCGGGGCCTCGCCCTCGTCGAAGAAGATGGCCTTGACGACGCGCAGGTAGTACCAGGCACCCACCACCGCGAACAGCACGGCGATGGCGGCCAGCCAGACGGCATGGGGCAGGCCGCTGTCGAGCACGGCGCGGATCACTTCCAGCTTGGGCCAGAAACCGACCAGGGGCGGCACGCCGGCCATGGACATCATGATGAACATCATCATCAGGGCATGCCAGGGACTGCGCTTCCACAGGCCCTTGAAGTCGTCGATGGACTCGCATTCGAAGCCGGCGCGGGTCATCACCAGGATCATGCCGAAGCCGGCCACCGACATCAGGGCATAGACCAGGATGTAGAACATGGCGGCGCTATAGCCCTGGGCCGTGCCGGACAGCAGGCCCAGGAGGAAATAGCCGATATGGGCGATGCCTGAGAAGGCCAGCATGCGCTTGATATTGCTCTGGGCCACGGCGCTGACGTTGCCGATGACGATGGACAGCATGCACAGGATGGTCAGCAGCAGCTGCCACTGGGCCAGGACCGAGTTCAGGGTCTCGGGCAAGAGGCGCATGGCCATGCCGAACACCGCGATCTTGGGGGCCGAGGACACCAGGGCACTCACCGAGGTGGGCGCGCCGTGGTACACGTCCGGCACCCACATATGGAAGGGCACGGCGCCCAGCTTGAAGGCGATGCCGGCCACCAGGAAGATGGCGCCGAAGGTCAGCAACGCGGCCTTGTCCGGGTGAGCAGCGAGGATTTCCACGGCCTTGGCCTGGACTTCGGTGATCTGGATGGAGCCGGTCACGCCGTAGATCATGGACATGCCATAGAGCAGCAGGCCCGAGGCCAGGGCGCCCATGACGAAGTACTTCATGGCGGCTTCGGGGCCGTCCGTGGAGTCGCGGCGCATGGCGACCATGGCGTAGAGCGACAGGGACAGCAGCTCCAGGCCGAGGTAAATCGTCAGGAAGCTGTATCCGGAGACCATGACCAGCATGCCCAAGGAGGCGAACAGGGCCAGGATGTAGTACTCGCCGCGGTGGAAGCTGCGCTGGTTGATGTAGTCGCGGGAGAACATCAGGACCAGGGCCATCACCGCCAGCATCCCGGCCTTCAGCAGGGTCGCCATGCCGTCCACCACGAACATGCCGTGGTAGAGGACTTCGCGGGCCGCGCCGAAGTTCTGCAGGTTGAGCACGAAGGTCGCGACCAGGCTGAGCTGGGCCAGACCATAGGTGAGCGTGCGCTTCTCATCGCCTACATACAGGTCGATGAGCAGAATCGCGCAGGCGGCCGCCAGGAGGAAGAGCTCCGGCAGCATGGGCATCAGGTTCGCGCTCATTATCGGCAGACCCCTTCAACGACAGTTTGCAGTTTGGACTGGACGCCGCAGCCGATCAGATGCTGCACGGACGGCTCCATGACGGTGGTGAGCGCCTTAGGGTACAGGCCCAGGGCCAGGGTCATCACGGCGAGCACGGCCAGGATCAGGAACTCGCGCTTGTTGAGGTCCGGCAACTCGGCCACGTGCTTGTTGGCCACCTCGCCGAAGACCACGCGCTTGTACATCCACAGGGTGTAGGCGGCGCCGGTGATGAGCGACACGGAAGCCAGGAAGGCGTACCAGAAATTGGCCTTGAAGGCGGCGACGATCACCATGAACTCGCCCACGAAACCGGCCGTGCCCGGCAGGCCGGCATTGGCCATGGCGAAGAGCATGAAGAAGGCGGCGAACTTGGGCATGGAATTCGCTACCCCGCCGTAATCGCCGATCATGCGCGAGTGCATGCGGTCGTACATGACGCCGACGCAGAGGAAGAGCGCGGCGGACACGAAGCCGTGGGAGATCATCTGCACCAGGGCGCCCTGGAAGCCCAGGGCCGCATGGGTGTTGGCGCCGACCAGCTTGAAGACGATGAAGAAGCCCAGGGTCACGAAGCCCATGTGGGCGATGGACGAATAGGCGATCAGCTTCTTCATGTCCTTCTGCACCAGGGCGACCAGGCCGATATAGACCACGGCGATCAGGGACAGGGCGATGATGATATTGGCCAGGTCCGCCGAGGCGTCCGGGGTGATGGGCAGGTTGAAGCGCAGGAAGCCGTAAGTGCCCATCTTCAGCATGATGGCCGCCAGGACCACGGAACCGCCGGTCGGGGCTTCCACGTGGGCGTCCGGCAACCAGGTGTGAACCGGGAACATCGGCACCTTGACGGCGAAGGCCAGGAAGAAGGCGATGAAGATCAGGGTCTGGGGACCCATTTCCAGGGGCAGCTTGTGCATGGCCTCGATGGCGAAGCTGCCGCCCTTGATGCCCATGTAGATCAGCGCCACCAGCATGAGCACCGAGCCCAGGAAGGTGTAGAGGAAGAACTTCAGGGTCGCGTAGACGCGGTTCGGGCCACCCCAGATGCCGATGATCAGGAACATCGGGATCAGCATGAATTCCCAGAACACGTAGAACAGCATGGCGTCGGTGGCCGCGAACACGCCGTTCATCAGGCCGGTCATGACCAGGAAGGCGGCCATGTAATGGGACACGCGCTTCTCGATGACTTCCCAGCCCGCCAGGACCACCAGAACCGTCGTGAACGAGGTCAGGGCGATCAGGGGCATGGCGAAACCGTCCACGCCCAGGGCGTAGTTGATCTCGATGTTACCGAGGCGAATCCAGTTCGCGTGCTCGACGTATTGCATGGCCGCCGTGGTGGTATCGAAACCGGTCCACAGCGGGATGCACAGGCCGAAGGTCGCCAGGGCTATGCCCAGGGACAACCACTTGCTGGCGGCGGTGTTGCGCTCGCCGGTACCGAACAGGACTGCCAAACCACCCGCGATCGGCAGCCAAATCAGGAGACTTAAGAGATTGGTCATTGTCGTTATCCTTGAGCCTCAGCGAGCGAAATACAGCCAGGTGAAGAACACCAGCAGGCCGATGATCATGGCGAAGGCATAGTGATACAGGTAGCCGGACTGGAGCTTGCGCACCTGGGCCGCCACGCGGCCGACCGTGCGGGCCGTGCCGTTCACCATCATGCCGTCGATGACGGTCATGTCGCCCCAGTGCCAAAGTTTCTTGCCCACGGCGACGGAGCCGTTGGCGAACACGGCCTGGTTGAAGTCGTCGAAGCCGTACTTGTTGTGCATCAGCTTGTAGATCGGCGAGAACACTTCCGCGATCTTCTTGGGCACGGCCGGCATCATCACGAACAAGACATAGGCCGCCACCACGCCGCCCAGGGCCAGCCAGAACGGCAGGGTCTGTACGGCATGCAGGGCGAAGCCGGCGGCGCCGCCCACGTGATGCCATTCTTCCCGCAGGTGTTCCAGGGTGTTGTGGTTGTCGGCCACATAGATCACGCCCTTGAAGAAGTCGCCGATGAGCATGGGCTCGGTGAAGAACCAGGCCACGCAGACCGAGGGAATGGCCAGGGCGACCAGGGGCAGCCAGACCACCCAGGGCGATTCATGGGGCTTCTGGGCCTCATGGTGGGCATGACCGTGGGTATGAGAGCCGTGGTGCGCATCGTCGTGATGGGTCGCCGAATGGTGATGGGACTCGCCGAAGCGCTCCTTGGTGTGGAACACCAGGAAGTACATGCGGAAGCTGTACAGGGCGGTGATGAACACGCCCACTAAGACGCAGAAATAGGCATAGCCCGAGCCGGCGATGGTCGAAGCATGCACCGCCTCGATAATGGCGTCCTTGGAATAGAAGCCGGCGAAGCCCGGGGTGCCGATCAGGGCCAGGGAACCCAGGAGCGAGGTGATCCAGGTGATGGGCATGTACTTCTTCAGATTGCCCATGGCGCGGATGTCCTGCTCATGGTGCATGCCGATGATCACCGAGCCGGCGCCGAGGAACAGCAGGGCCTTGAAGAAGGCATGGGTCATCAGGTGGAAGACGCCGGCGGCATAGGCCGAGACGCCCAGGGCCACGACCATGTAGCCCAGCTGGGACAGCGTGGAATAGGCCACGACGCGCTTGATGTCGTTCTGGATCAGGCCCAGGAAGCCCATGAACAGCGCGGTGGTGGCGCCGATCACCAGGACGAAGCTCAGCGCCGTCTCGCTCAATTCGAACAGCGGCGACATGCGCGCGACCATGAACACGCCAGCGGTCACCATGGTGGCGGCGTGGATCAGGGCGGAGATCGGGGTCGGGCCTTCCATGGAGTCGGGCAGCCAGACGTGCAGGGGCACCTGGGCGGACTTGCCCATGGCGCCGATGAACAAGCAGATGCAGATCACGGTCATCACCGCCCAGGGATGGCCGGCGAAGAGTTCCATGGTCGGGTTGCCGGCGGCGAAGGCCGGGGCCTTGCCGAACACGGTGTAGTAATCCAGGGAACCGAAATACATCAACACGCCGGCGATGCCCAAGAGGAAGCCGAAGTCGCCGACGCGGTTGACCAGGAAGGCCTTCATGTTGGCGTAGATGGCGGTCGGACGCTTGAACCAGAAGCCGATCAGCAGGTAGGACACCAGGCCCACCGCTTCCCAGCCGAAGAACAGCTGCAGGAAGTTATTGGCCATCACCAGCATGAGCATGGAGAAGGTGAACAGGGAGATATAGCTGAAGAAGCGCTGGTAGCCCGGATCTTCGTGCATATAGCCGATGGTGTAGACATGCACCATCAGGGACACGGAGGTCACCACCACCATCATCATGGCGGTCAGGTTGTCCACCAGGAAGCCCACGTTCATGGACAGATCGCCCACCAGGGCCCATTCGTAAACGGTGGCGTTATAGACCGGCGCGGCGTTGAAGGCGTGCTGGTAGAACACATAGACCGACAGGGCGGCGGCGATGGCCACGCCCGCGATGGTCACGGTATGGGCGCCGGCACGGCCGATCTGCTTGCCGAACAGGCCGGCGAGGATCGAGCCGATGAGCGGCGCCAGTACGACGGCGAGATAGATGTTTTCCATGTTCTCGCTTACCCCTTGAGATGGTCGAGTTCTTCGACATTGATGGTGTTGCGGTTACGGAACAACACGACCAGGATCGCCAGACCGATGGCCGCTTCAGCCGCGGCAACCGTCAGGATGAAGAACACGAAGATCTGGCCGGCGGTATCGCCGAGATAGCGAGAGAAGGCGATGAAATTGGTATTCACCGCCAGCAGCATCAATTCCACGCACATCAGCAGGATGATGACGTTCTTGCGGTTCAACACCAGGCCCGCGACCGCGATCGCGAACAGGATGGCGCTGACCACCAGATAATCAGACAGAGCAATCATCGTTATCCCCAGTCCTCGTTATTCCGACGCGGCATCGGATGCCGGCGCCGCTTGTTCTTTCTTGACCGCGGCCATCTTGACCAGCTGCACGCGATCCGCGCGATTCACGGCCACCTGCCATTCCGGCTTCTGCACCTTGCGCTCGCGGGAACCGCGGAAGGTCAGGCTGATGGCGGCGACGATGGCCACCAGGAGCAGGACCGCCGCCAGCTCGAACGGATAGAAATAATCCGTATAGATGAGCATGCCCAGTTCCTTGATGTTCGAGTACTCGGCCGGGTGCGCCGCCGGCGTGGCATAGGCCTCCAGGCCGAAGTGCACGCTGGACACGATGCTGTAGATGGCCGCGAACACCAGGCCGGCGACCACGAGGGCCAGCGGCAGGAAGCGCACGAAACCGGACTTCAGGGCCGCGTAGTCCACGTCCAGCATCATCACCACGAACAGGAACAGGACCATGACCGCGCCCACGTAGACGAGGACCAGGGAAATGGCCAGGAACTCGGCCTCCAGCAGCATCCACAGGATGGCCGAACAGACGAAGCACAACACCAGGAACAGGGTGGCGCGCACGGAATTGCGCGTGGTCACCACCAGGCTGGCCGACGCGATCAGGATCGCGGCGAAGACGTAAAAAATGATCTTTTCGACACTCATGCCAGACTCCTCAACGGTAAGCCGCGTCGAGAGCGCGGTCGGCGGCGATCTGGGCTTCGTACTTGTCGCCGACGGCCAGCAGCTTCGCCTTGGTCATGATGTGCTCGCCGCGCTTCTCGAAGTGGTAATCGAACACGCGGGTCTCCACGATGGAGTCCACCGGGCAGGATTCCTCGCAGAAGCCGCAGAAGATGCACTTGAACAGGTCGATCTCGTAGCGCGTCGTGCGGCGGGTGCCGTCGTCGGCGCGGGGACCGGCCTCGATGGTGATGGCCAGGGCCGGGCACACGGCCTCGCAGAGCTTGCAGGCGATGCAGCGCTCCTCGCCGTTGGGATAACGGCGCAGGGCGTGCAGGCCGCGGAAGCGGTTGGACTGCGGGGTGTTCTCTTCCGGGTACTGGACCGTGACCTTGGGCTGGAAGAAATACTTCAGGGTCAGGCGCAGGCCCTGCAGCAGTTCGACCAGCAGGAAACTCTTGATAATGTGCTTCATTTAGATCACGCCTCCCTTCACCAGCGCGGCGGTCACGACCACCCAGACGATGGTCAGCGGAATGAATACCTTCCAGCCCAGGCGCATGACCTGGTCATAGCGGAAGCGCGGGAAGGTGGCGCGGACCCAGAGGAAGGCGAACATGAAGAATGCGGTCTTCACCAAGAGCCAGACGAAGCTGGACGCGCCCAGCAGGCCCCAGGATTCCGGGAAGGGGCTGAGCCAGCCGCCGAAGAACAGCACGGCGGTCAACAGGGACACCAGGATCATGTCGGCGTATTCGGCCAGGAAGTACAGGGCGAAGGGCGCGCCGGCGTATTCCACGAAATAACCGGCGACAATTTCCGACTCGCCTTCCGGCAGGTCGAAGGGCGCGCGGTTGGTCTCGGCGAGGCCGGACACGAAGTACACCACCAGCATGGGCAAGAGCGGCAGCCAATTCCAGCTGAAGAAACCGCCCTGCTGGGCATTGACGATCTCGCCGAAATTCATCGAGTGGCTGACCAGGAGCACGCAGACGATGGCGAAGCCCATGGCGATTTCATAGGACACGATCTGAGCCGCCGAGCGCAGGGCGCCCAGGAAGCCGTACTTGGAGTTGGACGCCCAGCCGCCCACGATAACCCCGTAGACCGTCAAAGACGTCATCGCCAGGATGTAGAGCAGGCCGGCATTGACGTCGGCCAGGGCCACGCCCGCGTCGAAGGGCACTACCGCCCAGGCGGCGAAGGCCGGCGCCAGGGTCAGCAAGGGAGCGATGATGAACAGGCCCTTGTTGGCGCCGGAGGGCACGATGATTTCCTTCATCAGCAGCTTCACCACGTCGGCGAAGGGCTGGAGGAGACCAAACGGACCCACTCGGTTCGGCCCGATACGAACCTGCATAAAGCCGATGACCTTGCGTTCCGCCAGGGTATAGAAGGCGACGCAGATCACCAGGGGCAGCAGGACGCTGAGGATCTTGACCAGGGTCCAGGCGACGGTCAGGACGCCGGCGATGAAGGGATCACCGCCCGCGACCGAGTCCATCCATGCGTGAATAGCTTCTAGCATTCTTGTTATCTCCTCACGCCTTCTCGACGCTCAGGGCGCCGAACAGGGAACCGAGAGCGGCCTGGGACGACACCAGCACGGTCTTGGCCGGCAGGCGATCATCGACATTGACCGGCAGCTCGACCTGGGCCTCGCCCTGACGGACGCGAACCTTGTCGCCGTCGGCGACGCCCAGCTGGGCGGCCAGGGCCGGCGCCAGACCGGCCACGGCGGTCGCGGCATCGGCGGTCTTGTTCAGGGCCGGGGCACGGCGCACCAGGGCATCGGCGGCATAGAGCGGCACTTCGCCCAGGCGCACCAGACCTTCGCCAGCGCCATTGACGGCGGCGAGCTTGATGCTGCCGGCATGCACCGTGGCGCTGTCGGCCAGAGCCTTGAGCTCGGCGGCCACATCCTCCGAGGACACGTAGTCATAGCCCTTGAGGTTGAGCAGATTGCCCAGTACGCGCAGCACCTTCCAGGCCGGACGGGCCTCGCCCTTGGCCGGGACCACGGCGGCGAAGCTCTGCCACAGGCCTTCGACATTGACGAAGGAACCGGAGGTCTCGGTGAAGGCCGCCACCGGCAGCAGTACGTCGGCATAGTCGCGGGCCGCGCCGTCGTTGAAGGCGGACAGGGACACCACGAACTCGGCGTTGTTGAGGGCCTTGAGGGCGGCGGCGCCATCGGCGGAATCCAGCTCCGGCTCCACGCTCATCAGCACGAAGGCCTTGAGGCCGGCGCTGAGCATGTCCTTGGCGGCCAGGCCGGGCTTGACCAGGCTGCGGCCGCCGGCGGCGCGGTGCGGCACGGCGCCGGCGATAGTGGCGCCGGCGCTGTTGGCGCCTTCGGTCAGCACGCCGCAGGAGGCGCCGGACAAGGAAGCGATCAGCTGGGCCAGGCCCAGGATCTGGCCGTAGGCCGGGTGGTTCTGGGCGAGATGGCCGAGGATAACGGCCTTTTTTTCGCCGGCCTTGAGTAGCTCTGCGGCATGGGCCTGGGCGGCGGTCGGAACGACATTGGCCAGGGCCTCGGCGGCGTCGGCGGCCAGGGCGGCCGGGTCGGTCACCAGGGCCTTGGCGATGCCGGCCAGTTCGGCGGCCAGGTTCAGGCCGTCGGCGACGATATGCTCGGCGATCTTGAAGTTGAAGTCGAACTCGGCCGGATTGACCACGGCGATCTTGCCGTTGCGGGTCGCCTTGCGCAGGCGCAGAGCCGCCAGCGGCACTTCCTTGCGCAGGTTGGAACCGACCAACAGGCAGGCGTCGAGGTTTTCCAGCTCGGCGATGGCCAGCCCCAGTGCCGGGAACAGACCCTCGGCGTTCTGGGTCGAGACATCGGCGCGGCGCAGGCGGTGATCGACGTTGTTGGAACCCAGGTCGCGCATCAGCTTGGCGGCGAGATAGGCTTCCTCGGCGGTCGCGTTGGGCGACACCAGGGCGCCCAGCTGCTCGGCCGGAATGGCCTTCAGGCTGTTGGCCACGTGCTCCAGGGCGGTCTGCCAGTCGGTTTCCACCCACTGGCCATCGCGCTTGAGCATGGGCTGGGTCAGGCGGTTCTTGCCGTTCAGGGCTTCGTAGGCGAAGCGGTCGCGGTCCGAGATCCAGACTTCGTTGATGCCTTCGTTTTCACGGGGCACGACGCGCATGACCTGGCTGCGGCGCTGATGCACATGGACGTTAGTGCCCAGGCAGTCATGGGGCGCGACGGAGTCGGCCTGGTTCAGTTCCCAGGCGCGGGCGCTGAAGCGAAAGGGCTTGGAGGTCAGGGCGCCGACCGGGCAGAGGTCGATGATATTGCCCGAGACCTCCGAATCGACGCTCTTCTCGATGAAGGTGCCGATTTCCATGTGCTCGCCGCGGCCGGTGGCACCCATCTCGCGCATGCCGGCGATCTCGGTGCCGAAGCGCACGCAGCGGGTGCAGTGGATGCAGCGGGTCATGTCGGTGGCGACTAACGGACCGATGTCCTTGTCGCGCACGGCGCGCTTGCCTTCCGTGAAGCGGGACACGTCCTTGCCGTAGCCGACGGAGATGTCCTGCAACTCGCACTCGCCGCCCTGATCGCAGATCGGGCAATCCAGCGGGTGGTTGATGAGCAGGAATTCCATCACCGACTTCTGGGCGACGCGGGCGCGCTCGGAGGCGGTGAACACCACCATGCCCTCGTTGACCGGGGTCGCGCAGGCCGGCAGGGCCTTGGGCGCCTTGGCGACTTCCACCAGGCACATGCGGCAGTTGGCGGCCACGGACAGCTTCTTGTGGTAACAGAAGCGCGGGATCTTGATCCCGGCCTTGTCGGCGGCTTCGATCAGCATGGAGCCCGGTTCGGCCTCCAGCTTCACGCCATCAATTTCGATATTGACCATAGTCATAACCTATCTGGCTCCCACGGCTCAATGCGCGTGGCCGTTGCCCACCAGGCAACGCTTGTGCTCGATGTGGTAAGCGAATTCGTCGCGGTAATGTTTCATCATGCCGGCGACGGGCATGGCGGCGGCATCGCCCAGGGCGCAGATCGTGCGGCCCATGATGTTGCCCGCCACCTGGTCCAGCTTGTCCAGGTCTTCCATGACGCCCTGGCCGTGCTCGATGCGATGCACCATGCGCGCCAGCCAGCCGGTGCCCTCGCGGCAGGGGGTGCACTGGCCGCAGGACTCTTCGTAATAGAAGTGGGACAGACGGGCCAGGGTCTTGACCATGCACACCGTGTCGTTCATGACGATGACCGCGCCGGAGCCGAGCATGGAACCGCCCTGCTTGGCGATGGAGTCGTAGTCCATGGTCAGGTCCATCATCTGATGGCCGGGGATGACCGGGGCCGAGGACCCGCCGGGGATGACCGCCTTGAGCTTGCCGCCCTTCACGCCGCCGGCCATTTCCAGCAGGGTGGAGAAGGGGGTGCCCATGGGGATCTCGAAATTGCCCGGCTTGTTGACATGGCCCGAGACGGAGAACAGCTTGGTGCCGCCGTTGTTGGGCTTGCCGATGTCCAGGAACCACTGACCGCCGTTCTGCAGAATCACCGGCACCGAGGCATAGGACTCGGTGTTGTTGACGTTCGTCGGGCGGCCGTAGAGGCCGTAGTTGGCCGGGAACGGCGGCTTGAAGCGCGGTTGGCCCTTCTTGCCTTCCAGGGATTCGATGAGGGCGGTCTCTTCGCCGCAGATGTAGGCACCGGCGCCGCAGTGGTTGTAGAGGTCGAAATCCACGCCCGCGCCGAGGATGTTCTTGCCCAGCAGGCCGGCCGCATAGGCTTCCTTCAGGGCCGCCTCGAAGCGCTCGATGGGCTCGACGAACTCGCCGCGGGTGTAGTTATAGCCCGCCGTGGCGTTCATCACATAGCCGGCGATGGCCATGCCCTCGATGAGCTGGTGCGGGTTGTAACGCATGATGTCGCGGTCCTTGCAGGTACCCGGCTCGCCTTCGTCCGAGTTGCAGACCACGTATTTCTGGCCCGGCGCATTGCGCGGCATGAAGGACCACTTCAGGCCGGTGGGGAAGCCGGCGCCGCCGCGGCCGCGCAGGCCGGACAGCTTGAGTTCCTCGATGATGCGCTCGGGGGTCCACTTCTCGGCGAGGATCTTGCGCCACACGGAATAGCCGCCCACGGATTCGTAGGTGGACATGGCCCAGGGCGTGTCCAGGTGCAGGGTGCGGAAGCAGGTGGCGTTCTGGTTCGGTAGCATGGTCATCGCGCTCACTCCAGGCCGGCAATCAGGGCATCGAGCTTCTCGGGGGTGAGATGCTCGTGGTAATCGCGGCTATCGACCTGGCACATGGGCGCGCCGACGCAGGCGCCCAGGCATTCCACCGAGCGCACGGTCAGGCGGCCGTCGGCCGTGGTCTCGCCATGGCCGATGCCGTATTTGTTCTTCACATGGGCCATCAGCTCTTCCGAGCCGTTCAGCATGCAGGAGATGTTGGTGCAGACGTCCACCAGGTGCTTGCCGATGGGCTTGAGCTTGTACATGGAGTAGAAGCTGGCGACCTCGTAGGCGGCGATATGCGGCACTTCCAGGTAGTCGGCCACGGCGTCCATCAGCTCGTTGGTCAGCCAGCCGCCGTTCTCGCGCTGGGCCACGGCCAGGCAGCCCATGAGGGCGGAACGCTTGCGCTCGGCCGGGTACTTGCTGACCCAGACCTCGCACTCGGCGTAGGCGGCCGGAGCGATGAGCTCCTTCAGGTTCTTCACTTCGGTAGCCATCAGCGGTCAATCTCCCCGAACACGATGTCTTGCGTGCCGATCACGGCCACGACGTCGGCCAGCATATAGCCCTTGCTCATCTCTTCGAGGGCGGCCAGATGGGCGAAACCGGGGGCGCGGATCTTCACGCGGTAAGGCTTGTTGGCGCCGTCGGACAGCAGGTAGATGCCGAATTCGCCCTTGGGATGTTCCACCGCCGCATAGGCCTCGCCTTCCGGCACGCAATAGCCTTCGGAGAACAGCTTGAAGTGGTGGATCAGGGCTTCCATGTCCTCTTTCATCGCCTCGCGCGAGGGCGGCGTGACCTTGCGGTTGTCGGCGATGACCGGACCGGAGTTCTTGCGCAGCCATTCGATGCACTGGCGGATGATGCGGTTGGACTGGCGCATTTCCTCGACGCGCACCAGGTAGCGGTCGTAGCAGTCGCCGTTCTTGCCGATGGGGATGTCGAAGTCCATGCGGTCATAGACTTCGTAGGGCTGGGTCTTGCGCAGATCCCAGGCGAAGCCGGAGCCGCGAATCATGGGACCGGAGAAGCCCAGCTGCAGGGCGCGTTCCGGGGACACGACGCCGATGCCGACCGTGCGCTGTTTCCAGATGCGGTTGTCGGTCAGCAGGGTCTCGTACTCGTCGACGCGGCCGGGGAAGCGCTCGGTGAAGTCCCAGAGGAAGTCCAGGAGCGAGCCCTGGCGGTTCTCGTTGAGCTTGGCCACGTCCTTGGCGGAGTGCCACTTGGAGGCCTTGTACTGGGCCATCTGGGCCGGCAGATCGCGGTAGACGCCGCCCGGACGGTAGTAGGCGGCGTGCATGCGCGCGCCGGACACCGCCTCGTAGCAATCCATGAGATCTTCGCGCTCGCGGAAGGCATAGAGGAAGACGGTCATGGCGCCGATGTCGAGGCCGTGGGCACCGATCCACATCAGGTGGTTGAGGATGCGGGTGACCTCGTCGAACATCGTACGGATGTACTGGGCGCGCAGCGGCACCTCGAGGCCCAGCAGCTTCTCGATGGCCATGACGTAAGCGTGCTCGTTGCACATCATGGACACGTAGTCCAGGCGATCCATGTAGCCGATGGACTGGTTGAAGGGCTTGGACTCGGCCAGTTTCTCGGTGCCGCGGTGCAGCAGGCCGATATGCGGGTCGGCGCGTTCGATGACTTCGCCGTCCAGTTCCAGGACCAGGCGCAGCACGCCGTGGGCGGCCGGGTGCTGGGGTCCGAAGTTCATGGTGTAGTTACGAATTTCAGCCATGATCTCGACCTCAGTTCTTGTTCGCGCCGGAAGGCGTGTTCAGGTCCGCGTAGCGTCCGTCGTCGCGGATCACGCGCGGCACCAGGACGCGCGGCTCGATGCTCACTGGCTCGTAGACGCAACGCTTCTCGGTGGCGTCGTAGCGCAGCTCGACGTTGCCGATGAGCGGGAAGTCCTTGCGGAAGGGATGGCCGACGAAGCCGTAATCGGTGAGCAGGCGGCGCAGATCCGGGTGGCCCTCGAAGAGGATGCCGTACAGGTCGAAGGCCTCGCGCTCGAACCAGTTGGCCGAGGACCAGGTCGTGGTCAGGGTCGGCACGAGGGGGAAGGCGTCGTCACACCAGACACGCACGCGGAGGCGCTGGTTCAGGCTGATCGACAGCAGATGGGAGACCACGGCGAAACGCGGGCCGGAGCGGGCCGGACGGTCCTCGCGGGAACGCTCGACGCCGCGCTCGAAGCCGGAGCCGGAGGCGTCGTCGGTGGTCCATTCGCCCATGCCGTAGTCGAGGTAGTCGACGCCGCACAGGTCCATCAATTGTTCGAACTGGAAGGCCGGCTCGTCGCGCAGGGCCTTACAGACATCCAGATAATTCTCGCGCTTGACATCGATGGTCACTTCGCCCACATGGGTCGCGACCTGGATCAATGCGTCGGCGAAGCGCTCCTGCAAACGGGAGACCAGCAGCTCAGCATTCATGGTGTCTTATCCTAAGCGTGCGATGGTGTTGGTACGGCGGATCTTGTTCTGCAACTGGATGATGCCGTACAGCAGTGCCTCGGCGGTCGGCGGGCAACCCGGGACATAGATGTCCACCGGGACGACGCGATCGCAGCCGCGCACCACCGCGTAGGAATAGTGGTAATAGCCGCCGCCGTTGGCGCAGGAGCCCATGGAGATGACCCAGCGCGGCTCGGACATCTGGTCATAGACGCGGCGCAGGGCCGGGGCCATCTTGTTGGTCAGGGTACCGGCCACGATCATCACGTCGGACTGACGCGGCGAGGGGCGGAACACCACGCCGAAGCGGTCCAGGTCGTAGCGCGAGGCGCCCGCATGCATCATTTCCACGGCGCAGCAGGCCAGACCGAAGGTCATGGGCCACATGGAGCCGGTGCGGGCCCAGTTGATCAGGGTGTCGACTTGCGTCGTGACGAAGCCCTTCTCGACGATGCCGTTGTTTACTCCCATTCCAGGGCTCCTTTCTTCCACTCGTAAATGAAACCGACCACGAGCAGGGCCAAGAACACCATCATCGACCAGAAGCCGAACCAGCTGATGTCCTCGAGCACCACGGCCCAGGGGAACAGGAAGGCGATTTCCAGATCGAAGAGGATGAACAGGATGGCGACCAGGTAGAAACGCACGTCGAACTTCATGCGCGCATCTTCGAAAGCATCGAAGCCGCACTCGAAGGGCGCGTTCTTGGCCGCATCGGGTTTATTGACGCCCAGGAGGCGCGAGAACAGGGAACCGAGGCCGACCAGCAAGCATCCGAAGAGCAGGGCGACGACCATGAAGATCAGGACTGGGAGATAGTTTTCGAGCATTACCTTACCTCAAGGGCACGACGCGTCCGCCGTTCCGGCTTTTGGATGGGTTGATGGGGACCCATTCCGACACTCGCACGCTAAAGCCCTGGGGCTTGAAAGCGGCGAAAAGCGCCTCCAGATAGCCTGGAGACCCCTGCCCCGCTACGTCGGCCTTGCGCCGACGGCGTGTAAGCGCCGATTAAAAATGTGTCAGATTTTATCAAAAAAAAAGGCATCTCGTGTCGTCCGTGATGCCTTTTTCGAAGAACTCACCTGAAAACTTCAGTTTAGCTGATTGTTATCAAGATTCGCTCTATTTGGTGCCGACGCCCGGACTCGAACCGGGACGGCTAGGCCACTACCACCTCAAGATAGCGTGTCTACCAATTCCACCACGTCGGCTTGAAACTTGTTGCCACTCAGGGAGTTGCCGTTTGGCGAAGGCCCTGCGAAAGCGGCGCTATTCTACTTTATTTCTTCTCGGTGTTGTCAGCTTTTTTCTCGGCGTTCGCCTTCATTTCGCTGTTTTTTTCCGAAGCTTCGCTTTTCGGCTCGACCGGGGCCGGCTTGACGGGTTCCGCCGCCGGAGCCTGGGTCTTGACGTCGGCCGGGATGTCGCTGGCGGGGGCCGGCTTGGCCTGAACCGGCAGTTCCTGAGCGGCCGGCGCGGCCGGGCCCTGCAGCAGGCTGTCCTCGGACTTCTCCTTGCGCGACGCCAGGTGGGAGAGCCCCAGGGCGCAGATAAAGAACACCGCCGCCAGTATGGCCGTGGTGCGCGTCAGGAAGTTACCGGACCCGGTAGAGCCAAACACGGTGGCCGAGGCGCCGGCGCCAAAGGAAGCGCCCATATCGGCGCCCTTGCCGTGCTGGATCAGCACGAGACCGATCAGGCCCACGGCGGCGATAACGAGGATGACGGTGAGAATTTCAACCATGCTTTTACCCAGCTGCGGCACAGATGGCCGCGAAATCGGTGGCGCTCAGGGAGGCTCCACCTATCAGTCCGCCGTCGATATCGACTTGAGCGAACAATTCAGCGGCATTGTCAGCTTTGACACTGCCGCCATAAAGAATCCGAATCTTCTCAGCCAGTTCCGCATCGGCCTTGGCGATGAAGCCACGCAGGGCCGCGTGCACTTCCTGGGCCTGCTCCGGCGTCGCCGTGCGACCCGTGCCTATGGCCCAGACCGGCTCGTAGGCGATGACCGCCTGGCTCAGGCCGGCCACCCCGACCAGCGCCAGGACCGCCTGCAGCTGACGGAAGACCACGCTCAGGGTCTCGCCGCCATCCCGTTCCGCCAGGGTCTCCCCCACGCAGACTATGGGCGTCAGCCCGGCATTCAAGGCCGCCAGGCACTTGCGCGCCACCAGTTCGTCGCTCTCGCCGTACAGGCTGCGCCGCTCGGAATGGCCCACCAGCACATAGCGGCAGCCAAATTCGCGCAACATGCCGCCCGACACCTCGCCGGTGTAGGCACCCATCACGTCCGTCGCCAGATCCTGGGCGCCCAACGCGATGGCCGTGTCCCGCACCAGGCCTTCCGCCTGCTCCAGGAACACGAACGGCGGGCAGACTAGAACCTCACAGCTCGCGGTCGCCACCATCGGCTTCAGCTCTTCCAGCAGCCCGCCAACCAGGGCGCGCGTGCCGTGCATTTTCCAATTTCCGGCCACCAGCTTGCGGCGCATACGAAGTCCCGCCTTCGCAAACAGGCCGCGTATGGTAGCGGAGGGACGGGCCCGGCGCAAGCCGGCCGGATTCAGGGGCCTCGGTTCAACTGGCCAGCAGGCTATGCAGCTCCGCCAGCTTGTCCTTGGCCTCGCGCAGGATCTGCATGGCCAGTTCCGGGCTGAGCAGGCCCTGGGACAGGCGCACGAAGGCGGGTAGCTGGGTCAGCTTGGGCAGCCCCGGCGGGTGCTCGTGCATCAGGGCATGCCACTGGGCGACGATCACGAGATCGCACAAATCCGCGTCCTCGGCGGCGCGGTACCAGTCCTCGGCATGCAGGGCGGCCTGCACCATGGGCTCGGGGAAGCCCCAACGGCGCAGCACCTCGGCGCCAGCCGGGGCCCGCAGGGTGTCGAGGGTGGCCTGGAGCTGCTGGCCATCGTCGAGAAGGGCCGGGTGATTGGCCGCATAGGCCAGGATGGCGATCTTGCCGATGTCGTGGATGAGGCCGGTCAGCAGCGCCTGCTCGCTGGGGCAGAGCCGGAAGTGCTCGGCGAAGACCGCCGAAAGGGCCGCGACTTCCAGGCTGTGCTGCCAGATCCCAATCATCAGCTTGCGCAGGCGCGGATCGCGGTGTTGGAACAGGTCTTTCAGGGCGAAGCTGGTGACCAGGTGGCGGGTGGTCAGGAAACCCAGGCGCTGGATGGCCGACTCGGTGGACACCGTCTGGCGGGCGGCGCGGAAGATGGGGCTGTTGGCGGCCTTGATCAGCTTGGCGGCGATGACCGGGTCGGCATTGACGCAGCGGGCGACCTGGTCGAGGGTGGAATCCTCCTGGGCCAATAGGGTCTGGATGCGCAGGGCGACCTCGGGCAGGCTGGGCAGCTCGAAGCGGCCGGCGCGCAGGTCCTGCTCGAAGGACTCCAGCATGGCCATGCCCTGGCCCTCGTCGAGCATGGCCGTGGGCAGATGCTCGGAGGCATCCTCGCCGTCGCCCCATTGGGCGCTCAGCTCCGCCAACACGTCCCGGTCGATGGTGAAGAATTCGATGTCGCTCAAGGCCTTGGCGGTGTATTGGCGAGGCCGCAGCCGCGCCAGGGCGAAGGCGGCCAGCTCGGAGCCGGCGTCGATGCGCCGCGACTTTCCGTCCGGCGCGGTCAGGCCCACCGCGCCGTGCAGGAGGAAATACTCCCGCTCATCCCGGTCGCCCTGCCGGAACAGGAGCTCGCCCTGGCGCAGCTGGTGCACGCTCAGGCTATCGGCCATGACCTCCAGCTGGAAGCTCTGCACATGCTGCAGGGGAACGAAGCGACGCAGAATCTCGATATCGACGGCCATGGCATCCTCGCCCGCATCCATTTACAAGGCCGCGCGCACCGCCTCGGCGATGCGCTCGGCGCAATCCTGAACCAGGGCGGCGTCGCTGCCCTCCACCATCACTCGCACCAGAGGTTCGGTGCCCGAGGGCCGGAGCAAGACCCGTCCGCTGTCTCCCAGGCGCGCTTCCTGCTCGCGTACGGCAGACTTCACCCTCTCGTGCTCCAAGGGCTTGGCCCCCGGGGTGAGCCGCACATTGATCAAGACCTGGGGGCATTTGCTCATGCCGCCGGCCAGTTCCTTGAGCGTAGCACCGGATTGCACCATCGCCGCCAGGACTTGCAGGGCCGAGCCGATGCCGTCGCCGGTGGTATTGGCGTTCAGGCAGATGATATGCCCGGAGGACTCGCCGCCCAGCAGCCAGCCGTGCTCCTTGAGCTTCTCCATGACATAGCGGTCGCCGACCTTGGCGCGCAGGAAGGGGATCTCGAGCTCGCGGAAAGCCAGCTCCAGGCCCAGGTTGGACATGAGGGTGCCCACCACCCCGCCCTGTAGGCGGCCGTGGATCTTGGCATCGCGGGCGATGATATAGAGCAGCTCGTCGCCGTCCACCAATCGCCCCTCGTGGTCCACCATCATCACCCGGTCGCCGTCGCCATCGAAGGCGATGCCCAGGTGCGCCTGCTCGGCCACGACCCGGGCCTGCAGGGCTTCCGGATGGGTGGACCCGGCCTGCTCGTTGATGTTCAGGCCGTTGGGCTCGTCGCCGATGACGATGACCTCGGCGCCCAGTTCGCGGAATACCGCCGGCGCCACGTGGTAGGTGGCGCCGTGGGCGCAATCCAGGACGATTTTCAGGGATTTCAGTGAGGTGGCGGCCGGGATCGAGCTCTTGCAGAACTCGATATAGCGCCCGGCGGCATCCATCTGGCGCACGCACTTACCCAGGCGCGCCGAGTCCACGGTAGTCAGCGGCTGGTCCAGCATGGCCTCGATCTGCAGTTCCACCTCGTCCGCCAGCTTGGTGCCGTCGGCGGAGAAGAACTTGATGCCGTTGTCGTAGAACGGGTTGTGGGAGGCGGAGATGACGATGCCGGCCTTGGCGCGGAAGGCGCGGGTCAGGTAGGCGATGCCCGGCGTGGGCATGGGGCCCAGGAGCTTGATGGACAGACCCGCCGCGATGAGACCGGCCTCCAGGCAGGACTCGAACATGTAATTGGAGATGCGCGTGTCCTTGCCGATGAGGACGGTGCCGCCCTCGTCGCCGGCCAGGACCTTGCCGGCCGCCCAGCCCAGCTTGAGCACGAACTCGGGGGTGATGGGATGCTCGCCCACCCGGCCACGCACGCCGTCGGTGCCGAAATACTTACGCTGGATCACTCTGTGCTACCTCGTCGAGAAGAGGGGTTAACCGCCAAGACGCAAAGGCGCCAAGGGAAGAAGGAGATTTTTTTACCGCAAAGGCCGCGAAGGCCGCAAAGAAAGAATGATTGATTAGCAAAGGAGGCATTCGAACCATGCCCAGCCCATTCCGCGATTTGAATCCTTCGCGGTCTTCGTGGCCTTCGCGGTTAATGATTCTTCCCTTGGCGCCTTTGCGCCTTGGCGGTTAATTCTTACAGATTTCAAGCCCGCAGTACCGCCTCGGTCATGCGCAGGGCATCGACCGTGGCGGCAATGTCATGTACCCGGATGATACTGGCCCCGCCCTGCACCGCCAAGACCGCTAGGGCCAGACTGCCGGCCAGGCGCTCTTCCGGGATGCGCCCGCCCAAGACCTTGTCGATCAGGGACTTACGCGACAGGCCGGCAAGGATCGGCGCCTGCAAGACACGCAACTCGTGCAGATGCTTCAGGAGAACGAGATTGTGCTGCGCGCTCTTGCCGAAGCCGAAACCCGGATCGATCAAGAGGCGGGAAGGCGGAATACCGGCCTGCACGCAAGCGCGCAGGCGTCCGGCCAGGAATTCGCAGACCTCGGCCACCACGTCGGCATACCGGGGGGCCGCCTGCATGCTGCGCGGCTCGCCCTGCATGTGCATCAGACAGACCGGCACGCCCGCTTCAGCCGCGGCTTCCAGGGCGCCGGGTTGGCGCAGGGCATAGACGTCGTTGATCAGGCCCGCTCCGGCGCGCACGGCCGCGCGCATGACCTCGGGTTTGGAAGTATCCACCGACAGAGGCACGGGCAGCCCGCGCAGGGCCTCGATGACCGGGATCACCCGTTCCAGCTCCTGATCCAGGCTCACCGGCGCCGCACCGGGACGGGTCGATTCGCCGCCGATGTCCAGCAAGTCCGCGCCTTCGGCGAGCATCCGCTCGGCTTGCGCCAAGGCGGCGTCGCGCGCAAAAAACTTACCCCCGTCCGAGAAGGAATCGGGGGTAATGTTGAGTATGCCCATCACCCGCACGCGGGACAGGTCCAGGACCTTGCCCGCGCAATCGAGTACGGTCATCGGCGGGCGAGCCTCAATGCGTGCCCACCGGTCCGCCCAGTTCGGCGCTGGACGAGGACTCGGGCTTGGCACCGGTGGCCGGCGCGGAACCGGAACCGCCGTTCCCGGTGTCCCAGTCCTTGGGCGGGCGCGGATCGCGGCCTTCCATGATGTCCTTGATCTGCTCGGCGTCGATGGTCTCGTACTTCATCAGGGCATCGGCCATGGCATGGAGCTTGTCCATGTTTTCCCGAAGCAGATTCTCGGCCAGCACGTAGTTGCGGTCGATGATCTTGCGCACTTCCTCGTCGATGGCGAAGGCGGTCTGGTTGGAGATGCTCTTGTGCTGGGTCACGGAGCGGCCCAGGAACACCTCGCCCTCTTCCTCGGCATAGGACAGCGGGCCCATGCGCTCGGACAGGCCCCAGTGGGTGACCATGTTGCGGGCGATCTCGGTGGCGCGCTGGATGTCGTTGGAGGCGCCGGTGGTGACGCCCTCGGCCCCCAGAGTCAGCTCCTCGGCGATGCGCCCGCCGAACAGGGTGACGATACGGGTCTCCAGGTATTCCTTACTGCTGGAATAACGGTCCTGTTCCGGCAGGTACATGGTCACGCCCAGGGCACGGCCGCGCGGGATGATGGTGACCTTGTAGACCGGATCGCTCTTGGGCATGAGGCAGCCGAGAATGGCGTGGCCGGCCTCGTGGTAGGCGGTGTTGCGCTTCTCTTCCTCGGACATGACCAGGGAGCGGCGCTCGGCGCCCATCATGATCTTGTCCTTGGCCTTGTCGAACTCGCCCATGGTGACCAGGCGCTTGTTGGCGCGGGCGGCGAATAGGGCCGCCTCGTTGACCAGGTTGGCGAGATCGGCGCCGGAGAAGCCGGGCGTGCCGCGGGCGATCAGGCTGGCATTGACGTCGTCGGCCACCGGGACCTTGCGCATATGCACTTTCAAGATCTGCTCGCGGCCGCGCACATCGGGCAGGCCGACGACCACCTGGCGGTCGAAGCGGCCCGGACGCAGCAGGGCCGGGTCCAGGACGTCGGGGCGGTTGGTGGCGGCGATGACGATCACGCCCTCCCCGCCCTCGAAACCATCCATCTCGACCAGCATCTGGTTCAGGGTCTGCTCGCGCTCGTCATGGCCGCCCCCTAAGCCGGCGCCGCGATGGCGGCCCACGGCATCGATTTCGTCGATGAAGATGATGCAGGGCGCGTGCTTCTTGGCCTGTTCGAACATGTCGCGCACGCGGCTCGCGCCCACGCCCACGAACATTTCCACGAAGTCGGAGCCGGAAATGGTGAAGAAGGGCACTTTCGCCTCGCCGGCGATGGCCTTGGCGAGCAGGGTCTTACCGGTACCCGGGGGACCGACCATGAGCACGCCGCGCGGAATCTTGCCGCCCAGCTTCTGGAACTTGCCCGGATCGCGCAGGAACTCGACCAGTTCCACCACTTCGTCCTTGGCCTCGTCGCAGCCGGCGACGTCGGAGAAGGTGGTCTTGACCTGGTCCTCGCCCAAGAGGCGCGCGCGGCTCTTGCCGAAGGTCATGGCGCCGCGCCCGCCGCCGCCCTGCATCTGGCGCATGAAGAAAATCCATACGCCGACGATGAGCAAGACCGGCAACATCTGCCCCAAGAGGTTGAGCCAGAACGAGGGCTGCTCCGGCTCCTTGCCGATCAGGCGCACCTTGTTCTGAACCAGGAACTTGACGAGATCGAAATCGATGTAGGGAATGATGGTCTTGAAGCTGCTGCCATCGCTGTACTTGCCGTCGATCTGCTGCTCGTCGATACGCGCCTCCTGGACGCGCCCGGAGCGCACTTCTTCGAGGAACTGGGTGTAATCGACGGCGGCGCCATCGGGCGCGCTCTGGTTGAAATTCTGGAACACGGTGATCAGCACCACCGCGATCACCAGCCACAGAATCAAATTTTTCGCCATATCGTTCAAGGCGCGACCTCGCTATTACAAGCACCTTGAGTCCACTCTCGGCGCCGGCGGACTTCCGCCTTGATCCTGACATTACGACCGGAGCACAAACTCCGACCTCTCCATTAGGCGTTCCTGGGACCAGTATAGTTCCTGGCCAGGAGGTAGATCTCCCGGGAACGGTCTCGGGAAGCATCCGGTTTCTTCACGGCGGCGCTGGCGAACTGCCCGCGCACCGCCTTCAGGTATTCATCCGAACCCGGCCCCTGGAAGACCTTGGCCAGGAAGTTGCCGCCGGGCTTGAGCACCTGGGTGGCCAGATCCAGGGCCAGTTCGCAGAGATAAATGGCCCGGGTCACGTCCACCGCGCCCACACCGCTCATATTGGGGGCCATATCGGATAATACAAGGTCGGCCCGCGCGCCGTGCATGCGTCCCAGCAAATCGTTCATCACCGACTCTTCGCGGAAGTCACCCTGCAGGAAATCGACGCCGGCGATGACGTCCATGGGCAGGATGTCCAGGGCATAGACATGGCCCTTGTCGCCCACCTGGCCGATGGCCCATTGGCTCCAGCTGCCGGGGGCGGCGCCCAGATCGACGACGGTCATGCCCGGCTTGATCAGGCCGTATTTCTCGTCCAGCTCCTTGAGCTTGTACACGGCGCGGGAGCGCCAACCCTCTTTCTGGGCCTGGTGCACATAGGGATCGTTGATGTGGCGCTGCAGCCACTGCTGACTGCTCTTGGAACGGGCCATGGGCCGGGACTCCTGTGGCCTTTCGTCGAATGCTGCAACGCAACACTGACAGGAGGCACGATGAAAGGTAAACTAGTCGTCTGACTATAAGGATCGCAAGAACGATGCAACTCGCCAATAACCAACTGCGCTATCTGCGCGGCCTCTGCCACAACCTCAAGCCCGTGGTCCTCTTGGGCGCCAACGGCGTCACCGAGGCCGTATTGGCCGAAATCGACGTGTCGCTCAATGCCCACGAGCTCATCAAGATCAAGGTGCGCGCCGAGGACCGGGAAGCACGCGCGGAGCTCATCGAGGCCATCCTGGCCGGCAGCGGCGCGGTCAAGGTCCAGACCATCGGCCATATGCTGGCGGTCTACCGCCCGTCCCTGAAGCCGCAGATCGTGCTGCCCAAGCCGGTCAAGGCCGTGAAGCCGAAGAAGGCGGTCTAAAGCCCCCTCTCCCCAGCCCTCCCCCGCAAGGGGGGAGGGAGCAAGATCCTCTAACCCCCCCCTCCTGATTCTTTTCCCCTCCCCCCTCGCGGGGGTGAGGGCGGAAGCTAGCGCAGTCCACTGCGGACTGTGCGCGGCCCTGGACAGACTGGGGGAGAGGGGCTGGGTCAGATATACAGCACTTCCGCCACTTCGTAGGTCACCTCGCCGCCGGGCGTCTTGACCATGACTTCGTCGCCTTCGATCTTGCCCACCAGGGCGCGGGCGATGGGCGAGTTCACCGAGAGCTTGCTGGCCTTGATGTCGGCTTCGTCGTCGCCGACGATCTGGTAGCTCACCTCGTCTTCCGTATCGCAATTGATGAGCTTGATGGTGGAGCCGAACACCACTTTGCCGCTCAGGGTCAGCTTAGTGACGTCGATAATCTGGGCGGCACTGAGCTTGCCCTCGATCTCGGCGATACGACCCTCGATGAAGCTCTGTTGCTCCTTCGCCGCATGGTATTCGGCATTCTCTTTCAGATCACCATGGGCACGGGCCTCGGCGATGGCATTGATCACGCGCGGACGGGCCACGCTCTTCAGTTCCTGGAGTTCCACGCGCAGGGCCTCGGCGCCGCGCACGGTCATGGGAAAACGGTTCACTCTCGCGATCCTCTACAAAGTAAATACCGGCGTCCCGAAAGCCTCCGAAACGCCGGTCGATCTTAGGTGGTCGGTTAGGGCTCAGCGGCCGTTGCGCGCGTGAAGCTCCTGCAAGGATGCCACGCCGCTACGGTCTTCTTCCTTCAGCCCCAGGCACGTCGCCCAACCGCCCGCCAGGGTGGTGGTATAGGGGATCTTGTGCTGAACCGCCGAGCGGCGGATGGCCTGGGAGTCGGCGATGGCCTGCTTGCCTTCCGTGGTGTTGACGATGTAACTGACCTGGTCGTTCTTGATCAAGTCGATGATGTGCGGACGGCCTTCCTTGACCTTGTTCACCGGCGCGCAGGGGATGCCCGCGGCTTCCAGCACGCGCTGGGTGCCATGGGTCGCCACCAGGGAGAAACCTTGGGCGATCAGGCCCTTGGCGACGATCACCACCTTGGCCTTGTCGGCATCGCGCACCGAAAGGAAGGCCTTGCCCGAACGCGGCAGACGGATGTTGCCGCCCAGCTTGGCGCGGGCGAAGGCGGCGCCGAAGGTCTTGCCCACGCCCATGGCCTCGCCGGTGGACTTCATCTCGGGGCCGAGGATGGGGTCGGAGCCCTGGAACTTGTTGAAGGGGAAGACCGGCTCCTTCACGGAGAAATAGGCCGGGATCACTTCCTCGGTGACGCCCTGTTCCTTCAGGGTCTTGCCCACCATGGCCAGGGCCGCGACCTTGGCCAGGGGCACGCCGCAGGCCTTGGACACGAAGGGCACGGTGCGGCTGGCGCGCGGGTTCACTTCCAGGATGTAGATGGTCTCGCCCTGGATGGCGAACTGGGCGTTCATCAGGCCCACCACGTCCAGATCCTGGGCCATCTTGCGCATCATCTCGCGCATCTCGTCTTGCAGGGACTTGCTCAGGGAATACGGCGGGAGGGAGCAGGCCGAGTCGCCGGAGTGCACGCCGGCCTGCTCGATATGCTCCATGATGCCGCCGATCACCGTGTCCTCGCCGTCGCAGACGATGTCCATGTCCACTTCGATGGCATCGTCCAGGAAGCGATCCAGGAGCACCGGCGACTCGTTGGACACGCGCACGGCCTCGTTCATGTAGCGGCGCAGCTCGTCCTCGTTGTAGACGATTTCCATGGCTCGGCCGCCCAGGACGTAGCTGGGACGCACCACCATGGGATAGCCGATCTCGTCGGCCAGACGCACGCCCTCTTCCAGGTTGCGGGCCGTGCGGTTCGGCGGCTGGCGCAGGCCGAGGCGCTCGATGCTCTGCTGGAAGCGCTCGCGGTCCTCGGCGCGGTCGATGGCGTCGGGGCTGGTACCGATGATGGGCACGCCGTTGGCTTCCAGGGCACGCGCCAGCTTCAGCGGGGTCTGGCCGCCGTATTGAACGATGACGCCTTCCGGCTTCTCCATCTGCACGATTTCCAGCACGTCCTCGAGCGTCACCGGCTCGAAGAACAAGCGGTCGGAGGTGTCGTAATCCGTGGACACGGTCTCCGGGTTGCAGTTGACCATGATGGTCTCGTAGCCGGCCTCGCGCAGGGCCAGGACCGCGTGCACGCAGCAGTAGTCGAACTCGATGCCCTGGCCGATGCGGTTCGGACCGCCGCCCAGGACCACGATCTTGCGTTTGTCGGAGGGCGCAGCCTCGCATTCTTCCTCATAGGTCGAATACATATAGGCCGTGGAGGTGGAGAACTCGGCGGCGCAAGTGTCGACGCGCTTGAACACCGGGCGCAGGCCCAGCTTGTGGCGGCGCTTGCGGAATTCGTTCTCGGTGACGCCCAGCAAATGGGCCAGGCGGTGGTCGGAGAAGCCCTTGCGCTTGAGCAGGCGCACGGTCGCCTCGTCCATGCCGGCGAAGCCCTTCTCGCGCACCAGGCTTTCCAGCTTGATGAGCTCTTCCACCTGCACGAGGAACCAGGGATCCACGTGGCAAAGCTTGTAGACCTCGGCCACGCTCAGCCCTAAGCGGAAGGCATCGCCGATGTACCACAGGCGCTCGCCGCCGGGGATCTGCAGCTCGGACACCAGCTTCTCGCGGGCGTCGGCGGCGTTCAGATCCAGGCGCGGCTCGAAGCCGAAGGAGCCGATTTCCAGGCCGCGCATGGCCTTGTGCAGGGATTCCTGGAAGCTGCGACCGATGGCCATGACCTCGCCCACCGACTTCATCTGGGTGGTGAGGCGCACGTCGGCGCCGGGGAACTTCTCGAAGTTGAAGCGCGGCACCTTGGTCACGACATAGTCGATGGACGGCTCGAAGGAAGCCGGGGTCTTGCCGCCGGTGATGTCATTCATCAGCTCATCGAGGGTGTAACCGATGGCGAGCTTGGCGGCGACCTTGGCGATGGGGAAGCCGGTGGCCTTGGAGGCCAGGGCCGAGGAGCGGGACACGCGCGGGTTCATCTCGATGACGACCATGCGGCCGTCCTTGGGGTTGACGCCGAACTGCACGTTGGAACCGCCGGTCTCCACGCCGATCTCGCGCAGGACGGCGAAGCTCGCGTTGCGCATGATCTGGTATTCCTTGTCGGTCAGGGTCTGGGCCGGCGCCACGGTGATGGAGTCGCCGGTGTGCACGCCCATGGCGTCGAAGTTCTCGATGGAGCAGACGATGATGCAATTGTCTTTACGGTCGCGCACCACCTCCATCTCGTACTCTTTCCAGCCGATCAGGGATTCGTCGATGAGGATCTCGCTGGTCGGCGAGAGATCCAGGCCGCGGGCGCAGATCTCCTCGAACTCCTCGCGGTTGTAGGCGATGCCGCCGCCGGTGCCACCCATGGTGAAGGAGGGCCGGATGATGCAGGGGAAGCCGACCATCTCGAGCACGGCGCGGGCTTCTTCCATGGAATGGGCGGTGTCGGCCTTGGGCATGGCCAGGCCGATCTTGTGCATGGCCTTGGCGAAGAGCTCGCGATCCTCGGCCTTGGCGATGGCGTCCTTCTTGGCGCCGATCATCTCGACGCCGTACTTGGCCAGCACCCCGTGCTTGTCGAGATCGAGGGCGCAGTTCAGCGCGGTCTGGCCGCCCATGGTGGGCAGGATGACGTCCGGGCGTTCCTTCTCGATGATCTTCTCGACGATTTCCCAGGTCACCGGCTCGATATAGGTGGCATCGGCCATGCCCGGGTCGGTCATGATGGTGGCCGGGTTGGAGTTCACCAGGATGACGCGGTAACCCTCTTCCTTCAGGGCCTTGCAGGCCTGGGCCCCGGAGTAGTCGAACTCGCAGGCCTGGCCGATCACGATGGGACCGGCGCCGAGGATGAGGATGCTCTTGATGTCGTTACGCTTCGGCATGGTTTACCTGGCTGGGTTTGGGCCGGCTTGGAGCCGGCCGGCAATTCAATTCATCAGTCTTCAAGCCGTTCGCACTGAGCCCCTGAGCCTGTCGAAGGGCGAAGTGCGGGCGGCGGCACTCGGGGCGGTTCATCCTTCGACAGGCTCAGGACGAACGGGTGGCCCTTGAGCGATTACTTTCGGTACTGCTTGATCATCTCGATAAAGCGTTCGAACAGCTCGCTGGCCTCGTGGGGGCCGGGGCTGGCTTCCGGGTGCCCCTGGAAGGAGAAGGCCGGCTTGTCGGTGCGCTCTATGCCCTGCAGGGAACCGTCGAACAGGGAGCGATAGGTGCTGCGCAAATTCGCGGGCATGCTCGTCTCGTCCACCGCGAAGCCGTGGTTCTGGCTGGTGATCAAGACCGTGCCCTTGTCCTCGTTCTTGACCGGGTGGTTGGCGCCGTGGTGGCCGAACTTCATCTTCAGGGTCTTGGCGCCGGAGGCCAGGCCCAGGAGCTGGTGCCCTAAGCAGATGCCGAAGACCGGGATCTCGGTCTTCAGGAAGTCCTGGATGGCCTGGATCGCGTAATCGCAGGGTTCCGGGTCGCCGGGGCCATTGCTCAGGAACACGCCGTCCGGGTTCATGGCCAGCACTTCGCTGGCCGGGGTCTGGGCCGGCACCACGGTCAGGCGGCAGCCGCGATCGGCGAGCATGCGCAGGATGTTGCGCTTGACGCCGAAGTCGTAGGCGACCACGTGGTAGGGGAATTCGGCCGGAGTGACATGGCCCACACCCAGTTGCCAGGAGCCCTCGGTCCACTCGTAACGCTCGGTGGTGCACACGACCTTCGCCAGATCCATGCCCTTCAGGCCCGGGAAGGCCTTGGCGGCGACCAGGGCCTCATCCTCGTTCACCTCGCCGGCCATGATGCAGCCGTTCTGGGCGCCCTTCTCGCGCAGAATGCGGGTCAGGCGGCGGGTGTCGATGTCGGCGATGCCCACCACGCCGTGACGCTTCAGGTAGTCGGACAGGGATTCGGTGGCGCGGAAGTTGGAGTGCACCAGGGGCAGGTCGCGGATGATGAGGCCGGTAGCCCAGACGCGGCCGGACTCCTCGTCCTCCGGCGTGCAGCCGGTGTTGCCGATATGGGGATAGGTCAGGGTGACCATTTGCTGGGCGTAGGACGGGTCGGTCAGGATTTCCTGGTAGCCGGTCATGGCGGTGTTGAACACCACCTCGCCCACGGATTTCCCTTCCGCGCCGATGGAGGTGCCACGGAAAATCGAACCATCTTCCAGGACGAGCAGGGCGGGACGTGCCACGGGGAAACCTCCGGTAATCGTTGGCCGAAAGCCTGGAGACTGCCAGGCTTTCGGGTGTGCAAAAACGCGCCCGGCGCTGGAAGCTTCCGGACGGCTATTCAAAACTGAGGGGGCAAAACCGGCGGGATTCTACCGGAAAGCCCGTCTCGGGTCCAGTTGCCGCAGTGCAAAAACCGCCAGTTCCACGCTTTGACACATGGGATTTGTGAGTGGCGTTATAGACTTGCGCACTGGCTGCGTCCAGAATTCAGTTATAGCCTCCGCATCGAGTCGCCGCCATGCCGCGTTTCCTGCTCCTGTTCGCCTTGCTGCTGCCGCTCACGGCTCCGGCCAAGACGGTGTACAAGTACTACGACGCCGACGGCAATGTGGTCTTCACCGATCAGCCGGTGCCCGGCGCCGAGAAGTTCACCATCTCCGAACCCCAGGTGGTCGGCTCGCCCGAGCGGGCCGCAAGGCCCATGCCGGTCCTGCCGGCCATGCCCGACGCCGATGCCGGCGCGGTGGACCTGGTGCCCTATAGCCAGTTCAAGATCCGCGCCCCGACCCCCGACCAGGTGTTCCGCGACGTCAAGGACGTCCTGGTCAGCTTGAGCATCATGCCGCGCTTGCAGAAGGGCCATAAGGTCCAGGTCTACCTGGATGGCAAGCCGGTGGGCAGCCCCAAACCCAGCCCGCAGTTCGCCCTGCCCGGCGTGGAACGGGGCAGCCACACCGTCGAGGCACGCATCCTCAACGAGCAGGGGCGCATGGTGGTGAGCTCCGGCGCCGTGTCCTTCCATATGCACAAGACCTCGGCCCTGAACCGCCCGGCCCAATCCGATAATGCGCCACCGCCGCGTGGCGGCATGGCACAGCTGCCGGACATCCGCCTGCCGGTCCTGCCCTCGGCCCAGCGCATGCCCCAGGCGCCGCGCGGAGCCCGCGCACCGGTGTTGAACCACCGCGATCCGCGACAGCCGGATATGAGCATTCAGCCGGTGACCGAGTCCGGAAGCTAAGCCGGTAGCCTGCCCCTGGGCGATCGCTTCGTTTTTGGGAGTGCTTCGATACGCGCCGAAGCCTGTCCTGAGCCAGTCGAAGGGGCGCTACTCAGCACGAACGGTTTGTTTTAAAGAAGCGCTGCACCGTTCTGGTGCATCTCCTATGGCGCATCGCAGCATGCGCCGCTATAGTGCCGGGAAGCCCTCCATCCCGAGACTGGCACCACCATGTTTCCCGCCGCCGCCCTGCTGGACAGCCTGAGCACGGCCGTCATCCTGCTGGATGCCGCCGACCGGGTGCTCACCCTGAATCCGGCGGCGGAGATGCTCCTGGAGCAGAGCGCGCGGCGCGTGCAGGGCCAGCCCTTGCCGCAGCTGCTGGCCGGCGAATGCCCCCTGCTGGCCAGCCTTGCCCAGGCGCGGCGCGATGCCCAGTCCCGTTTCGAGCACGAGCTCGCGCTCAGCCTGCCCCATGGTCACCAGCGCTGCGTCGACGCGACCCTCACCCCCTTGGACGGCGAGGACGGGCATTGGCTCTTGGAGCTGCACCCGGTGGACCGCCAGAAGCGCATCGCCAGCGAGAGCCAGCAGCTCACCCAGTCCGCCGCCAGCCGCGAGCTGCTGCGCAACCTGGCCCACGAGATCAAGAATCCCCTGGCCGGCCTGCGCGGCGCGGCCCAGCTTCTGGCCGGGGAGATCGGCCCCGACCTGCAGGACTACACGCGCATCATCATGGCCGAGGCTGATCGCCTGCGCGCCCTGGTGGACCAGTTGCTGGGCCCGCACCGGCCCGCCGCCCGGGCCCCGCTCAATATCCACGAGGTCCTGGAACGGGTGCGGTTGTTGACCGAGGCCAGCCTGCCGCCCAACATCCGCCTGGTCCGCGACTACGATCCCAGCCTGCCGGAGCTGATGGGCAATGCCGATCAGCTGACCCAAGCCGTGCTCAATATCGTGCAGAACGCCGTGCAGGCCCTGGGCGAGCGCGGGACCATCACCCTGCGCACCCGCGCCCTGGCCCATGCCACCCTGGGCGGGGCCCGCCATCGCCTGGTGCTGAAAGCCGATGTCATCGACGACGGGCCGGGCGTGCCCGAGGCCTTGCGGGACCGGCTGTTCCTGCCCCTGGTCACCGGCCGCGCCGAGGGCACGGGCCTGGGCCTGTCCATCGCCCAGACCCTGGCCCAGCAGCATGGCGGCCTCATCGAGTGCGACAGCCGGCCCGGGCGCACCGAATTCAGCCTGCTGTTGCCGGTGGAACTCAACAAGGAAGCGAAATGACTCAGCATATCCTCGTCGTCGACGACGATGCCTCCCTGCGCTTCGTGCTGGACAAGGCCTTCGCCAAAGCCGGCTTCCGGGTCAGCCTGGCCGACAGCGGCGAGGCGGCTCTCAAGGTCCTGCGCCGGGAAGCGGGCATCGCCGCCGTGCTCAGCGATGTGCGCATGCCCGGCTTGTCGGGCACGGACTTCCTGACCCAGTGCCGGGCCGAATTCCCGACCCTGCCGGTGGTCATCATGACCGCCCACTCGGATCTGGACGCCGCCGTGGCGGCCTACCAGGGTGGCGCCTTCGAGTACCTGCCCAAGCCCTTCGACCTGGACGAGGCCGTGGCGGTCCTGGAGCGGGCCCTGGCCGAGAGCCGGGCCGGCGATGCCGAGCCGGCGCCGGCCCTGCAGACCCAGGAGCTGATCGGCTCCGCGCCGGCCATGCAGGAAGTCTTCCGGGCCATCGGCCGGCTGGCACGCAGCCAGGCGACGGTGCTCATCAACGGCGAGTCCGGCACCGGCAAGGAGCGCGTCGCCCAGGCCCTGCACCGCCACAGCCCCCGGGCCCGCGGGCCCTTCATCGCCCTGAACATGGCGGCCATCCCCCGGGAGCTGATGGAATCCGAGCTGTTTGGGCACGAGCGCGGCGCCTTCACCGGCGCCAACGAGCGCAGGCTCGGCCGCTTCGAGCAGGCCAGGGGCGGCACGCTGTTCCTCGACGAGATCGGCGACATGCCGCTGGACACCCAGACCCGGCTGCTGCGCGTCCTGGCCGATGGCGAGTTCTACCGGGTGGGCGGCACCAGCCCCGTGCAGGCCGATGTGCGCATCGTCGCCGCCACCCACCAGGACCTGGAGCAGTTGGTGAGCGCCGGGCGCTTCCGCGAGGATCTCTTCCACCGCCTCAACGTGATCCGCCTGCGCCTGCCGCGCCTGGCCGAGCGGCCCGAGGACATCCCGCTCCTGGCCCGCCACTTCCTGGCCAAGGCCGCGAAGGACATGGGCGTGGAGGCCAAGGCCCTGTCGCCCGAGGCCGAGGCCCGGCTCTGCGCCCAGGACTGGCCCGGCAACGTGCGTCAGCTGGAAAACACCTGCGCCCGCCTGACCGTCATGGCCGGCGGCTCGCGCATCGAACCGGCCGATCTGCCCGCCGAGCTGGATACCGCCGAGACCGAGGCGGGCGACGACTGGGAACGGGCCCTGGCCCGCTGGGCGGCACGGGCGCTGCAAGCCGGCGCCCAGGGGATCTACGACCAGGCCCTGCCCCGCTTCGAGCGCCTCTTGCTGGAAGCCGCCCTGGCCCAGACCGGCGGCCGCAAGGTCGAAGCCGCCGGCCTCCTGGGCTGGGGCCGCAACACCCTGACCCGCAAGCTGAAGGAGCTGGGGGTGGAAGAGTGAGAAGAAGACGAGAATTAACCGCAAAGGCGCCAAGAACGCCAAGGGAAGAAAGCGTTTGAACCGCAAAGGCCGCCAAGGCCGCGAAGTAGGGGGATTGCTTGGTAGGTAAGGGGATGGAGCAAGCCCCGCTAATCCTGTGATGCCGATTGGTATGACGGAATGTCGCTTAACTGCCAGGCATGACTCCTTCCTGCGCTTTTCATTCTTTGCGGCCTTGGCGGCCTTTGCGGTTTATTCTTCTTTCGTCTTCCCTTGGCGTTCTTGGCGCCTTGGCGGTTAATCTTCTTCCTTCCCGATAGCGACCACCGAGCCCATGCTGCACATCATCCTGTTCCAGCCGGAAATCCCGCCCAATGCCGGTAATGTCATCCGCCTGGCCGCCAATTGCGGCTTTTCCCTGCACCTCATCAAGCCCCTGGGCTTCGCCTTGGAGGACAAGCAGCTGAAGCGCGCCGGGCTCGATTACCACGAGTACGCGCGGCTGCAAGTGCATGAATCCCTGGAAGAATGCTTGGCGTTGCTGGGGCATCCCCGCGTCTACGCCTGCACCACCAAGGGCACGCGCTACCATCACGAGGTCGCCTATCGCGAAGGCGATGCCCTGTTGTTCGGCCGAGAAACCGCCGGGCTGCCGCCGGCGGTGAGGGACGCCCTGCCGCCCGAGCAGCGCATCAAGATCCCCATGCGCCCGGACAACCGCAGCCTGAACCTGTCCAATGCCGTGGCGGTGATCGCCTACGAGGCCTGGCGGCAGCTGGGTTTTGCCGGGGCCCAGGATTTCTGAGTCTAGTGGTCCATGCGGGGTGTCAGTTACATGATTTCGGCGCCTGAAACCCTGATACAGCGTTGCCGCTCCTCGCCATAGCCCTGCTATGACTCGTCGCGGCGCCTCGTCTCAGGGCTTCATGCATCCGAACTGACGTTAACCACACCCCGCATGGACCACTAGACAGAACGTGAAACAGTTCTCATTTAACGAAGTACAGTGGTAGGATCGAGGCTCCAGAGCAGCCCTCGGCTGCGCAGTCCTTGGAGTCCTTCGACATGGCCGTCGCCCCCCTGCCCTCCCCGGTCACGCCAGCGCTGACCCTGCACCCGCTCTATACCGTGCCCGTCGCCGAGTTCCGCTGGGCGGATCCCGAGCTGAACCGGGCCCTGCGTGAGGCCATTCTGGCTCGCCAGTCCCAGGATCCCGGCGTGCGCGTGTCCAATCGCGGCGGCTGGCATTCGCGTAAGGATTTCCAGGACTGGCAGGAACCCTGCGCACGGGAACTGCGCCAGCGCGTCCTTGCGGCGCTCAATCGCCTGCTGCTGGAACTGGATCCTCGCCTGGACGGCCGGCATCTGAGTGGCTGGCGCATGGTGGCCTGGGCCAATGTCAGCCCCAAGGGCGCGGCCAATGCGCCGCACCAGCACAGCAGCCACTGGTCCGGGGTGTATTACGTGGATTGCGGCGAGGCCAGCCAGCGCGAGGAGCTGGGCGGCGAGCTGGTGTTCGAGAACGATTTCGGCGTGCCGGTGGAAATCCTCAGCCACCCGGACCCCTACCGGACCGACCGGCGCTTCCGTCCGGAAGCCGGCAAGCTCTATCTCTTCCCCAGCTCCTTGTTCCACCGGGTCGAGCCCTATGGGGGCGATGCCTTGCGCATGTCCATCGCCTTCGACCTGAGCCACCCCGGCTTCGCCCGCCCGGATCGCACCGAATCGCGCGACAACTGGCGCTGGAAGAATTTCCGCGGTCCGATGCGGGCACTGCGCTGGCTGCAGGAAAGGCTGGGAATTTAAGAGATTTAACCGCCAAGGCGCCAAGAACGCCAAGGGAAGACCGAAAAGAATAAACCGCAAAGGCCGCCAAGGCCGCAAAGTGGGGAGATCGCTTGGTAGAAAAGCTGATACCGGCATTCGAGCCGCGGGCCCAGACAATTCCACGTGTTCAAACCTTTGCGGCCTTCGCGGCCTTCGCGGTTAATAGCTCTTCTTCCCTTGGCGTTCTTGGCGCCTTGGCGGTTAATCCTTCTTCTTACTCGTGCTCGCTCTTCAGTGCCCGACTGAGCAGGTTGCGAGCGGCCTCTTTCGGTGCCAGGCCCTCGTAGAGCACGCGGTAGACCTGTTCGACGATGGGCATGTCCACGTCCATGGCGCGGGCCAGCTGCTGCACTTCCCGGGCATTGCGCGCGCCTTCCACGACCTGGCCGATGGCGGCCTCGGCCTCGGCGAGCGGCTGGCCCTGGCCGATGGCCAGGCCGAAGCGGCGGTTGCGCGACTGGTTGTCGGTACAGGTCAGGACCAGATCCCCCAGGCCCGCCATACCGTAGAACGTCTCCTTGAGACCGCCCAGGGCCAGACCGAGACGGGTCATCTCCGCCAGGCCGCGCGTCACCAGGGCGGTGCGGGCATTGGCGCCGAACCCTAAGCCATCGGCCATGCCGGCGCCGACGGCGATGACGTTCTTCACCGCGCCGCCCAGCTGCACGCCCACCAGATCCTGGCTGAAGTACACGCGGAAGCTGGGATTGACCAGCAGGCCGGCCCAGTGCCGGGTCAGCGCCTCGTCCTCGGAAGCCAGGGTGATGGCCGTGGGCAGGCCAAGGGCCAGCTCCTTGGCGAAGGTGGGGCCGGACAACACACCCTTGGCGATGCCGGAACCCAATACGGATTCGATCCGGGTGTGCAGGAGCTCGCCGCTCTCATGGGCCAGGCCCTTGGTGGCCCAGACCAGGCGCCAATCGGGGCGGGCATGGGCCTTGAGCAGGTTCAGGGTCTCGTCGAAGGCCGGGCTGGGCACGACGATCAGGACATCGCGCACGCCCTCCAGGGCCTGGCCGAGATCGGCGGTAGGCTTGAGATTGTCCGGCAGGCGGACATCGGGCAGATAGCGGGCATTGACCCGATCCCGGGCCAGCGCCGCCATGGCCTCCGGGTTGCGTCCCCAGAGGCGCAGGTCCTGGCCGTTGCGGGCCAGGAGCAGGGCCAAGGCCGTGCCGTAAGATCCGGCGCCGAGCACGGCGACCGGGTGCGCGGCCTTGTGCGGCAACTTACTGCACCGATTCCGGCGCCGGGGCGGCGGCCTGGGCCTGCTCGCGCTGGATCTGCTGGGCGAACAGGGCGTCGAAGTTCACCGGCTGCAGGACCAGGGGCGGGAAGCCGGCGCGGGTGACCAGGTCGGAGACCGCTTCGCGGGCATAGGGGAAGAGGATGTTCGGCGAGAAGGCCTGGACGGCGTGGCGCAGGGACATGGGGTCCAGGTTCTTGATGGTGAACAGGCCGGCCTGGTGCACTTCCGCCAGGTAGGCGACCTTTTCGCCCAGCTTGGCGGTCACGGTGATGGCCAGGACCACTTCGAACAGGTCTTCGCCGACCTGGCGGTTCTTGGCATTCATCTCCATTTCGATCTGGGGCGCATAGGCCTCGTTGAAGATCTCCGGCGCATGGGGCGCTTCCAGGGACAGATCGCGCACATACAGCTTCTGGATGGCGTATTCGGGGGCGCCGGCTTCCTGAGCCTGGCCGTTCTGGATGTTTTCTTCAGACATGGTGTGGTTCTCTTGGACCTTGCGGCCTGATGTTGAAAAACTGGCTTAAGAGGCCAGGAGGGTGTCGAGTGTACCGGCTCGCTCCAGGGCATACAAATCGTCGCAGCCGCCGATGCTCTGCCGGTTGATGAAGATCTGGGGCACGGTGCGCCGGCCGCTCAAGTCCATCATCTCCTGGCGGCGCAGGGCGTCCAGGTCGATGCGGATCTCCTCGTAGGCCACGCCCTTGCTGTCCAGGAGACGCTTGGCCTGGACGCAGTAGGGACAGACGAGGGAGGTGTAGACGAGGACTTCAGCCATGATTCACTACCAAATCAACAGGATTACTTCTTCACCAGGGGCAGGTTGGCGCCCGCCCAGGCCGGCACGCCGCCAGCCAGCTTGCTGACATCGGCGAAACCGGCCTTCTTGAGCTGCATCGCCGCCGCGCCGGACTGCATGCCGGTGGCGCAAGCCAGGATAATGGGCTTGGCTTTGTGCTTTTCAAGCTCGGCCGCGCCCTCTTTGACGAATTGCTCGAAGGGCAGGTTCAGGCTACCGGCGATATGGCCCTTGCCGAACTCGACCTTGGAGCGCAGATCGACGAGCACGGCCTCCTCGCGGTTGATGCGCGCCGTGGTTTCTTGGGGGCTCAGGGCCGCGATGCCGGACAGGGCCGAGCGCAGCAGGTTGACCAAGAGCATGGCCGCGATGGCCGCCCATAGCGTGGAAAGGAACAGGTGGTTGACGAGGAAGCTGGAGATTTCTTGCATGGGAGAGGGATCCGTGCGGAACGAGTCGGGAAAGTGGCCGATTATACACAAACCCCTGCCAGCCGCGACTTGCGCGCCGGCAATGTGGACCGCGCCCCGTCAAACACGGCCCGGGTAGCCTGATCGCGCCTGCCCAGCCACGCGTTCGACCATACCGAAGCGGATGCCCGCTACAGGCTCGCAGCAATTCCTTACTCCTCACGCCATGCGCAGCGCTCCTAGGGAACTGGCTTGACCCGGATCAACGACATGACGGGGCGGCAGGCGTATTGAAGAACGATGGCACGCGCGTAGGAGCTCATCATGAGCGTCCGCCGACTCGTGGTTCCCTGGCTTTGCCTCGTCCTCGGCGGGCTGCTGCCCGGCGGTCCGCCCGCGCGCGCCGAAACCGGCGCCGAGCTATTCGGAGCGCGCTGCGCCGCCTGCCACAGCCTGGGCGAAGGCCGGCGGCTGGGTCCCGATCTCGCGGGCGTGACCGAGCGCCGCGACGAGGCCTGGCTGCGACGCTTCATTCGCTCGCCGCAAGGACTCGCCCAGTCCGGCGACGCGAGTGCGAAAGCCCTCCTCGCCGAGTACGCGCCCGTGCTCATGCCCGATCAGGCCCTGGACGACGCGCAGCTGCGCGCCGTGCTGGCCCATCTGCGCGGCGGCGCCGCGCCACCGCGCCCACCCGCTCCCCAAACCGAGCCCGAGCCCGCGAATGACGCTCGCCTGGTAGTGCGCGGCCTGGATCTGTTCGAGGGCCGACGACGCCTAGCCCACGGCGGCCCGCCCTGCAATGCCTGCCACCACGTGCGGAACGACGCGGTGATCGGCGGCGGCGTGCTGGCCCGGGACCTGACCGCCGTGTTCTCCCGCGTCGGCGGCGAGGGCGTGCACGCGATCCTCAAGAGCTCGCCCTTCCCGGTCATGCAGGCCGCCTACCAGGAGCGGCCACTCGCCGCCGCCGAGGCCGAGGCCCTGATCGCCTTCCTGAAAGAGGCGGACGCGCGGCAAGCCTTTCAGCAGCCGGGCGACTACGGCTGGCGTCTGTTCGGCGCGGGCTTGGGCGGCGCGCTCGGCCTGCTGGGCCTCATCGCGTTCGCGGGCCGACGGCGCAAGCGCGGCACGGTGAACCGGGACGTGTACGAACGGCAGAAGGGCACGGAATAAGGAGGGCTGGCCATGGGCTGGATCAAGGACCTGGTGGCGCCGAAGACGCGCGCCTGGGAGGAGTTCTACCGCAACCGCTTCCAGCACGACCGCATCGTGCGCAGCACCCACGGGGTCAATTGCACCGGCGGCTGCTCCTGGCAGATCCACGTCAAGGACGGCATCGTGGTCTGGGAAACCCAGTACACCGACTACCCGCTCCTGGAAAGCTCGCTGCCGCCCTACGAACCGCGCGGCTGCCAGCGCGGCATCTCCTATTCGTGGTATCTGTACAGCCCCTTGCGCATCAAATATCCGCTGATGCGCGGCGCCCTGCTCGACCTCTGGCGCGAGTACAAGGCCCGGACCGGCGATCCGCTGCGCGCCTGGGAGGCCCTGCAGGCCGACGCGGCCGCGCGCGCCCGCTACCAGGTCGCGCGCGGCAAGGGCGGTTTCCGGCGCGTGGCTTGGGACGAGGCCCTGGAGCTGATGGCGGTGGCGAGCCTGTCCACCGCGAAGCGTTACGGCCCCGACCGGGTCATCGGCTTCTCGCCCATCCCGGCCATGTCCATGCTCAGCTACGCGGCGGGCAGCCGCTTCCTGCAGCTCTTCGGCGGCGTGAACCTGAGTTTCTACGACTGGTACTGCGATCTGCCCACGGCCTTCCCCGAGATCTGGGGCGAGCAGACCGACGTCTGCGAGAGCGCCGACTGGTACAACGCGAAACTCATCGCCGACATGGGCGCCTGCCTGAATATGACGCGCACGCCCGACTGCCATTTTTTCGCCGAGTCCCGCCACAACGGCACCAAGACCGTGGTGTTCTCCCCGGATTTCAGCCAGGTGTGTAAATACGCCGACCAGTGGATCCCCCTGCACGCGGGCAGCGACGGCGCGTTCTGGATGGCGGTGACCCACGTGATCCTCAAGGAATGGCACGTGGACCGGCCCATGCCCTATTTCCTCGACTACGTGAAACGCTACACCGACAGCCCCTATCTGGTGCGCCTGGATGCGGTGGACGATCATCACCGTCCGGGACGGCTGCTGCGCGCGGCGGATCTCGCGGAATTCGCGGCGCTGGAAAATGCCGACTGGCTTTATCTCAATATCGACGAAGCGAGCGGAAGACTCGTCGTGCCCAAGGGCGCGGTAGGCCAACGCTGGGCTAAGAAGACCGGCCAATGGAATCTGAAGCTGGAGAACGCGGTGGACGATGCCCCCTACGAGCCCCGGCTGAGCCTGCTGGGACGCGAGGACACGGTGCTGTCGGTGGAATTCTCCGATTTCGGCCGGGACCGGTGTGCGCTGCGCGGCGTGCCCGTGCGCTTCGTCGAGACCAAGACCGGGCGCATTCCCGTCGCCACGGTCTACGAGCTGATCCTCGCCCAGTACGGCGTCGCCCGCGGCCTGCCCGGCGATTATCCGGCCGGCTACGACGACGCGATGGCGGCCTACACCCCGGCCTGGCAGGAGGATTTCACCGGCATCACCCGCGACACGGTGCTGCAATTCGCGCGGGAATGGGCACACACGGCCGCGGCGACCCAGGGCCGCTGCATGGTGATCGTGGGCGCGGGCATCAACCACTGGTATCACGGCAATTTGATGTACCGCGCCGCAGCCATGGCGCTGATGCTCACCGGCTGCGTGGGGCGTAACGGCGGCGGCCTCAACCACTACGTGGGCCAGGAGAAGCTCGCGCCCATGGATTCCTGGAGCGCGCTGGCCTTCGCCAAGGACTGGCAGGGCGCCGCGCGCCTGCAGCAGGCGCCGCTCTGGCACTACATCAACACCTGCCAGTACCGCTACGACGGCCCGCAGTCGCGCTACAACGCCGTGCCCGACAACGCGCATACCCGCAAGCACACGGCCGACACCATCGTACGCGCCGTGCGCTCGGGCTGGATGCCGTTCTATCCGCAGTTTTCGGAAAATCCGCTGGAGCTGGGCCGCGCGGCGCTGGCGGCGGGCGCGCGGGACGACGCCGGTATCACCGCCCATGTGCTGGAAAGACTGAAAAATAAATCCCTGCCATTTTCCGTCGCCGATCCGGAGTCGCCGGAGAATTTCCCGCGCGTCTTTTTCATCTGGCGCGGCAACGCCCTCATGGGCAGCATGAAGGGCCACGAATACGCCCTCAAGCATTACCTGGGCACCCATTCCAACGTCATCGCCAAGGACGCGGCCGAGCAGCCGGAGGAGATCCGCTGGCAGGATCTCGCCCCCACCGGCAAGATGGATCTGGTGGTCGATCTCAATTTCCGCATGGATTCCTCGGCCCTGTATTCCGATCTGGTCCTGCCCTCCGCGTCCTGGTACGAGAAGGCCGACCTGAACAGCACGGATCTGCACTCCTTTATCCACCCCCTGTCGGCCGCCGTGGCGCCGGTCTGGGAATCCCGCACCGACTGGCAGATCTTCCGCGAGCTCGCGCGCGTGAGCTCGGAGCTCGCCGAGAAATATCTGCCCGAGCCCCAGGTGGACGTGGTGAGCCTGCCGCTGGCCCACGACACGGCCGACGAGCTGGCCCAACCGGAGATGAAGGATTGGTGGGCGGGCGAGTGCGAGGCCGTTCCCGGCAAGACCCTGCCGAAGCTCGCGGTGGTGCGCCGCGATTACACCAAGATTTACGAGCGCTTCATCGCCTTGGGCGAAAATGTCCGGACACAAGGCCTGGGCGCCCACGGCAACCACTACGACTGCGCCGAGGCCTACGACGAACTGTTGAATTCCGCGCATTTCCCGACCGAGAACCTGGACGGCAAGACCTATCCCTCGCTGAAGGAGGACGAGGCCGCGGCCAATGTGATCCTGCACCTCTCCAGCCTCACCAACGGCAGCCTGACGCGCCGCGCATACGAGTACATGGAGCAGAAAACCGGCCTAAAGCTCGCCGATCTCGCCGAGGGCAGCCAGGATCTGCGCCTGCGCTACGCGGATCTGCAGGCCCAGCCGCGCCGCTACAACACCTCGCCGCTGTGGTCCGGGCTCATGAACGGCGGACGGGCTTACGCGCCTTACACCTACAACGTGGAGCGGCTCGTGCCCTGGCGCACCCTCACCGGGCGCCAGCATGGCTACCTGGATCACGCGCTCTACCTCGCCTACGGCGAGAACCTGCCCACGTACAAGCCGGCGCCGAAGCCCGAGGCCTATGGCGATCTCAAGGAGACCCTGGGCGGCGGGCAGGGCCGCGTGCTCAACTGCCTGACGCCCCACGGCAAGTGGCACATCCACTCGACCTATATGGACAATCTGCGCATGCTCACCCTGTCCCGCGGCTGCGAGCCCTGCTGGCTCAGCGAGCAGGACGCGCAGGCCCTGGGGGTGGCCGACAACGACTGGGTCGAGGTCTACAACGACCACGGCGTCTATGCGACCCGCGCCTGCGTCAGCGCGCGCATTCCCGAGGGCGTGTGCATCGTCTACCACGTGCCCGAGCGCACCGTGGGCATCCCGAAATCCGAGGTGCGCGGGGGACGGCGCGCGGGCGGCCACAACAGCTTCACCCGCATCCACCTGAAGCCCGTGTTCCTCGCGGGCGGCTACGGCCAGTTTTCCTACCACTTCAATTACTGGGGCCCCATCGCGCCGCAGCGGGACACGCATGTCCTGGTGCGCAAGATGGACCGGGTGATCTTCTAAAGGGGGCAGATCATGGACGTTCGTGCACAAGTTTCCATGGTGTTCCACCTCGACAAGTGCATCGGCTGCCACACCTGCTCCATCGCCTGCAAGAACATCTGGACCGACCGCAAGGGCGCCGAATACATGTGGTGGAACAACGTGGAGACCAAGCCGGGCACGGGCTTCCCGCGGCGCTGGGAGGATCAGGCCATCTACCGCGGCGGCTGGGAAAAAGACGGCGACACGATCGTGCTCAAGGGCGCGGGCAAGGCCAAGGGCCTGCTCAACCTGTTCCACAATCCGGCCCTGCCCGTGCTGGACGATTATTACGAGCCCTACACCTACCAGTATCTGAATTTGATCGAGGCGCCGGCCGGCGAGGACCAGCCCACGGCGCGGCCCGTGTCCCTGATCACGGGCCGGCCCATGGACATCAAGATGGGCCCGAACTGGGACGACGACCTGAGCGGCACGCCGGACTACGCGCGCCAGGATCCGAACCTGGCGGATTTATCGCTAAGCGAGCGCGAGGCCCTGTTCACGATCGAGCGCCTGGCATTTTTCTACCTGCCGCGGATCTGCAATCACTGCCTGAATCCGGCCTGCGTCGCGTCCTGCCCCTCCGGGGCCCTGTACAAGCGCGGCGAGGACGGCATCGTGCTCATCAACCAGGACGTCTGCCGCGCCTGGCGCATGTGCGTGACCGCCTGCCCCTACAAGAAGACCTATTTCAACTGGAGCACGGGCAAGAGCGAAAAATGCATCCTGTGCTATCCGCGCCTAGAGGCGGGGCTCGCGCCGGCCTGCATGCACTCCTGCGTCGGCCGCATCCGCTATTTAGGCGTGCTGCTCTACGATGCCGAGCAACTGCATGCGGCGGCCTCGGCGCCGGAGGCGGAGCTGGTGGCGCGCCAGCTGGATCTGATCCTGGATCCGGACGATCCGGCCGTCGCGGCGGCGGCACGCGCCTCGGGCGTTCCCGAATCCACGCTGGAGGCCGCGCGGCGCTCGCCGGTCTACGCCTTCGTAAAACGCTTCGGCCTCGCCCTGCCCCTGCACGCGGAATTCCGCACCCTGCCCATGCTGTTCTACGTGCCGCCCCTGTCGCCGGTCATGGCCAGTTTGCGCGCGGGCGACGGCGAGGACAGGCCGCGCCATGCGGTGGCGAAGCGCTGGGACGAGGCCGGCCTCTACGACACCCGCATGGAGGAGTTGTTCGCCGACGGCGCGTGCTCGCGGTTAAGCCTGCGCTATCTCGCGCGGCTGTTCGCGGTGGGCGACGAGGCCGCCGTGGCGATGCGCCTGCGCCGGCTCCTGGCCGTGCGCCTGTACCGGCGCCAGCAGACCGTGGGCGATCTGGACGCGGCGCGGCTGAGCGCCGCCCTGGACGCCGCGGGTTACACGGCCGAGACCGCCGAGGCCGTGTACCGGCTCACCGCGCTGGCGAAATTCGATGAGCGCTTCGTGGTCCCGCCGGCGCATCGGGAAACCGCCATCGAGGCCCTGGAAGCGACGGACGAACGCAAGGGCGCCGCCGGTTTCGGCTTCAACCGCGCGCCGCGCCGGCCTTGAGGTGAACGATGGAACATGCGCCCTATACCGAATTCGCCGCCCTGTTCGAGTACCCGCGCAGCGATGTTCGCGTGCAGGCACAGGGCCTGCTCGCCGACTTGGACCCCGCCTATCCCGAGGCCGCCGCCGAGCTGGAACGGTTTCTCGCCGGTCTGCCGCGCGAGCTTCCCGCGCAGGAGGAACTCTACGCCCGCAGCTTCGAGGTGCAGGCGCTGGCGAGCCTGCACCTGGGTTATGTGCTGTTCGGCGACGCCTACCAGCGCGGCGCCCTCCTGGTGGGCCTCGGCCGGGAGCAGCGCGCGGCGGGGCTCGCGGAAGGCGGCGAGCTACCGGATCACTTGGGCCAGGTGCTGCGCCTGCTAGGCAGGCTCGGCGACGAGGAACTGCGCCGGGAAATGGCCGAGGATCTGCTGCGGCCGGCGCTGCGCCTCGTGCTCAGGGAATTCGAGCCGGGCCGCGTCGCGAAGAAACTGGAGAATTATCACCGGCGCGAGCACGCGCTGCTCGCGCCGGGCCTGGACATGCCGCTCGTCTACGGCCATGCGCTCACGGCCCTGGCGGCGGCGCTGGCGCGGGATTTTTCGCTGGCGGCCGGTGAGGCCGGCGCCGAGCTCGACGCCGTGCCGGATTTTCTCGCTCGGGTGAGCCAGGAACTGGCGCTGGATGAAAGGGGGCGGGAATCGGCCCCATGACTTGGTCCGGCAGGCCATTCGCCCTGGGTAACGCGATACGCGTATCGAAGGGCGCTGGGCAGAGAGTGCTTCGACAAGCTCAGCACGAACGGAACTGAAGCGTAGGCGCTGGCGGGGGCCAGCGGGGAGGTCCGCCATGAATGCTCTCTACGATCTGCTCTTTATCGCCTTCCCCTACGTGGCGGCGGTCGTGTTCGTCCTGGCCGGCCTCGCCCGCTGGCGAACGGTCGGCTACACGGTGAGCTCGATGTCGTCCCAATTCCTGGAGAGCGACAGGCTGCATCCGGCTTCGCTGCTGTTCCACTGGAGCCTGCTGGCGCTGTTCCTGGGCCACGCCTTCGCCTTCGGATTCCCGGACGCGGTGCTCGCCCTCAACAGCCAGCCAGTGCGGCTCATCGTGCACGAGGTGGTCGGCTTCAGCTTTGGACTGGGCGCGCTCCTGGGTCTCGCCGGGCTGCTCTTGCGCCGGGCGAGCGACCCGCGCCTGCGCGCCGTGACCACGCCCATGGACCTGGTCGTGGAACTGCTCCTGCTCGTGCAGATCGCCCTGGGCTGCTGGATCGCCCTGGGCTACCGTTGGGGTTCGTCCTGGTTCGCCGCCGATCTCTCGCCTTACCTGTGGTCGCTGCTCTCCGGCGAACCGCGCATCGAGGCGGTCAAGGAGCTGCCGCTGGTGATCCAGCTGCACATCCTGGGCGCCTTCGTGCTCCTGGCCCTGGTGCCCTTCTCCCGGCTGATCCACGCCTTCGTGCCGCCCCTGCACTACCTGGCCCGCCCCTACCAGCTCGTGCTGTGGTCGCGGGCCAGCGGGAGCCCCGCGGCCACTCCCCAGGCGGCCAAAGCACGGAACGGGCTTCGACGGCTTCAGTCGGCGAAGAAAGTCTGATCGAAGCTCAGGCTATGACTCTCGTTTTGGCCTTCCGGCTGGATATCGACAGCGAAATTCAGCTTGTCGTTGTTGCCGTGCTTGAACGAGGCCACGTAATAGATAGCCCGGGCCTCCCTGCCTTCCTTCACCTCGCGAAAATCCAAAAAATTACTCTGGAACAAGTCGTTGCGCACCTTGCCCTTGACCATGGCGGTAAAGGCCCTGGGCTCGGGCCCGGCGTCCTTGGGAAGGACCGAGATCACCAACACGCCCAGGTTCTTGCTGCGCTTGACCTGGTAGTTCTTGGCCACCTCGGAGGAGAAGAAGGTGCTGTTGATGGCGTTGTAATGAATCGCGTAATCGCCGAAATACTCGACGCGCTCCGCCTGCGCAGGCGGAGTAGCCAGGGCCAGGCAGACCCCTCCCAGAAACGGCGGGATGAAACGGAACAACCGGATGAGTGACGCGGTCATGGCTTTCTCCTTGGAACCGACTCCCTGGATGCGGCGGCAACGGGGCGGGGCCTCGCGGAACGGGGAGTGACCACCTGCCTTCCGGGTACGTCACTGAAAGTGTAGCCGGCATTCCAGGTAGCCCCAAACCGCCTCGATCATTTTGCCCTACCCGGATTTCCTGACTACGCTCTGATCGAGATCAAATTCGGCTTTTACCAGTGTTTCAGCTCGTCAGAAACTGGCGGGAGTGCGCTTCCGCCTTGTCTGCGACAGACCTGGGAGAGGAATATGACCCGAATCGCCGAACTGACGGTCCGCGTGCATCTGGATGAAGAGGCCAGGCCCCAGCGCATCGAATGGAGCGGGACCGATGCGGGCTTCCCGGGCTGGCGCAGCTGCGAGGCCGTCAACCTCACCCTCTGGGACGCGCCGGGTCAGCGCCTGTGTGGCTTGGGGCTGTGGGCCGAGAACACGCCGCTGGCCGACATGCAGGCCTATCTCTGCCAGAGCCTGGCGCAGTTGGCCGACCTGGGGCGGCGCGCCATCTGCGACGAGGCCCTGGCGGCGCTGATCGACGACTGCCGTGCCCGGCTCGCGGCCCATGTGGCATGCCGGGGAGCGGCGAGCGGCTGAGTCCGCAGGGGGGCAGCTTGGCGATTTCACCACGCACCGTTGCCGGTCCCCTACGCAAGTCCGCCTTGTTGCTTGCCGTTGGCGCCCTGGGCTTCGGCGGCGGCTACGGCGTCAATGCCCTGTGGTTTGACGGCGCGGCCCCGGTCCAACCCATCTCCTTCAGCCACAAGCTGCATGCCGGCGAGCACAAGCTCCCCTGCCAGCATTGCCATCTCTACGCCGAGCGCTCACCGGTCGCGGGCGTACCGCCCATGAGCAAATGCCTGGGCTGCCACCGCCAAATCGCCACGGACAGCCCCGAGATCCAGAAGCTCATGGCGTTCTGGCAGCGCGGCGAGCCCGTGCCCTGGCTGAAAGTCCACGATCTGCCGGACTTCACCCATTTCTCCCACAAGCGCCATGTGCGCGCCGGCCTGCCCTGCCAGAGCTGTCACGGGCCCGTGGAGAGCATGGACGTCCTCACCCGTGTCGCGCCCATGACCATGGGCTGGTGCCTGGGTTGCCATAGGGAGAGGGCCGTGCGCTTCGGCACCGATTGCTGGACCTGCCACAAATGAGCCGGGATCTGAACCGCCGCGACTTCCTGGCGCTCTTGAGCGCCGGCACCGCCGGCGCCGGGGCCGGCTTCTGGTTCGGCGAGGCCTTGAAGCACCCGGTGGAGCAATTGATCCCGGCCCTGGTGCCGCCCGAGGACCTGGTGCCCGGCATCGCCACCTGGTATGCCAGCGCCTGCACGCAGTGCCCGGCCGGCTGCGGCATCCTGGTGAAGAACCGCGAGGGCCGCGCCAAGAAAATCGAGGGCAATCCGGGGCATCCGGTCAACCAGGGCGGGCTCTGCGCCCTGGGCCAGGCCGGCTTGAACCTGCTCTACCATCCGGACCGGCTGCTAGCTCCCCGGAGGCGCAGCGGCGCGCGCGGCGCCGGACAATTCCAGGCGGCGGGCTGGGACGAGGCCCTAGCCGCCATCGCCCAAGCCCTAGCGGAGCTCAGGACGCAGGGCCGCGGCGCGTCGCTGAGCCTGATCTCGGCGCCCCAGACCGGGCATCTGGACACGCTGATCCACGAGGTCCTGGCCGCCTTCGACTCCACGCGCTACGGGCAGCACGAGGCCTGGGGCGCGGGCATTGCCCCCCTGGTCCAGCGCAAGGCCTTGGGCCTCCAGCATGCGCCCCGCCACGATCTGGCCCAGGCCAGGCTGGTCCTGTCCTTCGGCGCCGACTTCCTGGCCAGCGGCGACACGCCCGTACATGCGGCCCGCGCCTATGGGCAGATGCGCCGGGGCCGGCCGGGGCAGCGGGGGCGCCTGGTGCAGATCGAGCCGCGCATGAGCCTGACCGGCGCCAATGCCGACCTCTGGCTGCCGGTACGGCCCGGCAGCGAGGGTCTTGTGGCCCTGGGCCTGGGCCGGGCACTGGTGGCGGGCGGGCATTATGCCGGCGCCGATGGCGAGCGCTGGGCTCAGGTCCTGGAGCCCTATACCCCCGCTCTCGTCGCCCGCGAGTCCGGCCTGACCGCTGGGCATGTCGAGGCCCTGGCGGCGGAGCTGGCCGCCGGCCCAGCCCTGGCCCTGGCCGGCGGCGCGACGACCCGCTATAGCAACGGCCTGGGCAATGCCCTGGCGGTGGAGGCCCTGAACCAGCTGTGCGGCAGCCTGGACCGGCCCGGCGGCGTGCTGGGCAACCCGCCGCCGCTGCTGCCGGCCGAGGCGCCGGTCATGGATCTGACGGCCTGGCAGACCTTGATCGCCGACGCCAGGGCCGGGCGGGTCGCCACCCTGCTGTTCCTGGACTGCAACCCGCTGCACGAGCTGCCGCCGGCCCTGGGCCTGCGCGAGGCCCTGGACGCCGTGCCCCTGGTGGTGAGTCTGGCCAGCCTGCCGGACGAGACCAGCCGTTTTGCCGACTGGGTCCTGCCCTTGCCCAGCTACCTGGAGAGCTGGGGCGACGCCGCGCCCCGGCCCGGCGTGGGCCTGCGCGCCGCCGCCCTGGCCCAGCCCGTGGTCGCGCCGCGCGAGGGCCCGCGCCCGGCCGGCGACATCCTGCTGGAGCTGGCCCGGCGCGCCGGCACGCCCCTGGCCTCGCCCGATTACCTGGCTTATCTGAAGAACGGCTGGCGGTCGCTGCATGCCCGGCGCAGCGATGCGAATGCCCCGGCCGATTTCGACGCCTTCTGGAACGCGGCCCTGAACGCCGGCGTCTGGGGCGATGGCCAGGCCGGGACCGAGAGCCCCCGCTGGCAGCCGGAAGCCCAGGACGCCCTGGACTACCGGCCGGCTCGGTTCGCCGGCGGCGAGGCCGACTACCCCCTGGTGTTCCAGCCCTACCCCAGCCCGAACCTGCACGGTGCTAGCGCGGCGGCCCTGCCCTGGCTGCAGGAGCTGCCCGATCCGCTGACCGGGCTCGCCTGGGGCAGCTGGCTGGAGATCAACCCGCGCACCGCCGCCGCCTTGGGCCTGGCCATGGGCGACATCGTGCTGGTGGAGTCGCCGGCCGGGCGCGTGGAGGCGCCGGTCCTGCCCTATCCGGCCATCCACCCGGCGCTGGTGGCCATGCCCCTGGGCCAGGGCCACGAGGCATTTGGCCGCTATGCCGCCGGCCGGGGCGTCAATGCCGCGGCCCTGGTCGCGCCCAGCACGGTGGAGGGCACGGGCGCCCTGGCCTGGGCCGCGACGCGGGTGCGCCTGGTCAAGACCGGCCGGCGGGTGAAGCTCAAGCCGCGCGGCAAGCATGACCAGGCCCTAGGGCGCGAGCTGTTCGGGAGCATCCCGATCAAGGAGCTGTAGATGGGCGATTACCTCGACAAATGGAAGCAATACCGGGAGCCGGGTTTTCCCGGCCAGCTGGACTATGCCTGGGGCCTGGCCGTGGATCTGGACCGCTGCACCGGCTGCGAGGCCTGCGTTGTCGCCTGCCAGGCGGAGAACAACCTGCCCATCGTCGGCGAGAAGGACGTGGGCGAGGGCAGGGAGATCCAGTGGCTGCGCATCGAGCGCTACTGGGAGGGCGAATACCCGGACCTGCGGCTGCGCTTCCTGCCCATGCTCTGCCAACACTGCGCATCCGCGCCCTGCGAGACCGTCTGCCCGGTGGCCGCCACCTACCACAACCAGGACGGCCTCAATGTCCAGGTCTACAACCGCTGCATAGGCACCCGCTCCTGCGCGGCCTACTGCCCCTACGAGGTGCGCTATTTCAACTGGCGCACGCCGCGCTGGGACCCGCCGCTGGAGCAGCAGCTCAATCCGGACGTGTCGGTGCGGGAGATGGGCGTGATGGAGAAGTGCACGTTCTGCATCCAGCGCATCCGTCTCGCCAAGGATCAGGCCAAGGACGAGGGCCGGCGCGTGGGCCCGGACGAGGTGCAGCCGGCCTGCGTGCAGTCCTGCCCCAGCCAGGCCTTGCGCTTCGGGGATCGCCAGGCCCCGGACAGCGCGGTGTCGAAAGCCTCGCGCTCGGCGCGTGCCTACGCCGTGCTGGAGGAACTCAATACCCGGCCCGTCATCACCTATCTGCGCAAGGGCGAGGAGCATGACTGAGCAAGGCTTGAGCCACGCCCGGCTCAACCGGGACGTGCTGCGCACCCTGACCGAGACCGGTCCCGTCTACTGGTGGGCCTTGGGGCTGGCGCTCGCCGTGAGCCTGGTCTGCTTCTTCCTGCCCTGGGGCTACCAACTGGTGGCCGGCGTCGGTGTCGCCGGCATGAACCGCCCCCTCGTCTGGGGTATGTATCTGTCCAATTTCATCTTCTGGATTGGCTTGTCCCATTCCGGCACCCTGCTCTCGGCCGTGCTGCACATCACCGGCAGCCCCTGGCGCCGGGCCATCTACCGCAGCGCCGAGGCCATGACCCTGTTCTCGCTGATGGTCGCGGTCCTGTTCGTGTTCGTGCACGTCGGTCGGCCCTGGAACATCTACTGGTCCCTGCCCTACCCGAACCAGCGCGAACTCTGGCCGAATTTCCGCTCGCCCCTGCTGTTCGACGTCACCGCCATCACGACTTATCTGACCGCCAGCTTCACCTTCCTGTTCATGGGCGCCATGCCCGATCTGGCGGCGGCGCGGGACGGCACGACCGGCTGGCGCAAGACCCTGTACACCTGGCTGGCTCTGGGCTGGCGCGGCACGGAACGGGAGTGGCACCACCTGGGTTGGGCCTACACCTTCTTCGCCGTGCTGATCATCCCGCTGGCCGTGTCCGTGCACAGCATCGTGTCCTGGGACTTCGCCCTGTCCACCGTGCCCGGTTTCCACCAGACCGTCTTCGCGCCCTACTTCGTCGTGGGCGCCATCTACTCGGGCACGGCCGGCATCGTCACGGTCATGTTCCTGCTGCGCAAGCTCTACCATTTCGAGGCCTATATCACCGAGGATCACTTCGACAAACTGGGCCGGCTCCTGCTGGTCCTGTCCCTGCTGTGGACCTATATCAACGGCCTGGAACTGTTCACCGGCTGGTATTCCGGTTCCAGCGCCGAGTTGGAAACCCTGCGCTACAAGCTAACCGGGCTGTATGCGCCGCTGTACTGGGCCATGCTGCTGTTCTGTGCCGCGCTGCCCCTGGTCCTAACCTCGAGCCGCGTGCGCCATTCCTTCCGCAGCATGCTGGCCATCTCCGTGCTGGTGAATATCGGCATGTACTTCGAGCGCTTCCTGATCATCGCCACGTCCCTGCCGCGCAAGTTCCTGCCCAATACCTGGCGCGACTATCTCCCCACCTGGGTCGAGCTGGCCATACTCCTGGGCTCCCTGGCCATCTTCGTCAGCCTCTTCCTGATCTTCGTCAAGTTGGTGCCCAGCCTGTCGATCTACGAGGTCAAGGAGACCCTGCCCCACGGGAAGGGAGCGGACGGGGAGGGCCCGCCATGAGCGTGCTGGGCCTGTTCGCGCGGCCGGAGACCGCCCTGGCGGCGGCGAAGGCGCTGACCGATGCCGGCCACGCGGTGAGCCTGATGTCGCCCTATCCGATCGAGGGGGCGGCCGAGGCGCTGCGTCTGCCGCGCTCGCCCATACGCCGCTACACGCTCTTCGGCGGACTCCTAGGCTTCTCCTGCGGCTTCGGTCTGGCCGTGTTCTCCGCCACGCGCCACCTGCTGCCCACCGGCGGACGGCCCATCATTCCCCTGCCACCCTTCCTGCTCATCGGCTATGAGCTGACCATCCTGTTCGGCGTGCTGGCGACCCTGCTCGGATTCCTTATCTGCGCGCGCCTGCCGGCCTGGCGCGAACGGCCCTATGCCTCCGAGACCGCGGTGGACAAGTACGGCGTGCTGCTGGAGTGCGGCGCGGATGGGGAAGCGGAAGCCGAGACCCGGCTGCGGGCGGCGGGTGCCGAGGCGATCCGTCGAGGCGGCGAGCTGATGCCGCCGGAGGAAGGAACATGAAGACTAACCGCGAAGAACACAAAGAACGCCAAGAACGCCAAGAACGCCAAGAACGCCAAGAACGCAAAGGAAGAATAGACGGGAAGCACATCCTGACCCGAGCCTCGACCGCTCCTTTCTCGACTTGGCGTCCTTGGCGGTTAATCCTCTTCCTGTTCCTCGCCCCCACCCCGCCGGCGCCAGCCTTCCCCTGGAGCAAGGACATGGCCAACCAGCCCTCGATCAAGCCCCAGGAGGCCCGGGTCCAAGCCCCCCCGGGAGCCATCCCGCGCACGCCTAGGCCGCCGGTGCTTCCGCCGGGGCCGGCAGGCCAGGCCCGCGAGTTGGCGGGAAACAGCCTGCACAATCCGCAAGCCGCCGACCCCGCATCCCTGGCGCGGGGCGAACGCATGTACCTGCGTCACTGTGCGGCCTGCCACGGCGCCGGGGGTAGAGGCGATGGCCTGGTGGGCAAGAAGTTCCAGCCCCGCCCCGCCGATCTGACCCAGGCCTATGTGCGCGGCCAGGCCGACGGGCGCCTCTACTACACCATCAGTCGCGGCAGCGTGGTCATGCCGGGCTACGATCTCAGCCTGAGCGGGCGGGATCGCTGGCATCTGATCAACTACCTCAAGCAAGGACTGGGACGGGAATGAAGGACTGGACCCTGCTCGCGGCACTGGCGCTCGCCGCCGCCCCCCTCGCCGCCCCGACCCTGGCGCCGGCGAGCGAGGAGCGCCTATGGTGGGCCGGCTTCACCGCCAATTGGCTATTTTTCACCGGCATCAGCCAGTTCGGCCTGGGCCTGCTGGCCATCCTGGACCTGTGCCGGGCCCGCTGGTCGGAACCCTACGAGGCCGCCGCGCGCCGCCTCACCGCTGCCGGTGCTCCCTTGGTGCTCCTGGGTCTCGCGCTGTTGCTGGGTCTGGGGCGCGGCCATGTCCTGCCCTGGCTGGCGCCGGGGGCCACGCCGCATGGACCCTGGCAGGACGGGACTTGGCTGATCCTGCGCCATGTCCTGGCCCAGGCCCTGTACTATGGCGTCGCCCTCGCCCTGCTGCGCCTACCGCCGGGCCCGGAATCCTTGGGCCGACGCCAGCGCCTAGCCCCCTGGCTGCTTGCCGCCTTCCTGCTGTCCAATACCTTCATGGCCTGGGACTTCGCCATGATGCTCTACCCCCATTGGCACAGCAGCGTCTTCCCCCTACAGTTCGGCATGGGCTCGGTCCTCGGCGGCACCGCCGCCGTATTGCTGCTCACCGCCTGGGACGGCCCCCCCCTGCCGCCCCCGGCCTTGCGCAATCTGGGCCAGATGCTCACCGGCTTCGTCCTGCTCTGGCTCTACTTCTTCTGGGCCCAGTTCCTGGTGAGCTGGTTCGGCAACCTGCCGGCAGAGCTCGTCCCCCTGCGTCGCCCCATGGAGGGCGGTTATGCGCCGTTGTTCTGGCTGATGCTGGGCCTGGTCTTCTTCCTGCCGCTGGCCAGCCTGTTGTTCGCGCGCACCAAGACCGCCTTTACCCGACTCGCCCCCCTCGCCGTCGGCGTGCTCCTGGGCGTCTGGTTGCAACGCTACCTCGCGGTGTTGCCGGCCCTGGCGACCGAGCCCTGGCTGGGTTGGCAGCTAGCACTGCTCAGCACCGGCTTCGGCGGATTCGCCCTGCTCTGCTTCAAGCTCCCCTCCCTCAGCAAGCCTTGAGCGCCTGCGCGTGGAGTAGGTAGCATCGAAACCATTCCGAACGCCACACGATGAAGTTCACCGCTTTGCGCCCAGGCCATTGCCCGTGAGCCCGGCCTTCCCTATAGTCCTGGATCAGGACCCGGAATCCCTGCCGTACCGGGCATAAGAAGAACGTAAAACCAGGAGCACACCATGTCCCTCGCCCCGAAACGCCCGGCGGGCTTCGCCTTGAGCCTGCTCAGCCTCGCCCTATCCGCCCAGCTCAACACGGCCCAGGCCGCCGACGCGGCTCCGGCCAGCGGCAGCGAAGAGGAAGTGGAGACCATGCAGGTCATCGGCTCGCGCGTACAGATCCGCTCCGCCGCCGACTCCGCCGTGCCCGTCGACATCATGCGCGGCGAGGATCTGGAGCGCTCCGGCCTCTCCGACGTGGGCACAGCCCTGGAAAGCCTGGCCCCCTCCTTCAATTTCGCCGAGACCACCATTTCCGACGGTTCCGACCATGTGAAGCCCGCCACCCTGCGCGGCCTCAACCCGGACCAGACCCTGGTGCTCATCAACGGCAAGCGCCGCCACAACAGCGCCCTGATCCATATCTTCACCGTGGGCAAGGGCTCGGCCGGCACCGACCTCAACGCCATCCCCATGTCCGCCGTCGAGCGCCTGGAAATCCTGCGCGACGGCGCCTCGGCCCAGTACGGCTCCGACGCCATCGCCGGCGTCATCAACATCGTGCTCAAGAAGAACCTGGGCACCACCATCACCCAGGACCTGGGCAAGACCGACCACGGCGACGGCGACACCTACCAGACCAGCCTCAATACCGGCTTCGCCCTAGGCTCCGACGGCGTGTTCAATATCACCGCCGAATACAAGCACAAGAACGACACCAACCGCGCCGCCACCGATCCGACCGGCGGCCGTTGGCGCACCGGCGAGCCGAAACTGGAGCAGCAGAGCCTGTTCTTCAACAGCGAAGTCCCCATGGGCACGGCGGAGTTCTACGCCTTCGGCGGCTATTCCAGCCGCGACGCCGAGGCCGCCGGCTTCTTCCGCTACCCCTACGGCCACGAGCGCGCCAGCGGCTCCTTCCCCGAGGCCTTGGGCGCCCTCTATCCCAATGGCTTCCTCCCGCTCATCAACTCCAAGGTCATCGACAAGTCCCTGGCGGGCGGTCTGCGCTTCGACTGGGGTGGCTGGGCGGGCGATGTGTCCGTGACCCACGGTCAGAACAACTTCGAGTTCGGCGTCAGCAACTCGGTGAACTTCAGCTATGGCGCGGGCCCCACCGGCAACGTCGCCGAGGTGCCCACCAGCGCCAAGGCCGGCGAACTGGAGTTCAAGCAGACCACCTTCAACTTCGATCTGTCCAATACCGTGAAACTGGGCAGCAAGGACGTGGCCGTCGCCTTCGGCGCCGAACACCGCAAGGACGACTACGCCATCCATGCCGGCGACGAGTATTCCTACGCCTATTACGGCGACCAGCCCTGGGGCAATCCCGGCGCCAGCCCCGGCATCCAGGTCTTCCCCGGCTGGAGCCCGGCCCAGGCCAACAGCGCCGACCGCGACAACACGGCCTTCTTCCTCGAGGCCTCCACCGACATCACGTACGATTGGCGCATCGAGGCGGCCTTGCGTCACGAGGACTACAGCGATTTCGGCACCGACCTATCCGCCAAGCTGGCCACCTACCTGAACGTGACCGACAACTTCAAGCTGCGCGCCTCGGTCAGCGACGGTTTCCGCGCCCCGTCCCTGCAGCAGTACGCCTTCTCCCAGGAATTCTCCGACTTCAGCCAGGGCCAGAACATCGTGCGCGGTATCTACCCGCACGGCAGCGCCGTGGTCAACGCCCTGGGCATCCCCGCCCTGGATGCGGAGAAATCCCTCAGCTACACCTTTGGCCTGGTGCTACAGCCCCTCGATGATCTGGACGTGACGGTGGACTTCTACCGTATCGACATCGACGACCGCATCGCCCTGTCCGGCACCTTCACCCGCGACATGCACCCGGTGCTCGATCAGGTGCTGCCCTTGGGCGTCGGTTCGGCGGCCTTCTTCACCAACGCCATCAACACCCGCACCGACGGCGTCGACATTGTCGCCAACTACCGCCAGGAGCTGGGCAACGGCGCCGAGATGAAGTACAGCGCGGCCTTCAGCCACAACACCACCGATGTGCAATCGGTCAACACGCCGCCGGGGCGCCTCGCGGAACTCGGCCTGGAGGATGTCTACTTCGATGCCAAGGAACGCATCCGCGTCGAGGACTACCAGCCCAACAACCGTGCCACCCTGGGCGGCATCTACGACGCTGGCGGCTGGGAACTGGGCCTGACCTTCAACTACTACGACGACATCGTCACCGCCAACGACGCCGCCGACCGCAGCTACGACTTCTCGGAAGGCAGCGCCTGGATCACCGATCTGGCCGGCAAGTACGACTTCGGCAACGGCCTGGTGTTGTCCGGTGGCATCAACAACCTCACCGACAAGTTCCCGGACGGCGACCCCACCGAATACAACTACGAGGCCCTCAAGTGGTCCATCGAAAACAGCCAGTGGGGCCTGGCCGGCCGGTATTTCTACACCCGCGCCAGCTATTCCTTCTGAGTCGTTTTCCGCGACAACAAAGGGCGCCTCGGCGCCCTTTGTATTTTCTGTTAACCCGCCGTCTCGGCCCCCAGCTTGGGCAGCACATCATCGGCGAGCCGCTTCTTGCTGCTGCGCGGATATTCCACCGGTGAAAACGGCATGGACAGCTCCAGATACTGACGGATCAGACCGAGAACGCCGGCACGCTCTTCCGGGCCGTAGTCTTGTTTCCCACCATTCTCGGTCATGGCGGTCAGGCGATCCTGGGTGAGTTCCTTGGCCACGATGCGCGGCACGGAATCCGGCTCGCGCACGCAAACGCCAAAAGTCCCCGCGAGGAAGTGCTCCCAAACCACCTCAAAGCGCTGCTGCGCGCACTCCCGATTCACTGAAGCACCGTTCGCCGTGTAGAGCGGCGACCCGATGCGAAACTCGGGAGCGGCCTGCTCCAGCGCGGCGAAAAACTCCGTGCGGAATTCCGCCTTCAGCGCAGCCTTGGCCGATTCGGGGCCATGTGCCTCGAGCGCATGCTCGGCCCTACGAATCCAACCCAGCGTGGCCTGCGGGAAATACCAGGCGGCGGTGGACAAGGCCACCCGGGTCTCGCCGAACACCTGGGACGAAAAACGGCCATCGCTTTCCACGACATAGGAAGGGCGCGGAATCAGTTCTGCGTTGATGTATTCCCTCAGCCGCTCGACAGGACAGCCGCTCTCCGCCGAGATCTGTTCCAGGGTGAGAAAGTTGTCGCCAAGATAACGAGCCAAATCCATGACCAAACCTCATGGGTCTTTAGGTATTTTCAAAAGATTTCGATGCATCACGACCGAGAGAGGTTCTCATCGCCGGCGGCGGGAGTCTTAGCCTGGCGGATTTTTCGCTGCGCCGGAATCAAGGTCCGCAGGTTATCCACTTCCTCCGCCAGCCCCAGGGCAACGCTCTCCAACTGGGCGTCGGACAACTTCAGTTCCGCCTTGGCGAAAACCCGGCTCAGCAGGGGCTCCAGGTTTTCCGCGAATTCCAGTTTCTTGTCATAGGCATCCGCCTCGTCCTGGGTGATCCAAATTTTCGATTCATCGCGAGTGCTCACGTAACGCGCCTCAACAGCCATGGATGGTCATCCTCGTGCATAGAAATATCAGAGCGGGAACGCGCGAAAGCCTTTCCGCCTGTCCGTCATCAAAACAATGAAAAATTCGTTTCAAACTGGTCAGCCACGCCGAATCAAGCCGAGATAAATCCCCTCGACGCACCAGTCCCTGCCCCGCAATTCGATGGGAGCATAGGCCGGGTTCTCCGCCAGCAGCCGAGGCTCATCCGGCGTCCCTCCCAGGCGTTTCAGGGTCGCCTCCTCGCCGACGCGGGCCACGACGATCGCGCCGAACTCGGCCCGCGCAGCCTTTTTCACGGCCACCAGATCGCCGTCGAATATACCCGCGTCGATCATGCTGTCGCCGCGCACCCGCAGGAAATAATCCGGGCGCTGGCGGAAAAAATCCGCCGGCAGGGAAATACGCTTCTCGATGTTCTCCACGGCCAAGATCGGCGAGCCCGCTGCCACGGCGCCGATCAGGGGAATACCCTCCTCGTCCCGGTCATAGGTCAGTCGCAGGCCCCGGCGGATGTCGCTGCGCCGCTCGATATAACCCTTGGCTTCCAGAATGCCCAGGATGCGCTGCACCCCCTGGTGATTGGCCTGGCCCAGGCGCTCGGCCAGTTCGCGCACGGTGGGCGCGCGGCCTTCGCGGCGCAGCTCCTCTTCCAGGAGGTCCAACACGCGCTGCTGCGCCGCCGTCAGCTCGGAGCCGAGTGCCGCCATGAGCAGGATTCCTCTTGATAAAAATAGCCATATGGCTACTATCATAGTGTACGAATAGCCATTTGGCTACATATAGCCACCAGACTAAGGTGAAAGCATCCCTCATGCAAGCCCAAGCATCGGGCCGGAGCGCGGCGCCATGTCGACAGCCCTGAACACCCTGCTCCAGCACCGGGAGCTCTGGCGCGCCAACCGGCTCAGCCAGACCGGGCCGGCGACGCTGCCCAGCGGCTGGCCGGCACTGGATGCCGAGCTGCCGGGCGGCGGCTGGCCCCTGGCCGCGCTGACGGAGCTGCGCCTGGATCAGGCGGGCGTCGGCGAGCTCGGCCTGCTCCTGCCGGCCCTGGCGCGGCTCGGCCGCGAGGGGCGGCGCATCGTCCTGGTGGCGCCGCCCCATATTCCCTATGCCCCGGCCTGGCAGGCGGCCGGCGTCGTCCTGTCCCGGGTGCTCTGGCTGAGCCCGACCACGTCCCGGGAACGGCTCTGGGCCCTGGAGCAGAGCCTGCGCGAGCCGTCCTGCGCCGCCGTGCTGGGCTGGTGGACGGGTCCCCTGCCCGATGTCCAGTGCCGGCGCCTGCAGCTGGCCGCCAACGCCGGCGGCGGCCTGGGTTTTCTGTTGCGCACGGGCATGACCGCGAGCGCCGCCTCGCCCCTGCACTTGCGCCTGGGGCTGGAGGCCACGCCCGGCGGCCTGACCCTGCGCCTGCTCAAGCGCCAGGGCCTGCCCCCGGCCCGGCCCCTGTTCTTGAACTACCGCGAGGAGGAATCCGGCCATGCTCTGGTTAGCCCTGTACCTGCCCGGCCTGCCCCTGGACGCCCTGTTGCGCGGCCGCGCCCGGTCCCAGCCTGAGGCGTCGCTCGCCGTGCTCGAGCGCCGGGCCGGCGGCGACTGGGTCCGCGCGCCCAACGCCACGGCCCAAGCCCTGGGCGTTCAAGAGGGCATGAAGCACGCCGCCGCCCTGGCCCGGGCCGGCGCGCTGCACGGCCTGCGCCGCCAGCCGGCCCGGGAGCGCGAGACCCTGGAAGCCTTGGCCGAGTGGAGCCTGCAATTCACCGCCCTGGTCAGCCTGGAGCCACCGGATGCCCTCGTGTTGGAGATCGGCGGCTCCCTGCGCTATTTCGGCGGCCTGCCGGCACTACGCCGACGCCTGGACGCGGGCCTGGCCGAGCAGGGCTTCACCGCGCCGCAGCTGGCCTGCGCGCCCACTCCGCTGGCCGCCCTGTGGCAGGCCCGCGCCGGCCGTGACGAAACGGTCCTGGACGCGGCGGCCCTGCCCGAGGTCCTGGGCCGGCTACCCGTCACGGTCCTGCCTCTGGCCGACAAGGCCCGCGCCAGCCTGGAGGCCCTGGGCCTGCGCCGCCTGAGCGAACTCCTGGCCCTGCCCAGCTCTGGCCTGGCCCGGCGTTTCGGCCCAGTCCTGGGACAGAGCCTGGCCCGGGCCCTGGGGCAGGCGCCGGACCCGCGCCCCGGTTTCGAGGCCCCGGCCTGCTTCGTCCGCCGCCTGGAGCTGGGCTGGCCGGCGAGCGACGGCGAGGCCTTGCTCTTCCTGGGCCGGCGGCTGTTCGCCGAGCTGGCGGCCTTCCTGGACCGGCGCGGCCTGGCCGTGCAGGCGCTCTGCCTGGAGTTGGAGCACGACCGCGACCCGCCCAGCCGGCGAGCCCTGGGCTTCGGCCAGGCCACCGCCTGCGCGCAGGCCATGCTCCTGATCTGGCGCGAGGAGCTGGCCCGCCAAGCCCTGCCCGCGCCGGTGACGGCAATGGGGCTGCGGCTGCGGGAATTCTGCGAACGCCAGGCCCCGCCCCGGGACCTGTTCGACGATCCGGCCCGGCGCGGCGAGCCGGCCCTGTGGCTAGCGCGGATGCGTACCCGCCTGGGCGAGGCCGCGCTCGGCGGCCTGGACTGCGTGGCCGACCATCGCCCGGAGCGGGCCTGGCGGCGCGGCGAGCCGGACGCGGCCTTGCCCGGGATGAGGGACGCCTCGCCCAACGCGGATGGCGCCGCTTCCGGGCCGGCGGAGACGCGGCCCGGCTGGCTGCTGGCCGAGCCCGAGCCCCTGCCCCTGCGCGAGGAACGGCCCTGGCATGGGGAGGCCTTGTTCCTGGAAGGCCGGGCCGAGCGTATCGAGTCTGGATGGTGGGACGGCGAACCGGTGCGCCGCGACTACTACCGGGCGGCCGGCCCCTCCGGACGGCATTACTGGATCTACCAGGATCGGCAGAGCCTAGCCTGGTTCCTGCACGGCCTGTTCGCCTGAGAACCATCCATGCTCTGCGACTACGCCGAACTGCACTGCCTGAGCAATTTCAGCTTCTTGCGCGGGGCTTCCCACCCCGAGGAGCTGGTGGCCCGCGCCCAGGCCCTGGGCTACCGCGCCCTGGCCATCACCGACGAATGCTCCCTGGCCGGCATCGTCCGCGCCCATCTGGCGGCCAGGGAAGCCGGCCTACCCCTCATCATCGGCAGTGAGCTGCGCCTGGCCGACGGCCTCCGGCTCGTGCTCCTGGCCCCGGACCGGGAGGCCTATGGCGATCTGAGCGAGCTCATTAGCCTGGGCCGGCGGCGCGCCGACAAGGGCAGCTACCGCCTGGAGCGCGCCGACTTGGCCAGTTATAGCGGCCGCCTGCTGGCGCTCTGGTTGCCGCCGGAGGCCCTGGACGCGGAGGCCGAGGCATCGGGCCTGTGGTTCGCCGAGCAGTTCCCGGGCCGGGCCTGGCTGGCGGGCGAGCTGTTCCACGGACCCGGCGACCTCCGCCGCCTGGCCGAGCTGGAAGCCCTGGGACGGCGCTGCAGCTTGCCCCGCGTCGCCGCCGGCGATGTGCACATGCATGTACGCTCCCGGCGCGTGCTGCAGGACACCCTGAGCGCCATCCGCCTGGGCCGGCCCCTGGCGGACTGCGGCCAGGCCCTGTTCGCCAACGGCGAGCGGCATCTGCGCGGCCGCTTCCGCCTGGGGCGGCTCTACCCGGAGGCCTGGCTGGCCGAAACCCTGGCCATCGCCGCACGCTGCCGCTTCTCCCTGGACAGCCTGCGCTACGAATACCCGGAGGAGCTGGTGCCCCCCGGCCGGACCCCGGGCAGCCACCTCGCCGCCCTGGTGAGCGCGGGTCTCGCCCGGCGCTACGCGGGCGGCATGCCCGAATCGGTTCGGGCCCTGGTCGCCAAGGAGCTGGCCCTGATCGCCGAGCTGGCCTACGAGCCCTATTTCCTCACCGTCGAGGACATCGTGGCCTGGGCCCGCGGCCAGGGCATCCTCTGCCAGGGGCGCGGCTCGGCCGCGAACTCGGCGGTGTGCTATGCCCTGGGCATCACCGAGGTGGACCCGGGGCGCATGAACCTGCTGTTCGAGCGTTTCGTGTCCAAGGAACGCGCCGAGCCGCCGGACATCGACGTGGATTTCGAGCACGAACGCCGCGAGGAGGTGATCCAGTACCTCTACCGAAAGTACGGCCGCGAGCGCGCCGCCCTGGCCGCCACCGTGGTCCGCTACCAGCCGCGCAGCGCCCTGCGCGACGTGGGCCGGGCCCTGGGCCTGGCCGAGGCCCAGCTGGATGCCCTGAGCCGGAACCTGGCCTGGTGGGACAGCCCGGAGTCCCTGCCGGAGCGGCTCTCCGAAGCCGGCCTGGACCCGGACAGCCGGGCTGCGCGCCTGCTCCTGCCCCTGGTCCAGGGCCTCTTGGGCTTTCCCCGCCACCTGAGCCAGCATGTGGGCGGCTTCGTCATGTCGCGCGGCCCCCTGGTGCGCCTCGTGCCCATCGAGAACGCCGCCATGGCCGAGCGCACGGTGCTCCAATGGGACAAGGACGATCTGGACGCCATGGGCCTGATGAAGGTGGATGTCCTGGCCTTGGGCATGCTCTCCGCCATCCGCAGGACCCTTGAGCTCATCGCCCGGCGCCGGGGTCGGCCCTTCGGCCTGGCCGACATCCCGGCCGAGGACCCGGCCGTCTATGCCATGTTGTCCAAGGCCGACAGCGTGGGCGTGTTCCAGGTGGAATCGCGAGCGCAGATGTCCATGCTGCCCCGCCTCAGGCCCGAGAACTTCTACGACCTGGTCATCGAGGTGGCCCTGGTGCGCCCGGGGCCCATCCAGGGCGGCATGGTCCATCCCTATCTGCGCCGCCGCCAGGGCCTGGAGCCGGTGGACTACCCCAGCGAGGCCGTACGCGAGGTCCTGGAACGCAGCCTGGGCGTCCCCATCTTCCAGGAGCAAGTCATGCAGCTGGCCGTGGTCGCCGCCGGCTTCAGCCCCGGCGAGGCCGATCAACTACGTCGCTCCATGGCCGCCTGGCGGCGCACCGGCAAGCTGGACAAATTCCGTCAGAAGCTGCTAACCGGCATGGCCGAGCGCGGCTACGAGCAGGCCTTCGCCGAGCGCATCTTCGCCCAGATCGAGGGCTTCTCCGAATACGGCTTCCCGGAGAGCCATGCAGCCAGCTTCGCCCTCCTGGCCTATGCCTCGGCCTGGCTGAAATGCCACGAGCCGGCGGCCTTTCTCTGCGGCCTGCTCAATGCCTACCCCATGGGCTTCTACACGCCCGCCCAGCTGATCCAGGACGCCCGCCGCCACGGCGTCGCCGTGCTGCCCGTCGATGTCCAGGCCAGCGCCTGGGAATCGAGCCTGGACGGGCAAGGCGCCGTGCGCCTGGGACTGCGCCTGGTCAAGGGCCTGGGCCACGCGGCCGGCGAGGCCATAGCGCGGGCGCGGCCGGCCCAGGGCTATGCCGGCGCGGACGAGCTTCAGCGCCGGGCGGCGCTGGACCGGGCCGAGCTTGCGGCCCTGGCCGAGGCCGATGCCCTGGCGAGCCTGAGCGGGCACCGACGCCAGGCTTGGTGGCAGGTCGGCGGCCTGGAAACCCGGCGCGATCTGGCCAGCACGAGCCCGCCGGAAGACCCCGCGCCCTTGCCCGCCCCCAGCCTGGGCGAGGACCTGACGGCCGACTACCGCAGCCTGGGCCTGAGCCTGCGCGCCCACCCCCTGGCCCTGCTGCGCGAGCGGCTCGCCGCCGAGCGCCTGGTCACGGCCCAGGCCTTGAGCGCGATGCCCGACGGCCGCCTGGCCCGGACCGCCGGCTTGGTGGTCGGTCGCCAGCGCCCGGGCGGCGGCAAGGTTGTTTTCGTCACCCTGGAGGACGAGACCGGCAATGCCAATGTCATCGTCTGGAGCAGCCTGGCCGAGACCCAGCGCCGGGAGTTGTTGGGCGCGACCCTATTGGCGGTCTACGGCGTCGTGCAGCGCGAGGGCGGGGTCGTGCACCTGCTCGCCAAGCGCCTGGTGGACAAGAGCGAGTGGCTGGGCGCCTTGAGCGTGCCCAGCCGGGATTTCCGCTGAGCGGCCGTCCCTCCCACGGAAGCGGGAGGGACGGTCTTGGCGAGAACCACTACAGCGCGAATTTCTGACGCTTCCCATTCACACCCTCGCTGAACTGCACTTCGATTTCTCGCAGCGCCCCCGCCTCGAACTCGAAGCGGCCATCGCGGGCGAAGCTGAGCACCTCGCCGCTGAGCGCGTCGCGCACCAGGGCCACGGGATAGCGCCGATCATCCCATTGCAGCACGCGCTTGCCGCCGTCCGCCTTCGTCAGCTGCGCGGGACGCTCGGCCTTGAGCGCCGCAGCCGCCGGCAGGGCCCGCAATGCGCCGCGCACCTGCCCACTCTGCACCAAGCGCAGCTCGCTGACCGGAGCAGTCCTGGCACCTAGAGCCTTGGATGCCACCGGCATGGCCATGCGGAAGGCAAAGCCCCGGCCCTCGCCGTGGTCGCTCTCGTAAACGGTGAAGCCGTGGCGGCTCAGCAGCCGGCCCTGGACATCCACCGCCTCCAGGGCGAACTCGCTGCCCTTGGCCTCCGGCGTCGGCGGGCCGGGGACGCGGAAGGCCGGCTCCAGAACGACCGCGCCGTTCTCGATGCGGCCCCAGATCAGCAGGCTCTCGCCCGCCTGCGCCAGGCCCGGTTTCGCCGCGGCTTCCGCCGCCAGCGGACCTGTACCCGCCACGCTCTTGCTGCGCGGCCAATCATTATTATTTCGCCAGGTCATGGCGCGCTTGTACTGGTAGTCGCTGATCCAGTCGTAGCCGCAATAGCTCATCAGATCGGTCCAGGAATTGCCGTCGTTGGGATTGAAGATCTTGTTCATCCACACGTCGAAACCGGTGACGCCGATGCTGGCCCAGGAATAGGGATAATAGGGATCCGTGCCGGAGGCGCCGCCGCAGGGCGCGTGGCGCAGATTCAGGTTATGCCCGGTCTCGTGGGCATAAGTGCCGCTGCGCCAGGTGATATTGCCATTGCTGCCGGACATGGCCGTGGTCCAGTCCACTCCCATGCCGGCCCAGCCGCCGATCCAGGCCATGCCCGAACCGCCGCTGCCATAACCCGGCTTGATTGCCGCGTAATAATGGCGGGTCGGCTGGTTCTCCGCGTAGCGCAAGGCATCCATCTCGTTGAGCACACGAGTCCAGGTCCCGTCGTAACTGGGCCCCGGATTGCCGTTGAAATAATAGGGCGCGTGCACGCGCACATCCAAGGCTTCGGGCACCGGCAGAACCCGGCGCAAGTAATTCACATAGGCCTCGGCATTATTGGCATTCACATCCCCAACCAGGCCATTGTAGGTACGCAGCGGCACCAGCATGGTCTGGAAGCCAGGGGCATTCCAGACATTCTCCTTGATGAGCTTGGCGGTATCGACGGAATAATCCGCACGCCGAGCCCCGCTAGGCCAGACGTCATTGAGGTAATTGCTCTGTCCGTACACGCTGTCCGGATCCACTTCGACATGCAGCTGCAAGCCGGGCCGAACATCCTCGGCCGCAATCACATAATCATGGGAATAGACGTAATTCTGGCTATTTACCGACGTAGGCACGGCGCTGAATCCCGCATCGGCATTGAGCCTCACGCTCTTGCCGTATACGCCGTTGTAATAGAAATCCAGGCGCACGACGGGAACCGCCGTGTTCGTCTGGTCGGCGCGCGTAAAAATGCGCACCAAGCCGCGCCGGCCGGCCACCAGGGGCACGGATTTATTGTAGGTTTGCGTCGCCTGGGTGATATAGACATTGTCGACCCACAGATCGAGCGCATGCGCGGAATTGGCGCCTAGCGCGAACAGCGCGGCCGCCACGGCCGAAAGCGTTTTCATGGTATTCCCTCTGAATGGTTGGCTGTTGTGTCTTGAGCAAAAACAACGCCCGCTTCCTGTTGTTTTCCGCGCAATTATCAACCGTCACCATCGGGGAATTAAACCCGACTCCTGCCCCGAAAAATGCGATAAGCCAACGGGCCAGGCCATACCACTAGACCGGTATTTGTCGCATCTCGCCGCGATGACGGCCCGATGCGCCTAGACAACCAAAAATCAGAGTAAAAACCATGAAAACCCCGGCCCTCGGGAAATTTCATTTTTGCGAAGGGCATCAACACCCATGCGCGACACCCGGCACACTCCGGGTCGATGCGCTCGCGCATTTCTCGGCAGGAACGCCTCGGAACGCCACCCCGTGAACGGGATAGACAGCGCGGCTCCCGCCAACAAGTTCCCAAAAGCAAACAGGGCCGCGACGCGACCCTGCTTTTCCACTGGAATGCCGCTTACATGCGTTCCAGGGTCTCGATCCCCAAGAGGGCCAGACCCTGCTTCAGGGTCTTGGCGGTCAGGAGGGCCAGCTTCAGGCGGCTCTGCTTCACGGCCTCTTCCGCGTTCAGGATGGGGCAGGCCTCGTAAAAGCTCATGAACAGGCCCGCCAGCTCGAACAGATACGCGCAGAGATAATGCGGATAGCACTCGGCGGCGACCGAACGCACCACCTCCTCGAATTGCACCAGCTTTAGCGCCAGATAGCGCTCGGCCGGCTCGCTCAAGCGCATCTCGCCGCTCAAGGCCGACTCGTCGAGGCCGGCGCGGCGGAACACGCTCATCACCCGGCTGTAGGCATAGAGCATATAGGGTGCGGTATTGCCCTCGAAGGCCAGCATCTGGTCCCAGCTGAAGATGTAGTCGGAGGTGCGGCTCTTGGACAGATCGGCGTATTTCACCGCCGACACGCCGACGACGCGACCGATCTCGCGCAGCTCGTCCTCGGGCAGCTCGGGATTCTTGGCCTTCACCACCTCGTAGGCGCGCTTCTCGCCCTCGGCGATCAGGTCGGCGAGCTTGGCCGTGCCGCCCGAGCGGGTCTTGAAGGGCTTGCCATCCGTGCCCATGACCGTGCCATAGGACACGTGCTCCAGCTTCATCTCCGGGCGGGCGAAGCCGGCCTTGTGGCCCAGGGTGTAGAGCTGCTGAAGGTGCAGGCCCTGGCGCACGTCGATGACATAAAGCACGCGGTCGGCGTGCAGCTGGTTGTTGCGGTAGCGCAGAGCCGCCAGATCGGTGGTCATGTACAGATAACCGCCGTCGGACTTCTGCACGATGATGGGCAGGGGCGCGTCGTCCTTGCCCTTGAACTCGTCCAGGAACACGCAGCGCGCGCCCTGGTCGACGGTGAGCAGATGCTGCTTCTCCAGGTCGACGATGACATTGTCCAGGTCGTCGTTATAGGCCGATTCGGCCATCAGGTCCTCGCGGGTCAGAAGGATGCCCAGCTCCTGATAGACCTCCTCGCAATGGGACAGGGAGACCTCGATGAACTGTTGCCAGAGGTGCAGGCACTCGGCGTCGCCGGACTGCAGCTTCACCACGTACTCGCGGGCCGTGTCGGCGAAGCCGGGCAGCTCGTCGAAGGCCTTCTTGGCCTCGCGGTAGAAGACTTCCAGGTTGGACAGCTCCATGGACAGGGCATCGCCGCCCTGGGCTTGCAGGCGCTTCATGTACGCGATGAGCATGCCGAACTGGGTGCCCCAGTCGCCCACGTGGTTCTGGCGGACGAGCTTATGGCCGAGGAAATCCAGGACGCGCACCAGGGAGTCGCCGATGATGGTGCCGCGCAGATGGCCGACGTGCATCTCCTTGGCGAGATTGGGCGAGGAATAGTCCACGACGATGGTCTGCGGCTCGCTCGCGGCGGCGATGCCCAGGCGGGCATCGGCCAGGGCAGCTTCCGCCTGCGCGGCCAGCCATTCGGGCTTGAGGTGGACGTTGATGAAGCCGGGACCCGCGATCTCCACCTTCTCGGCAAACCCGGGCTGCCCCAGGGCCTCCACCACCTTCTGGGCCAGTTCGCGGGGATTCAGCTTCAGCGCCTTAGCCGCGCCCATGACGCCATTGGCCTGATAATCGCCGAACTCGCGCTTGGCGGAGGGTCGCACGGCGGCCGGCGTGCCGGCGGGCGCGCCGGCGGCGGCCAGGGCTGCGGAGAATTGGGCATCGAGAAAGGCTTGGATATGCATGGTTATTCCTTGGATGCAGCGCATCGCCTGAAAAGCCCTCATCCAGCATTCCAGGCACCAATCAGTTGAACGAGACGGCAAAAAAAAACCGTTCGTCCTGAGCTTGTCGAAGGATGAACGGTTTTTACGGCTGGCGAGGCCGTTCATGGTTCGACAAGCTCACCACGAACGGCGCCGGTTGCACATGCCGCGCGGCTCAGGCCTCGAACGGATGCTGAAGAATGATGGTCTCTTCGCGATCCGGGCCGGTGGAGATGATGTGCACCGGCACGCCGGTCACTTCTTCCAGCTTTTTCAGGTAGTTGCGCGCGGCCAGCGGCAGGTCTTCGTAGCGCTTCACGCCCACGGTGGACTCGCTCCAGCCCGGCATCTCGATGTATTCAGGCTCCAGGCCCTCGAAGGCATCGGCATCGCAGGGCGGCACGGAGAGCGGGCCGCGCTGGTCGCAGCGGTAGTTCACGGCGATCTTGAGGGTCTCCAGGCCGTCCAGCACGTCCAGCTTGGTGATGCACAGGCCGGACAGGGAATTCAGCTCGGCGGCGCGGCGCAGGACCACGGCATCGAACCAGCCGCAGCGGCGGCGGCGGCCGGTGGTGGTGCCGAACTCGCGGCCCACCTGGGTCAGGTGCTCGCCCACGTCGTCGAAGAGCTCGGTCGGGAAGGGACCGGAACCGACGCGAGTCGTGTAAGCCTTGGTGATGCCCAGGACGTAGTCGATGTAGCGCGGGCCGACGCCGGAACCGGTGGCGACGCCGCCGGCCGTGGTGTTGGACGAGGTCACATAGGGGTAGGTGCCATGGTCCACGTCCAGCAGGGTGCCCTGGGCGCCTTCGAACAGGATGCGGCCGCCGGCCAAGCGGATCTGGCGCAATTCCTCGGTGACGTCCACCACCATGGGGCGGATTTCCTCAGCGATGACCAGGGCCTGTTCCAGGACCTCGTCATAGCTGACGGTGTCGGTCTTGTAGTAATTGGCCAGCATGAAGTTGTGAAAGTCCAGGACTTCCTTGAGCTTGGCGGTCAGGCGGTCCTTGTGCAGCAAGTCCTCGACGCGGATGGCGCGGCGGGCGACCTTGTCCTCGTAGGCGGGGCCGATGCCGCGGCCGGTGGTGCCGATCTTGGCGGCGCCGCGGGCCAGCTCGCGGGCCTGATCGACGGCCACGTGATAGGGCAGGATCACCGGGCAGTTGGGGCTGATGAACAGCCGCGAGCGCACTTCCACGCCCTTGGCCTCCAGGCCGCGGATTTCTTCCATGACCTTGAAGGGCGAGAGCACGACGCCGTTGCCGATATAGCACTTCACGCCCGGCCGCATGATGCCGGAGGGGATCAGGTGCAGGGCGGTCTTCTCGCCGTTGATGACCAGGGTATGGCCGGCATTATGGCCACCCTGGTAGCGCACGACGGCGCTGACGCCCTCGGTCAGCAGATCGACCAGCTTGCCCTTGCCCTCGTCACCCCATTGGGTGCCGAGCACGACAACATTTTTCGCCATGGCGGGAAGTCTCACAGGTAAACGAACAAAGCCCTATATTCTAACCCAAGATCGTGGCACGGCCAAAGCGAATGCTGCGCAGCAGCGAAGAAGAGGGATTGACCGCCAAGAACACCAAGAACGCCAAGTGAAGAAATACAAGGGCTTAGCTTGCCGTTCCTCTGACAGGACTCTTCTTGGTGTTCTTGGTGTTCTTGGCGGTTAAATCCTCTTAGAAAACGGCGGCAGCCCAAACGCCAAGGGCAGCCGAAGCTGCCCTTGTACGTGATCTCCCGGACCTATTTGCCGCCCGAGCTCTTCATGTAGCGGAAGAACTCCGAGTCGGGCTTCAGGACCAAGACATCCGTTTTGTCCTTGAAGCTGACCTTGTAGGCATCCAGGCTCTTCACGAAAGCATAGAACTCCGGGTTCTTCTGGAAGGCCTGGGCATAGAGCGCCGTGGCCTCGGCATCCCCCGTGCCGCGCAGCGTCGCCGCCTGGCGTTCGGCATCGGCGATCAGCACGCGCACCGTGGCATCGGTCTTGGCCTTGATGATATTGGCCTCCTTCTCACCCTTGGAGCGATGCTCCGTCGCCACGCGCTGGCGCTCGGCGCGCATGCGGTCGTAGACGTTGCCACTCACCTCCTCCGGGTAGTTGATGGTCTTGACGCGCACGTCCACCACTTCCATGCCCAGGTTGGCGGCGCTCTTGTTGGCATAGGCCTTGAGCGTGTCCATCATGGTCGAGCGGGCATCGGAGATCAGCTGCTTGTTGGTGCGCTTGCCGAACTCCGAGCGCAGGCCGGTGTTGACCATGCGTTCCAGCAAGTCCTCGCCGCGCCGGTGATCGCCCTGGGTGCTCTTGTAGAACTGCTCGAAATCCTTGATGCGCCATTTCACATAGGCGTCCACCATCATGAATTTCTTCTCGGCGGTGAGCACGCGCTCCTGATCCCGATCCATGGTCTGGATGCGCGCATCCAGGGTCATGACCTTTTCCGCCATGGGCCACTTGAAATGGATGCCCGGCTCGTAGATGCGCGCCAGCTCACCATCGCGCTGCACCTTGCCGAAACGCAGGACCATGGCGCGCTCGTACTGAGCCACGGTGAACAAACAATTGGCGAGGCCGAGAGCGGCCAGCGCCAGGACCAGCAAAAATCCGGTCAAACGCGGGCTCATGCTTATCTCCTCGACGAATTCAAATAGGGGTCGTTGCTCGCGGGGTTGGCGCCGGCCGGCTCGGAGCTCAGCGGCGAAACCTCGACGCGCGGGGTGTAGCCGGGTCGCGTGCCGATGATCTTGTCCAGGGGCAGGTACATCATGTTGCTGCCGCCTTCCACGTCCACCAGGACCTTGGAGGAATTGCTCAGGACGTCCTGCATGGTCTCCAGGTACAGGCGCTTACGCGTCACTTCCGGAGCCAGCTCGTACTGGGGCAGGAGCTTGACGAAGCGCGCGACCTCGCCCTGGGCCCTGGCCACCACTTCCTGCTTATAAGCCTGGGCTTCTTGGACGATGCGCGAGGCACGCCCCTCGGCGATGGGCTCCTGCTTGGAGGAATAGGTCCTGGCCTCGGTGATCACGCGCTCCTCGTCCTCGCGGGCCTTGATGGCGTCGTCGAAGGAGGCCTGGACGTCATTCGGCGCCTTGGCCACCTGCAGGGTCACCTCGGTGATCACGAGGCCGGTCTGGTAGGGCTCGATGATGCGGTTCATTTCCTCTTCGGAACGGATGCGCACCTGGTCGCGGCCGCCGGTCAGGAGATCGTCCATGCTGGACTGGCCGACCACGAGGCGCAGAGCGCTCTCGGCCACGTGCTCCATGGTGCGATCCGGATCGCGCACATTGAACAAATACTTCACCGGATCGGAGATCCGATACTGCACGCCCAGTTCAACCTCGGCGATGTTCTCGTCCTGGGTGAGCATCCGCCCGGCCGCGCGCTTCTGCACTACCTTGCTCACATCGACGGTGATCACCTTGTCGACGAAGCGCGGCAGCCAGTGGATGCCGGAGGTCACGGTTTCGTGATAGGCGCCGAAGCGCATGACCACGCCGCGCTCGGCCTCTTGCACGGTATAAAAGCCGGACAGGCTCCAAATCAGCAGGGCGACGATGGCGATCAGGCCGAAACCGGCGGCACCGGCCTCGCCGCCGCTCTGGCTGCCGCCGTTGCCACCGCGTCCGCCAAAAACGCCGCCGAGGCGGCCCAGCCACTTGCGCATCTGTGCTTCCAGGTCCGGCGGACCGTCATTGTTCTTGCGACCCCAGGGGTCGGGCTTTTGATTACCCGGCTCATTCCAGGCCATGTTGGACTCCATGCACTTTCATACGTAATAGGGATCAGGGTTGTTCGGCCAGCCACCAGTCGGCTTCCGACTCGGGCTCGACTAGCCCCACGTCGCGAGGATTCAGGCCCTCGCGGCGCAATACTTTATGCAGTTCCTCGCGCGGCAAGACCACGCGCAACAGCCAATGCCCGTCCTCGTCCAGGCTTTCCTCCTGGACGGCATTGAGGTCGTACAGCTGGCCGCGCAGCCGCCCCATGCGAGGTTCCAGCACCAGGGTCTCCTGGACGGCATCGCCATGGGTCAGTTCGGCCAGGGCCGCCGCCAGTATATCCAGCCCTAAGCGCTCCTTGGCCGAAATCCACACCCGCCAGGGCAGGCCCTGTTCGTCGCGTTCCAGGCGCGGCGTGGCGTCCAGGCGGTCGATCTTGTTCATGACCATGAGGCGCGGCGCCTCGGTGGCGCCGATTTCCTCCAGGACGATGTCCACCTGCTCGATGTTGCGCTGGGCATTCTCGTCGGCGGCGTCGATCACATGCACCAGCAGATCCGCCTCGCGGGTCTCCTCCAGGGTGGCGCGGAAGGCGGCCACCAGCTCATGGGGGAGATGGCGGATAAAGCCCACCGTGTCGGCCAGGATGATCTTGGCGCCGCCCGGCAGCTCCAGGGCGCGCAAGGTCGGGTCCAGGGTCGCGAACAACTGGTCGGCGGCGTAGACCTGGGCGTGGGTCAGGGTGTTGAACAGGGTGGACTTGCCGGCATTGGTATAGCCCACCAGGGACACGGTGGGCACGGCATTGCGCAGCCGCGCCTTGCGGCCCTCGGCGCGCTGGCGCTCGACCTTTTCCAGGCGCTTCTGGATCGTGTCGATCTTCTGGCGCAGGATGCGCCGGTCGATTTCCAGCTGGGTCTCGCCCATGCCGCCGCGCAGGCCGATACCGCCGCGCTGGCGTTCCAAGTGGGTCCAGCCGCGCACCAGGCGCGTGGACATATGGCGCAAATGGGCGAGCTCCACCTGCAGCTTGCCCTCGAAGGTGCGGGCGCGCTGGGCGAAGATGTCCAGGATCAGGCCGGTGCGATCCACGACGCGGCATTGCAGATGCCGCTCCAGGTTGCGTTCCTGGCCCGGAGTCAGGGCGTGGTTGAAGATGACCAGTTCGGCCTCGGCGGCTTCCACCGCCGCCTTGATCTCGTCGGCCTTGCCGGTCCCGACGAAGAGCTTGGGATCGGGCAGTTGGCGGGAGCCGGTGACCAGGCCCAGGCGCTCGACGCCGGCGGAACGCACCAGCTCGCCGAACTCGGCCAGTTCCTCGTGTTGCGCTTCGCCGCTGAATTCGATGTGCACGAGCACGGCGCGATCGCCGCCGCGGTAACGGTCAAACAATGCCCAATCCTCGGCCAGCCCCTCGGCGGCGCATCGCGCCGGCGAAAACCGGCTTATTCATTGCCCGGTTCGGGCTCCCCACCCACATCGGCGCCGCCATTGGTGCCGCCATGGGGTAGACGCACGTTGCGCGAAGGCACGACCGTGGAGATGGCATGCTTGTAGACCATCTGGCTGACCGTGTTCTTGAGCAGGATGACGAATTGATCGAAGGACTCGATCTGGCCTTGCAGCTTGATGCCATTGACCAGGTAGATGGCAACCGGAATGCGCTCCTTGCGCAGCGCGTTCAGAAACGGATCTTGCAAAGACTGCCCCTTGGACATTTTTTGTTCTCCTTGTTGTCTTGGCGCCCGCTGACCGGAAGGCGTAAACCCCGCCCCTGCCGTTTCGTCAGCCAAGAAAGCCCTGGGAAAACAGGGCTTACAGAAAAAAGTCTAGCACGCGTGTTCAAGCCTGCCGAAAAACTTCGTTGCAGGAAGTGTGAGCCTACACGTCGGGATCACGGAAATCCGGGCCAATGTCCGCTTTCTTGGGCCTTGCCTACGCATTTCAAGACCTGGGCCGGTAAATTTTCCCCCAGGCTGTCCAGCCAGTGCACCCCCTCCCAGCCGCGCAGCCAAGTCAGTTGGCGCTTGGCCAGCTGGCGCGTGGCGGCGACCCCCTTGTCGACAAAGCTGCGGTAATCCACCTCGCCGGCCAGGTATTCCCAGGCCTGGCGGTAGCCCACCGAGCGTATCGACGGCAGTTCCGGGTTCAGATCGCCGCGCCGGTACAGGGCTTCGACCTCGGCCAGGAAACCGAGTTCCAGCATGTGGGCGAAGCGCCGGGCGATGCGCTCGTGCAAGACGCTGCGCATCGCCGGGGCGATGGCGAAGCGCAGGAGCGGCGCCGCCAGGCCCTGGCCCGTGCCCTGCAGCTCGGTGAGGGTCTTGCCGGTCAGTGCATGCACTTCCAGGGCGCGTTGCAGACGCTGGGGATCCTTGGGATGGATGCGCGCCGCGGCCACCGGGTCGATGTCCGCGAGGCGGCGGTGCAGCGCTTCCCAGCCATGGACCTCGGCCTCGGCGAGGATCCGCGTACGCACGCTTGCATCGGCGGAAGGCAGGTCGGACAGACCGAACTCCAGGGCCCGGTAATAGAGCATGGTGCCGCCGACGAAGAGCGGCAGCTTGCCCCGCGCCCAGATCTGCTCGCACAGCCGCCGCGCGTCATCGACAAAGCGCGCCGCCGAATAGGCCTCGGCCGGGTCACAGATGTCGATGAGGTGGTGCGGCGCGGCGGCCAGGACCTCCGGTTCCGGCTTGGCCGTGCCTATGTCCATGCCCCGGTAGACCAGGGCCGAGTCCACCGAGACCAGCTCCACCGGCAGGGCCTGGTGCAGGGCCACGGCCAGATCGGTCTTGCCGGCGGCCGTGGGGCCCATGAGGAAGATGGCGCCGACCCTCTCCCGGCGCTGCGCGACGCTTTCCACGGGCTTCATGCGAGGAGCTCCGCCAGTTCGGTCGCTGAGAGGCAGCGTGCCATCCCTTGCCGGGCCAGGGCCTGCAGCTCGGTGGCATCGGGCGCGCCGACGTCGGCGCCGGGCGGCAGCTGGACGAGCATCCGCTCCAGCAGCGGACCCTCGCCGGCCAGCAGGATCGGCAACAACCCGGCCCAGTCGAGAGGCGGCAGCAGGCTGGGCTGTTGGCGCAGGATCAGAGTCTGATCCGCCTGCAGCAGCCAAGCGAAGCCCAGGGCCTGCCAGTCGGCCGCCCGGACATTCAGGCACTCGGCCTCCGCCTCGGCGAGCTTGATGCGCACCGGCAGCAGCAGAGGCCGGCCAGGCACGGGGCCTTGCTCCAGCAATTCCGTGAAGCGCACCCGCAGGCGCAGAGCTTGCAGCTCCCCGGCGCGCAGCAGCCACAGGCCCTGGGGCGTGTCGGCGAGCAGGAACTGGCCTTGCACCAGGCCGGTCGGTCGTTCGGCCTTGGCGGCGCTGGCGACCGCTACGGGTTGGCGGGGCGGCGCGAAACCAGCGGAAGCCCGAGCGACCGGATGCAGACCCGGCTTCAAGCCGTGACGCGGCCAATCCTCCAGGCGGTAGGCCGGGGTGGCGACGGCGCCGGGAGCCGGCTCGGCTGTATAACGTCCCCGGGCCTCGCGCACCTCGCCGGTCTGGGTATCGACCGCCTCGCCAGGCTCGGGGTCTAGCAAGGCGCCCTTGGCCGGCCTGGTGGTCTCGGCCAGGGCCTGGGCGATGCCCTGGGCCAGGAAATCGTGCACGCGCCGAGCGTCGCGGAAGCGCACCTCGTGCTTGGTGGGATGGACATTGACGTCCACGGCCCCCGGATCCAGCTCGAAATAGAGCACGAAACCGGCATGGCGCCCCTCCGGCAGCAGGCCCTCGTAGCCCTGGCGCAGGGCATGGCTGACCACCCTATCGCGAACGGCGCGGCCGTTGACGAAGAAAAACTGCAACTCGCTGCTGGCACGGTGGAAGTCCGGCCCGGTCAGCCAGCCCCAGAGTCTCAGACCGTCGATCTCGCGCTCAAAGCTGCGTGCGCCCTGGGCGAACTCCTGGCCGCAGGCCTGGGCCAAGCGCGCCGGGGGGCTGTCGGCCCGATACTGGCGCAGGCGCCGACCGTTGTGGGACAGCTCGATATGCACATCCGGCCGTGCCAGGGCGATGCGCCGCACCATCTCCTCGCCATGGGCTAGCTCGGTCTGTTCGCTCTTCAGGAAGCGCCGGCGCGCCGGCACATGGCCGAACAGCTCGCGCACCTCGACGGTCGTGCCCACCGGATGGGCACAGGGTTGCAGGCTCACGGTCATGTCTCGGCCCGAGGCGCGGGCCTGCCAGCCTGCGCCCTGGCCGACGACATTGGAGCTGATGGAGAGCTCGGAGACCGCGCTGATGGACGCCAGGGCCTCGCCGCGGAAGCCCAGGGAGGCGATGGCCTCCAGGTCGGTGAAGTCGCGGATCTTGCTGGTGGCATGGCGGGTCAGTGCCAGGGCCAACTCGCCCTTGGGCACGCCCGAGCCATCGTCGCGGAGACGGATCAGCCCCACCCCGCCCCGCTCCAGTTCGATGACGATGCGCCGGGCGCCGGCGTCCAGGCTGTTCTCCAGTAGCTCCTTGAGCACGGAGGCCGGCCGCTCCACCACCTCGCCGGCGGCGATCTGGTTGGCGAGTTGCGGCGGCAGGATCTGGATGGGCATGGGGACGTAAGAGGGTGAAAGAGAGAGGAAGAAGTCTAACCGCCAAGGCGCCAAGAACGCCAAGGAAAGCCGCCAAATCGAGCCAAGCGACTGCTCATGACCGCATCGGCAACACGTGCCTGTCGAAAAGCGAGCGCATTAACCCCAACGTGACCATGGTCCCTCTTGGCGTTCTTGGCGCCTTGGCGGTTAATCCCGGCTTTCTTGCCCGTTCAATTGGGGATCACCAGCACCTGGCCGATGCGCACCACGTCGCCGGCGATGCGGTTTTCGTTGCGCAGCTCGGCCAGGCTGACCTTGTAGCGGGCGGCGATCAGGGACAGGGACTCGCCGGTGCGCACCTTGTGGCGGGCGGCCACGGTCTTGGCGCTGGCGGCAGCCGGCTTGGCGGGGACTGCGCCGGCCTTGCGCTTGGCGTATTCCAGGCTGGAGGCAATGGTGTTCAGGTAGAGCGGCCGGGCCGGCTTGGCCGGCGGCGGGGAAGCGACCAGGGGCTGGCGCGGCGGCTCGACGGCCTGGGTCACGGCCTGACCGCTCAGGGGCAGCGCCGTGGCCTGGGCCACGGGCGGGGCAGGAGCGACGGCCACTTGGGGCGCACTGGCCAGGGCCGGCGCCTCGGGCATGCCGCCCTTCAGGGCATACTCGGCGCCAGGAGGCGGACGGCGCAGCATATAGCCGTGCACGCCGGCGACGATGGCCTCCACCAGCTTGTCCTGGTGGGCCGGGCTCTTCAGCAGCTTCTCTTCCGTGGGATTGGAGATGAACGCAGTTTCCACGAGGATCGACGGAATATCCGGCGAGGTCAGCACCTTGAAGCTGGCTTGCTGGACCTCGCGCTTGTGCAGGGGCGAGAACTTGCCTAGGCGCTTCAGCACGTCCTTGCCCACGTCGTAGCTGGCGCTCATGGAATGGGTCATGGACAGGTCCAGGAGCACCTCGGCCAGGACCTTGTCCTTGTCGTCCAGGCTGACGACTTCCGTGCCGCCGATGAGATCCGAGGCATTTTCCGAGTTTTCCAGCCAGCGGCCCATTTCGCTCCTGGCCCGGCGCCCGGACAGGGTCCATACCGAGGAACCCCGGGCGCGCTTGTCGTTGAAGCCGTCGGCGTGCACGGAAATGAACATGTCGGCCTTCTTCTCGCGGGCCAGTTCCGGGCGGCGCGCCAGGGGAATGAAGTAGTCGCCGGTGCGCACCAGCACGGCCTTCATGCCCTTGCGTTGATTGAAGCCTTCCGCCAGGCGCTTGGCGATGGCCAGGGTCACGTCCTTCTCCTGGCTACCCTTGGGGCCGATGGCGCCCGGGTCGTCGCCGCCATGGCCGGCGTCGATGGCGATGACGATGTCGCGCTGGCCGGTGGCGGGGGCGGCGGGAGCGGGATGCGAGGCCGGGGCGGAAGTCTGGGCCGCATCATAGAGATCCACGACCAGGCGGTCGCCGTACTGCTGATAGGGCTTGAGCACGAAGGCCTTGGGGCGGGCCGGGCGCTTCAGTTCCAGGACGACGCGCAGCCCGCCGCCGACAGTTTCGGTACGCACCTTGGAGATCAGATCGGAGGTGACCGGCACCGAGGCCACGCTCAGGGCGGTGCCCGCGTCCGGCAGTTCCAGGCTGAGATTCTGGCCGTTCTGGCTCAGGGCATAGCGTACCGGACCGGACAGATCGAAGACCACGCGCGTGCTCTCCGGCGACTGCCAGTAGCGCACCGCCTTGATTTGAGCGGAAGCGGCACTGGCCGGCGATTGGAAAACCAAGCCGGAGAACAGGATCAAGGCACCGGCAATGCGGGTGCGGGAAACGCGGGAAAACATACAGCGAGCCACGTTGTTATTGGTTGGTGGTGTTATCGGAACATCGCGGATCGGCCGATATTTACACTATTGATGAAATTTTAGCCAGAAGTTCTTGTGCAGCCTGACTTTTCGCCTGGAATTGTGCCAGCCGGCCGGAGCCTTGGTAAAGCAGCTCCAGCACCAGGTCCGCCTCGGGCAGGACCCCCGCGCCCTTCTCCGGCCATTCCACGATGCAGAGGGCGTCGGCGGCGAAGTAATCCCTCAGGCCCATGAACTCCAGTTCCTCCGCATCGGCCAGCCGGTAGAGGTCGAAGTGATAGACCGGTCCGGCCGGCAGCTCGTAGGGCTCCACCAGGGTGTAGGTGGGACTCTTCACCGGGCCGGCATGACCGCGCGCCTGGACCAGGCCGCGCGTGAAAGTGGTCTTGCCGGCGCCCAAATCGCCCAGCAGGTGCAAGGAGAAAGGCGGGCGCAGCAGAGCGCCCAAGGTCCGGCCTAGAGCCACCGTGGCTTCGGCATCGGGCAGGGGATGGGACCAGTGTTCCAAATTTTTTCCTTTTTATTCAATCGACTGCGTTGATGAGCCGGCGTAGCCAGGGCAACAGGTCGGAGGCCAGGAGACCTCGCTCGCCGCCTTCCGCCGCCGCCCGATCGCCGGCCTCGGCATGCAGGGCCACGCCCTGGCAGGCCGCCTCCCAGGGGAGCAGACCCTGGGCCAGCAGGGCGCCGATGACCCCGGCCAGGACATCGCCCATGCCGCCCGAGGCCATGCCCGGATTGCCGCCGGTGGCGATGGCCAGGGAACCGTCCGGGTGGGCGACGACGGTGCCCGCGCCCTTGAGCACGCAGATCGCGCCATAGCTACGGGCGATGGCGCGGGCCGCGCCGGAACGATCGGCCTGGATGGCCGCGGACTCCATGCCCAGAAGGCGCGCCGCCTCGCCCGGGTGGGGCGTCAGGATCAGGTCCTGGCGAGCGCCGCCGCCCAGGCCGGAGGCCAGGAGGTTCAGGCCGTCGGCGTCCACCACCAGGGGCTTGCGGCTGCTCAGGGCCGATTCGGCCAGGAAGCGGCTCCAGGCGGAGCGCCCCAGACCCGGGCCCAGCACCAGGGCCGTGGCCCGGCCCAGGGCCTCGGCCAGGGCCGGATCGTCCAGGCCGACGATGGCGCGCACCATCAGCTCGGGCCGGTCCAGGTTGAGCAGAGCGGCATGGCCGACGTCGGTGGCGATGCTCACCAGGCCGGCGCCGCAGCGCAGGGCCGCCTCGCCGGCCAGGCGGATGGCGCCGCTCATGCCCGGCGCGCCGCCCAGGCAGAGCACGTGGCCGAAATCGCCCTTGTGGGCATCGCGCCGGCGCGGCGGCAGGGCCTCGGCGCGCAAGACCCGCACCTCCGGCCTGAAGCCGGCATACACCGCGTCGGGCAGGCCCAGATCGGCGAGCTGGCGCTGCCCGGCCAGAGCGGGACCTGAGCCCAGGAACAGGCCGCGCTTCCAGGCCACGAAGCAGATCGTGCGCGTAGCCCGCACCGCCGGACCGGCGGCCTGGCCGGTGTCCCCATCCAGGCCCGAGGGCAGATCCAGGGCCAGGACCGGCTTGCCGGCGGCGTTGATGGCGGCGATGGCCGCCGCCAGGGGGCCGGCCGGCGCGCCGCTGATGCCGATGCCGAGCAGGGCGTCGACGATCACATCGACGCCGGCCAAGTAATCCGGCGCGAAGGGCCTCAAGGCCAGGCCGGCCTTGTGCAGGCCGCCCAGGGCCAGGGCCGCGTCGCCGCCGCCCGGCGCGGCCACCTGCAGGACCGTGACCTCCAGGCCCGCCAGCCGGGCCAGGCGCGCCAGGACGTAGCCGTCGCCGCCGTTATTGCCCTTGCCGCAGACCACGGCGATGCGACTGGCCTCGGGCCAGGCGGCGCGCAGGGCGTTCAAGGCGGCCGCGCCGGCCCGCTCCATCAAGGCGTACGTGTTAAGATCGCCGGATTCGCAGGCCCGCCGCTCCAGCTCGCGCACGGCCGCGCCGGTGTATAAGCCCGCCCGTTCCTTGTCGGATCCGCCCATGGCACTGCCTCCCGAAAACCCCCAGTCTAGCATTGCCGCGCCCGCCCCGGACGCTGGCGAGCTGAGCGCGCGCATCAAGACCTGGGGCCGGGAGCTGGGTTTTCAGCAACTGGCGGTGAGCGGCATAGCCCTGGGCGAGCATGAAGCCTACCTGGAGCGCTGGCTGGCCCTGGGCCGGCACGGCGAGATGGACTACATGGCCCGCCACGGCACGAAGCGCAGCCGCCCCGCCGAACTGGAGCCGGGCACGCTGCGCGTCATCACCGCGCGCATGGACTACCTGCCCCCGGAAGCCGGCTTCGCCAAGGTCCTGAGCGACCCGGCCAAGGGCTATATCTCCCGCTACGCCCTGGGCCGCGACTACCACAAGCTTCTGCGCAAGCGGCTTCAGCAGCTGGCCGAGCGCATCGCCGCCGCGGCGCCCTGCCAGTACCGGGTCTATGTGGACAGCGCGCCGGTCCTGGAGAAAGCCCTGGCGGCGCAATCCGGCCTGGGCTGGATCGGCAAGCACACCGTGCTGATCCACCGCGAGGCCGGTTCCTGGTTCTTCCTGGGCGAGATCTACACCGACCTGCCCTTGGTCCCGGACGAGCCGGTGGCCGAGGGCTGCGGCGCCTGCAATGCCTGCCAGAAGATCTGCCCGACCGGGGCCATCGTCGCGCCCTACGAGCTGGACGCGCGCTTGTGCATCTCCTACCTGACCATCGAGCTGCGCGGCGCGATCCCGGTCGAGCTGCGCCCGCTCATCGGCAACCGCATCTACGGCTGCGACGACTGCCAGCTGATCTGCCCCTGGAACCGCTACGCCAAGCCCACGGACGAGGGCGATTTCCGGCCCCGGGACGACTTCCGCGGCCCCGAGCTCATCGCCCTGTTCGCCTGGGACGAAGACGAGTTCCTCAAGAAGACCGAAGGCTCGCCGATCCGGCGCATCGGCCATCAAGCCTGGCTGCGCAACATCGCCGTGGCCCTGGGCAATGGCCCGGCCACGGCGGAGGCCCGTGCCGCCCTCCTGGCCCGGGCCGAGCACCCCTCCGAGCTGGTGCGCAAGCACGTGGCCTGGGCCCTGGCACGGCAGGCCGAAGACCGGGGCACGCGCGTGGAGCCACGCCTCCTGCGCGGTATAGAGCGCATGCTGCCGCGCGATGCCTGAGCAGGTGAACAGGCTCTAGCCGCCTATACTTAGCCCATTCCCCTGCCGGCAGCGCCATGAACCGCATCGCGATGCTCTTGCTTCTCGGGCTGTTGACGCCCCCGCGCGCCCTGCCCGCCGAGCCGCCCTGGTATCCCCTGGACGTGGAACTGGGTCCCGTGGACGCGGCCCAACGTCCGGTGCGCGGCTACCAGCCCCTGGCCCGGGCCGCCAAGCCCTGGCGCTTGTGCGCCAACCTGCCTCATATGAAGGACAGCTACTGGCTGGGCGTGCATTACGGCCTAAAGGAAGAGGCCCGGCGCCTGGGCGTTGCGCTGCGCATCGACAGCGCCGGCGGCTATGATTCCCTGGCCAAGCAGATCGCCCAGTTGCGCGCCTGCGCCCGGGACAGCGAGGGCATCATCATCGGCGCCATCAGCTACACCGGGCTCAATGCCCTGGTGGGCGAGCTGCGCCAGTCCGGCAAGGTGGTCATCGACCTGGTCAACGGCATGGAAAGCCCCCAGGTCAGCGCCCGCAGCCTGGTGTCCTTCCGGGCCATGGGCAAGGCCGCCGGACGCTATCTGCGTCAGCAATCCTGGAGCACCAAGGCGCGGCCGCGCAGCGTCCTGTGGTTCCCGGGCCCCGAGGGCGCCGGCTGGGTCCTGGCCGGCGATGCCGGGTTCCGCCAGGGCATCGCCCACGCGCCCCTGCGCATCCTCGGCGCCTACCACGGCGACACCCGCATCGACGCCCAGCGCGAACTCCTGCTCCTGGCCCTGAAGGAACACCCGCGCGTCGACTTCATCGTCGGCACCTCGGTCACGGCCGACGCCGCGGTGCAACTGCGCAGCCAGGGTCTGCTGCCCAAGGCGACCACCATCCTGGCCTATTACTTCACCCAGAACACCTATAGCGGCATACGCACGGGCCAGATCCTGGCGGCGCCCACCGACGCGCCGGTGAGCCAGGCGCGCATCGCCGTGGATCTGGCGGTGCGCGCCCTGGAGGGTCAGCCCTACGAGAAGGTGGTGAGCCCGCGCATCACCCTGCTAGACCACGAGACTCTCAAGACCTATGACCGCCAGCAGTCCCTCGCCCCCCGGGGCTACACCGGCGGCGAAAACGCCGCCAACCGCCAACCTTAACGCGGCACGAACCCATGCCCGCAGCCAATCGGCGCGGTGCCTGCCTATACTGACGATACGCCCCCACGAGCACGCCCCCGCCATGCCTCCCTCGCCCCGCCTCTTCCCCGGCCTGTCCTGGTTCATCCTCCTGGTCCTCAGCCTGCCCAGCCTGCTGCTGCATCTGCAGCTCAAGGACGAGGCACGCCGGCGCTGGCAGGCCGAGATCGATGTCACGGCCGAGCGGGTGTTCTCCGCGCTCAACCGCAGCCAGAACGGCCTGATGCTGCCGGTCCAGGGCCTGCAGCAGCTGTTCAGCCATTCCGAGGAAGTCACCGCCGAGGAATTCGAGCGCGCCAGCCGGGAGCTGACCCAGCCCGGCTATTTCCAACCCTTCCTGGGCTGCGCCCTGGTCGCCAAGGACGGCCAGGGCCAGGCGCGGATTCTTTACAGCACCAGCGCCCACCCCCTGTTCAAGACCCTGGGCCCCCTGCCGGCCTCGCCGGTCCTGGCCCGGCTCCTGGACCGGCTGGAACAATCCCAGGGCCAGATCCTGGGCAGCGAGCCCTTCGACGAGCCCACGGGGCACGCCCTCGCGGCCCTGGGCGCCACCGTGGGCAATGCCCGGCAAAGCGGACAAGTCCTCTGCCTGGTGGATTACAGCCTGCTGCTCAACGAACTGGGCACCGAATGGCTCTCCGACGACACGGCCCTGGAACTGGCCAGCGAACCCTGGCGCTATCGGGTCAATACCCTGCCGGTCGTGGCCGGTTTCCACGAGACCCGGCTGCACTCCGCCGGCCGGCAATGGCATTACCGCCTGGACGTGGGCCCCGGTTTCCGGGGCGGCCCCGATCTCGCCCTGGCCTGGACCCTGCTCATCGCCGGCCTGCTGATCGCCGGCCTCCTGGCCCTGGTCACCCGCCTGGTGGCCGAGTTGCGCCAGACCCAGTGGCTGCAGGCCGAGCTGGCCGCCCGCTTGGCGGCGCGCGATGCGGCCGGACCCAAGTAAGCTCGGACGGTCGGAGCGACAGCGCCAAGGAAAGGCGGGTAAACTAGAAAAAATCATATTTGCCAGCCCGATGCGGCCGGATGCCGCCAGCCAAGGACTCTCATGACCAAGACCCGTATCGAACGCGACAGCCTGGGCGAGGTGCTCGTGCCTGTCGATGCCCTGTATGGCGCCCAGACCCAACGCGCCGTGGATAATTTTCCGGTCAGCGGCCAGCGCCTGCCCGGCCCCTTCCTGGAGGCCCTGGCCCTGATCAAGCAGGCCGCCGCCCTGGCCAATGCCGAACTGGGTCTGCTGGACCCGGCGCGCGCCCAGGCCATCGCCGACGCCGCCGGCCTGGTGGCCCTGGGCCGCTACCATGAGCAGTTCCCGGTGGATGTCTACCAGACCGGCTCGGGCACCAGCTCCAATATGAACATGAACGAGGTGCTGGCGACCCTGGCGAGCCGGGCCTGCGGCGAGGCGGTGCACCCCAACGATCACGTCAACATGGGCCAGAGCAGCAACGACGTGATTCCCAGCGCCATCCACGTGGCCTGTGTGCTGCAGTTGCACCTGGGCCTCCTGCCGGCCCTGGATCATCTCTATGCCGAGCTGAAGCGCCGCGCCAAGGAATTCGAGCAGGTGGTGAAGACCGGACGCACCCATCTCATGGACGCCCTGCCCATCACCCTGGGCCAGGAAATCGGCGCCTGGGCCGCCCAGGTCTATTGCGCCGGCGAGCGCCTGCGCCATAGCCTGCCGCATCTGGCGGCCCTGCCCCTGGGCGGCACCGCCGTGGGCACCGGCGTCAACGCCCACCCGGAGTTCGCCGCCCGCGCCTGCAAGCAGCTGGATCTGACCACCGGCGAGAGCTTCCGCCCCGCCGACTACCCCATGGCGCGCATGGCCGGCATCGACGCCCTGGTGGAGCTGTCCGGCCAGCTGCGCGCCCTGGCGGTGACCCTGCACAAGCTCGCCAACGACCTGCGCTGGATGAACTCCGGTCCCCTGGCCGGCCTGGCCGAGATCGCCCTGCCCGCCCTGCAACCCGGCTCGTCCATCATGCCCGGCAAGGTCAACCCGGTGATCCCGGAGATGGTGCTCATGGTCTGCGCCCAGGTCATGGGCCACGATGCCGCCATCGCCTTCGCCGGCACCTCCGGCAACTTCCAGCTCAACACCATGCAGCCCCTGGTGGCGGCCAATTTGCTGGACAGCCTGAACCTCTTGGCCAATGCCGTGCACCTGCTGGCCGACAAGGCCGTGGCCGGCTTCACGGTCAACGAGGACGTGTTGGAGCACGCCCTGGCGCGCAACCCCATCCTGGTCACGGCCCTGAACACGCGCATCGGCTACGAGCAGGCTGCGGCCATCGCGAAGCAGGCCTATGCCCAGCAGCGGCCGGTCCTGGACGTGGCGGTGGAGATGAGCGGCCTGGCGCGCGAGGAGCTGGAGGCCCTGCTGGACCCGCGCAAGCTGACCGAGGGCGGCATTCCGGAAGGCGGCGCGGTGAGCGGCGGCTGAGGCGTAGGGCAATGGTATGGACTCCTCCCACCAAAACGGCATCGCGTGCCAGACTGGGTTTGCGAACACAGTCAATTGATGAGAGGAGTCCAACATGGAGCTTAAGCGCGTCGGTATGGATTTGGCAAAGCGGGTATTTCAAGTGCATGGCGTCGATGCCGGAGAGCGGCCGGTGGCGCGCAAGGCCTTGAGTCGTGCGCAGATGCGGCAGTTCTTTCAGACCCTCGCGCCGACCTTGATTGGCATGGAGGCCTGCGGCAGCGCCCATTACTGGGCACGCGAATTGGCCGCCATGGGGCATGTGGTCAAGCTCATTCCGCCGCAATTCGTCAAACCCTATGTGAAGGGCAACAAGAACGACGCCAACGATGCCGAAGCCATTTGCGAGGCGGTCTCACGGCCGAACATGCGCTTCGTCACCGTGAAGAGCGCCGACCAACAAGCCATGCAAAGCGTGCATCGCGTGCGTGAGCGCGTGGTCAAGGCGCGGACGGCGCTGGTCAATGAAATCCGCGGTTTGCTGGCCGAATTCGGCCTGTTCATCGACACCCAGGGCGTGGCCGCCGTGCGCAAGGCCCTGCCTGGTTTCCTGGAGGACGGCGAGAACGGGCTGCCGGGGACGTTCCGGGAGCTGCTCAGCGGCCTCTATGACGAGCTCCTGGCCATGGAGACACGGGTGGCGGCATTGAACCGGCAATTGACCGCACATGCCGACGTCGATGACCGGGTGCGGCAGGTTCAGCAAGTGCCGGGCATTGGCCCGGTGAGCGCCTCGGCCGTGCTGGCCAGCGTGGGCGATGCCAAGCAGTTCCAGAGCGGGCGCGACTTCGCGGCGTGGCTGGGGCTGGTGCCCAGCCAGCATTCCAGCGGCGGGAAAAGCCGGCTCGGCGGTATCAGCAAACGCGGCGACGTCTACTTGCGGACCTTGCTCATCCACGGCGCCCGTGCCTGCGTCACGGCCAGCGAGGGGAAATCCGACCGGCGCAGCCGGTGGATACAGGACCTGATGACGCGGCGGAATAAGAACATTGCCACGGTCGCGCTCGCCAACAAGAACGCGCGCATCCTGTGGGCGATGCTGAGTCGACACGAAGAATACCGCGCAGCGGCTTGAGTAAGCCGAGCGCCGAAGCGAGTCCCAACCGAGCGATTGCGAAGCCAGCGCCACTGATGTCCGACAGGTAAGACCGGCACACCGAAACGCCACCTAACCCATAGGCTCCCTGCGTAAGCAAAGCCGCTAGG
>JACPFT010000007.1 GCA_016182845.1 Gammaproteobacteria bacterium
CTGGGGTAAACACTACCGGGAGCGCTTAGCCGGCAACGGCAAGCCTGCCAAATTGATCATCGGCGCCATGATGCGCAAGCTACTGCAAGTAGCCTTCGGCGTCGTACGCTCTGGCCGCCCTTTCGATAAAGCCGCTCACGCGGCTTGACCGGAATAACAGTATCTACGGCCTACTTCCCCTGAAACCGTAGTGCCACCGAATTGATGCAATAGCGCTCGCCGGTCGGCTCCGGCCCGTCCGGGAAGACATGCCCCAGGTGCGCATCGCAGTGGGCGCAGCGCACTTCCACACGGATCATGCCGTGGCTCTTGTCCACGATGCGCGTGATGCTGCCGGGCAGGGCCTCCTCCCAGAAGCTGGGCCAGCCGCAATGGGCATCGAACTTGGTGCCGGAATCGAAGAGCAGGGCGTCGCAACACACGCAGTGGTAATGCCCGCTTGCCTGGTGCTGGTAGAACTCGCCGCTGAAGGGCCGCTCCGTACCCGCCTCGCGGGCCACCCGGTATTGCTCGGGGCTCAGCTGGGCGCGCCACTGGGCCTCGGTCTTGACGATTTTCTCGCTCATCGCGGTCTCCTGTTGGTCTGTTGCTTGGACGCACCGGCTCCGCCAAGGTTACACCGGTCCGCTGCTCTGGCAGAATGCTCCGGCCCTGCCTGCCGAGCCGACCATGCCCACGACTCTCGCCGAATCCCGTTTCCTGCATGCCGAGCCCGAGGCCCTGGCCTATACCCTCCGGCGCGCCCGGCGCAAGACCCTGTGCCTGGTGGTGCGCCGGGATGGCGGCATCGAGGTGCGCGCGCCCCTGCGCTTAGGCCTGGGCGAGATCGAGGGCTTCGTGCGGGAGCGCCTGCCCTGGCTGCGCCGCAAGCAAGCGGAATTCGCCGCCCGGCCGGCCCTGGTGTTGGCCGACGGCGGGCGCGTGCCTTTCCTGGGCGGGGAGCTGGTGCTGAAGATTGAGGCCGGCCGGCCCAAGGCACTGCGCCTGGGCGAGGCGCTGCATCTGCGGGTCATGGATCCGGGCGACGCGGCGCAAGTGCGCGCCCGCCTGGAGGCCTGGTATCGCGGACAGGCGCCGCTTATCCTCGGCGAACGTTTCGAGGCGGTGTGGGCCGCCGCCGCGCCCTGGGGCCTGCCCAGGCCGGACTTGCGCCTGCGCTGGATGCGCTCGCGCTGGGGTTCCTGCAGCCGCGACGGGCGGGTGTGCCTGAACATCCAGCTGGCCAAGGCCCATCCCGATGCCATCGACTACGTGATCGCTCATGAATTCTGCCATCTGCGCGAATTCAACCACGGCCCGGGCTTCTACCGCCTGCTGGCCCAGCTGATGCCCGATTTCGCCCGCCGCCGCGAGCTGCTCAAGGCGGTGGGCAGTCTGCGAGAGGATTGAGCCCCAAATATCCGTTCGTCCTGAGTAGCGCCGCAGGCGCGTATCGAAGGACTTCAATCGAGGAATCAAGATGGACCTACCGAATTTCACCGACGTCCAGGCCGCCGCCGAGCGCATCCGTCCCCTGGTCAAGCGCACGCCGGTCATGACCTGCAACCACCTGAATGAACTGTCCGGCGCCGAGCTGCTGTTCAAATGCGAGAACTTCCAGACCATGGGCGCCTTCAAGTTTCGCGGCGCCTGCAATGCCCTGTTCGGCGGCAAGGCCGAGGACCTGAGCGGCGGCGTCGTCACCCAGTCCTCCGGCAACCACGGCGCGGCACTCGCCCTGGCGGCCCGCCGGCGGGGCATCCCAGCCCATGTGGTCATGCCCGAGAATTCGGTGCCGGTGAAGGTGGAGGCGGTGCGCGGTTATGGCGCGACGGTGCATTTCTGCGCCGCGAACCAGACCGCCCGCGATGCCATGACCGCCCAGATCCAGGCCCAGACCGGGGCGGTGCTCGTGCATCCTTATAACGACAGCGCCATCATCGCCGGCCAGGGCACGGCGGCCCTGGAGCTCCTGGACGAGGTGGGCAGGCTGGATGTGCTCATGGCGCCGGTGGGCGGCGGCGGCCTGATGTCGGGCACGGCCCTGGCTGGTCGCGGCGTCGATCAGGGCATGCGCATCGTCGGCGCCGAACCGGCCGGCGCCGACGACGCCTGGCGCTCCCTGCGAGCTGGGGTCATCACCCCGGTGGAGAAGCCCGACACCATCGCCGACGGCCTGCGCGCCACCCTGGGGCCCCGGCCCTTCGTCCTATTGACCGAGCTAGGGGTGGAGATCCTGACCGTGGACGAGGCCGCCATCGTCGCCGCCATGCGCCTCATCTGGGAGCGCATGAAGCTGGTGATCGAGCCGTCCTCGGCGGTTCCGCTGGCTGCGGTCTTGAGCTATCCCGAACAGTTCGCCGGCCGGCGTGTGGGCATCATCCTGACCGGCGGCAACGTGGACCTGGGGGCCTTGCCCTGGTGAACTCTTACCCCCCTCCCGATTGGGGTTCTGCTCCCTCTCCCCTGGCGGGAGAGGACTGGGGAGAGGGCCTTCTTGCTCCCTCCCCCCTGGCGGGGGAGGGCTGGGGAGAGGGGGCTTAATCAGAAAACCCGGATTCCGGTCCTGCGGACCTGCACCCAGGCTAGGCCCGCTTCCTGAAAAGCGCCTCCTGCGCCAGCTCCCCCGCCAGCCTCAAGACATCCGCCAGGACCGCCGAGGCCGTCTCCCTAGGGCCCGCACCCGGGCCCGAGATGGTGAAGCCGGCCAGGCAATCGGTGTCTATGCACACGGCATTGTTCACGCCGCCCACACCGGCCAGGGATTCGGACTCGGCCAGGCATTGCGGCGCGATGCGAGCGCTCAGTACTCCATCTTCCCGGCGGATCTCGGCGATGAGCTTCCAGCGCTCGCCCCGGGCCTTGGCCCCGGCGATATCAGCCGGGGTCAGGGCGCGTATGCCCTGGACCGGCACGAGATCGATCTCCAGGGCCTCGCCGAAGAACTGCTGGGCCAGGATCGCGGTCTTGGCCAGGGTATCCCAGCCGTCCACGTCGGCGCTGGGTTCGGCCTCGGCATAGCCACGGACTTGCGCATCGGCCAGGGCCGCATCGAAACTCAGGCCCTGCTCCATCTGGCTGAGGATGTAGTTGCTCGTGCCGTTCAGGATGCCGCGCAGGCGCAGCACGGTCTGCCCGGCCAGGGCGCCGCGCGCCAGGTGCAGCAAGGGCGTGCCGCCCAGGACCGTGCCCTCCAGCCCCAGGCTGCCGCCGTGAGCCGCCTTCAGGGCATCGAGCTCGGCGCCGTAGCGGGCCGAGGGGCCCTTGTTGGCGGTCACCACCGCCAGGCCGCGCTTCAGGGCCCAGCTGATATGGTCCAGGGCCGGTTGGGCGGTGGCCAGATCCGTGGGCGTCAGCTCCACCACCAGATCGATGTCGCCCCGCGCCAGGAGTTGCTGGGCATTGAGTCCGCGCAGCTCCGACAGCCCGCGCGGCAGGCTGTCCAGGCTCTGGCCGGGAACTTGGGCCGTCAGCCGCGCCAGATCCAGGCCGGCGGCGTCGAACAGGCTGGCATGGCGGGCTACGATCCCGGTCAGGCGCAGGTCCAGGCCCAGGGCCAGGAACTCGGGCTGGCGCTCCCGCACCAGGGCGGCGAAGGCGCGGCCCACATGGCCGAAGCCGAGTAGGAGGATGTTCAGGCGCTGCATGCTGCGGTCTCCGCCGGTTTATGGGCTGTAAGCCCTTGGTTTTCCAGTAATTCGCGGTGTAGATGGCGAAGCAGGCCCAAGGCCTGGTCCCGGGGGACGAATACCCGCCAGGCCAGGGCCGGTTCGTCGTGCACGCTGGCCAGGACGCCGAAGCCGTCCAGGAGCTCCGGCAGGCGCGCCTGGAGCCCGGCATTGGCGTCCAGGTGTTGGCCGATCAGGCTGATGGCGCGCACGTTGAGATGCTCCCGCCATTCGCCGCAGGCGCGCAGCCAGCGGCTCTCGTCGCGATTGAATTTCAGGCGCTCGGCGAAGGCCAGGACCACGCGCCGCTCGCTGCGGTAGAGGACCTCGCCGCCCTTCTCTTCGAGCCGGGCGATCAGCTTCTCGGCGCATTCCGTGGCCTTGGCCTCCGGCCACTCGCCGATCCAGAGCACCGGATAGTCCTGGCTGGCCAGGGCGCGTACCTGGGCATCGGCCTTGGGTCCGGCGGCGCGGATCCAGGTGCCCGGCGCGCCGGGGATCAGGCTGGAGCCGACCCAGATAGGGATGCCCTGGGCCCGGGCCGGGAACACCGTGTGCGGATGGATGACCTTGCCGCCCGCCGCCGCCAGGGCCTCGGCCTCGGCATAGGACAGATGGGGAATGGGCAGCACGCTGTCCACCTCGCGCGGATCCGTCGTGTACACGCCGGGCACGTCGGTCCAGATATGGACCTCGTCCACGCCCAGGGCCTCGGCATAGAGCGAGGCGGAGAAGTCCGAACCGCCGCGCCCCAGGGTCGTCGGCCGCCCTTCGCTGTCGGCGCCCACGAAGCCCTGGGTCACGACGAGCACGCCCGCCGCGATTAAGGGACGGAGCTTGGCCTCGACACGCGCCTTCAGACCTTCCCGGTCCGGCCGGGCCTGGCCGTAGCGGCTGTCGGTGGGCAGGAGCTCGCGGGCATCGAGCCAGGCCGTGTGCCGGCCCTTCTGCTTGGCGAAGCGGCTGAACAGAAAGCAGGACAGGGCCTCGCCGAAACCCAAGAGGCGGTCGCGCAGGGCCGGATCAGGGTGCTTCCTGCGGATCTGGCTGGACACCGAGAGCAGCTCCGCCAGGCGGTCGTTCAGCTCGGCGAAGTCCTTGAGGGACAGCCCCAGGTCCTGGGCCGCCTTGGTGTGATGCTCGTAGATGCGCTCGTAGGCGCGGGCCGCCTTCACCGCCGCTCCGGTCAGGGCCGCGTCATAGAGGTCCACGAGGTGGTCGGTGGTATCGCCGCTGGCGGACAGGACCACCAGGCGCACGCCGGGCGCCTCGTTGACGATGCCGAGGACGCGCTGGATGCAGCGGGCATCGCCGACGCTGGTGCCGCCGAATTTCGCCACTTGGCTAATGGTGTTCGTGCTCATCTTATTCGCTCCACGGCGCGCAGCTCTGACGGCGCTGCGGGGCCGTCCCATGGCTGCTGGTCCAAAAGGTATGCGTCCAGTTCTGGGCGAGGCTATGCCGCAGATCCCGATCCAGGACCTCCGTATCGGCCAGGAAGGCATCGTGGCCGAAGGCGCTGTTATAATCGAACAGGCGCACCGGCAGCCCCGCGCGTCCGGCCGCCTCGGCCAGTTCCCGCTGCTGCCAGGCCGGGAACAGCTGGTCCTGGGCGTAGGACACGATGGCCAGCCGCCCGCCCTCGATGGCGAAGTCCCGCAGGGTCTGAACCAGGGGCACGCCGTGCCGTTCCAGATCGTGGGCATCCATGCACTGGGTCAGGGCGATATAGGCCGCCGGCTCGAAACGCTGCACCAGCTTCTCCCCCTGGTAATCCAGATAGCTCGCCAGCTCGGCCTTGCCCTCCCGGTCCTTGCCGTAGCGCGCCTCGAACAGGCCGAAGCTGCGGTAGGTGAGCATGGCGTGCATGCGTGCCTGAGCCAGGCCTTTCAACTCCGGCGCGCCGTCGTACTCCCGGGCCGGGAACTCGGCATCGCCGGTGATGAGACTGCGTTGCAGATGGTTGTAGCCGCTGGCCAGGGCGTTGATCTTGTGGGCCGTGGCCAGGACCAGGACGTCGGCGCAACGCGCCGGGGCCTGGTAGACATATTCCAGGGCCACGAAGCCGCCCAGGCTGCCGCCCAAGCACCGCTGCCAGCGCGCGACACCCAGGTGCTCGCGCAGGCGCTCGAGGGCGGTCACCTGATCGCCGGGCCCCAGGCGCGGAAAGCGTTCGCCCCAGAGCCGGCCGTCGGGGGCGATCTCGCCCGGGCCCGTCGAGCCGTAGCAGGAGCCCAGGAGGTTGGGGCAGACGATGAACCAGTGCTCCGGATCCAGCAGCCGGCCCGGCCCGAACAGCCCGGACCACCATTGATCCGCCTCGGTGTTGCCGGTCAGGGCGTGCAGGACCAAGACGGCATTGTCGCCGTCGGCATTGAGCCGGCCCCAGCTGCGGTAGGCGAGCGAGATGGGCAGGGCATCCACCAGCGGCCTGCCCTGGTTGGCCCAGAGCGGCGCCGGTGCTTCCGGGCGCAACAGGCCCAGTTCGGCATGGCGCAGTGCGCCCTCATTCAGATTCGTATCGGCCGTAGCCATGGGAAATCCTCGTCATCGCGGCGCGCTGTGCTTTTTTCGCGCCGTGCTAGTGCTGCTATGCCGGGCTCCGGGAGCTCGGCCTGATGGTGTTCAGGGGGGAGTAATCAGCGGCACATTCGCGTTAGGGCGTGACGAGGCGGACAGGAGCGGGCGAACCCTGTCACCGGGTGCGGGAGGCACGGGGTAATCGGCTTGGGGTTCACGGCAGTGCTCCTATGAAATTCGGCGGGAGTGGGTGTGAGCGTTATTCTAGTGAATTGAATTCGGCGCGCAAGCGCATTTAGGTATATTCATAGAATTAAATTCAATCCAATGCCGGCTTGAAGTTGAGTGTCGAATCTTATTCTGTGCATGTGGTTTTATTGCTTAAAGTGTTCGGCGTACAACCCGTCGTCCCCGCGCCGCTCTTATCCCCTCCCCCCTGGCGGGGGAGGGGAGAGGGGGGAGGGATGCCACTTACCAGAGGGGGATGGCACTCGCCAATCGTTATTCCGCCTCATACCCCAGGACCGGCGCCAACCAACGCTCGGCCTCGGCGCGCCGCCAGCCCTTGCGCCGCGCGTAATCCTCCACCTGATCCCTGTCCACGGGTCCCAGGCCAAAATACCTGGCCTCCGGGTGGCTGAAATACCAGCCGGACACCGCCGCCGCCGGATACATGGCATAGCTCTCGGTGAGCCGCATGCCGATGGCATTCTCCACGCCCAACAACTCCCAGATCCGGCCCTTCTCGGTGTGCTCGGGGCAGGCCGGATAACCGGGCGCCGGGCGTATGCCCTTGTAGCCCTCCGCGATCAGGGCGGCATTATCCAGCCGCTCCTCCGCCGCATAGCCCCAGTGCTCCTTGCGCACCCGCTCGTGCAGCCGCTCTGCCAGGGCTTCGGCCAGGCGATCCGCCAGGGCCTGCAGGAGGATCGCCGAATAATCGTCGTGGGCCGCCTCGAAGCGGGCGAGATGGGGTTCGATCCCGAAGCCGGCCGCCACCGCGAAGGCGCCGATATAATCGGCCCGGCCGCTACTCGCCGGCGCGACGAAATCGCTCAAGGCATACTGGGGCTTGCCGTCCGGCTTGGGCTTCTGCTGGCGCAGATGCTCCAGCCGCATCGCCACCGCGCCGCGCCCCTCGTCGGCATAGATCTCGATGCTCTCGTCCCGGCTCGCGGCCGGAAACAGTCCGAACACTGCCCGCGCGGTGAGCCAGTTCTCTTCGACGAGCGTTGTCAGCATGGCCTGGGCGTTGGCATACAGCTCCCGCGCCTGGGTCCCGACGACCTCATCGTCCAGGATGCGCGGGAAGCTGCCGTGCAGATCCCAGGTGGCGAAGAACGGCGTCCAGTCGATATAGGGCACGAGCTCGGCGAGCGGGTAATTCTCGAACGCCGTAACGCCCAATTTTTGGGGCACCGGCGGCACATAGCCCGTCCAATCCGGCGCGAAACGCCGCGCCCGTGCTTCCTCCAGGCTCAGGAGCGCCTCGCGGGGCCGGCGGTTGGCATGGATGTCGCGCTTGCGCTCGTGCTCCGCATTCACCTTGGCGAGAAATTCCGCCTTTTGCGTGGCGGAGAGCAGGCTCTGGGCCACACCCACGGCCCGCGAGGCATCCTTCACATAAACCACCGGCCCCTCATAGGCCGGATCGATCTTCACCGCCGTGTGGGCCGGCGAGGTGGTGGCGCCGCCGATGAGCAGCGGGAGCGTGAAGCCCTGGCGCTGCATCTCCCTGCCCACATGCACCATCTCGTCCAGGGACGGCGTGATCAAACCGGACAAGCCGATCAAATCGGCATTCTCGGCGCGCGCCGTTTCCAGGATTTTCTCGCAGGACACCATGACCCCGAGATCGATGACCTCGTAGTTATTGCACTGGAGCACCACGCCCACGATATTCTTGCCGATGTCGTGCACATCGCCCTTCACCGTGGCCATGACGATCTTGCCATTGCTCTGGCGCGCGCCGTTCTTCTCCGCCTCGATGAACGGGATCAGATAGGCCACGGCACGCTTCATCACCCGCGCCGATTTCACCACTTGCGGCAGGAACATCTTGCCCTCGCCGAAGAGATCGCCCACCACGTTCATGCCTTCCATCAGCGGGCCTTCGATCACGTCCAGGGGCCGGCTCGCCGCCGCGCGCGCCTCTTCGGTATCGGCCTCGACGAACTCGTCCAGGCCCTTGACCAGGGCATATTCCAGGCGCTTGTTCACCGGCCAGTCGCGCCAGGCCCGATCCCGGCCATCGGCCTTCTTCTCGCCGCCGGCCTTGTACTGCCCGGCGATGTCCAGAAGCCGTTCCGTCGCATCCTCGCGCCGGTTGAGCACTACGTCTTCCACCGCCTCGCGCAGCTCGGTGGGAATATCGGCATAAATGGCCAACTGCCCGGCATTGACGATGCCCATGGACAGGCCGGCATGGATGGCGTGGTAGAGGAAGACCGAGTGGATGGCCTCGCGCACGGCGTCGTTGCCGCGGAAGGAGAAGGACACATTGGACACGCCGCCGGAGACCTGCACATGGGCACAGCGCCGACGGATTTCCCGTGTCGCCTCGATGAAATCCACCGCGTAATTATTGTGCTCGGCTATCCCGGTCGCCACCGCGAAGATATTCGGGTCGAAAATAATATCCTCGGCGGGAAATCCGATACCCAGCAACAGCCGGTAGGACCGCTCGCAGATGGCGATCTTGCGGGCGATGGTATCGGCCTGGCCGGTCTCGTCGAAGGCCATGACCACCACCGCCGCGCCATAGCGGCGAACCAGGCGCGCCTGTTCCAGGAATTTCTCTTCGCCTTCCTTCAGGCTGATGGAATTGACCACCGCCTTGCCCTGCACGCATTTCAGCCCCGCTTCCAGGACCGTCCATTTCGAGGAATCCAGCATGATCGGCACGCGGGCGATATCCGGCTCGGCGGCCAGAAGCTTCAGGAAGCGCACCATGGCCGCTTCCGAATCCAGCATGCCCTCGTCCATATTGATGTCGACGACTTGCGCGCCGTTATCCACCTGGTGCTTGGCGACTTCCAAGGCCGAGGCATAATCCCCGGCCTCGATCAGCTTCCGGAAACGCGCCGAGCCGGTGACATTGGTGCGCTCGCCCACATTCACGAACAGGGACTTCGGCCCGATATTGCAGGCCTCCAGGCCCGCCAGGCGGCATTGCGGCTCGATCACCGGGATTTCCCGGTGCGTCAGTTCATGCAATTCGCGATGAATGGCCGCGATATGCCCCGGCGTCGTCCCGCAGCAGCCACCGGCGATATTCAGGAAGCCGCTCTCGGCGAATTCCCGCAAGATCGCCGCCGTTTGCTCCGGCGTCTCGTCGTACTGGCCGAAGGCATTGGGCAGTCCGGCATTGGGATGGGCGCTGACCGCGCAATCCGCGATGCGCGCCAGCTCCTCCACATAAGGGCGCATCTCCTTCGCGCCCAGGGCACAATTCAGGCCCACGGACAGGGGCTGGGCATGGCGCACCGAATTCCAGAAGGCCTCCACGGTCTGCCCCGACAGGGTGCGTCCCGAGGCATCGGTGATGGTGCCGGAAATCATCACGGCGATGTCCTCGCCACGCCGCTCGCGCACGCAGTCGATGGCGTAGAGCGCCGCCTTGGCGTTCAAGGTGTCGAAGATGGTCTCCACCATCAGCAGGTCCGCACCGCCGTCCAGGAGAGCCTCGGCCGCGATGCGATAAGTCGCCACCAGGGCATCGAAATCGATATTGCGAAAGCCCGGGTCGTTGACGTCCGGGGAGAGCGAGCAGGTGCGGCTGGTCGGCCCCAGGATGCCCACCACATAGCGCTCCTGCCCGGTCTCCGCCTCGAACTGGGCGCACACGGCTCGCGCCAGGCGCGCCCCGGCGTGGTTCAGCTCGTAGACCAGCTCCTCCATGCCGTAATCGGCCAGGGACACATCGCTGGAATTGAAGGTATTGGTCTCGATGAGATCGGCGCCGGCCTGCAAATAAGCCCGGTGGATCGTGCCGATGATGCCGGCCTGCGTCAGGCTCAGCAGATCGTTATTGCCCTTCAGATCCCGGGGCCAGTCGGCGAAGCGTGCACCGCGGTAGTCCGCCTCGGACAGGCCATAGCCCTGGATCATGGTGCCCATGCCGCCGTCCAGGAACAGCAGGCGGCTGGCGAGCTTGGCCTTCAGGCGCGCGACGCGGGCGGCACGGGCCTCGGCCGAGACTGAAAAATCGACCGCCAGCGCCTCGGCGCTCAAGGGCGCGGGCACGCTGCCGCCGGCAGGGGCATGATGATGGGCATGGGAACAGACGGACACGGGCAGCCTCTACAACAAATCAGATGGGCAGAGCCGCGCCGATACGGGGCGGCAAGGGCGTAGGAAGCTTACCAACCGCCCGTCGTCCCCGCGCAGGCGGGGACCCAGTCAGGAACTAGAGTCACGGGCGGTCGGTGTGGCGCTTCCCCTCACGCCGCCTTTCGCATCGCCGGTCTTAAGCCCAGGGCATGACAGATAGCGTAGGTCAATTCGGCGCGGTTCAGGGTGTAGAAATGGAAATTCTCGACGCCACGGGCCTGCAGGTTGCGCACCTGCTCGATGGCGATGCTGGCCGCGATCAGGCGCCGGGTGTCCGGATCGGCGTCCAGGCCCTCGAAGGCCTTGTGCAACCATTGCGGCACCAGGGCGCCGCAGCGCCCCGCGAAGCGGGTGAGCTGGCCGAAATTGGTCACCGGCAGGATGCCCGGCACTAGCTCGCAATGAATTCCCGCCGCCGCGCATTGATCGCGGAAGCGCAGGAAGCTGTCGTTATAGAAGAAGAACTGGGTGATGGCCCGGCTCGCGCCGGCATCGATCTTGCGCTTCAGGTTGTCCAGATCGAAGCGGGCGCTAGGCGCCTCCGGATGCACTTCCGGATAGGCCGCCACGGTGAGCTCGAAGTCGCCGACCTTCTTCAGGCCGCGCACCAGGTCGGCGGCATAGGCATAACCGCCGGTTGTCGGCACATAACGCTCGGCACCGGCCTCCGGATCGCCGCGCAGGGCCACGATATGGCGCACGCCGCCGTTCCAGTAGTCCCGCGCCACGGCATCGATCTCCTCGCGGGTCGCGCCCACGCAGGTCAGGTGCGACGCGGGCGTCAGGCTGGTCTCGGCGAGGATGCGCTGGATCACGGCATGGGTGCGCGCCCGGGTCGAGCCGCCGGCGCCATAGGTCACCGACACGAAGCGGGGGTTGAGCGGCGCCAGGCGTTCCACCGAGCGCCACAGGGTCTGCTCCATGGCCTCGTCGCTGGGCGGAAAGAACTCGAAGGACACGGAAACCGGTGCACGCGCCGTGGTGCCGGCTTGCACATAGTCCTGGAACGCGGCGCTGATGGGGCTCATGTGGCTCTCTCTTCGACAGGGCTCGGTCGTTTACCCGGGCACAGAAAAGGCCGCCGAATGCGGCCTATGTCGAACTATAGATAGAGGTAGGCGCCGAGATCAAGCGATGTCGCGAACTAAATTCGGTGACGGCGGGCGTGGCTGCTGTTCGGCGAATTATCTTCTTGAGCGTTCATGTTGCGCCGCATAAATTCCGATCACATTCCCGTATCCAGGAGCGGCGCCAGGGCCAGCCGCCGTGCCGCCAGCTCCGTCTCGCCATAGGGCTTGGCCGGCGCCTGCCCCCAGACCGGCTTGGGCCAGGCCGGATCGGACCGGAAGCGCGCGATATGATGCACATGCAGCTGCGGCACCATATTGCCCAGGGCCGCGATATTCATCTTGTCGGCCCCGAACAGCGCCGCCATGCCCTGTGCCAGCCGGCTGGACTCCCGGAGCAAGAGCGCCTGATCGGACTCGGAGAGTTCGTAGATCTCCCGCTTATCCACCCGGCGCGGAACCAGGATCAGCCAGGGATAATTGGCATCGCGCATCAGGAGCACGCGGCAAAGCGGCCAGTCGCACAAGACCTCGCAATCCTGGGCGAGTTGAGGGTGTAGCTGAAACATGGGTGTCTCCAGGCGGTTTGATGCCAGTCATGTTATCCCGCCACGAATCGACCGACCACCTAGAGCCCGTTCGTCCTGAGCCTGTCGAAGGATGAACGGGACCGGTCGCCACGGCTCAGTCTTTACGCCCCCCCTCAGCCTCCCCCCCATGCCCCCGGTGGTGATGATGGGCCTTGGGCAGGGGCATGACATTGGGAAGGCTGGCGAACAACTCCCGGTAATGGCGCTGCACCCGGCGCATGTTGATGCGGTTCAGGCCGCTGGAGAAGCCCAGCCAGACGTAGAGGCTGTTCAGATCGGCGAACATGGGCGGCAGATAGCGCGGCGGCGCCACGATCCCCTCCAGGAGCTTCTCGTAGAGCAGGGGGATGTCGTCCAAGGTCACCTTGCCGACAAAGAGCATGGGAATGAGCTCGGGCAGGCCCGCCGCGATGGCGCTGCGCATGAAATTCACGTTCTCCACGAAGCCCCGGCAATAGGAAATGTCCTTGGTGAAGGGCACGCCGCCCGTCACCATGCCGCCACGAAACACGCGCTGGGCGATGACGTAACACTCGGTCTCCGAATAACCGCGCGTGCGGAAATAGTCGAAGACCTGCAGAAAATCGGCGCCGTCCTCGGCGAGGCGCGTGGCCAGGATACGGTCATTGATGCGCTTGGCCCTATGCGGGAAAGACACGAAAGTCAGCATCTCCATCAGTACCGCCAGACCCTCCTGCACCGCGGTGATGCGCGGCGACCCCACCGACAGCCAGGTCGCCCAGGGCTGGCGCCGCCCATTGATGGTGGTGCCCACATGCACCCAGCCCTCGTGCACTTCCAGCACGCGCAAGTCCCGCTCCGAGAAGCGCGCCCCCGAATTCATCTTGATGCTGTCCCCGCCCGCCGCCGCATCGGCGACGATGCCGTCCGACAGCTTGACCTGCACTCGGTCCTCGTCGAAATACCCGCTCAGACGACCGCTCAGCTGGCTCACCGCCGACTCGGCAGTGAGCGTCTTCGGAAACTCCTGGGACAGGCGGTCGGCGGCGGGCTGGGCGAAGATGCCGCACATCAGCTCCGCTACCTCGTAGATCGGCTTCTTGTCGCCGCGAAAGTGATCGTAGGTAGAGCCGTACAGGGCACGGCTATGGCGAAGAAAATCCAGCTTGCCACGATTGAGCAGCAGGTAAATGACCAGTTGGTATTGCTCGGCATTGGCGAGCAAGATGCTACCCAGGGGATCCTGCTTCCCCAACCGGCGCTTGACCTCGGCCTTGAACTCCGACAGCTCCGCCAGCTTGGCATCCGGCGCGAAGGCCAAACTCAGCGCCTCGTAATAGGCTGCATCCACGGCGGGCATCTGCGTGCAGCCGGCGGCGAAGAACTGCTCGCGCACCCGGGCCGGCCACTTGATGGCATCGAGAATGCGGATCGGCCTCTGGATAGCCACTAGGCGGTCCGACAAGGCCTTCAGCGTCTCCCGGTATTCCGCCAGGGTCATCACGGCTTCCTTCGATGTGCACTTGCACTCGCGCCCAGCTCCACCCGCTCTTCCTTCCTTTATGTACCGTTCCGCAAGCGAGGCCAGCCCGGCATCCTGCCCGCTCCAGATTCAACCGCGCGCCGAGCACAACCCGGATCCGTCCCAGAAGTGTAGTCCAGCCTCAGTCCAGCGGACTGCGCACGCCCTGGCCACCCCGGTTCAATACGTGGGTATAGATCTGCGTGGTCGCCACGTCGCTGTGACCCAAGAGCTCCTGCACCGTGCGTATGTCGTAGCCGGACTCCAACAGATGCGTGGCAAAAGAGTGCCGAAAGGTATGGCAGGAAGCCGGCTTGTAAACCGCCGCGCCCCGCACGGCCTCTTTCACGGCACGTTGCAGGACCTTCTCGTCCACATGATGCCGCCGGACCACGCCATCGCGCGGGTCCGCGCTCAAGCGCTTGCTGGGAAACAGAAACTGCCAGGCAAACTCCCGGCTGGCGCTGGGTAACTTGCGGTCCAGGGCATAAGGCAAGGGCGCTTCGCCCAGACCCGCCGCCAAGTCGGACTCATGCAGGCGTTGAACCCGCTCAATCTGCGTATGCAAGGCCGGAACCAGCTTATCCGCCAAGGTCGTCACCCTATCCTTGGCGCCCTTGCCGTCATGGACCACGATCTGATGCATGCCAAAGTCCACATCCTTGATGCGCAGCCGCAGGCACTCCATAAGCCGCAGCCCAGAGCCATATAAGAGGCTAGCCATCAGCCATGGCGTCCCCTCCATGCGCCCCAACACCCGGCTGACCTCGTCCCGGGTAAGAACCACCGGCAATTTCACCGGCTTCTTAGCCCGAACCACCTCATCCACCCACGCCAAAGGCGAGCCGAGCACATCCCGATACAAAAACAAGATAGCCGCCAAAGCCTGATTCTGCGTAGCAGCCGCCACACGCCCATCCACCGCCAGAAAGCTAAGAAAGCGCTCCAAATGCGACCGCCCCAGGTCCATCGGGTGACGAGTGCCGTGAAATACGATATAACGACGAATCCACTGAACATACACGCGCTCCGTGCGAATGCTATAGTGCTTCGCACGAATACACGCCACGACTTGGTCAATCAGAAATGGCTGCCTCTGAACCATGATGACGCCCCCTCTACCAACGTTATCATCCCATTTGCATCCTCCCCCATAGGCTATTCAATGAGTTACCCCATACACAATGCCACTTATCTCCCATTTTTGACGTAAGTGTTTACTGACAAAATGGTGGATATTCGATAGTTGTACCCCGGGTGTGGGATTCCTGAATCGGGATGGCGAGACTGAAGCGAATCGTCCGAGGTTGTGTCAGTGATGCGCGACAGCTCCGCTATCGCGCAGTGACTGCCCGTTCTTCGCGTGACGAGAACGCCATTGATTGATACAACTATGCGTTGGAGCGCACTTCCGCTGCGCGGAAGGCGCTCAACGCGGCGTTAGCCAACCTGTAAAAGGCGTCGCGGTATGGAGGTGCTGTGAAGATGAAATTAGCTGTTCTGCTCATTTTACTTTCTGGTCCTGTGATGGCGAAGGATCCGGTTCAGGTGCTTCATACGGGAAATGATATCGTCGGCGAGAGGTTGGTGTATGCAATAAAGGAGGGCGTTCAGCGTTCTGCCTCAATGCGAATATCGGAGTCTGAACGGGGTAGGGTTGGGGTGATAATTTCATCGGTCGATATGAAAGATGGTGGGTTAGATGGGGTGTCTGCTTATTCAATAGTTTGGGTTTTAGCTCAAGAGGGTAACGGGGTCTCTATCTATATTGATTCAACGGTTGGGTTCTGTGGAGGACTTCGTGTGGCTGAATGTGCAGATGCTATTGTAGCTAGAACATCAAGCCGAATTGAATCTATTCGTCCTGTTCTTGATGGTGTCGGGGTGCGTGGCAAATAAGCGGTCGGCTAACTATGCGTTGGAGCGCACTTCCGCTGCGCGGAAGGCGCTCAACGCGGCGTTAGACAACTTGGCTGGTGGGTATAGTGAAGAGAATTGCGACATTACTCATTTTGGTTTCGATTGGGGCGATGGTAGCTTCTGGGTATCTTGTGTTTGATAGCGCGCTAGATGTCCATTCAGCTGGACGATACGAGTGCGAGGCTAAGGTTTGCAGATCAGATCCCAAGCTTTGGGGGGCTCCTGAGTGTAATATGGCGACATTCATGGTCGGGGAAGATGGGTCATCGTCTAGAAATTCCTTGGAAGTGAAGTGGTGGACCTATTTGGGATGTCTTTCTGTTGGTCTGCTAGGGAATGTTATTGGTCTTGTAGTTTTCCGAAAAGTCGTCTAACTATGCGTTGGAGCGCACTTCCGCTGCGCGGAAGGCGCTCAACGCGGCGTTAGAACCCACAAGAGTTGGCGCTGCTGGTATAATTTTGTGCGAAGTGCATTGAGGTATGTTTGAAATGGCGTTTCCGTCAATCTCTCTTAGTCATGTAGAGCTGTATGTTAGAGACGTAGCAGTGATGGAGGCGTTTTATACGAGTTGCCTTGGATTTGTTGTGACTGACCGTGGTGATGGTGAAGATGGAATGGTATTTCTTAGTCGGAACCCTGACGAGCATCATCAGTTGGTGTTGAATCCGCGATCGAACTACAGGGTGCTGAATAGCCAAGTAGATCACATTTCGTTCAGAACTCAATCGTTTTCAGAGCTGCGTTACTTTTATGAGGTGATGTTGGCTGCGATGGTTTCTGTGGATGCTGTGTCTCACGGTACTACATGGTCTCTATATTTTCGAGATCCTGAAGGTAATCGTTTTGAGGTCTTCGTCGATACACCTTGGTATGTTAATCAACCATGCAAATTTAAAGTTGATATGGCGCTTTCTGACGAAGAGCTCTATGCGTTTACTGAAGAGAAAGTTAAAGCGATGCCAGGCTTTTGTGCTGTAGAGAGCTGGAAGGCGTTACATACGTCGTCTTTAACCTGTTGATCTGACGTGAGTTCTAACTATGCGTTGGAGCGCACTTCCGCTGCGCGGAAGGCGCTCAACGCGGCGTTATATCCCGTTTCTAGGCGTTGGTTTTTATAAGGATGGTGTGGTATGTCGCTGAATTACGAAGGGCTTATTCCGTTGCTTGGTGGTTT
>JACPFT010000005.1 GCA_016182845.1 Gammaproteobacteria bacterium
CCAGTCCGCCAAACGAAAGGCTCGGGGCTACGGTAACTTTCGAACGATAAGGACGGTCTTGTTCCTTGTTGCGGGGAAGCTCAACTTCGGTGGGCTGAACCCGCACCTAGCCGGTCAACCCACTTGAAATTCAACAGAGCCGAAAATCCTGTGGGTAAGCGTGAGCCCAGACAAAGCTGTGCCAAAAACGCCGCCGAAACTCAAATGGGCCTATGCGAGCATCGCCAAGCTGGGCGGCTTCTATGACAGCAAACGCACGGGACGAGCCAGCTGGGCGACCTTGCATCTTGGCCTGACACGCTTGGATGAACGAGTCCAAGGATTTAACGCGCTCCGAGCGCTTGATGTCGGGGCTGTCCCTTGATCAAAGATCTGATCAAGAGACAGGGCTTTGCCGGGGGATTAACTCGCTTATTTAATGGGTTTGGGACACGTTCAGCGCCGGAAAGAAAAGTGCCGATGCCCCAAGTAGCTGGTTAACACAGGGACCGCGACGCCGACGAGATGGGCGATTTCCCGCTGATGGTTCACCATACCGAGGCCCGGCAGGAGGTAATAAGCGAGGAGCATGCTGATCCCCCAGGTCTGGAGGACTGCCACGGCATTGACCAGGGTGAAATAGACCCCGGAGCGCGCCGTGGAATGGCGGGATTTGGAGAAGACGAAGGTTTTCGCCAGGAGGAATGCAGTGATCATGCCGGCGAGGTAGGCGAGCACGATGGCGGAGGAATAGGACATCCACCGGTTGAAAATAATGCGGCTACCGAAATTGACGGCGGCGGCGAAACCGCCTGTCACCAGGAAGAGGATGAACTCGCGGGACATGAACTGGAGAAGCATGTTCAGATCATCCTCGCCATGCGGCGCGCGAAGCCGATGCTTTCCGAGATTCCCCTGTCCTCCGGGTAGCAATAGGATGTATCGGCCGCCAGCAGTCCTCGTACGGGCACTTGTACCGCCGGCAGCTTTTCCAGGTGCCCTGGCTCGCAAATGGGTTGCGCATACCGATACCGATGTGCCCGGATGTCGATGATGTCGGCCTCGGTCAGCGTGGGATTGATCCGAAATAGATAGCGCTTCACCTTATCCAGGAAAGCCTCATCGGCTTCGGCGTACTTCGGATGTTCGCCTGGCACGTAAAACGGCACATACACGATGTGATGGTCCATGGGCCGCAGATTGGTGTACTCGACGATGCCCGGGATGTCCATGTCGGGGTCGTTGACGTTCAGCCAGAAATTCCCGGTGACCGGCCGACGCAACTTGGCGATGACGCAAACGACGGCGATGTTTTTGAGTGCGCGGTATTTATCGAGGATGGCTGATGGCAGGTCGGGCATGATTCGCGGTACGAAAGGCAGAGGAATCGTGCTGATGACTTTATCGAAGGCGTGGACTTCGCCGGCCACTTCCACGCCCGTAACAGCGCCATTACGAATTTCGACCTTGTTGACGGCACTGCCCAGGCGGACTTCGCCGCCATTGGCCTCGATATAGGCCTTCATCCCCTGCAACAGCGTGTCGGAGCCTCCATCGAGATATCCGAGCTTTTCTCGGAAAATGTCGTAACGGGAGCGTCCGATGCGACGGATGCGACTCCAGATCCAGGCGGCGGAAAGCTGGTTGGCGTAGTCGTAGAACTTGAGGTCGAACAACTTTTTCCAGAGTACGTCGTAGGCTTCCTCGCCGATCCAACGCTTGATCCAACCGGTTGCCTCCAACCCGTCCAGATCCTTCCAGCCGTTCCGCCTCGTCGACAGGAAAGCATGCAGACCGTAGCGGAACTTGGCGAGGAAACTGAGACCGGGGAAACGCAGCAGTGCAAGGGGATTTCCCCAGGGATGAGCCTTTCCGTCGAAGAAATAGCCCATGCGGGTTTCTACCCAATGGAGCTTATCTTCTAGTCCAAGCTCCTTCAGCACGTCGAAAAAAGCGTCATCGGAAGTGCAGTGGAAATGATAGTAACGTTCGATGTTCATGCCGCCGAAATCGAAGGGGGCCGCCATACCCCCGACCCGATCATCGGCCTCATACACCACCGGGATCTTGCCGTCCCGCACCAATTGGTAGGCGACGCCCAAGCCCATGGGACCCGCGCCCAGAACCGCGATTCGCTCCTTCGTCACTTCCCGCACCTTAAAACTCCAGGGCCACGTCGCCGTAACGCGGATCGTTGAACGTTTCATTCACGGCATCGGCGAAAACCGTGGCCTTCACGCCGAAAATGCCTTCCCAGTCGATTACCTCGAATTCGTCGCCGGCGGTCAGCGCCTTCAATTGGTCGGCGGTGAACGGTGGGTTCGCATCAAACAGCGCCCAGAATTTCAGTAGTCCGTAAAAGAGGAAATAGGGTATCGGCATCACGAGGCAACGCGCCTGGGTGCTGCGCTTGATGGTTCGGATGATGTCGATGTAATCGACGGGCTCCCGGCCGGAAATATTGAAGATTTTCCCATCGCCAATGCCGGTCTCGAGACAGCGAATGATGATGTTGCAAAAATCGCCGACGTAAAGCGGCTGGCGAAGATAGCGGCCGTGGCCTGGAATGGGAAATGCCGGCACTTTCTTCATGAAGCGCGACAGCCAGCCGAGATGCTTCCGGTCGAACCAGCCGAACATCAGCGTCGGCCGCAGCACGACGCAGTTGATGCCGCTCGCGAGAACGATTTTTTCCTGTTCGTGTTTGGTCCGGGTGTAATCATCGTCGGCGATGGAGTTCACAACGGAGGAGCTGATATGGACGGTGTGCCCGATCCCAGAGCGGCGGATCGCGTCGAGAATCTTTTTCGTAGCGACGATGTTGTTGCGGACGAAAGGTTCGGACGTCGGTGCGCCGATCTGCGCCTGTAGCATGACGACGGCGCGGGCATATTCAAAATGCCGCTCCCAATCGCCGGATTCGGCGAGATCGGCATACTCGGCGGTGATGTCCGGGTGCTGGCGCCTCAGTATGTCCAGGTTGGCGCGATGCTTGTCGAGCACAACCAGTTGCGTGAAACCTTGCTCCTTCAGCCGGACAACAAGGTTCTGACCCACGAGGCCGGCCCCGCCTGGAAGCAGGATTTTCGAAGATTTATTCAGCATATTATTTATGACCCCCACTCCTGGACGAGAGGAGCTTTTTCTTCTGCACGCACATGAACACTTTGCCATCCTGGACCTGTGCCACGCCTAACTCATAGTAGCCGTTCTTGCCGAGCTCGATTTTCGCGCTGAAGCCCATGTCGGCCATCTCGGGATGCTTGAAATACTGCTTCACATCGTTTCGCGGCGTGACGGAAGGCGTAATGAAGCGGGTTGTACTTCCGTCATGCAGCGTTACGAATAAGCGCTCGGCACCACGACCCGCCTTTGGGTCAACGGCCGCCCAGCCGTTCACGGATACCACCCCCCGCGTTTCGATAGTTGGGCCCGCCGGCTTTCCGTTGACGCTGTCGAACATGCAGACGCCACCCGTGACGCGCGGATAGGCGTCGATAGGGGGTGGAAGCTGCGGGACGCTTGCCTCGAACAGCTGTGCATCCACCGACTCCGATACCGGTGGCTGCCACGAATAAAGACTTAGCCGGTAATCATTTTCCCAAGCGCTCCGATCCTTATCGGCCACGTCGAGAGAAACCGTCGCAGGCATGTCGGCCGCAAGCAACTCGCGCCTGCGCGACGATGCCAACGCCAGGAAATCCTCCTCTTCAGCGACCACTGGCGCCAACAGGAATCCCGATTTGCCCACCTCGGAGATGAATCGGTAGCGTCTTTGTGTTCCGTTCGGAAAGGTATACGTCAACTTGAGCGCAGGCAGGCGAAAGAGCTTGGCGAGCAAGCGCCCCTTCAATGTAGGTTCGATCTCCAGCTTCGCCCAAAGCAACTCACCGGTCTGAGGTAAGGATACCGACTGCCCTATGTGGGGCCGCGCTTCCAGGAGGGGCTGCGCCAATGGATCGGAAGGCGCCGTTTCGGCCTCTTTTTTCCGCGACAGCACCAGGTATTCGTCGACTCGCCCGGTAATTGCATAGCGCGAAAGCATAACGGGCCAGCTCAATCCGTCTTCGAGCGATGCGAGGCGCCCGTCGATGGGTTGGATAGCGAACAGCAAGGTCTGCGCGGCCCGCGGCCCGGCCAAGTGTTCGGCATTGAGCCGGGCGAGCTCCGGTGTGTATGCCGAATAACTTTGGATGACCGGCCTCGGCGACCAGGACAATTTCGACGCGAAAAGGCGTGCCTGATCATGTGAATAGATGTCCACCGTCCCGGCTATCGCCGGTAGAGGATAAGCGAAGCGGATGGCTTCCCGCGACTTCCGGTATTCCTCATTTAGCCCACCCGGATTGACGAAACGCCGGACAAAACCGTCGATCGGGTAGCGGAACTTCATCCGTGCATCTTCCATGTGCTTCTTGACGGGCTCCTCCAGCCGATGCCTGTCGATGAAGAACCATCCGGCAAAACATACAAACACCGGCACCAACGCAAGCCGTTCGCGATAGTCGAACAACATGAACCAGCCAATCAGCAACAAGGCGCCGGCGGACATCAGCACATGCCCGTCCTGCCGGACGTAACCCGCCTTGAATGCCAGAAGAAGGGTCAACAGCAGCGACAACGCCGACGCGGTCGCGACGAGAAAGCCGCGCCGGCGATAGAGCGGTATGGCCGTCGACGCCACCAGCATGGCGGCAAGCAGGTAATGGTTGCGTTCCGACGCCGGTCCCGCCGTTGCCATGGCTTCGGAGTAGCCCGACACGATTGGGCCCAACCCTCGGAAAAATCCCGGTAAATCGGCGATCGGTTGTCCGGCCGATACCCAAAGACCGGCTAAGGCTGACAGATACGACAACACCGTTCCGGTGGCCCATCGCCAATCCCGCTTCCACAGTACCGGTACGGAGAGCCCCAGAGCGATGCAAGCGCCGATTGCGAACGTTCCCTTGACGAGCGAGGACAGGGCGAGCGCTGCAACCAGGAGTATCAGTGTGCCGAAAGTCGCACGGCCGAGCGGCAAACGGTCCGGGTGTTCCTCCGCGAGCGCGATGCGTCCCGCAATCAGGACGTACAACCAAGGGAGCACGAAAAACAGCGGATCGGATAGGCGCAAGAGAACCAGGATCGCCGGCGTGAAAACGGCCCATGCCCAACGGCGACTGTGCCAAGCGAGGGTGGCGATACCGGCGGCAAGGGCCGAGACGAAGAGGAGGCTGCCGGCCAACATCTGGGCAGCCGTTGCCGGATGGTACTCATGCGTGTCGACTGCGGCGTAGGGGCCGAACGTGAAAATGACGTCCCGCCCGAAAACCAGCCCCTGCGCCACGGATTGCCCCATGGCGTACTTCCAGGAGTTGTCCAACCCGTACGCGGGCATCCCGGGGGACCATGCCACCAATACCGCAAGCGTTCCGAGAACGACGAAGCCCACGACCAGCTTGTGAAGGAGTTCGATGGAAAATCCAGTTCGCATTACAGCTTCATCCGTTTGAACAGCCCTTCGGGCACGAGGCGGATGACCGCCATGACGCCCCGCCAGAACCATGGGGTGTAGAGGGTGTTCCTACGCGTGGCGGTGGCCGCGACGATATCCGAAGCCACCTTCTCGGGGCTCGCGACCAGCGGCGCCGGCAGCGGGAGCCCGGCGGTCATGGGCGTGTCCACGAACCCGGGTTTGACGGTGAGAACATGCACGCCGCGCTTGAACAGGCGGGCGCGCAGGCCATCGCAGAAAGCGGTCACGGCCGCCTTGGCCGCGCCGTAAACATAGTTGGAGCCGCGTCCCCGGTCGCCGGCCACGGAGGAGATGACCGCAAGCGTTCCGCTGCCGCGCGTGGCCATGACGTTGGCGAGCAGGGTCAACAACGAGATGACGCTGAGGGCGTTGATATCGAGCTGGCGCAATGTCTCCTCGGCCGAGGCCTCGCAGGCAGCCTGATCGGGCAGGACGCCATGGGCGATGAGCGCTATATCAATGTGGGTCAGGTGGCGCACGATTGTCCCGACGAGCGCGGCATGACCGGCGCAGTCGGCGAGATCGGCGACCGTTACTTCGACGTCCGCCGCGCCGCGCGCGAGCAGATCGGCGCGCATCTGCTCCAGGCGTTCGGCCTGGCGGGCGACCAGGTGGAAACGCGCGCCCTGTACCGCCCACAGCCGGGCGCAGGCGCCGGCGATGGCGGAGGTTGCGCCGAAAATCACGATGTTGCTCATGAACGGATCACTCGTTGCCAGAATCGGGAGAGCAGGACGGGGTCGCGTAGCGCCTCGACGTCGGTCCAGGTTGGATAGGCGGCGCGGAAATCCTCGCCAGACATATGGGCGTCCTTGGCGGCGTAGAGCCTTCCGCCTGCCTCACGGACGATGGCGTCCAGGCGCGGGAAAAGCCGTTGATTGGCCTTGCTCTCGGGGAAATCGAGGGCGAGGGAGGTTCCGGCCATGGGGAAGGACAGCAGGCCCGGCGAGGGCATGTCTCCGCAGCGCTTGAGCACCGCCAGGAACGAACCCGTGCCGCTGTCGGCGATGGCGGCGAGAATGGCCGAAATACCGTCGTGGGCCGCCGCCGTCGGAATGACGCACTGGTACTGCTGAAATCCGTGCGGTCCGTAAATCCGGTTCCAATGGAGGATCCCATCCAGGGGATAGAAGAAGCGATCATGGTCGCTGACATAAGTCCGGGTCTTTTCCTTGTGACGGCCGTAGTACAGCGCGTTGAACGCGCGCAGGGTGAGGCCGTTGATCAGGGAAACCGGCGGGGTGAGCGGTACGGCGAGCTTGCGTTTCGATGGGGCGGCGAGGCGCGTGTCATCGGCGTGGTTCGCGGCCATGTAAATGCCCCGGCCGAGAGTACGCCCCCGCGCCAGGCAGTCGATCCAGGCGACACCGTACTCGTGCGCTTCGTCCAGCGCCTCGGAGAGGACGAAGAATTCCGGCAGGTCACCGAAACGGGTGCTGACGACGTCGAGGAACGACGAGGTCACGGGCATGAGCTGCAATTCGACCCAGAGGATGACTCCGGTCAGACCGAGACCACCGATGGTCGCGGAAAACAGGGCCGGGTCGGCGTTTGCGTCGCAGACGTGCAGCCCTGAATCGCTGCGCTGCAAGGCAAAACGCCGGATATGGGCGCCGAACGTGCCGCGCCGGTGGTGGTTCTTGCCGTGAACGTCGTTGGCCACGGCGCCGCCAAGAGTGACGAACTGGGTACCGGGGGTCACGGGCAGGAACCAGCCGTGCGGGATGGCGAGAGCGAGAATGTCGGCCAGGGTGACGCCGGCTTCGGCGCGGAGAATCCCCGCGTCCCAGTCCACCGACATCACGCGGCGCAATCCGCCCATGGCGAGCACGCGATCGCTCGCCGCCAGACAACTGTCCCCGTAGCTGCGACCGTTCCCCCAGGGCAAGGTCGTGGTTCCGGCGCGCGCCGTATCGTTTAGCGCGACCGGGACCTCGTCGCGCCAGGAAACCGGGCGCAAGGTTTGCGGATACCGGGGATAGCGCCCCCAGGAATAACGCTTCGCGCTCATGCCGCCAGCCAGACCACCAGCACGAACAGGCCGCCGACCACGAGACTGATCCGATCCTTGATGGCGAACACCACGGGGTCGTCGTGCATCTGTCCGCGATGGGTCAGCAGCCAGGTCCGGCTGACCCAGAACAGCAACAGGGGGCAGGCCAGCCAGATGATGTGCGGATGGCGGTAGAGCAGCTGCGTGCCCGGCTCCTGGATGTAGAGAGCGAGCACCAGCACGGCGAGATAGCCCGACGCCGAACCGAGCTGAGCCAGCACTTCAAGGTCGTCGGCGACATAGCCGCGGCCGCGCGCCTTGCCGTTCAGCTTGGCGGCTTTCAGCTCCGCGAAGCGCTTCACGAGGGCGAGGCTCAGGAACATGAACATGGAGAAGGCGAGCAGCCAGAAGGTCAGGTTCGCCTGGATGGCGGCCGTCCCAGCGATGACCCGGGAGGTATAGAGCATGGCGAGGGTCACCACGTCCACCATGACCAACCGTTTCAACTGGAGCGAATAGGCGAGTGTCATGGCGTAATACAGCGCCAGCGTGGCCGAAAAGGCGAGCGGCATCCAGAGCAGGCTGCCGCCGAAGGCCGCCGCCAGCAGTAGCGGCACGACCCGGATGGCAGCCTTGATGGGGATCGCCCCGGCGGCCAGGGGCCGGTGGCGCTTGCGCGGATGATGCCGGTCGTCGTTCAGATCGAGGAGATCGTTCAGCAGGTAGACGCTGGAGGCGCACAGGCCGAAGAGCAGGAAGGCAAGGCAGGCCGTGCCCACGGACGCGAGCGACAGCATCTGGTGGGACGCCAGGAGCGGTACGAAGATGAGCAGGTTCTTGAGCCATTGATGTAGGCGCAAGGCCTTGAGCCAGGAGTGCCAGGCCGAGCCGGGCGCCTCGAAGACCTGTCTGAGATTGCCGAGTTTCTCGGCCCGCCGGGCAACGCCCGGTTCCGGGTTCACCACGTAGGAATTGTCGGCGGCCTGCCAGATGGGCAGGTCGTCCGCGGAGTTGCCCACGTAATCGAAACCCTTTTCGCCGAAGGCTTCGACCAGGGCATCGCGCTTGCGCGCTCCCTGGAGGTTGCGGTCGCCCGTGGTGGCCAGCATCTGCTCGAACAGGCCGAGGTGTTCGGAGACCTCGCGGGCATAGGCATCGTGGCTGGCGGTCGCCAATACGAGCCGCCGTCCCTTGGCCTTTTCCTCGCGCAGCCAAGTGACAACACGCGGGTCATACGGCAGGACGCCGGCGTCGACGCCGACATGTTCGCTCAGGCGCGCTTTGAGACGCGCTTTGCCGCCGGAAACCAGCCACATCAAGGGATGCGCGAAACGGTGCGGGGCTTGGGGTTTCCAGTTCCATCAGTCTCAGTGCGGAGCTTCATCGCATGATGCACGAGAAGACCGGTGTCCTTGCGTCGAAAGCTAGACAGGATTCGTCGTGTCAGCCCCCTTTCCGGAAGCGCGGCCATTGTAGCGGAAAGTTGGGCGAAGTCGCTACGCGGGGAAGGCTGGTCGCAGCTGTCGCTGGCCGAATTTCTGAGCGGGACGTACACTTACGCGTCAAACCACTGTGGTGCTTCTTTGCACCAAGTAGGCGTAGCTCGTCGCTTCATAGTAGAGGCCGTGGTCGGTCAAATGAAAAGAACAATGCTCAGGTTGCCTCGTGCGCTGAAACACAGGGCTGTTGCCTTTCTTCATGATCTGCTGGTTGTTCCCGTTGCTTGGTTGGGGGCTCATTTCCTGCGCCTGGGTTGGGATGCCTTTGGCGACGCGAGACTCGAGCCTTCCATGCGGTCTCTTCCTTGGCTTATGGCCATCCAGGCCTATCTCTTCTGGGAAATGGGCTTGTATCGCGGGATCTGGCGTTTTGCTTCTCTTCCAGACCTCTGGCGTATCATTAAAGCCATAGGCCTCGGCCTGGCCCTGAGTGCTCTGTTTCTCTTCCTGGTCAACCGCCTGGCTCAGGTACCTCGAGCCATCTTTCCCATTTACGGCCTCTTGCTGCTGACGCTGCTCGGAGGCAGTCGCTTCGTCTACCGCTGGTTGAAGGACTCTAAGGGTATGCGGGTCGAAGGTAAGCGGGTACTTATCGTCGGCGGCGACTATGCCGGTGAGAACTTGGCGCGCGTCTTGCTTAGGGGGCGGACGGATGACTACGTGCCAGCGGGCTTCATTGCCGAAGAGCCGGGGGTTCAGGGCAAGGACATTCATGGCATTCCCGTTCTGGGGCGACGTGAGGATATCCCGCGCGTCGTGGTTGAGCGTTCGATCGAGAGCATCATCATCGCCCAGGCACCGGAATCGCCCGTGGAGATGCAGGAGCTTGTGGCCCTGTGCGAGCGTACCGGAGTGCCGGTCTGCCTGCTGCCTTCGTTGGCGGACTTGGTTGATGGCGCCGAATCAGCCCCTGTGACGCTACGCCGTATCGCGGTGGAGGACTTGCTGGGGCGTGATCCGGTGCAACTGAACTGGGAGCGGATTCGGGGGGCGGTGGCCGGACGGACTGTACTGGTGAGCGGCGGCGGCGGTTCCATCGGTTCGGAGCTGTGCCTGCAGATCGCCGAGCTGAAGCCGGCCGCCCTCGTGGTCATAGACATCAGCGAGTTCAATCTCTACGAGCTGCAGGAGGTCGTTAGCCAGCGCCATCCCAACCTGGCCCTGCATGCGCGCCTGGTGGATGTGGGCGATCGGCCCGCGGTGAACCAGGTGCTGCGCGAGTTCCATCCGGAAGTGGTCTTCCATGCGGCGGCCTACAAGCACGTGCCCATGCTGGAAAACCAGGTGCGCTCGGCGGTGAAGAACAATGTCCTGGGCACGCGCATCCTGGCCGATGCGGCCCACGAGGCGGGCGTGCGCTGCTTCGTGCTGATTTCGACCGACAAGGCCGTCAATCCCACCAACATCATGGGTATGACCAAGCGCGTCGCCGAAGTCTATTGCCAGTACATGAACGCTCACTCCAAGACGCGTTACATCACGGTGCGTTTCGGCAACGTCCTGGGCTCGGCGGGCAGCGTCGTGCCGCTGTTCAAGAAGCAGATCGAGGCCGGCGGGCCCGTTACCGTGACCCATCCGGAAATCTCCCGGTATTTCATGACCATACCGGAGGCTGCACAGCTGATACTCCAGTCGTATGCCATGGGGCAGGGCGGCGAGATCTTCGTGTTGGACATGGGGCAACCGGTCAAGATCAGCTACCTGGCCGAGATGATGGTGCGCATGGCCGGCAAGATCCCGGGCCGAGACATCGAGCTTGCCTATACCGGGCTGCGGCCCGGGGAAAAGCTTCACGAGGAGCTGTTTCACGAGCATGAACAGTTGCTGGAAACCGATTGCCGCAAGATCTTCCGTGCCAACCATCGAGAGGCTCAGGGACTGGCCTTGCATGCGGTCTTGGATCAGCTGCAACAGGCCTGCCAAACCTGCGACGATGCGCGCATGTGCGGCTTGTTGATCCAGCTGGTGCCGGAGTTCCGATCTGGGGATCTGGGACTGCCCGGGAAGGTCGTGCCCTTCGTGTCCGGACAGCGCAAGGGCGCTAACCAGCCCAGTTGAAACGCCGGGGCGGTATCAGCCCCAGCGCCAGGCCGGCCAGACCGCCCCACCAATGCGCTTCCGTGACGACCCGGGCGGCGATCAGCTCCGCCGTACCTGGCTCCATCCCCCCCCAGTGCTCCCAGAGCAGTTTGCCCAGCACCAGCGCCGCGATGGCGCCGGCGCTGCGTATGCCCAGGCGCCACTCCTGGACCGCGCCGAACAGGAACAGGCCGTGGAGTGCGCCCGATAGGCCCACGTACCAGGTGATCTCGGGGTAGAGCAGCAGGAAGGCCGTGCTGGCCAGGGCGCAGAGGAGGAGAGCCAAAAGCCAGGGACGGGGATTTTTCAGGCCGGGAAAGAGTAGGCAGCATAGCCCCAGGCCAGCCAGGTTAAGTAGGGCGTGGGGCAGGTTGGTGTGGACGAGATTGGCCGTGGCCAAACGCCACCATTGACCGTCCAAGACCGCGGTCCGCTCGAAGCGCAGATGCAGCTGCAATTCGGGGAACAGGACCGGCGCGACGCCAAGAGCCAACAAGGCCAGGGCAGGGCGCCAGAGCCCTGCCAGGTGCCGCGTTGTCATCGAAGCTTGTCCGGAGTGGTGCACGGTGGCTCGCTGGAGTGGGGATGGCTGCCCCGAGGGTAAATCACAGGCAAAAAAAAAGAGCCTTTTACAGCTCTTTTTTGAATTTGGCTCCCTGAGTTGGACTCGAACCAACGACCCAGTGATTAACAGTCACTTGCTCTACCGACTGAGCTATCAGGGAATCACGTATCTCGTGAGACGCGCATATTAGACAGGTTTTTCCGCCTCGTCAACTCCCCGATTTCAATTTTTCCCAAAAAAGTGGGGCAGGCTAAAAAATATGCTAAGCGATTGATTGTGATGAATAAAAAATGAGCATTCCGGGTGCGCTCATCGAAAAAAGTGGCCCGGCATCCAACCGGGCCCTCGCCACTCACGAGATGCTGGCGATACGCGCCACGGCCTTCTCCAGGGAGTCCATGGAGGCGGCATAGGACAGGCGCAGATACCCTTCGCTGCCGAAGGCCGAGCCCGGCACCAAGGCGACGCCGGCCTCGTTGATCAGGAACTCGGCGAACGCCAGGTCGTTCTTGAGGCCCTTGGCGGCGATCAGCTCCTGGACATTGGGGAACGCATAGAACGTGCCGTCCGATTCAAGGCACTTGACGCCGGGAATGGCATTGAGTCCGGCGACCACCTTGTCATGGCGCTCCTTGAAGGCCTTGAGCATGGGCGCCATGCAGCCCTGATCGCCGTTGAGCGCGGCCACGGCGGCGGCTTGGGCGATGGAGCAGGGGTTGGAAGTGCTCTGGGACTGGATATTGGTCATGGCGGCGATGAGGTCCTGGGGACCGGCGCAATAGCCGATACGCCAGCCGGTCATGGCATAGGCCTTGGACACGCCGTTTAGCACCATGGTGCGCGCATACAGGTCCGGCGCCACGTTGAGGATGTTGTGGAACCTTTCGCCGGTCCACAGGATGTGTTCGTACATGTCGTCGGTGGCGATGAGCACGTGGGGGTGCTTGCGCAGCACTTCCGCCAGGGCGGTCAGTTCGGCGGCGGAATAGGCGAGGCCCGAGGGGTTGGACGGGCTGTTGATGACCACTAGGCGGGTACGCGGGGTGATGGCGGCTTCCAGCTGTTCCGGGCTGATCTTGAGGCGCTGCTCGTAGGTCGTCTCGATGATCACCGGCTTGCCCTCGGCCAGCAGGACCATGTCCGGGTAAGACACCCAGTAGGGCGCCGGGATGATCACTTCATCGCCCGGATTGAGCAGGGCCATGGCCAGGTTGTAGAAGCTCTGCTTGCCGCCCGAGGACACCAAGACCTGCTTGGGCACATAGCACAGGCCGTTCTCGCGCTCGAACTTGGCGATCACGGCTTCTTTCAGGGCCGGCGTGCCGTCCACGGCGGTATACTTCGTTTCGCCGCGGCGCATGGCGGCGATGGCCGCTTCCTTGATATGTTCCGGCGTATCGAAGTCCGGCTCGCCGGTACCCAGCCCAATCACGTCCTTGCCCTGGCGTTTCAGTTCGGCGGCGCGGGCGGCGACGGCGAGGGTGGGCGAGGGCTTGATGGACTGGACACGGTTGGAAAGCTGGATGTTCACGCTGGATTCCTCGTTATTGCTAGCAAGATCGCCTGTAATTGGCGCAGGGCACAAATCGTACTGCAACTTAACCGGGTCATAAATCCCCATGCTTAGAACTTTTGAACTCGCCGCCAACTGGCCGCCGGCCGGCGACCAGCCAAAAGCGATTGAGGCCCTGGTGGACGGCCTTGAATCCGGCCTGTCGCATCAGACCCTGCTGGGGGTGACCGGTTCAGGCAAGACCTACACCGTGGCCAATGTCATCCAGCGCATGCAGCGACCGACTATCGTGCTGGCACCGAACAAGACCCTGGCGGCCCAACTCTACGGCGAGTTCAAGGAGTTCTTCCCAACGAACGCGGTCGAGTACTTCGTCTCGTATTACGACTACTACCAGCCGGAAGCCTATGTGCCGGCCTCGGACACCTTCATCGAGAAGGACGCGTCCATCAACGACCATATCGAGCAGATGCGCCTCTCGGCCACCAAGGCCTTGTTGGAGCGGCGCGATGCCATCATCGTGGCTTCGGTCTCGGCCATTTACGGCCTGGGCGACCCCACGTCCTACCACAGCATGGTCTTGCACCTGTCCCTGGGCGAGAAGATCGACCAGCGTTCGATTCTTCGCCGCCTGGCTGAACTCCAGTACACCCGCAACGACATGGAGCTGGCCCGCGCCACCTACCGGGTGCGCGGCGATGTCATCGATGTGCATCCGGCCGAAGTCGAGGACGAAGCCATACGCATCGAGCTGTTCGACGACGAGGTTGAGGGCATAACGGTCTTCGATCCCCTGACCGGGGCGGTGCGCCAAAAACTCAAGCGCGCAACCATCTATCCCAAGAGCCACTATGTCACCAGCCGCCAGGCGGTGCTGGATGCCGTCGACGCCATCAAGCTGGAGCTGAAGGAGCGCCTGGAGCATTTACACAGCGCCAAGAAGCTGCTGGAGGCCCAGCGCCTGGAGCAGCGCACCAAGTTCGATCTGGAGATGATGGCCGAACTGGGTTATTGCAACGGCATCGAGAACTACTCGCGCCACCTGACCGGCCGCCAACCGGGCGAGCCGCCGCCGACCCTGTTCGACTATCTGCCGGCCGATGCCCTGCTCATCATCGACGAGTCGCATGTGACCGTGCCCCAGCTGGGGGCCATGTACAAGGGGGACCGCTCTCGTAAGGAAACGCTGGTGGAATACGGCTTCCGCCTGCCGTCGGCCCTGGACAACCGGCCCATGAAGTTCGAGGAATGGGAGCGTATCGCGCCCCAGACCATCTTCGTCTCGGCGACCCCCGGCCCTTATGAGGAGAAGATGGCCGGTGCCGTGGTGCAGCAGGTGGTGCGGCCCACGGGTCTTCTGGACCCGCAAGTGGAGATCCGCCCGGTGGGCAGCCAGGTGGACGACCTACTGTCCGAGTGCAAGATCCGCGCGGCGAAATCGGAACGGGTGCTGGTGACGACCCTGACCAAGCGCATGGCCGAGGACCTGACCGACTACTTGAGCGATCACGGCGTGAAAGTGCGCTACATGCACTCGGACGTAGACACCGTGGAGCGCATGGAGATCATCCGCGACCTGCGTCTCGGGCATTTCGACGTCTTGGTGGGCATCAACCTGCTGCGCGAAGGCCTTGATATTCCAGAGGTTTCCCTGGTTGCCATCCTGGATGCCGACAAAGAGGGCTTCTTGCGCTCGGTGCGCTCGCTGATCCAGACCATAGGCCGCGCGGCGCGCAACCTGGCCGGCCGCGCCATCCTCTATGCCGATCGCATCACCGATTCCATGCGCGCCGCCATGGACGAGACCGAGCGCCGCCGCGCGGTGCAGCAGGCCTTCAATGCTGCCAACGGCATCACGCCCCAGGGCGTGCGCAAGGCGGTGTACGACATCCTTGGCAACCCCAGCAACGACGAGGCGCCGTCACGCAAGGGCCGCAAGGTGGCCGAACCCAAGGGGGAGTACAAGCTCAACACGCCCGAGGCCCTGGCCAAGCGCATGGCCGAGCTGGAGAAGAAGATGTACGAGCATGCCCGCAACCTGGAGTTCGAGCAGGCGGCGGCCCTGCGCGACGAGGTGCATCTGCTGAAGGAACGGCTGATGCAGGTTTAAAGCGGGTGCCGACGGAAGAAGCGCCAGGCAGATCGCAGGAACCAAGCGCGGTGCCGCCAGCCCTTGCGGGCCGCATCGCCGCCATAGTGCACCAGGCCCATGTCCGGCAAATAGACCAGCTGGCCCTGGGCTCCCAGGCGCAGGGAGAGGTCGAAGTCCTCGAAATAGAGGAAATAGCCCGAATCGAAGCCGCCGACGGCCTTCAATGTAGCCGTACGCACCAGCATGCAGCAGCCGCTGGCTATCTCGATGGGGCAGGGTGCTTGCGCCTGCTCCAGATCGTGTCGCGCATAGCGCGCCAGTTCTTGCTTGAAGAATCCATGCAAGCGGGCCGGCAGGAAACCGCGTAGCAGCAGCGCCAGCAGGGTCGGGCGGGCTTTCGCCAGATGCAGGGGTTCGCCCCTCGCTCCTTGGCCTCGTGGGGCGACCAGCACGGCCTCGGCATGGGCGTTCAGATAGTCCAAACCGCAGTTCAGTGCATCCTCGTCCAACAGCGCATCGGGATTCAGGATCAAGTGATAGCGCGACTGGCTGCGGGCCAGGGCGAGATTGTGCCCGGCGCCGAAGCCTGGATTGCCGTGACCGTGGATGAGCTCCAGTTCACTGGGCCAGAGTTCAAGGAGTTCCGGACCGACGCAGGGGGTCGGGCTGTTGTCCACCAGGATCAGCCGGCATTGCTCAGGCGCGCAGGGCAGGGCGCGGCGCAGATGCGCGAGGGTCTGGGCCAACAAGTTCCGAGGCGTCCGGTAGAGAACGATGGCAATGCTCAGGGTGTGCACGGGCCGACGAGTCCAGGTAAAAGGCTGCATGATCGCCGCAGCATTGTCGCCTGGCAATGGCAGGAGCATAAGCCCCTGGAATTGTTGAAAAAATGAGCAGCTTGGGATGGAAAAAGCGAATTAGTGAAAAAGTTCAAAAAGATGCTTGCGCTGGTTTTGGACTAACGGCATAATGCGCGCCTCGACGACAGGCGCGTAGCTCAGCTGGTTAGAGCACCACCTTGACATGGTGGGGGTCGGTGGTTCAAGTCCACTCGCGCCTACCACATACCTGACGGTTTGTGACCCCTAGGACACTGACCTGTCGCGAGAAAAAGCCCCGCATTGCGGGGCTTTTTCATTTCTGCCATTATTCCGCTTCTTTGGTGCCCTGCATCAGGCACCGGTTCGCGCAAGCTTCCCGGCGAGGAAGCGTCTACGGCACAGCAAAAAGACCCGAGAGTACGACGACATGCCCGCAATCAAACTTCCGGACGGTTCGGTCCGCAGCTTCGACGCCCCGGTCACGGTTCACGACGTGGCGGCCAATATCGGCGCCGGCCTCGCCAAGGCCGCCTTGGCCGGCAAGGTGGACGGCAAGCTGGTGGACACCAGCCATCTCATCAGCGCCGATTGCGAGCTTGCCATCATCACCGACAAGAATGCCGAAGGTCTGGACGTCATCCGCCACTCGACGGCGCATTTGCTGGCTCAGGCGGTCAAGTCCCTGTTCCCGGAAGCCCAGGTCACCATCGGCCCGGTCATCGATGACGGCTTCTATTACGATTTCAGCTATTCCCGCCCGTTTACGCCGGAAGACCTGGAAAAGATCGAGGCCCGCATGGCCGAGCTGGCCAAGGCCGATCAGAAGGTCGAGCGCAGCCTGATGCCGCGCGACGAGGCCGTGCAGTTCTTCCTGGGCCTGGGCGAGAAGTACAAGGCCGAGCTCATCGCCTCCATCCCGTCCAACGAAGACATCTCCCTGTACCGCCAGGGCGAGTTTATCGATCTCTGCCGTGGCCCCCATGTGCCCTCCACTGGCAAGCTGCAGGCCTTCAAGCTCATGAAGGTGGCCGGCGCCTATTGGCGCGGCGACTCCAAGAACGAGATGCTGCAGCGCGTGTACGGCACGGCCTGGACCAATAAGAAGGACCTGGACGCTTATCTGCACCGCCTGGAAGAGGCCGAGAAGCGCGATCACCGCAAGATCGGCCGTGCCCTCGAGCTGTTCCATCTCCAGGAAGAGGCTCCGGGCATGGTGTTCTGGCACGACAAGGGCTGGACCATCTACAAGGAAGTGGAGAACTACATCCGAGGCCGCGTGCGCAAGGCCGGCTACCAGGAAGTGCGCACTCCGCAAGTCGTCGACCTGTCGCTCTGGGAGCGTTCGGGCCACTGGGGCAAGTACCAGCAGAACATGTTCACGACGGCGAGCGAGAACCGCGAGTACGCCATCAAGCCCATGAACTGCCCCTGCCATATCCAGATCTATAATCAGGGCCTGCATTCCTACCGAGAGCTGCCCCTGCGCATGGCCGAGTTCGGTTCCTGCCACCGCAACGAACCCTCGGGCGCCCTGCACGGCATCATGCGCGTGCGCGGCTTCACCCAGGATGACGGTCATATCTTCTGTACGGAAGATCAGATCCCATCCGAGGTCGCCTCCTTCATGGACCTGCTGTACTCGGTCTATGACGATTTCGGCTTCTCCGACGTGATTATCAAGCTGTCCACCCGCCCGGCGGAGCGCGTGGGCTCGGACGAGGTCTGGGATAAGGCCGAGGCCGCTCTGGAAATTGCCTTGCGCAACAAGGGCTTGCCCTTCGAGATCCAGCCGGGCGAGGGCGCCTTCTACGGTCCCAAGGTCGAATTCACCCTGCGCGATTCCATCGGCCGCCACTGGCAGTGCGGCACGATCCAGGTGGATTTCAACATGCCGACGCGCCTACAGGCCGAGTTCGTGGCGGAGGATTCCAGTCGCCAGACCCCGGTCATGCTGCATCGCGCCATCCTCGGTTCCCTGGAGCGCTTCATCGGCATCCTCATCGAGGAATACGAGGGCAAGTTCCCGCTCTGGCTGGCGCCGGTCCAGGCCGTGGCCATGGGCATCACCGACAAACACGGCGAATACGTCCAGGAAGTGACGAACTTCCTGACGGAAAAGGGCTTCCGCGTCAATGCGGACTTGAGAAATGAGAAGATCAACCGTAAAATCCGCGACCATGCCCTCATGCGCGTCCCCTACCTGCTGGTAGCCGGTGACCGTGAGGTTGAATCGCGGACCGTCGCTTTGCGTACGCGCTCCGGCAAGGATCTCGGCAGCATCGCCCTCGATGCCCTGGCCGAGAAATTTGCGGAAGGCGTAGCGGCGCGCGGCCGTTTTGTTTTGGAGGAATAGGTTATCAGATCGCCAACTCGTGCCCCCGAGGCCAGTAAGAACCCCAATCGCATCAACAATGAGATCCGTGGAGTGCCCCAGGTTCGCCTGATCGGTGCGGAAGGGGAACAAATCGGCGTGGTGTCCATCCGCGAGGCTCAGGCCATGGCGGATGAGGCCGATCTGGATCTGGTGGAAATCTCGGCTCAGGCCGATCCGCCGGTGTGTCGTGTCATGGACTACGGCAAATACCTGTTCCAAACGAGCAAGCAGAAGGCCGAGGCCAAGAAGAACCAGCGTCAGATGCAGGTCAAGGAAATCAAGTTCCGGCCGGGCACCGACGAGGGGGACTACCAGGTCAAGCTGAAAGCCCTGAACCGCTTCCTGGAAGAAGGCGACAAGGCCAAGATCACCTTGCGTTTCCGCGGCCGTGAAATGGCTCACCAAGAGCTGGGTACCAAGCTCCTGGAGCGCGTGCAGAACGATCTGCTCGAAGTCGGCACGGTGGAGTCCTTCCCGAAGATGGAAGGCCGCCAGATGATCATGGTCATCGCGCCGAAGAAGAAAAAGTAAGGGGCTTGGAGCGAACGTCCTTCGATATGCGCCTTGCGGCGCTACTCAGGACGAACGGTTTGAGTCTCTTCACGGCCTGGCGGTTAGCGCCACCTTGCCGTCACCGCAGCCCCAGTAAGGCAGACAACGATCGCGCCAGTCCGGCACGATGGCCTTGATAGGGGTAATCGACTTGTGGAGTCAACCATGTCGAAGCTGAAGACGAAGCGCGCTGCTGCCAAGCGCTTCAAGAAGACCGCCTCCGGCGGTTACAAGCACAAGCAGTCTCACCTGCGCCATATCCTGACCTCCAAGGCCAGCAAGCGTAAGCGTCAGCTGGGCCCGAAGGCCATGGTCGCCGCGGCCGACGTGCCGTCCATCGACCGTTGCTTGCCGTACCTGTAAGGAGGAATGAAGAATGGCTCGTGTTAAGCGTGGTGTACAGGCTCGTGCCCGTCACAAAAAAGTTCTGAAGGCCGCCAAGGGTTATTACGGTGCACGCTCGCGCGTGTTCCGCGTTGCCAAGCAGGCCGTCATCAAGGCCGCTCAGTACGCCTACCGTGACCGCCGTCAGAAGAAGCGTCAGTTCCGCGTGCTCTGGATCGCCCGTATCAATGCGGCGGCCCGTGAGTTCGGCCTGTCCTACAGCCGTTTCATCAACGGTCTGAAGAAGGCTTCCATCGTCGTCGACCGCCGCGTGCTGGCCGACCTGGCGGTGTTCGATAAGGCGGCTTTTGGCGCCCTGGCTGATAAAGCCAAGGCCAGCCTGTCCGCCTAAATCGTCCCTAATAAGACGGTTTTGAAGGGGAAGGGCCTTGGGCTCCTTCCCCTTTTTTGTTTGGGGAAAAGACGGGATTAACCGCCAAGGCGCAAAGGCGCCAAGAGACGAACGGGGTCTTAGGCCCGGCGGCACTCCGTCTTCTTTCTTGTCTCGGCGCCTTTGCGCCTTGGCGGTTAATTCTGGATTCCATAACCGAGTCATTCCCTCAGCCAGCCTGAGGCAATGATTTGGCGATACCTGGAGAGGATTCGATGCAGGATTTGAATCAGTTGGTGGAGGCCGCGCGCGGCGAAGCGGCGGCGGCGGCGGATTTGGCCGCGCTGGACGCGATTCGCGTGCACTATCTTGGCAAGAAGGGCCTGGTCACCGAGCAGTTGAAGGGCCTGGGCGCCCTGAGCGCCGAGGAGCGGCCGGCGGCCGGGGCCAAGATCAATGTCGCCAAGGAGGCCATCCACGAGGCCATCAATGCCCGTGGCGACTTCCTCAAGGCGGAAGTCTTGAACGCCAAGCTGCGTAGCGAGACGGTGGACGTGACCCTGCCGGGCCGTGGCCAGGCCAGCGGCGGCCTGCATCCCATCTCCCGGTCCATGGACCGCATCGCCGGCTTCTTCGCCTCCATCGGTTTCACCGTGGCGGAAGGCCCGGAGGTGGAAGACGATTTCCACAACTTCGAGGCGCTGAACATCCCGGAAACCCACCCGGCGCGCGCCATGCACGACACCTTCTATTTCGATGCCCGCCATCTGCTGCGCACCCACACCTCGCCGGTGCAGATCCGCACCATGGAGACCGAGAAGCCGCCGATCCGCATCATCGCGCCCGGCCGCGTCTACCGCTGCGATTCGGACCTGACCCATTCGCCCATGTTCCACCAGGTGGAAGGCCTCCTGGTCGATGAGACCAGCAACTTCGCGAACCTGAAGGGCATTCTCTCGGACTTCCTCAAGCACTTCTTCGAGAAGGACCTGGCCATGCGCCTGCGTCCCTCCTACTTCCCCTTCACCGAGCCCTCGGCGGAAGTGGACATGCAGTGCGTGATGTGCGACGGCGCCGGTTGCCGCGTGTGCAAGCAGACCGGCTGGCTGGAAGTCCTGGGCTGCGGCATGGTGCACCCGAAGGTGCTGGAAGCGGCGGATATCGATTCCGAGCGCTATTCCGGCTTTGCCTTCGGCATGGGCGTTGAGCGCCTGACCATGCTGCGCTACGGCGTCAATGACCTACGCCTGTTCTTCGACAACGATTTACGCTTCCTCGGTCAGTTCAACTGAGCATGGTGATTCCGTTCATCCTTCGACAAGCTCAGGACGAACGGAGCGATCGCAGAGGCGTAGGGCGGGTTAGCGTAGCGTAACCCGCCATTTCGAATACTTTGGCGGGTTACGGCCTGCGGCCTAACCCGCCCTACGAGTAAGGTTAGAGAGAGATGAAATTCAGCGAACAATGGTTGCGTGAACTGGCGGCGAGCACCCTGCCCACCGCCGACCTGGGCCATCAGCTCACCATGGCGGGCCTGGAAGTGGACGCCGTCGAACCGGTGGCCGGCAAGTTCTCCGGCATCGTGGTCGGCCATATCGTCGAGTGCGAGCAACACCCGGACGCCGACAAGCTGCGCGTCACCAAGGTTGATGCCGGCACCGGCGAACTCCTGCAGGTGGTCTGCGGCGCCCCCAATGCCCGAGTCGGCATCAAGGTGCCCTTCGCCATGATCGGCGCGGAGCTGCCAGGCCTCGCCATCAAGAAAGCCAAGCTGCGCGGCGTGGAGTCCTTCGGCATGCTCTGCTCGGCCCGCGAGCTGGGCATGAGCGAGGATCATGCCGGCCTGCTGGAGCTGCCGGCCGATGCGCCCGTGGGCCAGGACCTGCGTGCCTGGCTGAAACTGGACGACAACAGCATCGAGCTGGGCCTGACCCCGAACCGCGGCGACTGCCTCGGCCATCTGGGCGTGGCCCGCGAGATGGCCGTGCTTAACAAGCTGCCCCTGGCCATGCCGGATTGCAGCCCGGTGGCTCCCGGCATCGACGAAGTGCGCACGGTCACCCTCAAGGCCCCGGCCGCCTGCCCGCGTTACCTGGGTCGCGTGATCCGCGGCATCGACCGCAGCGCGACGACGCCGCTGTGGATGGTGGAGAAGCTGCGCCGCGCCGGCCTGCGCGCCATCAGCCCCTGCGTCGACGTCACCAACTACCTGCTCCTGGAGCTCGGCCATCCCATGCATGCCTTCGATCTGAACGAGATCGAGGGCGGCATCGTCGTGCGTCTGCCGGAAGCCGGCGAGACCCTGACCCTCTTGGACGGCAAGACCGTCGAGCTGCAGGCGGACACCCTGCTGATCGCCGACGACAAGAAGCCCTTGGCCCTGGCCGGCATCATGGGCGGCGAACATTCGGGCATCGCCGACGGCTCCACCGACATCTTCCTGGAAGCGGCCTTCTTCCATCCTTTACATATCGCCGGCCGCGCCCGCCGCTACGGCCTGCACACCGACGCTTCGCACCGCTACGAGCGCGGCGTCGATCCGGCCCTGCAGCGCGCCGCCATGGAACGCGCCACGCGCCTCTTGCTCGATATCGTCGGCGGCCGGGCCGGCCCCATCGTAGAGGCGGTCTCCGAGGAGCACCTGCCCAAGCGCGAGGCCATCTTCCTGCGCCGTGGCCGCATCGCCCGCATCCTCGGCGCGACGCTGCCCGATGCCGAAGTGGTCGATATCCTGAGCCGATTGGGCATGCAAGTCGAAGAAGCGGGCGAGGGCTGGTCGGTCGTGCCGCCGTCCTGGCGTTTCGACATGGCGATCGAAGTGGACCTCATCGAGGAGTTGGCGCGCGTGCACGGCTATAACGAACTGCCCACCACGCCGCCCCTGGCCGATCTCTCCATGAGCGGTCGCCGCGAGCAGGACCTGGATGCCCGCCGATTCCGCGATGTCCTGGTGGCACGCGGCTACCAGGAGGCCATCACTTTCAGCTTCGTGGATGCCAAGCTCATCGAGCAGACTACGCCGGGCGTGCAGGGGCTGGCCCTGATGAACCCGATTTCGGCGGACTTAGGAGTCATGCGCACCAGCGTGCTGCAGGGCCTGCTCAAGGCGGCCATTCACAACCAGAACCGCCAGCAGAACCGCATTCGTTTCGTGGAGACCGGCCTGCGCTTCGTGCCCGAGACCGGGGGCCTCAAGCAGGAGCCCGTGCTGGCCGGCCTTATCATGGGGCCGCGCCTGCCGGAATCTTGGGCCCATGGCGGCGACAAGGTGGACTTCTTCGATCTGAAGGCCGATGTGGAGGCCCTGCAGGCGGCCACCGGCGCGGCGGGCGAGTTCCGATTCGTCCCGGGCAGCCACCCCGCCCTGCATCCCGGTCAGTGCGCCGAGCTGAAGCGCGGCGAGGCCACGGTCGGCTTCCTGGGCGCCCTGCATCCGGAGCTGGTGCAGAAGCTGGACCTGAACAGCACGCCCTATGTCTTCGAGCTGGCCCTGCCGGTTCTGAGCCAGGGCGGCCTGCCGGCCTTCAAGCCCCTGTCGGCCTTCCCGGCGGTGCGCCGCGATCTGGCGGTGATCGTCGACGAGGCGGTCAGCGCCCAGGCCCTGAGCGACGCAATCCGCGCGGCGGCCGGCGAACTTCTCCAGGATTTGAAGGTCTTTGACGTGTATCGCGGCAAAGGCGTTGATTCTGGACGAAAAAGTGTCGCTCTGGGCTTGACCTTGCAGGATTCTTCGCGCACGCTTAATGACGCGGAAGTGACTGAAATCATTGAGAAGGTTGTCGGGACGCTCGGAACCGGGCTGGGCGCGACCTTAAGGGACTAGTGAGCGGCTGTCGAAAACCGACGCGCCGCTCGATATCGGTGCGAGGGTGAACACATGGCGCTGACCAAGGCCGAGATCGCGGAACGCTTGTTCGATGAGCTGGGGCTCAACAAGCGGGAAGCCAAGGAACTGGTGGAGCTCTTCTTCGAGGAAATTCGGCAGGCGCTGGAAGCCGGCGAGCAGGTCAAGCTCTCCGGCTTCGGCAACTTCGACTTACGCAAGAAGAACCAGCGGCCTGGCCGCAATCCCAAGACCGGCGAGGAAATCCCCATCACGGCCAGGCGCGTGGTGACTTTCCGTCCGGGTCAGAAGCTCAAGGCACGCGTGGAAGCCTATGCTGGAACTGAGCAATAACAACGAGCTGCCGCCCATCCCGGCCAAACGTTACTTCGCCATCGGCGAGGTCAGCGAGCTCTGTGATGTGAAGCCTCATGTGCTGCGCTATTGGGAGCAGGAGTTTCCCCAGCTCAAGCCGGTCAAGCGACGGGGCAATCGCCGTTACTATCAACGCGAGGATGTGCTGATCATCCGCCAGATCCGTTCCCTGCTCTATGAGGAAGGCTTCACCATCGGCGGCGCGCGCCAGCAACTCAGTAATAATGAGGGTGACGACAAGCAGAAGCAGCGTGCCGTGGTCGCCAAGCTGGTCGAGGAACTGGAAGAGATCCTCGAGTTGCTGAAAGGGCCGGTAAAGAAATAATCCCTCGCTGCCTGCCCCGCCGGTTCGAACCGGGAACCCAAGACCGCCAAGGCGGTCTTTTTTATGGGCGCGGCGCAGGATTTCGCCGAGTGCATTCTCATGCACAAAGCTTGTTGCCGGCCCGGATCTTTTTCGGTAAGATGCGCCCTCTTTTCGGAGCGTAGCGCAGCCTGGTAGCGCACTTGCATGGGGTGCAAGGGGTCGAGAGTTCAAATCTCTCCGTTCCGACCAAATACAATCAAGGGCTTGGATCGTGAGATCCAGGCCCTTGTCGTTTCCGGAGTCCGTTTCCCTTCATGGAGCAACAGCGCTTACGCCGCCGACTGGCCTTGCATGGGGGCGTGGGCATGCTCTGCGGTTTGGGCCTGGCGATTTCCCTCCTCGCGGAATTGACCGAACCGGCGGCACGGCCGGCGCTGCTGCATTTCCTCGGCGGCCTGATCGCGGCCGTGCTGGGCGGCCTGCACGATGTCCGACACGTGGGCGCAGGGCGGCGCGCGGCGTCGGATGCCCTGTCTGGAGCCGATTGAGGGCGAATCGGCGATGCACAGCGTAACAATTCGTTACGCTTTCGAAATCTCCCTCATCAGAGCATCGGGTATAAGGTGTCTTATTCTTCTATAACACCACTCGCGACGGACTTGTCCATGAAACGCACACTCGCTCTCCTACCCCTGGTTGTGGCCCTGGCGGCCTGTTCCGGCGGCGAAACGCCCGTGGAAAACACTGCGCCCACCAAGCCCCTGCTGTTGTTGAGCCAGGACCTGCTGACTGTCGAAATGGGCGAGCTGGCCCAGGGCCCGGTGGTCTCCGGTTCCTTGCAGCCTGAGCGTCAGGCGGATCTGCGTGCCGAGGTATCGGGTGTCGTGCTACAGGTGCACAAGGACAATGGCGATCTGGTGAAGAAGGGCGATTTGCTCCTGGTCATCGATCCCACGGCCATTCGCGATCAACTGCTCTCCGCCCAAGAGGCCGAGCGGGCCGCCGATATCGCCCTGGATCAGGCCGAGCGCCAGCTGAAACGCTGGACTTCCATGTCCAAGAAGGGCCTGGTGGCGGCCGAGACTCTGGAAGGCGCCGAGCTGAAACGCAATCAGTCCCAGTCGGAACTGGCATCGGCTCGAGCCCGTGTCGTCGAGGCGCGCCAACGCCTGGAGAAGACCGAGGTGCGCGCGCCCTTCGACGGCATTCTGTCCGGGCGTTTGGTGTCCGCGGGGGATACCGCGCAAGTCGGCAAGGAGCTGATGAAGGTGGTGGATCCGCGCAGCATGCGCTTCGAGGGCTTTGTCGCCGCCGATCAAGCGGGCCGGGTCAAGGTGGGCGACGGCGTCAATTTCCGCGTGAATGGGTATGCCGGCAAGACCTTCGAAGGCGGCGTGCAGCGCATCAATCCCATCGCCGACGCCATGACCCGCCAGGTGCAGATGCTGGTGTCGGTGCCGACCGACGAGCAGCTGGTGGCTGGGCTTTATGCCGAGGGCATGGTCCGTGTGGCCAGCGAAAGCGCGATCCTGGTGCCTGAATCGGCCCTGGTCCAGGATGGCGACACGCATTTCGTCTGGCGCCTGCGCGCCGCCAGCCTGAGCCGCATCCCTGTAGTCCTCGGCCAGCGCAACGAGCGTGACGGCCGCTATGCCATTCGCAGCGGCCTCACGGCCGGCGAGCAGGTCCTGCGCCATCCCCAGGGGGCGCTCAAGGACGGCGGCAAGGTCCAGTTGGCGGACAAGGCGATGGGTGGTGCGCCGGTCGTGGCTTCGGCGTCGGCCGGCGAATAAGGGGATAGTGGCATGTTCCTCTCGGAATTCAGTATCAAGCGTCCCGTGGTGACGGTCGTCGTTACCCTGGCGCTCATGCTCTTCGGCTATTTCGCCTTGACCAAGCTCAAGACCAATATGTATCCGGACGTGCAGCCGCCCGTCATGATCATGGTCTTGCCCTATCCGGGAGCCTCGCCCGAGACAGTGGAGCGCGAGGTGATCAACCGCGTCGAGGATTCCATGTCCTCGATCTCCGGCATCCGCGATATCCGATCCTATGCCCGCGATAGCCAAGGCACCATCGTCGTCTTCTTCGAGTTCGACAAGAATCTCATCGAAGCGGCCCAGGAACTGCGCGACTCGGTTGCGACCGTGCGCGACAAGCTGCCGACCGAGATGAAGGAGCCGTATATCCAGCGGGCGGATCCCAACTCCGAGCCGGTCATCACCATCGCCCTGTCCTCCAACACCCAGACGCCCATGGTTCTATCCCGTTTCGCCGACCAGGTTCTGGCCCGCGAACTGCGTTCGGTGCCCGGCGTGGCCCTGGTGGAAATCAATGGTGAGCTGGAACGCGAGATGACCGTGTTCCTGCACGGCGATAAGCTGCGCGAGGTCAATCTGTCCGTGACCGAGGTCCTGAGCGCTTTGCGCGCCCAGAACCTGGCCGCGCCGGTCGGCCGCGTCGAGTCCGGCATGAACGAGCAGAGTATCCGTTTGCTGGGTCGGCTGAAGGACGCCCGCGAGTTCGAGAGCCTAGTCGTGAAGCAGCGCGGCGACGCCGTCGTGCGTCTGGGTCAGGTCGCTACCGTGGTGGACGGCGCGGCCGAGCGGCGCAGCCTGTCCCTGTTCGACGGCAAGCCATCGGTCGGCATCGACGTGATCAAGGCCCGCGAGGCGTCGACCATTTCGGTGACCGATGAGCTCAAGGCCAAGCTCGAGGAGCTGAAATCGCGTCTGCCCGAGGACAGTGAGCTCACCATCGTCATGGATCAGGGCGAGGGGGTGGCCTCGTCCATGCGCAACGTGACCGAAGCCCTGGGACTCGGCGCTCTCCTGACCATCGTCGTCGTCTTCGTATTCCTGAACTCCTGGCGCTCGACCCTCATCACCTCCCTGGCCCTGCCTACCTCGGTCCTGGCTTCTTTCATCGCCGTGTGGGCCTGCGGCTTCACCCTGAACTTCATGTCCCTGCTGGGGCTTAGCCTGGCCATCGGCGTGCTCATCGATGACGCGATCGTGGTCCGCGAGAACATTGTGCGCCACATGGAGATGGGCAAGGACAACATGACGGCTGCCCGCGAGGGCACCCAGGAGATCGGCCTCGCGGTCATCGCCACCACTATGTCCATCGTCGCCGTGTTCATCCCCATCGCCTTCCTGGATGGCATGCCCGGCCAGTGGTTCAAGCCCTTCGGCCTGACCGTGGCCTGCTCGGTCCTGGTCTCCCTGTTCATCTCCTTCACCATCGATCCCATGCTGTCGGCCTACTGGACCGATCCTGACCACGACAAGCATGCCAAGCGCCGAGGCCTGGGCCGGCTGTTCCAGCGCTTCAACCTCTGGTTCGATGCCCAGGCCGAGCGCTACTCCAAGCTCATCGCCTGGGCGCTGCACCACCGCATCGCCATGTGGTTCCTGGCCTTCGGTTCCTTCTTTGGCGCCATTGCCCTCATCGCCGTCCAGGCGGTGGGCTCGGGTTTCATGCCGGAAACCGACGACGGAGGCATCATGGTCAGCCTGACCGCGCCTTCCGGCTCGAGCATCGAGTACACCAAGCTCAAGGCCGAGCAGGCGGCCGAGTTCGCCCGCAAGATCCCCGAGGTTGAGTACACCCAGACCACGGTCGGTGTCTCGGGTAATGTGACCAAGGCACGCGTCTACGTGGACTTGACCAAGCAGGCGGTACGTCATCGTTCCGCCAAGGAAATCGCGGCCGAGCTGCGCGGCGAAATCACGCGTCTCATCGGCGCCGAGTACACCGTGTCCGACAACCTGAACGGCGGCGACGGCGGCAAGCCCCTCAACATCCAGTTCCGCGGGCCGGACAGCCGTAAGCTAACCGAACTGGTCTCGGCTTACCTGCAGAAGCTGAAGCAGGTTCCCGGCGCCGTGGACGTGACCCTCTCGACCCAGGCTCCCAAGCCGGAGCTGCAGGTCCAGCTGGATCGCAGCCTGGCATCCTCTCTCGGCATCTCCATGAATGACGCGGCACAGGCCCTGCGCGTAGCCTTCGCCGGCGTCGAACTGGGTGACTGGATCGACCCGACCGGCGAGACGCGCAACGTGTTCGTGCGCATCGACCCGAAAGAGCGCATGAGCGTGCAGGATCTGGAACGTCTGCCCCTGCTGCCGGCCGCCGGCGATCGCATGATTCCGCTGGAGCAGGTCGCGAAAGTGACCCTCGGCCGCAGCCCGTCCACCATCGAACACCTGGATCGGGAGAACATGATCGCGGTCACGGCGAACGTGGACGGCCGCAGTTTCGGCGAAGTCTTCGGCGACGCCATGAATTTGGCCAAGGAAATGGACTTCCCGGCCGGCTACGATCTCGTGGTCGGCGGTGAGGGTCGCGACCAGCAGGAGGTGTTCGGCGAGATCTTCGGCTCCCTAGGCCTCGCGGTCGTGCTCATGTACCTCATCCTCGTCGTCCAGTTCCACAGCTTCTTGGCCCCGGTTGCCATCATGCTGTCCCTGCCGTTGTCCCTGATCGGCGTGGTCCTTGCCCTGATGATGACGGGCGCGACCCTGAACCTGATGAGCCTGATCGGTGTGGTGATGCTGATGGGCATCGTGGCCAAGAACGCCATCCTGCTCATCGATTTCGCCCGCAAGAAGGAGCTGGAGGGGATCGAGCGCGATTCGGCACTGATCCTGGCCGGCAAGGAACGCTTGCGCCCTATCCTGATGACCACCTTCGCCCTGGTGGCGGGCATGCTGCCCATTGCCATCGGTCTCGGCGAAGGCTCGGACTTCTACCGACCTCTGGGTATCGCGGTCATCGGCGGCACCATCACCTCGACCGTGCTGACCCTGCTGGTGGTGCCGACCTTCTATGACAGCTTCGAGACCCGCAAGGATCGCGTTCTGGCCTGGTTCCGCAGCCGTAGCCACAAGGAGCAGTTGGATACGTTGAAGGCGACGTAGCGACATACTTGGCATAAATCGATGCCGCAAACGCCCGGTTCTTCCGGGCGTTTGTTTTTTGCGGAAATCCCCGTCTGGTCAGGCTTGTGGGGCGCTTATAGCGCCGCTATTCTCGGACGCTTTCGCCGTTGAAAAGACAGAGAAAACCATGGCTAACAACACGCCCATGCTGATCACCTTCAGCATCTACATCCTGGCCATGATCGGCATAGGTTTCGCTGCTTATCGCTATACCAAGAATTTGTCGGATTACATCCTGGGCGGCCGCTCCCTGGGCAGCTTCGTCACCGCACTGTCGGCCGGCGCCTCGGACATGAGCGGCTGGCTGCTGATGGGCCTGCCCGGCGCCCTGTTCGCGGCGGGCGTGTCCGAGGGCTGGATCGGCATCGGCCTGGTTCTCGGCGCCTACGGCAACTGGCGCTTGGTGGCCGGACGCTTGCGCGTCTACACCGAGCGCAGCGGTAATGCCCTGACCCTGCCAGATTATTTCTCCAACCGTTTCGAGGACAGGAGCAAGCTCCTGCGCGTGTTCTCGGCCCTGGTGATCCTGGTGTTCTTCGCCATCTACTCGGCCTCGGGCATCGTCGCCGGCGCGCGCTTGTTCGAGAATTTGTTCGGCATCAGCTACGAGACGGCCCTGTTCGCCGGCGCAGCCGCCACCATCCTTTACACCTTGATCGGTGGCTTCCTGGCCGTGTCCTGGACCGATACGGTGCAGGCCAGCCTGATGATCCTGGCCCTGCTCATCGCGCCGGTCGTGGTCATCGTCGGCAGCGGTGGCTTCAGCGAGAGCATGGCCCAGATCCAGGCGGCGAACCCCAGCTACCTGGACCCCTTCCAGGGCAGCGGCTCCTCCTGGATCGGCATCGTCTCGCTCATGGCCTGGGGCCTGGGCTATTTCGGTCAGCCCCATATCGTTTGCCGCTTCATGGCCGCCGAATCGGCGGCGGCGATCCCCAAGGCCCGCCGCATTGGCATGATCTGGATGTGCCTCTGCCTGTTCGGCGCCATGGCCGTGGGCTTTTTCGGCATCGCCTATTTCGCCGGCCATCCGGACCAGGCGGCCCTGGTCAAGGAAAACCCGGAACGCGTGTTCATCGTCCTGGCCCAGCTGCTGTTCAACCCCTGGCTGGCCGGCATCCTGCTTTCCGCCATTCTCGCCGCCGTGATGAGCACCCTGTCTTGCCAGCTTCTGGTCTGTTCCAGCGCCCTGACCGAGGACTTCTACAAGGCCTTCCTGCGCAAGCAGGCCTCCCAAAAGGAACTGGTCTGGGTCGGCCGCGCCACCGTGCTCCTGGTGGCGCTTATCGCCATCGCCCTGGCATCCGATCCGAGTAACCGCGTCCTGGGCTTGGTCAGCTATGCCTGGGCCGGCTTCGGTTCCGCCTTCGGCCCGGTCCTGGTCCTGTCCCTGTACTGGAAGGGCATGACCCGCAACGGCGCCCTGGCCGGCATGATCGCCGGCGCCGTCACCGTGATCCTGTGGAAGGAGTTCGTCGGTTCGGCGCTCTACGAGATGGTGCCGGGCGTCATCGCCGGCACCCTGGCCGTGGTCCTGGGCAGCAAGCTGGGCGCCGCGCCCTCCCAGGCCATGAAGGACGTGCACGGCCGCGTGGAGGCGGAGATGCTGGAGCACGGGGTCTGATAGGTCCAGGTCCGGCTGAAGCCGGACCTACGGTATGGCCTTGTTGTCGCGATCAGGTCGCCGTAGGTCCCGCTTCAGCGGGACATCGAATGCAAAGATTCCATAGTCAAGCCGCGTCGCGGCGCGTATAATCCGGCGCTCAATTTTTGGACATTCGTTCAATTTTTAACCGGAGTCGAACATGGCCCTCGAACGCACTTTCTCCATCGTCAAGCCCGATGCCGTCGCCAAGAACGTGATCGGTGAAATCTACGCCCGCTTCGAGCGCGCCGGTCTCAAGATCGTCGCCGCCAAGATGCTGCACCTGTCCCGCGAACAGGCCGAAGGCTTCTACGCCGAGCACAAGGAGCGCGGTTTCTTCGGCGCCCTGGTCGACTTCATGACCTCCGGCCCGGTGATGGTCCAGGTCCTGGAAGGCGAAGACGCCGTGCGCAAGAACCGTGAAATCATGGGCGCCACCAACCCGGCCCAGGCCCTGGCCGGCACCCTCCGTCACGACTATGCCGCCTCCATCGACGAGAACGCCGTGCACGGTTCCGACGCCGTGACCTCCGCCGAGCGCGAAATCGCCTACTTCTTCAAGCACGAAGAGCTCTGCGCCCGCACCCGCTGAAACGGCGCCAGAGGGCCTGATCGGGCGTTGCCGGGCCGGCTCGGTGCTCACTGACCTCATGGTCAGCTCCGCGCCTCGCCAACCCGGCGCCTTCGTTCAGGTTCCTCGGGCTTGTTTCAGTACGGTGGCTCATGGATGAGAAAGCGCCGGCCTCGTGCCGGCGTTGTCACATATGAAAAACGTGATGAACTGACCTCGACATTCGCGGTCAGAAGCGTATTATCCCTCCAGCATAAGCCTTTGGCTGTGCTCGAAAATCCTGTAGCAAGGTACAAAATGACCGATACCGCACCGGCGCAGACCGCCGCCGTCCAGACCAAGACCAATCTGCTTAATTTCGACCGGCTCGGGATGGAGGACTATTTCCGTTCCATCGGCGAGAAGCCGTTCCGCGCCAGCCAGGTGCTCAAGTGGATCCACCAGCACGGTGTCGACGATTTCGATGCCATGAGTAACCTGTCCAAGGACCTGCGCGCCAAGCTCAAGGACGTCGCCGAAGTCCGTGCGCCGGAAGTCCTGTTCGAGCAGATGTCCGATGACGGCACCATCAAGTTCGCCCTGCGCCTGGAAAGCGGCCAGGCCATCGAGACGGTCTATATCCCGGAAGCCAATCGCTCGACCCTGTGCGTGTCCTCGCAGATCGGCTGCGTCGTCGACTGTTCGTTCTGCTCGACGGCCCAACAGGGCTTCAACCGCAATTTGACGACGGCGGAGATCATCGGCCAGGTCTGGCGCGTGGCCAAGCACCTGGGCACCATAGGCCAGACCGGCGAACGCCCCCTGTCCAACGTGGTGATGATGGGCATGGGCGAGCCGCTCCTGAACATCGACAACGTCGTGCCGGCCATGAGCGTCATGCTCGACGATTTCGCCTATGGCCTGTCCAAGCGCCGCGTGACCTTGAGCACCTCGGGCATCATCCCCGGCCTCGACGAGCTGGCCGGGCGCATCGACGTGGCCTTGGCCCTGTCCCTGCACGCGCCCAACGACGAGCTGCGCAACCAGCTGGTGCCGGTCAACCGCAAGTACCCGATCACCGAACTGCTGGCCGCCTGCCGCCGCTATATCGCCAACACCAATGCCACCAACCGGGTGACGGTCGAATACGTCATGCTCGATGGGGTCAATGACAGCGATGTCCATGCCCGGGAATTGGCCAAGGTCTTGCGCGAGCTGCCCTGCAAGATTAACTTGATTCCCTTTAACCCGTTCCCGCAGACGCGTTTTGCCTGTTCCAGCGAGGAGCGGATCGACCGTTTCGGTCAGATCCTGATGCAGGCCGGTTACACCGTGATCACGCGCAAGACCCGCGGCGAGGATATCGATGCGGCCTGCGGCCAGCTGGCAGGCAAGGTGCTCGACAAGACCCGCCGGGCCCAGCGCAAGGTGATCCCGATCCTGCCGGTGGCATAATCGCCTACTAGAATGAGAAAGAGAGAGGTCCAGCGCATGCGCAAGCAGTTATGGTTGAGCCTGGCATTGATTCTGGCGGGTTGCGCCACGGAGCGCGTCGAGGTCAGCGGACCGCGCGCTCAGCGGGACAGCGACAGCGCCAGCGAGGAGCAGGAGCGGTATTCTCCCGACGTGCGCAAGGCCCCCGAGCCGAATTGGGAGCAGGCGGCCAAGGATCGCCTGAACCTGGGCCTGCAATACCTGGACAAGGGCCAGATCGCCCGCGCCAAGCGCAACCTGGACCTCGCCATCAAGTACAAGCCGGATCTGCCGGAAGTCCAGTACGGCATGGGCTATTACTACCAGCGCGTCAAGGAGACCAATCTGGCCGAGCAGTATTTCCGCAAGGCCATCAGCGTCGCGCCCAAGAATGCCAACGCCCACAACATCTACGGGGCCTTCCTCTGCGAGCAGGAACGCTATGAGGATGCCGAGGATCATTTCCAGGATGCCATGGCGGCGCGGGACTACGACCAGCAGACGCTGACCCTGGAGAATGCCGGAATCTGCGCCCTGAAAGCCGGCGAAGCCGCCAAGGCCGAGGCGCATTTCCTGCGCGCCTTGAGCTACAACCCGGGCCAGGGCCGTCCCCTGCTGGAACTGGGCAATCTGGAGTTGGAGCGCGGGCAGGTTCTCAAGGCTCAGGATTATTTGAAACGCTATCTGGCCGACAACCGCCACACGCCGCGCTCGCTCTGGCTGGGCATACGCGTGGCGCGCCAGACCGGCGATAATAATGCCTACGCCAGCTATGCCCTGTTGCTCACTCAGCAGTATGGACAGTCGGAAGAGGCTCAGTTGTTCCAGCAGGCACGCAGCACATGGCAGAAGTAAGCGAAAATCGGCGCGGGCCGGGCGCGCGCCTCAAGGCGGCGCGCGAGGAAAAGGCTTGGTCCAAGGCCGAGACGGCGACGCGCCTGCACCTGTCGGTGAGCGTCCTGGACGAGCTGGAGGGCGATATGCTGCGCGCCAGCGTGGAGCTGCCCTTCATGCGCGGCTATCTGCGCAATTACGCGAAGCTATTGGGCATGCCCGGTGACGAGCTGGTCAAGAGCTTCGACGCCCAGCATCGCGGCCGCGGCGAGGAACAGCGGGTCAAGCCCATCGTCAAGCACAAGCACGAACCCCTGGACGCCAGCAGCCCCCTGGGCTATGTGGTGGGCCTGGGCCTGCTGGTGGTGGTGGGCGGCGCCTATTTCTGGCTGAACAAGACCGTGGCGCCGGAAACCGTGGCGCCGGCTCCCGAACTGATCGCCACGGATGCGGACACCGAGCCGGCGGGCGTAGCCATGCCGGAGACCATGCCCGGCGAGCCGGTACAGGACGGCGCGGCTCGGTCCGAGCCCCAGGACGCCAGTCTGCCGGTCGCGGCGGCGCAAGCGTCTGCTGGCGAACCGGCAACGGCCGAGGTCAAGCCGGCCGCCCTGCCGCAGCCGGTTCCGACTCAGACTGTCTCGGACGTCGCGGCTGCGCCGCCCGAGCGCAAGGACCCGAAGCCCCTTGCCGCCGCGGGCAGCGTGCCCCTGGTCATGAGCTTCACCGGCGATTGCTGGATCAAGATCGAGGACGCCAATGGCACGGTGCTGTCCCGTGGCTTGAAGCGCGCCGGCCATGCCGTGAACCTCGCCGGGCCACCGCCCTTCAAGCTGATCCTGGGCAATCCCGGCGCCGTGTCCATGACCTTCAAGGGCGAGGCGGTGGATCTCTCCCAATACCCGGCCAACCAGGTCGCCAAGCTTCAGTTGGGGGCCAATGGCTGAAGGCCTGGCCCCAGCCCCAGAGCGGTACATCATGCACAACGAATCCCCCATCATCCGGCGCAACTCCCGGCAGATCATGGTCGGCAAGGTGGCCATCGGCGGCGATGCCCCGATCTCCGTCCAGACCATGACCAACACCCCGACCACCGACGTCGAGGCCACGGTGGCCCAGATCCGGCGCTGCGAGGCTGCCGGCGTCGATATCGTGCGCGTGTCCGTGCCCACCATGGATGCCGCCGAGGCCTTCCGCGAGATCAAGCGCCAGGTGAGCGTACCCCTGGTGGCCGACATCCATTTCGATTACCGCATCGCCCTGAAGGTCGCCGAATACGGCGTCGACTGCCTGCGCATCAACCCGGGCAATATCGGCGCCCTAGAGCGCATCAAGGCGGTGGTGGACTGCGCCCGCGACCGCAACATCCCCATACGCATCGGCGTCAATGCCGGCTCCCTGGAAAAGGATCTTCAGGAAAAATACGGCGAGCCCACCCCGGAAGCCCTGGTGGAGTCGGCCCTGCGCCATATCGACTATTTCGACAAGTTCGACTTCCAGGACTTCAAGGTCTCGGTCAAGGCCTCGAACGTGCTCATGGCCGTGGGCGCCTACCGGCTTCTGGCCCAGCGCATCGAGCAGCCCCTGCACTTGGGCGTCACCGAGGCCGGCACCTTCCGCTCCGGCACGGTCAAGTCCTCGGTGGCCTTGGGCATGCTCCTGGCCGAAGGCATAGGCGACACCTTGCGCATCTCCCTCTCGGCGCCGCCGGAGGAAGAGGTCAAGGTGGGCTGGGACATCCTGAAGTCCTTAGGGCTGCGCAATCGCGGCATCAACCTGATCTCCTGCCCGTCTTGCTCTCGGCAGATGTTCGACGTCATCAAGACTGTCAACGAGCTGGAAGGGCGCCTGGAGGACATCACCACCCCCCTGGACGTCTCGGTGATCGGCTGCGTGGTCAACGGACCCGGCGAGGCCACCATGACCCAGGTGGGCCTGACCGGCGGCCATCTGAAGAGCCTGATCTACATGGGCGGCCAGAAGAGCCACAAGGTAGCCAACGAGGGCATCGTCGATGAGCTGGAGAAGCTGATCCGCGCTCAAGTCGCCGAGAAACAACAGCTCGACGAGAAGCAGCTCACCGAGGAGCAGGCCAAGTAGAGCGGAAGCAGGCCTATGGCAAGGGCTTGTGCTTACCAAGACGGCACTAAGCCCCTATAATGCCCCGTTTGCATTTCCCACGGACTCAAAGGATCCCCGCTCGTGAGCACCTCCATCCAGGCCATTCGCGGCATGAATGACCTGCTGCCCAGTCAGTCGCCCCTGTGGCACTACCTCGAAGAGCGTTTCGCGCGCATCGTCGCCGCCTATGGCTATAGCGAGATCCGCACGCCGGTCCTGGAAGAGACGCGGCTGTTCAAGCGCGCGGTGGGCGAGGTGACCGATATCGTCGAGAAGGAGATGTATACCTTCGACGATCGCAATGGCGAGTCCCTGACCCTGCGTCCGGAGCTGACCGCCGGCACGGTGCGCGCCGGCATCGAGCATGGCCTGCTCTACAACCAGACCCAGAAGCTCTGGTATTTCGGCCAGGCCTTCCGCTACGAGCGCCCCCAGAAGGGCCGCTACCGCCAGTTCCACCAGTTCGGCGTCGAGGTCTTCGGCTACGACGGTCCGGACATCGAGGCCGAGATCCTGCTCATGGTCTGGCGCCTCTGGAAGGAGCTGGGCATCGCTGATCGGATCCGCCTGGAGATCAATTCCATAGGCTCCAACGCCGCGCGCGCCGTCTACCGCGAGCTCTTGGTGGCCTATTTCAGTCAGTTCCCGGAGCAGCTGGACGAGGATTCCAAGCGCCGGCTGCATGCCAATCCACTGCGCATCCTGGACTCCAAGAACCCGGAGATGCAGGCTCTGATCGAGGGGGCACCCAAGCTCATCGACCACCTGGACGAGGAGTCGCGGGTCCATTTCGAGGCCCTGAAGGCACATCTGCGCGCCGCTGGCCTGGACTTCGTGGTCAACCCGCGCCTGGTGCGCGGCCTGGACTACTACAACCGTACGGTCTTCGAGTGGACCACCGAGGCTCTGGGCGCCCAAGGCACGGTCTGTGCCGGCGGCCGTTACGACGGCCTGGTGGAGCAGCTGGGCGGCAAGCCCACGCCGGGTGTCGGTTTCGGCATGGGCGCCGAGCGCGTCGTGGCCTTGCTGGAACAAATTGATCTGAGTGGGAAACTGCCGGGCGGCGCCGATGTCTATGTGGTCGCCGCCGGCGAGCGCGCCGAAGGCCATGCCCTGGTCCTGGCCGAGTCCTTGCGCGACGCCCTGCCGGCGCTGCGCCTGCTGAGCAATCTGGGTGGCGGTAATTTCAAGAAGCAGATGAAGCGTGCCGACGCTAGCGGCGCGCGCCTGGCCCTGGTGCTGGGTGAGGACGAACTGGCCACCGGCCGGATCGCCATCAAGTTCCTGCGCGAGGAGCGTGCCCAGGAGACCGTCGCCCTGACGGAGCTTTCGGTCCGGCTTCGCGAGCTATTGGTCTGATTTAGAACAAACATAAGATTTTCAAGGAGTTGGGTGTGGACGTCTATACCACCGAGCAAGAACAAGTCGAGATGATCAAGAAGTGGCTGCGCGAGTATGGCGCGACGGTCGTCATCGGCGCCGTGCTCGGCCTGGCCGGCATTTACGGCTGGCGCTACTGGCAGGCCCTGGAGAATCAGAAGCGCGAATCGGCCTCGGTCGCCTACGAGGCCACGGTCAAGGCCCTGGCCGATGCGTCCAAGAAGGACGAGGGCACGAAGCTCGCCGAGACGCTGGTGGCCGAGCAGGGCGATAGCGGCTATGCCGGTTTGACCCGTTTGCACCTGGCCAAGGTCGCCGTCGAGGCCAACAAGCTGGACGAGGCCGCCAAGCACTTGCGTGCCGTGGCCGACAAGCCGGCCAATGCCGCCCTGGGCCATATTGCCCGTCTGCGCCTGGCGCGGGTGCTGCATGCCCAGAACAAGGGCGAGGAAGCCATCAGCCTGCTCGCCGCCATCAAGGAGCCGGGCGATTTCCGCGCCAGCTACGAAGAAACCAAGGGCGACATCTACAAGGCCCTGGGCAAGGCCGCGGAGGCGCGTGCCGCCTACCAGGCCGCCAAGGCCGCCAAGCCGGCCGACTTCCCGGAGAATAGGCTCCTGGACATGAAGCTGGACGACATGCCGGCGGCGCAAGTGGCTGCTGCCGCCGGGAGCGCTAAATGAGTTTGCGCAAGCGCCTGCTGCTGGTGATGGTCCTGGGTTCGGCCGTGAACGGCTGCGCCCTCTGGGAAGACGATGATGTGACGCCGCCGGCGCCGCTGCCGGAGGCTCAGAGCCTGGAGCTCAAGCCCCTGTGGAGCGAGTCCGTGGGCTCGGGCCTGGGCGAGGGCTATAGCCGCCTGACCCCGGCCGTCGCCGCCGGCAAGGTCTTCGCCGCCGATTACGAAGGCCATGTGGAAGCCCTGAATGCCGCCACCGGCGACACCCTCTGGGAACAGATCCTGATCTCCGAGGTGAACCCGGACCCGGAATCGTCCTGGTACGAGTTCTGGAACTGGTTCGACGGCAAGCCCAAGGCGCGCACCGCCGGCGCGGTGGGCGTCGGCTCCGGCCTGGTGCTGGTGGGAACCCTGGACGCGGAAGTCATCGCCCTGGATGCCGAGACCGGCGCCGAGAAATGGCGCAACCTGGTGTCCAGCGAAGTCGTGGCGCCGCCGGTCGTGGCCGAGGGCCGCGTCTTGGTGCGCACCATCGACGGCAAGCTCTTCGCCCTGGATGCCGAGACCGGCAAGCGCGCCTGGTTGTACGACCGCTCCGTGCCGGTCCTGACCCTGCGCGGCACCAGCGCCGCCACGGCCTCGCGCGGCGCCGCCCTGGCCAGCTTCGATTCCGGCAAGGTCGCCGCCGTGTTCATTCCGGACGGCCGCGTGATCTGGGAAAAGAGCTTGATCACGTCCAAGGGCCGTTCCGAGTTCGACCGCGTCAGCGACATGGATGCCGATCCGGTGGCCACGGACGACGTCGTCTATGTGGTCAGCTATCACGGCCAGGTGGCCGCCCTGGATCTGCGCAGCGGCGAGACCCTGTGGCAGCGCGAGCAGTCGTCCTTCCGCCAGATGGGCATCGACGAGCGCGCCCTGTACGTGACCGACGAGGAAAGCCATGTGCGTGCCCTGGAACTGGGCTCCGGCGCCTCCCTGTGGACCTCGGTGGAGCTCAACAACCGCGGCCTGACCGGCCCGACCGCCTTCGGCAACTACGTCGTGGTCGGGGATTTCGAGGGCTATGTGCACTTTCTGTCCCGCGAGGACGGTCATTACCTGGGCCGTTACGAGGTTGACGACGACGGTATCGAGTCGGCGCCGGTGGTCGACGGCGACACGATGTACGTCTACGGTCGCGGCGGCGAGCTGACGGCGTTTAAGCTGCCATAATCAGTGTGGCACACGACAACCCCGGCGCGTCGGACGTGCCGGGGTTTGTGTTTTTTTGGATTTGGGATTAACCGCCAAGGCGCCATGACGCCTTGGCAATCCGGAAAATGCGATTAACCGCAAAGGCCGCAAAGGCCGCTAAGGGAAAATACACCATAGACTCGGATCCCCTGGCCCGCGCCATGGTTTCTACGGGTCCATGTCACACCCTTAGCGCCCTTCGCGGCCTTAGCGGTAAAAAAATTCTTCTCCTTGGCGCCTCGGCGCCTTGGCGGTTAAATTCTTTTCGGAATGGTCGAGAAACCTAGCATGTTGCCTGTAATCGCCCTGGTGGGCCGCCCCAATGTGGGCAAGTCCACCCTGTTCAACCGCCTGACGCGCACCCGCGACGCCCTGGTGGCGGATATTCCGGGCCTGACCCGCGACCGCAAGTACGGCGAGGGGCGGATCGACGACCGCCGCTTCATCGTGATCGACACGGCGGGCATCGTCGGCGACGAGGAGGGCGTTGATGCGCTCATGGCCGAGCAGTCCATGCAGGCCGTGATCGAGGCCGATGCCGTCTTGTTCATGGTGGATGCGCGCGCCGGCCTCATCGGCGTCGACGAGGAAATCGCCGTCAAGCTGCGTGCCCTGGGCAAGAAGATCCACCTGGTGGTCAACAAGGTGGATGGCATCAACGAGAACGTGCTCACCGAGTTCTTCGCCTTAGGGCTGGGCGACCCGTTCCCCATCGCCGCCGTGCATGGCCGCGGCGTGCTCAGCCTGATGGACGAGGTCCTGGACGGCTTCGACTGGCCCAAGCCCCGCGACGAGTACGAGGTCGACGGCGACGAGGAAGGCGAGGGCGAGGTGGTTCATCCGGACAGGCCGGTCAAGTTCGCCATCATCGGCCGCCCCAACGTGGGCAAGTCCACCATGGTCAACCGCATGCTCGGCGAGGAGCGCGTCGTCGTCTTCGACATGCCGGGCACGACCCGCGACTCCATCTACATCGACATGGAACGCGGCGAGCGCAAGTACACCATCATCGACACCGCCGGCGTGCGGCGTAAGGGCAAGGTCCACGAGACCATCGAAAAGTTCTCGGTGATCAAGACCTTGCAGGCCATCGAGGATGCCAACGTGGTGATCGCCGTGCTCGATGCCCGGGAAGGCGTCACCGACCAGGACCTGTCGCTGCTGGGCTTCGTCCTGGAAACCGGTCGCGCCCTGGTCCTGGCCCTGAACAAATGGGATGGCATGGACTCGGATCAGAAGGACAACATCCGCCGCCATATCGAGATGAAGCTGGACTTCGTCAATTTCGCGCGCATGCACTTCGTGTCGGCCCTGCACGGCACCGGCATCGGCGATCTCTTCCACTCCGTGGACGAGGCCCACCGTTCGGCCACCTTGAAGTTGTCCACCACCAAGCTCACCAATCTCCTGGGCCGCGTCCAGGAAGTGCACCAGCCGCCGCTCGTCAACGGCCGGCGCATCAAGTTCCGCTACGCCCATGCCGGCGGCCATAATCCGCCCATCATCGTGGTGCATGGCAACCAGGTGAGCTCCACGCCGGAGGCCTACCGGCGCTATATGGTGAACTTCTTCCGCAAGTCCTTCCAGCTGGTGGGCACGCCCATCCGCATGGAATTCAAGGAAGGCGAGAACCCTTTCGAGGGCAAGAAGAACGAGCTCTCCGCGCGCCAGGTCACCAAGCGCAAGCGCCTGGTCAAGCACATCCGCAAGACCAAGCGCAAGGACAAGAAATAGCGGCAGGCTTGCGGGCAATGAAGAGGCGGAACGGCCGTGATGCCGCTCCGTTCAAGGTAAAAAGCCCGTTCGGCCCGGGACACAAACATAGTTTGTGTCCGTTTCGCGGGGCAAAGGTCCACCGGACCTTTGCTTTTCCCGCTACACACTGAGCCTGTCGAAGGATGAATGGGCTTTTTCGCCGAGGTAAACAAACCGCTCATGGTTCGACAGAGCCTGTCCTGAGCCTGTCGAAGGGCTCACCACGAACGGTTCATCTTGCTCAGCATCTCGGCGGTTCGGCCTTTTTTTCTGGTCCCTCGCGAATTCCGGCACTCAGTTGAACTTGCCCACTAGCTGTTCCAGCTCCTGGGCGATGCCGTCCAGGGTCTTGGCCGTGCCGGCCGTGCGCTGGGCATTGGTCGCGGTGTAGGCATTGGCGTCGGCGATGGAGGTGATGTTGCGGCTGATGTCCTCGGCCACGGTGGTCTGCTCCTCGGCGGCCGTGGCGATCTGGGTACTCATGTCGCGGATGCGGCCGATGGCCTGGGTGATTTCGCCCAGGGTCCGGCCGGCGTTCTGCACCTGCTCCACGCCGCGCTCGGTGCTGCCGCGCCCGGCCTCCATGGCGCTCACCGCGTTGGCGGCACCGCTCTGCACGTTCTCGATGATGTTGCGGATCTCCGCCGTGGACTGCTGGGTGCGCTGGGCCAGGGTGCGCACTTCGTCGGCCACCACGGCGAAGCCACGGCCCTGCTCGCCGGCGCGGGCGGCCTCGATGGCGGCGTTCAGGGCCAGCAGGTTGGTCTGATCGGCGATGCCGCGAATGACTTCCAGGACCGTGCCTATCTTGTTGCTGTCTTCTTCCAGCTTGCGGATCACCTCGGCGGCCTTGGCGACTTCCCCGGACAGGTTGTTGATGGTGGCGATGGTGCCGTCCATGACCTTCATGCCGGCCTGGGCGGCCTGGTCGGCGGCATCGGCGGCATGGGCGGCATTGGCGGTGTTCTGCGCCACTTCCTGAACCGTGGCCGCCATTTCGTTGATGGCGGTGGCGGCCTGGGTGCTGCGTTCCTCGGCGTCGTTGGTGCCGTGGGCAATTTCCTGGGCGGCATTGGTCAGGCCGCTGGCGGCCTCGGCCACGTCGCGGGCGCGTGCCTTCAGCTCGCCGATCATGGTGTTCAGGCTATGGGCCAGGTAGTTGATGCCTTCCTTGAGGGAGCCCAGCTCGTCGGTGCGGTCGATCTTCAGGGCATGCTTGAGATTGCCCTGGGCGATGACGTCGAGATCGCGCAGCAGGCCGTTGATGGGACGGGTGAAGGCGGTCTCCAGCAGCCATAACCCCAAGCCGATGGCGGCCAGGGCGATGAGTACGGTGAGCACGAGCAGGGTATTGACCATCGACTCCACGCCGGCCCGTTCCTCGGTGACGGCCTTGCTTAAGGCGGCCTGGGCGCCTTCCAAGAGGGTGATGGGCTCGCGGTCTATGCCCTTGACGGCGGCATCGCCGGCGGCGGCATCGCCTTGACCTGCGCTGAAGGCATCCAGGCCGGCCTTGTACTTGCCGCTCATCTCGCCGTGGGCGCTCAAGAAACGCTCCACCAGGCTCCTGGCTTCGGCGTTGTCGGTATTCGTCAGGATTTGCTTGCCCAGGGTCTGGACCTTGTCGGCCTCTTCGTTGAAGGCCGCCCAGTATTTATCGCGCTTCTCGGCGTCCTTGCCGCGCAGCAGCACGTTCTTCCATTCCTGGACCTGGGTCTTGAAGGCCACGGCCATTTCGCCGATCTGGCGTTCGCCGGCGATTTCCTGATCCAGCAGGCCGATGAAGCGGCTGCGCTGGTTCAGGGTCGCGAACAGGGCGACCAGAAAGAGGATGAGGCAGCCGCCGACCAGGATGGCCATCAGCTTGTTGCGCAGTGCGTGATTCTCGACGTTGATCATGGTGGGTCCCTGGCTGCTGCGTGCGTACAAACGATCAAGCTATAGACCATGGACCCGGTCTATTCAACGCTAGTGCGCTGTTTTGACAAGAAATAAGCGGGGATCGACGCGGGCGTTGTTGAGGCTTAGGGACCAATGCAGATGCGGACCCGTGGCGCGACCGGTCCGGCCCACATGGCCCAGGAGCTGGCCGGTGCGCACCCGCTGGCCCGGGCGGACTTTCAAGTCGCGCAGATGGCAATAGAGGGTGACCACACCCTCGCCGTGGGCGAGGAAGACACTGTTGCCGTTGAAGAAGAAATCGCCGGTGAGCATGACCACGCCGTCGGCGGGCGCGTGCACGGCCTGCCCGGCCGGCGCGGCGATGTCCAGGCCGGAATGGGGCGCCCGCGCCTCGCCGTTGAACACGCGGCGCAGGCCAAAGGAGCTGGACAGGGGGCCCTGAGTCGGCTGTTCGAAGCGCAGGCTGGCCTCCAGCCCCTCGGGCCAGGCGGTCCAGGCCGGCGCCATCAGGGCCTGCTCGCGGGCGATGCGCGCGCTGTCTTCCGGGCTGGGGTTGACCTGGCCGGGTTTCACGGTGAGCTGCTGCTCGGTATAGCGCTTGTCGCGGATGGCGAAGCCGAGCCTCTTACCGTCCAGCTCCAGGTAGTCCGTGCCGGGCTTGGCGCTCAAGGGGATGCCGACCACGGCATAGCGCCGGCCATGCTCGCGGCGCACCAGGACCCGTTCGCCCCGGTAGCGCGGCTCGCCGCCGGCCGGCAGCTCCACCAGGGCGATGCCGCCGGGCACGGGCTCGGCCTGGAACTCGAAAGCCTGGGCGGGGAGGGCGGCGAACAGGGCCGCCAGGGCGGCGAGGGCGAGCTTCATGGCGGGCTTTTTCATGACGCGTCCGGATGCAGGCTTTGCACGCGGCTGAGGACCCGGCCATCGGTAAAATAGGTCTCCAGCATCTGCTCGGCGCTGAGCTCGTGCACCGAGCGCAACACGCGGTGGCTCCCGGCATCGCGGGTGATGCTATAGCCGCGCGCCAGGGTGGCCAGGGGGCTGACCGTCTCCAAGGTGCGGGCCAGGATACCGAGCCGGCCGCGCCGTTCGGCGAGGCATTGGCTCATGCGCAGCCGTAGGCGCTGTTCAAGTTCGGCGGCGCGATGGCGCTGGCGCTCCAGGCGCAGTCCCGGGTGCCGGGCCGAGAGGCGCAGCTCCAGGCCGTGCAGGCGGGCGCGCAGGGCCTGCGTCCTCCGGGATTGCAGCCTGTCCATGCGCATCAACAGCTCGTCCAGGCGCTGGTGTTGGTGCTCCAGTTGCTGGCGCGGATGGGGCAGGCGCTTGCGCAGGTGCTCCAGCTGGCGGCGGACCTGGGCCAGGCGCTCCAGGAAGCGGCCGCTGAGGCGCTGCTCCAGATGGCGCAGCTGGGCCAGTTCCTCGCGCCAGTCCGGGCTCACCGCCTCGGCGGCGGCGGAGGGCGTGGGGGCGCGCCAGTCGGCGACGAAATCGGCGATGGAGAAATCCACCTCGTGGCCCACGGCCGAGACCACCGGGATCGCGCTGGCGGCGATGGCGCGCGCCAGGCGCTCGTCGTTGAAGCACCAGAGATCCTCCAGCGAGCCACCGCCCCGGCCCAGGATCAAGACCTCGCACTCGCCGCGGCGGTTGGCGGCCTCCAGGGCGCCCAGCAACTGGGGCACGGCCTCGGCGCCCTGTACGCTCGCCGGGTAGATGAAGACCGGCAGGCTGGGCATGCGCCGTTTCAGCACGGAGAGGACGTCGTGCAGGGCCGCGCCCGTGGCCGAGGTGATGACGCCCACGGCCTTGGGATAGGCGGGCAGGGCGCGCTTGCGCTCGCTGGCGAACAGGCCCTCGGCGGCCAGCTTGGCCTTGAGCTGCTCGAAGGCACGCTGCAGGGCGCCTTGGCCGGCTTCCTCCATGTACTCGCCGATCAACTGGTAGTCGCCGCGCGGCTCGTAGAGCGAGACTCGTGCCCGGAGTAGGACTTGTTGCCCGTCCTTGGGTCGGAAACCCAGGTACTGGGCCTTGTTGCGGAACAGGGCGCAGCGCACCTGGGCATCGCTGTCCTTGAGGCTGAAATACCAGTGGCCCGAGGCCGGGCAACTGAAATTGGAGATCTCGCCGCTGACCCAGATAAGGCCGAACTGGCTTTCCAGCAGATTCTTGGCGCGCCGGTTGAGGGCGCCGACGGAGAAGACTTCGCGCTTGGTCTCGGGAAACATGGCAGAACCGCAAAGGCCGCTGAGGCCGCCAAGGATAGCATGGCCTCGCGGTTTGGCTTGCGGGCCGATGCGGGCCTCGCAGGGCATTGATATTGCCTTGATAATTCGACGGCATGGGCAATTCGAGGCGTGATTCGCCGAGGCCCGTGCCCGGGCAGGCCCGCCCTTCGCGGACTTGGCGGCCTTTGTGGCGAATCCCGTTGTTTCTTGCCATTTACGCGCCACCATAAATTCCTCTATAATGCTCGATTAATTCCAGTCTATTGATGCACGAGGCGGTACTACCTATGTTGCGGATCGTTCAAGAAGCCTTGACGTTCGATGATGTTCTCTTGCTTCCCGCTCACTCCCAGGTCTTGCCGCATACGGCCGAGTTGGGCACGCAGCTGACCCGCAATATTCGCCTCAATATCCCGCTAGTCTCCGCCGCCATGGACACCGTGTCCGAGGCCCGCCTGGCCATCGCCCTGGCCCAGGAAGGCGGTATCAGCTTCATTCACAAGAACCTGACCATCGCCGAGCAGGCGGAACAGGTGCGCCAGGTCAAGAAGTTCGAGTCCGGCGTGGTCACCGATCCGGTTACCGTGACCCCGGAATCCACTATCGCCGAGGTCAAGGCCATCTCCGCCCGCTTAGGTTTCTCCGGCCTGCCGGTGGTGGACGGCGGCAAGCTGGTGGGTATCGTCACCCGCCGCGACATCCGCTTCGAGACCCATCTGGATCAGCCGGTCAAGAATGTCATGACCCCCAAGGACCGCTTGGTGACCGTGCGCGAGGGCGCAGCCTCCGAGGAAGTCCTGGCCCTGATGCACAAGCACCGCATCGAGAAGGTCCTGGTGGTCAACGAGGCCTTCGAGCTGCGCGGCATGATCACCGTCAAGGACATCCAGAAGGCCGAGGACAAGCCCCAGGCCTGCAAGGACGACTCCGGCCGCCTGCGCGTGGGCGCCGCCGTCGGCACCGGCGCCGACACCGACGATCGCGTCGAGGCCCTGGTGGCTGCCGGCGTGGACGTGCTCCTGGTCGACACCTCCCATGGCCATAGCCAGGGCGTCTTGGACCGCGTGCGCCGCGTCAAGAGTGCCTTCCCGCATCTGGAAATCATCGGCGGCAATATCGCCACCGCCGCCGGCGCGCTGGCCCTGGTGGAAGCCGGCGCCGACGGCGTCAAGGTCGGTATCGGCCCCGGCTCCATCTGCACCACCCGTATCGTCACCGGCGTCGGCGTGCCCCAGATCTCCGCCGTGGGCAATGTCGCCGCGGCTCTGAAGGACAAGGGCATCCCCTTCATCGCCGACGGCGGAATCCGCTATTCCGGCGACATCTGCAAGGCCCTGGTGGCCGGCGCCCACCTGGTCATGGTGGGCGGCCTCCTGGCCGGTACCGAGGAAGCCCCGGGCGAAGTCGAGCTCTACCAGGGTCGCTCCTACAAGAGCTACCGCGGCATGGGGTCCCTCGGCGCCATGAGCCAGAAGCAGGGCTCCTCCGACCGCTATTTCCAGAGCAGCAATGCCGCCGACAAGCTGGTGCCGGAAGGCATCGAAGGCCGCGTGCCCTACAAGGGCCCGGTGGTCACCGTCATTCACCAGCTCATGGGCGGCCTGCGCTCCTGCATGGGCCTGACCGGCTGCCGCACCATCGAGGAGCTGCGCACCAAGGCGGAGTTCGTCAAGGTGACCTCGGCGGGCATGCGCGAGTCCCATGTGCATGACGTGCAGATCACCAAGGAAGCGCCGAACTACCGGATGGATTGATCCGGACGGGTTTCCCGGGGGCTGGCTTGCCAGCCCCTTTGCTTTTCAGGCTTGCCCTAGCCGGGGGCGGCCCTTCGATATGGCCGCTGCGCGGCCTACTCAGGGCGAACGGTTCTTGAGTAGGCTTTGTTGTATAGATTCCGTTCGTGCTGAGTAGCCCGTAGGGCGTATCGAAGCACAGCTTTCAACCACAGGACCGACCATGAGCACCACCACCCCCCGTGAAGACAAGCTCCACGCCCATCGCATCCTGATCCTCGACTTCGGTTCCCAGTACACCCAGCTCATCGCCCGCCGCGTGCGCGAGCTGGGCGTGTATTGCGAGCTGCACCCCTGGGACATGGACGAGGCCGAGATTCGTGCCTTCGCGCCCAAGGGCATCATCCTCTCCGGCGGCCCGGAATCCACGGTCGAGGACGCCTCGCCGCGCGCCCCGGAGGTGGTCTTCAGCCTGGGCGTGCCGGTGTTCGGCGTCTGCTACGGCATGCAGACCATGGCCGCCCAGCTGGGCGGCGCCGTCGAGTCCGGCCACCACCGCGAGTTCGGCTATGCCAGCGTGCGCCTGCACGGCCATTCCGAGCTGTTCCGCGACATCGAGGACCACGTGGACCAGGACAGCAACAGCCTGATCGACGTGTGGATGAGCCACGGCGACCGCGTCACCGCGATTCCGCCCGGCTTCAAGCTCATCGCCGAGTCCGACGGCGCGCCCATCTGCGCCATGGCCGACGATGCCCGGCATTTCTACGGCGTGCAGTTCCACCCGGAAGTGACCCACACCCGCCAGGGCGGCCGCATCCTGGAACGCTTCATACGCGATATCTGCGGCTGCGAGGCCCTGTGGAACTCGGCCAATATCGCCCGCGAAGCCATCGCCCAGATCAAGGAGCAGGTCGGCGAGGACGAGGTCATCCTGGGCCTGTCCGGGGGCGTCGATTCCTCCGTGGTGGCCGTGCTCCTGTCTAAGGCCATCGGCAAGCAGCTGACCTGCGTGTTCGTCGATACCGGCCTCCTGCGCCTGAATGAAGGCGATCAGGTCATGGCCATGTTCGGCGAACACTTCGGCATCAAGATCGTCCGCATCAATGCCGAGGCCCGCTTCCTGGCGGCCCTGGCCGGCGAGAACGACCCGGAGAAGAAGCGCAAGATCATCGGCCGTCTGTTCGTGGAGATCTTCCAGGAAGAATCGGAGAAGATGACCTCGGCCCGCTGGCTGGCCCAGGGCACCATCTATCCGGACGTCATCGAATCGGCCGGCGCCAAGAGCGGCAAGGCCCATGTCATCAAGTCTCACCACAATGTCGGCGGCCTGCCCGAGGACATGAAGCTCAAGCTCGTCGAGCCCTTGCGCGAGCTGTTCAAGGACGAGGTGCGCAAGCTGGGCCTGGAGCTGGGCCTGCCTTACGACATGGTCTACCGCCACCCCTTCCCGGGCCCGGGCCTGGGCGTGCGCATCCTCGGCGAAGTGAAGAAGGAATACGCGGACCTGCTGCGCGCCGCCGATGCCATCTTCATCGAGGAGCTGTACAAGGCCGAGCTCTACCACAAGACCTCCCAGGCCTTCACGGTGTTCCTGCCGGTGAAGAGCGTGGGTGTCATGGGCGATGGCCGCCGCTACGACTACGTCGTGTCCCTGCGCGCCGTGGAGACCATCGATTTCATGACCGCCCGCTGGGCGCACCTGCCCTACGACTTCCTGGAGCGCGTGTCCGGGCGCATCATCAACGAAGTGCCGGGCATCTCCCGCGTCACCTACGACATCTCGAGCAAGCCGCCCGCCACCATCGAGTGGGAATAAGCTTCCCCGACAAGAAACCCGCCGCTGGCGGGTTTCTTGCTTTTGGACAGGAAGCTCAGAACTCCACCAGGCCGGCGAAGCCGCCCCAGAACATGCGCATGCCGTCGAAGGGCAGGTCCTTGGTGTCCATCATGGCCTTGATGCGCGGATCGTCCATGACCTTGGCATTGACCGCGTCGCGATGCTCCCGGGACTCGTAGACGATCCAGGAGAAGATCACCGTCTCGTCGTCCCTGAGCTGCACGGCCTGGGGAAAGGACGTCACTTTCCCTGGCTTCACGTCATCCGCGACGCCTTCGAAATAGCGCAGTGCGCCGTGTTCCATCCAGATCTGGCCGGCTTCTGTCGCCATCTTCCGGTATGCGTCCAAGTTGGCGAGGGGGACGGGTAAGACATAACCATCGACGTAATGGGCCATGATGGGCTCCTTCAGTTGCGCGTGTGCCATGCCCCTGCACTATGGGGCAGGGCCTCGAGTTCCTGTCGCCAGGCATCCTGCCGGCGTCGCAGGGCCTGCACCGGCATATCCGCCTCGCCGCCGCCGTCCCAGCCATGGCGTGCCGCCAGCTCGTCCAGGGCCAGGCGGCGCAGTTCCTGGGGCCAGAATGCCTCGATTAGCGGCGCCAGCAGGGCGCCGGGAGTGGCCGGCTGGCCGGCGCGGTAGCGCAGACCCGGCGTGAAGGCGGGCATGGCTTCCCGCCAGCGCGTCGGGTCGCGGCTCAGGCGCTCGACATTCTGGCCGAAGGGCCGGCCATCGGCGGAGCGGGGCACTTCGCCCAGCTCGTGATAACGCCGGCCTTCCTCCGGGAACAAGAGCGCGGGCTGCACCGCCTCGGGCAGGAAGACCCGCTCCCAGGGCGCAAGACCGGTGATGAGACGCAGGCCCCAGGCCGCCGCGCCGCCCAGGGCCGGTTCGGGCAAGAGGCTGAGCAGCAGCGGCAGGGCGCGGGTATCGCCCAGGAGCCCAAGGGCCACCAGGGCCGCCGGTTGGCTGGACTGGCCGGCCAGTGTGTCGAAGGCGGCTTCGCTGCCGGCGATGGCTAAGTGCAGCAGGGCTTCCGGATGGGGGGGAGGCTGGACGCGCAGGACATCGCTCAGCCGGCCGGCCCGTGCCATGGCGCGTGCCAGACCGCCGCTCGCCTCGCCGGCGGCCAGCCGTTCCAGCACCGCATCGGCGCCCGGCATCCGCCCGGCGGCGAACGCCAGGGCCTCGCGGCAGTCCGCCGACTCGGCCCACCAGATAGGCCAGTCCGCCGGCAGGGCTAGTCGCCGCCGCGCCGCGAGGCGCAGGTAGAAGGGCCGCAGGGCCGGCTCCGCCGTGCCCAGGTTGCGGCCTAGGGACTCGCTCCAGGCCGTGGGCATGTCCTCGTCCAGGCCGCGCAGCACGGCCAGCTGTTCGGCGGGGCCGGCCTCGCCCAAGGCGGTCATCAAGTCGCGTAGCTCCCCGGCCTGGCCCAGGCGGCACAGGGTCCGCGCCGCTAGATAGCGCGCGCCGGGCTCGCCGCCATGGGCCTCGCGCAGGGCCGGCAGGGCAGCCTCACCGGCCAGGACCAGGGCATCCACATGGGCTTCCAGGCGCTGCTCCAGCTCGGCCAGGCGCGCCAGGTCCAGGCAGGGCTGTTTGAGGGTCAGTTCCCAGGACTCGTAGAGGAAGCCGCCGGTGTCCAGATGCTCCCGGTGCAGGCCCGCATAGAAGGCGGCAAGGGCGTGGCTCATCGGCCGGCCTCCACGCGGATGGCCGACACCGCATGCAGGCCGCGCGGCGGCAGGGGAACATGGGCCCGCCAGAGCAGGAAGAGGCGCATGGCGTCGGTGTCCACGATCACCGTGTCGAGCCGGGCCGCGAGCTCGGCCTGGCCGCCGCGCCGCCAGTGGACGCGCATCGCCGGCGGCGGCCGGCCCGGCAGGTTGAAGGCCAGGCGCTGCACCGGGCCGGCATGGACGACGAGCACCGGCTCATTCCCGCGCAGCTCGGGAACCACCAGGCCGGGACTGCCGGCATTGAAGAAGCGCCGGTCGAAATCCAGGGGCAGCAGGGGCTGGCGCTCGGCCTCCCAGGTGGCGTCGTAAGTCCCTGCATACTGGCTGCGGCCCTGCCAATGGGGGGCGAGATAGCCGAAACCCGCCGGTGCCGGGAATTCGCCCGGCGTACCCAGCAACTGGTTCGGATCCTCGAAATTGGGCATCCGCAGGGGCTCGCGCAAGGCGCTGCCCGGCGCCAGATAGCCGCGTCCCACCGGATTGCGGGCCTCGAAGGCCGTCGGCCCGGCCGCCTCGTCCCGGCCGCCGAAGGCCAGCTCGTAACAGAGCGGCAGGCGCTCGAAGGGGCGCGGTCCCTCCACCGACAGGCCCAGGGCGGTGGGCACCCACAGCCGGTCGCCGTGGGCGCGGACGATTTTCTGCGCGGGGCCGACCCGGAAGCCCAGGTCCAGCTGGGTCACCGGTCCCTGGGAGCTCTGGGCATGGCCGATCAGCACCAGGTCCACGCCGGACTTCACGAAGGCGATCTCCGGCTCGTAGCGCGGGCTGGAGACCCCCGGCTCGCCCCACCAGGTTCCGGCCAGCTCCACCGGCGCTTGGCTTTCGGCCAGGACTGGCTCGCGGCCCGGCGCCAGGTCGAAGCTGGCTTTGGCCACCACGGCAAGCACCGGCTGGCCGGCCTCGTCGGCCAGGACCGGCGTGGCCAGGGCATAGGGGCTGGTGTTGACGAGCTCCGGGTGCATCAGCGCGCCGCCTCCAGTTCCGCGATGGGATCGGCATAGTTGGGGCAGGGCCCGCGCAGGACGGCGCCCGGCGGCAGGCGCGGGTGGGGGCCGGGCGGCGCCATGCCGGCCCGTTCCCCCAGCGGCAGCCAGGCCAGGGCCTCAAGGTCCACGAAGCGCCGGCACCAGAAGGCGGCGAAATCGGCGTCCTCCTCGCCCAGGCGCTCCTCCGCTTCGCTCAGGGCCTCGCCCTGTTCGCGCAGAAAATCGCCGAGGCTTTCCGCGAAATCCTCCGCCGACCCGGCCACATAAGCTTGGCAAAGCTTCAGGCGCGCCGGCCGCTGGCCCTGGAGCGCCTGGGCATAGCGGCGCAGCAGGGCTAGTGCCGTCGGCCGGTCCAGGGTATCGCCTGCGAAGAGGCCCAGCAGTCGGTAGTAGCAGAAATCGTCCTCGTATTCGCCGCGCGAGTGCCAATCCGCCGGGCAGGCGGCGGCGATGGCCTGCGCCAGGGGCCAGTGGCCGGCCGCGATGGCATGAACGAGGCCGGCATTGAAGCTGGTGGCGCAGTGCCGGGGCAGGGGGCTCAACGCCGCGCCCTGGCGGAGCTGGTGCAGGCGCGCCCAGGCGCTGCGCACCAGGCATTCGCGCAAGCGGGCCTGGTCGCCCGAGCTGAGTAGGTGCGCGAGACCCAGGGGCGGATAGTATTCCACCAGGCGCTCCAGGACCTTGAGCGCCTGCTCCGCCTCGGGTTGGCAGGCCAGCTCCACCCAGGCCTCTTCCAAGGCCTCGGCGAGCAGGGGGCGGGCGTCGCGCGGGTCCATGAATAATGTCCTGTTCAAGTAAACGGAAGAAATTCAGCAACACTTTAGAGATAGTAGCGCGTGGCTTCCATCAGGCGGAAGTTGCTGAGTCCGCACGACTCTAATTTTTCGGTGAAAGCGGTTTTCATAAAGATGGCCGATGGCTTGTGCTTGGGCCTGAATACCAGAGGTGCATCGGCAAGGGCCTCGGGTTTCAGTACGAGGTCTTTGCAGTCAGAGATAAGTTCATGGTCGATGGGGTTCCATGTCACTTGCGACTGCGCAGTATCGATACAGTCCACGATGCGCAATGGGTTGACAATCCAGTAATCGTCCGCTGCTAAACGCCCCTTGTGGTTCACTATTGAGATTTTCAAAAACTCTATGTCGGTGTTGGCGCAGAACTCGTGAAATAGCGCATAGGCTCGCGGTGAAATTATGCGAGCGCTGAGGCAGTGAATGGCGTCGCTCAATTGGATATCCTTTGGGAACTCCATGTCCATCCAGCATTCCGCGCTTGCTGGCCAGCCAGCTTGCAAGCTGCTCCCATAGTCGTATTTATAAAATTTCGTGACGTTTTTTGGCGCTGTCACAACGCAGTAGCCTTCTGTGTAAGCACTGTTCCAGATTTTGACGAGGTGGCTCATTGCAAATAATCCTATGCATGGGGGTCAGTGGATTTTGAATAGCGATTTCAACATCTCTTTCACCGTGCCGGTCAGCTTTTTGTAATCAACGGGCTTTCTTGGCTTAGGGGACAAAGCCATTGAAAATGGAATGTGCCAGGTCATGGGAAGGGACATTTGATTTTCCCAGCAATGCTTGGTGCCTTGCTGTGATGCGCCTCGCGTCGTAAGGAAGTCTCTCCAGTGGCTGCTTTCCGCCTTCAACGCACTTTCAATACTCTGAGGGCTGACCTCGCACTGCTCCGCCTTTTGCTTCAGCGGTGACCATATGTTGGAGTTCAAGCGCGCGCTGACCGCGTCAGTGTAGTAGGGGTTGTGTTCGACTTGGTGACAAGGGAGATTGTCCCATCCGATAGGTGCGGAGGCATCGAGATATACCGGCTTTAGCGGTAAGCTAATGCAATTGTCGGAAGCATTGATATTCCACTTTGTTATGGCAAGGCACTTTCGAAGAAACTCCAATTCCGCGCTGTCGGAGACGAACTTGGCGATGGTTGCATCCGATATGCTGCTGACGCAGACGATATGATGAACCTGCCGAAAGAAATGGCTTTTTGTAGCGACGTAGCCGCTGGAACAGTTGGATATATGTTCATTTCCATTCCGCGAACGCTTGATGTCCCAGCTCTTTGGATCCGGTTTATGATTCTTGGCCATGACATTACTCCGTGGCGTTTAGCTGCACGGCCCCGCGTCGGCCATTGTCCGAGGCCAGGGCGAGGACGGCGCATGGAGCCGGTGCATAGCCGCGCGCGAAGGCGCGCAAGGCCATGACCGAGGCCACGGCGCCGCTGGCCGCGCCGCATTCCCCGAAGGACAGGGCCGGCAGCCAGAGCGGCCAATCGCGAGCGGCGCTATTGCCTTTCAATCGCACCAGTGCCTGCCCCCATTCCTGGGCGCGCGGCGCCTCGCCGTTCAAGTCCCCCAGCCAAAAGCCATCACCCGGCGGCAGCACGGCCGATAGGCACTGTGCCCAGATGCGGCCATCCTCGGGCGCCGTATCGAAGATAGGGCGGCCCAGGGCGAATTCGGCTTGGCCGAGCCGGCCCAGGGAGGTACCGCCCTTGGCTGCAGTGTCCAGGAGCAGGAAGGCCGCCGCCTCGCCGGGTAGATGCCCCGCAGGATTTACCGCGGTCTTCACCAGCTCCGCGTCGGCCGCCGCCTCCAGCCGGCGCGGCTCGAAGGCGCAGTCCACCGCGCCGACGATGGCGCGTTGACACTGCCCGCTGTGCAGAGCCTGCGCCGCCTCCTGCAGCAGGCTCGCCCATTCGGCATGGTGACCGTGGCGCAGGACGCGCGAGGCAGTGGGAATCCCTGAAAGGCCGGTGCAGTCCAGCAGTTGGTCGAACAGGCGCGGTGCCTGCGCCCGCCAGGCGAAGGACGGAGGGTCGCCATCCTCGCCTCGGGAACGGAACAGGGCATCTTCGAGAAAGCCATCGGCGACCAGCAGGAAAGCCGCCGTGCCGGCTTGCTCGTCGGCGGAGAGGGCGTTCATCCCGGAAAATAGGTCCTTGAGCGCGGCATGGGCGAGGATCTGCGCCTTCGCGGCGCCGACGAAGCCGTCGGCGATGAGCGGCACGGCATGGCCCGCCACCGGCGTCTCGCCCCAGGCTTCGCCGCTGGCCCAGTGCAGGACATTCAATTCCGCCAGGCGATCCAGGCCGGCCCGCGCCGCCGCGCAGGCCAGGACGGCATCGAGTCCCAGGGCCGAGACCATGCCGGCGGCGCGGATCGGAATCTCTTTCATGAGGCTAGAACGGCTCGTTGCAGCACCAGCAGATCACCTTCTCGTCGGAGGGCAGGGCGATGACCGGGCCTTGAATGACCGGAAACGGCGGGGTGTTCTTGTCGTTGTGCAGCATCAGGTCCAGGGCGCGGGCGACGTTCTTGCCGTCGAATTTCACGTCGAAGGAGAAATTGACGAATTCCGCCTTGCCCTTGATCTTGCTGGACACCACGCCGCCGCCGGCCGAACCGGCCTCGTCGCCCGTGCTCATCTTGAAATTGGAATCCTTGACGCAGACCGGATTGCCGTCGCATTTCACCGTGCTCGTGCCCTGGGCCGTGTCGCTGGACTGGGCGATATTGGGATAGGGAATGGGGATGGGGCCGGCGGGGCTAGGGGTCTTGCAGACATCCGGGAAGGCCATGGTCACGCCATTGCTGCTGGCGTGGACCACGGAGAGCATATTGACGCCGACAGTGACGGGCATGGGGGCTCCGCTAATCGCTTAATTCGAAAAATCGGTAAAAACCATCCGTTCGTGCTGAGTAGCAGGCTCATGGCCTGCGTATCGAAGCACGATGCATGGCGCCACGGCCCTTCGATACGCCGCCTTGCGGCGGCTACTCAGGGCGAACGGATTGTCGGCTTGCGTTATCCACATGGTGAAGGCCTTCAGTTGATCTGCACGGAGGCGCCGCGGATCTTCTGCGCGGCGCGCGCCCGGCTGAGGATGTCCACGCCCTCGACGCGAACCAGGCCGTCGCGGGTCAGGCAGATCTTCGCCGGGCCGCAGCGCAGTTCCAGTTCCTGATCGGCCACCAGGCTTAGGCGCTTGCCGTCGATGCGGCAGTCGACCGGTTCCAGGCGGCTCTCGATCAGGCCCAGGATCAGGGGTTGCTCGCCGGAAATATCCAGCCAGACCGCCAAGCCCACATCGCCGGGCCGCCGGCTGTCCAGGGCATGGGCCAGGTAGCGCGCGGGCGCCGGGTCGGCCGGGTTGCCGGGATAATCCACCAAGGGCCGGCCATCGGCGTCTATGCCCAGCCACAGGCCTTGCAACTGGCCCTTGCCGCTGGCGGGCTGTTTCCGGTCGAGTTTCACGACGGCGGTTTTCATGGTTTGACCTTTTCCTGAATACCAAGGTCGTCATACCCGCGAAGGCGGGTATCCAGCCAGTTGCGACTTTCCACCGACTGGGTCCCCGGCTGCGCGGGGATGACAGGCAAGCAAGCAGTATCGAATTCCATACTCAGTTCTCCGCGATCTTGCTGCCCTTGATCACCACGTCGCCGCTGCCCTTGATGGTGATCTTCGAGCCCTTGATGGTGATGTCGCCGCTCTTCTTCAGGACGATTTCCGCCGAGCCGGTCTTCAGGCTGATCTCGTCGTCGGCGACGAGCTGGATTTTCTTGGCTTGCAGGGAATAGCTCTTGGAGACGGTTTCCTTGGCGTCCCCACCCACTTCGGTGGTGAGGTTCTTGCCGATGGTATTGGTCTGATCCTTGGCGACATTCTCGGTCATGGACTGGCCGACATCGATGGAGCGGTTGCCGGCGATGGTCTCCGAGCGCGAGGCGCCGATGGTCTCGGTCTTGGCGGCACCCACCACTTCGCTCATGGCGGCGCCCACCGTGATGGCGAGCAGGCCGCCGACGGTCAGCTCCATGGCGGCGCCCACGGTTTCCGAGTAGTTGATGCCGACGCTCTCGGTCAGGTTGCTGGCCACGGCGACGTCCATGTTCATGCCGATATTCTCGACATGGTTGCCGGTCACGGTGATGGTCTTGTGTCTGTCCACCGCTTCGGTCTTGTCGCGGCCGACGTTCAGGGTCCGGTCCCGGCCGATGATCTCGCGCCGATCGTTGCCGACCGTGATGTCCTGATCGTGCTCCACCTCGTGCAGTTCGTCCTTCTCGGCGTGGAACAGGATCTGTTCCTCGCCCTTCTTGTCCTCGAAGCGGAACTCGTTGTAATTGGCGCCGCTGCCGCCCTTGCTGGAGCGGCTCTTGATCCCGCTCTGGGTGGCATTGGCCGGCAGATCGTAGGGCACGGTCTGCTCGGCGTTATAGACCCGGCCGGTGATGAGCGGCCGATCCGGATCGCCTTCCAGGAAGCCGACGATGACTTCCTGGCCGATGCGCGGGATATGGATCCCGCCCCAGCTCTTTCCGGCCCAGAGTTGCGAGACGCGGATCCAGCAGGAGCTGTTCTCGTCGGATTTGTCGTGGCGATCCCAGTGGAAATGCACCTTCACCCGCCCGTATTGATCGGTCCAGATCTCCTCGCCGCCCGGACCCACCACGATGGCGGTCTGGGGGCCCTGGGCGATGGGCTTTGGCGTGTCCTCGGTGTTGCGGAAGGGCGTCTGGGCGTCGATGGCGGTGAGCCGGCAGCTGACCAGTTCTGAGGCGCCGCCTGGCCCGGACTCCAGGGCCTGCATGTCGATGTGCAGCTCGGAGCCGATGACCAGGTATTCGCGGTTCTGGTCTGAGCGCGGGTAGTTGCGCAGCTTGAATAAATGGCCGGCGCCCAGGCCATGCACGTCGCCGCCCAGGCTGACCCGCTCGTAGCTGGTCTGCAGGGCTTCCAGGCGAGTCTTCGCGTAATGCTCGCCATCGGAACTCTGCACGTACTCGCCGGGATAGTCGTAGAGGGGCATGCCCGCCGCGCCGTGTTCGCGGCTCTTCGCCGAACGTACCTCCAGGCGCGCGCCGGGGCGCAGGAAATCGAAATCGTTGAGGGACATGGAGCCGGACTGCACCTCACGGCGCATGGACCAGTCGTTGAAGTGATCGCGCTCGCGCTGTTCGCCGGTGGGGGGGTAATAGGGCACGGTGTCGTAACCGGCGACCTTGTGATGGGCGCCATAGGCATCGGACAGCACGAGCACGTGCCTATCCTTCTCATGGCGGAAATAATAATAAATCCCTTCCTGCTCCATCAGCCGGCTGACGAACTGGAAGGCGGTTTCCCGGTATTGCACGCAGTAGTCCCAGGAGCGGTAGCTGCCCGAGAGCGCATCGTCGAAATCGCTATAACCCAGGTCGCGGAACACCTGCTTGATGATGTCCGGAACCTTCATGTTCTGGAAAATCCGGCAGTCGGAGGTCCGGCTAAGCAGCCAGAACCAGGGACGCAGGGTGGCGCGGTAGGCGGCGAACTGGCCCTGGCCCGTGGTCTGGGAACACTCGCTGACGATGCCGTGGAACAGGCGCTCGCCGCCGTCCGGGAGGGACAGGCGCAGTCCCGCCGGCCGACCCAGGAGTTTGTCCAGGGCCAGATTGGGATCCTCGGAAAGCAGCTCCAGCTCGTAACGGAAGGGGCGCCCCAGTGCCTCCCAGGCTTGCATGCGCCCCAGGAGCAGCTTGTCGCTGCCTAGCGGCGTCGTTACTTGCACGAGTCTTGCGGCTTGCTTCAAGGCCATGCTCAAACTCCTTGGGCCTGGGCCAGGACCAGCCAGCCCATGACCGGCTCATCGGCCTCGGTGCGCAGCTGGGCGCTCTCGATGCACGTCGGCCCGAAACCGGCGCGCTCCAGACAGTCCAGCAGGTAGCGGCGGGAATGGCAATAGCGGCCATGGGCCTGGAGGTGGAAGTCGCGCGCCTCGTCGTCCAGGGCCTCGACGCTGAAGGCCAGCCAGCCGCCGGGTTTCAGGCGGCGCCGGGCGCTGGCGAACACCCCGTCCAGGGCGCCGAAATAGAGCAGGGTATCGGCCGATGCCAGGACGTCGAAAGGCCGGTCCTCGGCATCCAGCCAGCCATGCAGATCCGCCTCGTGCAAGGCGTCGTAGCAGCCCCGTGCCCGGGCCTTGGCCAACATGCCCGCCGAGAGGTCGACACCCTCGAGCCGCGCCGCCCAGGGCCGCCAGAGCGGGCCGCAGAGCCCGGTGCCGCAGCCCAGGTCGGCCATGGCCAGTTCCCGCTTGGGCTCGCCGAGCTCGGCGGCCAGGCGCTCGGTCAGGAGCTGGGGCGCCTGGTAATGCAGCCTGTCCACTAGCTTGGCATCGAAGCTGTCGGCGAACTGGTCGAAGACCTGGCGCACATAATCGCTGGCGCAGCGTTCCGGGACATCCTCGCCGGAGCAGGCGGCGAGCATATGCCGCGCCACGGCATTGTCCGGTTCGCGCTCCAGCAACTGGCGGTAGGCCTGGGCTGCCTCCTCGATAAAGCCGCTGCGGTAGAGCACATAGCCATAGGCATGCAGGGCCGCGAACTGGCTGGGGTCATTGGCCAGGGCGCGGTGGTAGCAGGCGGCCGCCAGGGGATAGAGTCCCCGGCTCTTGGCCAGATTGCCAAAATTGGTCAATACGGCGGCGTTGTTGGGCTCCAGCTCGGCGGCGCGCTTGAAGGCGTCGATGGCGTCCAGATCCAGTTCCTGGGCGCGCAGCACGACGCCGAGATTATTCCAGGCATCGGCATGCTCCGGTGCCAGCTCCAGGGTTTGCCGGTAGGCCTCTTCGGCCTCGGCGTAGCGGCCCTGTTCCTTGAGGATATTGCCGAGATTATTCCAGGCGTCCCGGTAATCGGGGGCCAGTTCCAGGGCCTGGCGGATCAGGTTTACCGCGGCCTCGCCGCGGCCGGTCTGGTGATGGAGCACGCCGAGGAAATGCAGGGCATTGACGTCATCGGCATCCTGTTCCAGCAATTGGCGATAGGCGGCTTCGGCCTGCGCAAAATCGCCGCCTCGGTGCAGTGCCAGCGCTTCAGGAAATACCATCGCCCCGTCCTCTCTCGAAAGCATGTCTCATGACTTCAGCCGCGCCGCAGGACGCGGTAGTCCTGGCCTTCCTTCAAGACATAGAAACTGGTGATGCCTTCCACGGGCGCCGCCACGCAGAGAATCCGCAGATTGGCATAACGGCCGAGTTCGCTGGCCGGCACCCCGCCCAGAAAATCGCCTAGCATGCCCATGGTGGATTTCTCGTCGGCCAGTTCGAAACCGTTCTGACCCTTGATTCCGGCCCAAGTGGCCTTGCTAGGCGCATCGCCGGAGCTGGTCTTGGCGGTGTCCACGTGGCAGACCCGCGTCGAACCGTTGAAGTTGTAAATGGCCATGGAACAGCCGGTGAATTCGCCGCTGATGGTTTCCCGGCCCTGCATCTCGGTGTAGTTAATCGCGCCGGCCACGTAGGGGAGGATATTGACCGGCGCGCCGCCTTCGACATCCTCGGTGTGGAAGCTCACGGTCTGGCCGGTCACCGTGTAACTGCCGAGCACGGTTCGCTCGCTGACCTGGCCGCGATCGCCGCCGACGATGCCGCCGCCGTCCAGTAAGCGGGACAAGCCCTTGATGAGAGTGCCATTGCTGAGTGCACTGGAAAGCATGTATCGGTCTCCTCGGGTTCAATCGAATCGGTAGGCGAAATCGCCGTTTTCCACGTGGACTTCCACGCGCTGGGCCGGCTCACCCTCGAGCATCCGGGTCAGGAAGGCGCGGCTGATGTCGGGCAGGAGCGAGTTGGTGAGGATGGCGTCGATCTGGCGCCCGCCGCTCTCGGTCTCCGTGCAGCGCGACACCACGAGTTTGACCACCTCGTCGCCGAACTCGAAGGGCACTTTCTGGGTGGCCTCGACGCGCTTCTTGATTCGGTTCAGCTGCAGCCGGGTGATGTTCCGCATCATGTCGTCGCTCAAGGGGTAATAGGGGATCACCACCAATCGCCCCAGCAAGGCCGGCGGGAACACCTTGAGCAGGGGTTCGCGCAAGGCCTTGGCGATGCCTTCCGGCTCGGGCATCAACTCCGGATCTCGGCACAGATTCGCGATCATGTCCGTGCCGGCGTTGGTGGTGAGCAGGATCAAGGTGTTCTTGAAGTCGATGAGCCGGCCCTCGCCGTCTTCCATCTGGCCCTTGTCGAAGACCTGGAAGAAGATCTCGTGCACGTCCGGGTGGGCCTTCTCCACCTCGTCCAGGAGCACGACGCTGTACGGCTTGCGGCGCACCGCCTCGGTGAGCACGCCGCCCTCGCCATAGCCCACGTAGCCGGGCGGGGCGCCCTTCAGCGTGGACACCGTGTGAGCTTCCTGGAACTCGCTCATGTTGATGGTGATGATGTTCTGCTCGCCGCCGTACAGGGCCTCGGCCAGAGCCAGGGCGGTCTCGGTCTTGCCGACGCCGGAGGTCCCGGCCAGCATAAACACGCCTATGGGCTTGTTGGGATTGTCGAGCCCGGCGCGGGAGGTCTGGATGCGCTTGGCGATCATTTCCAGGGCATGGTCCTGGCCGATGATGCGCTGCTTCAGGTGCTCGGCGAGCCTGAGCACGGTCTCGATCTCGTTGCTGGCCATGCGGCCCACCGGGATGCCGGTCCAGTCGGCCACCACCGAGGCCACGGCCTGGTAGTCCACCGTGGGAAGGATCAGCGGGTCCTCGCCCTGCAGGGCATGGAGCTTGGCGGTGAGCACTTGCAAGGTGGCACGCAGGGCTTCGCGCTCCCCATGGCTCATGGCCGACGTCTCCGGCACGCCTTCCTTCCCGGTGTTGTCCACCGGCTGGGCCGCATCGCGCAGCTTGGCGCGGGTGGCCAAGAGCTCGTCCACCAGGGCTTTCTCCTCGCTCCAGCGGGCTTCGAGGGTGGCCAGGCGCTCGTGCTCGGTGGACAGCTGGGCGCCGGCGCTGGCCTCGCGGGAGGCGGTGTCCATGCCGATGGCATGTTCCCGGGCGATGATGGCCAGTTCGGTCTCCAGGGCCTGGATGCGCCGGCGCGAGTCGTCCACTTCCGCCGGCACGGCATGCAGGCTCACCGCCACGCGGGCGCAGGCGGTGTCCAGGAGGCTGACGGATTTGTCGGGCAGCTGGCGCGCCGGGATGTAGCGGTGGGACAGCTTGACCGCCGCCTCCAGGGCCTCGTCGAGGATCTGGGTCTTGTGATGGGCCTCCATGGTGGAGGCGACCCCGCGCATCATCAGGACGGCCTTGTGCTCGTCCGGCTCGTCCACCTGCACGACCTGGAAGCGGCGGGTCAGGGCCGGATCCTTCTCGATATGCTTCTTGTACTCGGCCCAGGTCGTCGCGGCCACGGTGCGCAGGGTGCCGCGCGCCAGGGCCGGTTTGAGCAGGTTGGCGGCATCGCCGGTCCCGGCCGCACCGCCGGCGCCCACCAGGGTGTGGGCCTCGTCGATGAACAGGATGATGGGCTTGGGCGAGGCCTGGACTTCCTCGATGACCTGGCGCAGGCGCTGTTCGAACTCGCCCTTCATGCTGGCGCCGGCCTGCAACAGGCCCACGTCCAGGGTGCGTAGGGACACGTCCTTGAGGGCCGGGGGCACGTCGCCGGCGACGATGCGCAGGGCGAAGCCTTCCACGACCGCCGTCTTGCCGACACCGGCCTCGCCGGTAAGGATGGGGTTGTTCTGGCGGCGGCGCATGAGGATGTCCACCACCTGGCGGATTTCCTCGTCGCGGCCGACGATGGGGTCGAGCTTGCCCTGGCGGGCCTGCTCGGTCAGATCCACGGTGAATTTCCTCAAGGCTTCTTGTTTGCCCATGGCGGCGGGGGCCAGGGCCCCGCTGGCCTCGCCCGGCGCGCCGGCCGTGAAGCCGTCGCTGGCCGCCTGGCCTTCCTCGGGCGAGCCGGCGACGACCTCGGCGAAGCGCTCGGTGAGCATTTCGCTCTTCAGCTTGCCGAATTCGGCGGAAATCGCCGCCAGGGCATTGCGCAGGCTGGGAGTCTTGAGGATGCCGACCACCAGATAGCCGGTGCGTACCTGGGCCTCGCCGAACATCAGGCTGCCGTAGACCCAGCCGCGCTCCACGGCTTCCTCCACATGGGAGGACAGGTCGGTGATGGAGGTGGAGCCGCGCGGCAGGCGGTCCAGGCTGTCGGTGACGTCCTTGGCCAGGCGCGAAGGTTCGATGCTGAATTGCTTGATGATGCGGTGCAGATCCGAGTCCTGGAGCTGAAGCAGCTGGTGTATCCAGTGCACCAGTTCCACATAGGGATTGCCACGCAGCTTGCAGAACACCGTCGCCGCCTCGATGGCCTTGTAGGCGATTGGATTGAGCTTGCCGAACAGCGCGAGCCGACTGATTTCTCCCATGGCGTGGTCCTCGTCCTAAGTACCGCTCGTGGCGGCTGAGTGGTGATTCGGGGTGGCGTGCCTGGCGTAGTGCGCATCCAGGCATAAATCGGCGGCATCCTCGCGGCGGTTGCCCAGCCAGGAACTCCAGCCCAGGCGCCCGGCTTCCCCGGAACGCGCGCCGCCCAGGCGCAGGGGCGGCACTTCCTCGGCCTTGAGCACCAGGTTCAGATCCCAGTCCAGCTCGTCGCCGAGATACTCGCGCACCCAGGCGCCCAGGTGGGGCAGGGCCTCGCCGCGGGGCAGCATGTGCAGGTAATCGGCGAGCTTGAGCGGTCCCAGGCGGATGCGGAACTTGTGCTGGCGATCCCAGACCTGGCGGCCTATGCAGGCGTCCTCGCCCAGGCGGGTCCCGATCCGGCCCAGTTGGGAGCGCTCCGGCAGCTCCAGCCAGTGGCCGACGAATTCCTCGATGGCCACCGGCAGGCGGAAATACTCGGCGAGGATGCCGGCCAGGCCCTCGGCGTAGCGGTTGTTGGCGGCCAGATGCCCGGTGTAATAGCGGCGCGCATCGTCATGCAGCGGGCCGTGGCCGCGCAGGCTGGCCATGCCCCGCCCGGACAGGGCGCCGACCCAGGAGGCGTAATCGTCGTCCTCGGGCCGGTCGAAGCTGACCGTGGGCCTGGCCTCGGCCCAGGCCCGGTAGAACAGGCTGAGCATGCGGTGGTGGAAGACGTCGAAGAAGCGCTTGAGGGTCAGATCGCCTTTGTTGCGCTGGCGGTCGCGGGCGTACTCGGTCAGATGCAGGGGCAGGGGGCCGTTGGGGCCGGTCAGGCCGAAGAACAGGACTTCCAGGCGCGGCTTGCCGCTGGCGGGATCGGTGTGCAGGCCGGCGAGACTGGCGGGGGCGAAGGCGCAGTCCGGCGCCTGGCCGAGGCGCACGGGATCGTCGGAGATGCGCACGGAACGGCCCAGGCGGGGCAGTTCCGGGTGGGCTGCATCGACGCGGCGCAGTGCCTGGAAGAAATCGTACTCCCAGGGCTTGTCCTGCATCTGCCCCAGCGCGGCCTGGGCGCTCACAGGATGGGACGGCGTCCGGCTTTCGGTTTCCATCGCATGATCTCGCCGCGCTCCGAGGTTCGGATCACGGTTTCCGTGAAGCTGTTGATCGACACATAGCGTGCCAGGAAGCGGTCCAGGAGGGCGCCCAGGAGGAACACGCCTGTGCCGCGGAAGGCGGCCTCGTCGAATTCCAGGTCGATTTCCAGGCCGCGCCCGAAGACGATGGGCCCGGGCATGGGCAGGCGCCGGGTGCAGGGCCTGGCACTGACGCCGCGCAGGCCCTCGATCTGCAGCTTGACCGCCGGATCGCTGGCATCGCCGTAGAGTTGCAGCACCTCGCGCAAGGCCGCCGCGCCCTGGCCGTTTTCCAGCAGGGACAGGTAATTGAGCGAGAGCTGGCTGACGAGCCTCCAGGCCATGTCGTTCTGGGCCGGGCTGGGTCGCGGGCGGCTGGGCCCGGCCAGGCAGCGGATGGCTTCCACCGGCGCGCTCTCGTCCAGGCTGAAATCGGATTTGCCCAGGCCCACCGGCATGAACAGGGGCAGATCCCGGTTGGTGCACAGGCTCATGATGCCCAGCTGGCGCAGATCGTGGCGGTAGGGCGCCTCCTTGGCATCCACCAGGGACAGGAAGATCTCGCTGCCGATATAGCTGGAGCGGGGCCCGTGGCGGCGCTGGCGGCTGGACAACAGGCGCGGCTCGCGGCGCAGGGTGTAATAGGCCTGTTCATGGCCGTAGCGGCTGGGATCGCGCACGGCGTAGAAGGGCAGGAATTCCTGCTCCGGGCCGCTGCCATGGCCGCTCACCGCCAGCACGCTGTGCACCTCGTAATCCAGGGGCCGGGTTCGGTCCGGGATGATCTGGTGTTCGTAGACCCGCTCCGTGAGGTGGATGCGGTCGGTGCGCTTCGGGAAGAGGTTGATGACCGGCGTGCAGAAGGGTCGGAACTGGGCGGCGCTGACCGTGCCCTCCAGGCTGGCGTCGTGGCGGTCGAAGACTAAGGTGAGCTCCAGCTCGGTGCCCTGGGTACGGCGTACGGCGGGATTCAGGGCGCTGAATTCCACGAACAGGAAGCGGTTGGGCAGGGCGAAATACTCCTGGAGCAACCGGTAGCCCTGGAAGGCGCGCGGCACCACGGGCAGGGCCGACTCCGTGTCGGCGAAGCCGACCGGGCGCAGGCTGTCCAGGGGCAGGCGCTCGCTCCAGCTCTCGCCCGGCGCGGAAACCAGGATCGCGACGGTATTGCCCAGGAGTTGTTCGTAGAGCCTAAAGGGCTGCTCGTCGGCGCCGTTCAGGAACAGGGGCAGGCTGTCCAGGCTCAGGGCATTCATCTTCAGGCCGGCGCCGCTCTTCAGGCGCAGGCTCAAGGCCGCGCGTGCCCGGGGCAGGTCGGCGATGCGCGGACCCAGGACGGTGCCAGGATTGCCGAAATAGCGCGCCTCGGCGACGGCGAGGGGCCAGAGCGTCAGCGGATGGGCCGTGCGGTATTCGCAGGCGGTCTGCTCGTCCCGGGCCAGGGAACCGCGCAGGGCCGTGCCGCGCGGCAGGGTGAAGCCGGTGGCCAGTGCCCCCTCGTTGGGATCGGGTTGTAGCTGCACCACGGCCAGGGAGGGCATGGGCGCCAGGTAATGGGGGTAGGCGATCTCCAGCAGATGCTGGGTGAAGGTCGGGTATTCCGCGTCCAGCTTGAGCTGAACGCGTGCCGCCATGTAGGCGAAGCCCTCCAGCAGGCGCTCCACGTAGGGGTCGGTGCAGTCCAGCCCGGACAGGGACAATCGCCCGGCGATCTTGGGGAATTCCTGGGCGAATTCCTCGGCGCTCTCCCGAACGTGCAGGAGCTCGCGATTGTAGTAGTCGAGCAGGCGCGGGTGCATCAGCGTCTCCTATCCGCGGAGAGGACTTGCACATGCCCGGTTTCCAGGTCCACCTGGGTCTTGAGCAGGAGCCGCAAGGGCACCGGGTCCGCCCAGAGATCGCCCTCCAGCTCGAAGGCCAGGGCATTGTGGTTCATCTGGTCGTGGCCCACCTGGGCACGCACTTTCAGGCTGTCCTTCAGGATGCGCGGCTCGAAACGCTGGATGGCCTCGGCGAGCATCTGCTCCACCTCGTCCAGATCCACGCTGGAGGCGGTGAACCCGGCCAGGCCAGGCAGGCCGAAATTGACCACCGAATGGGCGGCCTCGACAAAGTCCGTGTTGTCCGGGTCCATGAGGCGCGTGCTGTTGAACAGCCAGCTCAGGTCGCGCAGGACCGAGGCGCGCAGTTGGCTGACGCTGAGCACGCGCTTGTCCGGGCCTTCCTGGCGGTTCTGGGGCTCGTCGTCGGTGAGCCTATCCAGCAGGGAGGGCTGCAGGCGTTCCTGGGGCGTCAGCTCGGCCACGCGTCACGCGCCTCCCGGGGTGAAGACCAGTTTTTCCAGGTCGAATAGCGAGTAATCACGCTCCTCGGCGGCGAACATGCGCAGGCCTAGCGGCAAGCCAGCCTCGGTCCATTCGGTCTTGCGGGCCAGGCGCAGGGCGCCGTCTTCCTGGCTTTCTGTGCCGGGATAGCGGCTGGGCAGCAACCCATAGAGCTCGCCGCCGTTGGCGAGCACGATATGGGCCGGCAGCCAGACCAGGTCGCGCAGATCGCTGACCTTCTCCAGATCGACTTGCTGGACATGCTGCATGGGTAGCCAGCAATAGCGGCCGTTGATCACCGCCTCGAAGACCGGACCCAGGCGCGGATCGGCGTCGGCGAACCAGGGGAAGGCCTCGCCATCGGCCGTGCCGGGATTGGCGGGCGCCTGCTCGAAGGCCTGGGCGCGCAAGTCCTCGGCCAGGGCATGCCGGCCTTCCGCGTCGGCGGCGAGGGCTTGGATCAGGGGCGCAAGCCAGGCCTCCGGCGCGCCGAACACCACCGGTGTGTGCTTGCCCTCGAACACGGCGGCGCGCAAGGGCTCGCATTCCAGGGCGGGGCGGTAGGTATTGGCCATGGCCAGGGTCCCGGCATCCAGTTCGGCGGCCACATTGAGCTGGTTCAGCGCCCGTTCCCATTGGCCCAGCACGCACAGGAGTTGGAATAAAAACACGCGCAAGGCCGGTTCGGCCGGCTTCTGGCGGACCTGGTCCTGCAGGAGCTTCAGGGCCTCGTCGAGGCGGCCATCCCGGAGTGCTTGTTCGGCGGACATAGAGGCTCCTCGTCGGTGTTGCGTGCTGGGCGGAGGCGAGATACACGCCCCATAGGGAAGGGGATGCTATGTCGAAAGGACTCTTGGCCGTGTCCTGGAGCCGTTTCGAAATGGCACGAGCATGGGCGAGCGGAAAACCCGGCGCTCCCAGGAACGCCGGGTTTTCGCCATGGCTCAAATCTTCACGTTTTCGCGAATATTCCAGCCGTACTTGATGGGGCCGCCGTCCTTGCTGCCGTCGGCCTTCTGGGGCTGGTAATCCACCTGGACCTGGGCAAAATTCAGGGTGAGGTTCTCGGTCAGACGATCCTCGCCGCCGCTGCCGCCGGTGCTGACGCTGGTGACCAGAACTTCCTTCATGGTGATGATCAGGTATTCCACCGGATTATCGCCGCCCGCCTTGCGGACCGTCAGCTTGGCTTCCGGATAGTGCTTCCCGTTCGAGCAGGACATCATCATATTGGGCGAGGATTTGTCGACCCATTTGGTGAGCGACAGGTCCTGGATATTGACCTTGCCGGCGCCGCCGCCGCCGCCGACGTGCATGGAACCGGACTGGGACATGCCCCAGCTCCAGGCCAAGACGTCGATTTCCTCCTTGTGGGACTTGTCATGGGATTCGCCCTTGACGTCGCCAATCTTCAAAAACATATCAACTGCCATCTTGCCTCCTCGTTAGCTTGCGCTAATTCAATCAAATTGCGCGCAGTCCGTAGGACTGCGCGCCAGGGTTTACCGCCTCAGCCAGCCTTCGCCGATGGCAGCTTGGACACCAGACGCAGGGACACCGTCAGGCCCTCCAACTGGTAATGCGGGCGCAGGAAGAACTTCGAGCTGTAATAACCCGGATTGCCTTCCACTTCCTCGACCACCACTTCCGCGGCGGCCAGCGGGTGCTGGGCCTTGGTGGTTTCCGAGGAGTGGGCCGGATCCCCGTCCACGTAATTTAAGATCCAATCCTGCAGCCAACGTTGCATGTCTTCACGTTCCTTGAAGGAACCGATCTTGTCGCGCACGATGCACTTCAGGTAGTGGGCGAAACGGCAGGTGGAGAACAGATAGGGCAGGCGTGCCGCCAGGTTGGCATTGGCCGTCGCGTCCGGATCGTCGTATTCCGCCGGCTTCTGCAGGGACTGGGCGCCGATGAAGGCGGCGAAATCCGTGTTCTTCTTGTGCAGAAGCGGCATGAAGCCGTTCTTGGCCAGCTCCGCCTCGCGGCGATCGGAAATGGCGATTTCCGTCGGGCATTTCATGTCCACGCCGCCGTCGTCGGTGGGGAAGGTATGGGCCGGCAGGTTTTCCACCACGCCGCCGGATTCCACGCCGCGGATGCGCGAGCACCAGCCGTAGAGCTTGAAGGAGCGGTTGATATTGACCGCCATGGCATAAGCGGAGTTTGCCCAGGCGTATTTATTGCTGTCCGCGCCGGTGGTGTCTTCCTCGAAGGCGAAGGCTTCCACGGGGCTGGTCTTTGCGCCATAGGGCAGGCGCGCCAGGAAACGCGGCATGGTCAGGCCGATGTAGCGCGAGTCGTCCGAGTCGCGCAGGGAACGCCAGGCGGCATATTCCGGCGTCGTGAAGATCTTGGTCAGATCGCGCGGATTGGACAGCTCCTGCCAGGAGCCCATGCCCATGACCGTGGGCGAGGAAGCGGCGAGGAAGGGCGCGTGGATGGCAGCGGCCACCTTGGCCATTTCCCCCAGCAGTTCCACGTCCACGGGCGAGTGATCGAAATAATAATCGCCCACCAGGCAGCCGTAGGGTTCGCCGCCGAACTGGCCATATTCTTCTTCGTACATCTTCTTGAAGATCGGACTCTGATCCCAGGCCGTGCCCTTGAACTTCTTCAGGGTCTTGTGCAGGTCTGTCTTGGAAATGTTCAACACGCGGATCTTCAGCTGCTCGTCGGTCTCGGTGTTATTGACGAGGTAATTCAAGCCGCGCCAGGCGCTTTCCAGCTGTTGGAAGTCCTGGTGGTGCATGATCAGGTTGATCTGCTCGGTCAGCTTGGCATCGATCGCGGCGATGATGGCCTCGATGGAATTGATCGCGTCATGGGAGATCAGGTTGCTGGCGCTCAAGGCGTGTTCGGCCAGGGTGCGCACGGCGGTTTCCACCGCTTCCTTGGCTTTTTCGGTCTTGGGCTTGAATTCCTGCATGAGCAGGGAGGCAAAATCGCCGGTTTCCGCCGTCGCGGCGGCGGCTTGTTCGAGCTGGTTGAGTTCGGCCATGGTGCTTGCTCCTTGCGTTTACTCTTGCGGCTTGGGGGCCGAGGCGAGGGCCTGCAGCAAGGCAGGATCGTTGATGGCCTTGGTGATCAAATCCTCGGCGCCGGTCTTGCCGTCCATATAGGTCAGCAGGTTGGCGAGTTGGCTGCGGGCCTCCAGAAGCTTGTTGAGGGCATCGACCTTCCGGGCGATGGCGGCCGGCGTGAAGTCCTCCATGCTCTCGAAGGTGATGTCGACGCTGACATTGCCCTCGCCCGTGAGGGTATTGGGCACGGCGAAGGCGACGCGGGGTTTCATGGCCTTGAGGCGGGCGTCGAAATTATCGACGTCGATCTCCAGGAATTTGCGATCGGCGACCGGAGCCAGAGGCTCGGCGGGCTTACCGGCCAGGTCGGCCATGACGCCCATCACGAAGGGAAGCTGGACCTTTTTCTCGGCGCCATACAATTCCACGTCGTATTCGATTTGCACTCGCGGCGCACGGTTGCGTGCGATGAACTTTTGGCTGCTTGAACCGCTCACCTCTTCCTCCTTCGCCACAAGGGGCGATGATGTTGGCACGGCCTCCGGCCGTGAGATAGAACCTGGCGGCATGGGCTTTCATGCCTGGCCTTGCCATGGGCAAGGTGAAAATGCGGGAGCTGCTGTCGCTCAGTTGTCGTCGTTATCCGGCCCTTTAATCGTCGCCAGCTGATTCACGCCGTCCGAGAGGAGATTGCGCACGATGGTGGCGAAATCGGCGTTGACCAGGCTCTGGGCACGTTTGAGCAGGATGGGAACCGGGCTTGAGGGTTCGTTGTCGGTGTAATAACGCTGGATTTTCTCCAGGGCCTGCATGACATCGTCGCGGCTGGCGATCTCGCCGCTCAGCCGCGTTGGAGCGGCGCGGGAATGGCTGGCCATTCCGGGTTGGCCGCCCTCGGCGGGCAGGGAGTCCTGGTCTGTCGCTTCGGCGGGGGCTTCGCCCAGGAATTGCATGGCCTGGCGCAGCAGATTGCGCAAGGGAGCGAGATCCACGCCCTCGGTCAGTCCGACTTTTTCGGCCACGGTCCGTTCGATGTCGGCGGCAAGTTTCTGAGAGTTCGTGAGGGCCGCGCGCACCGATTCCCGATGTTCCTCGTCGGCGTCCTGGAACGCGGCGGTAACCTGTTCCCGGTTCAGGTTCTCCCCGGCGCCGGCCATGTGGCCATGGGCAATCAGCGCAGCACGCAGATTGATGACGCCGAAGCCGCGCGAGCGCACCAGGGCCGACTGGCGCAGGAGGCGCTGCATGGGCTCGGTGGCGGTCAGGGCGCCAAGCAGGTTGATGCGCACGGTGGGATCGTTGCCGTCATCCGGATCGAGCATCGGGTAGGCGCTGTCCCAGAACTCGTGGCTCAGGCCATAAATAATTTCTAGGGCTTGCTCGAGGCCGATAAATCCTTCTTGGGCAACGAGGCTATGGGCCAGGTGCATGGCCACGCGCAGATCGCGGGTTCGCTCGAAGAGGGCCAGGGCCTGGCGGCGCACTTCGCGCCAATCCGGATCCTCGGCCGGGACGATGACGTCGCCCATCTGCCGCTCGGGCTGGGCTTGGGCGCTGCGTTCGAGCGCCAGGAATTCCGGGTCGTATTCGAGGTCTTCGCCGGCGGGGCGCTCGGGAGAGAGGGCAGAAAGCAGCGAGGGCACGTCCAACACGCAAAACACTCCATTGGCCTGATACGGTACAACCGACCTGGTACAGCACAACGATAGTGGGCGCGAAAAAACGACCTATCCGCATCCCTGGGATCGGCCTTGAAAAGACGCAACTGGTTGGACCATGGCGAGCTGAACAAGGCCACTAGGCTCGTCAGTTATGTGGCATAGGCGTGGGGCTGTCAAGCCGGAGACCGAACGGGATTGAATTTTTGCCGCATCGGTTCACGCATTGGCGTAAATTTCGGTTAACAATAAGAATCTCGGTCATTCCGCCGGAGTAATTCCGCGGAAATCCTTCGTTGACATAGGTTCGTGCATGCCGCTGATACTGAGCATCACCAGTTATCACAAGCTGACCCCAGGGCAGGTGGCCGAGAAGTCCCTGGCCTCGGGCTCGCTATGCATCGGTCGCGCCCCCGACAACGACTGGGTGCTGCCCGATCCGGAGCGCCTGGTGTCGGGGAGGCATTGCCAGATCCACCAGGCCCAAGGTGAATATTTCGTTACCGACACCAGTACCAACGGGACGTTCTTCGCCAGGAGCGGACAGCGCCTGGCGCGCGGCGCCGCCGAACGCCTGGTCGACGGCGAGGTCTTGCGCCTGGGTGAATACGAGATCCAGGTGCGCATCGCCGTCGATGCCCAGGGCTTGCCGCTGGCGGCCGATCCCTTCGCCGATTTCGATGCCCTGATGGCGGCCCCGGCCGCCATGCCCCTGGGCGGCGCCTCGGCCCCGCCGATGGGCATGAGCCCCGCCGTCCCGTTCCAGGAGCCGGCGGAGGCCGCGGTTTTGCCCGCCCGTTCCGATCTGTTCGACTTCCTGGAGCCTGCCGGCACGCCGCCGCCCACCCAGGCTGATCACTTGCCGGCCCAGCAGCATGATTTTCGGCCGCCCGAGCCGGTGGCGAAACCGGTGTCCGCCGTGCCGATGAGCTCAGGTGGCTCGCCGGTGATTCCCGCCGACTGGGACCCCTTTGCCGATCCGATGGGCACGCCGCCCAATCAGGTCACTCACCCGCTTTCGGCGGCTCCGCCGGCGGAAATGCCGCGTGCCCGGGTGGAAGCTCCCGCGACGCCCCTGCCTGCGCCTGCTTCCGTCGGCGCTGCGGCGAATGCCGCCAGCCTGTCCTGTGGCGCCGCCCTGGAGGCATTCCTGCGCGGTGCGGGTCTCGAAAACCTGCGTGTCGATGCCGGCGATGAGCAGGCCTTGATGGAGGCCCTGGGTCGTGGCTACCGGCACATGGTGGAGGGTTTGGTGGATGTGCTGCGCGCTAGAGCTAGCCTGAAAAGCGAGTTTCGCATGTCCCAGACGCTGATTCGGCCGGTGGAGAACAACCCGCTGAAATTCGCCCCGAATGTGGAGGAGGCCATGCTGCTGCTGCTGCGGCGCAGCTCCCAGGCCTTCATGGCGCCAGACGAGGCCATCCGCGACTCTTTCGACGATGTGAAGGCTCACCAGCTGGCGGTCATGGCCGGCGTGCAGGCGGCCTTGAAGCATCTGCTCAAGCGTTTTGAACCGGGCGTCCTGGAAGCCCGTCTGGGCCAGCAATCCATGCTCGCCAATCTCTTGCCCGGCGCGCGTCAAGCCCGTTACTGGGAGGTGTTCACCCAGGAATACGGTGCGATTCAGCGCGAGGCCGAGGATGATTTCCAGGAGTTGTTCGGGCGCGAATTCAGCCGCGCCTATGAGGAGCAGAGCGCGCGCATGAAGGGGCGCTGAGCGGGGACGCCGCAAGCGCGGCGCGTATTCTCCCCGTAGGTCGGGCTTCAGCCCGACATTGTTGGACTAAAGTCCGACCTACCGGGCGACTATGCTGCGGTTGATGTGCGTCGCTGCCGTGAATCACAAGCTACAAGAACAAGGAGTCGGACATGAGCAAGGCAGTATGGGCAGCGGTTTTCGCCATGGGTCTGGCCGCCTGCGCCAGCGAGCCGCCACCGCCGCCGCCCACCGTGGTGCAGCTGGAGTTCAAGGCCGGCGCCGATCTCAATGCCACGCCGGACGGGCGGGGCGCGCCGGCGCGGGTGCGCATCCTCGAGCTGAAAAACGCCGGCGTGTTCCAGCAGGCCGGCTTCTTCGCCCTCTATGACCAGGCCCAGGGCACCCTGGGCGCCGATCTGGTTGCCCAGGACGAGGCGCTGCTGACGCCGGGCCAGAGCCTGAGCCGCAGCCGCACGCTCGATGGCGATACCCGGCAACTGGGCATCATGGTCGCCTTCCGCGACATCGACAACGCCAGCTGGCGCCAGGTCATCGAGGTGGTGCCCGCCGCGACGACGCGCTACACCGTCGAGGTGGGCGCACGGGCGGTGAGCGTGCATCCGGTCCAGTGAGTGCCGCGAGCTCCCGCTTTTTAAAATCCACACGCTAAGGAAGCGTCCATGTCTTGGAAAAACAGGGTGGTTTGGTCGGAAGGGATGTTTCTCCGGCCGCAACATTTTCAACAGCACGATCGCTATGTCGAGGCCCTCGTAGACGGCCGCTGCCGGCCGGTTTCCGCCTTTCCCTGGGGCTTCTCCACCTTAAGCCTGGACAAGGGACTCCTGGCCCTGGGCAAGCTGGCCATCCTCTCGGCGCGCGGCGTCCTGCCCGACGGTACGCCTTTCAATATCCCCGAGGACGATCCGGCGCCGCCGCCGCTGGCCATCGAGGATTCCCTGCGGGACGGCCTGATCGTCCTGGCCCTGCCCCTGGCGAGGCCGGGCGTGCGCGACACCGCCAGCGAGGGCGAGGCCATGAACGGCGCCCGCTATCGCGGCTTTGTGCACGAGGTCCGCGACGACAATGCCGGTTTCGACTCCCGGGCGCCGGTGGAACTGGGCGCCCGGGCCTTGCGCTTGGTGTCCGAGAAGGACGGCATCGGCGAGTACGCGAGCCTGGGATTGGCGCGGGTCGTGGAGAAGCGCGCCGATCAACAGCTGGTGCTGGACGAGGACTATTCGCCGCCCTGCCTGGATCTGGCGGCGGCGCCGGTCCTGGCCGGTTTCCGCAGCGAGCTCCTGGGCCTCTTGCACCAGCGCGGCGAGGCCTTAGGGGGGCGGGTCGTGGCGTCCTCCCGGGGCGGCGCCTCGGAGATCGCCGATTTCCTCATGCTGCAGCTGGTCAACCGCGCCGAGCCGCTGATGGCGCATCTGGCTCGGCTCTCGCCCCTGCATCCGGAGGACTTCTATCGGGAGCTGCTCAAGCTCGCGGGGGAGTTCGCCACCTTCAGCACGGCCGAGCGCCGGCCTGCCGAATTCCCGCCCTATGTGCACGACGATCTGAAGGCCAGCTTCCAACCGGTCATGACCGCGTTGCGCCAGGCCCTGTCCATGGTCATGGAGACCACGGCCGTGCCCATCCCCCTGGCGGAGAAGGCCTATGGCATCCGCGTCGCCGTTCTGCAAGATCGCAGCCTGCTGGACGGCGCCAGCTTCGTCCTGGCGGTGCGCGCCGACGTGCCCGGCGAGAACCTGCGCCGGCAGTTCCCCCTGCAGATCAAGATCGGTTCGGTGGAGCATATCCGCGATCTGGTGAATCTCCAGTTGCCCGGCATCGGCCTCATGGCCCTGCCGGTGGCGCCGCGCCAGATCCCTTACCACGCCGGCTGGAGCTATTTCGAGCTGGATCGCGGCAGCGAGCACTGGAAGCTGCTGGGCCAGTCCGGCGGCTTCGCCTTCCATATTTCCGGGCAGTTTCCCGGCCTGGAACTGGCCTTCTGGGCCATACGCGCCTAACGCCTAATGCATAAGGAGACTCGGAGATGAGTCACCCGGACGATCCCTTCGGCGGCAATAACAAGGCGCCGCCCGGCAACGACCGCACCATGATCATGCCCCGGCCGGGCGGCCGTCCCGCGCCGGGCGCGGCGCCGGCTTCGCCTCAGGCCCAGCCGGCCCCCGCCTATACGCCGCCGCCGGGACCAGCCTATACGCCGCCTCCGGCCCAGGCCGCGCCGGCCTATGCCCAGCCCGCTTACGCGCCGGCATCCGCGCCGACGGCGGCGCCGCTGCGCATGGAGCGTGTCTCGGGGGCCAATCCCCTGGCCCGCGCAGCCGGGCCGCTCCTGGCCCTGGTGGGCCGGTTGCGCGCCACCATCGCCCATGCCTCGCCGGCGGGTCTGCGCGCCCAGCTCCTGGCCCAGCTGCGGGATTTCGAGCAGGAGGCCAGCGGCGCGGGCATCGCCCAGGAGGACGTGCTCCTGGCGCGCTACACGCTCTGCACCGTTCTGGACGAGGCCGTGATGGGCACGCCCTGGGGCAGCGCCAGCGAATGGGGTAGGCAGAGCCTGCTCGCCACCTTGCACAACGAGACCTGGGGCGGGGAGAAGGTCTTCAAGCTCCTGGAACACTGCCTGCAGAATCCGCGCGGCCGCCTGGATCTCCTGGAACTGCTCTACCTCTGCCTCTGCCTGGGCTTCGAAGGCCGCTTCCGGGTCCTGCCCGACGGCCGCGGCCAGCTGGAGGCCCTGCGCGCCCAGACCTACGCCGCCCTGCGCGGCGCGCGCGGCGAATTCGAGCGGGAGCTCTCTCCTCGCTGGCGCGGCCTGGTGACGGGCGGGGGCGGGCTGTCGCGCGTCCTGCCGCCCTGGCTGGGCCTGGTTCTGGGAGCGGCCCTGCTGCTCGCCCTCTTGCTGGGCTTCCGCCTGAGTCTGAGCGGCAAGACCGACCCGGTCTTGGGCCAGATCGCCGCCCTGGGCGATATCGCCCTCGCGCCCCTGGACGCCGCGCCGCCGGCGCCGGTGGTGCGCCCCAAGCTGGCGGATTTCCTGCCCGAGGATATCGCCTCCGGGCGCGTGGCCGTCGAGGATCTGGACGACCGTTCCATCGTCACCATCAAGGGCGACGGCCTGTTCGCCTCCGGCAGCGACGAGGTGGCGGAAGCCCATCTGCCGCTGATGGGCCGGATCGGCAAGGCCCTGGAGCAAGTGCCCGGCAATGTCCTGGTGGAAGGCCATACCGACAACCGGCCCATCACCTCCTTGCGCTTCCCGTCCAACTGGGCGCTGTCCGAGCAGCGGGCCACGCATGTCGTGATGTTGCTGGCCACATCCTCGGGCAATCCCCAGCGTTACCGCATCGAGGGCCGGGGCGACAGTAAGCCCGTCGCCAGCAACGACACGGCGGAAGGCCGGGCCAGGAACCGGCGCGTGGTGGTGACGCTGTTCGCGGAAGGGGCGCAGTGAGTGGGGTCGAGCGAATAAGAGCACCGTTCGTCCTGAGTAAGGGCTCGCAGAGCCCTGTATCGAAGGGCGGGCGGTTCCGTTCATGGTTCGATACAGGCGTTTTCAACGCCTTACTCACCACGAACGGAACCTTAGTGGGTGTCGAAGCCGAATCGGGCCGTTCCGACCGCGCCCGGTGACTAGGAAAGAACAACGATGAAAGCCTTTTTGAGCATCCTGACCCGCTGGGTCCTGCCCATCCTGGGGCTTCTGGCCCTGGCGGCCCTGATCTGGTTCGTGGGGCCATTGATCGCCATCGGCGCCTTCAAGCCCCTGGACCCGGAATGGCTGCGCTGGACCCTGATCGCCCTGGTCTTCCTGATCTGGATCGGCAAGCGCGTGTTCCAGACCCTCAAGGCCAAGCGCGATGCGGCCCAGCTCCTGGGCGGCATCGTCGCCGCCCAGCCGGATCCCTCGGGCGTCCAGAGCGCCGAGGAACTGGCCAGCCTCGCCAAGCGCATGGACGAGGCCCTGGCCGTGCTCAAGAAGGCCAAGCTGGGCGGCGAGGAGCGGCGCGACATCTACCAGCTGCCCTGGTACATCATCATCGGCCCGCCGGGCTCGGGTAAAACCACGGCCCTGGTGAACTCCGGGCTGAATTTCCCCCTGGCCGAGCGCTTCGGCGCCGAGGCCATACGCGGCGTGGGCGGCACCCGCCAGTGCGACTGGTGGTTTACCGACGAGGCCGTGCTCATCGACACGGCCGGGCGCTACACCACCCAGGACAGTCACGAGGCGGTGGACAAGGCGGCCTGGAGCGGTTTCCTGGATCTGCTGAAAAACCACCGCCGGCGTCGGCCCATCGACGGCGCCTTCGTGGCCTTGAGCCTCTCGGATCTGCTCTTGGGCACGGAAGCGGAACGGGCCGCCCATGTGAAGGCCCTGCGCAGCCGCTTGAACGAGCTCTACCAGCGCCTGGGCGTGCGCTTCCCGGTCTATGTGATGCTCACCAAGCTGGACCTGGTGCCCGGCTTCGCCGAGTTCTTCGACAACCTGGACAAGGACGGCCGCCGCCAGGTCTGGGGAACGAGCTTCGCGCTGGACGATGGCCGCTCGGCCGACGGCGCCATCGCCGCCTTCCGTAGCGAGTTCGCCGCCCTGGAGCAGCGCCTCGACCAGCGCCTCAACGAGCGGCTGCAAACCGAGCAAGACCAGGGCCGGCGCGAGCTTATCTACGGCTTCCCGCAACAGATGGCGTCCTTGCGCGAGACGCTCTGCGGCTTCCTGGACAGCCTGTTCAAGCCCAATCCCTACGACGAGCGCGTGCTCCTGCGCGGCGTGTATTTCACCTCCGGCACCCAGGAAGGCTCGCCCATAGACCGGATGCTGGGGGCCATGGCCCAGAGCATGGGCCTGGACCGCCAGCGCCTGGCGCGCGGCGGCTCGGGGCGGGCCTATTTCATCGAGCGCCTGTTCCGGGAAGTGGCCTTCGCCGAGCGCGGCCTGGTGGGCGCCGATCCCCGGGTGGAGCGCCGCCGGCGGATCCTGACCTTAAGTGCCCTGGCGGCGTCCCTCTTGCTGGTTCTGGGCATGAGCGGGATCTGGACCCTGAGCTACCGGGCCAATACCGCCCGCCTGGACGAGGTGGCCGGGCGCGTGCCGAATCTCAAGCAGCAGATCGAGGGCATCAGCCCGGCGCAGCGCGATGCCCTACAGATCGTGCCGGTCTTGGATGCGGTCAAGGCCATGGCCGGGGCCACGCCGCCCTGGGCCGAGGGCTGGGGCCTGGGCCAGGAAGCGGGGTTGAATGCACAAGTTCGGCGGGTCTACGAGCGGCTGCTGGAAACCGCCCTGCTGCCGCGCCTGGCCCGGCGCATGGAGGAGCAACTGCAGTCCGGCGGGACGACCGATTTTCTCTACGAGGGGCTCAAGGCCTATCTGATGCTGGGCTCGACGGAGCATTTCGATGCCGGCTTCGTGAAGGCCTGGATCGCCCTGGACTGGGACCAGGTCCTGCCCCGGGATCTGCCGGAGCAGGAGCGTCAGGCCCTGCAGCGCCACCTGGATGCCCTGTTCGCGCGCAAGCCCACGGCGCCGCGCCTGAACCAGGAGCTGGTCCGCGACGTGCGTCGACGCCTGGAGCAGATGCCCCTGGCCCAGCGGGTTTATGACCGGGTCAAGCGCGGGCCACTGCCGGAGGGCCTGGCGGAGTTCCGCTTGAGCGACGCCGCCGGCCGCGATGCGCCCCTGGTGTTCATGCGCAAGAGCGGCAAGCCGCTCAACGAGGGCATCAGCGGCTTCTACACCTACAAGGGTTACCAGCAGGTCTTCCTGACCGCGAGCCTGTCCCAGGCCGGGACCCTGGCCGAGGAGCAATGGGTCCTGGACCAGCCGGTGGGCGGGGTCGAGGCCACGGCGGAGCTGGCCGGGCAGGTGCGTGCCCTGTATTTCCAGGATTACCAGCGCCAGTGGCTGGCCTTGATGAACGATCTCGATTTCGTGCCCATGACCTCCGCCGCCCAGGCGGCGGATGCCCTGCGCATCCTGTCCGGGCCGACCTCACCCCTGAAGAAGCTCCTGGAGGCCGTGGCCAAGGAGACCGATCTGAACCGCCAGGAGCGCCTGGCCAGTCAAGCGGCCGAGAAGAAGACCGATTCAGGCTTGGCCGAGCTCAAGGCCAAGTTGGGCAGCCTGGTGGGCCAGGCCGGCGCGGCTACCGGCGTCAAGCCGCAAGGCGATCCGGTGAGCACGGCCTTCGCGGACATGAATGCCCTGGTGGAGAAGGAGGGCGATGGCCCGGCGCCCATCGACGGGGTGCTGCAGACCCTCAATGCGCTCTATGTGCAAATGAGCGCCCTCTCCGGCTCCAGCGGCGAGGCCTTGATCGGCGAGGCCAAGAACCAGGCGGCGGCGGCGGCGGGGCAGGTGGCCCTGGAGGCGGAGCGTCAGCCGGAATTCGTGCAGAAGCTGATGAAGTCGGTGGCCAGTTCCAGTTCCTCGCTGATGATGGGCGGAGTGCGCAGCCAGCTGAACGGGGTGTGGACCAGCGAGGTGGTCAGCTTCTACCGCCAGTCCCTGGCCGGGCGCTATCCCCTGGAACCCGACAGCGCCCGCGAGGCGACGCTGGAGGATTTCGGCCAGTTCTTCGGCGTCGGTGGCGTCCTGGACGGCTTCTTCCGCAAGTATCTGGCGAGCTATGTGGACACCTCCACGACGCCCTGGCGTTGGCAACCGGGAGCCGCCGAGAAGCTGGGCATCGCCGGCGGCGTCCTGGCCGATTTTCAGCGCGGCGCGGCGATCCGCGATGCCTTCTTCCGCGCCGGAGGCATGCAGCCGGGCGTGCGCTTCGAGCTCAAGCCGGTGAGCATGGACGCCGGCCTGACTCAGTTCCAACTGGATCTGGACGGGCAGAAGACCAGTTATGACCACGGGCCCATCCGACCCACGGCCATGCAATGGCCCAGCCCCAATGGCGTGGGCCAGATCCGCTTGAGCATCGCGCCGGCCAGCCAGGCCGGCCGCTCCGGTCTGACCTTCGACGGTCCCTGGGCCTGGTTCCGCCTGCTCAAGCAATCGTCTCTGAGCGAAGCCGGCGCGCCGGATCGCTTTAACTTGGTGTTCCGGGTGGACGAGGCCTCCATCCGCTACGAGCTGCGCGCCAGCAGTGCCTTCAATCCCTTCGGCAAGGATGTGATGGCGGGCTTCCGTCTACCGGAGCGCCTCTGACATGGCGAAATTGGGATTTCACGGGAAGCTGCCCAGCCGGGGCGATTTCGTGCAGCGGGATCTGCCGGCGGGTTTCGTCCAGGCCTGGGATGCCTGGCTGGCGGCGGGCCTGGCCTTTACCCAGGCCCGCCTGGGCGAGGCCTGGCTGGAGACATATCTGACCAGTCCCATTTGGCGCTTCGCCCTCACGCCGGGGCTGTGCGGCGACGAGGCGGTGGTCGGGGTGATGATGCCTTCCGTGGACAAGGTGGGGCGCTACTACCCCTTGACCGTGGCACTGCCCCTGCCGGCCGATGCCGATCTGGCAGGCCTCATCAGCGGCCAGTACGGTTGGTTCGCGGCGATCGAGGAGGCGACGCTGGCGACTCTGGAGGATGGCGCCAGCTTCGAGGGCTTCGAAGCGGCCGTCGGCGCGTTGCCGCCGCCGCCTTACTCGCGCCTGGAAATGCAGGGGGCCTATGCCCTGCGGGCCTTCTCCGGCGATACGCCGGAGGACTTAAGCCTGGCCCTGGCGCGCCTGGGGGCGGCTTCCGGCAGTTTCTGGTGGGGCGCGGGCTCGGAGCGCGTGGCGCCGGGCCTGCGCTATGCTCCTCATATGCCCGAGGCGGGGCAGTTCGTGGAACTACTCAACGGGAGCCTGCCATGATGCGCGTGAAAGGCTATGTTTCGGCCGGCCATACCCATGTGGGCATGGTGCGCGATCACAACGAGGATGCCTTTCTCGATGCGCCGGATCGGGGTCTGTGGGTCGTGGCCGACGGCATGGGCGGGCACGCGGCCGGCGAGGTGGTCAGCGGCCATATCGTCGAGACCCTGGCGCGCATTCCCCCCAATGCCCATTTCCAGGCCTATCTGGCGGCCCTGCGCACCGGGATTGCCCAGAGCAACGACATGGCGCGGCGGGAAGCCTTGGCGCGGGCGGTGAACATGATGGGCAGCACGGTGGTCGCCTTGGCGGCCCAAGGCGAGCAGGCCGTGGTGCTCTGGGCCGGCGACAGCCGCGCCTACCGCTGCCGGGCCGGGCGCCTGGAGACCCTGTCCAGGGATCACAGCTATGTCCAGGATCTGGTGGATTCCGGGCTCATCAGCGAGGCCGAGGCACGGATCCATCCCATGGGCAATATCGTCACCCGCGCCGTGGGCGCCGACGACAGCCTCAACCTGGAGGCGCGGGAGTTCGCCGTGCAACCGGGCGATACCTTTCTGCTGTGCAGCGATGGCCTGACCAAGACCGTCGAGGACGGTGAGCTCTCCGGCGTGCTGATGCACGCGAATCCCGCCGAGAGCGTGCGCAGTCTGATCCACATGGGTCTGATGCGGGGCGCGCCGGACAATATCACCGTGGTCGTAGTAAAAGCACAATAAAAACAACAGGTTTTTGATATGGAAGTTCAGGTTCCCGGTTTTCAGATCGAGGGCGAGCTAGGTTCGGGGGCCATGGCCTCGGTTTACCTGGCCACCCAGACTTCGCTGGATCGCAAGGTCGCCCTCAAGATCATGGCGGCCTCCCTGGCGGCGGATCAGAGTTTCTGTGAGCGTTTCCTGCGCGAGGGGCGCATGCTGGCGCGCCTGTCCCATCCCCATACGGTGACCATTCACGACATCGGTAGCACCGGCCATCACTACTACATGGCCATGGAATACCTGCCGGGCGGGACCCTGAAGGACAAGATGCGCGCCGGCATGAGCCTGGAGCAGGGCCTGAAAGTCCTGCGCCAGATCGCGGAGGCACTCGGCTATGCCCATAGCCGGGGCGTGGTGCACCGCGACGTCAAGCCAGCCAATATCCTGTTCCGCGAGAACGGTTCGGCCGTGCTCTCCGATTTCGGTATCGCCAAGCCCCTGGGCGAGGGCACCCAGTTCACCCAGGCCGGCTTCGCCGTGGGCACGCCCAGCTACATGAGCCCGGAGCAGGCCCAGGGCAAGGAGTTGGACGGGCGCAGCGATCTCTATGCCCTGGGCATCGTGCTGCACGAGCTGCTGACCGGCAAGCCGCCTTTCGAGGGCACGGACACGCTCTCGACCGCCCTGATGCACCTGACCCAGCCGGTGCCCCAGCTACCGCCGGCCCTGTCTCGTTACCAGAATCTCATCGATCGGCTGATGGCCAAGACGCCGGAGGAACGCTTCGCCAATGCCGATGCCCTGGTCCAGGCCCTGGACGCGGTGATGGCCGGCACGCCCAATGGAGCCGCGGCCGCCAGCAACGAGGAAACCCAGGCTATCGGCGCGGTGAGCCTTCCGGAGATGCCGGCCGCCTCCCAGCTTTCTCGGCCGTCGCAGCCGGGCATGGCTCCGGCGGGGGCCGCCACCAGCGTAGGCCCGGCGGTCACCGAGGCCACGGCGGTCACGCCGGCGGCCGCGCCGCAGCCCAGCCCGGTGCCGCAGTCCGTCGAAATCCCGACGGCGCCGCCGGTACGGGCCGCGCCACCCGTGGCCAAACCCGCGCCTTCGCGCCTGGGCCTGGTGGCGGCGGCCGTGGGCTTGGTCCTGGTCGGCCTGGTGGGCGGCGGCGGTTATTGGCTGTACCAGCAGAGCCTGCCGCCGATGGCGCCGGACGGAGGAAACGCCAAAGCCGGCGGGGACAAGCAGGCGAGCGGAGAAATCGCGGATACGACCGGCGGCAGCAGCGACGCGACGCCGGACGCGAACCGCGACGAGAGCAAGCCCGCCGATGCCAGCGGCGGCACGGTCACCGGCGAGACCGGCGGCCAGACTAACGCCGGCGACGGCAAACCGCTCCTGATGCCCGGCAAGAAGAGCCTTTTCCAGCGCGTCCTGGCCAAGCCGGGCGCCCGGCTTCATGCCGCGCCGGGCGGTGCGCCGGGGACGGAGCTGCCGGCCTTCAGCGTGCTCTATGTCTATGAGCGCAAGACCGCCGGCGACGGCGAGTGGCTGGCGGTGGGCGCCGGCAGCGGCGGGTCGCGGGATGGCTGGCTGAAGGCCGATGCCGCGACCGACTGGAAGCAGACCCTGGTTCTGAAATTTACCGAGCGTTCCGGGCGCTCCCCGGTCCTGTTCCTGAACGGGCCGGAGACCGTGGAGCAGTTGCTCACCGATCCGGCCGATGCCCGTAGCCTCCTGGCCGAGGCCACGGCCGGCAAGACCGGCGGCGGTCGCGTGCTGGCCATCGAGCCGCCGGCGGCGGCCATTCCCCAGGACCAGTTCTACCTACTGCCCATCTTCGAGGCCCGGGAGACCTTCGACGCCAACGGCGGGCCGGTCCAGCTCCTGCAAGTCGCCTCCATCGACCCGGGCGGGTCGGGCCAGGGAGGCACCCCCGGAGCGCCGGTCGTGCCCGATGCCTTCCGTACCGGCATCGTCTTCGTCATCGACACCTCGGTGTCCATGCAGCCCTATATCGACCAGGTGCGCCAGGTCGTGCGCGGCGTGCAGCAGCGGCTGGCCAAGGACGGGCATCTGTCCGACGTCAGCTTCGGCCTCGTGGCCTTCCGCAACAACACCGACAAGACCCCGGGCCTGGAATACGTCAGCCGCCGGGTCGTGGATCTGAAGGCCGGCAGCGATCCCCAGCAGTTCCTCAAGCTGACCGAGGATCTGAAGGCCACCACGGTGTCCAGCCACAGCTTCAGCGAGGACGCCTTCGCGGGCATCAACACCGCGCTGACCGACACCAACTGGTCCGGTTTCGGCGGGCGGCTCGTCGTGCTGATCACCGACGCCGGCGCCCTGCGTAAGGCCGATCCCCTGAGCGCCACGGGCATGAACGAGGCGGAGATGCGCGAGCTGGCGCGTACCAAGCAGGTCAAGATCCTGGCCCTGCATCTGCTCACCCCGGCCGGCAAGAAGAACCATGCCGGCGCCGAACAGCAATACCGCGTGCTCACCGCCGATCCCAATCCCCAGGTGGGCGATCTCTATCTACCGGTGCCCGGCGGCGACGTGAATGCCTTCGGGCGCATCGTCGACGAGCTGTCCAGCTATTTCGCGGCCCTGGTGCGCGAGGTGGGCGAGGGCAAGCCCCAGTCCATTCCCGAGCTCAAGGGCGGGGCGGACTGGAAGGCGCGCACCAAGGCCTTGGGCTATGCCATGCGCATGGACTTCCTGGGCCGGGGCGGCCAGGCCCGCGCCCCCAGCCTGGTGACCGCCTGGACTGCCGACAAGGACTTGAGCAATCCCAACCTGCCCAGCTTCCAGATCTGCGCCCTGCTCACCAAGCTGCAACTCAACGATCTGCAGCAGGCCCTGAAGCTCATCGTCGATTCGGCCAAGCGCACCCAGTCCAGCCCCCAGGATTTCTTCCAGGCCATCGCCGCCGCCTCCGCCCAGATGAGCCGCGACCCCAGCCGCCTGAACAAGCCCGGCTTCACCAATCTCAAGGACAGCGGCCTCCTGGGCGAATACTTGGACGGCCTGCCCTACCGCAGCAAGGTCTTGAGCATGAGCGAGGAGCTCTGGCTAAGCTTGAGCGTCGCCGAGCAGCAGGATTTCATCGACGAGCTGGATTCCAAGATCACCCTGTACCAGAGCTTCCATAACGACGCCGGCAACTGGGTCCGCTTCGGCAACGCCGGCGAGGGCGATGCCCTGTACCGCGTGCCGCTGTCGACCCTGCCGTGATGGTCGAGATGGGTGCCCAGGCCCTGCGGCTGAAGGGGATTGGCAAGGAGCGTGTCCAGGGCGGCGCGCGTTTCCGCTTGGAAGTGCCGGCTTTTGTGCTGCGGCGCGGCGAGCGCCATGCCCTGGTGGGCGAGAGCGGCACGGGCAAGAGCACCCTGCTGGATCTGCTGGCCCTGGTCCTGGCGCCCGAGGCCGGCGGGGGCTTCGGCCTGGAGGGGGAGGCCGGCACGGTCGATCTGGCCGCCCTCTGGCGGACCGGCGACCAGGATGGCCTGGCGGCCCTGCGCCGCCGCCACTACGGCTATGTGCTGCAGACCGGCGGCCTGCTGCCTTATCTGAACGTGGCCGACAACCTGGGTCTGCCGGCCCGGTTGCTGAGCCGGACCGATGACGCGCGGGTGCGCTCCCTGGCGCAGGCTCTGGACATCGCCTCGCAGCTGGCCAAGATGCCGGCCGCGCTCTCGGTGGGCCAGCGCCAGCGCGTCGCCGTGGGCCGCGCCCTGGTGCACCGGCCGGCTTTCATCCTGGCTGACGAACCCACGGCATCCCTGGATCCGGTCAACGCCGAGCAGGTCATGCGCTTGCTGATCGCGCAGGCCGGCGAATGCCAGGCGGGCCTGCTGGTGGCGACTCACGACGCGGCCCTGGCCGCGCGCCTGGGCCTGCCCATCCTGCGCCTGGTGGCCGAACGGCGCGGCGCGGATATCGTGGCGAGGCTGGAAGCATGAGCACGCTCTGGCGCCTGGCTTTCGCCGACTACCGCCACGAGGCCCTGCTCTCGGCCTGCGCCGTACTGGCCCTGGCGGCGGTGCTGGCGCCCCTGCTGATCCTGTTCGGGCTCAAGTTCGGGATCCTGAGCACCCTGGAGGCGCGGCTCCTGGCCGATCCGGCGGTGCGCGAGATCGTGCCCATAGGCTCGGGGCGTTATACGGCGGCGGATATCGCCGCCTTGGCCGAGCGACCGGAAACGGCCTTCGTCCTGGCCCGCACCCGGCCCATCGCCGCCAGCGCCGATATCTACCCGGCCGGCGGCGGCCAGGCCCTGCATGCCGAGATGCTGCCCACGGCGGCGGGCGATCCCTTGCTGGATGGCGAGCCGCCGGCGGCGGGCGAGATGCTGCTTAGCCAGGGCCTGGCCGAGCGCCTGGGGGCCTGGCCCGGGCAGAGCCTGATGCTGGCCTTCGGCCGTAGCGACAAGGGCCGGCAGGAGTATGTGCGCCTGAGCCTCAAGCTCAAGGCCGTGCTGCCCCTGTCCCGTTTCGCCCGCGACGGGGTGTTCGTGCCTCTGCCGCTCCTGGAGGCGGTGGAGGATTACCGGGACGGCTTGGCGGTGCCGGCCTTCGGCTGGCCGGGGCGGGTGGAGGCGGAGCGGAGTGCGCGTCGCTACCCGGCTTTCCGGCTCTATGCCCGGGAGCTGGACGACGTGGAGCGCCTGCGGCGGTATTTCCAGGACAAGGGCCAGGAGGTGCAGACCCAGGCCGGCGCCATCGTCAACCTGCGCGCCTTGAGCGGGAATCTCGGCGCCGTGTTCTGGATCGTAGCCGGGGTGGCGGTCCTGGGTGCGGGCGCCACGCTCGCCGCCTCGGGCCTGGCCGCCGTGGCGCGCAAGCGCCGCGAGCTCTCGGTCCTGCGCCTCCTGGGTCTTTCCTCGCGGGAGCTGGTGCTGTTCCCGGTGCTGCAGGCGGGCATGACCGCGGGCCTGGGCCTGGCCGCCTCGGCCTTGGGCTATGCCCTCGCTGCGGGCTTTTTGGATCGCTGGTTCGCGAAAGCGGGCGAGACCGCCTGCCGGTTGCTGGGGACGCACTGGTTGCTGGCGACCCTGCTGACCCTGGCCGTGGTCATGGGCGCCGCCGCCTGGGGCGGTTGGCGCGCCGCGCAGATTCAAGCTTCGGAAGGGATACGCGATGTTTAAGTCTTTGGGTTTTGTCGCGGGATTATTGCTGACGGCTACCGCCCTGGCCGCCGATCCGCGTTTCGACCCCAAACCCGCCGCCGACGACCTGCTCCTGCCGTTTCCCTGCGACGGGCAGATGGTCCTGCGCGCCGTGCACGTCATGAGCCAGGGCGCCCTGGACGACCGGCCCATCGCCCTGGGGCAGGTCTATGGCGAAGACGAGCCGGGCTACCGCCAGGGCTTCGTGTCCGGCTACCGGCGCGAATACATCGGCGGGCCCTTCGCCTTGGGCGATTTGTCGGCGGACTGGCAGGGTCGCTTGAAGCCGGTGATGCCGGCCACCAGCGGCAATCTCAGGCCCATGTTTTATTTCTTGGGCAAGTACGAGCTCTCCGCCTGGCAATGGGCGGCCATGCAGTCCCAGGCGCCGGCCCTGGACGGCACGGGGCCGGCGCTTGCCTGTCCCGAACTGCCGGGGGCGGCGGGGCGGTTGCCGGCGGTGAAGCTGTCCTGGTTCGAGGCCCAGCGTTTCACCGAGTTGTACAGTGCCTGGCTCTTGCGCAATCACAAGGCGGCCCTGCCCATGAGCGGCCGGGTCGGGGGCGAGGGCGGCATCGCCCATGTGCGCCTGCCTACCGAAGTGGAATGGGAATACGCGGCGCGCGGCGGCGCGGCGGTGGAGGAACGGGAACTGGAGGCACGCTTGTTTCCACGCCGGGTGGAAGGCGGCGAGGGCGAGGGGCCCTTGAGCGAATGGGCGGTCTATACCCAGGTGGCCGGCGGCAGCGGCCAGGGCTCGCGGATCCTGCCCATCGGCATGAAGAAGCCCAATCCCCTGGGCTTGCACGACATGCTGGGCAATGCCGGCGAGATGGTGCAGGAGCCTTTCCAGCTGATCCGCGCCGGGCGCCGCCAGGGCGCCTATGGCGGTTTCGTGGTCAAGGGCGGCAATTACCTGGACGGCGAGCTGGCCCTGATGTCGGGCATGCGTCGCGAGTATCCGCTGTTCAACGATCAGGGCCAGGAACAGCGCAACGAGGCGACGGGTCTGCGCATCGCCCTGGGCGCCCTGACCGCGCCTCGCTCCCGCTACGAGGAATTATTCGCCCTCTGGCAGAAGGAGGGACGGCTGGCCGCCCTGAGCGACGAAATCGATGCGATCCAGGATCCGACCAAGCGCCTGGAGGCCATCATGGCCACGGTCACGGACAGCAAGTTGCAGCATGCGCTGGGCGCCATCAATGCCGAGCTGAAGCGCAACGTGGAGTTAATCGCCGAGCAGCGCCGGGAGGCTGCCGGGAATTTGATCCAGTCGGCGGCTCTTGTCGCCGAGACCATCAATAATTACAACATTCGTCTGATGAACCTACGCAGCGAGCGGGACAAGGCCTTGGGTTCCGGCAATGCGGAGCTGGCGGCCCGTTACGACAACACCATTAAAAATGGCGGCAGCGCCCTGGACGGCGCCCTGGGGATCTACCTGGACAATATCGCCACGGCCACCCGCTATACTGACGAGGTCATCCAGACCGAGTTCCAGCGCGTGCGCCAGAGTCTTGAGCGCAAGCCCGTCGTCGGCGCCAGCCTGGTGAACCGAGCCACGGTGTTTTTGCGCCATGTGGGCGAGTACCGCAAGCTGCGCAAACTGGATTCAGCCCGTGTGCTCAAGGATTTGCAAGGCAACGGAGCTAAACCATGACCATGAGCTTTCACCCAACCACGATGTCACTACGAGAAGGAATTCCTATGCACTCACGTCTCCTCCCCCGTATCGCCCTGGGCCTGTCCCTGGCCGCCGTCCTGGGCCTGGCCGGCTGCGCCACCACCGCCACCTCCAAGGTCAAGCAGTCCGTGGACGTGAATCATTATCGCGAGTGTTATCAGCCGGTGTCCTATCTGCGCCAGAGCGATGAGCGCATGAAGAAGGCGGTGGCCCAGGGCGCCGTGACCGGTGGCTTGCTGGGTGCCCTGGCCGGTGGTTTGATGGGGGGCGACAATCGCGGCGAGCATGCCCTGATCGGCGCGGCGGCGGGCGCTATCGCCGGCGGTTTCGCCGGGTATTACCAGGAAAAGCAACGCCAGATCGCCGACGACAACGAGCGCATCGAGTCCTATGGCGCGGATCTGTCGCGAACCTCCTCCGAGTACGAGCGCACCATCCGCCTGGCCCAGGAGGCGCAGAATTGTTACCAGGCGCGCTACACGGAACTGATGTCCTCGAAAGCCAACGGCATGGCCAGCAGCGAGGGCCGCGCCCGATTGAAGGAAATCATTTCCGGTCTCAAGGAAACCAACCAGCTGATGGCCGCCGTCGATGGCCGCATGGGCACGGATCTGAATAATTACGAGCAGGCCTATGAGCAGGATCTGGGCAAGGTCGGCCTGCAACGCAACGACGTCGCCGCCACGGTAGGCCCGGTGGAAGTGGCACCCATCGCGCAGACTCCGGCAGCCAAGCCGGCGCCCGCCGCCAAGCCCACTCCCAAGCCGGCGGCCGTGGCCAGTGCCAAGCCGGTGTCCTACGGGACCCAGAACACCGAGCGCAAGCTGCAGGAAGCCAAGGCCCGCCAGGCGGAGAGCAAGGCCGTGGCCCAGCGCGGCGACACCATGGTGCGCGATATCTGCTCCAATCCGGACGTGGGCGATTGGGGCCCGACGGATCTGGGCTGCACGGCCTGAGCTCGTCTCGTGAAAGAACGCCGGCGCATTCCGCCGGCGTTTTTGTCCGACTAAAGTCGGACCTACTGACGAAGCCAAGGCCGAATGAACCGGTAGGTCCCGCTTCAGCGGGACTTGGATTTCTAGGTTTTGTCGATCAGCAAGCCTAAGGCCACCTTGCGCCCCTCGGCCGAGAGCACCGCGTAGGTGCGGCAGGCCGCGTGGTTGTCCATGACGTCCAGGCTGCGGCCTCGAGCCTGCACCGCCTTCAGTAAATCCATGGAAGGGAAGCGATGGGTCTCGCCGGTGCCCAGGAGCAGGACCTCCATCTCTGTCGCTAGCAGCGGTTCCAGATCCTCCAGGGTCAGGTCCTCGACCCGGCGCGGGCGCCAGTCCGGCAGCAGGCTGTGGCGGCTCACCACCAGGCTGCGCTCGTGCACCTGCTCGTTGATGCGCACGCGCCCCGCCTCGTAGGCGTGGATGCGGTAATGGGCATCGCCCATGTCCAGGATGAACTGCATGGTGGCTTCCGGCTGACGGGAAAATGGGCCTATAGCTTAGCAAGCTCGCAACAGAACGGCACTCGGCAGGCGCCTACCCCTCCGGTATCATGCCGACCAAACCACTAGCGAAGCCCCCATGAATCTGACGATCTACCTGCCCGGCCTGCTTGAGGCCCGGGGTGCGAGCGCCGGCGAGCATCCCATCGCCCATGCCGCCGCCCTCCAGTTGCGCCGTTTCCTGGCCAAGGCATCCTCGACGCCGCTAGATCCGGGCGACGCCGGCTTCATGCAGCCCCTGCCCGGGGCCGCCGGCCTCGCCGCCAAGGCCCATGGCCTGCCCGCCGGGCACTGGCTCTGCGCCTCCCCGGTAGAGCTGTCCGCCGATCACCGGGGCATCTACCTCTTGGGCAACGAGTCCCTGGCCCTGTCCGACGTCGAGGTGGCGGCCCTGGCGGCCAGTCTGAATGCCTTCCTGGCCGAGGACGGCCTACAGCTCTATGCGCCCGAGGCTCACCACTGGTATCTGCGCGGCGATGCGCCCATCGCCCTGGAAACCACGCCGCTGGCCCAGGTGCTGGGCAAGGACATCGCAGCCTACCAACCGGGCGGCGCCGATGCCCGCCATTGGCAGCGCCTCGCCACCGAACTGGCCATGCTCCTGCACGGCCATCCGGTCAACGAGGCGCGCCGGGCGGATGGCCGCGCCACCGTGGCGGGCCTGTGGCTCTGGGGCGAGGGCGAGGGGTCATTGCCCGCGCCGGCCCGGGCCGTGTATTCGGACGAGGCCGCCGTGCGCGGCTGGACGGGCGGGGCGGTCCTGAGCGAGGCCGAGGGGCTGTGGCGGGGCGGCTTCGCCGGCGACGCGGCGGTGCATAGCGCCGCCCTGGCCCGGGCCATGCGCGAGGGCGATGTGGCGGTCTGGCTGGCCCGCGTCGCCGAGTGGGATGCCCTGCGCTTCGGGCCGGCCTTGGCGGCCCTGGCTCAGGGGCGTCTCGCCGAGCTCCGCCTCCTGCCCGGCAACGGCCGGCAATACCGCTTGCGTTCCAGTGACTTGCGTAAATTCTGGCGTCGGCCCAAGCCCCTGACGCACTACCTGGGAGACGCATCATGAGCATGGACACCGCCGCACCGGCCCGGCTTGCCAAGACCCTGCGCCGGCGCGCTGTCGACGCCGCCCGCGCCGACCAGCTGTCCGGGCATCCGGTCCTGCGCCGGGTCTATGCCGCGCGGGGCGTGGACGCCGCCGACGAGCTGGAGCTGGGTCTGGCCGGCCTGCTGCCTTACTCCCTGCTGTCCGGGATGGACGCCGCCGTGGACCTGCTGGAACGGGCCCTGCGCGACCGGCAGCGCATGCTCATCGTCGGCGATTTCGACGCCGATGGCGCCACGTCCACGGCCCTGGCCTGCCTGGTTCTGCGCGGCCTCGGCGCGCAGGTCGACTACCTGGTGCCCAACCGCTTCGAGTACGGCTACGGCCTGACTCCGGAGATCGTGGAGGTCGCGGCCGGTATGCACCCTGACCTGCTCATCACCGTCGACAACGGCATCTCCAGCCTGGCCGGCGTGGCCGCGGCCAAGGCCTTGGGCATGCGCGTCCTGGTCACCGACCACCATTTGCCCGGGGCCGAGCTTCCGGAAGCCGACGCCATCGTCAATCCCAACCAGCCCGGTTGCGCCTTCCCCTCCAAGGCCCTGGCCGGCGTCGGCGTCATGTTCTACGTCCTGCTGGCCTTGCGCGCACGCCTGCGCGAGCGGGGCTGGTTCGCCGAGAACGGCTTGCCTGAGCCCAATCTGGCCGAATACCTGGACCTGGTGGCCCTGGGCACCGTCGCCGATGTTGTGCCCCTGGACCGCAACAACCGCATCCTCGTCGCCCAGGGACTGGCGCGCATCCGCGCCGGGCGCTGCCGGCCCGGGATCTCGGCCCTGCTCAGCGTCGGCAAGCGCGAGCGCGCCCGGGTCGGCGCCACGGATCTGGGCTTCACCCTGGGGCCCCGGCTCAATGCCGCCGGGCGCCTTGACGATATGTCGGCGGGTATCGAGTGCCTGCTCTGCGCCCACCCGGACCGGGCCCTGACCATGGCCGCCGAGCTGGACGCCCTGAATGCCGAGCGCAAGGACATCGAGTCGGGCATGCAGGCCGAGGCCTTCGCCGCCCTGGATCGGGTCCTGCCAGGCCTGGCCGGCGAGCTGCCGGCCGGCCTCGCCCTGTTCGAACGGGATTGGCACCAAGGCGTGGTGGGCATCCTCGCCGCCCGCGTCAAGGACCGCTACCACCGACCCACCATCTGCTTCACCGAGGTGGGGGAGGGCGAGCTCAAGGGTTCGGCGCGCTCCGTGCCGGGCGTGCATATCCGCGACGCCCTGGACTGGGTGGCCGCCCGGCGCCCGGGCCTGCTCACGAAATTCGGCGGCCATGCCATGGCGGCGGGCCTGAGCCTGCGCGAAGCCGATCTGCCGGCCTTCCGCACGGCCTTCGCCGAGGCCGTCCTGGCACAGCTGGACGGTCGGGAACTGGTGGCGGAAATCTGGAGCGACGGCGAGCTCCAGGCCGAGGAACTGGGCATCGAGCTCGCCGAGATCCTGCGCGCCGCCGGCCCTTGGGGCCAGCATTTCCCCGAGCCGACCTTCGACGGCCAGTTCCTGGTGCGCGGCCAGCGCGTCCTGGCCGACAAGCACCTGAAGTTGCAGCTTGCCCACCCGGACACCGGCCTGCTGCTGGATGCCATCGCCTTCAATGCCGCCCCGGAATGGCTCAAGGGACTGCCCGAGCGCGTGCAGCTGGTCTACAAGCTGGACGTCAACGAATGGCGCGGCGAGCGCAAGCTGCAGCTTTTGGTGGATTACCTGGCATTTTGACGGGGGGATAAACCTAGTCCCGGCGCGGCGGCACTCGCTATGCTTGGGCTTTTGCCCTGCCGGAGTGTTATTCATGCGCCGCCTGCGTACCCTGTCCCTGGCCCTGCTTTGCAGCTACAGCGCCGCCGTCCTGGCCAATCCCATGGACGAGCGTTTCCATGCCCTGACCGACAAGGACTGGGCTTTCCGTCTGGCCGAGTTTCCGGATCTGAAGTCCGAGGAGAACCCGGAATTCGTCGCCGACCGCCTGGGCCATGCTGCCGAGGCCGATCAGCGGCGCCGCCATGCCTTCTGGCTGGGCTTGCGCCAGGAGCTGGACTCGGTCAACGTCGATGCGCTCTCGCCGGATCAGCGCATCAACCACGCCATCTTCCGCCGCCAGTTGGACAGCTTCATCGCCGATTACGAGCTGGGCGGTTATCTAATGCCCCTCAATAGCGACAGCAGCTTCTACACCTATCTGTCCCAGATGCCCGGCCGTCAGCCCTTCGAGACCGAGGCCCATTACCGGGCTTATCTCGGTAAGCTCAAGGATTTCCCGCGCTATTTCGCCGACTACACGGCCCTGATGCGGGAAGGCCTGAAGCGCGGCATGACCGTGCCCCAGGTGGTGCTCGTCGGCCGGGAGCTGGCCATTAAGCGGCATGCGGAGGTCGCCGATCCGGTCAAGAGCGTGTATTACTCGCCCTTCCTGACCATGCCCAAGAGCCTGCCGGCGGAGCGCCAGGCCGCGCTGCGGGGCGAGGCCAAGAAGCTTATCGCCGAGGCGGTCCTGCCGGCCTACCGGGACTTCCTGAAGTTCTTCACCCAGACCTATGTGCCCGGCGCGCGCAAGGATTTGGCGGCGACGCGCCTGCCCAATGGCCAGGCCTATTACCAGCAGCAGATCCGCGAATACACGACCCTGGATCTGCCGCCGGAGAAGATCCACGCCATCGGCCTATCCGAGGTCAAGCGCATCCGCGCCGAAATGGACGGCATCATCCGCCAAGTCGGCTTCAAAGGTTCGTTCGCCGAGTTCCTGAGCTTCCTGCGCAGCGACCCCCAGTTCTACGCCAAGACCCCGCGCGAGTTGCTGATGCATGCCCGCGACATCGCCAAGCGCATCGACGACAAGCTGCCTTCCCAGTTCAAGCTGCTGCCGCGCCAACCCTATGGCGTGGTGCCGGTGCCCGAAGATATCGCCGAGAGCTATACCGCCGGTCGCTATGTCGGTGCGCCGGCCGGGGGCATGGAGGCCGGGGACTTCTGGGTCAACACCAGCAAACTGGAAAGTCGGCCGCTCTATGCCCTGCCGGCCCTGGCCCTGCACGAGGCCGTGCCCGGCCATCATCTGCAAAACGCCCTGGCCGCCGAGCAGGGCGAGCAGCCGGCCTTCCGCCGCCTGTCCTATATCTCCGCCTACGGCGAGGGTTGGGCGCTGTACAGCGAGCACCTGGGCGTGGAGATGGGCATCTACGAGACGCCCTATGAGCATTTCGGCCGCCTGACCTATGAGATGTGGCGCGCCTGCCGCCTGGTGGTGGACACCGGCATCCACGCCAAGGGCTGGAGCCGCGATCAGGCCCTGGACTTCATGCGCGACAACACCGCCTTGTCCTTGCACGAGATCGGCACCGAGATCGACCGCTACATCTCCTGGCCGGGCCAGGCCCTGTCCTACAAGCTGGGTGAACTCAAGATCCGCGAACTGCGTGCCCGTGCCGAGAAGACGCTGGGCGAGAAGTTCGACCGCCGCGCCTTCCATGACACCATCCTGGCCCTGGGGTCGGTGCCCCTGGATGTCCTGGAGCGGGAGATGGATGCCTGGATCGCCAAGCAGGGTTGAACCGTCGGTGAGAGAAACCACCGTTCGTGCTGAGTAGCGGGCCGCATGGCCCGCGTATCGAAGCACTCCCCGTCAGCTTAGCGGACGATTTCACCGGTGGCGACGGCTGGCATCTCACCGGCTTCCCGCCAGCCCGCCTTCAACAAACCCCAGGCCACATAACTCACCACCGCCAGCACGATCCAGCGCACCGCATCAAGCGGCAGCGACTTCACCAGATAGGCCGCCACCAGGACCGCCGGCACGCCGGCCAGGACGATGGCCCAGGCCGCCCGGGGGTCGAAGGCGTCGCTCAGGCAGAAGCGCGCGCCGCTCAAGGGCATCAGAAACGCGCAGGAGCCCATCATGATGGGAAAGGCCGCCAGCGGGTTCATGCCCAAGAGGCTGACCACGATCATGCAGGGCGCGTAGAGGCCGATGCCTAGCGGCATGATGAGCCCCAGCACGAAATTCGCGGCGATGGCGATGCCCAGTTTCATGCCCGAGAGTCCCAGGGCATCCTCGCCGGCCGGCAGGAAGTCCAGTTGCTTGGCGAGCATGATGGCCGCCGCCACCAGCAGGGCCGTGCCCATCCCCAAGCGGATCTGCCGGCGCGGCAAGCGCGTCACGGTCCCCGTGCCCAGCCAGGCGCCCAGGCCGGCGGCGGCGATCATGGGCAGGAGCGTCGAGGGCGCGACCGGCACCAGCTGGATGAAGATCAGGGCCTGGACGATGGTGGGCAGGGTATGGCCCACGGTCAGCGTGCCGGGGATGCGCTCGTCGGGCACGAGTTTCCAGAAGCGGAACAGGGCCGTGGTCACCGCGAAGGAGCCTATGCCCAAGGTATCGCCGAAATCGGTGATGGCGCCGGTGGCCAGCTGCTTCCAGCCCGGCCGCCAGATCCGCGCCTCCGGCTCACGCCGCGCCGCGCGGCGCAGTGCCGCCAGCAGAAAGCCCAGGAAGACCAGGCCCAGCAGGGCGAAGACGCCGAGCAGGGGCAGGGTCAGGGACTGGCCGTCCAGAGTGCAGCCGGAGAGCAACAGGCAGGCGAAAGGGGCGAGCGGGCGGGGCAGAGTCATGGCGATCATCCTAAGCGCGGTTCAGCCATCCAGTAGAGCCCGGAATCCCAGCGGCGTCCTGCACGATCCGGACGCCGGAACGGCGCAATCGTCCAATGCCGCTCAGGCGACCGTTTGAAGCGGCGCCTCAGTCCGTCCCCGGCCCGCCGCCGGGATCCTCCTGTACCGGAGTCTCATGCACCGGCTCGGCGCCCGGCCTTAGCCAGCCCTGGAGCATGTCCAGGGGCACCGGGAACACGATGGTGCTGCTCTTCTCCCCGGCGATCTCGGTCAGGGTCTGAAGATAGCGCAGTTGCAGGGCCTGGGGCTGGGCCGCCAGGATCTGCGCTGCCTCCAGCAGCTTGTGGGAGGCCTGAAGCTCGCCCTCGGCATGGATCACCTTGGCGCGCCGCTCGCGTTCGGCCTCGGCCTGGCGGGCGATGGCGCGGATCATGCTCTCGTTCAGGTCCACGTGCTTGAGCTCCACATTGGAGACCTTGATGCCCCAGGCCTCGGTCTGGGCGTCCAGAATGGCCTGGATATCGGCATTGAGCCGGTCTCGCGCGGCCAGCATTTCGTCCAGCTCGTGCTGGCCCAGGACCGAGCGCAGGGTGGTCTGGGCCAACTGGCTGGTGGCCTCCAGGAAATTCATGACATTGATGATGGCGTGCTTGGGGTCGATGACCCGGAAATACAGCACGGCATTGACCTTCACCGAGACATTGTCCCGGGAAATCACGTCCTGGGGCGGCACGTCCATGACCAGGGTGCGCAGGTCCACGCGCACCATCTGCTGCACGATGGGGATGATGACCACCAGGCCCGGGCCCTTGACCCGCCAGAAGCGGCCCAGGAGGAACACCACGCCGCGCTCGTACTCGCGCAGGACCCGGAACATGCCTAAGAGGAAGAAGAGGGCGAGTGCGCCCAGGACACCCAGGAATTCCATCAACATAATCTAGTCCTCTGGTTTCACCGTCAGTCGTAGGCCTTCCCGCCCCAGGACGCGCAGGCGCGCGCCACGGCGCACGGGCGTCGCGCAGTGCGCCTGCCAGATCTCGCCGCGCAGGCGCACCCGCCCCAGGCCCGTGAAATCCTCCACCGCTTCCGCCTCCGCGCCCAGGATCTCCTCGCCGCCTGCCAGGGCCGGCCGGCGCCTTGCCTTCACGGCCAGGCTCAGGATGGCGCCAAAGAACAGGGCGCTGAAGGCAGTGACGGCCAGGACCACGGGCAGGGCGACCGCGAAACCCGGCACGTCCCGGTCGAAGAGCAGGAGCGATCCGGCCAGGAAGGCCGCGATGCCGCCGATGCCGGCCACGCCGAAGCTGGGCATGAAGGCCTCGGCGGCCATGAGGGCAATGCCCAGTGCGAGTAGCCCCAGGCCGGCGTAGGAGACGGGCAGGAGCTGTAGCGCATAGGCCGCCATCAGCAAGGCGATGGCGCCGACCACGCCCGGCACCAGGCCGCCCGGGTGGTAGAACTCGAAGAACAGGCCGTACACCCCGATCAGCATCAGCAAATAAGCGACCGTGGGATCGGTGAGCACCATCAGCATGCGCGTGCGCCAATCCGGCTCCAGGACCACCAGCCGCGCCCCGGCCGTGGCCAAGACCCGCTCGCCCCGCGCCGTCTTCAGCTTGCGGCCCTGAGCCAGGCGCAGCAGCTCCTCCCGGTCCCTGGCCATGAACTCGATGACCCCGGCCTTGAGGGCATCCTCGGCGCTCAGACTGGAGGCCTCGCGCACGGCCTTCTCGGCGAATTCGGCGTTGCGTCCCCGCTCCTGGGCCAGGCTGCGCAGATAAGCCGCCGCGTCGTTGACCATCTTGCGCTCCATGGCCGGGCCGGACTCGGCGGACTTGTCCGCTTTGTCCTTGCCTTTGTCCTTGTCCGCCTCCGGCGCGCTGGGCGTGGGCAACCCGCCTATGGCCACGGGCGTCGCCGCCCCCAGGTTGGTGGCCGGTGCCATGACCGCCAGATGGCTGGCATAGAGGATATAGGTTCCGGCGCTGGCGGCCCGCGCGCCGGAGGGTGCCACATAGGCGATGACCGGGACCTCGGAGGCCAGGATGGCGTGGATGATGTCGCGCATGGCCTTGTCCAGGCCGCCCGGGGTGTCCATTTCCAAAATGAGGCATTCGGCCCGTGCCGCCTGTGCCTGGGCCAGGCCCTTTTGCACATGGTCGGCCACGGCCGGCCCGATGGCTCCGTCGATGTTCAATACATAGACATCGGCGGCGTCGACCCGCGCCGTGCTTATGCCGGCCAGGAAAATGGCCAGGAGGGTGGCCCAAAGGCGGTGCGCCATGGGAACTCCCGCGTGTGCATACATAGTTAGCTTAGCAGCGGACCGGGATTCCGGCGGCTGGGGCCATTTAGCGGTGGGCAAGAAACGACCGATTCTATAAAATGACGGGTTTACTTCCCGTCACGCGCAATCCCCATGATCGAAATCAACGTCCTCAAGAACACCATCGCCGACCTCCGTGAGCGCACCGCCTCGCTCAGGGGGTATCTTTGACTACGATCTGAAGTCCGAACAGCTTCAGGAAGTCCAGCGCGAGCTGGAGCAGCCCAACGTCTGGAACGATCCGGAACGCGCCCAGAACTTAGGGAGAGAGCGCGCCGCCCTGGAAATCGTCGTCAACACCATCGACAAGCTGGAAAGCGGCTGCCATGACGCCGACGAGCTCCTGGAGATGGCCGCCGAGGAAAACGACGAAGCCACCCTGGTCGGCATCGAGTCCGACCTGAAACAGTTGGAAAAGGCCATCGCCAGCCTGGAATTCCGCCGCATGTTCTCTGGCAAGATGGACCATTGCACGGCCTATTTCGACATCCAGGCTGGCGCCGGCGGCACCGAGGCCCAGGACTGGGCTAGCATGCTGCTGCGCATGTACTTGCGCTGGTGCGATGCCCATGGCTTCAAGACCGAGGTCCTGGAAGAGTCCGAGGGCGACGTGGCCGGGATCAAGACCGCCACCGTGCGCGTCGAGGGCGAGTATGCCTACGGCTGGCTGCGCACGGAAACCGGCGTGCACCGCCTGGTGCGCAAATCACCCTTCGACTCCGACAACCGCCGCCACACCTCCTTCACCTCCATGTTCGTCTACCCGGAAGTGGACGATTCCATCGAGATCGACATCAACCCGGCGGATCTGAAGGTCGACACCTACCGCGCCTCCGGTGCCGGCGGCCAGCACGTGAACCGTACCGAGTCGGCCATCCGCATCACCCACATGCCCACCGGCGTGGTGGTGGCCTGCCAGGCCGACCGTTCCCAGCACAAGAACCGCGCCACGGCCATGGGCCAGCTGAAAGCCAAGCTCTACGAGCTGGAGATTCAGAAGCAGAACGCCGAGAAGCAGCGCCTGGAAGAAACCAAGTCCGACATCGGCTGGGGCAGCCAGATCCGCTCCTACGTCCTCGACCAGTCGCGTATCAAGGATCTGCGCACCGGCGTCGAGCGCACCGACACCCAGTCGGTCCTGGACGGCGATCTGGACGAGTACATCGAGGCCAGCCTGAAGAGCGGGCTGTAAACCGGACACATATTCCCTGTAGGTCCCGCTTCAGCGGGACATGGGCAGAATGTCCCGCTGAAGCGGGACCTACGAGAAAACACCATGAGCGAACAGAACCAGCCTATCGACGCCTCGCACGACGAAGCCCAACACGACGAGAATGCCCAGGTCGCCCTGCGCCGCGAGAAGCTGTCGCGCTTGCGCGAGCTCGGCCAGGCCTTCCCCAACGACTTCCGGCGCGACGCCACCGCCGCCGATGTCCATGCGCAGTACGGCGACAAGTCCGCCGAGGAACTGGAGGCCCTCAAGGCCCGCGTGGTCATCGCCGGGCGCATGATGACCCGCCGCGACATGGGCAAGGCCAGCTTCGCCACCCTGCAGGACATGGGCGGCCGCATCCAGGCCTATGTGCGCCTCAACGACCTGCCGGACGGCCAGTACGAGCAGTTCAAGTCCTGGGACTTGGGCGACATCATCGGCGTCGAAGGCCATGTGTTCCGCACCCGTACCGGCGAGCTGTCCGTGCACGCGAGCAGCGTGCGCATCCTCACCAAGGCCCTGCGCCCCCTGCCGGACAAGTTCCACGGCCTGGCCGACATGGAGCAGCGTTACCGCCAGCGTTATCTCGACCTCATCGCCAACCCGGAATCGCGCCAGACCTTCCTGATCCGTTCCCAGGTCGTTTCCGGCATCCGCCAGTTCATGAGCGGCGAAGGCTTCCTGGAAGTGGAAACCCCGATGATGCACGTCATCCCCGGCGGCGCCGCGGCCCGGCCCTTCGAGACCCACCACAATGCCCTGGACATGCCGCTCTTCCTGCGCATCGCCCCCGAGCTCTACCTGAAGCGCCTGACCGTGGGCGGCTTCGAGAAGGTCTTCGAGATCAACCGCAACTTCCGCAACGAAGGCGTCTCGACCCGGCACAACCCGGAATTCACCATGATGGAATTCTACTGGGCCTATGCCGACTACCACGACCTGATGAACCTGACCGAGGCCCTGTTCAAGCGCCTGGCCCTGGACATCCTGGGCACGACCGAGCTGCCCTATGGCGAGGAGGTCTATGACTTCGGCAAGCCCTTCGCGCGCCTGACCATCCCCGAGTCCATCGTCGCCCATAACGAGGGCGTCACGCTCGACGAGCTGCAGTCCCTGGAAGGCGCCCGCGCCGTCGCCGCCCGCTTAGGGCTTGCCGTCCATGCCAGCTGGGGCCTGGGCAAGTTGCAGACCCATATCTTCGAGGAAACGGTGGAGCACAAGCTGCGCCAGCCCACCTTCGTCTACGCCTACCCGACCGAGGTCTCGCCGCTCGCCCGCCGCAACGATCAGAACCCGGAGGTCACCGACCGCTTCGAGCTGTTTATCGGCGGAAGGGAAATCGCGAATGGTTTCTCGGAACTGAACGATCCGGAAGACCAGGCCCAGCGCTTCCAGGATCAGGTCAAGGCCAAGGACGCCGGCGATCTGGAGGCCATGTACTTCGACGCCGACTACATCACCGCCCTGGAACACGGCCTGCCCCCCACGGCCGGCGAGGGCATAGGCATCGACCGCCTGGTCATGCTCTTCGCCAACGCCCCGTCCATCCGCGACGTGATCCTGTTCCCGCATATGCGCCAAAGGTCGGCGCCCTGATGAGGCCGAGGGCGGCTTTCTGAACGCTGGCGCCGGGTCTTTCCCGGCGCGGCGTCAGACCGTCGCGTGTCCGCTCAGCGCTATACCCTGGGTAAATCGGCGCCCAGCCAACGCCCATCCCCGGACGGGTCGAGGACCAGTGCCTGTGCGCCCAGCGCGCACAGGAGTCGATCGCAGTCCGGATCCAGGAAGACCAGTTTGGTCAGCGCGTCGGCGAGCATGCAGGTCGGCGCGAACACCGACACGCTGTGCTCGCGGTGCATCGGATGTCGGCTCTGCGGGTTGACGATGGCGCTACGCCTGCCGTCGCGGCTCTCGACATCCCGGTTGATGAAATAACTGGCGCTGGTCGCCAGCGCCGGGGCGCGCATCGCCAGCGTTTGGGGCGTGCCGGTTTCGAGAGCCGGGTGACGGACAGCGACGACATGTCCCTGCCAATGACTGAGCCTAAGGTCGCCGCCGGCATTGACGAGAAGGCGCAGCTCGCCGCCAGCCGCGCCCGGTTGGAGACTTTCCAAGACTCCGAGGGCGCGATCCACCGCATAACCCTTGGCGATGCCGCCGAGATCCAGGAGCAGCTCCCGCTCGAAGCGGATTTCGTCCCCTTCGATCCGGATGTCCTTCCAGCAACCGCGGGCCGTCTCGGGCATGGCGCCGGCGTGGGGCAGCAGCCCCTGGGCGATCAATTCCGGGGCGATGCTGACGTCGAACAGCCCGTCGCTGAGGCGGCTGAGGTAAAGGGCTTGCCGCAGGACTTCCAGGGTTTGTGCCGACACGCGGCAAGGTCGCCGGAACGCCTGCCGGTTGAGGCGGGACAGCTCGCTGTCCTCCCGGTGAAAGCTCATCAGGGCATCGACCTGGGCGATCGCCTGGAATGCCGCCTCGCTGATGGCGAGCAGCCGGTCGCGATCCGCATCGCCCCAGACCGCGATCTCGACGAAGGTGCCCAAGAGCGGCTTGCAGCGGGATAAGCGGTTCATCGCGATGAGCGTCCGGATTACAGCTTGCTGAGCACCAGTTCCCAGGTCGCCGTCAGCCGGTTGATGCCGTCGGTGATATGCCGGCAGGAGAGGGTCGCGCCGGAAATGTTCTGGATATCCCGGTCGAGTTCTAGTTTCGGCGCGGAACCCTTGCCGAGGAACTGCGCCAGCCACTTGGGACTCCTGACCTCGGAACCGTAAGTTTCGCGGTAGGTCAGGATCTCGATGCCCTTGACCTTGCCTTCCGCAGTCAGGGCTACGGCGAGGTCGATGTTCTCATGCTTGCCGATTACCTCGTCCAGGATAAACCAGCCATTGCTGTCGGTTTTCCATGCCCGTAATTCGGCATTGCGAACCCGGACGCCGGAAGTCTCCGCGATGGCGCTCCGCTGCGCTTCGGTCAGGCTCACCGCGACCGGGTGCAGCGGGCTGTCACCCCAGAGCAGTTTCTGTGCTTCCGCCGCGCTCAGGTAGCTCGTCGCCCGGACGCGCGCGATCGGCAACAGCGCCGAGGCGAGCGCCAGGCCCAGGCTCTTTGCAAACCCTCTTCGCTTCATGGCTAGGCCTTCCCCGTCTTCAGATTTCGTAGGCGAAGGAAAGGCCGACGTGCATGCGCTCATGCTCGTCCCAGTTGCGGCCGTCGCGGCTGAAGGAGAACTTGGAACCGCCGCCGCGAACCTGCCAGAGCACGCCCGCCGTCACCCACCATTCCTTCGCGGCGTAATGCAGGGTCGGCCCGAAATAATTGCCGTATTGATGGCGGCTGCCGACCCGGAAATCGCTGAGGTCGAAGCTGGAGCGATCCAGCTCCGGGTTGAACTCGCCCTCTTCCTGAGGGTTCAGGTAGTCGGATTGATGGCGGAAATCCAAGCCGACAAACCACTGCGGCGCGAAGCGGTAGGCGATGCCGGCGGAGAAGTCCAGGGCGATTTCCTCCTCCAGGACGCCGGGCGATTTACGGCGCTCGAATTCGATCTTGGGCGTCACGGCCAGCATCAGGGTGTCGTCGAGGAAATTCTTCTGCGTGTAGAAGGCCAGAACGAAGGAGTCCTGATCGATGTCGGCGCCGTCCAGGCGGTATTTTTCGCGCTTCTCATAGCCCAGGCCCACCGAGAAACCCAGGGCGTCCTTGTAGGTGCTCAGCAGGTTGTATTTCATGCTGAGTTCATAGCCGCCGAATTGCGTGTCCTTGAAGCGTTCGCCTTCGCCGCCCTGGGTTTCGAACATGGGGTTCAGTTCCGGGTCGTCCACGGCGTAGTCGTGATGGAAAACCAAGGCCTCGGCGCTGATGGTCAGGCTGTCGGTCAGCCCGTATTCGATTTCGGGGCGGATGTCGTGGAAGGCGTAATCGCCGGAGTTCTTGTCGAGGCGGGAGATGCTGCTCAGCTTGGCTTCGACCCGGCCCTCGGGCAAGGTATCGGCGCCCTTGGTGTAAACCCACAGGCCCTCATCGGCCAGGGCAGCGGTGGACAGCAGCGAACCGATGCAAACGGCGGGAAACAGGGGGGCGATACTTCTCATTCGATGGAGGTCCTGTGGCTGAGGCTCTTGTGTCCGTTCAGGGGGCTGCAAGAGCGATCATGGGTATCGGATTGCGCCGATTTGATCTCGGGCAAGCTGGAAAGCCGATTATTCTATTCGGAATGCGAATCAATATCAAACGGGTTAGCGTTACGTCCATTGCCCTGATATAATGCCGACCCCAAGCCGCTGCCCTGGCCAGCCAGTCCCGTGGGCGGCGCAGGCAATACGATGAGGCAGTTATGTTGAGGCGGGCGTCGCGGCTTTCCCTGTGGTTCATGGCCGCCGGGCTCATCGTCACCGGCTTGGCGCTCTGGTGGATGCGCCCGGCGACGCCGGATGAGTTTCCCCACCCCTGGACCGGCGCGATGCGGGCCTGGCATGGCGCGTTCATGATGGCGGCCTTGGTCCAGTTCGGTTACATGCTGGCCGAACACATCGCTCCCAGGCTGCGCGCCTGGCGCAGGAACTGGGACGGCCTGCTGCATCTGGTGCTGTGGCTGCTGCTCGGGATCAGCGGATTTTTCCTGTACTACCCCAGTGAGGCCTTGGACGCCCTGCTGCCCATGGGCGATGTGCATCTGGCCGCCGGATGCGGGCTGGGCCTGTTCTTCCCCTTGCATGTCGGACGCTGGTTGAAACGCCGGCGGCGCGCGCGTTTACCGGTGCTATTTCGTTCGGCAAGCCGGGGGCTCGACGGCTGAACGCGGCCTGCCATCGAAGGCGAGGGCTAGTGGTCTACGTGGCGCGTCCGTTCCATGACTTCGATAGAGTCCGCTGAGGTGGCGTCAATCCAGACGGGATGGCCGTGGCCATCCTAGTTCTCCGGCAAGGTTGAGTTCGCGAAGACCTAAGCAACATCGAGGTAAGCTCGATGGCTGACGACAGTATGGCGTTTGCCGAGCGCTCACTTCAGTTTCGGCTTCCATTTCCCGACCGTCAGCGAAAAGTGGTTCAGCGGAACGACGGCGCGCGGCAGCGTCGTCGGCAACCCGGACTCACAGCCTGGCTGTGGATCTGGGGCTGCATTGGCAGGGCGAGCGGGCTTCTGCATCGGCCCAGTTCTTCGTCCAGGATGTCGAGGACTACATCGAGCGCGTACGCCTGGCTCCCGAAGTTTGCAGCTATAGAAACCTGGGGAGCGGGCGCATCCAGGGCATCGAGGCGCTAGTGGTCCATGCGGGGTGTGGTTAACGTCAGTTCGGATGCATGAAGCCCTGAGACAAGGCGCCGCGACGAGTCATAGCAGGGCTATGGCGAGGAGCGGCAACGCTGTATCAGGGTTTCAGGCGCCGAAATCATGTAACCGAACTATCCGCATGGACCACTATTGCCCGGGAAAGGGCTGAACGATACCCTCTTGCGCACGGCGCCAGCGCAAACGGAACGAGGCGCCGCCCCAGGCGCTGGTGCCAATGGTCCACTGCGCGCCGCTGTCTTTCAGCGCCAGATCGGCGATCGCCAGTCCCAGACCGACGCCGCCTGTGCGGCGGTTTCGGTGTTTATCGACGCGGAAGAACGGTTGCCTCACCCACACGCGGGCCTCTTCGGGGATGCCGGGGCCGTCGTCGCTGATCTCGAGTTCGATGTCGTCGCCGAGCCGCGTCAGGGTGACGGCGATATGCTGGTGGGCGTATTTGCAGGCATTTTCGAGCAGGTTGCTGATGGCGCGCTCCAACAGCGGGCGATTGGCGTGTACCTGACAGCGGACGAGATTCATCTGTATGCGGGCGTCATCCAAACGCAGCGCGCACTGCGCCAGCAAGCGATCCAGCGCCACGTCCTCGCGCGGAGGCGGCGTCTGAGCCAGTCGCAGGCGCGAGAGCGTCAGCAAGTCCTCCATCAGCTGCGACAGCTCGGTCAGCGCGCCATCCATGTCTTGCAGCAGTTCGGGAATTTCCTGCGGGCGCGGTGTCGTGAGCGCCATGTCTAGCGCCAGCCTCAGCCGGGTGAGCGGGGTGCGCAGTTCATGGTGAATGGCGGCGGTGAGCACGTGGTTCTCCTGGGTCTTTTCCGCCAGCGCGCGCGTCATACGGTTGAGATCGTCGTGCAGCTCGATGAAGGCGGCGACGCGAGGCGCCGGTAGTGCGGCGCTGTAATCGCCATCGGCAACCCGCTGCGCTTGCCGACGAATTTCGTCGAGATGACGATAAAGCCGGTGCGTCAGCGCATAGAGCAAGGCCGCCAGCACGGCGTAAATCGCCACATAGCCGCCGTAATAGGCCCATAGTGCGCCGGGCTCGGCACGGTCGTACACGCTGAAGCTCAAAGCGCGCGTTGAATCGAACGGCGCAATCACATCGAGTCGGTCCTCGGCCTCGGTGATGACTATCGTCTTCACGTAAGCCTGCGCCATGCCCGGCTCCAGTGGTATGACGTCGAGCTCGATTTCATCGTTCTCATGCAATTGCCTGCGCCACCAGGCGAGGCTTTCCGCCTCGTCGCTCCCCCGTTCGATGTCGCGACGGATCGCTTGCGTCAACATGGCGGCATACTTCAGATATTCGTCTTCGACTTCACTGGCATAAAACCCGTTGTTGAAATAGTCGACTGCCAGCATGGCGGCCAGCAGGCAGCCCATGATCAGGCTGTAAACCTGCAGAAAGAAACGCTTCATGCCATTAATCCTTGACGAAGATGTAGCCGAGCTGCCGCAGCGTTCGGATCAATTCACGGTCGGTATACGCGGCAAGTTTTTTGCGCAATTTCGACACGCGCATGTCGATGGAACGATCGAGGCCGTCGTATTCCTTGCTGCGCAAGCGCTGGAACAGGGCGTCGCGAGGCACGACGTCGCCGGCACGGCTGGCCAGCGCCCATAACAGCTCGAACTCGGACTCGGAGAGTTCGACGGCCTCGTCGTTGAAAAACACTCGGCGGCGCTCGCGTTCGATGCGGAAGCCGGCGATCGCTAGCGCCGAGGGGGGAGGCGCATGACGGCGCAGCAAGGCGTGTATGCGCGCTTTCAGGACATGGGGCCGGATGGGCTTGTGAAGGAAATCGTCGACCCCGGCGTTGAGTGCGATGACTTCCTGCATCTCGCCTTCGTGGGCGGTCAGCATCAAGACTGGTCCGAGGTAGAACTCGCGCAAGGCCAGGCAGGTTTCGACGCCATCCATGCCCGGCAGCATCAGGTCCAGCACGATTAGGTCCGGCGGCGCGGCGCGCGCCAGGGCAATCGCCTCTTCCCCGCAGGCGACGGTGGCGGTTTCAAAACTCTCGCCTTCGAGGAACTGGCGGAGCAGCTTGGCGATGGGGGCGTCGTCTTCGACGACGAGTAGGCGGGCGAGGGGCATGCGTCTTGGGGTCCTGTCGGTAATCCGAACGCCGCTGCAGGCCGCTGTCAGCGGAAGCGTCTCGACGGGATAGTGTAGGTCATCCGGCCTCGTCTTGGCCGTCCGGTGACATAGGGTGACAATCGGATGGCGGCGGTGACGGAAGTGGCCGATGCGTGCGGGTAGACTGGCCCCGGAACGAAGCACGCGAGCCTAGGGCTTCGCCAGCACACAACACCCCGGAGATGCGGATGAACATGAAACGGCGAGACTTTTTGGCAGTGACCGGCGCGGGTTTTGGGGCGATGCTGCTGACCGGCTGTGCGGGGGGCGGTGGCGAGGATTCCGCCGCCTCGCCCGGTTTGCCGGATACGCCAGGCCCGACGGTTCCGACCGGCAGGATTCTCGTGATTGGCGCCGGCATGGCCGGCCTCGCCGCCGCGCGAAAACTGCGTGATGCCGGAAAAGAGGTGGTGGTCCTGGAAGCTCGGGAGCGTATCGGCGGTCGCATTTTCACCTCGCCCAGGTGGAACGATGCGAAGGTCGATCTCGGCGCGACTTGGATTCACGGCGATGGCGCGGACAATCCGGTTGCCAGGCTTGCGCGCCAGATCCGCGCGCGTCTGGCGACGACAAGCTTCGACAGCAGTGAAACCTTCGATACCAACGGGATGAAACTGGGCGCCGACGCCTTGGCCCAGCTCGAAGCGTTACAAGCTTCGCTCGAGGCGGCCTTGACCTCGGCGCAAGACGCGAGTGCCGACATATCGGTGCAAGATGCCGCGCGCAATGGCCTGGGCTACGCGAGCCGATCCCGTGCGGAGCGGGATCGGCTCGACTTCCTGGTCAACACGACGATCGAGCACGAGTACGCCGGCGAGGCCACGCGCCTGTCGACGCTCTGGTACAACAGCGACGAGACCTATGACGGCGACGAATCGTTGTTCCTCGACGGCTACCAGGTATTGACCAACCACCTCGCGCAGGGGCTGGATATCCGACTGGGCCAGGTCGTCAATGCCATTTCCTACGCGGCGGACGGCGAGACTGTCGTCACCACCAACCAGGGGCGTTTCACCGCTCAGCGCGTCATCGTCACGCTGCCGCTGGGCGTGCTGCAGTCCGGGTCGGTAAGCTTCTCGCCGCCGCTGCCGAGCGGTAAGCAGACCGCTATCAACGGCTTGGGCATGGGAGTGCTCAACAAATGCTATCTGCGTTTCCCTTATGCATTCTGGGACGTCGACGCTGACTGGTTGAACTATATTCCCGACGGTGCCAAGTATGGTCAGTGGGCCGAGTGGGTTAGTTTTGTGCGTCCTACGGGTCAGCCTATCCTGCTGGGTTTCAACGCAGCGGCGTTCGGTCGCGAGGTTGAGGGCTGGAGCGACACGGATATCGTCAATAGCGCAATGGCGACCCTGCGCACGATGTACGGCGATGCGATCCCATACCCCAACGACTGGGTGATCACCCGCTGGGATTCCGATCCCTATGCGCGCGGGGCCTACTCGTGCAATGTACTGGGTTCCACGCCGGACATGCGTACCGATCTGGCGCGTAGCGTCGGTGGCTGTTTGTTTTTCGCCGGCGAGGCCACCGAGCGTCTGCATTTCCAGACGGTGCATGGCGCCTACGAGTCTGGCCTGCGGGCGGCGGATGAGATACTGGCGTTGTGAATGCCTTGAGGCGGCCGTGCGCGACCGCCTACAACCCGCGCTTCTGAATGGGCGCCAGCCAACTTTTTCTTTCGCCTGGATAATGGCGAGAGGGGGGCTTTCCTTCGATTCCCTGCGGCCGGCCCGACGTGAGAAAAAGCCCTTGGAAACAAGGGCTTTTGTGTCGGCGGGGATGGCAGCTCAGCCGAACAACTGCTTGGCACACTCGATGTCTTCGGCCAGCTCCTCGGCGGTGTGCACGTCGATCTCCGGCGACAGGCCCAGCTTGGCGAAGGCCGGCACCTGGCTCCAGTCGAACTGGGTCAGGGGGTGGTTGGTCCCGGCATAGCTCTGCAGATTGGCGACGGTGACCACGTCCACATAGTCCGGCGTCGGGCCGTTGTTGCGGCCCAGGTTCAGATAGCCTTCCGGGACCTCGACCAGCTCGGGCGGGAAATCCCAGGCCTTGAGGATGGCGGTGCCCACCTTGGGGTGCAGCTGATCGAGGATGCTGTTGAAGGTGTCCTCGTCCTCCAAGAGGGCCGGGGTGTCCTCGGCGCAGGCCAGGATGGGCAGGATGCCGATCTCGTGCACGAGCCCCGCGAGGGTGGCCTGGTCCGGTTTAAGACGCGTGTAATGGCTGGCCAGGACATGGGAGATGGAGGCGACTTCGATGCTGTGTTCCCAGGATTGACGCAGGCGCGCATCCACCAGCTCGTGGGTGGCCTGGAACATCTGTTCCATGGCGAGGCCGGTGGCCAGGTTGCGCACGAAGGTGATACCGAGGCGGGTGATGGCGGACTGCAGGTTGTCCACCACCATGCGTCCGCGCAGCAGGGGCGAGTTGGCGACCTTGATGAGGCGGGCGGCGAGGGCCGCGTCATTGCCGATGGTCTGCGCCAGGCGCCCGGCGGAGACATTGGGATCGTCCACGGCCTCGCGGATGCGCAGGGCGACTTCCGGCAGGGTAGGCAGGGTCAGGCGGTCGTGTTCGAGCGCGTCGAGCAGCTCTTTCAGGAAATCGTCGGCAAGACTCATTGTTATTGGTGGCTCCGCGCTGTTCTCGGTCCCGTAGGGTCAGGACGCACTGCTTTGGTAGGAGGCGACGAGGGAATAGGGAAGCTCGTCAAATTCCAGTATAGGCCCATCGGCAGAGCCGAGACGAACTTCGCCCCGTTCTTTTGCCTCGATCGGGAGCTCGGTCAACAAATGCACGAGCCCGGCGCCGGCCCGGGCGGCGCGTACTACCGTTCCGACCGCTTGGCCGCCGGAGAAGACCTCCATGCCCGGCGCCGGACGGGTATCCGAGCGGGCATGGGCAAGATAGGCGTGACGCTTGAGCGTGGAGCGGTAGTGCATGCGCGCGATGATTTCCTGGCCGGTATAACAGCCCTTTTTCCAATGGATGCCATCGACGAGCTGCAGGTTGATGTGCAGGGGCAGGTAGGCCTGGGCGGTCTCGGCATGGACCTCGGGCAGGCCCGCCGCGATCTCGGTCAGCTCCCAGCTTTCCGGGCCGACCAGGGTGAAGCCCAGGCTAAGCTCGGCCCAGCGCTCGCGCACCGTCGCCTCGCGGCCCATCAGCTGGAAGCGCGGGCCGGCGCCGGGCAGGCGTAAGGCCAAGAGGCCCTTCGCCGCCACGCCCTGGCCGGGTTGTTCGGGCAGGGCGCCGAACAGGGCGAGCACGCGCTCGGCGGCGATCTGGCCCGCCAAGCCCAGGACCACCAGCCCGTCGCTGGCCGCGTCCAGCTTGAGCTGGCGATAGAGCGGGGCGAACTTGCGGAACTCGGCCTGCACCGCGTCGGCGACGCCTGCCTGCGTCTGCAGCCAATAGGCATCCTCGAAGCGGCTGACCCGGACGATGGCGCGCAGGCGGCCCTGGACATTGGCGAAACCGGCCAGGACGCTGGCATGCTCGGGCAGGTTCTGTATGTCCTGGCTGAGCTGGCCGTGCAGCAGCTTGGCGGCGTCGGCGCCGGCAAAGCGCAGCAGGGCGGGGGAGAGGGGGGCCAGCACATTGCCGCCTAGCGCGGCGGCGCGTTCGGCATCGAGCTCGCCGAAATCGAGCAACTGGCCGTCGGCACAGCGGGCGCCTAGGGCTGCGAGAAATTCCTGCCAGGAAGCGGTCATGGTAAGCCCTTGAGTGGCGAAGCAAATATGACCAAGGTATGGGCGGGGACGGGCAAGATCAAGCGGCCTCGTGCTAAACTTCGCCTGCCCATTCCTAGGTGGACTCCATGACCCAAGACACCCGATTCGCCCGTTTGCGCTACACCAGCCGGCGCGGCATGCTGGAGCTGGATGTGCTCCTCATCCCCTTCCTCGACGAGCAGTATCCGGAGCTGTCCGAGGCCGAGCTGGCCACCTACGAGGCCTTTCTCGAGGAACCGGACCCGGATCTCTTCGCCTGGCTCATGGGCTTCCAGGCCTGCGACAACGAGGCCTACCGTGAACTCATCGCCCGCATCCGTCGCCGCATCCCGGCTTGAGTGGCATCTAGGCCCCTCGCGTCGGCTTCATTATGCCCTGGTGGCCGGCCATGTCCTGGCCCTGGTCGTGCTCAGCCTGAGCTATCTGCCGATCTGGCTGCGCAGCATCGGCGTATTGGCCCTCCTGCTCTTCGCCGTTTACAACGCCCGGCGCTACCGCCTGCCGCCGGTGCACTCCCTGCGCCGCCAAGGCGACGACTGGTATCTGTCCCGGGACGGCCAGACCGTCAAGGCCGAGTTGACCGGCCATTGGCACAGCCCCTGGCTGGCCCTGCTGTATTTTCGCGGCGAGGAGGGCGGGCGCTGCTGCGTGGAAGTCCTGCCGGACATGCTGCCCGACGCCGATTGGCGCCGCCTGCTCTGGGTGTTGCGCGGTTTCATGCGCCCGGGCCGGGAGCCGACGCCGTAGGGCGGGCTAGGCCGCAGGCCGTAACCCGCCAAGCTCGGCCTGCTTTGCGGCGAAGATGGCGGGTTGCGCTTCGCTAACCCGCCTACGACTTGCGGTCTTACGAGCCCCTCTCCCCGCGCGGGAGATGGGTTGGGGAGAGGGGGGATCAAAAACTCCCCGGCACCAGAATGGTTGGCTTGAGCAAGCTGTCGTTGCTGTCCGGGTAATCCAGGTTGTAATGCAGGCCGCGGCTTTCCTTGCGCGACAGGGCGGAGCGGATGATGAGTTCCGCCACCAGGACCAGGTTGCGCAGTTCCAGCAAGTCCCCGGTCACCCGGAAATTGCCGTAGTACTCGCCGATCTCCTGCTTGAGCAGGTTGACGCGGGTCAGGGCGCGCTTGAGGCGCTTGTCGGTGCGCACGATGCCCACGTAGTCCCACATGAAGCGGCGCAGCTCGTCCCAGTTGTGGGACACCACCACTTCCTCGTCGGAATCGGTGACCCGCGAGGCGTCCCAGGCCGGGGCCTCGGGCGCGGCGCCGGTAGCCGCCCAGTGGGACACGATGTCCTCGGCGGCGGCGCGGGCGAAGACCAGGCATTCCAGGATCGAGTTGCTGGCCATGCGGTTGGCGCCGTGCAGGCCGGTATAGGCCACCTCGCCGACGGCGTAGAGGCCCGGCAGATCGGTGCCGCCGCTCAGGTCGGTCATCACGCCGCCGCAGGTGTAATGGGCGGCGGGCACCACCGGGATCGGCTGGGTCGTGATGTCGATGCCGAACTTCAGGCATTGCTCGTGGATCATGGGGAAGTGTTCGCGCACGAACTCCGCCGGCTGGTGGCTGATATCCAGGTACATGCAATCCGAGCCGGTCAGCTTCATCTCGTGGTCGATGGCGCGAGCCACGATGTCGCGGGGCGCCAGCTCCGCCATGGGATGCACCGTGGTCATGAAGCGCGTGCCGTCCGGCCGGCGCAGGACCGCGCCCTCGCCGCGCAGGGCCTCGGTGACCAGGAAGCTCTTGGCCTGGGGATGGTACAAGCAGGTCGGGTGGAACTGGTTGAATTCCAGGTTGGCGACGCGGCAGCCGGCGCGCCAGGCCATGGCCACGCCGTCGCCCGAGGACACGTCCGGGTTCGAGGTATAGAGATAGACCTTGGAGGCGCCGCCGGTGGCCAGAACCACGAAGCGGGCGCGGAACAGCTCCACCTCCTCGGTCTGCTTGTTGAGGGCATAGGCGCCGAAGCAGCGGTTTTCCTTGAGGCCCAGCTTGCGGCCGTGGATCAGGTCGACGCCGACATAATGCTCGAACAGCTCGATATTGGGCTGGTTGCGCACCGCCTCCACCAGGGTGGTTTCCACGGCGCGGCCGGTGGCATCGGCGGCATGGATGATGCGGCGATGACTGTGCCCGCCTTCCCGGGTCAGGTGGAATTCGTAGACGGCATCCTCGTCCTCGTCGCGGGTGAAGGGCACGCCCTGGGCGATCAGCCATTCCACGGCCTGGCGGCTATTCTCCACGGTGTAGCGTACGGCCGCCTCCTCGCAGAGGTGCCCGCCGGCCACCAGGGTGTCGGCGATATGGGAATCCTCGCTGTCGGCCGAGTCCAGCACGGCGGCGATGCCGCCCTGAGCGTAGAAGGTCGAGCCCTCGCTGACGATGCTCTTGGACAGGACGGCGACGCGGCCATGTTGGGCGAGCAGCAGGGCCGTGGTCAGGCCGGCGGCGCCGCTGCCGATCACCAGGACATCGTGGACATGTTCAAGGGCTTGATTCATCGCAAGATCCGGGAATGGGGTATGATGAGTTGAGCAATGGGAACTTAGGGCGGCACTGTCGCTCTAAGGCGACTCGTTGCCTGCAAAAGGCACAATTCTACACGCGAAGCGTCCGCTTTTGATTTTTTCATGGCTGGCGCGTGGCAGAAGAACTCTAGAGATCCTCCATGGTCATACGCGGTGAGACCCGCGCCGCCCCGAGGGCGCGCCGGTCATGAGTGAACAAGAAAACGACCAGTTGCTGGTCGAGCGCGTGCAGCGCGGCGACAAGAAGGCCTTCGATGTGCTCGTGCTGAAATACCAGCACAAGATCATCAGCCTGATCGGCCGGTATATCCGCGATCACGCCGAAGTGCTGGACGTGGCCCAGGAAGCCTTCATCAAGGCCTACCGGGCCCTGCCGGGTTTCCGCGGCGAGTCTGCCTTTTATACCTGGCTCTACCGCATCGCCATCAACACGGCCAAGAACACCCTGGTCGCCGCCGGTCGTCGCCCGCCGACCGATGATGTCGACGCCGAGGAAGCCGAGCAGTACGAGGGTGGCATGCTGCTGCGCGATCCGGAATCGCCGGAGAGCCTGCTGCTCACCGAAGAGATCAAGAACACGGTGTTCAAGGCCATCGACGATCTGCCCGAGGATCTGCGCATGGCCATCACCCTGCGCGAGCTGGAAGGCTTGAGTTACGAGGAGATCGCCGAGGTCATGAGCTGTCCGGTGGGAACCGTGCGTTCGCGCATCTTCCGGGCGCGCGAGGCCATAGATCGGCGTTTGCAGCCCCTGATCGAGAATTGACAGCGCGTGCGGCGATAAGCGCGGAACTTTTTCCGTTACAGCGTGGTCTTTGCAGCATTACGGCGGTTCTTGTGCACACGTGCACGAGGACCGGCTTGGGCAACCCGGCGGGTGTTTTTGACCGGCTTGCTGTTTTGGTGCCCTTTTGGGCCGTGGAGTTGGGTATGAGCGAACACGAACGGGAACAGCTGTCGGCCTTCATGGACGGCCAGCCTGGAACCCCTGGATTGACGGAGCGCCTGGGCCGCGAGGAGCCGCTCAGGGCCACTTGGGCGCGCTACCATCTGATACGCGATGCCATGCAGCACGAGCTGAGCCTGCCCTCCGGCGATCTGGCCAGCCGCATCAGCTTGGCCCTGGAGGTCGAGCCCACGATTCTGGCCCCTAAGCCGCGCAGGCCTTCGCTGTTGCCTGGCCTATTCAAGCAGGCCGCCAGCTTCGCGGTGGCCGCCTCGGTGACGGCGGCCGTGATCTTCGGCGTGCAGGGCTATAACGCCCGTCAACAGGCCGGCGCTCCGGGATTTGCCGAGCAGAAGGTCAGTCAGCCGGCGCCTAATCTGGAGCAACCACGCTTGCTGCCGCTGGCGCCCATGGCGCAGGCCGCCAGTGCCCGCAACCAGGCCCTGGATCCCCGTCAGCAGCAGCTGCGCAACTATCTGCTGGAACGCAGTGAGCAGGCGGCCAAGGACGAGGTTCAGCGCCAGCAGTCCCGGGCACCGCTACGCGACCAGACCGAGCGGCCCTGAACTGGGCCGTTCACGGTCTGCCGCTTCCCAGAGTATGGGCATCCTCAGCGTGCTGAACTTGCCGATGGCACTGATTTCAGGCGCCGGTGCCCGTCTTGGTCACCGTCGGGTGTGTGTTTGATGGCGCAATGCCCCGCCGTCGTCGTCGCCTCGGAAGCGCTGGATGCCGGTTACCGACTCTGGCTGCGACCGGAGTCGCCCGCCGATTGTCGAGCCTGCGCCGAAGGGCGGGGCTGCGGCGGCGGTTTGCTGGCCCAGGCCCTGCGTCGCCAGGCGGAAACCCTGTGCATCATCAGCGCGCAGCCCTATGCCCAAGGCCAGACCGTGCTCCTCGAAGTCCCGGACGAGGCTCTGCTGCGCGGCTCCCTTCGTTTCTACTTGTTGCCCCTGTTGGCCCTTATTCTGGCGGCCGGTCTTGCCCAGGCGCTTGGTCTCAGCGACCCCTGGGTGATCCTGGCCGGCCTGTTTGGTTTGGCGGCAGCGGGTTTGTTTCTAGCCTTGAATTCTCGGCGGCATGGACACAATTTGTTACCGATCACCCTGGTCTCGGCCGGAACCGGCCCCGTGGGCACTTGTCCTAGTGCACAGAACAAATCTTCAATGTCATCGAATTGAGTCTATTGTCTTTGATTTGTTGTGAACATATCTGTCTGTTGTGAACCCATCCATAAGGAGTTGTTTGTGTTACGAGCCTATTCCCGAACTGCGCTGGCCATGGTCCTGCTGGGCTCTCTGAGCCTACCCGCCCGGGCCGCCAGCTACCCGGACTTCACCGGGCTTGTGGAACAGATGTCGCCGTCGGTCGTCAGCATCAAGGCGGTGCAAAAGCGCGATGAGGATGATTCCAGACAGCGCATGCCCCAACTGCCGCCGCCTTGGGATCAGATCTTCGGCATGCCGCGCGGCGGCCAGGAAGGTTATCAACCGCCGCCCACGTCCATGGGCTCCGGTTTCATCGTCGAGGACGAGGGCTATATCCTCACCAATAGCCATGTGGTGCACGATGCGGAGGACATCACCATCACCCTGGAAGGCGGCAAGGAGCTCAAGGCCAAGCTCATCGGCGAGGACGAGGAGTCCGACGTGGCCGTGCTCAAGGTGGACGGCGGCGACCTGCCGGCCGTCAAAGTCGGCAAGACCGAGGATCTGAAGGTCGGCTCCTGGGTCGTGGCCGTGGGCGCGCCCTTCGGCTTCGATCACTCCGTCTCCGCCGGCATCGTCTCCGCCAAGGGCCGCCGCGTCGGTGCCGAACAGCAGTATGTGCCCTTCATCCAGACCGACGTGGCCATCAACCCGGGCAACTCCGGCGGTCCCCTGGTCAATATGGATGGCGAGGTGATTGGCATCAACTCCCAGATCTTGTCGCGAACCGGCGGCTATATGGGCATTTCCTTCGCGATCCCCATCGATCTCGCCATGGATGTCGCCGAGCAGTTGAAGAAGTCCGGGAAGGTCAAGCGCGGCTACCTAGGCGTGACCTACCAGGACGTGGACTATGACCTGGCCCAGAGCTTCGGCCTCAAGAATACCAACGGCGCCGTGGTGACCTCGGTGGAGAAGTCCAGCCCGGCCGGTAAGGCCGGCGTCGAGGTGGGCGATGTCATCACCGCCTTTGACGGCAAGCCGGTGAGCCGCGCCGCCGATCTGCCCTTCCTGGTGGGCCGCACGGCGCCGGGTTCGGAAGTGAGCCTGGACCTGCTGCGCAATGGCAAGGCCAAGTCCCTGGACCTGAAGGTCGGCGAACGTCCGTCGGGTAGCCTGGCGCGTAATGACGATGACGACGACGATGCCCAACCGAGTTCCGCCAAGCTCGGGATCGCGGTCGGCGAGATCCCGCCCCAGCTCAAGGAGCGCCTGGATACCGAAGGCGTGTTCGTCGCGGGTCTGAGCAACGGCCCCGCCGCCCGCGCCGGCATCCGCCAGGGCGATGTGATCGTGTCCATCGATCAGCAGCCGGTGAGCGATGTCGGCGGGTTCAAGGCCGTGGTCGCCAAGCTGAAACCCGGCCGTTCCGTGCCCATCCTGGTGATGCGCGGACAGGCTCGCCAGTTCATGGTCCTGCAGATGCCGAAGTAAGCCTTGGGGCTTATGTACGAAAGGCCGGTGATCCCGGCCTTTCGTCATTTTTGGGCTATGCAAAACCCCGATTAGTCAGCGCCCCGGCTTTCCGCTAGAATAGAACGCTTTTTCCACCGATCAGGCTGTGACGACCGCGCCATGAGCTATACGCAGTTTATCCGTAACTTTTCCATCATCGCCCACATCGACCACGGTAAGTCCACGCTCTCGGATCGTCTGATCCAGTTTTGCGGCGGCTTGTCCGATCGCGAGATGGAAGCCCAGGTCCTGGACTCCATGGACCTGGAGCGCGAGCGCGGCATCACCATCAAGGCCCAGTCGGTGACCCTGAATTACAAGGCCAAGGACGGGAATACCTACCAGCTTAACTTCATCGATACACCCGGCCACGTGGACTTCTCCTACGAGGTGTCCCGCTCCCTTGCCGCCTGCGAGGGTGCGCTCTTGGTGGTCGATGCTTCCCAGGGCGTGGAAGCCCAGACCCTGGCCAATTGCTATACCGCGCTGGATCAGGGCCTGGAGGTCATGCCGGTCCTCAACAAGATCGACCTGCCCAATGCCGATCCGGAGCGCATCAGCCAGGAGATCGAGGACATCGTCGGTATCGAGGCCACCGACGCGGTGCGCTGTTCCGCCAAGACCGGCGTCGGCGTCGAGGACGTGCTGGAGGCCCTGGTCAAGACCATCCCGGCCCCGGTCGGCGACCCGAATGCCCCCTTGCAGGCCTTGATCATCGACTCCTGGTTCGACAACTACCTGGGCGTCGTGACCCTGGTGCGCGTCAAGCAGGGCACGCTGAAGGCCGGCGACAAGATGCTGGTCATGTCCACGGGCAAGGCCCATCTGGTGGATTTCGTCGGCGTGTTCACGCCCAAGCGCAAGGACACCGAATGCCTCAAGGCGGGCGAAGTGGGCTTCGTCATCGCCGGCATCAAGGATATCCACGGCGCGCCGGTGGGCGATACCCTGACTCTGGCCAATAACGCGGCCGTCGAGGCGTTGCCCGGCTTCAAGAAGATCCAGCCCCAGGTTTATGCCGGCATGTTCACGGTGAGTTCCGACGACTACGAGGACTTCCGCGACGCCCTGGCCAAGCTGTCCCTGAACGACGCCTCCCTGTTCTATGAGCCGGAGAACTCGGCGGCCCTGGGCTTCGGTTTCCGCATCGGCTTCCTGGGCATGCTGCACATGGAGATCATCCAGGAACGCCTGGAGCGCGAGTACAACATCGATCTCATCACCACCGCGCCCACCGTGGTCTATGAGGTGGTGCTGCGCAATGGCGAGACCATTCATATCGACAATCCGTCCCTGTTGCCGGACGGCGGCGTCATCGAGGAGGCCCGCGAGCCCATCGTCGCCGCCAATATCCTGGTGCCCCAGGAGTATCTCGGCAGCGTCATCACGCTCTGTGTCGAAAAGCGCGGCGTGCAGACCAAGATGCATTTCACCGGCCGCCAGGTGCAGCTCACCTATGAACTGCCCATGGCCGAGGTGGTCATGGACTTCTTCGACCGCCTGAAGTCCGTGTCACGCGGCTATGCCTCCCTGGATTATCACTTCCTGCGCTTCCAGGCCGCCGACCTGGTCAAGATGGATGTCATGATCAATGGCGACAAGGTGGACTCCCTGGCCATCATCTGCCACCGCGAGCAGGCCTATTACCGGGGCCGCGAGCTGGTGGAAAAGATGAAGGAGCTGATCCCGCGCCAGATGTTCGAGGTGGCCATCCAGGCCGCCATCGGCAACCACGTCATCGCCCGCTCCACGGTCAAGGCCCTTCGCAAGAACGTCTTGGCCAAGTGCTACGGCGGCGACGTTTCGCGTAAGCGCAAGTTGCTGGAAAAGCAAAAAGAAGGTAAGAAACGCATGAAGCAGCTCGGCAAGGTCGAGATTCCCCAGGAGGCCTTCCTGGCGGTATTGCGTATCGGTAAGGATAATTAAGCTATGGACTTCGCCTTAATACTCGTCGTGGCGGCCGCGGTGACCGGCGTCATCTGGTTGCTCGATTCGGTGTTTTTTCTGCCCAAGCGCAACGCCGCTATAGCAGGCGTGACTCAGGCCGGCGGCGAGCTCGATCCCAAGCTCCTGGAACGGGTCGGCAAGGAGCCGGTCATCGTCGAGTACGCCAAGAGTTTCTTCCCGATCATCCTGATCGTTTTGGTGATTCGTTCCTTCCTGTTCGAGCCCTTCCGCATTCCCTCGGGCTCCATGAAGCCGACCCTGTTGGTGGGCGACTTCATCCTGGTCAACAAGTTCACCTACGGCTTGCGACTGCCGGTCTTGCACAACAAGTTCCTGACCCTGGGCGAGCCGCAGCGCGGCGATATCGTGGTGTTCCGATACCCTCTGGATCCCAGCAACGACTACATCAAGCGCGTGGTGGGTCTGGCGGGCGACCGCGTCGTCTACCAGGACAAGAACCTGTATTTGCAGAAGGCCTGTCCCATGGGCACGGCGCCGGACGCCTGCCCCAAGCCCGAATTGATTCAGCGCGTCCCCGCCGAGCCCGCCAGCTTCGACGACGAAGGCCGGGAAGTGAATGTCTTCGAGGAAGAGCTGGGTGGGGTGAAGCACCACATCCTGGTCGATCCGAACCGCCCTGGCGATGTCTTCGGACTGCCCTCCGAGTGGGTGGTGCCCGAAGGGCATTTCTTTGTCATGGGCGACAACCGCGACAATAGCCGGGACAGCCGCTTCTGGGGCTTCGTGCCCGAGGAAAACCTGGTCGGCGAAGCCGTGGGCATTTGGTTCAATTTGAATTTCAAGCTGGGCCGAATCGGCGGCATCGAGTGAGTTGTTTGACAATACCAATAAGAAAACCCGCAGAGGAGCATAGACCATGAAGCTGAAGCAGAATCAAGCCGGCATGACCGCCATCGGCTGGCTGATCGTCATCGCGATTTTCGGCTTCTTCGTGCTCCTGGTCTTGCGCATGCTGCCGGTCTACCTGGAGTGGTTCACCGTCGAGAAGGCCATGGAGATCGTCAAACAGGATCCCGAAGTGGGGAGTTGGACCAAGGATCAGATCGTCAGCCGTTTGGACAAGCATTTCACCATCAATCAGGTGACGCGCGTCAATCTGAAAGAGCACTTGAAGATCGAGCGTGACGAGAAGACCGACGGCCGCACGATCACCATCAAATACGATGTGGCAGCCCATGTGGCGGGCAATGTGGATGTGCTGATGCATTTCAACAAGACCGTCGCCCTGCCACCACCGCGGTAATACAATGGATCTCAATATCGACGCCCTGTGCCGCCGGCTGGGCTACCAGTTTCGGCGGCCGGAGCTTTTGACCTGCGCCTTGACGCATCGCAGCGCGGGCGGGCAGCACAATGAACGCCTGGAATTCCTGGGCGACGCCATCCTCAGTTTCATCGTTGCCGCCGAGTTGTACCGGCGCTTTCCCAAGGCCACCGAAGGTCAGATGAGCCGCTTGCGCGCCAGTCTGGTCAAGGGACCGGAACTGGCCGAATTCGCCCGCGGGTTTCAACTGGGCGATTGCCTGATCTTGGGTTCCGGCGAGCTGAAAAGCGGCGGTTTTCGCCGCGAGTCCATCCTGGCCGACGCCTTCGAGGCCATTATCGGCGCCATCTACCTGGACAGCGGGCTGCCGGCCATCGAAGAGCGCATCCTGCACTGGTATCGGGAACATTTCGACGCGATCTCCTTGGATACCGTGCAGAAGGATCCCAAGACTCGCCTGCAGGAGTTCCTGCAGTCGCGCAAGTTGCCGCTGCCGGAGTACACGGTCTTGTCCGTGCACGGCGAAGCCCATGAACAGAGCTTCCGCGTGGCCTGTGTCGTGCAGAGCGCCCAGCTGACCACCGAAGGGGAAGGTTCCAGCCGCCGGCGTGCCGAGCAGGAATCCGCGGAAAAGGCTCTGGCCCAATTGGTGAAACGATGAGTGAAATAATGACGGAACAGCCGGCCACGCGCTGCGGCTATGTGGCGATTGTCGGGCGCCCCAATGTGGGCAAGTCCACCCTGCTGAACCGTATCCTCGGCCAGAAGATCTCCATCACCTCGAAAAAGCCCCAGACCACGCGCCATCGCATCCTGGGGATTTTCACCGAGGGCGATACTCAGATCATCTATGTCGACACCCCGGGTCTGCACCGCGAAGAGAAGCGCGCCATCAATCGCTACATGAATCGGGCGGCGGCCAGCACGCTCAATGAAGTGGATGCGGTGGTGTTCGTCGTCGACGGCTTGTCCTGGAAGAGCGACGACCAGATGGTCCTGGAAAAGCTGAAATACGTGCAGGCGCCCGTCGTGCTCTGGGTCAACAAGGCCGATCAGGTCAAGGACAAGGAGCGCCTGCTGCCGCATCTGCAGTGGCTCGCCGCGCAGCGCGAGTTCAAGGAGATCATTCCGGGTTCGGCGCGCCAAGGCCGCAATGTCGACACCCTGCAGCGCGTGCTGTCCGGCTTGATGCCGGTCAATGCCTTTTATTACGCCGAGGATCAGGTCACCGATCGCAGCGTGCGCTTTCTCACGGCGGAGATCGTGCGCGAGAAGATCATGCGCAACCTGGGCGATGAAGTGCCCTATTCGGTGTCGGTGGAAATCGAGAAATTCCAGGCCAATGAGCGCGGCATCGTCGAGATCATCGCCCTGATCCTGGTGGAACGCGACGGTCAGAAGGCCATCCTGATCGGCGAGAAGGGCGAACGCTTGAAGACCATAGGCCGCGATGCGCGCATCGACATGGAGAAGATGCTCGATCAGAAAGTGTTTCTGCAGCTTTGGGTCAAGGTCAAGGAAGGCTGGGCCGACGATGAGCGAGCCCTGCAGAGCCTGGGCTATTCGGACCGCTGAGGCTAGGGCGTGACCGCCGTGCAGAACTGGGTCCCCGCCTATGTGCTGCACAGCCGTCCCTATCGCGAAACCAGCCTGCTGCTCGACGTGCTGAGCGCTGAACAGGGCCGCATCAGCCTGGTGGCGCGCGGCGCGCGAGGGGCCAAATCGCCCTGGCGTGCGGTCTTGCAACCCTTTGTTCCTCTGCTCATGTCCTGGGCCGGCCAGGGCGAACTCGCCACGCTGCGGGGCGCGGAAGCCCGGGGTTTGAGCCGCTTGCCGGGCGGGCAGGGCATGCTCTGCGGCTTTTATCTCAACGAGCTGCTCACGCGTCTACTGCAACGCCAGGATGCCCAGCCGGAAGTATTCGCCGCCTACGAGGCCTGTTTGTCGCGGCTGTGCGTCGAGCCCGCCGAGCCGGTGCTTCGCGCCTTCGAGTTGGAGCTTCTGGACGCAATGGGCTATGGCGCGGCGCTGGATTGCGACGAGCGGGGGGCTGACTTGGCGCCGGGTGCCTATTACCGCTACTGGTCCGAACGGGGCCTTGCCGTCAGCGAACGGCGCGAGCCGGGACTGGACTTTCCGGCCGAGCATCTGCTCGCCATCGCCCGGCGGGATTTTTCCGACGCCGAGGTGCTGCGCGCCGCGAAATTCCTGTCGCGCCAGCTGCTGGCGCCGCTACTCGGTAATAAGCCCTTGCGTAGCCGGGAATTGTTTCTCAGAAAGGAATAGCCGCCAAGGCACCAAGATCACCAAGGATGATCGGGTGCTGCTTGGCGTTATGGGCTGTCGTTTATAACTTTCGCGGGTATTTGCCCTCGCGGCAAGAATCAATGGCTTTCCCTTGGCGTTCTTGGCGCCTTGGCGGTTAATAATTCTTCTTCTATCGAGTTCTTACGAGGATTCCTATGAGCAGCGGCCAATCCATTCTTCTCGGCGTCAATATCGATCACGTGGCGACCCTGCGTCAGCAGCGCGGCACGCGTTATCCCGACCCGGTACAGGCGGCCATCGAAGCCGAGCAGGCCGGCGCGGACGGTATCACCGTGCATCTGCGCGAAGACCGCCGGCATATTATCGATCGCGATGTCTATCTGCTGGCGGACATCCTGCAGACGCGCATGAACCTGGAAATGGCCATCACCGAGGAAATGCTGGGCATCGCCGAGAAAGTGCGCCCGGCCTATTGCTGCCTGGTGCCGGAGAAGCGCGAGGAGCGCACCACCGAGGGCGGCCTGGACGTCCTGGGGCACGAGGCCGAGGTGAAGGCCGCCGTGGCGCGCCTGAAAGACGCCGGCAGCCAAGTGTCCCTCTTCATCGAGGCCAATCACGCCCAGATCGACGCGGCGGTCCGTTGCGACGCGCCGGTCATCGAAATCCATACCGGCACTTACGCCGAGCTGGAGCCGGGCAGGCCGGCCTGGGAAAAGGAGCTGGCGCGCATCGCCGAGGCGGCCCGTTACGCCCGGGCCGCAGGGCTAGTCGTCAATGGCGGCCACGGCTTGCACTACCACAATGTCCAGGCTATCGCCGCCATCCCGGAGATGCACGAACTCAATATCGGCCATGCGCTGATCGCCCGCGCCCTGTTCACCGGCTTGCAGGCCGCCGTGCGTGACATGAAGCAGCTGATGCTGGACGCGCGCCGGACATGAGCGTCGCGAAGCTCCATCCAATAACCCTCTCCCCTAGCGGGAGAGGGTGGCGCGTAGCGCCGGGAGAGGGGGGAGAACGGAAATGAGTATCTACGGCATAGGCACGGACATCGCGCATATCAGCCGCGTGCAGCGCTCCCTGGATCGCCACGGCCAGGCTTTCGCCGAGCGCGTGCTCAGCGACAAGGAGATGCCGGAATACCATGCCAGCAAGCAGCCCGCGCGACTCGTCGCCAAGCGTTTCGCGGTGAAGGAGGCGGTATCCAAGGCCTTGGGCACGGGGATCGGCGCCGAACTGTCTTTCCAGGACGTCAGCGTCGGCCACGATGCGCAGGGTAAGCCGCTTTTGGAATTCTCCGAGGCGGCGAGCGCGCGTCTCGCCGCGCGGGGCATCACCGGGCATCACCTGAGCCTCAGCGACGATCAGGATACGGTCGTCGCCTTCGTGGTCTTGGAACGGGGCTGAGCAGCGGCGGATTTATCAGCGACGCAAGAAGCGGTGCAGCCACCAATCGGCGCTGACATAGCGCCCACCGCCGATGAAGAACAGAGTCAGCAGCATGATGAAATAAGTGGCGGCGAACTCGATGCCGTTATTGAGCACGACGAAGTTGCCGGTTTCGGTCAGCCAGTCGTAATTGCCATGCTCCTGCAGGATTTCCTTGGCCTTGCCCAGGCGCTCGGCCACGTCAGGGTTCGAGGACTGGGCGATGGCATTCCAGCCCTTTTCCCAGTGCACGGTCACCGCAGCGACAATCATGGTCACCATCAGGGGCAGGCTGATCCAGCGGGTCAACAGGCCCAGGGCCAGCGCGATGGCGCCGAAGAATTCCGTGTAGGCGGCCAGCGATGCCATCAGCTCCGGAAAGGGCAGGCCTAGGCCCCACTCGGCGTTGCCGAACCATTCCACCACCGAATCCTCCACCGTCAGGCGCTCCAGCCAGCTCGCGCCCTCGGCGTAAAAGCCCAGCTTCTCCGTGCCGGCCATCCAGAACACCGGAACGAGATAAAGGCGCAGGAACAGCGGGGCCAAGCCGTCCAGGTGGCGGCTGGCGTTGAGCACGATGTCGTGCAGGCAGAACAGGCGGTTGAGCAGGGCATTCATGGGGGATCCTCGAATCGGTTACTGGGCATCAGACTCGCCGGGGCGCGCATCGTTACAACAGTTCCGCATTGTCCTGGCCTGCGTGGCCCCCTATGCTATGCGCAGATGCTTCGCTATGCGCAAATTCTAAGGATAGCCCTTCGTGACTCTTGCTCAGGAATTTGATGAATCCGCCTGGCTACCGCGCCTCCGGGCCGGCGACAAGGCCGCCTTCGCGCACATGGTGCGCGCCTATCATGGCAAGCTGGTGGCCACGGCCAAGGCCATCGTCGGCGAATCCATCGCCGACGAGGTGGTGCAGGAGACCTGGGTATCGGCCTTCAAGGCCCTTCCCCGATTCGAGGGCCGTTCCAGCCTGAAAACCTGGCTGACCCGTATCGTCATCAACGAGGCGCGCTCGCGCCTGCGCCACGAGTCCCGGCTGATTTCCCTGGACACCTCGCCCTATGACGAACCTGAGTCCCTGGAAGTGCACTTCGAAGCCGACGGCCACTGGGCCCAGGCTCCGGTGAATTGGGACTCGGCCAGCCCCGAGGCACTGCTCAACGGCCAGGAGCTGGCGGACTGCCTGGAAAATACCCTGGACGGCATGCCGCGCATGCAGCGCGCGGTTCTGGGCCTGCGCGACATGGACGGTCTGGAACTGAACGAGATCTGTAACATGCTGGCCGTTTCCGAATCCAATGTCCGGGTGTTGCTGCACCGGGCCCGTGCCCGTGTGTACAACATGGTCAGCCATTTTCAGGAGACGGGCGAATGTTGAGCTGCAAGGAGGTCGTTGCCCGTGCCGATGACTACGTGGATCGGAATCTGGGGTGGCGGGAAAAACTGGCGGTGCGCCTGCACCTGTTTCTCTGCTCCTATTGCCGGCGCTATGTGCGCCAGCTGCGCCTGTTGATCGCGGCGCTGCGCCTGCGCGGGCGGGCCGCCACGGAAGAGGAAGTGGCGGCGGTGATGCGGAAGATCGAGGACGACGAGCACAGGCATTGAGTGCTCGATGAAAAAGGCCGCAGCGCGGCCTTTTTTATGGATGAAGCTTTCAGGCGAAAAACGCCGTCTTCGCCGCCTCGGGCATGCTCGCGCCGCTCAGATGGGCGCGCTGCAACAATTCCCAGTAATACCGGTAGGTCGCGCGGTCGTGCAGCTCCCCCTGGTATTGGATCGGTCCCCAGCTGGCCGCTTGCGCCGCCAAGAGGATATTGGCTGCGTCTTCCACTTCCGAGAAATCCGGCTTCATGGCATCGACGATGGCGCTGATTTGTGCCGGGTAGATCGACCACATGCGCAGGAAGCCAAATTCGCGACGGGCGCGCAGGGCGTCCTGATAAGTCTGATAAGTATTCTTTAGATCCAGGGTGACGTTATGGCTGGGCACCACGCCGTGGGCGAGGGCGGCGGCCACCATTTCCGACTTGGCGCGGCGCAGGAGTTCGTGCTCGAACTGGCCCGGCGAGCGCATGCAGCTGGCCGGAATGGCGCCGTGATGGCCGGACACGAAGTCCATCATGCCGAAGTCGAGGACCTGCACCCAAGGCGTGGCGGCGATGTCCCAGACCTCGCGCAGGGCGCCGTGGGTCTCGATCAGCACGTGCACCGGGATCTCGCGGGCGATGCCGTGCTGCCGGCACAGGGCCTGGATATGGCCTACCATTTCCTTGACCTGGGCGGCATTAGTGGGCTTGGGCAGGGTCACATAGGCCAGGCGTTCGCCGCAGCCGGGGATGAGGATGTCCAGATCGGCGCGCCAATGGGGATGGCTGTAATCGTGGATGCGCACGCCGGCCATGCCGTGCTTGTTCTGCGGGCCGGCGATGAGGCGGGCCACCATCTGGGCATGTTCCCGTTCGCGCCCCGAGGCCGCGCCGTCCTCGCAGTCGCAGCTGATGTCGAACACCGGCCCCAGTTTGTCCTGCAGTTCCAGGGCCTTGGTGATGAGCTTCTCGCTGCCGGCGAAATGCTCGCAGGCCGGGATCACCGGGAAGGGGCGTTCGCCTTCGAAAAGGGCCTTATCGGGATGGACTAAATTCGAATGGACTGTGCTCATGCACCGGCTCCTATGCTGTGGACCGCCCGTTGCGATAGACCTTCGGGCGAGCTGTGCGCCCGATGTTAGCCCGCTCGCGTTGCGTTGCACAACCATTCTTAACCGGTCCGAATTGGAGAGTCAAACAAGTATTTGAAACTTTCGTTTGAACGGGTATATTCGGGATGGTGCAGTACACAAAACGCCTAAACACGGGCATCGAGAGAGGGGCTCAGAGCATCATGTTCGACCATCGCTTCCTGGATAATGTCGACGAGGCGGCCGTGCTGGGCAGCTTCTGGCCGGGCATCCAACTCTACTACCCGCCGGTGAAGTACTCGCCGGCCCAGGGCATCTACGAGACCATGGAGCAGGCCGCTGAGCGCATGCGCAAGCATGCCCACAACACCAATGCCCACACCCTGCTCTTCGATCTGGAGGACGGCTGCCGGCAGAAGGCCATGAGCCGCGAGCTCTTGCGCCAGGAGCTGCCGCGCTTCGATCACGACCGGCGCAAATTCCAGATCGCCTTGCGTATCAATCCCTTTCGCACCGAGGAATACGACAAGGATCTGGAGCTCATTAAAGACGTCGCCGATTACATCGACGTGATCATCCTGGCCAAGGCCGGCGAGGTCTATGGCGCGGCGGAAATCCGCGATCTCTCGTCCTGGCTGGTGAGCCGCAACAAGAAGATCACCATCCAGCCCATCATCGAACACCCCCGCTCCCTGAAACTCGCCGACGAGCTGCTGGCCTTTCCGACCGTGACTCATGCGGTCTTCGGCATCCACGATTTCTCGAAGGCGATGGCCATCCAGATCACTCCGGAAGGCTGGATTAACGAGCTGAAGACCTATTTGAGCATCCTGCTCTACGAGGCGCGCATAGCCGGCAAGGGCGTGATCGGCGGTGTGGAGGTTCTGATCAACCAGACCGCCATGCCCGAGTCCACCATCGAGCCGCCGGACGTGCGCCGCTGGCTGGATCTTCACGGCGATCACGAGTCCCACGTGGTCTATCACCATGCCGTGGAAGAGGCGCAGATGGGCCTGACTGGCAAGCAAGTGATTCACCCCAAGCACATCCATCTATGCAAGGTGGCCTTCACACCTTCGCCCATGAAGATCCGCCGCCACGTGGAGATCCTGCGCGCCGCCATCGAGGCCGATGCGCTCCTGGGTGGGGCCATCAAATTCGAGGGCGAGATGCTGGATCCGCCCATGTTCGGCAAGGCCTTGCAGGTCCTCCTGCGCGCCTATGCCCTGAAGGCCCTATCCGAGGACGACAAGCAATTCGCCTTGGACGTCCTGCGCCGCCTGCCGGTGCATGTGATCCGCGAAAACTGGCCGTACGGGGTGATTTGATGAGCACGCATTTCGCGCCCCTGGCCGACTGGCGCTGGGAGATCCCGGAGTTTTTTAATATCGGCGCGGCCTGCACCGACCGTCATCTGGGCACGGCCCTGGCCGACGCCCCGGCCATCGTGGTCGAGGACGATGCGTCTGGCACGGCGCAGATGAGCTATGCGGAACTGGCCGAGGCCAGCTCGCGCTTCGCGGCGGCGCTGCAGGCCCTGGGCCTGGAACGCGGCGAACGCGTGCTCTTGCGCCTACCCAATTCCCTGGCCTACCCCATCGCCTTTTTCGGCGTGATGAAGATGGCCGGCATCGCCGTGCCTACCTCGACGCTGCTGGCCGGGCCGGAGGTAAAATACCTGGCCCAAGATTCCGGGGCGCGGGTCCTGCTCTGCCATAAATCCATGTGGCCGGAATTGGCGGCCCATGTGGATTCCTGCCCGGAACTCCAGCATGTGATCCTGAGCGGCGAGGGCGAGCTGCCCCGCCACGAGCGCCTGGCCATCCACGATCTCCAGGCGCTGCTCGATGCCCATGCCCCCGTGTCGGAGGCAGTCATTACCCGTGCCGAGGACCCGGCCTACCTGGTCTATACCTCGGGCACCACCGGCTATCCCAAGGGCGTGCTGCATGCCCATCGCGCCCTTTTGGGGCGGCTACCGGCCAGCCAGTACTGGTTCGACTTCCGGCCCGGGGATCGCATCATGCATTCCGGGAAATTCAACTGGACCTATGTCCTGGGCTCGGCCCTCATGGACCCGCTGTACCAGGGCATGACCGTGATCGTGCACGAGGGCAGGAACGACGCCCACACCTGGCCGCGATTGATCCAGAAGCACGGTTGCACGATTTTCATCGGCGTACCGACCATTTACCGGCAGATCATCCAGAAAACGAATTACACGAAGGCGGAGCTGCCCAGCCTGCGTCATTGCATGAGTGCCGGCGAGCATCTGTCCGACGAGATGTTCGCGGCCTGGAAGTCCCGCTTCGGTCTCGATATTTTTGAGGCCATCGGCATGAGCGAGTTTTCCTATTACATCTCCCACAGCCAGGCGCGGCCCATACGTCCCGGCTCGGCCGGCTTTCCCCAGCCGGGACATGACGTGCGTCTCCTGGACGAGGACTTGCACGAAGTGGGTGTGGATGAGGAGGGCATGATCGCCATCCCCGAGGACGATCCGGGCCTGTTCCTGCGCTACTGGAATCTGCCGGAGGAGACCGCCAAACAGCGTCACGACGGTTATTTCTTCACCGGCGATTACGCGCGGCGCGATGCCGAGGGCTATGTCTGGTTCCTAGGAAGGCGCGACGACATCCTTAAGCCCTTCGGCTACCGCGTCTCGCCCCACGAGATCGAGCGCGTGCTGAAAACCCAGGCCGGCGTCGGCGATTGCGTGTGCGTGGGCGTGGAGCCGGAGGCGGGCAAGCTGCTGATTGCGGCGGTGCTCACCCTTCAGGCCGGCGCCCAGTTAAGCGCAGAGGATGTGCTGAAATTCGCCGAAGACAATCTCGCCGCCTACAAACGGCCGAAATTGGTCTATTTCGTCGACGATTATCCCAAGACCCTGAATGGCAAGGTCATTCGCAAAACCCTGCAAGCCCAGTTGCAGCAACGCTACCTGGAGGAGGGGGCTCCCCATGGCTAATTTTCCGTACAAACCGCGCCGCACGATGATCTACGTGCCGGCCAATAATGCCCGGCATATCGAAAAGGCTCGGCGTCTGAGCGCCGATTCGGTGATTTTCGATCTGCAGGAATCGGTGCCGGCCTCGCAGAAGGTCGAAGCCCGGCATCGGCTCGCCGAGAGCCTGGCCCATAGCGCCGATTTCGGCCATGCCGAACGCATCGTGCGCATCAATCCGCTGAACGCGCCCTGGGGGCCGGCGGACCTGGCGGCGGCGGCGCGCATGCCCGTGGATGCCATCCTGTTTCCACGCATGGAGAGCCGCGAGCAGATGCTCGCCGCCATCGCCGCCCTGGACGCGGCCGGTGGCGCCCATCTGGCGGTCATGGCCAATATCGAGTCGCCCCTGGGCGTGCTCAAGGCCGAGGAAATCGCCGGCTGTTCGGAGCGGGTCGTCTGCCTGGTCATGGGCACCACCGATCTGGCCAACGAGTGCAAGATCAACCTGACCCCGGACCGGGCCGGCCTGGTGACGGCCCTCTCCCTGGTGATCCTGGCGGCGCGGGCGCATCGCAAATGCGTCGTCGACGGTCCCCATCTCAATCTCAAGGACGAGCAGAGCTGCGAGTTCGCCTGCCGCCAGGCCCGGGACCTGGGCTTCGACGGCAAGACCGTGATCCACCCGGCCCAGCTCAATTACACCAACGACGCGTTCACGCCCAAGCATTTCGACGTGGTGCGCGCCAAGCGCATCCTCACCGCCATCGAGGAGGCGCAAGGGCAGGGCCGGGCCATGGCCGTGGTGGACGACCGCCTGATCGAGCCGTCCTTGAGGGAATGGGCCGAGCGGGTCATCGCCTTGTACGACAATGTGCAGAAACTGGGCCAGGGCGATATGGTGATTGGCGCCTGAGAGCATGTGCCCGGATCGATCTAAGCGGGGAGGGCGGGCTTTGGTATGCTAGGGGGGCGCTGTTGTCGAGCGGATGCGACCAGAATGGCGCGGCGCTCGAGTGCGGTACTTGAACCACTGCGCGCGACGGAGGCTTGGTGCTTCGTCGTGCCCGGACTCGGAGACCGTCCCATGCGCCCATTCAACCGCCTGCCTCTGTTATCGATTTCGCTGATGACCGGCGCCTTCTGTGCCGCGTTGTCGCCAATGCCCGTTCTTGCGGCTGCGACACCCAACCACGTCCAAGTGCTGGACGCCAAGGCGGTCAAGTCCGCCCCTGGCTTCACTTCGGCGCCGGCTTACCTGCCGCGTTCGCCCAGCGTGCTGGTGGGCACCCAGCCCGGTAGGGGTAGCCATGTCCAAAGCCTCAAGCTAGAGCGAGCCGGCTACTACCGGGTCTATGCCTGGTGGCCCAAGGTGGACGGTGCCGGGGAAGCGGAGTTTCGGATACGTCATGCCGACGGCGTGGCCAGCCTGCGCCGGGATCAGGGCCGCAGCTTCGGCCAATGGCATGCCTTAGGGATCTATGCCTTCGATGGCGGCCAGGATGCGCAAGTGGAATGGCGGGCCGGGAGCGGCCGGCTGGTGGTCGATGCCCTGCGCTTCGAGTACCTGGGCGAGAGCATGCCGGCCCTGCAAAACGAGGACCTGCCGCTGCCCCTGGCCCAAGCAGGGCTGGCCTTCGAAACCGGCTTGCCGATTATGGGCGGGCAGGCGCCGTATCACTGGCGCGCGCTTGGGGCCTTGCCCAAGGGCTTGCGCCTGGATGAGGACTCGGGGGTCTTGCGCGGCCGGCCTCTGGCAGGCGGTCAGTATGAGCTGCGCATCCGGGTGACCGATGCCAATGGCCAGGAACTCGATGCCCGCTGGTCCCTGACCATCCTGGAGGCATCGGCGCCTAAGTCCGCCGCCGCCATGGGCATCGTCGCCGAGCAGTCGTTTGGCTTGGTTGGGGGCAGCGACCTGTCCAGCATCGTCGCGGCCATGCCGCAAGGCGAATGGGCCCAAGTCAGCCTGAATAGCTATTCCGAGGTCTGGGCGCCGGCGGAACTGCGTCCGCTGTATGTCAATGCCGGAAACCCCACGCCCTACAAGATCCTGAGCGCCTGGAGCTCGGTGGCCTGGGATACCAATCGCGATGAGCTCATCGCCTTCGGCGGCGGTCATGGCAATTACAGTGGCAATGACGTCTACCGTTGGCGCGGCGCCCCCCGGCGCTGGGAGCGTGCTGCCCTGGCCAGCGAGGTGAAGCAGGACGATTTCGGTGGCTGGCTGTCGGTGGACGGCTGGGACCTTGCACCCACCTCGGCGCATACCTATGACAACAGTATTTTTCTACCCAAGTTGGACCGCCTCTTGATCGTCGGCGGTGCCGCCTATAACAACGGTGCTGCCTACCGCCGGCAGGTGGATTCCGTGACCCGGCGCTATACCGGCCCCTATCTCTGGGATCCCAACCGGGCCGATGCCAACAAGGTGGGTGGATCGACCGGTTCCCATGTGCAGCGCGTCTCGCCCCACCCGGAAGTGATCGGCGGCCTGATGTGGCAGAACCGGGACATGTACGTCAACATCCCCAACTCGCCGCGTTTGGCGACGTCCTTTGTGGATAGCTGCTCTGCCTATGCGGAAGAGGGCGGCAAGGATGTCGTCTATTTCGGCGCCCGGCGGGGCGGAGGGACCGCGACCAATGTCTATCGCTACGTAGTCGGCGATATCGCCACTCCGGCGACCGATACCTGGACTCAGGTGGGGGCCTATTGGAATGGCACGGCGGGGCAGGCGACCTGCGCCTACGATCCGCAGCTCAAGATTTTCCTGCGTACCGGGTTCAGCACGCGCCCCTTCACCTTCTGGAATCTGAACACGCCCGGTACGACGAATTACAATCTGAGCATGACGCCGGTGGATGCTTCCGGCGAATTCGCCACGCGCCTCGCCAGCGGCAGTCTGCTGTTGAAATATTGCGGCATGGATTTCGATCCGCAGCGGCGGCAATATGCCCTGTGGTGCGGCGGCAACGAGGTGTGGATGCTCAAGCCGCCGGCGACGGTGTCGGTCAATGGCTGGACAATCGCCCGGCAACCCCTGCCCGCTCAGGCCGCGCCGCCGGCCGGTGTCGGCACCGGTATCCTGGGAAAGTGGAAATACATCGCGGATTATGGCGTGTTCCTGGGGGTCCACGACACGACCCATGGCAATATCTGGCTGTACAAACCGGTAGGCTGGACGCAACCCTGAGAACCTGTTTACGATCTCGCTGAATGGCGTATCGCGGCGTTGAAACCGGGATAAAAATGCTCACATACTGCGTGTATGCTCCGCCTTTTATCCCGGTTTTTCCTTGCGCTCCATTCATTGATCGAGTTCGTAAACAGGTTCTGAGCATCTGCTCAGCGGCGTCGCGCCTGCACCGTAGTTTTTTGTAAGGAGTGACGACGCATGGCTCATGCTCGGGACAAGGCCTTTTTGGGACATTTTTTCGAAGACTTTCGACTGGGGCAGAGTTTCCTGCACGCCACGCCGCGCACGATTAGCTCGGGCGACGTGGCGCTCTACCTCGGCCTGACCGGTTCGCGCCATGTGTTGCACTGCGCCGAGCCGGTCGCCAAACGCCTGGGTTTTCGCGAGGCGCCGATCGATAATCTCCTGGCCTTCCATATCGCCTTTGGCAAGACCGTGCCCGATGTGTCCCTGAATGCCGTGGCCAACCTGGGTTATGCGGACCTTCGTTTCCTGCGACCTGTGTATGTCGGCGACACGCTGTTCGTCGAATCTGATGTGATCGGCTTGAAGGAGAATTCCAGCGGCAAGAGCGGCATCGTCTACGTGCATTCCCGCGCCTACAACCAGGACGACCACGAGGTCTTGTGCTGGAAACGCTGGGTCATGGTGCACAAGCGCGACAGCGAACGGCCGGCCGTCGCCGAGTCGGTGCCCGAGCTGCCCGAAGTGGTGGAGCTTGGGCATCTGCCGCTGCCCGATGGGCTGCGTTTCGCAGAGTTCGACCGTCGCTGGACTGGCTCGGCGGCGGTCTGGGACGATTATCGGATCGGCGAGCGCATCGACCATCCGGATGGCCTGACCGTGGACGACAGCGATCACACCTTGGCCACCAAGCTGTACCAGAACAATGCCAAGGTGCATTTCGATCAGCACCTCATGGCCCAATCGACCCACGGCCGACGGCTGATGTACGGCGGCCATGTGATCTCGGTGTGCCGGGCGCTGAGTTATTGCGGTCTGGAAAATGCGCTCTGGCTCGCGGCGATCAATAGCGGCACCCATGCCAATCCCTCCTACGGCGGCGATACCTTCTTCGCCTGGTCGGAAGTCCTGGACAAGGCGGAGCTGCCGGGACGCAAAGACGTGGGCGCACTACGCCTGCGCCTGGTGGGGCTCAAGAACTGCCGGCCGGAAGATCTGCAGGGCAGCCATTTGCTGGACGAGGGCAGGCGTCGTTATCGGTCGCAGGTGGTGCTGGATCTGGATTACTGGGCGCTGATGCCGCGGTAGGGCGGGCGTAGGCCAAAGGCCGTAACCCGCCATCTCGGTTTCCTGCTGCAAGGTACATGGCGGGTTACGCCGCGCTAACCCGCCCTACGGCTGGCGGCCTTACTTCGCCGAAAACACGTATTTTTCCCGGCGCACGTTCTTCACGCCGAAGCCTTTTTCCTTCAGGGCGTTGAACACCTCGTCCACCATGGGCGGGTTGCCGCAGAGATAGACCATGTCCCGTTCCGGAACCGGAGCGAACTCCGCTAGTGCCGATTGCACATGGCCATGCCGCTCGCGCTCGCCCTGGGGCTCTTCCCGGCTCAGGCAGGCCAGGTAGCGGAAATTCGGGTGTTGGGCGGCGAAGGCCTGGAATTCCTCCGCGTACAGTCGCTCCGCGCGGGTGCGGCAGCCGAAGAGCAGGACGACTTGACGCTCCGGGTGGGCGCGCAGTTCCTCGGCGAGGCGCGGCAGCATGGCCCGGTAAGGCGCGACGCCGGTGCCGGTGGCAATGAGGAAGGTCCGCTCGGGCAGGGTATCCGGCAGCAGCAGCAGGCCGAAGGGCCCGGAGACGCCGATGCGCGTGCCCGGTTCGGCGGCGAAGAAATAGTCAGAGGCCTTGCCGCCTTCCACATAGGAGATGGCGAATTCCAGCTCCGTGGCCGCGTCCGGCGTCTCGTTGCGCGTGGCGATACTGTAGCTGCGGCGCACCGGCTCGCCCCGGTAGTCGAAATGCAGGGACACGAAATGCCCCGGGGTATAGGCGAAGCTCTCGCCGTCGATGAAGCGGAACTGCAGGCTTAAGGTATTGGGGGCCAGTTCGCGCTTGGCGACCAGTTCCAGGGGACGTTGTTGGGACATGTTACGGCTCGGTGCGAAATCCTGCGCCGATTATACCCGTGCCTCAGGCACTGTTGCTGATATAGAGCTTGCGCACCACCATGTTGAAGGCATCGACATAGTGGGGATCGAATTGCGCGGCCACGTTCTTGTTGACCTCGGTGATGGCCGAGAACAGGGACTTCTTGTAATTGCGGTCGGAACGCTCATTGGTCAGGGCGCAGAAGGTGTCGGTGATGGCGATGATGCGCGCGCCCGGGTGGATGTCCTCGCCGGCCAGGCGGTTGGGATAGCCCTCGCCGTCGTAGCGCTCGTGGTGCTGCAAGACCATCTGCGAGGCGTCCTCCCAGCCGAGGATGCGGTGCAGGAGCTGGGCGCTGATCACCACGTGGGTGCGCACCAGCTTGGCCTCCTCGGGGCTCAGGGGCGACTCCTTGTTGAAGATGGGGTGGGGGACGAAGGCCATGCCCACGTCGTGCATGTACACGGCGGCGGCCAGCTGCTGGGCATCCACGACGCCGCCCAGCTCCAGGTTCAGTGCCAGGGCCAGCTTCAGGACTTGATTGGAGCGCTCACGCCGGTAGATGTTGAGGTTGTCCAGCAGGCCAGAGAGCATGCGGAAGAAATTCATGTCATTGCCGCTGTCGCTCTGGGGGATCAGCTCGATCCTGGGCGCTTCGGCCGCCTCGCCGCAGTGGGCATTGAGCCCGACCAGCTCGTCCAAGGCTTGCTGGTAGGCGTCCTCACGGTCGGCATCGCCCGCGGCGCGCACCTGACGGATCAGTTCCACCGTGCGATCCAGCTGGCTGCGATTGGCCTGCTGCTCCTGCATCAACTGGCCGATCAGGGATTCCACTTGGGAGATGGCCGAGAGCAGGAACTCGCCGCAGGCCGGGAAGTAGGCGATGCGGCCCTGGCGTATGTCCTCGACGATCTCCTCCAGCTGGTGGGTCAGCTCCACCAGGGGATCGAGGAAGACCATGCGGCAATTGCCCTTGAGGGAGTGCATGGAACGGAACAGGCGGTTGATGCCGTCGCCGTCCCCCGGGTTGCTTTCCAGCTCCTTGAGGCACTCCTCGATTTCCTCCACGCTCTCCTCGAAGCAGGTGTTGAAATCGTCGATAAGCGATTGTTCCAGTTCGCAGAAGGCGGGGCAATTGAAGGTGGACATGCTGGAGGCGCTCCTCGTCACGGGCCTTTTCTTGCAGTGTAGACCACGGCGCCGAGTTCAGTTCGTTTGCGGCCCTTGCCCTCGCTTTGCTATACTGACGCCCCGTCTACAGGGGCATTTGGAGCGCCGGCACTTCTCCGCCGGACCCTCGCGCCCATGGCCCATTCCCCACGCAGGTTTCTCATGACTCGATACATCTTCGTCACGGGCGGTGTTGTTTCTTCTTTGGGCAAGGGCATCGCCGCCGCCTCCCTCGCCGCCATCCTCGAAGCCCGCAAGCTGAAGGTGACCCTGCTCAAGCTGGATCCCTACATCAACGTCGACCCGGGCACCATGAGTCCGTTCCAGCACGGCGAAGTCTTCGTCACCGACGATGGCGCCGAGACCGACCTGGACCTGGGGCACTACGAACGTTTCGTGCGCACGCGCATGAACCGCAAGAATTCCTTCACGACTGGCCGCATCTACGCCGAGGTTCTGCGCAAGGAGCGCCGCGGCGACTACCTGGGCGGCACCGTCCAGGTCATTCCCCATATCACCGACGAGATCAAGGCCCAGATCAAGGCCGGCGCCGAGGGTTATGACGTGGCCATGGTGGAGATCGGCGGCACGGTGGGCGATATCGAGTCCTTGCCCTTCCTGGAAGCCATCCGCCAGCTGGCCTGGGAAGTGGGCCGCGAGCGCGCCCTGTTCATGCACCTCACCTTACTTCCCTATATCGCGACTGCCGGCGAGCTGAAGACCAAGCCGACCCAGCACTCGGTCAAGGAAATGCGTTCCATAGGCATTCAGCCGGACATCCTGATCTGCCGTTCCGACCGTAAGCTGCCCCAGAACGAGCGTTCCAAGATCGCCTTGTTCACCAATGTGGAAGAGCGCGCCGTCATCTCCCTGCGCGACGTGGACTCCATCTACCGCATCCCCTCGGTGCTGCATGCCCAGGGTCTGGACGAGCTGGTCTGCCAGCGTTTCAAGCTGGAGGCGCCGGTCGCCGACCTGTCCGAATGGGAACAAGTCCTGTACGCGGAAGCCAATCCCAAGGGCGAGGTGAACATCGCCTTCGTCGGCAAGTACGTCAACCTGACCGATGCCTACAAGTCCATTAACGAGGCCCTGAAGCACGCCGGCCTCAAGAACCGCCAGACCATCAACATCCACTACATCGACTCGGAAGACATCATCTCCGAGGGCACGGCCGTCCTCGAAGGCAAGGACGCGATCCTGGTGGGCCCCGGTTTCGGCGAGCGCGGCATCGAGGGCAAGATCCAGGCGGCGAAATATGCCCGCGAGAACAAGGTGCCCTATCTCGGCATCTGTCTCGGCATGCAGGTCGCCATGATCGAGTTTGCCCGCCACGTGGCCGGCCTCGAAGGCGCCCATTCCACCGAATTCGACCGTGCCGCCGCCTACCCGGTGGTGGGTCTGATCACCGAATGGCTGAACCAGGATGGCCAGGTGGAACAGCGTGACGAGGAGTCCGATCTGGGCGGCACCATGCGCCTCGGCGCCCAGCCCTGCCACCTGGAGCCGGGCACCCTGGCGCATCGCGTCTACGGCGCCGACACCATTATCGAGCGCCATCGCCACCGCTACGAAGTGAACAACAACCTGCTGCCCCGGATCGAAGCCGCCGGCCTCAAGGTCTCCGGCCGCTCCTATGACAAGACCCTTGTCGAAGTCATCGAGCTGCCGGACCACCCCTGGTTCCTGGCCGGCCAGTTCCACCCGGAGTTCACCTCCACGCCCCGCGACGGTCACCCGCTGTTTTCCGGCTTTATCGGCGCGGCGGTGGACTACCGCGATCGCGTGAAGGCCTAAGCCATGCAGAAGCACATCAGCATCGCCGGTCGCATCACCACCGGCAACGACCTGCCCTTCGTGTTATTCGGCGGCATGAATGTGCTGGAATCCCGGGACATGGCCCTGACCGTCTGCGAGCAGTACGTCAAGGTCACCGAGAAACTGGGTATTCCCTACGTGTTCAAGGCCAGCTTCGACAAGGCCAACCGCTCGTCGATCGCCTCTTACCGAGGTCCCGGCCTGGAAGAGGGCCTGCGTATCTTTGAGGACGTGAAGAAAGCCTTCGGCGTGCCGGTTCTGACCGATGTGCACGAGCCTTTCCAGGCCGCGCCCGTCGCGGAAGTCTGCGAGATCATCCAGCTGCCGGCCTTTCTGTCCCGCCAGACCGATCTGGTCATGGCCATGGCCAAGACCGGCGCCGTGATCAACATCAAGAAGGCCCAGTTCCTGGCGCCCCAGGAGATGACGCATATCCTCGCCAAGTGCGAGGAGGCCGGTAATTCCCAGCTGATCCTCTGCGAACGCGGCTCCAGCTTCGGCTACAACAACCTGGTCGTGGACATGCTGGGCTTCGGCGCCATGAAGGCCATGGGCTATCCCGTGTTCTTCGATGTCACCCACGCCCTGCAGATGCCCGGCGGCCTGCCCAATGCCGCCGGCGGCCGCCGCGCCCAGGTCGCCGAGTTGGCCCGCGCCGGTATGGCCGTGGGCCTGGCCGGCCTCTTCCTGGAGGCCCATCCGGAACCGGAAAAGGCCCTCTGCGACGGCCCCTGCGCTCTGCGCCTGTCCAAGCTCGAAGCCTTCCTGACCCAGGTCAAGGCCATCGACGACCTGGTCAAGGGCTTCCCGGCGCTGGAAACGGCTTAAGATAAGAAGAGCAACCGCCAAGGCGCCAAGACGCAAAGGGAAGCATGAGGCGGGGATGAGACGCCCCTTGCTGTCTTCCAAAAACTTGGCGCCTTCGCGCCTTGGCGGTTAATCCCCCGATTTCGATTCAGTTCAACGGAGACACGACCATGACCAAGATTGTGGACATCAAGGGCCGCGAAGTCCTGGATTCCCGCGGTAATCCCACCGTCGAAGCCGAAGTGCATCTGGAAGGCGGCTTCATGGGGATCGCCTGCTCCCCCTCCGGCGCTTCCACCGGCTCCCGCGAAGCCCTGGAGCTGCGCGACGGCGACAAGAGCCGTTACCTGGGCAAGGGCGTCAAGAAGGCCGTGTCCCATGTCAACCACGAGCTGAAGAACCTGCTTCTGGGCCGCGACGCCTTCGATCAGGCCGGCGCCGATCGCGCCATGTGCGATCTCGACGGCACCGAAAACAAGGGCAAGCTGGGCGCCAATGCCATCCTCGCCGTGTCCCTGGCTCTGGCCAAGGCCGCCGCCGCCGCCAAGGGCCTGCAGCTCTTCGAATACCTGAATACCTCGGGTGCCAATCTTTCTGATGGAAAGTTCATCATGCCCGTGCCCATGATGAACATCATCAACGGCGGCGCCCATGCCGACAATAATGTCGACGTTCAGGAATTCATGATCCTCCCGGTCGGCGCCCCCAGCTTCTCCGAAGGCCTGCGCATGGGCGCCGAGGTGTTCCATGCCCTCAAGGCCGTGCTGAAAGCGAAAGGTCTGAACACCGCCGTGGGCGACGAGGGCGGCTTCGCTCCGAACCTGGGCTCCAATGAAGAAGCCGTGTCCTGCATCGTCGAGGCCATCGAAAAGGCCGGCTACAAGCTCGGCACCGACATCGCCCTGGGCCTGGACGTCGCGTCCTCCGAGTTCTACAAGGACGGCAAATACCACCTGGAAGGCGAGGGCAAGGTACTGACCTCCGCCGAGTTCGCCGACTTCCTGGCCGACTGGTGCGATCGCTATCCCTTCATCACCATCGAGGACGGCATGGCCGAAGGCGATTGGGAAGGCTGGAAGATCCTGACCGAGAAGTTGGGCAAGCGCGTGCAGCTGGTGGGCGATGATCTCTTCGTCACCAACACCAAGATCCTGAAGGAAGGCATCGACAAGGGCATCGCCAACTCGATCCTCATCAAGGTCAACCAAATCGGCACCCTGACCGAGACCCTCGAAGCCATCCAGATGGCCCACGACGCCGGCTATACCTCGGTGTCCTCCCACCGCTCCGGCGAAACCGAGGACGTCACCATCGCCGATCTGGCGGTGGCCGCCGGCTGCGGTCAGATCAAGACCGGTTCCCTGTGCCGCTCCGATCGCGTGGCCAAGTACAACCAGCTGCTGCGCATCGAGGAAGCCCTGGGCGCCAAGGCGATCTACCCGGGCATGAAGGCGTTCAAGCGCTGAGATCCGTGCCGCGAATACACGTCGCGGCCGTGCGTTTATCCCCTCTCCCGAAAGCGGGAGAGGGGCTTTCTCCAAGGGGGCCGCACCGGAGGGACAGCGTTCCCGTTGCCGGAAACACGGTGCCGTGCACCAATCCCCTCATCTTGTTGCGCCATCTGACGCTCACGCAGTAGCTGGTTTTCTGACGTTCGGCGCGGACGCGCCACTATCCATAATCGGGAATTGCCGCGTCAAGGCGCACGGTGGCGCTTGGGTCCATGCGTCTGTCGACATTCAAGGATAGGGCGCGCGAGATGTGGCGGCTGGCGGAATGGAGAGAGTCCGGTGGTGGCGTCGCGGTTAACACTGACGCCACCTACGCGCCTGGACCCTCTGGTATCCGGGAGCAGGCGGGAGCGGAAAGTAGAGCGTAGGCCAAGTCTTGTAGAGGGCGCAAGTGGCGCGTCCGTTGGAGCTAGAGGGCCTGCGCCTGTCGCTGCCTGCCCTAGCCAAAACCACTCATTAGTACACAACGCCGCGCTGTTCCAGGCAGGCATAGCATTGCCCGTCACCCCCCAGTTCGTCCCTATGGGTGGGCACTCCACAAGCCTGGCAGGGCGCATAGCGGGAGGAAGCTTCCGCCGAGGCGCGGTGCAGTTCTTCCTCCAGAGCCGCCAGTAGCGCCATGCCCTCCGCTTCCGAGGGTCTGCGGGTGGGCAGGGCTATGACCCGGTACGCCTCGAACGCGCACTCCGGCGTATGCGGCCCCCGCCATTCGGTGTGCGGGATCAGGATCTCCGCGTGGAGCGGCGTCAACACCAGGCTGACCGCTTCCGGCCTGCCCTCAGCCACCTGCAGCTGGAGCACATCTGCGGTGCGTTCCGTCTGGACGCCGCCCAGGCGCGAGGCCAGGGCGCGCGCCAGGAAGTCGATGAGGCGCTCGTCTTCGGCGGGCGCCGACAGCGGGCGCAGGAAGTCGGGTATTCTGGGCGGGGTGGGCGGCCGTTCCCGGCGGCGCAGGGCGTTGAGGCCGAACAAGGCCAAAAGTTCCGGGCGCTCGCTGTCGAAGACCCATTCCATTAGGCTCTTGTCCTCGCCCTCCAAGAACAGGTCGAAGCGCGAGCCGGCGCGCAGCAACAATTCCGCCATGGGCAGGGCGCCCGGCTGGCCGTCGGCGTGGGCGTACAGGGCATAGACCAGTGGCGGCAATGCGCTGTTATCGGGATGTTCCACCGCTTGTTCCGGGTTGGCACCGTGGGCAAGCAGCCAGGCCAGCCAGTCCGCACGCCGATGCTGCAAGGCGAGGGCCAGGGCGGTCGTGCCCCGGTCGTCGAAAGGCCGGTCCACCTGGACCCATCGGCTCGCCAGTGCTTCCAACAGCCGGGGCTCGCCGCTCTCCAGGGCCAGGGTCAATGCCGACCCGCTCTCGTTGTGGCTCAAGGGCCCGGATTCCTCGCTCTCGTACCAATTGGCATCGCCATCGGCGCCGGCTTCGAGCAGGGCGAGGGCGCAGTCGATGTGACCCGCCAGCAGCGCTTCGGTCAGGGCCGTGCCGCGCTGATCTTGGTAATGGCCGTCATACAGTTCGAACGCCGCGTCGAGGTTCGCCCCTTGGGCGGCGAGGAAGCGCAGGTATTCAGCCTGGCCGTGTCGCGCCGCTTCGTGGACCTGCCGCCAGCCCCCGTCGCCCGCGTCGTTCCAGATGTTCCCGCCGGTATGCGCCTCGCTGGCGAAGAGCCGTTCGGCCAGGGGGACATGACCGCGTCGCGCGCAGGCCAGATAGGCGGCGAGTGGCGGCGAGCCTTCCCAAGACGAGGCCAGCAAGCCGGTCAACGCGGCCTCGTCGCCTGCTTCGATGGCGGCGATCAGGTGCTCCGTGTGTTTTTGATCCAAGGTTCCTTCCTTTATTTGGGGGATCAGGCTTCGGCCAAGGTGGAAGCCTTGGCGCGCCGTGTCTTGGCCGGGGCGACCGGCAGGGCGGCGACGTAGCGCCCGTAAAGCGCGAACAAATATTCCAGGCGCACCGCCTCGCTGGCGAAGCCCTTGGCGCCATAAGCCGCGTCGACGGCCCGGTCCAGGGTCTGGTGCGCCTTGACCAAGGCTGGCGGCATGCTCAAGGGATCGTAGAGTTCGGCCAGGGTCGCCTCGGGAAAGGCGGCGCGGGCGTCCAGTACGCCCTGGGCCGCGGCCTCGACGGCGGCGATCAGCGCCTCGCCTGGTGCTTCCGGCCAGGGGTAGTTGTTGTAGACGATGCCATTGGAATAACGATACCGGCTTTCCAGCCGGCCGCAGACCGCCCGTACCCAGCTCATGTGCATGGTCGAGGCCAGAACACCAAGATGATACAGGCCGGCGCCGGGAACGATAAGACAGAGATTGCTAGCTATCGTGTCCACATGCATGAAGCCGATGGGAATGTAGGGTCGCCGTTCCGAAGAGACACTGGGAATCAATAGATAATCACCGTCCGGGTGTCGGATCTCCCCGAACAGACCGGGATAGGCTGCCAGCTTGCGCGTCGCTTCGCGGGTACTGGTTTCCCGGTAGGCCTTGACCGCCGCGACGCGGCGTAGGACTTCCGGCAGCGACTTTAGCAGACCGGGCGTCGCGTCTCTCAGCCACAGGCACCAGCGGCGTTTGCCGTTGATGAACTCCTCGGCGCCGACGAAAGGCCGCAACACCGCTTCCGCGCCCGGCGCTCTCGCCAGCAACTCCATCCGCTCCTCGTCGCTCAGCAGCAGGTGGCCGCCGTCATTGGGCATGGAGCCGAACACGATGGGCGGCACCGCGCAGAGCGGCGTCTTGCGGTTGTCCAGGACCACGTCGTCGGCGTCCACCAGATAGGGGTTGATATTGCGCACACTTCTCGAATGGGCTTCGGCGCGCGGATCGGCATAATCGAAGATAATCTTGTCTGTCTGTCTGTCTGTCTGTCTGTCTGTCTGTCTGTCTGTCTGTCTGTCTGTCTGTCTGTCTGTCGCCGAGCCCGAAGCCGACGATCACGCAATGCACGGCGGCGTTGCCGCGCGCCTCGTTGTCCCAGCGGAAGGTTCGGTGGGCAAATTGGATCTTGGTGCCCAGGCGGAACAGTTCCCGCCACAGGATGCCGACCTGCTCGCCCTGGGTGATGGAGTTGGTGGACACGAAGGCGCAGCTCAGGTCCGTGCCTTGGATGTAGCGCGCCGCTTTCATATACCAGGCCGCGACGAAATCGAGCACGCCGGCCCCCTTTACTCCGACAAACACTTCCGCCAAGTCGGCTTTCTGCGCCTCGGTCTGATAGGCCTTGCCCAGGAACGGCGGATTGCCGATCACATAGGACAGCCGTTCCGCAGGGGCCACGTCGTGCCAGTCCAGGCGCAGGGCGTTGCCATGGCGGATGGTCGCGGATTTCTTCAGCGGCAGGCGGGCGAAATACTGGCCGAATTCCTCTGAGAAGCGCATGTTCATCTGGTGGTCCATCAGCCACAGCGCCACCTGGGCGATCTGGGCGGGAAACTCCTCGATCTCAATGCCGTAGAACTGGTCCACATCGATGGTGATCACGTCGCCCACCGAGAGCAGCTGTTGGTTCTCTTGCCCGCGCAGTTTCCGCAACTGGCGCAGCACGGCCAGTTCCAGCAGCCGAAGCTCCCGGTAGGTGATCACCAGGAAGTTGCCGCAGCCGCAGGCGGGGTCCAGGAAGCGCAAGGTGCCGAGTTTCTGGTGGAATTCGTCGAGGCGGCGGGTGTTGCCTTGGATCTGCTCGAACTCGGCCCAGAGCGCGTCGAGGAACAGCGGCTTGATCAGCTTGAGGATGTTTTTTTCCGAGGTGTAGTGAGCACCCAGGTTGCGTCTCGCCTTGGGATCCATGACCGCCTGGAACATGGAGCCGAAGATGGCGGGGGAGATGGCGCCCCAGTCCAGGCCGCAGCAGGCTAGCAGGGTCTGGCGCATGCCGCTGTCGAAGGCGGCGGGTGGCAGGAATTCGATGAAGAGTTGGCCGTTGACATAGGGGAAGGTCGCGAGGGCTTCGTCCAGGTTCTTCAGACGCTTGTCGGCCGGCGTGTTCAGGACGTGGAACAGCTCGGTCAGTTTCGCGCCTAAGTCGGAACCGTCCTCGGCCGTGCGCATCTCCAGGAATTCGAGCAGGGTACCACGCTCGAAGATGCCGGTATCATCGGCGAACAGGCAAAACAGCAGACGGACCAGATAGACCTCCAGCGGATGACCGTCATAGCCGTTGCCCTTGAGCTCATCGTGCAGCCGGCCCAGCAGTTCCGCTGCGCGGATGTTTACCGGGTCTTCTTCCTTGTACTCGCGTTTCTCGTAGCCGGCGATGGGTCCCAGCAGCCGGACATGCTTGTGCAGGTCTTCAAGCGCAAATTCGTGGAGTTGGTGGCTGTCGAGATCGTGCAGGCGGAAGCGCGCGAAATCGGAAACCAGGATGTAGCGGGGCAGTTCGCTATCCTTGAGACCGGGGAAGTAGTCGGTGGCCTGCTGGTAGGCTTTTTCCAGATCCTTGCCGCGCGATTTGTGCTCGACCAGGAGCATGCCTGGCCAGAACAAATCGACGAAGCCGTTCTGGCCGCCCAGCTTCTTGACATGTTGCTCGAAGGTGGCGACGCGGCGGCGCTGGATGCCGAAAACGTCGAAGAAACCGTCCCAGAACGACTTGGCTTCGGCGTCCTCGCTGGTCTCGTGCTCCCATTCTTTGGAAAAACGTAATGCCCTGTCCTTGATTTCGTTCCAACTCAGTGCCATGGGTACAACCTTGTCTTTGTGATGCTGCAATCGGGGCTGGTGGCCAGGAGCTGGCATTGTATAGGCAGCAGTGGATCCGGGCCATTGCTGGTGTGGAGTGCGCCCGGCTAAGCTGGCCGGTCGCCCTTGTTGGGGATTGCTTTGGTCGATCCCGCTGGCTACACTTCGCTACAGATCCCGCCCAAGTGGCGGTATAGCTGTATCTATAACGATAAGAATCGGACGGATCCTCTAACCCATGAAGCGTTTTGCGCTCGTGCTCAGCCTGCTGCTCGTCGCGATTCAGTATCGACTCTGGAACGGCGATGGCGGCATACACGCCGTGCAGCGGCTGGAAGGCCAGCTGGCGGGGCAGTATGCGCAGAATGAACAGCTCAAGCGCCGCAACCAGGGCCTGTACGCGGAGATCCGCGATTTGCACTCCGGTACCGAGGCCATCGAGGAGCGCGCCCGCAACGAGTTGGGCATGATCAAGGAAGGCGAGACCTTTTTCCGTATTGTCGATGCCGACTAAGTTCTTGCCGGCATCGTCTTCCCATTTTCTCCCCTCGGGTTTGCACGAGTTCGCCGTTCCATGAGTCTTTTTCCCCGTTACTGGGCCGTGGTGCCTGCCGCCGGCATCGGTTCGCGCATGCAAAGCGAATGCCCCAAGCAATACCTGAATTTGCTGGGCACGCCGGTCTTGGTCCACACCGTCGCCACCCTGCTCAGCCACACGGCCATCACCCAGGTGATCGTCGCGGTGTCGCCGGAGGACGAGCATTGGATGGATACGGCCCTGGCAGAGCATCCGCGCGTGCATTTCGTCACCGGCGGCTCGACCCGCGCCGCCTCGGTGCTGGCTGCCCTGTCGTCCCTGGAGGAGCGCGCCGACGAGCATGATTTCGTCCTGGTGCACGACGCCGCGCGGCCTTGTCTGACCCTGCACGACGTCAACAAGCTGATGACCGAGGTGCGCCAGCATCCGGTGGGCGGCATCCTCGGCTGCCCCGTGCGCGACACCATGAAGCGCACGCGCGGCTCGGACATCGAGGCCACCGTGGAGCGGGAGGAACTCTGGCATGCCCTGACGCCGCAGATGTTCCGCCTGGGGCTCTTGCGCAATAGCCTGCTGGACGCCCTGGGCGCCGAGGTGGGCGTCACCGACGAGGCCTCGGCCGTGGAATGGGCCGGCTTCCGCCCCCTGATGGTCACCGGTCGCTCCGACAACCTGAAGATCACCGAACCCCTGGACCTGCCGCTGGCGGAGTTTTACCTGCAGCAGCAGCTGGCCCAGGGGCTGAGGCTGCCGCTGCTGGTCGAAGAGCAAGACTGATTAACCGCCAAGAACGCCAAGGGAATGGGGCTCATGGCGCATTGCGTCGGCGACGCTCACGAATGACCGTCGTCCCCGCGCAGGCGGGGACCCAGTCGGTAGCTATTGGCACTGACTGGATACCCGCCTGCGCGGGTATGACGGGTGTGGTGTCAGTGTTGAAGCACTAAGCCGGGCTCAGTTCCATTCCCTTGGTGTTCTTCGCGTTCCTGGCGGTTACACTTTCTTTATTTCCCGGTTTATTGGAGTCGCCGATGGATTTCCGTATTGGTCAGGGTTTCGATGTGCACCGCTTCGGCGGGGCGGGGCCGGTGACCCTGGGCGGGGTGAAGATCGCCCATGAATTTGGCCTCGTCGCCCATTCCGACGGCGATGTGCTCTTGCACGCGCTCTGCGACGCTCTTTTGGGCGCGGCGGGCATGGGCGACATCGGCCAGCACTTTCCCGACACCGATGCCGCCTATCGCGGCGCCGACAGCCGGGGGCTCTTGCGCCAGGTCGTGGGCCTGCTGCATGCCGGCGGCTGGCGCATCGGCAACGTGGACTGCACGGTCATCGCGGAGAAGCCCAAGGTCATGCCCCACGCGGCGCTGATGCGCGGCCATATCGCCGCCGACCTGGGCGTGCACGAGGAGCGCGTGAACATCAAGGCAACGACTTCCGAGGGCCTGGGTTTTACCGGCCGTAAGGAAGGCATCGCGGCCCAGGCCGTGGCCCTCTTGGTGCGCCTATGAGCGCGCATAATCCTGTGAGTGAGCCCCATGAGTGAGCAGTCCATGAACGAAGCCATTCCGCCCATCGAGAGCTATGCCTTGCCCGACTGGGCCTACGGGGGAGGCCGGCCGGCCTTGCGCGCCAAGCTGCGCGCCGCGCCCGGCGATTTCCGCGTCGACGAGATCCTGCCCTTCGAGCTGTCCGGCGCCGGCGAGCATGTCTGGCTGCATCTGGAAAAGACCGGCATGAACACCGAGTTCCTGGCCAAGGCCCTGGCGCGTTTCGCCGGGGTCAAGTCCTTCGACGTCGGCTATGCCGGCCTCAAGGACCGGCACGCGGTCACCCGTCAGTGGTTTTCCGTGCTGATGACCGGCAAGGCCGAACCGGATTGGTCGGCCCTGCCCAAGCAGTTCCGTCCCGGCGAGCTGTCGGTGTTGGCGGTGGTTCGCCATGGCCGCAAGCTGAAGACCGGCGCGCTCAAGGAGAACCGCTTCGTGCTGCGCCTGACCGGGCTGCAGGGCGATGCACCGGCCTTCGAGCAGCGCCTGGCCCGGGTCGCGGCGGAGGGCGTGCCCAATTATTTCGGTCCCCAGCGTTTCGGCTTGGGGGGCGGCAACCTGGTGGGCGCCCAGCGCCTGTTCGCTGGGGAGCGGCCGCGCGAGCAGCAGCTGCGCGGCCTGTATCTGTCGGCGGCGCGCAGTTTCGTGTTCAACCAGGTCTTGTCCACCCGCGTCGCGCGTGGCGACTGGAACCGTATCCTGCCCGGCGAGGCGGTGATGCTGGACGGCGCCAACAGCTGGTTCATGGCCGAGGCCGGCGATCCGGCCCTGCCCGAGCGCCTGGCGCGTTTCGACATCCATCCCAGCGGCCCGCTCTGGGGCGAAGGGGAATCGCCCGCCCGGGACGAGGCCCTGGCCGTGGAGCAGGCTAGCCTGGCCGGCTTCCAAAGCTGGTGCGAGGGCCTGGCCGCATTCGGCCTGCGCCAGGAGCGCCGGCCCCTGCGCCTCAAGCCTCGCGATCTGGAGGCTGGGGTGGATGGCGATGTGCTGAACCTGGCCTTCGGTCTGCCTTCCGGTTGCTTCGCGACCACGGTCTTGCGCGAACTGGTCGACTACTGCGACGTCAGTGGCGGCGGCCGGGATTGAGTGTTTGGGCGCCGTGCACTAACCTACGGCGCTGATTTCGCGATGAGTAAGTGCCCATGCGTATCCTGGTTTCCAATGACGATGGCGTGTTCGCTCCGGGCCTTAAGGTCCTGGCCGAGGCCCTGCGCGAGTTGGGCGAGGTCACCGTGGTGGCGCCGGATCGCAACAAGAGCGGCGCCTCCAATTCCCTGACCCTGGACAACCCGGTGCGCATCGCCCGTGCCGAGAACGGCTATTACGCCGTGACCGGCACGCCCACCGACTGCGTGCACATGGCCATCCACGAGATCCTGGAGGCCAAGCCGGATCTGGTGGTCTCGGGCATCAATTCTGGGCCGAACCTCGGCGACGACGTGCTCTATTCCGGCACGGTGGCCGCCGCCATGGAGGGCCTGCTGCACGGCATCCCCGCCCTGGCCCTGTCTCTGAACGGCCACGATCATGCCCATTACGACTCGGCCGCGCGCGTCGCCGTCGCCCTCGCCAAGGAACTGCGCGCGGCGAGCCTGCCGCGCCGGCTGCTCAATATCAACGTGCCCAACCTGCCCTGGGAGAGGATCCTGGGCGTCGAGGTGACGCGCCAGGGCTTCCGCCATCGTGCCGAGGACGTGGTGCGCGCCACCGATCCCAAGGGCCTGCCGGTGTACTGGATCGGCCGGCCGGGCGGCAGTGCCGATGCCGGACCGGGGACCGATTTCCATGCCATCGATCACGATCGGGTGTCGGTGACGCCCCTGCAGATCGACTTGACCGACTACCAGGCCTTCGCGCCAGTGGATGCCTGGCTCTCCGGGTTACGCCCATGAGCGAGCACGAGATCTCCGGTCTGGGCATGACCTCCCAGCGGGCGCGTCAGCGGCTGCTGGCCCGGCTGCAGGAGGAGGGCATCGCCAATTGGGATGTCCTGGGCGCGCTGCACGATGTGCCTCGCCATCTGTTCATTGACGAGGCCCTGGCTCACCGCGCCTACGAGGACACGGCCCTGCCCATCGGCCTCGGCCAGACGATTTCCCAGCCTTATATCGTGGCGCGCATGAGCGAGCTGCTGCTGGGCGGCCGGCCCTTGAAACGGGTCCTGGAGATCGGCACGGGTTCCGGCTACCAGACCGCCGTGCTGGCCCAGATCGCCGAGGAGGTCTATACCGTCGAGCGCATCAAGGCCTTGCAGGAGCAGGCCCGCCAGCGCCACCGCCGCCTGGATCTGAAGAACATTCATTACCGCTATGGCGATGGCTGGCAGGGCTGGGCCGAGCACGCCCCCTACGATGGCATCATCGTCACCGCCGCGCCGGACAGCGTGCCGCCGGCCTTGTTGGAACAGCTGGCTGTCGGAGGCCGTTTGATCACACCCGTGGGCCGCGAGCTGGGCGCACAGGAGCTGCGCTGCATCACGCGCAACGATGACGGCTTCGATGCACGAACCGTCGAGCAAGTGCGCTTTGTCCCCCTGGTACCGGGCACAACTGAATAAGGGAGTTTTCCGTGGAGTTTCTGGAGAGCATCGCCGCCTTGGCGATGCAGCTGATCGATTTCATCCTGCACGTGGACGTGCACCTGGCCGAGTTGTTCCGCGAGTACGGCCTGTGGATCTATGCCATTCTGTTTCTCATTATCTTCTGCGAAACCGGCCTGGTGGTCACGCCCTTCCTGCCCGGCGACTCCCTGCTCTTCGCCGCCGGCGCCTTGACCGTGGGGACGGGCATCGAGGCCCATAGCCTGGCGGCCCTGCTGATCGTCGCGGCGGTCCTGGGCGATGCCCTGAACTATTTCATCGGCAAGTATTTCGGCGCCCACTTGTTCAAGAACCCGGATTCCCGCTGGTTCAAACGCCAACACCTGGACAAGACCCATGCCTTCTACGAGAAGCATGGCGGCAAGACCATCATCATCGCCCGTTTCGTGCCCATCGTGCGCACCTTCGCGCCCTTCGTGGCGGGCATGGGCACCATGAGTTACCGGCGCTTCTTCGCCTACAACGTCATCGGCGGCATGGCCTGGGTGCTCAGTTTCGTCTACGCCGGCCATTTCTTCGGCAACCTGCCCCTGGTGCGCAAGAACTTCACCCTGCTGATCTTCGCCATCATCGGCGTGTCGCTGCTGCCGATCGTCATTGAATTCCTGCGCCATCGCCGGGCGCAGGCCGAGGCATGAGGGATGAACGTCATGATTCGTAGTTTTGCTTTGCTGATGGCGCTCAGCTTGCTCAGCGCCTGCGCTACCAACAAGGCGCCCGCGCCCCTGCGCGGAGAGCCGGCCAAGCCTGAGGTAGCCGGGAGCGCCGAGTCCCAGGCCTATACCGTCAAGCGCGGCGACACGCTCAATGCCATCGCCTTTCGCTTCGAGCTGTCCGTCCGTGAGTTGGCGCGCCTGAACAACCTGACGAATCCCAACACGATCTACGTCGGCCAGGTCCTGCGTCTGGGGGAGGGGCGTCCTGTTCCGAGTCGGGGTGAAACGCCGGCGCGCGCCGCCCAGTCGACTGGGAAGAAACCCAGTGCAAGCGCATGGAAAAACGTCAAACCACAACCGGTTGTGGTTGAACCCAAGCTGAACACCGACGCCGCGACGGACCTGAATTATGACGACAAAAAACAGGTGACAAAGTGGATCTGGCCTGCTAATGGTAGGGTCGTAGGCCTTTTTTCCACAGGAGGTGAAGGCAGCAAAGGCATCAATATCGCGGGTACACAGGGTGAACCGGTTTTGGCCGCCGCCGAGGGTCGCGTGGTGTATAGCGGCAGCGGAGTGCGCGGATATGGCCAGCTCATCATCATCAAGCACAGTAACGAGTTCTTGAGTGCCTACGCACATAACAGTCGAATTTATGTGCAAGAGAATCAGATAGTTAAAGCTGGGGAGCGAATTGCCGATATGGGTAGTACCGGCACCGAAACCACCCAGTTGCACTTCGAGATCCGTTACCGGGAAAAGCCCGTAGACCCCTTGAAGTATCTACCCAGACACTAGTTCCCCTAACCGGGCGGCGTCGGGAAGACCGGGCCTAAGGGTCGGCAAGCAAAAGTCCAAAAGAGCTCCAGACGGAGCATTGCCGTAGATGGCACTATTTGTGGAGACTGCGCTATGACGGACCAATGGGAAGATGATGTATGCCTCTACGACGAGGAACTCGTCGCGGAGACGGTGGAAGACGCCGAGGACAGTGAGGATGCGGCCCCGGCAGCGGTGGTGACCGCTGAAGCGGAGCCCATGGACGCTGAACTCAGCAGCGAAGACGAAAACTTCTTTAACGCCTTGCGTACCGACCGTCACAGCAGTGACAAGGTCATGGACGCCACCCAGATCTACCTCTCGGAAATCGGCTTCTCGCCGCTCTTGAGCGCCCAGGAAGAGGTTTATTATGCGCGCCTGGCCCAGAAGGGCGAGGACGCGGCGCGTAAGCGCATGATCGAGAGCAACCTGCGTCTGGTGGTGAAGATCGCCCGGCGCTATGTCAATCGCGGCCTGGCCCTCCTCGACCTCATCGAGGAAGGCAATCTCGGCCTCATTCGCGCGGTGGAGAAGTTCGATCCGGAACGCGGCTTCCGCTTCTCGACCTACGCGACCTGGTGGATCCGTCAGACCATCGAGCGCGCCATCATGAACCAGACGCGCACGATCCGCCTGCCCATCCACATCGTCAAGGAACTGAACGTCTATCTGCGCGCATCCCGCGAACTGGCGCAGAAGATGGACCACGATCCCAGCCCCGAGGAAATTGCCCGGGCCTTGGGGCGACCGGTTCAGGACGTGACACGCATGCTGGGCCTCAACGAGCGCATCACCTCGGTGGACACGCCCATCAACTCCGATTCGGACAAGTCCCTGCTGGACACCATCCCCGACGAGAACGACGGCGGTCCGGCCGAGATCCTGCAGGATGCGGATCTCAAGGCGAACATCGAATACTGGCTCTACCAGCTGTCCGACAAACAGCGCGAGGTCCTGGCCCGCCGCTTCGGCCTGCTGCATTTCGAGCCGGCGACCCTGGAGGAGGTGGGTAACGAGATCGGCCTGACCCGCGAGCGGGTGCGCCAGATCCAGGTCGAGGCTCTGCGGCGCTTGAGGGAGATGTTGGAGAAGCAGGGGCTGTCCATCGAGGCCTTGTTCCACTAGCCCGGCGATACCGTGGTGCAACAACGCCGCCTTATGGCGGCGTTGCTATTTGGGCTTAGGGCTTAGCGGCCATCTTCGAAGTTGGCGGTAGCCGTGAGCGTGGTTTTCGTACCGGTATAGGTGTCAGTAACAACCACGGAGATATTGTAGAAACGGAAGGGGTAAATGGTCTTCACGCACTGCGACGACGTGCTCGTGCAATTGGTCCATGCATAAGTGTAGCGACCGGCCTGTTCAGAGCCAAAAACCTGGAAAACCGCTTTGGCTGTTTTGGCGTTATAGATTAGGGCGTCGCAGTAGCCTTCTGCGTATTGGTCATAGGCCGGTGTGTCGACATAGCAAGACAGGGTCAGGCCGTTGCTGGAGCTAATGGAGTTGGCGACAGCGGCGGAAACCGGTTCCGAGGCCTGGGTCTGATTGCTGATGAGGGAGAGGGCGCCAACCAGGGCCAGGGACGCGAAGTTCTGTTTCATGTTTTTTTGTTCCTTAACAATCAAGTGATGACGGGGTTTAAAGGACGCTAGCGCGATTCCGTCCTATGCGCTAACGACTACTCCGTGACTTACCACGTGAACGAATACAGCCTGCGGGACGATACGTATTTTCCGAAATGAACGATGTGAACCAGTTCTCGGTATCTGTTCCTTTCACAATTTGTAAATTTTTGCAACTAATTGAAATTAGACTAGTTCTTCAACTCCCGATCGAAGAAGCGCAGCATGCCGTGCAGCACGTGGTTTTGCGTGCTTTCTCCCCAGAGCGAATGCTTGGCGCCGGGATAGGTCATCAGGTCGAAGGGCTTTTCGGCTTCCTGCAGGGCCTTCATCAGCTTGGTGGAGTGGGTGAACAGCACGTTGTCGTCGGCCATGCCGTGGATGAGCAGCAGGGGCTTGTTCAGCTTCTTCACATAGGGGAAGACGCTGCTGGCCTCGTAGGCATCGCCGTGCTGCTTGGGGTTATCCATGTAGCGTTCGGTGTAATGGGTGTCGTAGAGCTCCCATTGGGTGACCGGGGCGCCGGACACGCCGGCGGCGAACAGCTCCGGTTCCTTCATGAGCAGCATCAGGGTCATGTAACCGCCGTAGGAATGGCCGGTGACGCCGATGCGCGCGCCGTCCACATAGGGCAGGCTCTTGAGGAACTCGACGCCCCGCTTCTGGTCCGCGATCTCGGCCCGGCCCATGTTGCGGAGCAACACATTCTCGAAGGCAGTGCCGCGATGCTCGGAGCCGCGGTTGTCCAGGCTGAAGACGAGATAGCCCTGCTGGACCAGGAACTGGTGCCAATAGGCGCCGCGCGACCCCCAAGTCTTCTGCACGCGCTGGGCGCCGGGGCCGCCGTAGACGTCGACGATCACCGGGTACTTCTTGCCTGGCTCCAGCTTCGCCGGTTTGTACAGGCGGTAGTAGAGATCCTGGCCGTCCTCGGCCTTGAGCGTGCCGAATTCCGGGACCGTGTGGGCCTTGGCGTAAGGCGCGTAAGGATGGGCTGCATCCAGCCGGTTTTCCTCCAGCCAGGTCAGTCGAGTGCCGCTGTTGTCATGCAGGCTGACCCGGGGCGGGGTCTGGGGATTGGAGAACTTGTCGATGAAGACCTGGGCATTCTTGGCCATGCTGATGGCATGCCAGCCTTCGCCCGTGGTCAGCTTGTGCAAGTCGCCGCCGGCCAGGGGCGCGCGGTAGAGATGCAGTTCCAGGGGCGAGTCGGCGTAGCCGTCGAAATAGACCTGGCCGGCCTTCTCGTCCACGGCTTGCACGCCGGCCACTTCCCAGTCGCCGCTGGTCAGCTGCCGCAGCGCCTTGCCCTGGTAGTCCACCAGGTAGAGATGCTTGTAGCCGCTGCGTTCCGAGCCCCAGATAAAGGCCTGCTGGTCTTTCAGGAAGCGCAGATCGTCGTTGAGATTGACCCAGGTCGTGGCGGTCTCGCTGAGCACGAGCCGGCTCTTGCCGGTCTCGCGGTCGGCGAAGAGCAGGTCCAGGCGGCGCTGATCGCGGCTCTGGCGCTGCACGGCCACGGTCCGGTGGTCGGGCAGCCAGTCGACGCGGGCCAGGTAGATGTCCGGGTCCTGGCCCAGATCCAGCCACTGCGCCTCGCCGCCGCTCACGGCGACCACGCCCAGCTGCACGCGCACATTGGGCGTGCCGGCGCTGGGATAGCGCTGGCGGAAGGTCTTGAAGCCATCGGCATCGATCTCGTAGCGCTCGACGATGTCCACCGGGCTCTCGTCGATGCGTGCGAAGGCGATGTGTTCCTCGTCGCCGGCCCACCAATAGCCGGTCATGCGGCCCATTTCCTCCTGGGCGACGAACTCGGCCATGCCGTTCTTGATGTCGCCCTTGCCGTCCGTGGTCAGGGCACGGGTCTTGCCGCTCGCCAAGTCCATGACATGGAGGTTCTGGTCGCGCACGAAGCTTAAGTAACGGCCCTTGGGCGAGAACTTGGGATCGGTGACGAAACCCTCGCCCTGGGTGAGCTGGCGCACTTCATGCCCCGGCTTGGCCTTCAGATCGTAGAGATAGAGCTCGCCGTTGAGGGGGAAGAGCAGCTTGTCGCCGGCCTCGGACCAGAAGTATTCGCTGATGCCCTGGGCGAACAGGCGGGCGCGCTCGCGTCGGGCTTTTTCCTCGTCGGAGAGTTGCTCGTTCGGCGCCAGTTTCTTGCTATCGACCAACAGGTGATGGCGCTGGGCCTTCAGGTTGTATTCCCAGAGGTCGTACTGGTTGGCGTTGTCGGCCTTGCCTTGCAAATAAGTGACCCGGCTGCCATCCGGGGACAGAGACAGGGCGCGCGGCGCCTTGCCGTCCAGACTGGGGGCGGCGTTGATGCGTTCTATGGTCAGCGGTTCGGCGGCGACGGACATGGCGGCTCCGGCAAGCAGTAACAGACTCAATAGCTTCATTCCAGGAATTCCCGACGGGTTGGCACAAGCCTGCCAGTGTAGCCAGGCGGACGGGTAAAGGAGAGGCGCGTCGCCCTGCCATGGGCATGGGAATTTGCCAAGTTTGCCGCCCGGGTCTAGTCGAGGCGCAGGTCGTCGAAAAACACGCAGGTTTCTCGGGCGAGGCGCAGCGGCGTGAACCAGCGCAGGTGATGGATGCGCGCGGCATCCATGCGCCGGCCCCCCGGGGTTTGCAGGACCTTGTCCAGATCGAGGCGGAAGGCGTTCCAGCCGGGTTTGAGCATCAGCGAGGCGTGGTAGCGATCGTTGTAGGCATAGCCGCGCCGCTTATGCTCCAGATCGTCGATACGCAGGACCAGGCGCAGGGGCTGGCCGCCGGGCAGGTAGACGCGGTAGCTCAAGGTCCGATAGCCGCGCCAGTCCACCGGGAAGTAACGCAGGCTGGCTCCGGCCCAGAACTGGCCGGGAGCGATGCAGGTTTTCAGGGCCGGGTCGTCGCTGCCGGGCGGGGGCAGGCGCTCGGCGCGATCCCAGCGGCCGGCCTCGAAGGGCTGGCGACCATCGGCCAGGATCGGGAAGTCGTCGCGCTGGGCCTGTTCATCGGCATGGTAGGCCAGCCAGGGCAGAGGCAGGGCGAGAGCCAAGCAGGCGGCGGCGAAGGCGGAAGCTCGGCGCGTGGCGGCGCGCGGGGCCTGGCGGCTGAGCTGCAGCCATTCGCAGAGCAGGGCGCCCGTGACGTCCAGGCCTACATCGCGCCAGGAGGCTTCGCGGCCGATCTGGCGCTGCAGCCACTCGCTGGCGATGCCGAAGGCCAGGCCGGCGGCGAGCGCTAGGGCGATGCGCCAGAGCGGGCGCAGACGGTTCAGGGGAGGATGCAGCAGATGCAGGCCCAGCACGAGGCCTGCGCCGATCAGCACATGGCCCAGGTCCCAGAGATAGTGCTGGCTGCGCAAGGGCAGGGGATCGCCGGCATCGCCGAACAGGGCAAAGCCGGCGATGGCGGCGGCCAGGAAGGCCAGGGCCAGGCGAGTCTTGAGGTTAAGCCCGGCGAACATCAGTCCGGGGCTTTGGCCTGGATGGACAGGGCGTGGATTTCCGGGCCCATGAGCTCGGCCAGGGCGGCGTAGACCAGCTGATGGCAGGCGAGGGGACGCTTGCCGCGGAAGGCCTCGGCGACGATACGCACGGTGTAATGCCCGGCGCCGCCGGCCGCGCCGGCATGGCCGACATGGTGGTGGCTGTCGTCGATGATGCTGAGGGCGCTGGGCGTCAGTGCCGTTTCCAGCAACTCGCGCATGCGTGCCACGCGCACCGGATTGAGGATTTCGTTCATGGCAGGACTTTCAGGAAGGGCTTGACCGTAACCCGGGCATAGACGCCGCCGGACTGGTAAGGGTCGGCGGCGGCCCAAGCTTCGGCGGCGTCCAAGCTGTCGAACTCGGCCACCACCAGGCTGCCGCTGAAGCCGGCCGGGCCGGGATCCGGGCTGTCGATGGCGGGGTGCGGTCCGGCCAGCAGCAAACGGCCGTCCTCTTTCAGGGCATGGAGCCGCGCCAGATGGGCCGGGCGGTTTGCCTTGCGATTTTCCAGGGAGTTCGGGTGATCTTCGGCGATGATGGCGTAGAACATTAGTGGCTTTCCTTTTCGGCCGGGCCTTCTTCGGGCATATGCTTGGCCATGTAGAAGCCGCTGGCGATGACCATCAGCAGGTTGGCGCCGGTCAGGCCCCAGACCTTGAAGGAGACCCAGGCTTCGGTGCTCATGTTGTAGATGAAATAGATGTTGGCGGTGCCCAAGATCAGGAAGGACAGGCCCCAGGCCAGGTTGATACGGTTCCAGACGCGGTCGGGCAGCTGGATTTCCTTGCCCAGGAGCTCCTTGAGCATGAACTTCCCGAACAACGGGCCTAGCAGGAAGATGCCGGCCAGCAGCCATTCCACCAGGGTGACCTTCCACTTGAGGAAGGCCTCGTCGCGCAGGACCAGGGTGAGCGTGCCGAACACCAGGGCGAAGCCCAGCACGACCACGGGCATGGTCTCCAGCTTGCGCTGGCTGAACCAGAGGTAGGCGACTTGCAGGGCCGAGGCCACCATGAGCACGGCGGTCGCGGTATAGATATCGGTCAGTTTGTAGCTGAGGAAGAAGGCGAGTAGCGGCAGGAAATCGATCAATAGCTTCATGGGGCGTATCCGGCGGAGCTGTGCCGCTGCGAGGTGGCTCGAGTTTAGCGCGATTCGCCGCGTCGCGTCATGCCCGGGCTGGCAGGCATTTCGGCGGCCATGGCGCTTTTCCGGTAAGCTTGTGCTAAGGAAGCTCTGAATAAGTCAGAGCTTCCGCCGGCCAGGGATGGCCGGCCCGCGAATCAAGCACGTAAGTGATTGATTTGGCGTGAGCGAAGTACGGACATGTGCCGGACTTCGCGACTGAAAAAGTCCAAGGAGGGACTTTTTCAGAGGTTACCTAAGTGTTTGAAGAGATTGCTCATGTCCCTCCGTTACGATCTGCATTGCCATAGCCTGATCTCCGACGGCTTCCTGAGCCCCGAGGCGCTGGTGGCGCGTGCGGTCGAGAAGGGCGTGGATGTCCTGGCGCTGACGGATCATGACTGCACGGCCGGCCTAGGCCGGGCGCGGGCGGCGGCGGGCGAGGGCCTGCGCCTGGTCAATGGCGTGGAGATTTCGGCACGCTGGGCCGAGCGCGAGCTGCATATCGTGGGTCTGGGCATAGACCCCGAGCAGGCGGACCTGGCCCAGGGTCTGGCGGCGCAGCGGGGGCGCCGGCGCGAGCGGGCCGAGGAGATGGGGCGGAGGCTGCTAAAGCTGGGCGTCGCCGATGCTTACGAAGGCGTCGTTGCCTATGGCGCCGAGAGTCTGGGGCGCGGCCATTTCGTGCAGTTCCTGGTGGCGCAGGGCCATGCCAAGGACAATGCCCAGGTCTTCAAGCGCTTCATCGGCAAGGGCTGCACCGGTTATGTGCCGGGCCAGTGGATGAGCCTGGAGCAGGCGGTGAGCCTGATCCGGGGCGCCGGCGGGCTGCCGGTCCTGGCCCATCCGGGGCGCTACAAGTTCAGCAACGGCAAGCTGAAGGCCTTGATCGGCGAGTTCGCCGAGCTGGGCGGGGCCGGCGTCGAACTGGCCTACCCCAACCAGCAGGCCGGCGAGGCCGAGCGCCTGGGCCGGGTCTGTCAGGAGCTCAAGCTGGCCGGTTCGGCCGGTTCGGATTTCCACGGACCCATGCCCTGGACCGAGCTAGGGCGGGTGCGGCCGCTGCCGGCAGGCGTGGAGCCGGTGTGGGAGCGGTTAAACGGACGATAACAACACAAGGATTCCCATGAGCCAATATTTTCAGCTGCACCCCGACAACCCCCAGACCCGCCTCATCAAGCAGGCCGTGGACATCGTGCGCAAGGGCGGGCTCATCGTCTATCCCACGGATTCCGGTTATGCCCTGGGCTGCCATCTGGGCGACAAGAATGCCCAGGACCGGATGCGCCGCCTGCGCGATCTGGATGAGAAGCATCATTTCACCCTGATGTGCAAGGACTTGTCCGAGCTCTCGATCTACGCCCGGGTGGAGAATTCCACGGTGTTCCGCCTGCTCAAGAACAATACGCCCGGGCCTTACACCTTCATCCTGAAGGCCACCCTGGAAGTGCCGCGCCGGCTGATGAATCCCAAGCGCAAGACCCTGGGCCTGCGCGTGCCGGACAACCGCATCGCCCTGGATCTCCTGGAGGCCCTGGGCGAGCCCCTGCTGTCCTCCAGTCTGATCCTTCCCGGCGAAACCGAGACCATGACCGACCCGGAGGCGGTGCGCGATAGCGTCGGGCATCAGCTCGACCTCATTATCGACGGCGGCTTCTGCGGCACCGAGCCGACGACCGTCGTGGATTTGACCGAAGGGTTTCCGGAGATCCTGCGCCAGGGCAAGGGCGCCCCCGAGCCCTTCTTATAAGGAAGCATGAGCATGCAGTTCGCTGATCAGGTGGTGTGGCTGACCGGAGCATCCTCCGGCATCGGCGAGGCCCTGGCCTATGCCCTGAGCCGGCGCGGCGCCCGGCTGATTCTTTCCGCCCGGCGGGCCGAGGAGCTGGAGCGGGTGCGCCGGCTTTGCGACAACCCGGACTGGCACTGGGTCATGCCCCTGGATCTGGAACACAGCGAGGAATTCCCGGCCAAGGTCAAGGCCGCGGAAGAGCATTTCGGGCGCATCGACCTCTTGATCAACAACGGCGGCATCAGTCAGCGCGCCCGGGCCCAGGACACGGCGCTGGCCGTGGATCGGCGCATCATGGAGATCAACTACTTCGGCACCATCGCCCTCACCAAGGCCGTGCTGCCGGGCATGTTGGCACGCCGCGCCGGCCATATCGCCACGGTCACCAGCCTGGTGGGGCACTTCGGCACGCCCCTACGTTCCGGCTATGCCGCCTCCAAGCATGCCCTGCACGGTTTCTTCGACTCCCTGCGTGCCGAGCTTTGGGAGCAGGGCGTGGGCGTCAGCCTGATCTGCCCGGGCTTCATTCACACCAACCTGAGCTATGCGGCGGTCCTGGGCGATGGCTCGCCCCAGAGCACGATGGACGATGCCCAGGCCCACGGTTACCCGGCCACGCTCTGTGCCGAGGACATCCTGACCGGCCTCGCCAAGGGCAAGGAGGAGTTCTCCGTGGGCGGGCGCGAGCGCCTGGGCGTCTATCTGAAGCGCTTCTTCCCGGGACTGTTCTCGAAGATGATCCGCAAGGCCAAGGTGGTGTGACTCAGCGCGTCTTCTCGGAAAACCGGTAGGCACAGCGCCGCGCGCCGCTGAGCTGGTGCTCGATGCGCTCCACGTGCACGCCCTCGCCGGCGCAGTCCCGGAACAGCTCCAGTTCGGATCGGCAGAAGCCCTGGCAGGCCGTCGCCGCCGCGCAGATGGGGCAGTGGTTCTCCAGCAGCAGCCAGTCCTCGCCGTCGCGGACCGCCTCGGCCATATAGCCCTCGGCGTTGCGCAGCTCGGCCAGGGCCTGGACCTTGTCTCCCAGGCTATCCAGGCCGGTCAGACGCTCGCCGTAGTGGCGGCGAGCACCGGCTTCGCGTTCCGCGATCAGCCGGTCCATGCCCTCGGCGCCGAACAGGCTGCGTATGCCGTCCAGTAGCTGCAGGGTCAGATCGCCGTGGCGATCCGGGAAGCGGCCATGGCCGGCGGCGGTCAGTGACCAGTGGCGGGCCGGCCGGCCTATGCCCTCGCGCTTATCCTCGAAACTCACCAGGTCCTGATCGGCCAAGGCGTCCAGCTGCTTGCGCGCGCCCATGGCGGACAGGCCCAGGGCCTCGGCCAGGGCTTGGGCGGTCTGCGGGCCTCGGGTCTTGAGCAGGTAGAGCAGGCGGTCAGGCGTGCTCATGCCTGGTCTCCGGCCAGGACCAGGGGAGGCCGGGGCTCACGGCGCAGCCTGTGCAACCGCCACAGGGCCAGGCTACAGAGCAGGGCGCCCAGCCAGAGCACGGCGCGGGTGTCGAACAGGGCGATGAGCCCGCCAGCCAAGGCGATCAGCGTGTTGCCCAGGCAGAAGATGGTGGTGAGCAGGCCCATGATCTTGCCCTGGCCTAGATGCTCGAAGCGCTCCGAGCAATGGATGGGCAGGGCCGCGCCGTAGATGGCGATGGGCATGCCGGTCAGCACGATCACGACGGCCACCAGGGCCGGCGAGGCCAGGGGGAAGAGCCAGAGCAGGGCGGTGAATAGGCTGCCGCCCAAGAGGGCACCGGACAGTGCGCGCATGCGCTTGCCCCAGCGCGGCCAGAGCAGGCTGGAGGTCAGGGTCATGATGAGGCAGGAGCCGGCCGTGGTCAGGCCGATGCGGGTGCTGTCGAAACGGGCATGCTCCACCAGCCACAGCGGGTAAAACTCGTAGAAGGCATTGAGCCCCAGGGTCCAGAGCAGCTGGGCCAGGGCCAAGGCGGCAACGCCGGGCTCCTTGAGCAGCTGAAACGCATTGTCCTCGCGCAACACTTCGGCGAAGGCCTTCTTCCGGCCCTGTGTCGGGGCGGTTTCCGCCAGGACCAGCAGGATCAGGGCCAGGCAGGGCAGCATGGCCAGGCCGGCGATGAGGAAGGGCACGGTCTGGCCCAGGGGCAGGCTCAGGCCGCCCACCAAGGGGCCCACCAGCCAGCCCAGGAAGATGGCACTGTTCATCCAGCCGAAGGCCTGGTGGCGGTCCACGTGGGGGTGAAGATCGGCGGCGATGGCGCGGGCGATGGAGATATTGCCCTCGCAGATGCCGGTGGCGAAGCGGGCGAACAGGAAGAGCGGATAATTGCCCTGCCACAGGGCCACGGCCGTGAGGCCATAGCCCAGGCTGGCCAGGCTCAGGGAGCCGAGCATGATCCGGCGCCGGCCGTAGCGATCGGAGAGTGCGCCCAGGACCGCGCCGCCCAGCAGGATGCCCAAGGGATTGATGGACAGGGCCAGGCCCAGGAGGAACTTGGGATGCAGGCCCAGGAACTGGGTCAGGGGACCGGTGGCGCTGTCCATGAACAAGGGCGCCAGGACAGGGTAGGGTAGGGAGATCCCCAGGCAGCTTAGGAAGGCCACCAGGCAGGCGGTGAGCAGGGTCAGGCGGGGGCGGTGCATGGCGCGGCCTTTTAGCAATTGTTAGTTCCTAAAATAGCTGGGAATGACAGGATAAGTAAACAAAAAGTGTGTTTATTGGCGGTTTGATGCCGCCGGTTTACAAGCCGGGGCAAAGCCGGTATAACGCGCGCTCACTTTTTAGCCAGCGCCCCACCGCGAAACCACCATGACCGAAGCCGTCGCCATCGAACTGACCCGCAAGGACGAGTACGAGCTGAACAAGCTGTCCAAGCGTCTGCACCGCAACGTCGGTCAGGCCATCGAGGACTACAACATGGTGGAGGACGGCGACCGCATCATGGTCTGTTTGTCCGGCGGCAAGGACTCTTACACCCTGCTCGACATCCTCATGAACCTGCGCGAGCGGGCGCCCATTCGGTTCGAGCTGGTGGCGGTCAACCTGGACCAGAAGCAGCCGGGCTTTCCGGAGCACGTGCTGCCCGAGTACCTGAGCCGCATCGGCGTGCCCTTCAAGATCGTGGAGGAAGACACCTACACGACCGTGACCCGGGTGATTCCCGAGGGCAAGACCATGTGCTCCCTGTGCTCGCGCCTGCGCCGCGGCATCCTCTACCGCACGGCCCGCGAGCTGAACTGCAACAAGATCGCTCTGGGCCACCACCGCGACGACATCATCGAGACCCTCTTCCTCAACATGTTCCATGGCGGCACGCTCAAGGCCATGCCGCCCAAGCTGGTGTCCGACGACGGCCGGAACACGCTGATCCGCCCGCTCGCCTATTGCAAGGAAAGCGACATCATCCGCTACGCCGAGCACAAGGCCTTCCCCATCATTCCCTGCAATCTCTGCGGCTCCCAGGAGAACCTGCAGCGCCGCATCATCGGCGACATGCTGGTGGAATGGGACAAGGCGCACCCGGGCCGCCTGGAGACCATCTTCACCGCCATCCAGAACGTCAAGCCCAGCCAGCTGGCCGATCAGGAGCTGTTCGATTTCAAGGGCCTCAAGGCCTGGGCCGCCGATGCGCCCCTGCCGGACGGCGCCGAGGACGACGGCGGCGAGCTGGATTTCGCCAATCTGAGCTGAGTGCTTGCCTGTGGCGGAACCACTCGTAAGTCCCGTTTCAGCGGGACGGATTTGGCGGTAGTCTGAATTGTCCGACTGAAGTCGGGCCTACGGTCGGGCCTACGGTCGGGCCTACGGTCGGCCCGTCGCTTTCCTATCCCATTCCGCCAAACACTTTTTTACAATTCGCCAAGCATTCGCGACAGCTTAAGCCTCCGGCCTCTGCTAGTGTCGGGGCTTTCCCCGGCACGGCCCTGGCCTTGCCTACAGCCGCGAGACCAAGAGCTTGGAAAGACGTGAATTTCTCAAGATTGCCGGTCTGGGCGCCGGCAGCCTGATCATCCCGGTCATGGGCCGCGCCGCCAGCGTGCTCGAAACCGCCTCCCCCCTGGACTTCGCCGCCAAGAAGCTTCTGGCCGACATGGCCCTGGAAGCGGCCCGCGCCGCCGGCGCCGACTATGCCGACGTGCGCATCGGTCGCTACCTGCGCCAGTTCATCCTGACTCGCGAGGATCGGGTCGAAAACATCGTCAACACCGAGTCCTACGGCGTCGGCGTGCGCGTCCTTTCTAAGGGCACCTGGGGCTTCGCGGCCAGCGCCGAGGTGACGCCGGATGCCATCGCGAAGGCCGCACGCCAGGCGGTCGCCATCGCCAAGGCCAATGCCCGTCTGACCACAGAGCCGGTGATCCTGGCGCCGGTCAAGGGCGCGGGGGACCAGCAATGGCGCACGCCCATCGCGGTCAACGGCTTCGAGGTGCCCATCAAGGACAAGCTGGACCTTCTGCTCACCGCCAACCGCGCTGCCATGGCCCATGGCGCGAAATTCATCCAGAACAACCTGTTCCTGGTGAACGAGCAGAAATTCTTCGCCTCCACCGACGGCTCCTATATCGATCAGGACGTGCATCGCATCTGGCCGACGTTTACCGTCACCGCCGTCGACGACAAGAGCGGCAAGTTCAAGACCCGCAATGCCTTCAGCAATCCCATGGGCATGGGTTACGAATACCTGACGCCACTCGCCAGCGAAAAACGCGCGGGCCCGGTCACGCTCTATGGCAATCGCTACGATCTGCTGGAGGACGCCACCGCTGCCGCCACTCAGGTCAAGGAAAAGCTTAAAGCCAAATCGGTCAAGCCGGGCAAATACGACCTGGTTCTGGATCCAGGTCATTTGTCCCTGACCATCCACGAATCCGTCGGCCATCCCCTGGAGCTGGACCGCGTGCTCGGGTATGAAGCCAATTACGCCGGAACCAGCTTCGCGACTCTGGAAAAGCGCGGCAAATTCCAGTACGGCAGCAAGCTGGTGAATATCGTCGCCGACAAGACCCAGGCCCAGGGCCTGGGGACCGTCGCCTACGACGACGAGGGCGTGAAGACCAAGCGTTGGAATCTGATCGAGAACGGCATCTTGAAGAATTACCAGGCGATCCGCGACCAGGTGCATATCCTGGGCGAAACCGAATCCCACGGCTGCTGCTATGCCGACTCCTGGTCCAGCGTGCAATTTCAGCGCATGCCCAATGTCTCGCTCCTGCCCGGCGCCAAGCCCTATAAGCTGGCCGACATGATCAAGGATGTGGAGAAGGGTATCTACATCGTCGGGCGCGGTTCCTATTCCATCGACCAGCAGCGCTACAACTTCCAGTTCGGCGGCCAGCTGTTCTACGCCATCGAAAATGGCCAGGTCACCGGCATGCTCGACGATGTGGCCTACCAGGCCAATACCCAGGAATTCTGGAATGCCTGCACGGCGCTTTGCGACGAGAGCGAATACCGCCTGGGCGGTTCCTTCTTCGACGGCAAGGGCCAGCCGGGCCAGGTCTCAGCCGTGTCCCACGGCTGCCCGACGACACGCTTCGACGGCATCAATGTGATCAACACCGGGCGGAAGATTTGAAGAGTAAGAGGGATTAACCGCCAAGACGCTAAGGCGCCAAGGGAAAACTTGGAGAGACGTGGCGAAAGCCCGTTCGTCCTGAGCTTGTCGAAGGATGAACGGGGGCTGCGGGGGCTATGCCTAATGGCCCTTTTTTCTTGGCGCCTTAGCGTCTTGGCGGTTAACTCTCCCGGTTTTAATTAAACGAGGGGAAGATGAAATGGATAGACGCGATTTTCTGAGGATGACCAGTGCCGGCGCCGGTGCCTTGGTCCTGCCGACCTCCTGGGGGCAGGTCATAGCCGCCGAGGCGCTGACCACCAAGATGGACGTGGCCATCAAGAAGATGCTGGCCGACGTGGCGCTCAATACCGCCAGCAAGTTGGGCGCGAGCTATTGTGACGTGCGTATCGGCCGCTACCTGCGCCAGTTCGTGGTGACCCGCGAGGACAAGGTGCAGAACGTGGTGAACACCGAATCGGCTGGCGTCGGCATCCGCGTCATCGCCAACGGCACTTGGGGTTTCGCCGCCAGCAGCGACATGAGCCCGGACAGCGTGGCCAAGGCGACCAGTCAGGCCGTGGCCATCGCCAAGGCCAATTCCAAGTTCCAGAGCGAGCCGGTCCAACTGGCGCCGGTGAAGGGCGTGGGCGAGGTGTCCTGGGCAACGCCAATCCAGAAGAACGCCATGGCCGTGCCGCTCAAGGACAAGGTGGACCTGCTGCTGGGCGTCAATGCCGCCGCCATGAAGGCCGGCGCCGATTTCGTCAATTCCGTGCTGTTCCAGGTCAACGAACAGAAATACTTCGCCTCCAGCGATGGCTCCTATATCGATCAGGACGTGCATCGTATCTGGGCGCCCATGACCGTCACCGCCGTGGACAAGAAGACCGGCAAATTCCGTACCCGCGACGGCATGTCCTCACCCATGGGCATGGGCTACGAATACCTGGAGCCGAAAGCCGAACACAAGATTCACCTGCCGGGCGGCGTCATCAATTACAGCAATTCCTATGACATGCTGGAAGACGCAGTGGCCGGCGCCAAGCAGGCCCGGGAGAAGCTCACCGCCAAGTCGGTGAAACCGGGCAAATACGATCTGGTCCTGGACCCCTCCCATCTGTGGCTGACCATTCACGAATCCGTGGGCCATCCCCTGGAGCTGGACCGCGTGCTGGGTTACGAGGCCAATTACGCCGGGACCAGCTTCGCGACGCTGGACAAGTGGCAGACCAAGAAATTCCAATACGGCAGCGACAAGGTCAATATTTTTGCCGACAAGGTTCAGCCGGGTTCCCTGGGGGCCGTGGGCTATGACGACGAAGGCGTGAAAACCAAGCGCTGGGATCTGATCAAGGACGGCATCCTGGTCAATTACCAGGCCATCCGCGACCAGGCGCATATCATCGGCGAGAAGGAGTCCCATGGCTGCTGCTATGCCGACAACTGGGCGAGCGTGCAATTCCAGCGCATGGCCAATATCTCCCTGGCGCCGGGCAAGGACAAACTGTCCGTCGACGACATGATCAAGGGCGTGGAAAACGGCATCTACATCATCGGCGACGGCTCGTTCTCCATCGACCAGCAGCGCTTCAATTCCCAGTTCGGCGGCCAGCTGTTCTACGAGATCAAGGACGGCAAGCTGGGGCGCATGCTGGAAGACGTGGCCTACCAGACCAATACCGTGGATTTCTGGGGCTCTTGCGCCGCCGTCTGCGACGAAAGCGATTATCGCCTGGGCGGTTCCTTCTTCGACGGCAAGGGCCAGCCGGGTCAGGTATCCGCCGTGTCTCACGGTTCGTCCACCGCCCGCTTCAATGGCGTCAATGTCATCAATACCGCGCGCAGCCTGGGCTGAGCCTTCAGGCCATCTGATAAGAATTGGAGTAAACCATGAGCATGTTCACTGAAGCCAAGGCCAAGGAAATTCTCGACAAGGTCATCAAACTGTCCAAGGCCGACGAATGCAGCGCGACCCTGGACGGTTCCATCAACGGCAATATCCGCTACGCTCGCAATAGCGTGTCCACCAGCGGCCTGGTCAGCAATGCCGATCTGGTAGTCCAGGTGTCCTTCGGTAAGCGCGTGGGTACGGCTACCATCAACGAGTTCGATGACGCCTCCTTGGAAAAGGTCGTCCGTCGCGCCGAGGAGCTCGCAAAGCTGGCGCCGGAGAATCCGGAATTCATGCCCATCATCGACAAGCAGGACTACAAGCCGACCAAGACCTTTATCGAGGCGACGGCGGCCATCACCCCGGAATACCGCGCCAAGGTCGCGGCGGCCTCCATCGAACCCTGCAAGAAGAACAAGCTGGTGGCGGCGGGCTTTTTCGCCGACACCCAGCGTTTCTCGGCCATGGCCAATAGCAAGGGCAACTTCGCCTATCAGACCAGTACCTTCCTGGATTTTACCTGCACGGTGCGCACCGACGATGGCCGGGGCTCGGGCTGGGTGGCACGCAATCTCGCCGATGTGAGCAAATTCGACGCCGATGCGGAGATGTTGATCGCCATGCAGAAGGCCCGCGACTCCGCCGAGGCCAAGGCCCTGGAGCCGGGCAAGTACACCGTGATCATGGAGCCGGCAGCGACAGCCGGCCTGCTCAACTTCATGATGAACGGTTTCGACGCCCGTCAGTCCGACGAGGGCCGCAGTTTCCTGTCCAAGAAGGGCGGCGGCAACAAGCTGGGCGAAAAGGTCTTCGACGAGCGCGTGACGATTTATGCCGATCCCTGGAACGAGGAGGTCGCCGTCCTACCCTGGGATGGCGAGGGCCTGCCGCGCGAGCGCACCACCATCGTCAACAAGGGTAAGGTGGAATACCTGGAGTATTCCCGCTACTGGGCCAAGCTCAAGGGCAAGAAGGCGGTCGGCAGCCCGGGCAATTTCATCATGGTGGGCGGCGACAAATCCACCATGGATCTCGTCAAGTCCACCAAGAAGGGCATCCTTGTCACCCGCACCTGGTATATCCGCATGGTGGACCCGCAGACCGTGCTGCTCACCGGCCTGACCCGCGATGGCACCTTTTACGTGGAGAACGGCGAGATCAAATACCCCATCAAGAATTTCCGCTTCAACGAATCGCCGGTGATCATGCTCAACAATATCGAGGAGCTGGGCAAGCCGGTGCGCGTCGGCGATGACGAGTCGCCCTTCGTGATGATGGTGCCGCCCATGAAGATCCGCGATTTCACCTTCACCTCGCTGTCGGATGCGGTTTAAGCATTGCGGGTGGGTCGGGCGGTGATGGTCTCCGCCCGGTACCGGCATGGTTGATACGCTATGACGCGCGCTGAATTCTTGCGCTGGTGTTTGCTGGGCGGGGCGGGCATGGCCATGCCTCTGCTCAGGACGCCGGACGCGCGCGCCGAGGAGGCCGACTACGATTTCTGGTTCACGCGCCTGATGTACGAGTCCGGGGATTGGGACGTGGATCAGCGCACGCCGGCCAATATTCTCAACTCCCTGATCGAGTACACCACGCTGCGCGTCGACACCCGCGAGCACGTGCTGCCGCTCGCCGACGAACGCATGCTCGCCGCGCCCTTCTGTTATCTGGCGGGGCATAAGCTGGTGGAATTCAATGCCGAGGAGCGGCGGAATTTCGAGCGCTATGTGCGCAACGGCGGTTTCGTCTTCGTCGACGATTGCAATCACGATATCGACGGCTTGTTCGCCAAGTCCTTCGAGGAGCAGATGGCGAGGATCTTCGGGCCCGAGGCGCTCAAGAAGCTGCCCAAGGATCATGCCCTGATGCGCAGCTTCTTCGAGTTCGAGGAGCTGCCGGCCACGGGTTTCGAGCTCAATGGCTGGGGCGATGACCTGGTGCACGATTACCTTAAGGGCATCGAAATCGACGGCCGGCTGGGGGTCCTGTACAGCAACAAGGACTACGGCTGCGAGTGGGATTACGACTGGCGCAACAAGCGCTGGCTGGCGGAAGACAATACCAAGTTCGCGGTGAATATCGTGGTGTATGCGCTGACGGCGTGAGCGGTTAATCCTTTTTCGGTTTTGATTTTGTTAGGTGAATGACTATGCAGGCTTCGCCCTCCGAGCAGGATGTGCAGGATTTATTGGCCAAGCTGGCGAACGTGCGCGAGGCCATAGGCCAGGTCATCGTGGGGCAGGAGGCGGTGGTCGAACAGCTTCTTGTCAGCCTCTTGGCCGGCGGGCATTGCCTCCTGGAGGGCGTGCCGGGCCTGGGCAAGACGCTCCTGGTGCGCGCCCTGGGCCAGGCCCTGTCCCTGGATTTCCGGCGCATCCAGTTCACGCCGGATCTGATGCCCAGCGATATCCTGGGCACGGACATCCTGGAAGAGGATCACGGCACGGGCCGCCGCTATTTCAAGTTCCAGCAGGGGCCGGTGTTCACCCAGATCTTGCTGGCCGACGAGCTGAACCGCACGCCGCCCAAGACCCAGGCGGCGCTCCTGGAGGCCATGCAGGAACACACGGTGAGCTATGGCGGCACGACCTATGCGCTGCCGGCGCCGTTTTTCGTCCTGGCGACCCAGAATCCCCTGGAGCAGGCTGGAACCTATCCCCTGCCCGAGGCTCAGCTGGACCGTTTCCTGCTCTTGGTGAAGATCGGCTACCCCAGCGAGGCCGAGGAGCAGGAGATCCTGGCGCGCACCACCGGCGCGGCCCGGGCGGGCATAGGCGCCCAGCTGGACGCGATGGGCGTGCTGGCCTTGCAGCGCCTCGTGCGCGAGGTGCATATCGGCGAGGACGTCCTCTGCTTGATCACGCGCCTGGTGCGCGCCACGCGCCCGGAGTCCAGCGCCATTCCCGAGGTGCGCGATTGGCTGCGCTGGGGTGCGGGGCCCCGTGCCGGCCAGGCCCTGGTCCTGGCGGCCAAGGCCCGGGCCTTGCTGCAGGGCCGGCTGGCGGCGACGCGCGAGGATGTGCGCGCCCTGGCGGCGCCGGTCATGCGCCACCGCCTGCTCTTGAGCTTCGCCGCCGAGGCGGAGCGGCGCAGCACGGACGACGTGGTGGCCGTGGTGCTGCGCGGCGTGCCCTTTCCCGCTTAAGCCATGTCGGTACGTCGCTTCATCGCGCCGGAAGTCTGGGTTCGGCTCAAGTCCCTGAGTCTGCGCGCACGGCGCGGCGGCGAGGGTCTGGGTTTCGGTCTGCATGCCAGCAAGAGCCGGGGAGCAGGCCTGGAATTTGCCCAGTACCGGGCCTATGAGCCGGGCGACGAGCCGCGCCAGCTGGACTGGAAGCTCTATGCCCGCTCCGACCGCTATTTCGTGCGCGAGGCCGAGCGCGACAGCCCACTGCGCCTGCAGATCCTGCTGGATGGCACGGCCTCCATGGCCCAGGCCGATGCCGGCCGTCCGGAATTCTCCAAGTTCGAGGCCGGCAAGGCTCTGTGCCTGTGCCTGGCGGAACTGGCCCAGCACCGGGGCGACGGCTTCGCGGTCACGGCGGTGAGCGGTGGGGGTCTCAGCGGCCTGCCCACGGGCACCGGCCCGCGTCACCGGGATCGCCTGGAGCATGCCTTGGGCGCCTGGACCTGCGGCGGCGGATGGCCGGGGCCGGCGGTTCTGCGCCCCCTCTGGGAGCAAGTCCCCGCCCATGCCCTGCTCATCGTGATCAGCGACGGTTTCGAGCCGGCGGTGGTGGAGCTGGCCGAGCGCTGGGCGGCGGCGCGGCGCGAGGTCTTGTTCATCCAGCTGCTCAGCGTCGAGGAGCGGGATTTTTCCCTCAAGGGCAGTCTCGTCCTGCGCGATCCGGAGACCGGCGAGGAGAAGACCGTCGCCGCCGAGGCGGTGCGCGAGGATTATCTGCGCCGCTTCGGCGCGGCTCAAACCGCCTTGGCGGCCCGCCTCGCGGCCCGGGGCATCCCCTTCGCGAGCCATGTGCTGGATGAGCCCCTGGATGGACCGTTGTGGCCTCTGTTCGGCCGGGAGGCGAGAGCATGAGCGGCGCGAAGCGCCGGGAGAGGGTCTTATGAACCTGCTCTGGCCCTGGGCCTTGCTGGGTCTGGCCGTCTTGGCCTGGCCGCTGTGGCTGCATCGTCAGCGCCAGGAGGAAGACCGCCGGCGCGACTTCGCCGCCCTGCGCTTCGTCCTCGCCCAGTCCGCGCCGCGCGCCAAGCCGCGCTGGCGGGAGCTCGTGCTCCTGGCCCTGCGCCTGACCCTGCTGAGCCTGGCCGTGCTCTGGTTGGCGGGCCCCTGGCTTTCGGTACGGCCGGCATACTGGCCGGCACCGCCCACGGCTCACGCCGAGGCCAAGGCGGCCGCGCCCAGCGAACCCCTGCGGGTAAGCCTGCGCCGCAGCGGCGCGGAGGGCGAGGTCTATCTCGCGGCGGTCCTCAAGGCCTGGGGCGGCCAGCCCGAGGCCTATCGCATCGACGACCGGGATGCGGGCACGCCCCTGGCCGAAGGCGGGGACTGGTTGTTCCAGCTGGGCGCGCCGCCCATCGAGGACGAGGCTTGCCGCTTCAGCCGGCTGCGCCTCTCCGACGCCTGGCCGGACGGCGCAGCGACCTGGGCGCCGGTGGCCGGCAGCGCCGGGCGGCTGCGCTGGCGGCAGCGGGGCTGCGCCCGGGAGCTGGCCCTGATGCAGCCCCAGGTCCCCGAATATTTTCCGGAGGTCCTGGAGCCGGGTTTCCCGGCCTTGCTGCGCCGCTGGCTGGACGAGGGGCCGGGCCTCCCGGCGGCTCGAGCGGGCGACGCGGTTGTCGGCGCCAGCCTGGAACCGCTCCTGGCCGGTCTGTTGATCCTGAGCGTGGGCCTGGAGCGGTTCCTGGCCACCCGGCCCGGGCGGGGAGGGCAGGCATGAGCGACGCCGTCGAAGCCCGGGTTCGCCGGATCCTGCGGGCACGCCGCGCCCGCGAGCTGGCCTGGCTCGCCCTGCTGGCGGGGCTGCCCTTGGCCGGCCTGGTGTTGGCGCTGGCACGGGCGTTCGAAGCGGTCATCGCCCTGGTCTTCGCGGCCCTGGCTCTGCCGGCGCTGGGGTTCTGGGCCTGGCGGCGCGCCCGGCGCTACGACCGGCGTTGGCTGGCGCGACGCCTGGATGCGGCCTGGCCAGCGCTCGAGGACAGCGCGGCCCTGGTGCTCTTGCCCAGGACGGATGAAACCGGCTTGGCGGCCTGGCAGCGCCGGCGCATCGCGGCGCGCCTGGCGGCGAAGCCTTGGCCGGAGTTCTGCGAGGCCAGGCCGCGTTGGCCCTGGCTGCCGGCACTGGCAGGCCTGTTGTTGCCGGCGCTCTGGGCCGGGTGGCCGGCGCCAGAGCCTGCGAAGCTCCTGCAGACGCCTAGTCCCGTGGTTGCGCCGGCCCCGTTCCGCTTGTTGGCGGCGGAGCTGCAGCTGCGGCCGCCGGCTTATCTGGGCCTGCCCGAGACGCGCCTGTCCGGCCTGGACGTGCGGGTGCCCGAGGGCAGCCGCGTGCGCTGGCGCTTGGCGTTCAGCGGCACGGCCCGGGCCGTGCGCCTGCGGTTTCTCGATGGCCGCGTGCTGGAACTTGCCAATGCGGGTGAGGCCTGGCAGGCCGAGGCGACGATGGACGAGGCCGGCCTGTATCGCCTGGAGCTGGACGGGGCGGACTGGCGGGAGCGGGAACTGCATCGGCTGGAGCTCATCCCGGACCGGGCGCCGGAGCTGCGTATCGCCGCGCCGGACAAGAGTTTGACCGCCATGACGGCGGGCCAGGTCCGGTGGGAGATCGCGGCCGAGTCCAGCGACGATCATGGCCTGGGGGCGGCGGAGCTGCGCTTGGTCCTAGCCCAGGGCACGGGCGAGAACATCAGCTTCAGCGAGCGGCGCATCCCGCTCGCGGGCGAGGGCGATGCCTTGCGCCAGCACTACCGTCACAGCCTGGATCTGGCGGCGCTCAAGCTTGCGCCCGGCGATGATCTGGTGCTGCGCCTGGCGGTCGCCGACCGGCGCGAGCCGGCGGCGCAATGGACCGTGAGCCCCGCCTATATCCTGCGCTGGCCGCCGGAAGCCTCGGCGGAGAGCGCCGGCATGGAGGGCCAGCTGCGCCAGGCCATGCCCGCTTATTTCCGCAGCCAGCGCCAGCTGATCATCGACACCCAGGCCCTGCTGGACCAGCGGCCCCGGCTGGCCGAGGCCGAGCTCGCGGCGCGTTCCGATGCCCTGGGCGTGGAGCAGAAGCTGCTGCGCCTGCGTTACGGTCAGTTCCTGGGAGAGGAATTCGAGAGCGGCGGCATGAAGGGCGCCGCCGATGCGGATCCTTCCGAGAGCGAGCATGAAGAACACGAGGAGCACGAGGCCGCGCCCGCCGGATTCGGCGAGGCCGGCAATGTCCTGGCGGAGTTTGGCCATACCCATGACCAGGCCGAGGCGGCGACGCTTCTGGACCCGGAGACCAAGGCCCTGCTCAAGTCGGCCCTGGCGGAGATGTGGCAATCGGAGCTGCAGCTGCGCCTGGCCCAGCCGGCGCTGGCCCTGCCCTATGAGAACAAGGCCCTGCGCTATATCAAGCAGGTCCAGCAGGCGACGCGCATCTACCTGGCGCGGGTCGGCCTGGAGCTGCCGCCCGTGGACGAGGCGCGCCGGCTGTCCGGCGAGCGGCCGGCGTTGCCGGCCCGCGCGGATCTGGTGCAGCCGGCCCAGCCGGACGATCCGCGCCTGGGCCAGGCCTGGACTGCCCTGCAGGCCGGCCGCGCGCCGGATTTCGCCGGCTTGCAGGCCTGTTTGCAGGAGCGCCAGGCCACTTCGGAGCAAAGCCTGGCGGCACTGGCCGCCCTGGACGCGCTACGCGAGTCGCCGGGCTGCGGCGAATGCCGGCAGCGCCTGGCGGCGGCGCTCTGGCCTTGGTTGGAGCAGCCGGCGGCCCGGGTATCCGGCCGGGCCGGCGACGATGCGCTTGGCCGCGCCTATCTCGATGCCTTGGAGAGCCGGCCATGAATTTCGCGCTGTGGCTGGGCTTGAGTCTTCTTGGCCTATTGAGCGCCGGCTGCGCCTGGCGGCGCTTCCGCCAGGCCGGCATCGCGGCTTTGAGCCTCCTGACCTGCTTAGCCCTGGCGGCGGCCTTGGCGCCGCCCAAGGCGGCGTGGGGCGGCCGAATGCTCCGGGTCTACGGGGAAGGCGCGCCGGCGGAGATCGACAGCGGTCTGGTCGTGCGCCTGCCGGAGGCCGGCGCCGGCGAAGGTCTGGCGGTTCCGGATCTGGCGGCGGCCTTGCGCCTGTTTCCGGAGGCGGGGCGGCTGGAGGTCCATGGCTGGGGCTTGAACGGCCGCGACCGCTTGGCGGCGACGGGCATGCCCCTGGTCTTGAAGCCGGGCGAGCTGCCCGTCGGCCTGAGGGAGCTGGACTATCCGGCCCGCGCCCAGGCCGGCCAGGCCCTGCGCGTCGCCGGACGCGTGGCCGGCGTGGCGGGGGCGCAACTGGAGCTGCGGGATCCGGCGGGGGCGCTGGCGGCAACGGTCTCGCCGGATGGGGACGGGCGCTTCAGCCTGGAGGCCGCGCTCAAGGCGGCAGGGCGCATCGCCTTCGAGCTGCGCGTTCTGGACGGCCAAGGCGTGCTCGTCGAGAAGGCCAGCCTGCCGGTGGCGGTGGAGTCCGGCCGGGCCCTGCGCCTGCGCCTGGAGGCCGGCGGGCCGGACCCGGAGCAGAAGCCGCTGCGGCGCTGGGCCGAGGATGCGGATCTTTCGCTGGAATCGCGCCTGGGCCTGAGCGCGGGGCTGGTCCAGGGCGATGCCGATTGGCAGGCCTCGGCCCAGGAGCTGGCGGCGCTGGATCTGCTGATCGTGGACGAGCGCAGCTGGCAGGCCCTGGACGCCGGGGCCAGGCGGCGCATCGAGACCGCCGTGGGCGAGGGCCTGGGCCTGCTCTGGAGGCTACGCGGCACGCCGACCGCCGAGTTGCTGACCCTATGGACCGGCTGGGGCATGGCCATTGCGCCGGGGGCGGCCGAAGCGGGTTTTCGCAAGGCCTGGGGCCTGGACCTGCCGCTGCGCGTCTGGGGCCAGGCCGAGGGCGGCCAGGCCCTGCTGCGCGACGACGGTGGGGCCCGGCGCCTGGCTTTCTGGCCCCGGGGGCGCGGCCGAGTCGGGATCAGCCTGGTGTCCGGGACCCAGCGCCTGGCGGCGGGCGAGACGCCGGCGGCCTTCGGGCGCTTCTGGAGCGGCATCGTCGAGGCGCTGGCCCGACCCGCTCCGGCTGCCTCCCTGTCGGGTCCCGCGCTCTGGCGCGCGGGGCAGGGCGGCCGGCTCTGCGGCCTGGCGCCGGGGGCCCGGTGGCAGGCGCGGGATGGGGTTTCGAGGACCTTGGACGTCCGCGAGGGTTGTGCCTTGCTCTGGCCGGAGATTGCCGGTTGGCATCGGTTGGTGGATGGCGAGCGGTCTAGCGACTGGCCCATCCTGCCGGCGGCGGCCTTGCCGGGCGTGCGCGCCCAGGCGGATCGACTGGCCACGGAGGCCATGACCGGCGCGGCGCGTCTGCCTGGCTCGCGGTCCCTGCCGGGCTGGCCCTTCCTGCTTCTGAGCCTGGCTTGCCTGGGCGGTAGTTGGTGGCTGGAGCGGCGGGCCTTACAGGCTCAGGCGCCGGTCGACGTAGTGCATCAGGGGCGGCAGGAACAGGCTCAGGACTAAGGCCAGGAGGCCCACCCCGGCCATGCCGTCGAGGCCGCCCCGGGGTGTCGATTCCAGCATCAGGCTGGACAGGCCGGCGCCGGCCGAGCTGGCCAGGTGCTGCACGGCCGAGCGCAGGGACATGAAGCCGGCGCGCTCGTGCTCGTCCGGCACATGGGCGGCCACCGTGGCCATGGATACGGCGCGCATGGAGTTGGCGCACATCAGTCCGGCGAAGAGCAGGATGATGCCTGCCTCGCCGGGGCTGCCCAGGAAGAACAGGGCGGTCGACAGGCAGAACAGGGCGGTGCCGGCGGCGGCGATGCGCGGGGCGCCGAAACGGTCGCCGAGGCGGCCGCACTCGCGCAGCACGAAGAAACTGAGCAGGCCGCCGCCCAGGTAGAGCAGGCCCATGTGCTCCCGGGGATAGCCCAGGTTGCCCAGGATATAGGCCGGGATATTGGGCAGCACCAGGAAGGAGGCCATCATGGTCGTCGCCATCATGGCGTAGGCGCCCAGGGCCGTGGGCTTGTGCAGCAGGGCGCCGAAGGCGCGCAGGAGCTTCGCCGACCGGGCGCGGGCCACGTGGCCGGTCATGGCCGGCAGCCGCCAGTGGACCAGGACGGTCACCGCCAGGCAGAGCAGGCCCACGGCCAGGAAGGGCGTGCGCCAGTCGCCCAGTCGGGCCAGTTCCAAGCCGGCGGGCACGCCCAGGACCGAGGCCACGGAGAAGGCGCCCATCACCGCCCCCAGGGCCGCGCCCCGGCGCGCCCGGGGCACGCTGTCGGCGACGATGGAGAAGGCCACCGAAGTCGCCGGACCGCCGAACAGGCCGGCCGCCAGGCGCCAGGCGATGAGCTCACCGGCATCGCCGGCGAAGGCCGCGCCGACGGTGGCAGCCGACAGGCCCAGCATGCACAAGCCCAGGGCGCTGCGCCGGTCGAAGCGGTCCAGGAACAGGGCGCCCAGGATGGCGGCCAGTGCCGCCGAGAAGGTATAGGCGCCGCCCACCAGGCCTAGGGCCGCCGGGTCTATGTCCAAGGCCAGCGCGAAATCCGGGCCCAGGGGCATGACCATCATGAAGTCCAGGATATTGACGAACTGCACGGCGCCGATGAGAAGGACAAGCGCGCGTTCGGTAAGGACTTTTTTCAAGCTCGTCTCGGGGTTGCGGAACGATCTGGCTGGAGTATAGGTCTCATGCAGGCGACGCGCTTGTGCAGGAATTTGTTTTTTATCAGCGGTTTGGCCGTTTCGGCGAGGAGAATGGCATGACGGATTGGATGAAACTCATGACACGCGGCTGCGCGTTGCTGCTTCTGGCTTTCGCCTTGGGGGGCTGCGGTTCGCGCTTCGTCTACAACCGCTTGGATACCCTGGCACGCTGGCAGCTCGATGACTACATCGAACTGGACGAGGCCCAGGAGCAGTGGCTGCGCCAGCGCCTGGGCGCCCAGCTGGAGCAGCACCGGCGCCAGGCGCTGCCGCGCTATGCCGACTGGCTGGAGGCCCTGGATCGGGATCTGGCTCAGCCCATGGACCGCGCCACGCTCGATGGCCACTTCGAGCGTTTCTACGCCTTGCGCCAGGAACTGGTGCGCCAGATGCTGGCCGATGGCACCGAGCTTCTGGCGGGCCTGAGCGAGGAGCAGGTCGGCGCCTTGTTCGAGGCCCTGGAAGAAGACAACCAGGACTATGCCGAAGAGTATGTGGCCCTGCCCAAGGACAAGCTGCTCAAGAAGCGCATGAAGGAGCTGTCCGGGAGTTTCAAGGATTGGGTCGGGGCACTGCGCGGCGCCGAGGAGCAGCGCCTCAAGCAATGGCTGGGCGAGATCCAGCTGTCCTCGGCGGATCAGCTGGAGTTCCAGCGCGCCTGGCAGGCGGAGCTGCGCGCGGCCCTGGCCTACCGCCAGGACAGACCGCGCTTCGCGGCGCGCATCGAACAGTTATTCCTCGAGCCGGAACATCTGCGTCCGGCGGCCTTCCAGGCCAAGATCGACAACAATATCGAGGCCTTCCGCCGCCTGGTCCTGGATCTCAACGGCCAGCTCAGCGACAAGCAGCGCAACAAGCTGCGCCGGAAGCTGCGCGGCTATGCCGAGGATTTCCGGGACTGGGCGAAGGATTCCTGATCAGGGCCGGCTGAACACCCGCTTGCCGGCGACCCAGGTCTCCTGAACCCGCGTCCGCCACAACTCCCCGGCCGCGTCGGCGAAGGGATCCCGGTCCACCAGGATGAAATCCGCCCAATAGCCGGGGGCCAGGCTGCCCAGGCGCTTCTCCTGACCGGCCGCATAGGCCGCGTCCAGGGTGAAGGCGCGCAGGGCTTGCTCCCTGCTCATGGCTTCGCCGGCATACCAGCCGCCCTTCGGCTGGCCGCCATGGTCTTGGCGGGTCACGGCGGCATGCAGGCCGTAGAAGGGATTGGCCGATTCCACCGGGAAGTCCGAGCCGCCGGCGATGGGCGTGCCCTGCTTGAGGAAATGCTGCCAGGCATAGGCGCCGCGCATGCGCTCCGCGCCGACCCGGGCCTCGGCCATGTTCATGTCCGAGGTGGCATGGGTGGGCTGCATGGAGGCGATGAGCCCCAGGGCCTTGAAGCGCGGGATGTCCTCTGGGGCCACGACCTGGGCATGCTCGATGCGGTTGCGCCGATCTTGGCCGCCCTGGGCGGCGAAGGCGGCGGCGAAGCCGTCAAGGACCACGCGGTTGCCGCGATCGCCGATGGCGTGCACATTCACCTGGTAGCCCTTGGCCAGGGCCTTGCCGATCTGGGCGCTCATGGCCTTCGCGTCGGCGAAAAGCAGGCCGCTCTGCCCCGGTGCATCGCTGTAGGGCGCCAGCAGTGCCGCTCCGCGACTGCCCAGGGCCCCATCCGAATAGAGCTTGACGCTGCGCACCATGAGGAAGTCGCCGTCCACGAGGCCCGCGCGGCTGATGCGCTCGAAGTCCCGGTCCACGCCGCCGATCATGGCATAGAGCCGCGCGCTCAGCCGCCCGGCCTGGGCATAGCGCCGGTAGAGCTCGAAGGTCGGGGCGTCGATGCCGGCATCGTGCACGGAGGTCAGACCCAGGCTGGCCATTTCCTTTAGCGCGGCGTCCAGGGCCGCTTCCTGTTCCGCCGGGCCGGGCGCCGGAATGATCTTCTCCACCAGGTCCATGGCCGCATCCACCAGGACGCCGCTGGGCCGGCCTTGCGTGTCCCGCTCGATGCGCCCACCGGCAGGATCTGGAGTCTTCTCGGTTATGCCCGCCAACTTGAGGGCCGCGCCATTGGCCCAGCCGGCATGGCCGTCGACGCGGCGCAGCCAGACCGGCTTGTCGGCGACGATCCCGTCCAGCTCGGCGGTGGTGGGAAAGCGGCCCAGCTTCCAGATCACCTGGTTCCAGCCCCGCCCTTGCAGCCAGCGGTCGCCGGCATGAGCCTTGGCATAAGCGGCCAGGGCCTGCTGCGCCTCGGCCAGGCTGGCCGTGCCGCTCAAGTCCAGCTGGCGCTTCATGAACCCTAAGCCCATGACATGGCCGTGGGCGTCGATCAGGCCGGGCAGGAGCACGCGCCCGCCGCCGGCCAGGCGCTTCGCGCCCGCCGCCCTGGGCTTGAGCTCGGCGGCAGAGCCTATGGCCGCCACCTTGCCCTCCATTACCAGCATGGCCTCGAAGCGCCGCAGCCGGCCATGCGGCTCTAGGGTGTAGCCGCGCACGTCCTCGACGAACAGGTTCTCCGCCAGGGCGGGCAGGGGGGCGGCCATCAGGGCCAGGAGGCAGGCGGAGTAGCGCATGGCGGGCATCCTAAGCTTGTGTTTATTCCGAGATGGGTTCATCGCCCCGGGCCACGGGCCGGGCGGGATCGGCGATCCATTCGCTCCAGGAGCCGGCGTAGAGACGCGGCTCCGGCAAGCCGGCCAGCACATGGGCCAGGATGTTATGGCAGGCGGTGACCCCCGAGCCGCAATAGCACACGGTCTCGGCGCGGCCGCGCGTCAGATGTTCGAAGCGTTCGCGCAAGGCCTCGGCCGGCCTGAAATGGCCGTTGGGTTCCAGGTTGGCGGAAAAATCGGCGCAGCGGGCGCCGGGAATATGGCCGGCCACCGGGTCGATGGGCTCCACCTCGCCCCGGTAGCGCGGTGCGGAGCGGGCGTCCAACAGGGCCAGGCTGGTGTCGCGGCGCCGTGCCAGGATTTCCGCCGCGTCGCAGAGCCGCGCCCCATCCGGCTGGCCGTCGAAATCGCCGGCGTGAACCGCTGGAAATTCCCGGCTCAGGGCGCCGCCGGCGGCGATCCAGGCGGCATAGCCGCCGTCCAATACGCGCACCCGCTCATGCCCCAGCCAGCGCAACAGCCACCAGGCGCGGGCCGCGTGAGCGCTGTTGCCGCCGTCGTAGACCACGACCGTGCTCCGGCGGCTGATGCCCCAGGCACGAAACCGGGCGATCAGGGCTTCCGGTTCCGGCAGCGGATGACGCCCGGTCCGGCCCGGCAGGATGGCCGAGGACAGGTCCCGGTCCAGATGGGCATAGTGCGCGCCCGGGATATGTCCCTCCCCGTAAAAACGCTCGCCCAAGGCCGTGTCGTCCAGGGAAAAACGGCAATCCAGCAGCACCCAGTCGGCGGCGCCCAGGTGATCGGCCAGTTCGACAACGCTGATTAGCGGGTACATGGCGCTCCTCGCTGAAGGGAAACCCCGAGCTTAGCAAACTGGCGCCTTTCCGCGCATCGGTTATTATTCCTTGGACTTTCAAGGAGTTGATATGCCGCACCTGATGCAGGCCTGGAATCGGAGCGCATGGGCCGCCCCGGAGAATCCCTGGCGCGAGCTTCTGCTCTGGACGCTGGGCATAGCCCTGGCCACCGGTATCGGCGTGGCCCTGCGCGCGCCGGAGCTGCGTTACCTGGGCGTGTCCCTAGGCTTGGGGCTCGGTGTCGGTGCCATGCTACGCCGTGGCCTGTGGCTCTGGCCCGCGCTCTATTCGAGCCACGCCGCCTTCGTGTTCGGTCTGCGCCACGAACTGGGCGATGCCCTCTTGGCGGCCTTCGTCGAGACCTCGGGGGCCGTGCTGGCCGTCCTGCTCCTGCGCCGCCTCGTGCCCGGCGGGCGCTATCTCCTGTCCATGGGCGGACTCATGGCCTTCCTGGCCATGGCCGTGGCGGCGGGCCTCGTCACCATGGCACAGCGCTGGTTCTGGCTCATCTACATGGGCAGCATCCCCTTTTCCGTCGAGCGACTGGTGTACTGGACCCTGGCGGCGGTCCTGGGCATCCTCACCATGGCGCCCCTGGTCCTGTTCTGGCCGCGGCGCCTGGCCGAGCTGCCGGCGCGAGCCTGGCAGAGCGCGAGCCTGGCGGTGGCCGGCTGTGCCGCCTGGCTCTGGGGCCTGTATTGGTACGCCCCGGACCGGGGCGGCATCTGGCTGGATGCCCTTTGGCATCTGTGGCTGCCGGCCCTGGTCTGGGCGGCCTGGCGCGGCGAGCAACTGGGAGCAAGCCTGACCGCCCTGGGTTGCACCCTGGTCATCGCCCTGGCCAGCATCGCCGGCATCGGCCCCCTGGCCGGCACCAGCACCGTGCTCACCGCCCTGCATTGGCAGAGCTTCGCGGTGAGTTTCGCCGCCTCGGCCCTGATCATGGCTACGGCCGCCTGGGAGCGGCGCGAGGCCGAGTCGCGCCTGCGCGAGCATCAGGGCCTGCTGGAGCAGGAGGTCAGCGCCCGGGCCGGCGCCCTGGAGCGTGCCCTGCGCGAGCGCCAGCGTGTGGAAATGGACCTGCGCGCCACGGCCATGGCGCGTCAGGAAGTGCGCCAGCGCCTGGGCGAGAGCGAGCTGCGCTACCGGCAGCTCATCGACACCCTGAACGACGGCTTCCTGATGCTGGACGCGGAAGGCCGCATCGAGTTCGGCAACCAGCGCCTGGCCACCCTGAGCGGCTGGCCCCTGGAGCGCCTGGCGGGCCGGCCCTTGGCCGTGCTCTTCGGCCGGGACGGTCGCCGCTTGTTGCGCCAGAAGCTGGCGGAAACCCAGGAGCACAGCGTCGAGGCCTTCGAGCTGCCCTTGAGACTGCAGGAGGGGGGCTTCATGCCCATGCTGATATCCCCGGCCGCCCTGCTGCATGACGGCCAGCTCAAGGGCTGGTCGGTCTTGCTCTACGATCTGCGCGCCCGCAAAGCGGAAGAGGGCGCGCGCCAGGAACTCCTGCGCGTGCATCGCGATGCCCTGGTCCGCGAAGTCCATCACCGCATCAAGAACAACTTACAGGGTATTGTCGGTCTGTTGCGCCAGCACTTGCGCCGCGCCCCGCAGCAGGCGCCCGTGCTGGAGAACGCCATCGCCCAGGTGAATTCCGTGGCCATGGTCTATGGTTTGCAAGCTCGGGAGAAAGGCCAGGGCGTGCGCCTGCGCGGCCTCATCGACTCGGTCTGCGAGGCTATCACCACCCTGACCGGCGCTCGCGTGGTGCGTGCCCATGACGACAAGCGATTCGATGCCGCGCTGAGCGGCCAGGAGGGCGTGCCCATCGCCCTGGTGCTCAACGAACTGCTCACCAACGCCGTCAAGCATGGTCTGGCGGCGGCGGGCAGCCAGCTTGTGAGCTTGAGCCTGGACTGGCATGATGACGACGTGATGGTCACGATTCGCAATGCTTCCCGCCCGGGATCCTATCCTCCGGCGTCGGGCATGGGCGGAACGGGACTGTCGCTGGTTCGTGCCCTGCTGCCCTCCCATGGGGCCAGCTTGGGGCTCGAAGCCGAGTCCGAAGGTTACGTTGTTGCCTGCCTGCGCCTCGCGGCGCCGGTAGTCTTCATCGAACAGCAGTCTCAGGGCTAGAGGTTTCGTCACGACGGCGCCCTTGGGTGTCGCCGACGGCGAGGCCTGATAACAACAAGGAGATAGTACGTAATGTACCCCGCGCGAATAGTCGTCGCCGACGACGATCGCCTGATCCTTGCCACCCTGGTGAGCGGCCTAGAACAGGCCGGTTACGAGGTGAGGCAGGCGCAGGATGGGGTGGAAGCCGTGCGTCAGGTACTCGACTGGCAACCCGATATCGCACTCCTCGATGTGCGCATGCCGGGTCTGAACGGAGTCGAGGCCGCGCGCCAAATCCGCACCGAAATGGAGCTCCCGCTCGTGTTTCTCTCGGCCTACAGCGATGACGAGTTCGTCCGGATCGCGATGGAAGAGGGTGCTTTCGCCTACTTGGTGAAGCCGCTCGACATCGTCCAGATCCTGCCGACCGTCGCTGCCGCCCTGAAACGCGGCGAGGAGATGAAGGGCCTCAAGAATGCCAATAACAACCTCAACCGGGCCCTGCAGGGCGACCGCAACATTTCCATCGCCGTCGGCTTGCTCATGGAACGCAAGCGCCTGACCGAGAGCGAAGCCTTCGAGACCCTGCGTCGTCATGCCCGCTCTTCCCGCCGCCGCTTGCCCGATGTGGCCCAAGAACTTGTAGAAGCGGCCAGCAGGCTCAATACTCTTAACTGACGGTTCCCGTCACGCCACCGACCCGATCCCCGTCGGTGTGCCTTCCCTCCCGCCCGACTCCAATCCCGCCGGACATCCGTTAGACGCAGGAGGTGAGCTATGTCAGCCCGCATCTTGGTCGTCGATGAAAAGCCCGAAAGCCGGGGCTTGTTGCGCATCGTCTTATCCGAAGGCGGCTATGAGGTCGTCACCGCGGGCAATGCCGAGCAAGCCATCGAGCTGGCCGAACACGGTCATTTCGATGCGGTCGTCATGGATTTCTTCTTACCGGACCAGAATGGCATCGACCTGGCGTTAAGCCTGCGCCGCATCCGTTCCCTGGCCGGGATCCCCCTGATCGTGTTCAGCGCCGAGCTGGATGCCGAGCTGCGCCAATTGGGCGAGCGCGCCGGCATTTCCCGCTGGCTAGGCAAGCCCCTGCCGCCGGACGAGCTCCTGGGCGTCTTGGACCCGCTGCTGAGCGCATGAGGGGGATGTAGGGGGTAGGGTTGGCCTCTCCGACCGCCGGACCCGTTCTCCGGCGCGGAGGCCATCTCATCCTCGGGGTGGTATGGCCCCTTGGGGCCGCGGAGTGGTGCCATGTCCAGGATACTATTGGTCGAAGATCTTCCCGAACACCGCGAGTTCTACGCCTGCATGCTGCGCAGCGTGGGGTATGCGGTCGTGACCGCCGGCGACGCCGAGGCCGCCCTGCTGCTGGCCTCGCGCGAACGCTTCGCCCTGGCCTTGCTGGATTTCTACCTGCCCGATCGCAATGGCATCGAGCTGGCCTGGTCCCTGCGCGGCCTGAAGTGTATGGCCGGTGTCCCCATGGTCATGCTCAGCGCGGAAAACGACAGCAATATCCGGAACTTGGCGCAAGGCGCCGGAATCCGCTGCTGGCTAAGCAAACCGGTGAGCATCGACGAACTGCTGGCCACGGTGCGCGAGTACGCGCCTCTGGGCCCGGTGGCGCCGGCTCCCCAATTACCGCCGGAACGCTCCGATCCGCTATAATCGCGGCCCGCTTCGTGCCTGGCAGCGTTCCCGGCCGTCGCCGTCTAAGCTTCCCTTTGACTTGGGGCTTGGCTTTCGCGTAGAATTTCGCGCTTATGCAAAAAGCCCAACTACCCGAACAGATCTTTCTCAAGCGCTTCGCCGAATCCGGTCGCAGCGTCGAGGGCGGGATCCCCTTGGCGGGTATGGACCGCTTGCGCGATCAGGTGTTGTCGCTGGAAGGCGAGGCACGGGTCCAGCTGAGCGGTGGGGTTGATCCGGAAGGTCGCCAGTTCCTTCAGGGGCATGTCCAGGCGGAGCTGAGCGTTACTTGCCAGCGCTGCCTGCAGCCCATGAGCATCGCCGTCGATACCGAGTTCAGCTTGAGCCCGGTGTACAGCGAAGAGGAAGCGGAGGCGCTGCCGGAAGCCTATGATCCGATCATGCTGGCCGACGAGGACAGCATCGAGCTGAAAGCTCTGGTGGAAGACGAACTGATGTTGAGTCTCCCGGTCGTGGCTGTGCATGAACCGGAAGACTGCGTGGCGGACACGGCCCATTACCAGGGTATGGCCGTACCGGCGACGGGTGTGAAAGCCCATCCCTTTGCCGCGCTGGAAAAATTGAAATCTGAAATGAAACACTAGCGAGGAGTTAGCGTTATGGCCGTTCAACAGAACAAAAAGTCCCGTGCCCGTCGTGATATGCGTCGTTCCCACGATGCCCTGACCGGCCCGACCCTGTCCGTGGACAAGACCAGCGGTGAGACCCACCTGCGCCACCATGTCACTGCCGACGGTTACTACCGCGGCCGTAAGGTTCTCTGAGCCAAGCTGACTAGTCCAACGTGCTCATAGCTTTGGACGCCATGGGGGGCGATTACGGCCCCCCGGTCACCGTTCCCGCAGCCCTCGATGCCCTGAAACGCCACCCCGAGCTCAAGCTCGCGCTGGTGGGGGACGAGTCACGCCTGCTCGCGGAACTCAAGAATCACCACGCCGCCCCCAATGACCGGCTGTCGATCCGCCACGCCTCGCAAATCGTGGAAATGGACGACAAGCCCTCGTTCGCCCTGCGCAATAAAAAGGATTCGTCCATGCGCGTGGCCATCGAGCTGGTCAAGGAGGGCGAGGCCCAGGCCATCGTCTCCGCCGGCAATACCGGCGCGCTGATGGCCACGGCGCGCTTCGTGCTCAAGATGCTGCCCGGCGTCGATCGCCCGGCCATCATCGCCGCCCTGCCCAGTAAGCGCGGCCACACCCACATGCTCGATCTGGGCGCCAATGTGGATGTGGATTCCGAGACCCTGTTCCAGTTCGCCATCATGGGCTCGGTCCTGGTGTCCGCCGTCGAAGACCTGAGCAATCCGCGCGTCGGTCTGCTCAATGTCGGCGAGGAGGAGATCAAGGGTAATGACCAGGTGAAGCAGGCCGGCGCGCTCTTGGCCGAGTGCCCCTCCCTGAATTACATCGGCTTCGTCGAAGGGAACGATATCTACCTCGGCGATGTCGACGTGGTGGTCTGCGACGGTTTCGTCGGCAATTCCGTGCTGAAAGCCAGCGAGGGCATTGCCAAGATGATCGGCCAGACGCTGAAGGATGAATTCAAGCGCAACTGGCTGACCAAACTGGCCGCCCTACTGGCCATGCCAGTTCTGAAGGGAATTGGGCGTAGAATCAACCCGGATAAATACAATGGCGCCAGCCTGGTGGGCCTGCGCGGCATCGTGATCAAGAGTCACGGTGGCGCGTCGCGGCCGGCCTTCCTGAATGCCATCGAGGAAGCGATGCGGGAGGTTGAAAAAGACGTACCGCAGCGTATAAAAGATCAACTCGAAGCGATACTCGTGAGTAGGGTGTAAGAGTAGGGTGTAAATGGGTTACTCCAAGATTTTGGGCACGGGCGGGTACTTACCCGCCCGCGTGCTTACTAATGCCGACCTGGAAAAAATGGTCGAAACCAGCCACGACTGGATCGTGGAGCGTACCGGTATCCACCAGCGTCATCTCTGCGCCGAGCACGAGAGCGCCGGCACCATGGGCGTCGCCGCCGCCGAGCGGGCCATCGCCGCTTCCGGCCTGGACAAGTCCGAGATCGGCATGATCATCGTGGCCACCGCCACGCCGGACAAGGCCTTCCCGTCCACCGCCGTGCTCATCCAGGACAAGCTGGGCCTGCACGGCTGCGCCGCCTTCGACATCTCGGCGGCCTGCGGCGGCTTCATCTACGCCATGACCATCGCCGACCAGTTCATCCGCACCGGTCATACCAAGCACGTGCTGATCATCGGCGCCGAAGCCCTGTCGCGCATCTGCGACTGGACCGACCGGACCACCTGCATCCTCTTCGCCGACGGCGCCGGCGCCTTCGTGCTCGGCCCCTCGGACGAGCCGGGCCTGGTCACCAGCCATATCCATGCCGACGGCTCCTACGCGAACCTGCTGTACTGCGACAATGCCATCACGCCCAAGCCGAACTCGGGCAAGCAGAACATCGTCATGGCCGGCAACGACGTGTTCAAGGTCGCCGTGAACACCCTGTCGCGGGTCGCCGAGGAAACCCTGGGCAAGGCCGGCATGACCAAGTCCCAGGTGGACTGGCTAGTGCCGCACCAGGCCAATATCCGCATCATCTCCGCCGTGGCTCGCAAGCTGGACATGCCCATGGAGCGCGTGGTGGTCACGGTCGACAAGCATGGCAACACCTCCAGCGCCTCCGTGCCGCTCGCCTTCGACGCCGCGGTGCGCGACGGCCGCATCCAGCGCGGTCAGGCCGTGCTGATGGAAGCCTTCGGCGGCGGCTTCACCTGGGGCTCGGCCCTGGTGCGTTACTAAGAATTTTGGATATTAGCCACAAAGGCACAAAGAACACGAAGGGAAGAACAAGCGGGATGATCGTCCCGCGTTGTCGATGACGGCCCCGCCCCGATAAGGCCATTCGTCCAATTTCTATCTTCCTTTGCGTCTTTGTGTTCTTTGTGGCCAATCCTCTTCTTCTCTCCTTGAATAAGAGAAAACCATGAGCATCGCATTCGTCTTCCCCGGTCAGGGTTCCCAGAGCGTGGGCATGTTGGCCGAGCTGGCCGCCGCCTTCCCGGTGGTCGAGGAAACCTTCCGTGAGGCCTCGGCGGCCCTGGGCTACGATCTCTGGGCCCTGACCCAGAACGGCCCGGAAGAAGCGCTGAACCAGACCTTCCGCACCCAGCCGGCGCTCCTGACCGCCTCCGTCGCCGTCTGGCGCGTCTGGCAGGCCCAGGGCGGCGCGGCTCCGGCCGTGCTGGCCGGCCATTCGCTCGGCGAATACTCCGCCTTGGTGGCTGCCGGCGTGCTGAGCCTGGCCGATGCGGTCAAGCTCGTCGAATTGCGCGGCCAGGCCATGCAGGATGCCGTGCCGGCCGGCACCGGCGCCATGGCCGCCGTGCTTAACTTGGACGATGCCGCCATCCGCGCCGCCTGCGAACAGGCCGCCCAGGGCCAGGTCGTCGCCCCGGTCAATTTCAATTCCCCGGGCCAGGTGGTGATCGCCGGCAACAAGGAGGCCGTGGAGCGTGCTGGCGAGCTGTGCAAGGCCGCTGGCGCCAAGCGCGTGCTGCCCCTGCCGGTGTCCGTGCCCAGCCATTGCGCCCTGATGCAGCCGGCCGCCGACAAGCTGGCCACGGCCCTGCGGTCGGTGGCCATGCAGGCCCCGAGCATTCCCGTGATCAACAACGTGGACGTGGCCGCCGAGACCGACCCGGCCAAGATCCGCGAAGCCCTGGTGCGCCAGCTGTACTGCCCGGTGCGCTGGACCGAGGTGGTCACGCGCATGGTGGAAGAGGGCGTCACGGCAACCTATGAATGCGGCGCCGGCAAGGTGCTCTCCGGCTTGGCCGGGCGCATCCACAAAGAGCTGAAGGCCACCGCCATCAACACCCCGGCCAGCCTGGAAGCGGCGCTGGCGGAGTAAGAGTTTGGATTAACCGCCAAGACGCCAAGGCGCCAAGACTTGGAAGAGGGACTAACCCTATACCTTCCTGTCTTACCGTGGCGTCTTTGCGCCTTGGCGGTTCCTCTTCCCTGGTTTAGAACAAGGAGAACGACATGAGCCTGAACGGTAAATTGGCCCTGGTCACCGGCGCCTCGCGCGGTATTGGCAAGGCCATCGCCCTGGCCCTGGCCGCCGACGGCGCCAAGGTCATCGGCACCGCCACCAGCGAATCCGGCGCCGCCGGCATTACCGACTACCTGCGCGCCGCCGGCAACGAAGGCGAGGGCATGGCCCTGGACGTGTCCAAGGCCGAGCAGGTGGAGGCCTTCTTCGAGGCCCTGAGCGCCAAGCACGGCGCGCCGCTGATCGTGGTCAACAACGCCGGCATCACCCGCGACAATCTCTTGATGCGCATGAAGGACGAGGAGTGGGATGCCATCATCCAAACCAATCTCGCCTCCATCTTCCGCCTGTCCAAGGCCGCCGTGCGCGGCATGATGAAGGCTCGCTGGGGCCGCATCATCTCCGTGGGCTCCGTGGTCGGCACCATGGGCAATGCCGGACAGACCAATTACGCGGCCGCCAAGGCCGGCGTCATCGGCTTCTCCAAGTCCCTGGCTAGGGAAGTGGGCTCGCGCGGCATCACCGTCAACGTCGTGGCCCCCGGCTTCATCGACACCGACATGACCCGCGCTCTCTCCGACGAGCAGCGCGCCGCCCTGGTCAACCAGGTTCCGGTCGCCCGTCTAGGCCAGCCGGAGGATATCGCCGCGGCCGTGGCTTTTCTCGCCTCGGAGCGCGCCGGCTATGTCACCGGCGAGACCCTACATGTCAATGGCGGCATGAACATGGCGTAAGCCATTGGTTTACATGGAATAAATATTTACGTGCCGGCGACTTGCCGAAAGCCCGAACGCTTCGTAAGCTGAGGTCTGACCTTAAACCCGGGCTTAACAAGTCGCTTGCAAGTTGTGTGCGATCCAATAAACTAGTCGCACTTCACCTAGGAGGAAGTTTTTAGTCATGAGCACCATCGAAGAACGCGTCAAGAAAATCGTTGTTGAGCAGCTTGGCGTCAAAGAAGAAGACGTGACCGCCGAGGCCTCTTTTGTTGACGATCTGGGCGCTGACTCCCTGGACACCGTTGAACTCGTGATGGCCCTGGAAGAAGAATTCGATACCGAGATCCCGGACGACGAAGCTGAGAAGATCAGTACCGTCCAGGCCGCGGTCGATTACATCAAGGCTCACGTGGAAGCCTAATGGCTTTTCCGGCAAAAGGCGGCGTTTAGCCGCCTTTTGCATTTCTGGAATAAGGAAAACATAGCCTGTCCGGGTGCCCCGCCGGTCCTGGCGGGAACGAGTGTCTATATTCATGTCACAACATCGATATAGATTCTCGATGTCCGTGCAGACGAAGAATGTGATCGCCCATCCCGGCGATGGGTCTCTAGTGGAGGAATACGGTTTGAGCAAGCGGCGTGTGGTAGTGACGGGGTTGGGCATGGTGACGCCCCTGGGTCTTTCCGTTGACGAGAACTGGCGCAACATCCTGGCCGGAAAGAGCGGCATCACCCCCATCGAGCATTTCGATGCCTCGGCCTATACGACGCGCTTCAGCGGCGCGGTGCGCGGCTTCAACCCCGAGGACTACATGAGCGCCAAGGAAGCCCGGCGCATCGACCCCTTCATCCAGTACGGGCTGGCGGCGGGTCTCCAGGCCCACAAGGATTCCGGACTCGCCATCACCGAAGACTTGGCGCCGCGCGCCGGCGTCCTGATCGGCGCGGGCATCGGCGGCCTCGGCACCATCGAGGATAACCACAGCATCCTTCTCAACAGCGGCCCGCGCAAGATTTCGCCCTTCTTCGTGCCCGGCTCCATCATCAACATGGTGTCCGGCCAGCTGTCCATCCTGCTCAACCTCAAGGGCCCGAACCTGGCCATCGTCACGGCCTGCACTTCCGGCGCCCACAGCATCGGCCATGCGGCGCGCATGATCGCCTACGGCGATGCCGACGTCATGTTCGCCGGCGGCGCCGAGATGGCCACTACGCCGGTGGGCCTGGGCGGCTTCGCGGCGGCCCGAGCCCTGTCCACGCGCAACGATGATCCGGCCCGCGCCTCCCGTCCCTGGGACCGCGACCGCGACGGCTTCGTCCTTGCCGATGGCGCCGGCGTCCTGGTCATGGAGGAGTACGAGCACGCCAAGGCGCGCGGCGCCAAGATCTATGCCGAGCTGACCGGCTTCGGCATGTCCGGCGATGCCTATCACATGACCTCGCCTGCCGAGAACGGCGCCGGTGCGGCGGCCTCCATGGCGGCCACCCTGCGCGATGCGCGCCTGAACGCCGCAGACATCGATTACATCAATGCCCACGGCACCTCCACCATGGCCGGCGATGCCGCCGAGACCCAGGCGGTGAAGGCCGTGTTCGGCGAATCCGCCAAGTCCGTGATGATGAGCTCCACCAAGTCCATGACCGGGCATCTGCTCGGCGCGGCGGGGGCCATCGAGGCCATCTTCTCGGTCCTGGCCCTGCGCGACCAGGTGGTACCGCCCACCATCAACTTGGACAACCCGGACGAAGGCTGCGACCTGGACTATGTGCCGCACACGGCCCGCCAGGCCAAGCTCCAGCACGTGATGAGCAACAGCTTCGGCTTCGGCGGCACCAACGGTTCGCTGCTGTTCAGCAAGCTCTGAGACATTGCGCTACCCACGAGAGCCCGGTTCGCCGGGCTTTTTGCCAGCAAGGAAGCCCCCATGCTGATCAACGGCCAGCCAGCCAGTGAACTTTCCGCCCTGGATCGGGGCCTCATGTATGGTGACGGCCATTTCACCACCATCGCCGTGCGCGGCGGGCGCGCCGAGCTCTGGGAGCAGCATCTGTGGCGGCTGGAAAACGCTTGCGAGCGCTTGAGGATGAGCATGCCCGATGCCGGCCTGCTGGCAGCGGAGCGGGACCGGCTCGTGGCGGGGGTCGAGCAGGGCGTCCTGCGCCTGACCTTGACGCGGGGTGTCGGAGGGCGCGGCTACCGGCCGGCGGAGGACGCGCAAACGACGCGCATCCTGAGCCTGCATCCCTGGCCGGATTATTCGGCGTTCCCGGACAGCGGCCTGCGCATGCGGCTCTGCGACACGCGCCTGGGCGTGCAGCCGGCCCTGGCGAGCATGAAGACCCTGAACCGCCTGGAGCAGGTCCTGGCGCGGGCCGAGTGGCGCGATCCGGCGGTGCACGAGGGTCTGATGCTGGACACGGAAGACCGGGTCGTCGCGGCGACCCAGGCCAATCTGTTCTTCGTCCAGGACGGCCGTTTATGCACGCCGGAGCTGACGCGCTGCGGCGTTTCCGGCATTATGCGCCGTCATATCAGTACCTTGGCCCTGGCCGAGGGCGTAGACTTGCGGGTCGGCGACTTCAGCCTCGCCGAGCTTATGAATGCGGATGAAGTGTTTCTATGCAACAGCCTGATCCGGATTTGGCCCGTGGCCCAGATCGACAGCAGGAACTACCCCTGGGGCAGCCTGACGCGGCGGCTGCAGAAGCTGGTGGCTCAGAGTCTGCCGACCTGAAGCCGGAGCCGGCCGAAGACCCGCCGCCGCTGCTCGCCGATTCGCCGGTGGCGCCGCGCACCCAGCGGCTGGTGCGGGCACTGGCCGTGCTGTTGTTGTTCGTCTGCTTCGGCCTGGCCTGGTTGTGGCAAGGCTATCGCGTATTTCTGCAGACTCCGCTGACCATCCCCGAGTCTCGGATGGAGTTCGCCCTGCCCAAGGGCACGACGCCGCGCCGTCTCGCCCAGTCCCTGGCGGATCGGCGTCTGACCAGCCATCCCGGCTATTTCCTGGTGCTGTTCCGCCTCAATCCCGAGCTCTCCGCCCTCAAGGCGGGAACCTACCAATTGGAGCCGGGGATGACGCCGGAACAGGCTCTGCGCCTGTTTGTATCCGGCCGGGTCAAGGAGTTCTCCCTGACCGTCATCGAGGGCTGGAGCTTCCGCCAACTGCGCGATGCCTTGAGCATGGCGCCGCGAATGCAACAGACCCTGGCCGGTCTCACCGACACCGAGCTCATGGCGCGCCTGGGCAAGCCCGGCGAGCACCCGGAGGGCCGCTTTTTCCCCGATACCTACCGCTACCCGGTGGACACCAGCGACGCCGAGGTCTTGCAGCGGGCCTATGCCGCCATGAGCGACAAGCTGTCGGCGGTCTGGGCCGCGAGAGCGCCGGGCCTGCCGTACCGGAATGCCTATGAGGCCCTGACCATGGCCTCCATCGTCGAGAAGGAGACCGGCCAGGCCAATGAGCGGCCGCAGATCGCCGGCGTGTTTGTGCGCCGTCTGCAACAGGGCATGCGCCTGGACACCGATCCCACGGTGATCTACGGGCTGGGGACGCGCTTCGACGGCAATCTGCGCAAGCGCGATCTCCAGGAGTCCACACCCTATAACACCTATCAGGTCGGCGGCTTGCCGCCCACGCCCATCGCCCTGCCGGGCGAGGCGGCCCTGCGCGCGGCGGTCCAGCCGGCAAGCGGCAAGAGCCTGTACTTCGTCGCCCGGGGCGACGGCAGCCACCAGTTTTCCGACACCCTGGCCGAGCACAACACGGCCGTGCGCAAATACCAGTTGAAACAATAGGACGGCCATGCGCGGACGATTCATCACCGTGGAAGGCGGCGAGGGCGTGGGCAAGACCACGAACCTGGCCTTCATCGAGAGCGAGCTGAAGGCCGCCGGCGTGGACGTGCTCATGACCCGGGAACCGGGAGGCACGCCGCTCGCGGAGGAAGTGCGCGGGCTCTTGCTTAAGCCCCGCGAGGAGCGCATGCACCCGGATGCCGAGCTGCTCCTGGTCTTCGGGGCCCGCGCCCAGCATGTGCAGACCGTGATCCTGCCGGCTTTGAATGCCGGGCGCTGGGTGGTCAGCGACCGCTTCACCGACGCCACTTATGCCTACCAAGGCGCCGGGCGCGGCCTGGACGTGGCGCGCATCGCCGCCCTGGAGGCCTTCGTGCAAGGCTCCCTGCGCCCGGATCGGACCCTGCTCCTGGACATCGACGCGGCGGCGGGCCTGGCCCGCGCCGGGGCGCGTAGCGCGCCGGATCGCTTCGAGCAGGAGCAACTGGCCTTCTTCGAGCGCGTGCGCGGCTGCTACCGAGCGCGTGCCGAGGCCGAGCCCGAGCGTTTTCGCATGATCGACGCCGGGGTGAGCCTGTCCGAGGTCCAGGCCCAGATCCGCGGCGTGCTGGCGGAGGACCTGGCCGCATGGCGCTGATCGACGCCCTGCTGCCCTGGCAGACGGCCAGTTGGGCCGGCCTGGCCCAGGCCCTGAATCAGGGGCGGCTGCCCCACGGCATCCTCCTGCACGGCCCCGCCGGCATCGGCAAGGAGCGCCTGGCCTTGACCCTGGCCGAACGCCTGATGTGCGCCGAGGCGATCGGTGAAGCCCTGGCCTGCGGACGCTGCAAGTCCTGCCAGCTGATGGCTTCCGGCACCCACCCGGATTTCCAGCGCGTCGCCCCGGAAGAAGGCAAGAAGCAGATCGGCATCGCCCAAGTGCGCGAGCTGCGCGAGCGGCTGGCCCAGACCGCCCAGCAAGGCCGCTGGCGTGTGGCGGTGCTGGCGCCGGCCGATGCCATGAACGTCAATTCCGCCAATGCCCTGCTCAAGACCCTGGAGGAACCGGGCGCGGACACCGTGCTGATCCTGGTGACCGCGCGGCTGTCGGCCGTGCCCATCACCGTGCGCAGCCGCTGCCGGCTGCTGGCTCAGGCCCTGCCGGTGCGGGAGCAGTCGGCGGCGTGGCTGCGGGATCAGGGGTTGGATTCAGAGGCGCTGGACGCAGCCCTGGCCGAGGAGCCGGCGCCGCTGCGTGCCCTGGACCTGGTGACATCGGGGGCCCTGGCCGCGCGGCGCGAGTGGGTAGCGGCTTTCGAGGCCCTGGCCTCGGGCCGGGCCGAGCCGGTGTCCAGCGCCAACCGCCTAGGCACCGCGTCCCTGAGCGAGATCCTGGTCTGCTTTCAGCGTTTCCTGGCCCAGCGCGCCAGGGCGGGAATAGCCGGGGCAGGGGAGCTGCGTTTCGCCGAGCGCCTGGCCGAGGCCAAGGCCCTGAGTCAGAGCACGGCCAATGTGAACGGCTTGTTGATCCTGGAAAGCCTGTTCACCGTCTGGTTTGAACTTCAGAGTAAGTTGCGTCATAGTAAGTAAGGTTCTCTGTCTACAGGTTTTTTTCGACAGGGATGACACGGTTGTACCGTCAGGAAGCATATGAGCACTCCCAATCCGGCCATGGCGCCGGGTGCAGCCCGCCCCGGGATCCTGCATCTCAATATCAAGGACAAGGCCGTGCTCTACGCGGCCTATATGCCCTTCGTCAAAAATGGCGGCCTGTTCATTCCCACCACCAAGATCTATCAGCTGGGCGATGAAGTGTTCATGCTGCTCAACCTGATGGACGAGAAGGAAAAGCTGCCCGTGGCCGGCAAGATCATCTGGGTCACGCCCAAGGGCGCCCAGGGCAACCGCGCCGCCGGGATCGGCGTGCAATTCAGCAACCAGGACGGCGGCGAGGCGCGCCGCAAGATCGAGACCTATCTGGCGGGCCTGCTGACCTCGGACAAGCCGACCCACACCATGTGAGGGGAAGGTTTCCGGCATGAGGCCCGCCGCGACGCGGGCCTTGTCGTTTTAGCCCTTCGCCTTCCGCTATAATCCGCGCCCTGCCGCCGGAGGAAAGCCCATGCTCACCGATTCCCATTGCCATCTCGACCGCCTGGATCTGACGCCTTTCGGAGGCAAGCTGGACGGCGCCCTGGCGGCGGCGCGGGCCGCCGGCGTGTCGCGCTTCCTGTGCGTGGGCATCGATCTGGAAAATTTCGAGGCCGTGCATGCCATCGCCTTGGCCGCGCCCGACGTCTGGTGTTCGGTGGGCGTGCACCCCTCCGAGAACGAGGGCCGGGAGCCGAGCGTTGCCGATCTGGTGGAGCGGGCGGCCCGCCCCAGGGTCGTGGCCATCGGCGAGTCGGGCCTGGACTATTACTACAACGAGGGCGATCTCAATTGGCAGCGGGAGCGTTTCCGCGTGCATGTGCGCGCCGCCCGCGAGACCGGCCTGCCGCTCATCATCCATACCCGCGATGCCCGGGACGATACCCTGGCCATCCTGCGCGAGGAGAATGCCAAGGAGGTTGGCGGGGTGATGCATTGCTTCACCGAGACCTGGGAGATGGCCGAGGCGGCCATGGAGCTGGGTTTCTACATTTCCTTCTCGGGCATCGTCACCTTCAAGAACGCCGAGAGCTTGCGCGACGTGGCACGGCGCGTGCCCCTGGATCGCCTCTTGGTGGAAACCGATTCGCCTTATCTCGCGCCCATTCCCCATCGCGGCAAGTCCAACCAGCCGGCCTGGGTGAGCGACGTGGCGCGCTTCGTCGCCGAGCTGCGCGGCATGAGCTACGAGGCCCTGGCCGAACAGACCACGGCGAATTTCTTGCGCCTATTTGCTCGCGCGCAGTGAGCCTGCGCTGGGCAAAGCCTGAAAATCTGGCGTAATCTCAAGGACTAAGGAATGCCGGGGCTGTTTTTTGCTCCGGTGCATCATTCGCCCAAGGAGTTCCCGCCATGTCCTTCGATTACGGCTCGCAAGGCCTTTCCGTCGCCAATCCCTTTCGTCTCGAAGGCTTCCTTGGCGCCTGTCGCGGCGCGGTGCTGACCCTCCTGGGCATCGCCCTGCTGCTCACCGTGCGCGATCAGCTCCTGGCCGGCGGCTTGAAGAGCGCCTGGGTGCAGCTTCTGGGCGGCCTGGCGCTGTTGGGCGTTGGCCTCGGCGCTCTGTCCATCGGGCTCCTGCGCCTGTTCCGCTTCTATGTGGGCCGCAATATCCCCGCCGATCTGGCCAAGGCCGGCAATGCCAAGCATGCGACTTTCTACACCCAGACCCAGCTCAAGGACATGCTCATGGGTCGCAAGAACCTGACCTTCGAGGAGCCCCAGTCCTGGCTGGAGCGGCTCCTGCTGACCCTGGTCAACGGTTTTCTCTACCTGCCGGCACCCTTGCGCATCAACCTGGTGCGCGTCTTCGAGGCGGCCATGCTCAGCTTAACCGTGGTCCTGAGCTTCGGCCTCGCGCTCTTTTCCGGCAGCACGGGCCTGACGCCCATCACCTCGACGCCGGTGGCCGGCTGGCTGGGCTGGGGTATCGTCGCCGCCCTGTTGCTGATCTGGTGGCAGCGCCGGCCGCGTCATGGCTGGCTGCGCAATCACCGCATCGTGCACCTCGGGGTCGGTCCCCTGGTGCGCTGGCTGGTGGCCACCATCCTCGCGCCGGCCATCCTGGTCCTGGTACACAAGCAAGCCCCCCTGCCGGCCGTGCCCGTCACGCCCATGCCCTGGGTCGTCGGCCTGACGGTCCTCGCCTTGGTGGCCCTGGCCTATAGCCTGTTCATGGCCTTTTTGCGCAAGCCGGTGGTCGATCCGGTTACCGAGGTCAGCGAGTACCGCGACCAATGGCAGATGTCCCTGCATCCCATGGACATCTTCCGCGCCTTCGAGATGAGCATGGCCGATCACCGCTACATGGAGATCCCCAATCGCGAGTACGAGAAATACGATCCGGCCCTGCTCACCGACGACGTGAAGGGCCATTTCAAGGGCTCGGTGGTGGCGGAAGTGCAGCCCATACCGATAGTGGACGCACGCGGCCCCGCCTTTCGCGGCGGGCTCTGGCTGGGCCAGGGCCTGGGGCAGCTGCTGCTCCTGGGCGCGGGCCTGGTGCTTTTCCTACTGGTGCGCGGCTATGCCGGCCTGCCGGTGACGACCCTGGTGCAGCAGGGCATGCTGGGCCTGCTCTGCCTTCTGTTCGGCGGCATCCTCATGGCCACGGCCCATGCCTATGCGGCGGAAGTGAGCTTCGAGTCGCGCCTGGTGCATTTTTTCGCCAACGGTACCTTCAACCGCTCCAAGATCTCCACCGGCATGGCCATCACCGACAGCACGCGCTCGGAGAACGAGATCGTCCGCTCGGCCCTGACGCCCTGGATCGTCAGCTCGCGCCTGGTGTCGTCCACCTTCGCGGTGAGCGGCAACGACAACCTGGAGCAGAACCGCTACATCCTGGAGATGCACAAGCACGACGACTTCCTGGCCTCCCTGGTGGGCGATCTGCGCCGCTTCATCGACAGCCGCCAGCTGATCGCCGGCGTGGGCTCGGACGGGGACTTGCAGGCCGCCGGCGGGATACACCAGCTCAATGAGGTGACGCGCTCGCCGGTGGGCGGGCAAGGACAGTTATCGGCGCCGGTCGCGGCGGGGGCCCTGCCGGAGCGGCGGGGTGGGGAGATGGGCGAGGAGCGATAACGCTGAGCTTGCCCGTAGGTCCGACTAAAGCCGGACCTACGGGGTAGATGGGAAAAGGCGCCTAGCGGCGCCTTTTTTCTATACAAAACAGGCTGTTAAGCCGGCTGCTTGCGGATCAGGATGTCTTCCATGATTAAGAATTGCAGATCCGAGCCGTAGAACATGTTCAGGGCATCGGTGGGGCTGCAGATCATGGGTTCGCCGCGCCGGTTCAGGGAGGTGTTGAGCACCACCGGATTGCCGGTCAGCTCGCCGATGCGCTCGATGAGGGCGTAGTAGCGCGGGTTGGTTTCCTTCTCCACGACCTGGGCGCGGGCCGTGCCGTCCTCGTGCACCACTTCCGGAATGCGGCTCTTCCAGTGTTCGGCCACGTCGAAGGTGATGGTCATGTAGGGCGCCGGATGATTCGTTTGCAGGATGTCGGCGGCCACCGTGTCCAGTATGGACGGGCAGAACGGGCGCCAGCGTTCGCGGAACTTGATCTGCTCGTTGATGCGGTCGGCGATGCCCGGAGCATTGGGGCAGCCCAGGATGGAGCGGCAGCCCAGGGAGCGGGGGCCGAATTCCATGCGGCCCTGGAACCAGGACAGGGGATTGCCGGCGGCCAGGATCTCGGCGCCGGTCTTGGCGGCGTCCTCCAGGACTTCCCATCGGGGCTGGTTGGGATGCTGCTCACAGGCGGCTATGCACTGCTCGGTCGAGAACTTGGGGCCGAGGTAGGCATGGCGCATGGGCTCCACGGCCTTCTCGCGCTGGGCGGCCACGAAGCTCGCCGCGCCCAGGGCCGTGCCGGCGTCGTTGGCGGCGGGCTGGATGTACAGCTCCTTCACGCCGGGCATGGCCAGCAGGCGCTGGTTCATCTTGACGTTCAGGGCCACGCCGCCGGCCAGGGCCAGCTTGCCGGTCTCGCGGATGATGTCGCCGAGATAGTGCTCGGTCATCTTCAGTACGGCTTCTTCCAGCATCTTCTGGATGGCGGCCGCGTAGTGGATGTAGGGCTCGTCGATCTCGTCGCCGTCGCGCTTGGGGCCCAGCCAGTCGATGAGCTTGTCGCTGAAGTAGTAGCCGGTGCCCGAGGCATCCTTGTGGCGGCGCAGGCCTATGGTGTTGACCAGCTCGGTGTTGACGCGGAAGTCCTTGCCGTCGCAGAAGAACAGACGCGAGAGATCGTACTTGTCCGGGTCGCCATAGGGCGCCATGCCCATGACCTTGAACTCGCCGTCCAGCATCTCGAAACCGAGGAACTGGGTGATGGCGCCGTACACGCCGCCCAGCGAATCCGGATCGTAGAACTCTTTAATCTTGTGGATCTTGCCGTTCTCGCCATAGCCGAAGAAGGTGGTGGCGTACTCGCCCTTGCCGTCGATGCACAGGATCGCGGTCTTTTCCTGGAAACCCGACAAATGGTAGGCGGAGCTGGCGTGGGACAGATGGTGTTCCACGGGCACGAACTCGGCCTTGGTCAGACCCAGTTTCTGCATGGTGTCCAGGACGCGCGCCTTGTTGCGGCGGAAGCGGCGGTTGCCGTTGAACAGGGCGTCCAGGGCGCGGTCCGGGGCATACCAATAGCGTTTGGCGAAATGCCAGCGGGCCGGTGAGCTCAAGGGGATTTCCGCATAGGGAAAGGCGACGACGTCGACGTCCTCGGGCTTGATGCCGGCGAATTCCAGGCAGAACTTGGCGGCCTCGATGGGCGCCTGCTTCTTGGCGTGCTTGTCGCGGATGAAACGCTCTTCTTCGGCGGCGGCGACGAGCTTGCCGTCGATGAAGAGTGCGGCGGAGGGATCGTGATCCAGCGCGCCGGACAATCCGAGAATGATCATGCGGAGTTTCCCATGTGGGCTGGCCGCCGATGGGCGGCCATGGACTGACAAAAGAATCGCGCATGATAGCAAATCCGGCGCGCTTCCCTCAATGTGGGGGCACGGGCCGGCAGGCTAAGCCGCTGATTTCCCAGCGAGACTCTTGGGGTAAGCTCAGTCCGAGCGTATGCAGTTGCGCCCCGCGTGCTTGGCCGCGTAGAGCGCCCGGTCGGCATGCTCGAAGAGCTCCTCGCTACGCGCGTGGCGTGGATATTCGGCGATGCCGGCGCTGAACGTGCAGTGCAGGGGGCCTTGCACGGACTGGATGGTCAGGGCCTGGAAGCTGCGGCGTAGCTCGTCGATGACGCGCTCCGCCTGGGTCGTCGTGCTGCCCGGCAGGATGGCCACGAACTCCTCGCCGCCGTAGCGGCCGACGATGTCGCCGACACGCAGGCGCTGCTTGAGCAGGCGGGCGAGGGCGCGGATGACTTGATCGCCCACCGGGTGGCCGTGGCTATCGTTGACCTTCTTGAAGTGGTCGATGTCCAGCATGACCAGGGCCAGGGGTTTGTTCAGGCGTCTGGCCTGTGACAAGTCGCGGCTCAGGGCCTCCTTCACCGCCGTGTGATTGAACAAACCGGTCAGGCTGTCGCGCTGCAACAGCGACATCAGGGTGCGGTAGCGCATGGCGCGGCCCTGCACGGCGGACACCAAATGGGGCGGCGCGATGGGCTTGATCAGGTATTCGTCGCCGCCGCACTGGATGGCCTCCAGCTGACAATCCGCGTCGCTCTCCGAGGACAGGAAGACGATGGGCAGGTTGGCATAGGCCTGTTGCTGGCGTATGACCTGGGCCAACTCCAGGCCGCTGCAGCCGGGCATGTACATGTCGACGATGACCAGTTCCGGCCGGAAGGGCACCAGGACTTCCAGGGTCTTGAGCGGGTCGTTGACGATTTCCACCACCATGCCCACGGCACGCAGCACGGCGGCGTGGAACTGGGCCAGGCTGCTCTGATCGTCGACGATGAGGATCCGGTAGGGCTCGCCCGGCTCCCGTTGGGTGATGAGCTCCAGGCGCTCCGCCAGGGCGTTGACGTCCAAGGGCTTGGTGAAATAGCCCTGCCCGCCGGCCCGCACGGCTGACAATCGCGTGGCGATGTCGCTGCCGTTGGTGGTGAACAGGACCGGCAGCTTCTCGGCAAGCTTCTCGTTCAGGCGGCGCAAGACTTCCGGTCCGCTGAGATGATGCTTGGGGAAGCTGATGTCCATGATTACGGCGTCGGGCCGGCGCAGGGCCAGATGCCCGGCCAGATCTTCGGGCGCATTCAGCACGGCCGTCTCGTAGCCGAAGTGATGCAGCTGCGCGCCCAGCTCCTCGGCGGCCTCGCGCTCGTCCTCGACGATGTAGATCAGGCGCTGCTCGGCGGCGGGCTTGGCATCCTCGACGCCGAGTTCGGGCGGGTCCCGGGTCTCACCCGTCGCCAGCAAGGCTTCGGGTCGGCTCAGGTGACGCAAGTCGGCCGTGGCCTGGCGCAGATCCGCCAGGGCGAGGGGGCTGATCCGTGACAGCTCGTCCAGCCAGGACTTCACCAGGCGCTCCAGGACACGGGCCCGATCCGAGAGGGTCTGAAAACCGAAGGTGCCGGCGGCGCCGGTGATGCTGTGCAGCTGCCGATGCAACTCGTTGAGCGCGCTGTCCTCGAGCCGGACGTCTTCGCCTTCGTTTTCCAATTGGCTCAGGGCATTCTCGATGTCATCGAACCGGGCGGGCAGCTGTTGGGCATAGTTGGCACGCAGCGTGGCGAACTGCTGCTGGATGGCGGCTTGCTTGCTCATGTGTCGGTAAGCACCGGTTTTGGCTGGTTTATTTGCGACACTATATGCCACGGAGCCCGGTAGAGACCACCGTCTTTGTGGGTGTTTTGCCTTGTGGAGCAGGGAGCGATGAACGTCGTGCCGGGCGCCCGTGGCGGCATGGGGCTTCTGTGTTCCCCGGCCAGCCGGTAGACTGCCGGCTTTTGTGCGAGATCTGCCATGACGGATTCCATGGCCGCCGCCAGCGGCTGGCGTTTGTTGCTGACCCGGCGCATGGCCTTGTGCGTGATGACCGGTTTCAGCTCGGGCCTGCCGCTGTTCGTGCTGATCAACCTGGTGCCGGCCTGGCTGCGCAGCGAGGGGGTCAGCCTCAAGGACATCGGCCTGTTCGCCCTGATCGGCATCCCTTACAACTGGAAATTCCTCTGGTCGCCGCTCATGGACCGCTATGCCTTGCCCTTCCTGGGCCGGCGGCGCGGCTGGATGCTGTTGACGCAAATCGCCCTGCTCTTGTCCATCCTGGCCTTCGGCTATCTCTCGCCCGCCACCTCGGTCTGGTCGGTCGCCTACCTGGCGGCGGCCGTGGCCTTCTTCAGCGCCAGCCAGGACATCGTCATTGATGCCTACCGGCGCGAGATCCTGCCCGACGAGGAGCTGGGCCTGGGCAATTCCGTGCACGTGAACGCCTACCGCGTCGCCGGCCTGGTGCCCGGCTCCCTGGCCTTGATCCTGGCCGAGCATCTGCCCTGGAGCAGCGTCTTCGCCGTGGTCGCGGCCTTCATGGGCATAGGCGTCTTCTTGAGCCTCTGGGCGCCGGAACCCAAGCCCCTGGCCAGCCCGCCCAAGACCCTGGCCTCCGCCATCGTCGATCCCTTGCGCGAGTTCTTCTCCCGCCACGGCCTGGGCACGGCCCTGGCCATTGTCGCCTTCATGTTCCTGTTTAAACTGGGCGACAACATGGCCGTGGCCCTGGCTACGCCGTTCTACTTGGACATGGGCTTCACCAAGGGCGAGATCGGGGTGGTGGCCAAGCACGCCGGGCTCTGGCCCTGGGTCATCGGCGGCATGCTGGGCGGGATCTGGATGGTGCGGCTGGGCATCAACCGCGCGCTTTGGCTGTTCGGCGCGGCCCAATGGTTCTCGGTCCTTGGGATGGTGCTACTGGCCAGCTCAGGCCCGCAGATCTGGCTCTTGGCCCTGGCCATCGGCTTGGAATACCTGGGCATGGGCCTGGGCGGTGCCGCCCTGGTTGCCTTCCAGGCGCGTATCGCCCATCCGCAGCACCTGGCCACCCAGCTGGCCTTGTTCACGGCCCTGACCGGCCTGCCGCGCACCTTCGCCAATGCCATCACCGGTTATCTGGTGGAAGGGCCGGGCAAGACTCCCGACGCCTTCGGTCAGTTTCTCCTGGACTTCGGCTTCCCGGTGGACGGCCTGGGCTGGGTCAATTTCTTCTGGCTGTGCTTCTGGATCGGGATTCCGGGCATGTTGCTCTTGTTCCGCGTTGCGCCCTGGAATGGTGAGCACAAGTTGGTGAAATAGGCCGCTTGCCCTGAGCCTGTCGAAGGACGCACGGATTAGCCGGCGTTCCTAGTTGAAAACGACCGTCTTGTTCTTGTGGAGCAGGACCCGATCCTGGCAATGGGCCGCGAGGCCGCGTGCCAGGACTCGCCGCTCGATGTCCCGGCCGAGGCGCACCAAATCCTCGATGCCATGGCTGTGGTCCACGCGCTCCACGTCCTGCTCGATGATGGGGCCGGCATCCAGTTCGCCGCTCACGTAATGGCAGGTCGCGCCGATAAGCTTCACGCCCCGATCGAAGGCCTGGTGGTAGGGTTTGGCGCCGACGAAGGAGGGCAGGAAGCTGTGGTGGATATTGATGATGCGACCGGCTAGGCGCCGGCAGAGCTCGTCCGGCAGGATTTGCATGTAGCGCGCCAGGACCATGGCATCGCCCTGGTGCTCCTGGTACAGCCCCTCGATCCGCGCGAAAACCTCGGCCTTGTTGCCGGTCTCGATGGGCAGGTGAACATAGGGAATGCCATGCCATTCCACGTAGTCGCGCAGACCCTCGTGGTTGGAGATCACGCAGGGAATGTCGAATTCGAAGTCCTGGGTGCGCCAGCGATAGAGCAGATCGGCCAGGCAGTGGTCGTGCTGGCTGACCAAGACCAGCAGGCGCTTCTTGCGCGCCGTGTCGCTGATGGCCCAGCGCATGGCGAACTGCTCCGCCAGGGGCGCGAATTCCCCGCGAAAGGCATCCAAATCCCGATTCAGGCTGTCGGCCTGAATTTCGACGCGCATAAAGAACCAGCCTTCCACATCGTCGCTGTGCTGGGCCGCCTCGGTGATCCAGCCCTGATGCTGGGCGATAAGGCCGGACACCGCGGCCACCACGCCCGGGCGGTCTGGACAGCTCAGGGTCAGGATATAGCGACGCACGATAAGACTCCTGTCGAATGAATAGGATTCATAATAAGGGCCCGGTTCCGCGCTGTCATGGGAAAGCCGTGTAAGCATTGGCTTACACGCTTGTAGGGTATCGCCTAAAGCAGGGTCAGCCCGGCCCGGGGCATGGGCGTCGAATTCGAAGGTCACCGTGCCGGCGCATGGTGCTATTTGTTTGATTTAAAACAAATAAATCTGCGTTTGGTGAAAAAGTGAACAGTCCTGGCGGCTCAATCCCTGGCTTGTAAGCCCCGGGGCAGACGGTAAGATGACCCCAAGACGCAAGGATGTGTCGGGGAAGAAGGACACCGGTTGGAAGCCGGAACGGACGGAACCGGAAGCCAGGATGGCGGGCGCCAGGGACGAGCTCGGAAGCTCAGGGCGCGAAGGGAAGAGAAGGTTCCAGGGCGGAACCCGCAGTGCCGGCAGGACGCGGGCAGCGACACGGATGGCGGCCAGGATGGCGCAGGGACGATGGCTCGCAATGGACGCGATGCATGAATAAAGGCGGCTTTAAGCCGCCTTTTTCATTTTTCGCTTCTTCCCACGGCCCCTTCTCATGCCTGCCTTTTATACACAAATTCGGCTGGCCCACTATCACTTCGTCATTCCCGCGAAGGCGGGAACCCAGCCAATGACAATGGAACACTTTGGTTTGATGATTGCGGTTGAACGGCCGAGTCTCGCCTCGGCGGGCGACCTACTTGAGCTGCGCTGAAATTTGCCCAGGCCCTTCGCGCCATCGGATCAAGTATGAATTGCCATTCCCGGCACGGAACAGAGTCTCCCCAGGCTGAGCGGCATGTAAGCCATGTCGCAAAAAACTGGCTGATATCGGCGATTAGTGGCCGTGAGATCGCCGCCAGTGTGCTCAAATGTGTTTTGTAACCAATTGAAAATAAACGATAAAGCGCTTATCCGTGACGCGCGTCACGAGGCGCTTTCCGATTTTTCCTGGCTTGTTTCCCCGGCCCGTTTCGATAGACTGGCCACGTCGACAGGATGTTGGCACAAGGACTGGACCCCAGGACGGGGGCGGCAGGGAGCACGGGCAGGGAGCCTGAACGGCGCAGGATGTGCCAAAAAAAAACAAAAAGGGTGGCCCTGCCACCCTTTTTGTTTTTTGCGTCCACGTTTTTCCGCCACTGTTGGCGCACTGCCGATTTTGACCGGGGCGGAACTATCCGGGAGAATGCCGTTTCCTGATTCGGAGGCATACATGGCAGGCAGCAGGCATCCCCTGGTGGCATTCGCGCGCACGGCGCTGTTCGGCGGCCTGGCGGTGTTATTGCCGGTGTTGATCCTGGCGTTTCTGTTGAATTGGCTGTTCCGGGCCACGCGCGCCCAGATCCGCCCCTTGACGGAAATGCTGGCCGCGCAGTCCCATGTTCAGGGCTTGGTGGCCGATGCCCTAGTGATCGTGTCCTTGGTGGTTTTCTGCTTCCTGTTGGGGCTCGTAGTGCAGACCCGCTTGGGCGCCTGGCTGCACACCGGGCTGGAAACCTGGTTGTTCGCCCGGGTGCCGGGCTATCAGCTGGTAAAGGACACCGTGGCGCAGTTCATCGGCCGGGACCGGGCATCGCCCTTCCAGGCGGTTTGCCTGCTGCGGCCCTTCGGTGAGGCCTGGATGACTGGCTTCATCACCGCGCGCCACGCCGACGGGCGGGTGACGGTGTTCGTGCCCAATGCCCCCCTGCCCACGACGGGCCTGGTGTTTCATGTGGCGGCGGCGGATATTCAGGAATTGCCGGGCATCGGCGTGGAGCAGGCCATGCGTACGGTGATGGCCTGCGGCGCGGGCTCTCAGAGCCTGATTACAATCTCGCTGAAGGGCGCATCGCGGCGTTAAAACCGAACTCAAAATGCTCACATACTATGTGTATGCTCCGCTTTTTCGTCCAGTTTTGCCTTGCGCTGCATCCCTTGATCGAGATTGTAATCAGGCTCTCAGGATATCTTGGCCCTGGGAGTAAAACGGGAAATGCTTTGAGCCGGAATTATTCCGGCTTTACACGAAACTGCGGATTTGCTTAATAGCCGTCGCGGAACTGCGGTTCAAATCCCACGCTCTGGCGCGCACGGCTGCGTCGGCGGCGCTCGGCGCGTTCGGAGTCTTCCGGCTCCATCCACAGCAGATAATCATCACCTAAACCCGGTTCGTCCCGGCGCGCGCGCAAGGCGCGAGCCTGGCGAAGTGTCGTCGGCGAGGTGGGGGCATGCATGGTAGCGCTTCCTGTCGTAATACCCGCGATGACTTGCGGGATGACTCGAATCTGCGCTTTTCGAACTGAATGCTTTCTGAATCGGCGCGGCGATTTGCCGCGTTGTGGACTCTTGCCAAGACCTGTGAAAAAAAAGCCCGGGGTTTCACGCCCGGGCCTCTTTCAGGATTCAACTCGGCGCCTTACCAGCCGCACTGCTGACCCTTGTTCTGCTCGTCCAGATAGGCCTTGAGCGGGGCGAAGTAGTCGAGGATGGCGGTGGCATCCATCTCGCCCTTGCCGCTGACCATGGCCAGGGCTTCCTGCCAGGGCTTGCTGGAACCGGTTTCCAGCATCTTGATCAGCTTCTCGCCGGCGACCTTGTTGCCGTAGATCGAGCAGCGGTGCAGCGGACCCTCGTAACCGGCGGCCTTGCACAGATCGCGGTGGAACTGGAACTGCAGAATGCGCGCCAGGAAGTAGCGGGTGTAGGGCGTGTTGCCCGGCACGTGGTACTTGGCGCCGGCGTCGAAGAATTCCTCGCCGCGCTCGCCTTCCGCCGGAGCGATGCCCTGGTACTTGGTGCGCAGGGCCCACCAGCCCTTGTTGTAGTCTTCCGGCTTGATCTGGCCGGAGAAGACCTGCCAGCGCCACTGGTCGATGAGCAGGCCGAAGGGCAGGAAGCCCACGGAATCCAGGGCCTTCTGCATCAACAGGCCCACATCCTTGGAGGCATCCGGTTCCTGCTCGATGAGGCCCAGGTTCTTCAGATAGCCGGGTCCGGTGGACAGGGCGATGGTGTCGCCGATGGCTTCGTGGAAGCCGTCGTTGGCGCCTTCGAGGTAGAACAGGGGCTGGGCCTTGTAGGCGCGCTGGTAGAAGTTGTGGCCCAGCTCGTGGTGGATGGTCACGAAGTCTTCGGCATTGACCTGGATGCACATCTTGATGCGCAGGTCGTCCTTGTTGTCCAGATCCCAGGCCGAAGCATGGCAGACGGCATTGCGATCATTGGGCTTCAAGAACAGCGAGCGCTTCCAGAAGGTATCCGGCAGCGGCTCGAAGCCCAGAGAGGTGAAGAAGGTCTCGGCCTGCTTGACCATCTTGCCTTCGGCCGTGCTCATGATGTCCTTGGGGGTCGGCTCGCCGGCCGGCTTGGGCTCGCCGAATTTGGCGCGCAGGGCCTTGTCCAGGTTGATGCCGGAGTCCATGCCTTCCGGCTTGACCAGATCGTAGATGCTGCCCCATTCCTGGGCCCACATATTGCCCAGCAAATGCGCCGGGATGGGCTTGTCCTTGGCCACGACGCTATCGCCGTAATGGGCGTTCAGCTTCGTGCGCACATGGCAGTGCAGGCTGTCATACAGCGGCTTGACCTGGCCCCAGAGGCGGTCCAGTTCCTTGGCGAAATCGTCGGCGGGCATGTCGTACTTGGCGCGCCACATGGCGCCGGTGTCGGCGAAGCCCAGTTCCTTGGCACCTTCGTTGGCGATCTCCACCATGCGCTGGTATTTCGGGCGCATGGTCGGGGAAATGGTGTGCCAGCCCTTCCAGGCCTTGAGCTTGTCCTCGGCGGAGATCTCCAGGTTACCGAGCATCAGACCCAGCTCGGTGACGCCCAGGGCATCGCCCTTGTAGCCGGCATCGATCTTGGCGCGGAACACGTCGGCCAGGGCCTTGTCGTTGAACTCGCCCTTGCCGTACATGCCGTCCAGCTCGGCGGACAATTCGGCAAGCTCCTTGTTTTTGGCGGCATCGGCCGGCGCGGCCAGGGTCAGGCCCAGGCGCAGCTTGTCCAGCTTGCGGCGCTGGTCGGCGGAGACCTGGACCTCATTGAACGTGGCGGCCTCGGTGGCGAACTTGACGCCCAGGGCGGTGACCTTCTCGCCGGCGGCGGCGTTCAGGGCCTCGGTGTCCTCGGTGATGAAGTTCTGGGCGATCCAGGCGGCGCGGCCGGACTCCAGGCCGGCGGCCAGGAGTTCCTTCTCGGCGCGGGCCAGGAAGGCATCCACATCGGCGGTAGTGGGCTTGGCTTCGGCGCTCATTGCCGGCGAGGCGGCCGTGCTCTTGGCGGAGTCGTCGGCGGGCTTGCTGCAGGCGGCCAGGCTCAGGGCCGAACAGGCGAGCAGGGCCGTCATGGTGCGTGACAGCGTGAAGGGACTCATGGAACTCTCCCGGGTTGATTGCGACTGGGGTCTTTTTGATTAGGCGCGGGATTATAAACCGCCGCCACCGGGTCGGGGCGGCGGCTTGTGCTGCACTGCGGCAGCAGCAGATTCCCGCATCTGTGCTTTCGTCGGCGCGGTGCCTTGGCTAAGATCGGCGCACATTCGTTAATGCTGGAATTTTCCATGAGTCTTGGTCCGCTGATGCTCGATCTGGAGGGCCTGACCCTCGGCGCCGAAGAGCGCGACATCCTTGAACACCCCTTGGTGGGCGGCGTCATCCTATTCGGCCGCAATGTGGACAATCCGGCGCAGATCGCCGAGTTGTGCCGGGAAGTGCGCCGGGCCGCCGGGCGGCATCTGCTGATCGCCGTGGACCAGGAGGGCGGGCGCGTGCAGCGTTTTCGCGAGGGTTTCACCCGGCTGCCGGCCATGGGCAGCCTGCTGCCGGTGCTGGGCATGGCCGAGGCCGAGCGCTTCGCCCACGAGCTGGGCTGGCTGATGGCCGGCGAGGTGACGGCGGTGGGCTGCGATTTCAGCTTCGCGCCGGTCCTGGACTTGGGCGCCGGGGTCTCGGCGGTCATCGGGGATCGGGCCTTCGCCGCCGAGCCCGCCGACATCGTGCGCTTGGGCGGGGCTTTCATCGCCGGCATGCGCGATGCGGGCATGGCCGCGACCGGCAAGCATTTCCCCGGCCACGGTTCCACGGCCCTGGATTCCCATATCGCCATCCCGGTGGACGAACGTTCCAGGAGCGAGATCCTCGACAAGGACCTGGCGGCCTTCCGTCCCCTGTTCGACGGGCGCCTGGCGGCGGTGATGCCGGCCCATGTGATCTACCCGGAGGTGGACGAACGCCCGGCCGGCTTCTCACCGGTCTGGCTCAAGGACATATTGCGCGGCCAGTGCGGCTTCGACGGCGTGATCTTCAGCGACGATCTGGCCATGGCCGGCGCCACGGTGATCGGCGATTTCGTGGCTCGCGCCAAGGCCGCACTTTGGGCCGGCTGCGACATGGTCCTGGTGTGCAATGACCGCGCTGGCGCCGTGCAGGTCCTGGACGGCCTGGGCGACTACCGCGATCCGGTGGGTGCGGCGCGCCTGGAGCACATGCGTGCCGAGCGCTTCCCCGAGAGCCTGAAGAGCCTGCGCGAATCGGCGCGGGCCCAGGCCGCGCGCCGCGTCCTGGCGGAACGCTTCGGGCTGCCGTCGTGAACCGCGAGGCATTGGAGCGGGTGCTGGCCGAGGCCGAATGCCTGGCTGACGAGGCGCGGGTGTTGGCGGCCATCGACGCGATGGGCCATGTCATCGCACAGGATCTTCGCGAGCTGAATCCCCTGGTCTTGACCGTGATGACCGGCGCCCTGATCCCGGCGGGGCTCTTGCTGGCCCGCCTGCATTTTCCCCTGCAGATGGATTATGTGCATGCCAGCCGCTACGGCGGGGCGACTATCGGCTCCGAATTGCGCTGGCTGGCCAAGCCGCGCACGCCCCTAGCGGGCCGGCATGTGCTGCTCATCGACGACATCCTCGACACCGGCCTGACGCTCGCCGCCATTATCGCCTGGTGCCGGGAACAGGGCGCGGCCAGTGTGCGCACGGCAGTCTTGTGCGAGAAACCCGATGCCCGCCAGCCGGGCGGCCTGGCCAAGGCCGATTACGTGGGCCTGACGATCCCGAACCGCTATGTGTTCGGCTACGGCCTCGATTACCAGGAATACTGGCGCAATGCGCCCGGCATCTACGCGGTGAAGGGCCTATGACGCGGCTCGCCATCATCGGGGGCACGGGCCTCTGCGAGCTGCCGCGCGTGGCGCTCCTTGAGTCCCTGGAGCTCGACACGCCCTATGGCGTCCCTTCGGCGCCCGTGCAGCGACTGGACTGGCAGGGCAGGGAGCTGCTGTTCCTGGCCCGCCACGGCCAGCCGCACCGCATTCCGCCCCACAAGATCAACTACCGGGCCAACCTCTGGGCGCTGCGCGAGGCCGGTGCGACCGAGGTGCTGGCCGTGGCGGCGGTGGGCGGCATCGACACCCGCATGGCCCCCGGCGATCTGGCCGTGCCCGACCAGCTCATCGACTACACCTGGGGCCGCGAGCACACCTATGCCGACTCGGCCGACGCGCCGCTCTTGCATGTGGATTTCACCGCGCCCTATGACCGCGCCTGGCGCGAGCGCCTCTGTGCCGCCGCCCGCGAACTGGCGCTACCCTGTTTTGAATCAGGCACTTACGGCGCCGCCCAGGGCCCGCGCCTGGAGACCTCCGCCGAGATCGCCCGCATGGCGCGGGACGGCTGCACCCTGGTGGGCATGACCGGCATGCCCGAGGCTGGCCTGGCTCGGGAGCTGGAGCTGCCCTACGCCTGCCTCGCCGTCGTGGTCAACCTGGCGGCCGGCCTGGGCCCCGAGATTATCACCATGGACGACATCCACCAGGCCCTGGAGCTGGGCATGGGTCGCGTCAAGGCCGTACTGGAACGGGTCGTGGGCGAGGTCTGAATAAAAAGCGGCGGCCGTGCTTGACTCATTAAAAATATACTACTTATATATGTAGTAGTATTTTAATGAGTAGCAAGGAGCCGCCATGTCCCGCCGTAGCGATACCCTGACCGAGCGTCAGCAAGCCATCCTGGAATTTCTGCAGCGTTACCAGGACGAGTTCGGCATGGCGCCGACGCGTATGGAAATCGGCGAGGCCTTTGGCTTCACGCCGCGCGCCGCCGACGATCACCTCAAGGCTCTGGAGCGCAAGGGCGTGCTGCGCTTGCGCGGCGACATCGCTCGCGGCATCCAGCTCCTGCAACTGGAACGGGAGCCGGAACAGCTGCTTTTGCCGGTCATCGGCCGGGTGGCCGCCGGCTCACCCATCCTGGCGGTCGAGAACATCGAACGCTACGTGCCCATCCCGCCTCTCCTGGCGCGACATGCCCCGGAATACATCCTCACCGTGCGCGGCGACTCCATGAAGGACGCCGGGATCCTGGACGGCGACCTGCTGGTGGTGCGCCGCACGGACAAGGCCAGCTACGGCCAGATCGTGGTGGCGCGCATCGACGACGAGGTGACGGTCAAGCAGCTGGCCCTGCGCAACGGCAGGCCGGTGCTCCTGCCCATGAACCCGGATTACCAACCCATCGAGGTGGATCCGGAGCAACTGGTCATCGAAGGCCTGTACGTGGGCCTCATCCGCGAGTCGGCGCAGATCGCCAAGTCCATCAACTGAGCGGGGGTGAGCGCTGGACTGGCGTTGGCGCCTCCGCGTGAAGGGCCTTGGGGAAGGCTGCATCGGCTTGGGGGAGCGTTTTCGAGGTGATTGTGTCGCCACGTCTATAGAAGGTGAGCAATAAGCCAGGGCAATCGCATCTTCCTGGGAGTGCTTCGATACGCGCCTTCGGCGCTACTCAGCACGAACGGATTACTATATAAATTTACGTTTTTATAACCGTTCGCCCTGAGTAACCCGCTTCAGCGGGTGTATCGAAGGGCTGTTTGGCCGTTGGGTCGATTAGATGCGATTGCCCTGAGCAATAAGCCGCTTGCTGTGACAAGGCCGGCCGCCATGGTTAGAATGCCGGACCGCTCTGAACGAGCCCGAACGCCACAGGCCTGGAACGGCCGCCATAAGAGGACAACACGGCATGCAGTCCAAGCGCCTGACCCTATTCATCTTTCTGGGCATGATCCTGGGTATTGCCGCCGGTTATTCGGTGCACACCTACTTTCCCGAATCCAGCGTTGACTTCGCCGATAACGTGTCCCTGCTGGCGACCATCTTCCTTCGCCTGATCAAGATGATCATCGCCCCCCTGGTGTTCTCCACCCTGGTGGTGGGCATCGCCAAGATGGGCGATATCGGCACGGTCGGCCGGGTTGGTATTAAGACTCTGGGCTGGTTCATCTTCGCCTCGCTGATCTCCCTGACCTTGGGCCTGTTGATGGTCAATCTGTTCGAGCCGGGCAAGGCCATGCAACTGGCCCTGCCGGCCGCCGACGCCACGTCGGGCATTTCCGCCGGCTCCATCACCCTCAAGGATTTCATCGCCCATACCATCCCGACGTCCATCGTCGATGCCATGGCGCGCAACGAGATCCTGCAGATCGTGATCTTCAGCCTGTTCTTCGGTACGGGCGCCGCCGCCATGGGCCATCACGGCAAGCCCTTGGTGGACGTGGTGGAGATCGTCTCCCACGTCATGCTCAAGGTCACCGGCTATGTGATGATGTTCGCTCCGCTGGCGGTGTTCGGCGCCCTGGCCGGCACCGTGGCCAAGAACGGCCTGGAGATCATCGGCGTCTACGGCGTGTTCATGGGCGAGTTCTATCTGTCCATCGCCGTGCTCTGGGGCGTGCTGCTCCTGCTGGGCAGCCTGTTCCTGGGCCATAGAGTCCTGCGCCTGCTGCGCATGGTACGCGAGCCGCTCTTGCTGGCCTTCTCCACGGCCAGCTCCGAGGCCGCCTATCCCAAGACCCTGGAACAGCTGGAGCGTTTCGGCTGCTCCAACAAGATCGCCAGCTTCGTGCTGCCCATGGGCTATTCGTTCAATCTGGACGGCTCCATGATGTACTGCACCTTCGCCACCCTGTTCATCGCCCAGGCCTATGGCATCGAGCTGTCCATGGGCCAGCAACTGATGATGCTCTTGATTCTGATGCTGACCTCCAAGGGCATGGCCGGCGTGCCGCGCGCCTCCCTAGTGGTCATTGCCGCGACCCTCTCCCAGTTCAATATTCCGGAAGCGGGTCTGTTGTTGCTCCTGGGCATCGACCATTTCCTGGACATGGGGCGTTCCGCCACCAACGTGGTGGGCAACTCCGTGGCGACGGCTGTCGTGTCCAAGTGGGAAGGCGAATTGCAGCACGGCGGGCACGGCTAGCCGCTCGAAATCGGGGCGGCCCTCGGCGAAGCCGACACGCCCCTGCCGCTTGCGCTCCCGGCTCGGCGTATGTTCAAGCTCCTGAGCCGGGGAGGAAGCCCCGGCGCTCATGTCGCGTACGCCCTGCAGCGATATCGCGTACCGGTTCTCAAGGCGGCGGGCTTAGCCTTCCGCTGTGCCCATCGCCTTGGCGCTTGCTCCCGCATGTTCCAGCAGCAAGCGCGTGATTTCGTCGGCGGCAAGCGGAGGCGATAGCCAATAACCCTGGATGCAGTTGGCATGCAGGGTGTCCAGGCGCTCCAGCTGCTCTTCGCTTTCCACGCCTTCGGCGGTGATCTGTAAGCCCAGGCGCTGAGCCAGGAAGATCACGGCTTCGACGATGGCACGGTCCTTGGGGCTGTCTTCCAGGCGATTGATGAAGCTGCGATCCAGCTTGACCTGATCGATGGGGAAGCGGTGCAGATAGCTCAGGGAGGAATAGCCGCTGCCGAAGTCATCCAGGTGGATGCCCACGCCTTGCTCGCGCAGGTGCTGGAGCGTGGTCAAGGCCTTTTCCGGTTCCTCGATCAACACGCTCTCGGTGATTTCCACATTGAGCACGCGCGAGGGCAGGCGCTGCCGGGCCAGTTCGCCGGCAATGTCCTCGCCGATTTGCCGCTCGCCTAGCCACTGGCTGGAGGCATTGACGTTCAGGCGCAGCTCGGCCAGTGCCTCCTCGCGGCGCCATAGCGCAAGTTGTGCAAGTGCCTTGCGCAAGACCAGGCGGTCGATGGCGGCGATGAGCTCCAGATCTTCGGCGGCACTGATGAAAAAACCGGGTGCGAGTAGGCCCCTTTCCGGGTGGCGCCAGCGTACCAGGGCCTCCAGGCGCTCGATGCGGCGGGTTCCCAGGTTCAGGATCGGCTGATAATAGACCTCGAATTCGTCGTTCTGCAGCGCCCGACGCAGATCGGCCTCCAGGCGCAGGCGGTTTTGCGCATGGGCGTGCATGCTGGGCTCGAAGACCCGGTAACGGTTGCGGCCGGCGCGCTTGGCCTCGTACATGGCGCTGTCCGCATCGCGCAGATATTCCTCGGGGCTGCCGCGCTGGGCATCGCCCAGTACGATGCCGATACTGACCAGGCTGCGGATGTGCTCGCCGCCCAACTCGATGGACTGGGCCAGGCCTTCCTGCATGCGCAAGGCCAGGTTTTCCACGTCGGCGATGGAATGGGGATTTTCCACCAGGACGCAGAACTCGTCGCCCCCGAAGCGCGCCGCCACGTCACCGGGGCGGAGCAGGGCCCTGAGCCGCCGTGCCATTTCCTTGAGCAGGGAGTCGCCGCTCAAATGCCCCAGGCTATCGTTGATAAGCTTGAAGCGGTCCAGATCCAGGAACATGACGGCGAAGGCCGGCCCCTGGGCGCGGGCGCTGCGCTTGATGGCCTGGCGGAGGAATTCGGTGAACAGAGCCCGGTTGGGCAGGCCGGTCAGGTGATCGTGGAAGGCCAGGCGGTGCAGCTCGGACTCGGCCTGCTTGCGGCTGGTGATGTTCAGGATATGGGTCAACAGGTAGCGCGGCTTGCCGCTGGCGTCGGTTTGCAAATTGCTGCTTACCAGGGCCCAGATGGTCGCGCCATCGCGCGTCAGATAGCGCTTCTCGAACTGTATGGCCCGGGTTTCTCCCTGGTTGAGGGCAAGGGCCTGGGCCTGGCTGGCGGCCTTGTCCTCGGGGTGGGTGTAGTTCAGGAAGTTCGTGCCCTGAAGCTCCGCCGGGCTGTAGCCGAGCATGGCGCAGAGCGAGGCATTGGTGGCGATGAATCGGCCTTCCAGGTCTACTTGGGCGACGCCGATGGGGGCATGCTCGAAGGCGATACGGAAGCGGCTCTCGCTGTCGCCCAATGCCTCCAGCTGCTCGGCCAGGACCTGATCGCGCTCGGTCAAGGCCCGACTCATGTGGGCGAAGCTCTCGGCCAGGCGACCGATTTCGTCGTCGCGGGCGATGGGCAGTTCCGGATCGGCATGTCCCTGGGCGAGGCGTTCGGCGGCGGCCGTCAGCTGTTGCAGCGGTTTGGCCATATGGCGCTTGAGCAGGCCGTGCAGGACGACTAGGGCCGCGACCAGGGCGAGGGCGCCGAACAAGAGCACGAGGCCGGCGGTGCTGCGCGCTAGTTGGGCGACGACGGCCTCCGGCAACACGCGCACATAGTACCAGTCGGGTCCGAGGACGCGGCCGACGGCGAGGATGCGCTGGCCTTCCGGGTCGCGAACTATGCCCAGGCCCGGGCCGGCCTGGGTGATGAGCCGGTGCAGGCGTTTGAGATCGGGCGTGCCGTCTTCGCCAATGTAGAACCGGCCCTCCTTGGCCTGGATGGCGTCCTGGTATTGGGGATGCACGATGAGTCGGCCATCCGCGCGCAGCAGCAGATCGTAGGCGCCGCTGGAATGGGGCGCCAGGGTGCGCTCCACCAGTTCGCTCAGGCGCAGATCGTTGCCCACCGTGCCGATATGGCGCTCGCCCGCGTAGATCGGGGTTTCCACCGATACCATCCACACCTGGGTCTGAGGATCCGGATAGAGCCCGGTCCAGACCGTGCGCCGCTGCGGGTTGGCGGCGGGCGCGGCGATGGCGTAATACTCCTGGGCGCGGATGTCGAAGCCGCTGTCCAGCTGCTTCAGGATCTCGGGGGCCGAGGGCCAGAAGGGCACGGCCAGGTTTTCCTCGGCCAGGATGTAGGTGTTGAGGAACTGGCCCTGCCAGGCCCGGCCGTACTCGCTGGCCAGGCGCTGGAACAGCAGGACCCGGGCCTTGAGCTCGGGCGTCATCCTGGCGTCGTTGTCGATCCAGATCCCCGCTTCCTCATCGGGGCGGAAACGCTCCGGGCGGCTGCGCCAGGCGCCATCGCCGTCCTGGGCGACGCGCGCGGCGAAGGCCGGCTCCTGCTCGGGGCCGTAGCCCTTGTGGTACTCCGCGAGCAGGGCCTGGTGCAGATAGCCATGATTAACCTCGGCCTGGCGCAGGGCCTGGCTTTCCCGCTCCGTGCGCGCCTTCACCTGGATTTCCAGGTTTTCCAGGACATTGGCTTCGCTGTAAGCGGCGATATGCCGGTAGCTGATGGCGGTCAGTCCCGAAGTCAGGACGATGATGGCCAGACCCGCCTGAACCATGAGGCGGCGGGTCAGGGAATGAGCGGTGTGCGGGGCTTCGGGCACGTCGGCGACATCCTGGAGGCGGGGTGGGCATGGGCGGCGCAGGGTCGGAGCACCATAGCATGCCCGAAGCCCCCTGGCATCCCGCCGGCACGGTTCGGGTGGGATGGTGAGTGGCTGGGAGGCTTCCTATTCCAGCGTGCCAACTCAGCTAGCGAGCTTCGGGAGAATGCCGCCTATAAGCGATCCGCCGGACTCGGTGAGCCGGCGCCAATCTTGGCCACATGGGTGTAAATCATGGTTGCGTCTAGGTGTGCGTGCCCCAGCAGGGTTTGTACGGTCCGGATATCGGCGCCTTGCTGCAAGAGAGTTGGGTCGCGAAACTATGGCGAAAGGTATGACAGCGCACCAGCTTCCGAACGCCGGCTTTCTGAGTCGCGCGCTGGACATGGCAGGATAGTGTCTGCGGATAAGCATGGTGGCGACACCAGATGCCCGAACGCGGCTCGCGGGATACGTGCTCCATGGGGAATACCCATTGCCACTCCCAGGACGTTCCGGCATTCGGAAATTTCGCGGCCAGGGCATAGGGCAGTTCGACGCCGGCCACCTCGGCCGCTTGATCGGCTTGGTGCAGCCGTGCGACATACTCCAGTTGGCGACACAAGGCCTCTTTACAGCTGAGAGGCCGCGGCACCAAACGGTCCTTATTGCCCTTGCCTTGGCGGACGATGATGACGCCCAGCTCGTAATCGACGTCCTTGGTTCTCAGCTGCAACAGTTCCATCTGTCGTAACCCCGTCCCATACAGCAAGCGCACCATCAGGGTGAATTCGCCAGGCAATTCCGCCAGGATGCGCCGTACCTCATCGGGAGTGAGGACCACAGGAAGCCGTTTCGGCTGAACCGCGCGCACGATATCGTCGAGCCAGGGCAGCATGAGCTCCAGTACCTCACGGTAAAGAAAGAGCAAGGCCGAGAGCGCAAGATTCTGTGTTGATGCCGACACCTGCTTACGGACCGCCAGATCGGTCAAAAAATGCTCGATCTCCGGCTTCCCGCATTCGCGCGGATGACGTTTGTCACCGAACAAGATAAAGCGCCTGATCCAGAGGCTATAGCTGGTCTCCGTGCGGGGGCTGTAATGGAGACGGCGCAAGCGCTCCCGGACCTGATCCATCAGCCGCATCGGCGTCCCTGTCATCATGCCATCCTCCTACTGCCGCAAAGTAGGAAGCTAGCAAGCGGTCAGGGCGTCAACCAGAGAAGAGAGCCTAAGCTCTTGTCAGCCTTTCCTGACGGCGAGCGCCGACTAACATGGGGGATGTTTGCGTAAAAATGAATAACTATTTGATATTACATGGTAATGCTCTTTTTCGGCCACGCGGTTCCCGATCTTATCGCGCGCTGAGCGCCAAGTTAATCGGCAGTGCCGTGTAATCAGGCGGACATTCAGTGAAACCTTGCCTCCTATGTGTTTGATCCAAGAGCAAAAGATGGTATTTTCCATAGCTAAGCCGGTGCCGCGACGTCAGGCGCCGCCAAGTAATAATAGTTAGGCCCAACTGGTGATACTCATCTCGTCGAGGACATCTTGGGCCCAGCTGCTCCTAAGGAGTTACAGAGGAATGAGACTCATACAGAGTAATTGGATCGGGAGGCATGCACCAATGCGGCTAATCTTTTGTTCTGCGCTTCTGTCGCTTGCTATCGCCATAATATCGCCGCTTGCTTTAGCGGCCGAGCCTGCGCTAGGCGAGCCCATCGTTATGGGAATGCGGCATGCCATCAAGTCAAAAGCCTTGGGCGGCCTACGCCACATCCGTGTACACTTGCCTGAAGGCCATTCGATGGATGGCGGCAAAACTTGGCCGGTTCTCTATCTTCTGGACGGTCAGCGCTATTTCGCTCATGGCATCGCCTTGGATCGCAGCCTGAAGGATTTTGATAAAGTCCCCAGCCTCATCGTGGTGGGTATTGAGAGTCCGGCCAACATCCAAGACCGCGCCGCTGATTTTACCGAGAATGCGGCCGCCTATCAGGCTTTCTTAAGAGACGAGCTTTTGCCGTTTATGGCGGATCATTATGGCGCCGGTAAAATCCGGGTTCTGTTCGGCTGGCAATATGCCGGACGCATGGTCCTCGACAGTTTCATAGAAACCCCCGGTCTATTCGACACATATGCGATCGCTAGCCCTTGGCCCAATAACCGGGAATTTGTCGCCCGCTTCGCCTCAGTGTTGAACTCCAATCCCGACGCCAGAGCCAAGCTTGTCCTGGCCTCAGCGGATAACGAAGGAATCGTCACCCAAGGCGCCGTGCATCTCAAATCTGCGCTAGAAGCCGATGCTGGTGAGAAGATCGCCTGGACGTATAAGGAATATAACGACGAAGAGCACACCAGCACCGCCTATCGCACTATCGCGCTGGGGCTCAACACCGCCTTTGCCGACTATCGCTGGCTACACTTCGAGGATGTGGCCACCTATAAGGCGTTCGGCGGGGTTAACGCCCTTCGCGCACATTACCGGGCCCGCGCCAAAAAGTATGGCGTTTCGTCCGATGTGGCGGATGAAACCATCCACCACATCGCCATGATCGCCGAGCGCGCCGATGATGTGAATACGATGGAGGAGGTGCTGACCGCCTTCCCCGGCTACACCGGTCGCGCTAACGCCTATTGGTTGATGACGTTTGGGAAGCTTTACTTGAAACATGGCCGCGCGAAAGAAGCCCATGCGCTGTTCTCGGTCGCAGCTGGGCGCTTCCCTGACGACGGCGATATTCGCGACGGTCTGCTAGCCGCAGAGAAGGCGCTGAAGAAGGGCTGAGTCGCTGACGGTGACCCAAAGGTGGCCTAACCAATTGGTCAAGTGGACACGTGGGCCGCACTCAGCATATTCCCGATCTTGTAACATGCTGGGCGCGGCCCACATGCCGCTTAACTCCGGCGTTAGACGGCATCATTCACGCCCCTGTCCCCCTTGGAGAACGCAAATGCACGAAGGTTCATGCCACTGCGGCGCAGTTCGGATGAAATTGCCTTCCACGCCCGAGGTGGCCACTGCGTGCAACTGCTCCTTGTGCCGGCGCATTGGTGGGCCGTGGGTCTACTTCGAATTCGGCACCGTCGAAATCCAAGGGCATCCGGAAGCAACGGCAGAGTACATCCAGGGTGACAAAACGCTGCGCACCATCCACTGCAGGACTTGTGGATGTGTCACTCACTGGGAACCATTGCAGCCAACTCCGGGCTGCAAGCACGGCGTCAACCTCGGAAACTTCGATCCCAAGCTGATTGCAGCGGTCCGCGTGCGCCGATTCGATGGTGATGACACCTGGAAATTCATTGACGACTGAACCAGCTTCAGCAGCCGTGCCGTCTAACCCCTCGTCAAGGGGATGTCCTGCAAGCGGGCAGCCCCTCACGTCGAGCGTTAGAGCGCACATATGACATCTCGCAAGTCCACAACAGCCAATGAGCTACTGGACGCCCTGGCAGCGGATCCAGAGAACCAAGAGTCGATGGCGCGCAAGCACGCTAAGCAGGCCGCCTTCGGCGCTGAGTTTGCTGATGAGGAGAGAGTTATCTCGGGAGAGGCGAAGACGCTCGGCTACGCCATTGCGTCCGTCTGGGACTTTGTCAATAACAGTCCTAACCCATGCGGAGCGGCCTTTCATTGGCCCTTGTGAGCGAGCCTATCCAATGCTCGTTCGCCATCTACAGCTCCCTCACCACCCTCGCGTACGAGAGGGCATCATCCGCGCACTTACCGTGCGTGATGGAGGAGAGCTTGTCTGGCAAGCCTTGTACTCGGAGTTCACAACGGAGACGGACAAAGAGATGCGCGGGGTGCTGGCCAATGCGCTCAGAGTTGCCATGCCTTACGGAAAGCGCGCTAGGATCCCGGGGATCGCTCATGTGTACGAATCCCGCGGTGCGCTCTAGCAATTCATTCAAGCCAAAGCCGCGTTGCTGCTCAGGGCCTGGGCATACTTTCGTGTACGAAGCCAAAGAGCCCTCCGATACGCCCGCTGAAGCGGGCTACTCAGGGCGAACGGTGTAAAGAAAATGACCGTTGGTCTTGAGCAGCGCCTTTCGGGCACGTATCGAAGCGCCTGCTATACCTCCATTTGTTACATCATGAACCGCCCCGGCTTTACCGCTCGCTTCGCGCGGAAGCTTGTTTCGCTAGGGGTCACCTAACCGTCACGAGCGGAGAACGAACATGGTCGCCAAAAACACGATCTGCCTTTGGTACGACGGCACTGCCCTGGATGCGGCGAAGTTCTATGCCGAGACATTCTCGGACAGCGAGGTGGGAACGGTGCATCGCGCGCCCGGCGACTATCCGGCTGGTAAACAGGGCGATGTTTTGATGGTGGAGTTCACTGTGATGGGGATTCCTTGTCTCGGCCTGAACGGCGGCCCGGGGATCAAGCACAGCGAGGCGTTTTCGTTCCAGGTCGCGACCGACGATCAGGCCGAAACCGACCGCTTGTGGAACGCCATCGTGGGCAACGGCGGTCAGGAGAGCGCCTGCGGCTGGTGCAAGGACAAGTGGGGCATGTCCTGGCAGATCACGCCGCGCGCGCTCACCGCCGCCATCGCCGATCCGGATCGTGCCGCCGCCAAGCGCGCCTTCGAGGCGATGATGGAGATGGGAAAGATCGATATTGCTGCGATCGAAGCGGCCCGACGCGGCTGACACGCACGCGGTCGATGGCAAGCCGACTTGGCGGCATGAGGAACCAGCCGGCCGATAAAGCTTGGTAAGCTAGGGACTGTCGTGTGGGGCATGGACTTCGCGCCTGCCTCGGGTCATGGATCTGTCCTGGTTCGGTATGCAAAAAATCAAAGTCTTGTTCGTCTGCATGGGCAATATCTGCCGTTCGCCCACGGCCGAGGGCGTGTTTCGCCAGTTGGTGCGGGAGGAGGGCCTGAGCGCCTATTTCGAGGTCGACTCGGCGGGGGTCAGCGGCGGCCATGCCGGGCAGGCGCCGGATCCGCGCACTCAGGCGGCGGCCAAGGAGCGAGGCATCGATCTGGCCAAGCTCCGGGCGCGCAAGGTGGACGAGAGCGACTTCGCCTACTTCGATTACATCCTGGCCATGGACCGGGACAATCTGGCCTATTTGCAGCACAAGTGCCCGCCGGAGCTGGGCCACAAACTGGGCCTGCTCTTGAGCCATGCGCCGGCCCTGGGGCTGGACGAAGTGCCCGATCCCTATTACGGGGCGCGCAACGGCTTCGCCCGGGTCCTGGAACTGGTCTGGCTGGGCAGCGCGGCGCTCCTGGAGAATCTGCGCGCCCAACACGAGCTGCGCTAGTGGTCCTCGTCCTGGCGAGGCGGCTCCGGCGTGTTGCCCAGGCGTATCTGGATATCGACCCGGGGTTCGGGCTGAGGCTCCGGCTGGGCGTAGGGATAGGCTGGGTAAGCGGGGTTGCCGGGATAAACCTGGCCCGGCTGGAGCGGGTAGCGGGGTGGGTAAGGAAGCGGATAGCGGGTGTAGTCCTGGCGCGCGCAATGGGGCGGGCAGGCGGGAACCGGCGCTTCCTCGTGGAATTCGGCGACCCGGTTGTTGCGGAATTTGATGTAGCGCGGCCAGTCGTCGCTGGCGGCGCCGTAATACCGCTCCTGGTAGCTGCCTTGGGCATCCGCGCCGCTCAGGCTGCGGAAATTCTCGCGCATGGCCGGATCGGCGGCTCTATCCACTTCGGTCGTGCTCATGCACAGCAGTACCTGTTTGCGGAAGATCGCCTGGGCGATGGCCTGGGGCGTGGGGCAGTTGTCGGTTCTGGCCGCGGGGCGGGCTTTCGGCGGGTCGGGCATCTGGGCCGCGTCGATCTGGGCGCGCGGCAGGCTCTGGATCACCGACGGCTGGCGGATGGTCACGGTTTGCGCGTCCTTGCCGCAGGGCGTGTCGCTGAACATGGCCTGGCCCTTGGTGTCCTGGCAGCGGTAGACCTGGGTGGCCGCCTCGGCGGGGGCGGTCAGGGACAGCAGGGCGAACAGCGCGAACATGCCGGCTTCCTTGAGTGGTTTTGCCTTTCAGTTTACGCCTTTCCCAGCCTTATTCGGTGTCCTCGGTCTTGTCCTTGTATTCGCACAAATCCTCGATGAGGCAGGCGCCGCAGCGCGGTTTGCGCGCCACGCAGGTGTAGCGGCCGTGCAGGATCAGCCAGTGGTGGGCGTCCTTCAGGAACTCCTTGGGCACGACCTTGAGCAGCTTGTCCTCCACGGCGCGCACGTCCTTGCCGGGGGCGAGGCCGATACGGTTGCTGATGCGGAAAATATGGGTGTCCACGGCCATGGTGGGCTGGCCGAAAGCGGTGTTGAGCACCACGTTGGCGGTCTTGCGGCCCACGCCCGGCAGGGCCTCTAGGGACTCTCTATCCTCGGGCACTTTCCCGCCGTGCTTCTCGATGAGGAGGCGGCAGGCCTCGATGATGTTTTTCGCCTTGGAGTTGTACAGGCCTATGGTCTTGATGTACTCGGTCAAGCCCTCGACGCCCAGGGCGTGGATGGCTTCCGGGGTATTGGCGACGGGGAAGAGCTTGCGCGTGGCCTTGTTGACGCCCACGTCGGTGGCCTGGGCGGAGAGGGTGACCGCCACCAGGAGCTCGAAGGGCGTGGTGTATTCCAGTTCGGTGGTCGGCTCGGGGTTGGCGGCGCGCAGGCGCTGGAAGATGGCTAGGCGTTTGGCGGCGTTCATCGGTTTCTAGTGCAGGGCTGGCGCGGACGCGGGAGCCGCGAGAGTTTGCCGGGCGGCGCGGCGCGCGTCCAGCCAGTTCTTGCCGGCGATGAGTACGCCCAGGCCGATAAAGGCGCCCGGCGGCAGGATGGCGGCCAGGAACACGGCGTCCGGGTGGAAGACCTGTACGCTCAGGACCCTGGCCCAGGGACCTAGCAGCTTATCGGCATCGGCGAGCAGGGTGCCCTGGCCGGCCAGTTCGCGCAGGGCGCCCAGGGTGAACAAGGCGGCGCAGAAGCCCATGCCCTGGGCAAAGCCGTCGAGGCCCGAGGCCAGGACCGGCTGCTTGGAGGCGAAGGCCTCGGCGCGGCCTATGACCACGCAGTTGGTGACGATGAGCGGGATGAAGATGCCCAAGACCTGGTAGAGCGGGTAGGCGAACGCGTTCATCACGGTCTGCACATTGGTCACATAGGAAGCGATGAGCATGATGAACACGGGAATGCGGATCTCGTGGGGCACGAGCTTGCGCAGCAGAGAGATGGACAGGTTGGAGCCGGTCAGCACCAGTAGGGTGGCGAGCCCCAGCCCTAAGCCATTGGCGGCGCTGTTGGAGGTGGCGAGCAGGGGGCACAGGCCCAGGATCTGCACCAGGGCGGGGTTGTTGTGCCAGAGGCCGTCTTTGGCGATGGCGGGGTAGGTGTTTGTGGTCATTATCACTCCCGGCACTCGTTGGGCGCGGCATAGAGCGCGTCGGCGCGTAGCTGGACATATTCCAGGCTCTGGTACACGGCCTTGACCACGGCGCGCGGCGTGATCGTTGCGCCGGCGAAGGCGTCGAACTGCCCGCCGTCCTTGTCCACCTTCCAGCCTTCCTCGCCGGGATCGCTCAGGGACTTGCCGGCAAAGCTCAGGATCCAGTCGGACTTGCGCGTCTCGATCTTGTCGCCCAGGCCCGGGGTTTCCTTGTGGGTGGCCACGCGCACCCCGGCCAGCCGGCCGTTCCGGTACACTCCCACCAGTAGGTGGATGGCCCCGGAATAGCCGTCCGGGGCGACGGGACTCAGGATCAGGGCCACGGGTTGTCCCGCGCGCCGGGCGCGGTAGACCCGGACCGGCGTCCTGGAGCCCAGGAGCTCCGGGTCCAGGGCGGAAGTGCAGTCGGCATAGAGCTTGTTGTCATATGCCGTTTCCGGCACCAGCTGTTGCAGCGTGCCCTCCAGGGCTGCGCGTTCCTGGGCGGCGATGCGCCCGGCGGAGAGCTGGTGCACAAGCAGCACGAGGCCGGTGGACAGCAGGGCGAAGGCCCCCAGGATCAGGGCATTGCGGCTGATGGCCCGGCCCAGGCTCATGGTTCCTCTCCATGGCCATAGGCCGTCGGGATGGTCAAGTAGTCCAGGGTCGGCGCGGCCAGATTCATGAGCAGGACCGCGAAGGCCATGCCATCCGGATAGCCGCCGAAGGTCCGGATCACATAGACCAGGACGCCGATGCCGATGCCGAACAGCCAGCGACCCCTGGGGGTGGTGGCGGCGGTGACCGGATCGGTGGCGATGAAGAAGGCGCCGAGCATGGTGGCGCCGTTGAAAAGTTGGAAGATCGGTCCGGTATAGCGGTCGCTGTCGGTCAGGGAGAAGCCCGAGGCCAGGACGAACAGGGCGGCAAGCATGCCGGCCGGGATGCGCCAGTCGGCGATCTTGCGCACGCACAGATAGAGACCGCCCAGGCCGAAGGCCAGGTTCACCCATTCCCAGCTGAAGCCGGAGAATCCCCGGGCGATGGGCGTGTCCAGGGCTTCGCTCAGGCTATAGCCCTGGCCCAGCTGCGTCTTCACATGGTCCAGAGGCGAGGCCGAGGTCCAGGCGTCGATGCCGCTGTGCAGGGAAACCAGGGTCTCGTGGTTCGTGGTCTCACCCAGCCAGACCAGGCTGAGGCCGTCCCACAGGCCCATGGGTCGTTGCACCAGATCCAGCGGCGTCGCCCAGATGGTCATCTGCACCGGAAAGGACACGAGCAGCAGCACATAGCCGAGCATGGCCGGGTTGAAGGGGTTAAAGCCCATGCCGCCGTAGACCTGCTTGCCGAACAGGATGGCGAAACCGCTACCGAACACGGCGCACCACCAGGGCGCGTAGGGCGGCAGGGCGAGGCCAAGCAGCACGCCGGTCACCAGGGCCGTGCAGTCGGTGAGGGCCGGGCGTATGGGCCGGCGGCGCAAGGCTAGCACCAGGGCCTCGGTGGCGATGGCTGTGAAGCAGCACATCCAGACCTGGAACACGACGCCCCAACCGAAGGCCCAGAACAGGGCTACCGCCCCTGGCACGGCGGCCCAGACGACCTGGCGCATGAAGGCGCCCAGGTTTTCGGCCTTGGATTTATGGGGTGAGGGGGCGTAGGCCAGGCTCATGGCGCGGGCTCGTCCTTGTGGCTATCGGAGGTTTCGGCGGGGACTGCGCCCTGAGTCTTGCGCGCCTTGGCGCGGGCGATGGCGGCGGCGATCTCGGCCTTGCGAGCGGCGGCTGGATCGGCGGCGGCCTCGGGCGGCGCCGCGACGGGCTCGACGGCGGCCGGTTCGGCGGCCTGGCTGCGCGCCAGGGCGGCGGCGATGGCGGCCTGGGCCTCCGGGTTCGCGGCCAGCTCGGCGCGCCGAGCCTCGGTGGCGCGCTTCAGGCGCTCGGCCTTCTCCGCCGCCTCCCGGGCCAGCCGCGCCTCCCGGGCCTCGAAGCGTCGACGGGCATGCTCGGCCTGGCGCTTGGCCTCGCGCTCGGCGCGGATGCGGTCCTTGGCGACCCGGTAATAGCTCACCAGGGGGATGTCGCTGGGACAGACATAGGCGCAGGCCCCGCACTCGATGCAGTCGAAGAGATGGTGCTTGACCGCCTTGTGGTCCTCGCCGGCGCGGGCAAACCAGAACAATTGTTGCGGCAGGAGCTTGGCTGGGCAGGCGTCCACGCACAGGCCGCAGCGTATGCAGGGCTTGGCGTTGGGCGGCGGCGGCAGCTCGGCCATGGTGGGCGCCAGGAGGCAGTTGGCGATCTTGGTGACCGGTGTCTTGGCGTCGCGCAGGGTGAAGCCCATCATCGGGCCGCCCACGATCAGCTTGTGGAAGCCGTGGGCATTGCTGGCGTTGAGCAGGTCCGCCATGGGCGTGCCCAGCAAGACTTCGTAATTGCCGGGCAGGCCGATGCCGGCGCCGGTGACCGTGACGATACGCGAGACGAGCGGCTCGCCCCGGGCCACGGCCCGGTACACGGCCGCGGCGGTCATGACATTGTGCATGAGCACGCCGATCGTGCTGGATCGCTTGCCGCTGGGTACTTCCTGGCCGGTCAGGATGTAGATGAGCTGCTTCTGGCCGCCGGAGGGGTAGCGGGTGGGCAGCGTCGCCAGGTGCATCCGCTCCTCGCCGCTGGCGCGCAGTGCCGTCCACAGAGCCTCGATGGCTTCGGGCTTGTTGTCTTCGACGCCGATGAGGCAGCGTTCGACGCCGAGGATGCGCATCAGGATGCGTCCCCCCTCGACCACCTCGGCGGCGCGCTCGCGCATCAGCCGGTCGTCGCAGCTGATATAGGGCTCGCATTCGGCGCCGTTGAGGATCAGGGTGTGCAGGGCATTGCCCTGGGCCAGCTTGGCGGCCGTGGGAAAGCCGGCGCCGCCCAGGCCGACGATTCCGGCCTCGCGCACCCGCTCCAGCAGCGCCTCCGGCGCGGCGGCGAGGTAGTCGGGGATGCCTGCATGCGCGAACCAGCACTCTTCGCCGTCCGGCTCCAGGATCACGCTCGTGCCCGTCAGACCCGAGGGGTGGCAGAGCGTGTGCTCGGTGATGGCCTGCACCGTGCCCGAAGTGGAGGCATGCACATTGCCGCCCCGGCCGGTCGCGTCGCGGCCGATGAGCTGGCCCTTGAGCACGCGCTCGCCAGCGCTCACGACCGGCAGCGCCGGCGCGCCCGCGTGCTGGTCCATGGGGATATAGAGCCGGCGCGGCAGGGGCAGGCTCTGGATCGGCGTGCTATTGGACTGGTCCTTTTGCTCCGGCGGGTGGACGCCGCCGGGCATGGTCCACAGCCGGCTGATGCCGCCGTAGCCCAGGTTTGGCGTTGGGGCGGCTGGACTCATGCCAACACCTTGATCGCGATGGGCTCCGGCCAGCGCCAGGCGGCGATGCCGCCGCGCACCGGGCGCAGCTCGATGCAGTCCACCGGGCAGGGCGGCAGGCACAGCTCGCAGCCGGTGCACTGGGCCGCGATCACCGTGTGCATCAGCTTGGGCGCGCCGACGATGGCGTCCACGGGGCAGGCCTGGATGCATTTCGTGCAGCCTATGCACTCGGCCTCGCGGATATAGGCGACCACGGCGGGCTTTTCGTCCTGGGCCAGTTCCGCCGCCGGCCGGCCGGTCAGTTCGGCGAGCTTGGCGACGCCGGCCGCGCCGCCGGGAATGCACTTGTTGATGGCATCGCCTTGCGCCACCGCTTCGGCATAGGGCCGGCAGCCCGGATAGCCGCATTGCCCGCACTGGGTCTGGGGCAGGCTGGCGTTGATTTGTTCGGCCAGGGGATTGCCCTCGACCCGGTAGCGCAGGGAGGCCCAGCCCAGCACGGCGCCGGACACCAGGGCGATGGCGAGCAGGGCGATGAGCGCCGCGAGCAGCGTGCTCATCAGTTTTTCACCAGGCCGGCGAAGCCCATGAAGGCCAGGGACATGAGGCCAGCGGTAATGAGAGCGATGGCCGGTCCCCGGAAGGGCTTGGGCACGTCGGCCACGTCGATGCGCTCGCGCAAGGCCGCGAACAAGATCAGGACCAAGGAGAAGCCCATGGCCCCGCCGAAGCCGTAGACTAGGGAACCGAAGAAATCGTGGCTCTGATTGACGTTGAGCAGGGCCACGCCCAGCACGGCGCAGTTGGTGGTGATGAGGGGCAGGAAGATCCCCAGGCGCTGGTAGAGCAGGGGGCTGGATTTGCGCAAGGCCATCTCGGTGAACTGCACCACCACGGCGATGACCAGGATGAAGCTTAAGGTGCGCAGATAACCGACGCCTAGGGGCTGGAGGATGTAATGCTCGACGATGTAGGAGCTGCCCGAGGCCAGGGTCAGGACGAAACTGGTGGCGAGCGCCATGCCCGTAGCGGTTTCCAGCTTGCGAGACACGCCCATGAACGGGCATAGCCCCAGGAACTTCACCAGGACGAAGTTGTTGACGAGCACGGCGCTGATGAAGAGCAGCAGGTAGTCGGTCATGGTGAGCCGGTCTGGGGGAAGTGCTTAATTATGAGCCAGGATAAGCCGTGCGACAGGGCTTTAGCGTCGCGGACTGGCGCCGCGCGGCTTGTTGGCGCTAGACCGGTGCACATGGATCTCCGGCTCGATGCGCTCCAGGACCCGGTCGCGGGCCGGCCGGCGCGGCGGCTCGTCCTCGGCGTCGGGTTCGCGCCGGGGCTTGCGGCCCGTGGCGCGCTGCTCCCGTTCCAGGCGCCGGTCCAGGCGGTTGTCGTCCATGTCCCGCTCTTTTTCCGCCCGACTCTTGGGCAAGACGAAGTGCAGCAAGGCACCGAGGATGAACAGCACGGCGAAGACCAGGGCGATGGGCGTCAGATCGCGCTGCAGGGTCATCGCCAGCTGGCCGTCGTGTAGGTGCTGGCCGGCGTCGAAGATCAGGTGCACGATGGCCGGCGCGACGAAATCCTTGTCCGGGAACACGAAGGCCGGGGTGAAGGCCAGGGCGCCGGTCAGGGACAGAAGGCTGATCTTCAGCCAGGCCCACCAGCGCCGCGCCAACCACCAGGCGAGCAAAAACACCACCACGGCGAGGACGCCGTAGGCTTGCAGGGCTTGGGGCTGGTAGGGGTAGGTTTCCACGGGGGCGGGTCGTGCTCTAAGTCCGTTCGTGCTGAGCCTGTCGAAGCATGAACGGACGTGCTGCTTCGAGCGCGTTCGTCCTTCGCCCTTCGACAAGCTCAGGAGGCTCAGGACGAACGGGGGTTATGGCTGAGCCTGCGGCTTACTTCACCCGCATCCCCGGTGCCGCGCCGGCATCCGGGTTGAGGATAAACAGATCCTTGCCGCCCGGGCCGGCCGCCAGGACCATGCCCTCGGAGAGGCCGAATTTCATCTTGCGCGGCGCCAGGTTGGCGACCATCACGGTGAGCTTGCCCACCAGGGCCTCCGGGGCATAGGCGCTCTTGATGCCGGCGAAGACCTGGCGGGTCTCGCCGCCGATGTCCAGTTGCAGCTTGAGCAGCTTCTCGGCGCCTTCCACGTGCTCGGCGCTGACGATCGTGGCGATGCGCAGGTCCACCTTGTCGAAGTCGTCGATGCTGATGGTGTCCTTGATGGCCTCCACCTGGCCCGGCTGCACATGGCCGGCGGTCTTGGGCTTGGCGGCATCGGCCGGTGCCGGGGCCTGGGTCGTTTCCTTGGAGGCTTCAATCATGGCGTCGATCTTGTCTTTCTCGATGCGCTGCATCAGGGGGATGAAGGGCTTGATGGCGTGCTCGCCCAGGAGGCTCTGGCTGTCGGCCCAGCTGAGGGGCGCGATGGCCAGGAATTGCTCGGAAGCCGCCACCGTGGCCGGCAGGATGGGCTTCAGGTAGATCATCAAGAGGCGGAACAGGTTGAGGGCCACCGAGCACACGCCGTGCGCTTCCTCCAGCTTGCCGGCCTTGACCAGGGCCCAGGGCGCGGTCTCGGCGATATAGGCATTGGCCTTGTCGGCCAAGGCCATGATCTCGCGCACGGCCTTGGCGAACTCGCGGCCCTCGTAGGCCGTGGCGATGGACTCGGCGGCGGCCTGGAACTCGCCCGTCAGGGCCGGGTTGACATTGGTCGCGCCGAGCTTGCCGCCGAAATTTTTATGGATGAAGCCGGCGCAGCGGCTGGCGATGTTCACGACCTTGCCCACGAGATCCGCGTTGACGCGGTTCTGGAAGTCTTCCAGGTTCAGATCCAGATCGTCGACACCGGCGCCCAGCTTGGCGGCGAAGTAATAGCGCAGGTACTCGGGGCTGAGCTGCTCCAGGTAAGTGCGGGCCTTGATGAAGGTGCCCTTGGACTTGGACATCTTGGTGCCGTTCACGGTCACATAGCCGTGGGTATAGACCGAAGTGGGCTGGCGGAAACCCGCGCCCTTCAGCATCGCCGGCCAGAACAGCGTGTGGAAGTACATGATGTCCTTGCCGATGAAGTGATAGACCTCGGTGGTCGCTCCCTCGGCCCAGAATTCGTCGAAGTTGAGGCCCGTGCGCTCGCACAGCTCCTGGAAGCTCGCCATATAGCCGATGGGCGCATCCAGCCAGACGTAGAAGTACTTGCCCGGCGCATCGGGGATCTCGAAGCCGAAATAGGGCGCATCGCGGGAGATGTCCCATTGCTGCAGACCGCCCTCGAACCATTCCTTGAGCTTGTTGACGATGGCGCTGTCGAGCCGGCTATGAGCGATCCAGTCCTGGAGCGCGTCGGCGAAGCTGGGCAGATCGAAGAAATAATGCTCGGAGTCCTTGAGCACCGGCGTCGCGCCGGACACGGCCGAACGCGGATTCTTCAGCTCGGTGGGGCTGTAGGTCGCGCCGCAGGCATCGCAGGAGTCGCCGTACTGGTCCGCCGCGCCGCACTTCGGGCACTCGCCCTTGACGAAGCGATCCGGCAGGAACATCTGCTTTTCCGGATCGAAGAGCTGGCTGATGGTGCGCCGGGCGATATGGCCCTTGGCGTTCAGGCGGCGGTAGATGTCCTGGGCGAGGACGCGATTGCTCTCGCTATGGGTCGAGCCGTAATTGGCATGCTCGATCAGGAAGTCGCGGGAATCGGCCTGGTGTTCGGCGCTGACCTCGGCGATGAACTGCTCCGGGGTCTTGCCCAGCGATTCCGCCTTGAGCATCACCGGCGAGCCGTGGGTGTCGTCGGCGCAGACATAATGGCACTCATGGCCACGGGCACGCTGGAAGCGCACCCAGATGTCGGTCTGGATCTGCTCCAGCATATGGCCCAGGTGTAGCGAACCGTTGGCATAGGGCAGGGCGCTGGTGACGAGAATGCGGCGAGTCATCGGCAGGGGTTTCCGGCTTGAAGCAAAGCTTGCGATTGTAGCGCCTGGGCAGAGCGCGTGCACTACGCAAAAAAAACCGGGGAGCACGAGGCTCCCCGGTTCGGGCTCCTAGCTCAGCGCCGGCGCAGGCGTAGCAGGGGCAGGGCCGCCAGCAGCCAGCCGAAGCTGCCGCCGCCACCTCCGCCGCTGCGGGGCGTCGCGGCATTGACCGTCACCGCCACCTCGTCCTCGCCGCTCTTGCCCAGGGCATCGGTCACCGAGAGCTTGAAGCGCAGGCCGCCCGCCGTGGCCGGCGCGGTGAAGCGCGGCTTGGCGGTGGCGGCATCGCTCAGCGTGACCGGCGTGCCGGCGGTCTGGGTCCAGGCGTAGGACAGGGCGTCGCCGTCGATGTCGCGGGAGGCGCTGCCGTCCAGCTCCACGCTGGCCGAGCCGGCCACCGTCTTGTCGGCGCCGGCATCGGCCATGGGGGCGTTATTGAAGGCGCAGGACTTGGCATTGGCCGCCGGCGACTGGAAGGGCGTGTTGCTGGCCCCGGTCACTTCCAGGTTGTCGATGAGCCAGCCCATGTCGGCGGTGTTGCGGTCGGCGCCGATGCGGAAGCGGACTTCCACGCGCTTGCCGGCCAGGCCCTTGCCCGTGAGGTTCAGGCTGGCGTTGGCGAGGGCCGGGAAGTCCTCGCTGCGGCCCACGTAGGCCAGCTGGCCTTCCATGCCGGCGACGTTGCCGCCGCCGTCGATCCGGCCGTTATAGGCCGGGCTCAGGCCAGCGTCGGCACGCTGCCAGGCGCCGCCGTCGACGCGGTACTCCACGACGCCGCCGTCGTAGTTGGCGTCGCTATCGGCCTCGAAGCCGAAGGCTTGCTGCCAGGCGAGCGCCAGCTTGTCGTCGGCGGCTACGGTGAAGGCCGGCAGCAGGAGCTGGTTCTCACCGGCCACGCCCGGATTGGGGCCGAAGTACAGGTAGTCGGTTTCCTGTACCAGCGGGTTTTCAGCCACCAGCCAGGGCTGGATGTCGCCGCCGCTGGTGGAAGTGCTGGCATTGACCAGGCGATCCAGGGGCACCGGGTCGCGCGTGGCATTGGCGGCGAGGTCGTAGTTGACCAGTTCCTCCAGCTCCTGGGCGCCGGCCTGGCTCACCGCCGTCTCCATGTCCGGATCGCTCATGCGCAGCGTCAGCTTGAGGTTCTCAGCGACGCCGGCGCGCGGGAGTGTGACGGCGATTTCGCCATCGGCGCTCTGGCCCGGCTGTAGGGCCGGCAGGCTGAGTTCGCCGCCGTTGGCGAAGACAACATTACTAGCGGTGCTGCTGAGCTGGGCCTTCAGGGCGTTGAGCGGCAGGAAGCCGGAGTTGCGCACGGCGAACTTGAGCACCGAGGTCTCTCCGGCATCCAGGGCCTCGTCGGCGTCACAGCGCGGCGCGCCGCCGCGGTGATCCAGCTCCAGGACCTCGATGGTCGCGCCGCCCTTGGCGCTGAAGCTCTCCACCACGCCGACGTGGTCGCCGCTGTAGCGGTCCGGCGCCTCGGCGCCGGCGCCCATGCCGCGCTTGGCGAAGGCCTGGGCGAAGCGTCCGTAGTCCGCCGCATCGCCAGCCTTGGCGGCGGCCATGAGCGCGTCGCGGGCCTCGATGAAGGTGGGGCTGGCGGGCGTCGCCTTCAGGCTGGCCACCAGGTAGTTCTTCATGCGCTTCTGGGCCTCGGCGAAGGGATGGTCGCGCAGCAGGGCCGTGTAGCATTCCCAGAGCATGCTGGCCCAGACCGTGCCGGAGGCATGGACCTCGGCATTGTTCTCGCCGTCGTCATCGGCATTGCGCGGCACGCCGGCCTCGATGTGGCGGAAGCTCAGGGGGTTCTTGGCCATGTCCGTGGTGTAGGGGAAACCGCGGATGCCCTCGTAATAGGCGTTATCGGCGATTCGACCCTGGTCGGAATAGCCGGCGAAGCCGTAGACGCCGTTCCAGCCGGCATTGCTGGCCACGTCCAGATCGCGGGCCTCGGTGGTCATCAGCAGGGCGATAAAATCGCCCCAGCCTTCGCCCATGGAGCCGCCCTGGTTGTTGTCCAGGCCGGCGCCGTCGCCGATCAGGCGGTTGGTGATGTAATGCCCCCATTCGTGGGCGATGGTCAGGGCGTCGAAAGAGGAGTCGCGGGACGGCTTGGCGGGCAGCATGCGCACGCGCACCGCGCCGCCGGCCAGGGCTGCGCGCAGGGCCGTGCCATCGGCCTTGCTGATGCCGAAGGAGGGGATGGTCACTTCTCCTGCGCGATCGCCGGCGGACATGCCCGGCAGGCCGCTGTCGGCATTGTTGACGACCAGGGCGCCGACGGCGCCGGCGGCCTGGGCATTGGCCACCTTGTCGCTGAACTGGCAGGTGCCGCGATCGATGACGGCGATCTTGCCAGCCAGGGCCGCCGGGTTGTTGGCGTTCTCGCAGCCCAGGGTTGGGGTCATTTCCACCAGCTCGGCGCTGAGATCGAAGTCCTCGGGGCCGAAGGCCGCGCCCTGGCTCATGAACGGGCCCATGCCGCCGGGCGCCTGGATGCTCAGCTCGGCATCGCCCTCGTGGAAGTACACGAACATCTGCATGACCGGCGATTCGCCGTCGGCGGGCGTGCCCATGTTGGCGTTATTGCTGCCGGAATAGTCCTGGGCCTCGGCCAGGAGCGGGTCGCCGCCCTGGCCGCCGCGCCCGTAGTTGTCGAGCTGGGCATTGCCGGCCGCCTCGTCGAAGCCGGCATCGTAGAACCAGTCGTGCAGCCAGTTGGTGACGTAGAACATCTCCGTGGCCGCCGCCATCTTCTGGCTGTCGTCGGCATTGGCCGCCTTGTCGGTGTCCAGGCTGTAGTCGAAGCCGGGCACGCCGCCCGCCAGGCTGTTGACCGTGGCGCGCAGATCCTGGCCCGCCGTGTAACCGTCGCCGGCCGCCTGATCCACATAGGCATCGACGTTGTTGCCACGGGTTTCCAGGCTGCCTTCCCTCAGCCAGGGATCGGACTTGCTGATGGGCCCTTGGCTCAGGGTCACCAGCTGGGGGGCGCGGAAGCCCGGCTTGTAATTGTCGGCGAGGCCGGTGGGGTGGGGATGGCCGGCGCGTTCCTGGGGGCCGTCCCAGGGCAGCTTGACGCCGTCGGCGTCGGCGAACACGCGGTAGGCGAAGTTCGTGTCCTTGGCGCTCAGATTCTTCTTGAACAGGATGCGGCCGTCGGCGGCGCCGACCACGAAGGCTAGGTAGTCGCTGTCGCGGGTGCCGGGTTGGCCGGCCTTCAGCTCCACGTAATGGGCCGGGATCAGGGTCTTGCCGACCGGGAAATACACCGGTTTGACGCGGGCCGGCTGGCGTAGCTGATAGTCGCCCTGGGCCGGTGCGCTGAGGTAGCGGTAGCCCTGGCGGGAGGCGGCTTCGGCGAAATCGCCGGCGGCGAGGGCGCCGCCCATGCGCTGGAAGGCGGTCGCGGCGGACTGGGCCGGGCTGCGGCCGAAGGCGGCGGCGCCGCCGGACTTGGCCAGGCGCTTGCGCAGGCCGCCCACATCGGCGGAGAGGTTGCCGGACAGGGACACCAGGCGGTGCTCGCGGTCCAGGGTCAGGGCCAGACGGGAACGGAAAACCTCGATGCCGTCCACGGCCTGGCCGTAGGCTAGGACGATGGGGCCGCTGCCGGTGTCGTGCACGCGCTCCAGGCGGGCGCTGGCCAGGCTGTCGCCGTCCAGGCCGTAGAGCGGAGCGAACTTGGCCAGGTAGTGGCTGCCGGCCAGGCGGCTGGTCTCGCCGGCCTTGGCCATGGCCACCGGCGCCTTGGGCAGGTTCGGATTGGCCCAGACGAAGCGGGGCAGGCCGGTCTGGGCATCGCGCTGGATGCTGGCCGCCAGGGCGCTGTGCGCGGCGTCCGAGGCCTGGCTGAGCTTGAAGCCGAGCGCCGGCTCCTGAGCTTGGGCGATCGGGGCATGCAGGGCGAAGAGACTGCTGGCGACGAGGCTCGCGAGCAGGGAACGCTGAAAGTTCATCGAGGTACTCCGGAGGTCATGCAATCGCGTGAGTGCGAAAAACCTCGTGCACCATAACCAGCCGGAGCCCCGGTCTTTGTAGGAACTTGTGTGCCCGTGTATCCCTTTGTATCGGTGGTCGGGCTTGATGCGCTTGGGCGGTACGTTTGAAATATTTTGTTACAACTGTCGGGCCGCCCAGGCCCTGAGCTCAGGTCGTTCTCGACAGCAAGGCGGGTGTCTCGCCCTGGGCAAAAACGCCGAAATACCATAGTATTACGCTCAGGAATTATCCGGCATCGCGCCGTGCCGCCTGACCTGGGAGTCCCGCATGTTTTTCCGCAAGACCGCCATCGCCGAGGCGGACGTCCGCTCCGCCCTTTGCCAGTACCGCGACCGCTACCTAGCCACCGACCTGGACAGCGCCCAGGCCTTGAAGAGCCTGCGCATCTCCGGTGCCACCGTGGAGTTGGAGCTCGTGCTCGGCTTTCCGTTCGCCGGCCACGAGGCGGCACTGCGCCAGGGCCTGGAAGCCTGTCTCATGGCCGTGCCCGGCGTCGAGCGGGTGAATATCGGCTTGCGCCAGCAGATCGCCGCCCACGCCATCAAGGGCGGCGCCAAGCCTATTCCCGGGGTCAAGAACATCCTGGCCGTGGCCTCCGGCAAGGGCGGCGTGGGCAAGTCCACGACCGCCGCCAACCTGGCCTTGGCGCTGGCCGCCGAGGGCGCGCGCGTCGGCGTGCTCGATGCCGACATCTACGGCCCCAGCCAACCCATTCTTCTCGGCGTCGCCGGTCAGCGGCCCGAATCCAGGGACCAGAAGAGCATCCAGCCGGTCATGGCGCACGGCCTGCAAACCATGTCCATCGGCTATCTGGTGGACGAGGACCAGGCCATGATCTGGCGCGGCCCCATGGTGTCCAGCGCCCTGCAGCAGCTGCTCAACGACACCCGCTGGGACGAGCTCGACTACCTGATCGTCGACCTGCCGCCGGGCACGGGCGATGCGCACCTGACCCTGGCCCAGAAAGTGCCGGTCACCGCCGCCATCATCGTCACCACGCCCCAGGATCTGGCCCTGGCCGATGCGCGCAAGGGCATCGCCATGTTCCAGAAGGTGTCGGTGCCGGTCCTGGGCATCGTCGAGAACATGGCTCTTCATACCTGCTCGGCCTGCGGCCATGTGGAGCACATCTTCGGGATCGGCGGCGGGGCCAAGCTGGCCGAGGGCTATGGCGTCGAACTCCTGGGCAGCCTGCCCCTGGCCCTGTCCATCCGCGAGCAGGCCGATGGCGGCTGCCCGACCGTGGCGGCGGAGCCGGAGAGCGCGACGGCCATGCTCTATCGCGACATCGCCCGCCGGGCGGCCGCCAAACTCAGCCTGGAAGCCAAGAATTTCGCCCAGAGCTTCCCGACCATCGCCATCACCAATACCTGAGCACACCGTTCCTGAGGACGCCGCCATGAGCCTGGACTACGATGCCATCGAAGCGCTCTGCGCCGGCCTGCCCGGGGTGACGGTGGACGTGAAATGGGGCGCCGACCGCGTGTATTCGGTGGCCGGCAAGATGTTCCTGTGCCTGGCCGACCAGGACCGGGATTCCCAGGGCTTCTCCTTCAAGGTGCCGGCGGAGCGCTTTTTGGAACTGACCGATCGGCGGGGCATCCGTCCCGCGCCCTATGCCGCCCGCTTCCATTGGATTGCCCTCGAAGGCCCCGGCGTCCTGCCCGCCGAGGAACTGCGGGCCTTGATCCTCGGCTCCTACGCCCTGGTGGCGGCCAAGCTGCCCAAGCGGCTGCGCCTGGAATTACAGGCTGTCGCTAATTGAACGGGCTGTAGCCTTTATCGCCAAAAGTTCCATAAACCTGAATCGCTAAAAACAGAAAACACTAAACGAGGACTTAGCAAGTCCTGCCCGCTTGGGCATACTGCAAGACGGCTGAGCGCTGGCTCAGGCCTTGTTTTCCTGAAAAAAGCAATAATTCCAACGAGGTAAGGCTATGTCTGAGCGCATGCGCGGCTCCGTCAAATGGTTCAATGATGCCAAGGGATTCGGGTTCATCCAGCGTGATGGGGGCGGTGAGGACGTGTTCGTTCACTTCCGCGCCATTCGCGCCGAAGGCTTCCGTACCCTGAAGGAAGGCCAGCAGGTGGAGTTCAATCTCACCAAGGGCGATAAAGGCCTCCAGGCCGAAGACGTGACCGCTCTGCGCTGAGTTGTCGCGGCCGCGCCGGCCCGATCGGGCTGGCGCACACTCCCCCAGTTCCGTAGAATCGGGCCTCCTGGCGCCCGGCGCGGCGTCTCCTATTGCATTCAGCACACAGAAGTCGAGCCCATGAGCATCAAATCCGACAAGTGGATTCGCCGCATGGCGGAACGCCACGGCATGATCGAACCCTTCGAACCGGGCCAGGTGCGTTTCCGCGACGATCAGCGCATCGTCTCCTACGGCACCTCCAGTTACGGCTACGACGTGCGCTGCGCCGACGAATTCAAGATCTTCACCAACATCAACTCGGCCATCGTCGACCCGAAGAACTTCGACGCCGCCAGCTTCGTGGACATCAAGAGCGATGTCTGCATCATCCCGCCCAATTCCTTCGCCCTGGCGCGTACCGTCGAGTATTTCCGCATCCCGCGCAATGTCCTGACCATTTGCCTGGGTAAGTCCACCTATGCGCGCTGCGGCATCATCGTCAATGTCACGCCCCTGGAACCGGAATGGGAGGGCCACGTGACCCTGGAATTCTCCAACACCACGCCCCTGCCGGCCAAGATCTACGCCAATGAGGGCGTTGCCCAGATGCTCTTCCTGGAATCGGACGAGGAGTGCGACACTTCCTACCGGGATCGCGGCGGCAAGTACCAGGGCCAGACGGGCGTGACCCTGCCCAAGACCTGAGGCTAGTGGTCCATGCGGGTAATTAGTTAACACTAGTTCGGATGCATGGAGCCCTGAGACAAGGCGCCGCGACGAGTCATAGCAGGGCTATGGCGAGGAACGGCAACGCCGTATCAGGGGTTCAGGCGCCGAAATCGTGTAACCCGCATGGACCACTAGGGCCGCTTGCCGCCCGCACCGTCTTCATCAACTGCAACGGAGTGACTGATATGGACGAGCAAGACAAGCAGACCAACAACCCCTATGCCACGCCCGAGGCGAGCCTGGTTACGGAGAGCGCTACCGTCCTCGCCGATCGCGGCACGCGCCTGGGCGCGGCCATCATCGACGGGCTGATCATGATGGCCCTGGTTTTGCCGGTCATGTATGTCAGCGGCTACTTCGCGCTTGCCATGGCCGGCGAGCAGCCCTCCCTAGCGACGCAACTGGGCTGGAGCTTGCTGGGCTTCACGGCATTCGTGCTCGTCCAGGGCAAGTTCCTGGCGCAATCCGGGCAGACCATCGGCAAGAAGCTGTTGAAGATCCGCATCGTCACCCTGGAGGGCGATAAGCCGGAGTTCAAGAAACTGGTGGGCCTGCGTTACCTGGTCCCCCAGCTCATCGCCGCGATCCCCCTGGTCGGCCCCGTGTTCGGCCTGGCCAATGTGCTGGCCATCTTCGGCGCCGAGCGCCGCTGCATCCACGATTACATCGCCGGCACCCGCGTCGTCGTCTGCGACTGAACCGGACTGGCTGTTCATCGCCCGGAGACTGGCTTGCGCGTTCTCATCATCAAGACCAGTTCCCTGGGCGATGTCATCCACACCCTGCCGGCCCTGAGCGACGCCGCCCGGGCCATTCCGGGCATACGTTTCGATTGGGTGGTGGAGGAAAGCTTCGCCGAGATCCCCGCCTGGCATCCCGCCGTCGCGACCGTCATCCCGGTCGCCATCCGCCGCTGGCGCAAGCACCTCTTGTCCCTGCGCCGGGATCCGGTCTATCGGCGGTTCGTCGCCGTCCTGGCTGAAAGCCCCTACGACGCGGTCATCGACGCGCAAGGCCTGTTGAAGAGCGCCTGGATCGGCTTCAAGGCCCGGGGCCCGCGTCACGGTCTGGATGCCGACTCGGCGCGCGAACCCCTGGCGTCCTGGTGCTACCAGTACAAGCACCGCGTCCCGCGCGGCCAGCACGCGGTGGAGCGGGTGCGCCAGCTCTTCGCCCAGGCCCTGGGCTATGCCTTGCCGGACACGCCGGCCGATTACGGTCTGGACGGCGCCCGACTGTTCGAGACCGAGGTGGCGCCGCGCCGGCTCATGTTCCTGCATGGCACGACCTGGGTCACCAAGCACTGGCCGGAGAGCTATTGGCGGGAGTTGGCGCGCCTGGCGACGGCCGCGGGTTACACGGTTCGCCTGCCCTGGGGCTCGGCCGAGGAGGAAGCGCGCGCTCGGCGCATCGCCGGCCTGTCCCCCGCCATCGAGGTCCTGCCCAAGTTGAATCTGCGCGGCGTGGCCCGGGAGCTGGCTTCCTGCCAAGCCGCCGTCGCGGTGGACACGGGCCTGGGGCATCTGGCCGCCGCCCTGGCGGTGCCCACGGTTTCCCTCTACGGCCCCACCAACCCGGCCCTGACCCGCGCCTATGGCCCTGGCCAGGTGCACCTGGCCGCCGAGTTCCAATGCGCGCCCTGTTTGCGGAAGCAGTGCACTTACACCGGCGCCAGCGAGGTCCAGCCCGCCTGCTTCGGCCGCCTGCCGCCGGAGCGGGTGTGGCAGGCGCTGGAAGCGCTATTGGCCGAGACGTAACCGACCTACCTCGCGCTAGCATAGGTCCCGCTTCAGCGGGACATCGCTTCGACTATCCGACGCTTGCCGTGGAAGTCCGACTAAAGTCGGACCTGCCCCGCAGCCTGCAGACGAAAGCACGGTTCATGACTCTGAATCAGGCCTTGCTCAGAGATTGCGCGAATCCCAGTAATCGTTGCGCTCAGGCGGCGCCTCGTGGGCGAAGAGGCCGGACAGCTTGAGCTGATGATGGGGGATCGTGCCGATCTGGGCTTCCGGGTGATGGCGATGAACCAGTTCCTGGATTTCCAGTTCCCGTTCGGCGGGAATGTCGACCATGAGCAGGAGCTGGCCCTGCTTGATCTCCTTTTCGTACTGGTGGATACCCGGATCGGTGGCGGACATGCCCAGGAAGGAGCCTAGCCAGCCGCCGACACCGGCGCCCATGACGCCCATGCCTACAACGGCCGCGCCGCCCAGGACCAGGCCGGCGGGGGGGAAGGAAACGGCCGCGAGTCCGGCCAGGAGTCCGGTCGTGCCGCCCAGGGCCAGGCCGGCGGTCAGCCCGTTGAGCAGCTTGGTGCCGTGCAGGACGCCGGCCTCATGTAGGTGGGCCTGCTCCAGTTCCACATGGTCGCTGCCGACCACGAAGACATGGTCCGCGCTGATCTCGGAGGCCCGCAGCTCGCCGATGATGGCGCTGGCGCTTTGGGTGTCGGGGACAAGGAAGTAGAGGCGTTTCATGGCGGGACTCCGGCGGGGTTTACTCAAAAAGTATAGACCCCGCCGGCGATGCCGCCTGTTAGCGGCGTTCGTAGCGGCTGAGTAGAAGCTCCGCCTCCATGCCGCCGTCGCCGGAGCGTTGGATGCGGGCCGGGACATAGCCCAGGCTGGGGGCGAACCAGATGGTGGTGCTGTCCTCGCCGCCCTTGGCGTCCAGCATTTCCACTTTCAGGGTGTCGAGCTGGCCGGCCGGCGTGTCCAGGGTCTCGCGACCGCGCGCCGCGAAACGGTACAGCCGGCTGCGGCCCCGGTGCAGGATGGTGTATTCCAGGGGGGTCTTGCCGGCGGCCAGATCCTCGGCCAGCTGTTGTTGGTAGCTGGCCATGTCGAAGCTGGGTCCGTTCAGGGGCAGGGTCCAGGCCCGGCCTTCCTTGTCGCCGGTCAGGGAGCGGGCCGTCCAGTCATAGCGCTGGGCGCCTGACTTGGTCTTGCTGGCGGACTCGTCCCGGTACTCGTAGCGCAGGGGCTGCCACTGCGCGTCGGCATAGCGCATCAGGCTGGTCTCGCGCCGTTCGGAGCGGAAGAACAGCAGCTGGGCCGAGCTGTCCAGCTTGAGCCGCCAGCCGTCAGCGGTCTTTTCCAGGCTGCGCTGGGCCGAGCCGGCCACCTGGCCCAGGGCCTTGAGCTGGTATTCGGCCCGGTAGGGCTGGGGTTCCTGGGCCTGAAGCTGAGTGCTCAGCAAGCTGAGGGCCAAGGCGAGGCATATGCGCATGATTCGGCTCACAGGGGAAAACGGCCTTCCGCGAACCCCTGTATGACCTCGGGATAGAGGCGATGTTCCAGGACGCGCACCTTGGCCGCCAGGCTGGCCTCGTCGTCGCCGGTTTCGATGGGGCAGCTGGCTTGGGCCAGGATGGGGCCGCCGTCCAGCTCGGCGGTGACCGTGTGGATCGTGCAGCCGTGCTCGGCTTCGCCGGCCTCCAGGGCGCGGCGGTGGGTGTGCAGGCCCGGGTATTTGGGTAACAGGGACGGGTGGATGTTGAGCATGCGCCCGGCGAAGCGCTGGATCAGAGCGGGCGTGAGTATGCGCATGAAGCCGGCCAGGATCACGAGGTCCGGCCGGTAGTCGGCGATGAGCGCGGCCAGGGCGGCGTCATAGCTGTCGCGATCGGTGTAGGCCTTATGATCGAGCACGGCGGTGGCGATGCCGGCCGCCTTGGCGCGTTCCAGACCGAAGGCATCGGGGCGGTTGCTGATCACGGCGGCGATGCGCGCCTGCATGCGACCGTCGGCGATAGCGTCGAGCAGGGCCTGAAGGTTGGAGCCGTTGCCGGAGATCAGCACGACGAGGGAGAGCGGGGTGTTCATAGGCGGAGGATCTTGGACGGGCTCGCCTGAAGTGGCTTGCAGCGGAGCCTCCCGTTCGCCCTGAGCCTGTCGAAGGGCGAACGGGAAAGCGAGGATTAACCGACCAGTTCGACTTGGTGCTCGTCGCCCTGGCGTTCGGCGATCCTGCCGATGACCCAGGCCTGCTCGCCGCTGGCCTTGAGTTGGGCGAGGGCGCTGTCGGCCTGTTCGGCCGGGACCACGACGACCATGCCCACGCCGCAGTTGAAGGTACGGTACATCTCGCGATGCTCCACGCCGCCGGCCTGTTGCAGCCAGTCGAACACGGCAGGGCGCTGCCAGCTCTTCAGGTCGATGACGGCCTTGCAGTTCTCCGGCAGGACGCGCGGTACGTTCTCGGTGATGCCGCCGCCGGTGATATGGGCCATGGCCAGGACCGGCTGCTGCTTGATGAGGGACAGCAGGGACTTGACGTAGATACGGGTCGGCGCCATGAGCACGTCGCCCAGGGTCTTGTCGCCGTCGAATGTGGCCTTCACGTCGGCGCCGGACACGGCCAGGATCTTGCGGATCAGGGAATAGCCGTTGCTGTGGGGGCCGCTGGAGGCCAGGGCGATCAGGGTGTTGCCCGGACGAACTTCACCGCCCTCGATGATCTTGGCCTTCTCGACGATGCCCACGGCGAAGCCGGCGAGGTCGTAGTCGCCTGCCTCGTACATGCCGGGCATCTCGGCAGTCTCGCCGCCGATCAGGGAGCAGCCGGCCTGCTCGCAACCGGCGCCGATACCGGAAACGACGTCGGCGGCCACGTCCACGGACAGATGGCCGGTGGCGTAGTAATCCAGGAAGAACAGGGGCTCGGCGCCGGTCACGACGATGTCGTTGACGCACATGGCCACGAGATCGATGCCCACGCTGTCGTGCTTGCCCAGGTCGATGGCCAGGCGCAGCTTGGTGCCCACGCCGTCGGTGCCGGACACCAGAACCGGTTCCTCATAGCCCTTGGGCAGGGCGAACAGGGCGCCGAATCCGCCCAGGCCCGCCAGGACTTCCGGGCGGCGCGTGCGGGCGGCTACGCCCTTGATGCGCTCGACCAGGGCATCGCCGGCTTCGATGTCGACGCCTGCGTCCTTGTAGCTGAGAGAAACGGGTTTGTTCGCGGATTCGGTCACGGTGGGCCTCGGCTCGGGAAGAGATGCAAAAGCGCAATTGTACCAACTTTAGCCGCGTCGGGGAAAACTGGGATTGCATTGGAGCTATCGCGGCGTCGCTACGCGTTAGCTTGGCTGAAAGGACGGTTGGAGTGCCGTGGGTCTTCAGCGACCCACGGCGGCGGGCGAAGTCCTGACTTATTTCAAGTGCTTGGCCATGATGGCCTCGACGTCGATCTTCTTCAGGCCCTCGTTGAAGATTTTGGCCAGTTCCTGGCCCTTGGCATCGTTGCGGAAACAGATATACAGCTTCTTGTCTTCCAGGGTCTTGGCATTGAACTGCAGTACTTCCTTGGCGTCCGTAAGGCTGGCGTCGTTGCTGAGCAGGAAGTTGAGCACGTGCTTGTCGATGACGGCGGCGTTTATGCGCTTGGCATGGAGCTTGCGCAGATTGGTCACGTCGTCCTTGACCGGTTCGACCTTAATCTTGCCTTCGGCGGCGCGCTGGTCGAATTCGGCGGTGTTGATGTAGTCCTGCACCGTGCCGATCTTGAACTTGCCGAGATCGTCCATGCTGTTCCAGGTTACCGGGGCGTCCTTGCGTTCCACCAGGCCCAGGGGACCGGTGCCCATGGGCTCGCTGAACACAAAGTCGGTCTTTAGGCTTTCGGCATAGTATTCGGGGAAGTAGCCGGCATATTCGTTGCCCGGCTGCTTGGCCAGGAACACGGCGCGCGACCAGGGGAAGAAGCCGACTTCCAGGCGATAGTCCATGGCCTCGAAGGCGGCTTTGGCGACGGCGACCGATGCGCCTTGTTCGACCATGCTGGCGCCGGTATAGGGCGGCCATTCGAGGGACGTGAGCTTGACGGTCTTCGATTCGGCGTAGGCGGTGGATACGCCAAGGGCGAGGGCTAGGCTAAGCAGGATCTTCATGGGGGCTCCTTGTGGTGGGCTCTTGTCGGCGAGTGCGCGAGGCATTGAACCCAGTATAGAAGCTGATTGGAGAAGTGTTTTATTGGCAGGGCGAGGGAGGGCTGGCGGGGAGGGGGAAAGCACCGGTGGCGCAGGGCCGCCGGTGCCGGCTTGTCCCTAGAGCAGTTCGAAGGTCTTGGTGACGGTTAGGTACAGAGTCTCGTCGACATTGTCCTCGCCATAAGCATCCTTGAAGAGATCGCTTTCATCGGTGGCCTGAACGCCGGCTTCGAGGATGAAGCCGTCGATATCGGCGGCCACGCCAATCTTGCCGTGGATCTGGTCGTCGTCGCTATAGCCGCCCGCATCGGCCAGATCGGAAAAACGGGTATAGGTGGCTTCCAGATTCAGTTTCAAGATGTCCGTGAGTTGGAAGCTGTGATTGCCCTTGACGCGCCAGGCGGCGCCCGCCCAGGCGTCGTCGTCGTCGGAATAATAAGCCTTGAGCTTGGTGTTGCCGAATACGACGCCGATATAGCCTTCGGTGTAGTCAATGGGGTCGGGGAGGCCGTGGTAGGTGTAGCGGGCCGCGCCGAAGTCCATGGCAAAATTGTCGTTGATCGTCCAGTAGTAGCCGGCGTAATAGTCCTGCTCCATATCCTGATCGATGCCGGCGAAGTCGACATTGGATACCCATGTGCCCGCATACAGGCCAAAATCGAAGGCATAGTCCACCGAGGCCTGCAGGGCCGGTCCGCCATTGGTTTGGCTGACGCCGTCGAAGAGGTAGTCGGAAGCGCCGGTCAAGGTAGTGGTCAGGCCGGCATGGGCGGTACTGCTGATGACAAGTAGGGAAGCCAGGGCGAGGCTTAAACGGGTTGGCTGTCGCATGGTAGTCTCCGCTTGTTATGACGTTATTGGTAGTAATGCAGGACACAGAGGGCAATGTCGCTATTTGTTTGACGATGCGTCAAGTATTTTACTTCATGACATGAATTCCTCCCCAGAAGGTGTAGCACAAAATTGATGATGCAGCGCAGAAGCCCATTTTCTCCAAAGCTCTCCTGGCTGCCGCGCATCCGCGCCTGGCCTGTGCTCTGCTTAGGCCTGGGCCTCGCGTCCTGGACAGCCGATGCCAGGGACGTGGCGGGGCTTTACCATGTGGAACTGCCGGCCCTGGAGCAATCCCGGGCCAGCCGTGAGCGCCTGACCCAGGCCGCCTTGCGCGAACTGCTGCAACGGCTGACCGGCCGGGCTGGCGCGGCAGGCGAGAATCCGGTGGTGGAAGCGGCCGCGACTCAGGCTTCCAGTCTTGTGCAGGCCTTTGGCTTCCGTGAACCCAGCCCGGAAGAGCGGGCCGCCAGCGGCGCGCAGTTCGTGCTGCAGTTGGATTTCGACCCGGGCGCCCTGCAAAGGCTGTTGAAGGAGGCTGGCTTGCCTGTCTGGGGGCGGGAACGCCCGGAGACGCTGTTGTGGTTGGTTCTGCCGGCCGAACCGGCGATGGCGGAAGCCCCATCATCCGAGACCGCGCCAGCCGACATCGTCACCGCGCCTCATCCCGGCTTCCTGAGCCCGGGCGACGCGCCGGTTCTGGAGCGGCAGCTGCAGCTGGCTGCCCAGCGCCGGGGCCTGCCCCTGGCGCTGCCCAAGGACGAACCGGCGGAGCGCGAGACCCTGAGTCTGGACGCCTTGCGCATGCCGGTCGCCGAGTCGGTGGAAGCCGTGTCCCTGGCTTACAGCGCCGATGTGCTCCTGGCCGGCGAGTTGAGCCGCGCGGGCGGCGGTTGGACCGGACGCATGCATCTGCTCCGCGGCGCGGAACTCGAATCCTGGGACGTGCAGGCGGCCAGCGAGTCGGCGGCCCTGGAGCGGATCCTGGACGGTCTCGGCGAGCGCCTGGCGCGGCGCTACGCCCTGCGCCAGGATGCCAAGGCCGGCGCACTGGCCTTGCGCATCGGCAATGTGCGCAATTTGGCCGATTACGCCCAGCTGCTGCGCTACCTGCAATCCCTGTCCCTGGTGAAGCGGGTCGCCGTTCGGGAAGTGCGCGGCTACGAGCTGCGCGTGGAGCTCACAACCAGCGCCGATGCGGCGGCCTTGAGCCAGCTGTTGGCCCTTGGACAGCATCTGCAAGTCGTGACCGGGGCCCAGGACGGCCTGAATTACCAATGGCAACCCTGAGCTGGCGCCATCTGCCCAACCTGATCACGGCCTTGCGCCTGGGGCTGGTGCCGCCCATGGCCTGGCTTTTGGCCGAGGGCTATTACCGAGCCGGCTTCCTGGTGTTCGTCGTGGCCGCCGCCTCGGACGGCGTCGATGGCCTCTTGGCCCGGCGCTTTGGCTGGACCAGCCGCTTCGGCGCCTGGGCCGATCCGGCGGCGGACAAGCTCTTGATGTTTGCCAGCTACTCGGTCCTGGCCCTGCAAGGCCATATCCCGTTCTGGGTCTTCGCCCTGGTCATCGCCCGGGACCTGGTCATCGTCCTGGGCGTGGCGAGCTTCCGGCTCTGGTTCGGGCCGGTGGACATGGCACCCACCCGCTTGAGCAAGGGCAATACCTTCCTGCAGATCCTGCTGGTGGTGTTGACCGTGTTCGCCCTGGCCTGGGGGCTGGTGCCGCCCTTCATGCTGGAATGGCTCGCCTATGCCGTGGGCCTGAGCACGCTGTTGAGCGGCGCCGATTATGCGTGGCAATGGGGAAGCCGGGCGCGTGCCATCGCGCGGGCTAAACGAGTAGGGAAATTATGAAACTGACAAGCTGGATGGTGGCCTTGGCGGGCCTGGCGGCCATGGGCCTGCTGATTTACGGCCTGGGACCGGTGCTGACGCCCTTCCTGGTGTCGGCGGCCTTCGCTTACCTGGGGGATCCCCTGGCCGATGCCCTGGAGCGCTGGCGGGTGCCGCGCGGCGGCGCGGTGGCCCTGGTGTTCAGCTTTCTTATCCTGCTGGGCGTCTTGAGCCTGCTGCTCGTCGTGCCGCTGCTGGAGCGCCAACTGCTGGCCCTGGTGGGCAAGCTGCCGGGCTTCCTCGATTGGCTGCAGGCCACGGGCCTGCCCTGGCTGTCCATGCGCACTGGCCTGGACATGAGCATGCTCAGCGTCACCCAGCTGAAGCCGGCCTTGACCGAGCACTGGCAAAGCGCCGGCTCGGCCCTGGGTTTCGTGATGAGCACGCTGTCGTCCTCGGGCGCGGCCATCGTTGGCTGGTTCGGTAACCTGATGCTGATCCCGGTAGTGACCTTCTATTTATTGCGCGACTGGGATGTCTTGGTGCGCCAGATCCATGCCCTGGTGCCACGCCGCTACGCGCCGGGCGTGGCGCAGATCGCGGGCGAATGCGACGAGGTCCTGAGCGCCTTCGTGCGCGGGCAGCTGCTGGTGATGATGGGTCTGGGCGCGGTGTATGCAACCGGCTTGTGGTTCGTGGGGCTGGAAGTTGCGCTGTTAATCGGTATGATCGCCGGCCTCGCCAGCATCGTGCCCTACCTGGGCTTTATCGTGGGCATCATCGCCGCCAGCATCGCGGCCTTCATGCAGTTCCAGGACTGGCAGCCCCTGGTTTATGTGGCCCTGGTGTTCGGCGTGGGTCAGATCATCGAGGGTTTCGTGCTCACGCCCTGGCTGGTGGGCGACCGGATCGGCCTGCACCCGGTGGCGGTGATCTTCGCCATCCTGGCGGGCGGCCAGTTGTTCGGTTTCGTGGGCATCCTGCTGGCGCTGCCCCTGGCGGCCGTGATCAAGGTCCTGCTCAGCCATGGCCATGCCCATTACCTGCGTTCCTCGGCCTATCACGAGGGCGCGGTCTAGATAAACGGCTCCTAAGATTTTCGCACCGGTCGAGGTGACATGAATTCGGTTCAACAATTGTCCCTGGGCCTGGCCCTTAAAGACAATGACAGCTTCGAGAGCTTTCACGGCGAGGCCAATGCCGAGCTGGTGGCGGGCCTCATCGCCGCCGCCCGTGGCGAGGCTGGCGCCAATCTCCATATCTGGGGCGAGGCGGGCTCGGGGCGTAGCCATCTGCTGCACGCGGTCTGCCAGGCCGCCGACGCGGCGGGCCTGGCCGTGGCCTATCTGCCCGTCGCCGAGCTCCTGGAACTGTCCCCGGAAGTCCTGGAGGGCATCGAGCAATTCACCCTGGTCTGCCTCGACGACATCGGCGCTTGCGCCGGCCGGCGCGATTGGGAGGAGGCGTTGTTCCATGCCTATAACCGCGTGCAAGCGGCGGGCGGGCGCTGGCTCAGCACGGCGGACAACGTGCCCCAGAGCCTTGGGCTAGGCCTCAAGGACCTGGTGTCGCGCCTGGGCTGGGGCATGATCTACCAGCTCAAGCCCCTGGACGAGGCCGGAAAGCTGGCGGCCCTGCAGAAGCGCGCGCGCCTGCGCGGCTTCGAGCTGTCCGACGAGGTGGGGCAATTCCTGCTGCGCCGCCTGCCCCGGGATAATGCCGCCTTGTTCAGCATGCTGGACCGCTTGGATCGGGAGTCCTATGCGGCCCAGCGCCGGCTGACCGTGCCTTTCGTCAAGCAAGTGCTTGATCTGTAATTATTTAGCACCCTCCATCTTCAGCTCCTCGCTGCGCCAGCGCGCGTACAGCGTGCCGGAAAAGAACAGGGCGAGGGACAGCACCAGCTCCACGAAAGCGGCGTCCTGATTCCCGGATTTACCCATCAGGGTCACCACCGCGTGGCAGAAATACAGCAGGCTGATCAGGGCCAGGAGCATGAGGCTGCGCGGCTCCTGGCGGCGCAGCCCCTGCACGAAGGCCAGCAAGGGCGCCACGGACAGTAACAGCCAGACCCATTGACCGCTCGTTTGCGGCGGCGCGGGCCAGAACTGGGAGGCGGCGACGAGGATCAGCAGGCCGAAATAGCTGGAGCGGCTGAGCCGCTGGCTCAGATAGGTCTTGTGGCGCATCAATCAGGATTCCCTAAGCGTTTGGCAGTGTCGGCTAGTCGGCGGCCCAGGGCATGGGCCAGGTGTTTTTCTTCTTGGCTCACCGGCTTGTCGTTCGTGGGGCCGGCCCAATGGCTGAGGCCATAGGGTGTGCCGCCGGATTCGGTGCTCATCAGTTCCGGTTCGGTGTAGGGCAGGCCCAGGATCAGCATGCCCTGATGCAGCAGGGGCAGCATCATGCTCAGCAGGGTCGTCTCCTGGCCGCCGTGCAGGCTGCCGGTGGAGGTGAACACGCAGGCCGGTTTGCCGGCCAGATCGCCGGATAGCCAGAGGGCGCTGGTGCCGTCCAGGTAGTGCTTGAGGGGGGCCGCCATGTTGCCGAAGCGGGTCGGGCTGCCCAGGGCGAGACCGGCGCACTGGCGCAGCTCCTCGTCCGTGACATAGGGATCGCCGCTGTCGGGAATGGCGGGCGCCGTGGCCTCGCAGACCGGAGAGACGGGCGGCACGGTGCGCAGCCAGGCCTCGCAGCCGGCCACCTCGTGGATGCCCCGGGCGATATGGCGGGCCAGTTCGCGGGTCGCTCCGTGGCGAGAGTAGTAGAGGACCAGGACCGGGATCACGCCAGGATCTCCAGCACGCGCTCCGGCGGCCGGCCGATCCGGGCCTGGTTCTTACCCACCAGGATGGGGCGCTGGATCAGGCGCGGATGGGTCAGCATGGCCTGAATCAGGGCATCCTCGCTCAAACCCGGAGCATCCAGGCCCAGCTCCCGGTACTCATCCTCGTCGCGGCGCATCAGCTCGCGGGCGGCTAGGCCCAGGAGCTGGAGGATACGGCGCAGTTCCACGGCGCTGGGCGGCGTCTTCAGGTATTCGACGACCCGAGGCTGCACTCCCCGGCTTTCCAGCAGGCTCAAGGCCTCCCGCGACTTGGAGCAGCGCGGATTGTGGTAATAGGTCCACTCGCTCATGGCGTTCTTCCAGGCAAAACGCCATTTTACCCGGATGTCGGGCCGGTGCTAAAACTTATCCCAGTCCGACTCCTTGTTGCCCAGTTCGTGCCCGGAGAAATCGATCATCACATCGTCTTCCAGACGGTCGGCATGATCGCTTTGCAACTGCTCGGAACTGGGCTCGAAGGTCTGGTAGAAGAAACGCTCGAAGGTGGTCGTGGCCTCCACGCGGTTGCGGGCGTGCAGGTAGATCTGCTCCTCACCGATCTGCAGGCAGAGCATGCGCCCTTCGCGGTGCAAGCCGCGTGGGGCGATGATGGTGGGCGTGGAGATGCCCTGGACCTCGTAGCCGCTGATGAGGAAGGCCGGCTTGGGGCGGAGCTCGATCTTGTTGCCATGCAGGGCGTGGATGCAGGCCACTTGCACATCGCCACGCAGGAATTCCAGGCCCAGGGTCGTGCGATGGTGGTCGTTGCTGAGCCAGCGCAGGACAGCCAGGGACCAGCGCGACGTGGGATGGCCGTCCATGTGCTCGCAGATTGCCGCCAGCTGGCCCACCTCCAGCTGATGCACGGAGGCGCTGTGCTGGCTTAGGCAAAGCCCGCCTTCGCTGCCATTGAGCGCCTCCCAGGACACCCCGCATTCCGAGCCGTCTTCCAGGTGAAAGCTCTGCGTCGAGCTGGGCATGGCCGTCTCACCTGCGCTTAAGGGGTCCAGGGCGCGGAACAGCTCATGGATGGCGGCCACGCTCCAGATCACGTCGACCCGGTTGATCTTCGGGAAGCGCGGATGGTTGCGCTCCGGCGGTTCCTCCCAGGCGCGGCGCAGGCAGGATAGGATTTGCAGGCACTCGTGGCGGGGCAGGCGGCGGGAGAATCCCAGGTTCAACTCCTCGTGACTGCTTTCCAGGGTTTGCTGGTGTTGGTGCAAGCGGGCCACTAGGAACTTGGTATTGATCCACCAGCGGGCACCGCCGGGCAGCACGGTGTGGGAGGTCATGGCCGCCGGCTTGCCTCCGCCGGTGAGATCCACCAGGAAGTGGTAACTATCCAGCTCGTGCTCCTCGCTCTGGGCGACGTCGGCCAGATCCACCCAGTAGCTCAGGTACTGGAAGATTTCCCAGTGTTCGACGCGGGAAAGGCGGTAGGGGTCGGTCAGAGCGATAAGGGCGATGCGCTTGAATTCAGCGGCGATATTGGGCAGACCGTCACGGATGGCCTCCGACTCGATCTCCGCGTCGGTCAGTTCGTGCTGAACCGCAAAGGCGAAGAGGCCGTACAACTCGCGCCACAGGTGAACCGGTGCCGGCGTGTAATTCTCGTAACAGCCCATCAGCATCAGGCCCAGGTAATGGATGGCCGCATGAATGGCCATGAGCAAGGTCTTGCCCTTGGGGCTGCCGCGCTGGGCCAGGGTGTCGTTGACGATCAGCTTGTAGGCGAAGGCCATTTCCCGGGTCAGGCTGTGCAACTCCAGGCGCTCGTCCAGGCTGATGCGGTTCTGGGTGTGCATCCGCCCCATGCGCCGATAGTAATGGGCGGCCAGATGGTAGCTGTTCTCATAATCGGGCATCAGGCCCGCGCGGGCATGAGGGCTGAGCTCGGTGCGATTCAAGCTGCCCAGGGCCTTGAGCACCTTGGGCATGGCTTGGCGCATATCGCCATAGGGCAGGGATTCCAGCCAGCGCCGCGAGGCATCGGGCCGGGTTTCGACCAAGAGATGTTCGCCATGTTGGCGAACGGGCAAGGTAAGGCGAAGTGCGTCCAAGATGGCGGCGCCCATTGTGTTCACCCAGTGTATCGTCCATGATGAAAGTCACTGTAAAGAAACCACCCCTGCGCTGACAAGCGTCTTGTGAAGAAGCTCATACCGCGTATGAACTCCTATCTGTTTCAGTCTAGACGGCTTTTTTCGATTCTTCCTCGTTTTGGGGCCGGCCTGGTTCTGTTCCTGGCGTCCTGCGGCGGCGCTGATTTCAGGTATTTGGACGGTAGCGAGGGCCAGCTCGACGATTGGGATGGCCGCTGGGTCGTCGTCAATTTCTGGGCCGAGTGGTGTAAGCCCTGCCGCCAGGAAATGCCGGCCCTGGGTCGCCTGGCGGCGCGTCACGCGGATTGGCGGGTGGTCGGCATCAATTTCGATGGGGTGAAGGACGAGGAGCTGCGGCGGCTACGCGAGCAGCTCGGCGTCCGCTACCACCTGTTGAGTAGCGAGCCGCCGCCGCGCCTGGGACTGGAAACGCCCGCCGTGCTGCCGACCACCTGGGTGCGCACACCCGAGGGCCGCTGGCTGGGTCCCTTGCACGGCGAACAGAGCGAGGCCGATATCGAGGCTCTGATTCAGGCCAAGGGGGCCCTGGTTCAGACCAAGGTCGAAGTATGAGCGAGCAGGCCTTCCATGCCCTGGTCGCCGGGCGGGTGCAAGGGGTTTCCTACCGCGCATCGGCTCGCGCGGAGGCTTTGCGCCTGGGTCTATGCGGCTGGGTGCGCAATCTGCAGGACGGCCGCGTCGAGGTTTGGTTCGGTGGCGAGGCTGAGGCCTGCGCCCGGTTCCTCGCCTGGCTGCGCCAGGGGCCGCCTGGCGCCAGCGTTTCGGAATTGCTGCATGAGCCGGTGTCCTACGTGGCCCATGCCGGCTTCGAGGTACGTGCCAGCCGCTAACGCTGGCTCAATTCCTGTTCCAATAAGTCGTCGTACTGCTCCAGGCGGGCCTGGATGCGCTGGCGCGCATAGGGATCCTGGCTGCGTTGGCGCAGGGCCTGGCGCAGATGGCGGATGGCCTTGTCCAGATCGCCCTTGAGGAAGAATTCCTGGGCCTGGCTTTCGTAAACCTCGTCCATGTAGCCGGCACGGCCCTGGGCTTCGGCCAGCAGGCGGTAGGTCGCGACGTCCTGCTCATGGCCTAGGACATGCTCCTGCAACACCGTGCGCGCTCGCTCGGGCTGGTTCGCCAGGAGCAGGGCCTGGGCGTAAGTCAGCGTGGCGGCATGATGACCGGGATTGGCGCGCAGGAGCGCTTCAAGACGGGACTGGGCGGGGCCCGGACGACCGGCGGCGATGTCCAGGCGCGCCAAGGCCAGCGCGAATGTCAGCCGGTCCGGATGGCTTCGCTGCAATTCTTCCAGCAGAGGCAGGGCCTCATCGTAACGGCGTAGCTCGGTCAGGGCCAGGGCCTTGCCGTAGCGGGCCGCCGTGGCCTTGTCGCCGCTCTCGGCGAGGGCATGCTCATAGGTCTTGAGCAGCTCCTGGGGATTTTCTCCGGTCAGGCTTTTGAGGCGCGCGCGGAACAGGGCATAGGCGAGCGGATCCCGATCGCCGCCCGGTCCGAAGGTGGCGGCGCGCTGGCGGCCCTCGGCGACGCGGTTCTGGGTGACCGGGTGGGTCATCAGGAATTCCGGGGGCTTGCGGTCGTAGCGGTAAGCCTGAGCCATGCGCTCGAACATGGAGGGCACGGCGAAGGGATCGAAGCCGGCGCCGGCCAGGGTGTCGATGCCGATGCGATCGGCCTCGGATTCGTTGCTGCGCGTGTAATTAATCAGATGCTGCTGGGCGCCGGCCTGACTGGCCGTCAGGGCGGCGATACCGGCATCGCCGCTGCCGGCCGCGATGGCTGCCACGCCAATGAGCATGCCGGCCAGGACCGGCAGGGACATCTGGCTCTGGGCCTCCAGGCGCCGAGCCAGATGGCGCTGGGTCACGTGGGCGATTTCATGACCGAGCACGGCGGCCAGTTCGCTCTCCCGCTCCGCCGTCGTGACGAGACCGGTGTGTATGCCGATATAGCCGCCGGGCAGGGCGAAGGCGTTGATGCTGGGATCGCGGATCACGAAGAACTGAAACTGGTGGTTCTTGCCATCCGGATTGTGGGCGACCAATTGGAAGCCCAGGCGGTTGATGTAATCGCCGATCTCCGGATCATCGGCTAGCGGCGCCTGCTTGCGCACCTGGCGCATGATGGCATCGCCGATGGCCTGCTCCTGGCTCAAGGGCAGCGCGCGCTCCGTGCTCGAACCGATATTCGGCAAGTCGTCGGCGGCCAGGGCCGGCCCGGCGGCGAGCCCGGCGCAGGCGGCGAACAGGCTGGTCAGCAGTACGGATTTCAGGACTGAGGGCATGGGGCGGGTATCTCGGTTCTGGTCTCGGGGCGGTGCGGCGGCGGGCAGGCTGCATGCTCTGACCAGCAAACCGCTAGGCAAGTTCCCGGCGCGCAGGCTTTGCGTCTGGGATAATACCGTAATGGCTGCGATAATGGCGGGCCGGCCATCAAGCGAGGTTATTCGTGGTGAGCGAAGTTTGCGATCAGGAACTGGATGCACGCGGTCTGCGCTGCCCCTTGCCCCTGCTGCGTGCCAAACAGGCGTTGAACGGCCTCGCCTCTGGGCAGCGGCTTTCCGTGTTGACCACGGACCCGGCATCGCTGCGCGACTTCGCGGCCTATTGTAGGCAGGCCGGCCATGAGCTGCAGGAGTCCGCCGAACCGGTGCCGGGTGAGTACCGCCTGGTGCTCCGTAAGGCTTGAGGCCGGAGGCTCCGATCCGTCATAAATTTTCTTTTAGCCTGGCGAGCTTATAAGTCCTGTGTTAGACCTAGAACACTGCCTGAAGAAGGCCGTCCTGCGGAGCGGCTCCCTGCCCCAGGGCTACTCGTCGCGTTGTGCGATACCAGGCGGGCGCTTGGCATGCCGTTGCCCCCACCACCGTTCTGAGCCAGCATGAACGGACCCCCATCGCGAGGGTTTGAATCATGGCCGATCGACGACTCCAGGTGTTCTACACCGTCGCACGCCTGCTGAGCTTTACCAAGGCCGCCGAGGCCTTGCACATGACCCAGCCGGCCGTCACCTTCCAGGTCCGTCAGATGGAGGAGTACTTCACTGCGCGCCTCTTCGACCGCACCCACAACCGGATTCGCCTGACCGAGGCCGGCAAGCGCGCCTACGAGTATGCCCAGCGCATCTTCGGCCTGTACGAGGAGATGGAGCACGCGGTCCGCGAGCTGACCGGCGAGGTCAGCGGCGTCTTGCTCATCGGCGCCAGCACCACGGTGGCCGAATACTTGCTGCCGCCCCTGCTGGGGCATTTCAAGCGCGAGTACCCGGATGTCCAGATCCGCCTGAAAGTCTCCAATACCGAGGGCATCGTCGGTCTGGTGGAAAATAACCTCGTGGATCTGGGCTTCATCGAGGGCACGGTGGAGAATTCCAGCTTTTCCGTGCAAATCTGCCATGACGAGGAACTGGTCGTCGTGGTGCCGCCCGGCCATGCCCTGGCCGGCCATGCCGGCGTCGCGCCTAGCGAACTGACGGGCTATCCCTGGATTTGCCGCGAGGAAGGCTCGGGAACGCGGGAAATCATCGCCCACTATCTCCAGGACAATGGCATGCACTATGCCGATCTCAATGTGGTGATGGAGCTGGGCAGCCCGGAGGCCATCAAGGGCGCGGTCGAGGCCGACATGGGCATTTCCGTGATGCCCAGCGCCACCATCGCCAAGGAACTGAAGCTGGGCACGCTGCGCTCGGTGCCCCTGGCGCCGGCCTTGAAGCATCCTCTGTCCTTCATCTACAAGAAGCAGAAATTCCATGTGCGCGCCCTGGATGAGCTGCTGACTTTCGCTTATCAATACTGCCGTGGCGCCATGCCGGCCTGACAGAGAGCGTCTTCTCGGCTCGCCGGGAAGGCGCTGGAATCGCGTTCGCTCACCGACGCATCCACCACGAGTTCGGCGGGTTCATGCTTCCCATACTGACGCGCTGGTATCGACGCACGTTCACCGACCCCCAGGCCATCGTGCTGGTCGTGCTCTTGGCCTTGAGCACAGGTACCGTGCTGCTGTTCGGCGAAATCCTGGCGCCGGTGATTGCCGCCTTGATTCTGGCCTTCCTGCTCGATCAGGCGGTGGATGGCCTGGAGCGCATAGGCCTGCCGCGTTTTCCGGGCGTGCTCCTGGTGTTTTCCGCTTTCGTCGGCATCCTGCTGCTGACCGTGTTCTGGCTATTGCCCCTGGTCTGGCAGCAGATCGCCACCTTGTTCGCCGAGCTGCCTAGCATGTTGCAAAAATGGCACGCGGCCCTGTCGGCCCTGCCGCAACGCTATCCCACGCTGCTGCGCGATAGCCAGGTCCAGGAGCTGTACACCTTCGTGCAGGGAGAGGCGGCGAGTTTCGGTCAGACGGTTCTGTCTTTTTCCCTGGCCTCCCTGGTCAACCTGGTCAGCATCCTGGTGTATTTGTTCATGGTGCCTTTCCTGGTGTTTTTCTTCCTGAAGGACCGGGATCTGCTCAAGGCCTGGCTGGTCCGCCGCCTGCCGCCGGAGCGGCGCATGGCGCGGCGCGTGTGGCGCGAACTGCGCCAGCAGGTCGGCAATTATGTGCGCGGCAAGGTGGTGGAATTGCTCTTGACCTTCGTCGCCAGCTATGTCGTCTTCGCCGTTTTCGAGCTGCGCTACGCGCTCCTGCTCGGCATCCTGGTGGGATTCTCGGTTCTGATCCCCTATGTGGGCATCGTCGCCGTCACCATCCCAGTCACCCTGGTGGCCTATTTCCAATGGGGCTGGTCATCGCAGTTCGGCACGCTGATGCTGGCCTACGGCATCGTTCAGGCCATGGATGCGGTGGTGCTGGTGCCCCTGCTTTTTTCCGAGGCGGTGAAGCTGCATCCGGTGGCGATCCTCTGCGCCATCCTGTTTTTCGGCGGGATCTGGGGTTTCTGGGGCGTATTTTTCGCCATTCCCCTGGCCACCCTGGTGAAGGCGGTGATGGGGGCCTGGTCGGAAGTGGTGTCGACGCGCGGCACGGCCGCCGAACTGGATCATTGAAACCGGGGCAGGCCTGCCCCGGCTTCTCCCTCAAAGCACGTCGGAGGCCTGGTCCGCGAGTCGCGAGCGCTCGCCGCGTCTCAGGGTGATATGACCGCTGTGCTCCCAGGTCTTGAAGCGGTCCACCACGAAGGTGAGGCCCGAGGAGGTTTCGGTCAAATACGGCGTGTCGATCTGCGCCACGTTGCCGAGGCAGACGACCTTGGTGCCCGGTCCCGCGCGGGTGATCAGGGTCTTCATCTGCTTGGGCGTGAGGTTCTGGGCCTCGTCGATGATCACGAACTTATTCAGGAAGGTTCGGCCGCGCATGAAGTTCAGGGAACGGATTTTCACCCAGCGGCGCAAGAGATCCTGGGTCGCCGCCTGGCCCCATTGCCCGGATTCGTGGGCGGGGGCGAGCACTTCCAGGTTATCCATCAAGGCGCCCATCCAGGGGGTCATCTTTTCTTCCTCGGTGCCCGGCAGGAAGCCGATGTCCTCGCCCACGGGAACCGTGACGCGGGTGACCACGATTTCCTTGTAGAGTCCTTTTTCGATGGTCTGCTCCAGGGCAGCCGCCAGGGTCAAGAGGGTCTTGCCGGTGCCGGCCGTTCCCTGCAGGCTGACGAAGTCGATATTGGGGTCCATGAGCAGGTTGAGGGCGAAACTCTGCTCGCGGTTGCGGGCGCTGATGCCCCAGACCGAATGATTCTTGTGGCGAAAATCCGTGGCCACTTCGATGATGGCGTGATTTTTTTCCAGCGAGCGCACGATGGCCTCGAAGGGGGCTTCGTCCGGCGTGTAGATACAGGTATTGGGATACCACTGTTTCACCAGGGGGCCGGCGATCTTGTAGAAAGTGTGACTGTCCTCGCGCCAGGAGGAAATCTCCTTGCTGTGGGTGTCCCAGAAATTCGCAGGCAGCTGGAAGTGGCCGGTGTGCAGTTGTTCGACATTGTCGAGCACCCGGTCGTTGTAATAATCCTCTGCGTGCAGGCCCAGGATCGCGGCCTTGATGCGCAGGTTGATGTCCTTGGACACCAGGGTGACCGGTCGCTTGGGATTTTCTTGCGCCAGTGCAAGAGCCACGGCGAGTATGCTGTTGTCGGGACGGCCGGGCAGATGCACCGGCAGGTTCACCGCGTATTCCCGAGTCTGGAAGAACAACCTGCCCACGTCTTTCTTGGTCAGCGTGCTGGTGTAAGGCGGCAGGAGCAGGGACACGCCGGCATGCACTTCCTCGCTGCTGGCATTGCCCATCAGGTCGTCCAGGAATCGGCTGGTCTGGCGCACGTTGCGGGAGACTTCGCTCATGCCTTTCTTGCCCGCGTCCAGCTCTTCCAGGACGATCATGGGCAGGAACACATCGTGTTCGTCGAAGCGGAACAGGGCGGTTGGATCGTGCATCAGCACGTTGGTGTCGAGGACGAAAAGGCGTTTTCCACGGATTTTTTTGCGAATCATGCGAACTTCCTTCTCAGGTGAAGCTTCGTTCCGCTCGCGCGAGCGAGCGCATCGGTGATTCTTGCCGCACACCGTTCTCCCGGTGAACGGCGCAGTCCTCGTCGCTTAGAGTTCTTTGGCGGCTTTGAGTACCTCCTCGGCATGGCCCTTGACGCTGAGTTTCCGCCACTCGGCACGCAGGATGCCCTTGGCGTCGATGAGAAAGGTCGAGCGTTCGATTCCGCGCACTTGCTTCCCGTACATGTTCTTCATCTTGATCACATCATAGGCCGTGCACAGGGTTTCTTCGCTGTCGGACAGTAAATCAAAGGGAAAACATTGCTTGGCGCGGAAATTCTCATGGGCCTTCAGGCTGTCGCGGGACACGCCCAGGATCACCGTGTTGGCCTCGGCGAATTGCTCATGCAGATCGCGAAAGGCCTGGCCTTCCAGGGTACAGCCGGGAGTGGAGTCCTTGGGATAGAAATACAGGACCAGGTTCTTGCCGGCGAAGTCCTTGTTGCTCAATTTTTGACCGCCGGTGGCCGGCAGTTCGAAGGCGGTGGCGGCTTGGCCGATGACCGGTAGACTCATGCGCTAGGCTCCAGCGGCGGGGTGTTGGGGGCGCCTGTCCTTGCGCCCGGTTTTAGAGCAAACCTATCACGGCCCCTTGGCGGGTTCCATGATCGCATCGAGATTTAGATCGTCGCAGAACAGCAGGAATTGCTCGCGCAAGTCGGCGATGTGGATTTCCTTGGGGATGTTGACGGTCATGAACAGCCGAACCATGGGGGCGCTGGTGTAGGGCGCGGCATAGGTGTCGGTGGCTAGATTGACGACGTTGATGGCCTGGGACGAGAAGAAGTTGGCGATTTCGGCGACGATCCCGGGCGTGTCCAGTCCGACGACATTGATGTCATAGGGCACCAGGGTGATCTGCGGCTCCGGCGCATTGGTGCGCTTGAGCATGGTGGTCAGTCCCAGGCGCTGGGCCAGGCCGGGTAGGGTGTGCTCGAGCTTGGCGATGGCATTCCACTCGCCCTGCAGCATCATGATCAGGGCGAATTCATTGCCCAGCACGGCCATGCGGCTGTCGGCGATGTTGCAGCCGCTGTCGGTGGCGAGACCGGTGAGTTCGGTGACGATGCCCGGGCGGTCGGCGCCCAGGGCGGAGATGACGAGGTAGTGGCTCATTTTGGGTGTTCTTGGCTGGGTTTTGGCGAGGTGAGGACCGGGCCAGTCTACCACCAGGACAGGTCGGAGGACGACCCGCTTCGGCCGGTCGACCGAGCCGCTGCAAATACCGACTGGCTAAAGAATGTACAATCGCGTACAATCGCGCGCCCGCCGAGCCAGCCCCTGGTTTCGGCCTTCGCGTCCCCACGAGGTTTGCCTGCATGTCCCAAGCCAATGCCACGCCCAAGGTTGCCAATCCTAAAGTTGGGTTCGTCTCTCTCGGTTGTCCCAAGAATCTCGTCGATTCCGAGCGCATCCTGACCCAGCTGCGCGCCGAGGGTTACCAGATCGTGCCCAGCTACGACGATGCGGATCTGGTTGTGGTGAACACCTGCGGCTTTATCGACTCGGCGGTGGAAGAATCCCTGGACGCCATCGGCGAGGCACTGGCGGAGAACGGCAAGGTCATCGTCACCGGCTGCCTGGGTGCCAAGTCCGAGGTGATCAAGGACGCCCATCCCTCCGTGCTGGCCGTGACCGGTCCCCACGCCTACGAGGAGGTCATGACGGCCGTGCACACCCATGTGCCGCCCAAGCACGATCCCTTCGTGGACCTGATCCCCGATACCGGCGTCAAGCTGACCCCCAAGCACTACGCCTATCTGAAGATTTCCGAGGGCTGCAACCACCGTTGCACCTTCTGCATCATCCCGTCCTTCCGCGGCGATCTGGTGTCCCGCGAGATCGGTCCGGTCCTGGCCGAGGCCGAGCGCCTGGTCAAGTCCGGCGTGAAAGAACTTCTGGTCATCTCCCAGGACACCAGCGCCTATGGCGTGGATCTCAAGTACAAGACCGGTTTCTGGAACGGCCGTCCGGTGAAGAGCCGTTTCCAGGAGTTGTGCGAGACCCTGGGCGAGATGGGCGTGTGGGTGCGCCTGCACTATGTCTATCCCTATCCCCACGTGGACAAGGTCGTGCCGCTCATGGCCGAGGGCAAGCTGGCCAAGTATCTGGACATTCCTTTTCAGCATGCCAGCCCCAAGGTCCTCAAGCTCATGAAGCGCCCGGCCCATGCCGAGAATGTCCTGGAACGCATCAAGGCCTGGCGCGAAATCTGCCCGGAGCTGAGCATACGCTCCACCTTCATCGTCGGCTTCCCCGGCGAGACCGAGGAAGACTTCCAGATGCTCCTGGACTGGCTGGACGAGGCCCAGCTGGACCGCGTCGGCTGCTTCAAGTATTCGCCGGTGGAAGGCGCGGCGGCCAACGAGCTGCCGGATCCGGTGGCGGAAGAGGTAAAGGAAGAGCGCTGGCAGCGCTTCATGGCGAAACAGCAGGCCATTTCCGCCGCGCGCCTCCAAGCCAAGATCGGCAAGACCTACAAGGTCCTGGTGGACGAAGTGGTGGAGGAAGGCGCCGTGGCCCGCTCCGAGGCCGATGCGCCAGAGATCGATGGCCGCGTGTTTATCGACGGCGCCACTCACCTGAAACCCGGCGAGTTCGTCATGGTCGAGATCGAGGACGCCGACGAATACGATCTCTGGGGCAAGCTGGTGTAAGCCGCCCGTCCTGCGAAGAGGCCGCCCCTTGGGCGGCCTTTTGCATTTCAATAGCCCTGGGCCGCCGGCGTCTTGCCCCGGAACACCCGGTAGGCGTAGGCCGTGTAGCCCAGGATGATGGGCAGGAGCAGGACTACGCCGACGATGAGGAACTCCAAGGACTTGGGCGAAGCGGCCGCCTGCTGCAGGCTCAGGCCCAGCCCCAGGTAGGGGAAATGGCTGGCGACCAGGCCGGCGAAGCCGAGCACGAACACCGCGATGGCGAGACCGAAGGGCTCGCGCTCGGCGCGGGGCAGGATGCTCAGGAGGCGGGTCAGGAGCAGCACGGCCAGGAGCGGCAGGGGCGCCAAGTAAAGGACGTGCGGCAGGCTGAACCAGCGGGCCGCCAGGTCGGCGCGGGCTAACGGCGTCGCCAGGGTCACAGCCACCAGGCCCAAGGCCAGGAGATAGACGCAAGCCCGCGCCCAAGCCCGTGCCCGTTCCTGCAATTCCCCCTCGTTCTTCATCACCAGCCAGGTGGCCCCCAAGAGGGCGTAGCCGGCGCAAAGTCCCGCCGCACAGATCAGGATGAACGGGCTGAGGCGCGCCACACCGCCGCCCGGCAGGCTCTCCACATAGGCGCCCAGGGCGAAACCCTGGCCGGCGGCGGCCAGGAGCGAACCCAGGAAGAACACGCCATCCCAGAGCGCGCGGGCCATCCGGGTCTTGTAGCGGAATTCGAAGGCGACGCCGCGCAGCACCAGGCCCAGCAGCATCAGAATGAGCGGCACGTACAAAGCCGGCAGCAGGGCCGCGTAGGCCGGGGGAAAGGCGGCGAAGAGCAGCACCCCGCCGAACACCAGCCAGGTCTCGTTGCCGTCCCAGAGCGGCACGATGCCGGCGATCATGCGATCCCGCTCGGCCTGCTCGCCCACCAGGGGCAGTAAGAGGCCGACACCCAGATCGAAGCCATCCAGGATCACGTACATGAGCACGGCGAAGCCGGTCAGGGCATAGAAGAACAGCGGCAGATCCATGGCGTTCACTCCGCCAGCCAATGGCCGGACTGTGTGGGGATGGGCCGGCTTTCGACCTGCACGCCGCGCCGTACCAGGCGCAGGGCGTAGAACAGGAAGACGGCGAGGAGGACGGTGTAGACGGCGAGAAATAGGCTCAGGGAGTTGAGCACCAGGGCCGCCGGCAGATTCGGACTTAAGGCGTCGCGGGTTCGTAACAGGCCGTGCACGACCCAGGGCTGGCGGCCGATCTCCGCCACCCACCACCCGGCCAGGGTGGCGATGAAGCCGGAGGGTGCCATCCATTGGGCCAGGGTCAGGAAGCGCGGCGAGTCGGCCAGGTGGCCGCGCCGCCAGAGCATGAGCCCCCAGGCGGCGGTGAGGAGCATCAGCGCCGCCATTCCCAGCATGACCCGGAAACTCCAGAACACCGGCAGCGCCGGCGGGCGCTGGTCTGGCGGCACGGACTTCAGACCCTGGAGCTCGCCGTCGGCGTCGTGGGTCAGGATCAGGGAGGCGAGGCGGGGAATGCCGATTTCCAGGTGGTTGGTTTCGGCCTTGGCATCCGGCCAGGCGAAGAGCAGCAGCGGCGCGCCGCGCTCGGTTTCCCAGACGCCCTCGATGGCGGCGAGCTTGAGAGGCTGGTACTCGCGAACCTTGAGGCCGTGCAGATCGCCGACGAGGAATTGCAGGGGAATGAGCAGGGCCGCCAGGCCAAGCCCTAAGCGCAGATGGGTGGCGGCGAAGGCCTGGTCGCCACGGCGTTGGTGCCAGGCGCCGGCGGCCAGGACCGCGAAGGCGCCGCTCAGGAAGGCCGCGATCAGCATGTGGGCGAGACGCAGGGGGAAGGAGGGGTTGAAGATCACGTCCCACCAATCGGCGACGACGGCATGGCCGGCGCCGAGCGCGTGCCCGGCGGGGGTCTGCATCCAGGAATTGGCGGCCAGGATCCAGAAGCTGCTGGCCAGGGTGCCCAGGGCCACCATGAGCGTGGCGAAGAAGTGCAGGCGCGGGCCGACGCGGGTCCAGCCGAAGAGCATGATGCCGAGGAAGCCGGCCTCCAGGAAGAAGGCGCTAATGACCTCGTAACCCATGAGCGGGCCGATGATTTCGCCGGCAAAGGCCGAGAAACCGGCGAAGTTCGTGCCGAACTCGTAGGACAGGACGATACCGGAGACCACGCCCATGCCGAAGGCCAGGGCGAAGAGCTTGCTCCAGAATTTCGCGTAATCGCGGTAGCGGGCGTCGCCGGTCTTCAGCCACAGGCCTTCGAGGAGGACCAGGAGCCAGGCGATGCCGATGGTGAAGGTCGGAAACAGGATGTGGTAGGACAGGGTGAGTGCAAATTGCAAGCGGGAGAGCAGTAGGGCATCCATGGACATCGCACCGTGAGCGTTGTGGACACCGTTCCAGCCTACGCCCGAGCGAGCGCCCTCCCCAGTGACCGGCTGTCGCATGGGGCGCTTTGACGCAGATCAAGGATTCGCCGGATCGTGCCGCTGGCGGTAGGCCGAAATTGCCGACGGAGTCGCTTGTCCGACCTCGCTTGTCATCGTATGGTAGGAAAGCGCTGTAACAATGGGCATCCCCGACAGGGGCGGATTGACATCGACGAGGAGCAAAGACATGAAAGGACGTGTGGCATTCGTGACCGGCGGAACGGGCGGCATCGGTACCGCCATTTGCCGGCGCCTGTGTGACGAGGGGTACAAGGTCGCGGCCGGTTACAATTCCGGCGGCGATCACGAGAAGGCCCGTGCCTGGCAGGCCGAGCAGAAGACCGCTGGCTACGACATCGCCATCAGCTACGGCGATGTGCGCGATTTCGAGTCCTGCAAGCGCTCCATCGGCGAAGTCGAGGAGATGCTCGGTCCCATCGACGTGCTGGTCAATAACGCCGGCATCACCCGCGACGCCACTTTGCGCAAGATGACGCCGGACATGTGGGGCGCCGTGCTCACGTCCAACCTCGACTCTGTGTTCAACATGACTCGCAATGTCATCGAGGGCATGATCGCGCGGCAGTTCGGCCGCATCGTCAATGTCTCGTCCATCAACGCCCAGAAAGGTCAGCTCGGCCAGACCAATTATTCCGCCGCCAAGGCCGGCATGCATGGCTTCACCAAGGCCCTGTCCCAGGAAGTGGCGCGCAAGGGCGTGACGGTCAACACCATCTCCCCCGGTTATATCGCCACGAAAATGGTCATGGCCGTGCCCGAGGAAATCCGCAACAAGATCATCGAGGATATTCCGGTCGGCCGCCTGGGCACCCCGGAGGAAATCGCCCGCGCCGTGGCCTTCCTGGCCGCCGACGAGGCCGGTTTCATCACCGGCTCGGATCTGTCGGTGAACGGCGGGCAGCATATGCACTGAGTCAGTGCGACCAAAACAAAAGGGCCTTTCGGCCCTTTTGTCGTTTCAGTCCTTCTTGTCCTTCGCATCCAGCTCCGCGTTGCGTTCGCGGATGCGCTTTAGCTGTTCTTCGCTGAGCGGCAGCTTCTTCGCGCTGTCTTTCAGCAGCAGCAGATTCCCGACGATGAAGCCGATGGCAAGAGCGATGATGAGCCAGGCGTACCAGGGCATGGCGACTCCATGTACCGACGGGGCCCCGTAGCCCCGGTTCTCAGCTTACAGTTCCCGACCCACCGGGTACAGCAGGTAGCGCTGATCGTAAAACTTGCTGCGCTCGTAGAACCAGGACAGGCGCGCCTGCGGGTCCTTGGCGAAGGCGGGATCGGCGGCGAGCTTGGCCTCGAAGTCCGCTTTCAGCTTGGGGTCGTCGGCCAGGGCCTTTTCCGCCATGGGGGCGATCACATAGCCTTCCACGTATTCCGTGCGCTGCAGGATTTCCGGGAAGAAGCCCCAGGCGAACAGAGAGTCGTTGCTCTTCGGCTCCATCATCACCACCAACAGATCGCCCAGGGCCTGATCCGTGCTGACGCGCACCGAACCGGCCGGGAACCATTCCTCGCGGGTTTCCTTCTTGAGCTTGGCGTTCAGGGTGTTACGGCCCTCGAAGGGCGTGGCCGAGGGCTTGGCATCGACCACGCGATACATTTCCAGTTTTACCGTGGTCGGCGCTTTCAGCTGTTCCATCGCGATGCCATGGGCACGCAGGCGCTCGATCACCTCCGGCTTGGTGGCCGGCACCCAATAGGCCTTGGGCCGGGACAGTTGAACCGCCGGCTGCTGGCGATAGAACTTGAGGTTTTCCAAGGTTTCCGGCTTGCCGGTCCAGCGCACTTCCTCGATGCCCGAGGCGGGGGATGCGTATTTCTCGTGGCTTACCCCTAAGAAATCCCGCTCGCCGGCCGGCTGCTCGGTATCGGTCCAATTCATGGGGATACTGGCCGGGCGGCCGCCTTGCTCGAAGGCGATGGCGGCGCGCAGTTCCTTGGCGCGCTTGCCGAGCACGTCCAGGGCTTCCTCCAGCAGCACGCGGTTGCCCAGCACGCGCTGTTTATAGGGCTTCAGGGAATGATTCTCGATCAGCACGCTGGGCATATGGCGCAGATCGCCGTAACCGGCGGAGAAGCGCGGCGTGTGCTGGCCATCGTCCAGGCCTTCGCTCAGGTCGCGGTTGTTCCTGGCGAACACCAGGGGGCCCGGGATGTGATCGGCGCCTTTAAGGGCACTCGTGACCGCCGGCGAAAAATACTTTTCCAGCCACTGGGCGATCTTCGGCGAATAGCTGGGCTTGCCCTCGTGGCCGTTGTAACCCCAGGTGATGTCGTACTGGTAGTCGATACCGTCGGTGACATGCAGATCGATATACAGCTCGGGCTGCCACTCGTTGATGAGGCCCAGCATGGCGCGGGTTTCCGGCGCGTCGGCCTTGATGTAATCGCGGTTCAGGTTCAGGTTCTGGGCGGTGGTGCGCCAGCCCTGGTTCACCGGGCCGCGCTGGTTCGGGCGGTTCCACTCGGAGATGCGCTCGTGGCCATCGGCATTGAAGATGGGCACGAACAGGAAATTGGCATCGTCCAGCAGCTCGTCCTTCTTGTTGAAGGCGATATCGCGCAGCAGCATGAGCCCCGCGTCCTTACCGTCGATCTCGCCGGCATGGATGCCGGCCTGGGCCAATAGAGTCGGCTTGCCGGCGGCTTTCAGGCTGGCGGAGTCGAAGGCGCCGGCCTTGCTGGCGATGACGACCACCAGCTCGCGGCCCTGGGCGGTCTTGCCGAAGCTCTTCATTTCCAACAGGGGCGATGCCTCCACCAATTTCTGCAAATAGGCCATGGTGTCGGCGTAATTCGGCGTGTCGTTCAGGCCCAGTTTCTCCGCCGGTGTTTCCCAGGCGTCGCCATGGGGCGCGATGAGCTTCTCGCTGTCGCCATGCCATTCCGGTGCCGGCGGCAGCAGATCCTGGGGGCCGGCCCAGGCATTCAAGGAAACGGCGAGGCCGATGGACAGTGCGAGTAGGGATTTTTTCATTGTGACTTATTCCGAAGGGTTGTGCCCAGCGGCGCTGGGCGGACAAATGTTGCGGATATAACGGGATTCGATGTGGGGCAGTTGGGCGAGCACCAGCTCGCGTAGCGGAAGCTCCAGGTTGAGCACGGCGCTGGCCAGGAGGGCCGGCGTCAGGGCCTGGGCGGCCGGGATGCTCACCGGGGCATGGGAAATATGCCAGGGCTCGGCCGCGACGCCGCCGCGATACTCGGCATAGGGCAGGAAGAAGCCGAAACGCTGCAGATTGTCGCGCAGCCATAGGCCGAAATCGTGGAAGGGGCCGCCGGGGGAAAATTCCTCGGGAACCAGCTGCACGCGGAAATCGGCGGGAATCCGGCTGCGATCGATGATATCGACCTCGCTGCCCCAGTGGTGGCGGCTGGCGCCCGGTAGGGCCGACCAGCGCAAAATGGCATGCAGCAATTCGTCGGGACTCAGGCTAGAGAAATCCAGGACCGAGCCATCCAGGGCAAAGAGCTTGCGCTTGCCTTCGGCCTTGGCACGCCAGATGGCGGCCTGGTGCTCGAAACTGCGAAACGCGCTGACCAGGCGCGGCTGGAAGCCCTCGCCTTCCGCAGCCGAGCAGAGGGCGAGCAGGGCCTCGCGGGTATCGGCATGCACGCGGAAGGGTAGGCCCTGGGCGTCGCGGGCAGGGTGCTCGGGCAAGGCCACCAGATGGCTTTCCGCCTGACCCAGGAGTTGTTCCGGCGTCAGCATGCTCATGCCAGCAGGTTCTCCAGGAGTCGCTCATAGATGCGCGCCAGGCTTTCCAAGTCGGCGACGGCGCAGCACTCGTTGAGCTTGTGGATGGTGGCATTGGGCACGCCCAACTCGACGACCTGGGCGCCGGTCTTGGCAATGAAGCGGCCGTCGGACGTGCCGCCGGTGGTGGAGGCCTCGGTTTCCAGGCCGGTTTCCTTGGCGATGGCCGCGCGCACCGCGTCCACCAGCTCGCCGGAGCCGGTCAGGAACGGTTCGCCGTTCAATGTCCAGTCGATCCGGTAGTCCAGCTGGTGATTATCCAATACGGCATGGACCTGGCGCTGCAAATCTTGCCAGCTCTGTTCCGTGGAATAGCGGAAATTGAAGGCCAGTTTCAGCTCGCCGGGGATGACATTGCCGGCGCCGGTGCCGGCGGCCATATCCGTGATCTGAAAGCTCGTCGCCGGGAAAAACGCATTGCCCTCGTCCCAGCGGGTCCTTGCCAGGGCGTTCAGGGCGGCCAGGGCCTTGTGCACCGGGTTGTCGGCCAGATGGGGGTAGGCCACATGGCCTTGCACACCCTTGACCAATAATTTTCCCGACAGGGAACCCCGCCGGCCCACTTTGATCATGTCGCCGGTCGCTTTCACGCTAGTGGGCTCGCCGACGAGACAATAATCCAGACGCGGCCCGTTTTCCTGCAGCCATTCCACGACGCGTACCGTGCCGTTGATGAACGGACCTTCCTCGTCGGAGGTGATGAGATAGGCGATGGCGCCGCGATGGTTCGGATGCTTGGCGACGAAACGCTCGGTGGCGACGAGCATGGCCGCCAGGGCGCCCTTCATGTCGGCGGCGCCGCGGCCGTACAAGACGCCGTCCTTGATGGTGGGCGTGAAAGGGTCCGTATGCCATTGCTCGACGGGGCCGGTGGGCACGACGTCGGTATGCCCGGCGAACACGAAGACCGGGCCGCTTTCGGCATCGCCGCGCAAGGCCCAGAAATTATCGGTGTCGACGAAGCGCAGGGGCGTGGCGGTGAAGCCGCAGGCGGCGAGTCGCTGCATCATCAGCGTCTGGCATCCGGCGTCTTCCGGCGTGACCGAGGCGCGGCTGATGAGTTCCGAGGCCAGGTCGATGACTTCACTCACGACAGGGCTTCCCGGTATTTTTCCTCGGCGAAACCCACCAGCAGCCTACCGCCGGCTTCCAGAACCGGACGCTTGACGAGACTGGTGTTGGCCAGCATCAGGGCCACGGCCTTGGCCTCGTCCACGGCTTCACGGGCCGTTTCCGGCAGGCCGCGCCAGGTCGTGCCTCGAGTATTCAGCAGCGTTTCCCAGCCGACTCGGGAAATCCACTCGCGCAGCTTGGCTTCGGAAAGCCCGGCCGTTTTGTAATCATGAAACGCGTAATCCCTGCCCTGAGCGGCGAGCCAGGCGCGGGCCTTCTTCATGGTGTCGCAGTTCTTGATGCCGTAGATCGTGAGCATGCCGTAGATCCTAAATCAGTTAACCGCCAAGGCGCCAAGACGCCAAGACGCCAAGACGCCAAGACGCCAAGACGCCAAGACGCCAAGACGCCAAGGAGTGAAATGGGAGATGCTCCTATTGGCAATTCTCCGTGTCTTGGCGTCTTGGCGGTTAATTCTTTTTATTCCACGCCGCGCAGCAGCTCGTTGATGCCGACCTTGGCGCGGGTCTTGGCGTCGACTTTCTTGACGATGATCGCCGCATACAGGGAGTACTTGCCGTCGGCGGAGGGCAGGTTGCCGGGGACCACCACCGAGCCCGCCGGCACGCGGCCGTAATGCACTTCGTCGGTTTCGCGGTCGTAGATGCGCGTCGACTGGCCGATAAACACGCCCATGGAGATCACCGCGCCTTCCTCGACGATGACGCCTTCCACGATTTCGGAGCGCGCGCCGATGAAACAACCGTCCTCGATGATGGTGGGATTGGCCTGCAAGGGTTCCAGGACGCCGCCGATGCCGACGCCGCCGGACAGGTGCACGTTCTTGCCGATTTGCGCGCAGGAGCCGACGGTGGCCCAGGTGTCCACCATGGTGCCGCTGTCCACATAGGCACCGATGTTCACATAGGAGGGCATGAGCACCACGTCGCGGGCGACGTAGGCGCCGCGCCGGGCATAGGCGCCGGGCACGACGCGGGTGCCGTCGCGGGCGAAATCCTCGGCCGTGTAGCCGGAGTATTTGAGTGGCACCTTGTCGTAGAACTGCACGTCGCCGGATTTCACCGGGGCGTTGTTCTCCAGGCGGAAGGACAGCAGGACCGCCTTCTTCAGCCATTGGTTGACCTGCCACTGGCCGTCACGCTTCTCGGCGACGCGTAACTCGCCGCGATCCAGCTGGCCGAGGATGTCCTGGACGGCGGAACGCAGCTCGGCGGACGCCGTGCTGGGGCTTAGGCTCGCGCGGTCTTCAAAGGCGGATTCGATCAGATTTTGCAGGGGGGGCATGCTAAAAAACTCGCAGAAAAGTATTAGGCGGCGTTATGCCGGCCCTTGGTATCCAACGCCTCGGCATCATCCAGATAATGCTGGATGGTGGCGCGCAGGGCATCTTGTTTCGCGGCGTCCGTGAACGGCGCATCGTCCTGATCGCTGATGAAAAACATATCCTCGACCTTTTCGCCCAGGGTCACGATCTTGGCATTGTGCAGGCGCACGCCGTGGGCGCGGAAGGCGTGGCCGATGCGCGACAACAGGCCCGGGCGATCCAGGGCGATGACTTCCATGGCGGTGCGGCCGTTCTGCAGCTCCGGTAGGAAAGTGACCGTGGTCTTCACCGAGAAATGGGCGAAGCGGCGCGGCGTCCGGCGCTGCAGGACCAGGGGACATTGATCCACATGGCGCAGCTCCTTTTCTAGTAACTTTTCGACGCTCTTGATGCGGCGCGGGTCGTTAACCGGCTGGCCGTCCTCGTCCAGGACCACGAAGCTGTCCAGGCAATAGCCGTTCTGGGCGGTGTGCACGGTGGCGTCCAGGATGGACAGGCCCTTCTGGGCCAAGAGCGTGGTGATGGCGGCGAACAGCTGATCCTGGTCGCGGATGTACACGAAGATCTCGGTGCCGCCCTCGGAAGCGTGCTTGCGCAGCATCACCAGGGGCTCGCCGCGCGCATCGTGGCGCAGGATGCCCATGGTGTGCCAGGCCACCTGGCTCGCCGAGTACTTCAGGAAATAATCCTCGCCCCACTGCGCCCAGAGCTGCTCCACCTCGCGGCTGGGCAGCCTCGCCGCGTCCAGCAGGGTCTTGGCGTCCAGCTGCACGTCGGCGATGCGCTCGGCGCGGTTGATGGGGTTCTCCAGGCCCCGGCGCAGGGCGCGCTTGGTGGCATGGTAGAGATCCCGCAGCAGGGCGTCCTTCCAGGAGTTCCACAGGGATTCGTTGGTGGCGCGGATATCGGCGACGGTCAGTACGTAGATATAATCGAGGTGCATCTGGTCGCCGACCTTGCGGGCGAAGGCATTGACCACGTCCGGGTCGCTGATGTCCTTGCTCTGGGCGGTCTTGGACAGGCTCAGGTGTTGGCGCACCAGCCAGGCCACGAGGCGGGCGTCGTGCTCGGACAGGCCTTGGGACTGGCAGAAGGCCAGGGCATCGAGCTCGCCGAACACCGAGTGATCGCCGCCCCGGCCCTTGCCGATGTCGTGGAACAGGGCGGCCAGATACACCAGCTCGGGCTTCTCCAGCTTGGCCAGGGTCTGGCTGGCCAGCGGGAACTCCTCGGCATGCTCGGGCTTGCTGAAGCGGTAGATGTTGAGCAGCAGGAACAGCGTGTGCTCGTCCACCGTGTAGACATGGAACATGTCGTACTGCATCTGCCCGGTGATGCGCGCGAAATCCGGGATATAGGCGGCGAGGACGCCATAGCGCTTGATCAGCGCCAGGGCCTTGTCCAGGCCCTTGCGCCCGCGCAGCAGACGCAGGAACAGGGCATGGTGTTCCGGCTTGGCGCGGTAGGCCGCGTCGACGAGGGGCAGGGCGTCGCGGATGCAGCGCAGGGTCGAGGCGCGGATGGCGCGGATCTTTCCGTTCTCCGCCACATGGCAGAAGATTTCCAGCAAGGCGGCGGGTTGGCGCGTGAACAGCTCCGGCTCGCGGGCCTCGATCACGTCGCCGCGCAGCTGGAAGTGCTCGTCGAGCTGGACCAGGGGCGCATCGGCATCGCGCTTCAGGATGTCCTCGGCGAAGAGATTGAGCAGCATGTCGTTCAGTTCGCGGATCTGCATCACCGAGCGGTAGTAGCGCTTCATCATCTGCTCGATGCCCAGGCTGTTCTCCTGATCCTCATAGCCCAGGCGCGCGGCCAGGAGGCGCTGGTAGTCGAACAGCAATCGGTCCTCGCCGCGTCCGGCGACGAGGTGCAGGCCGAAGCGCAGCTTCCATAGATAGGCCTGGCAGCTGGACAGGGCCAGGTACTCGGATTCGGTGAGATAGCCCAGGTGCACCAGCTCGTGCAGGGTCTTGGCGCCGTAATGGCGCTTCAGGACCCAGGCGATGGTCTGCAGATCGCGCAGGCCTCCCGGGCTGGATTTCAGATTCGGCTCCAGCTTGTAGGCGCTGGACAGGGTCTTGTAGTGGCGCTGTTTCTGTTCGTTGAACTTGGCTTCGAAGAATTCGCCGGCGGGGAAGATCCGGTCCGGGCCGGTGGCCTCCACCATGGCCGCGAACAGCCGGTCGTTACCGGCCAGGGCGCGGGCCTCCAAGAGGTTCGTGCAGATGGTGATGTCGGCGGCGGCCTGGGCCGCGCATTCGGCCACCGAGCGCACCGCGTGTCCGATCTCAAGTCCCAGATCCCAGAGCCGGGTCAGGAAGACTTCGAGTTTCTCCCGGCTGGCCGCGTCCAGGGTCGCTTCGGTCAAGACCAGGAGATCGATATCGGAATGGGGATGCAACTCGCCGCGCCCGTAGCCGCCCACGGCGCACAGGCAGAGGCGATGGTCCAGGCCCGAGGCCTGCCAGAAGTCCTGCAACAGGGCATCGAGCTGGGTGGCGCGGGCATGCACCAGGACTTCCACGTCCTCGCCGGCATCGAAGGCCTGTTCCAGGGCCTCCTGGCCGGCTTTCAAATAGGCCTTGCCGGCGGCGAGCGGGTCCTCGCCGAGAGTCATCGACCGGGCCAGCTCGGCCCGCAGTTCGGCGAGCTCCTGCCCGGCCGCGGCCATCAGAAGGATTCCTCTTTGCGCTTGGTGAGGACTTCCACACCGTCGGCGGTCACCGCCAGGGTGTGCTCCCACTGGGCGGACAGGGAGCGATCCTTGGTGAGCACGGTCCAGCCGTCCGGCATCAGCTTCACTTCGCGCTTGCCGGCATTGATCATGGGCTCGATGGTGAAGCACATGCCTTCCTTCAGCACTTCGCCGGTGCCGGGACGGCCGTAGTGTAGGACCTGGGGGTCTTCGTGGAAGATCCGGCCTATGCCGTGGCCGCAGTATTCGCGCACCACGGAGAAGCCGTGCTTTTCGGCGTGGCTCTGGATGGCATGGCCGATGTCGCCCAGGCGCATGCCCGGCTTGACCATCTTGATGCCCAGGTACAGGCATTCCTGGGTCACCCGGGTCAGGCGCTCGGCCAGGATGGAGGGCTTGCCCACATAGAACATCTTGGAGGTGTCGCCGTGGAAACCGTCCTTGATGACCGTAATGTCGATATTGATGATGTCGCCGTCTTTCAGGGCCTTGTCGGCGGGGATGCCGTGGCAGACCACATGGTTGACCGAGGTGCAGATGGACTTGGGAAAGCCGTGGTAGTTGAGCGGGGCGGGCACGGCCTGCTGCACATTGACCATGTAGTCGTGGCAGAGCCGGTTCAACTCATCGGTGGTGACACCCTTGACCACATGGGGCTCGATCATCTCCAGCACTTCCGCCGCCAGGCGGCCGGCCACGCGCATTTTTTCCAGTTCGTCGGGGGTCTTCAGGGTGATACTCATATTATCCTTGGAATACAGCCGCTTAGGGCTGGTTCATGAGGCATGCTCGCCGCGGCTGCGTAGGGCGTTGCAAGGCTTACGTTGAGAAAAACTTGCGCCTATGGTATAAAGCGCGGCCTTCGGAGGCAAACCGAATCATCGGATGGGCTCCCGGAGGCATTACTACAACCCACACACGCATCGTCACAGACGCCGGGGTGCTTCGGTTTAACGACCAAAGTCGGCGCCTGGGATGCGTGGAGGCCAAACCCCATCAGGAGTAAAAAATGGCTAAAGTTTCCATGCGCGACATGATCCAGGCTGGCGTCCACTTCGGTCACCAGACCCGTTACTGGAACCCGCAGATGAAGCAGTACATCTACGGCGCTCGCAACAAGATTCACATCATCAACCTCGAACACACCCTGCCCCTGTTCAATGACGCGATGAACTTCCTGAGCTCCATCGCCGCCAAGAAGGGCAAGATCCTGTTCGTGGGCACCAAGCGCGCCGCTTCCGAATCCGTCAAGGAAGAAGCCCTGCGCTGCGGCCAGTACTTCGTGAACGAACGCTGGCTGGGCGGCATGCTGACCAACTACAAGACCGTTCGTCAGTCCATCAAGCGTCTGAAAGACCTGGAAACCATGAGCCAGGATGGTACCTTCGCCAAGGTCACCAAGAAAGAAGCCCTGCTCATGACCCGCGAGCTGGACAAGCTGGAACGCTCCCTGGGCGGCATCAAGGACATGGGCGGCCTGCCGGACGTGCTGTTCGTCATCGGTTCCGACCATGAGAAGATCGCTATCACCGAAGCCAACAAGCTGGGCATCCCGGTCGTGGCCGTTGTCGATACCAATGCTTCCCCGGACGGCGTCGATTACGTCATCCCCGGCAACGACGACGCCATCCGCGCCATCCAGTTGTACCTGAAGGCTGCCGCCGACTCCATCGGCGAAGGCCGCGTGGTCGCCAACCAGGTTGGCGATGCGCCGGAAGACTTCGTGGAAGTCGCCGACAAGGAAGCCGCCGCTGAATAAGCCGCGCCGACTTGCCGGATAAAAAGGGGGCCCAGCCCCCTTTTTTGGGCATTTTTTCGAGCTACAGGCTCCTGCCTTTCGCTCTTCGTCGCGAGTCCGGTGCATGCCCGGACTCGCTCGCGCCAAATCAATCACTTAGGTGATCGATTTGCGGCCGGGCCCGTCTTGGCCCGGACTAGCTGCATCTTGAACCTTAGACTTGTGAGGATATGACCATGGCTGAGATCACCGCCGCCCTCGTTAAAGAACTGCGCGAGCGCACCGCCGCCGGCATGATGGAATGCAAGAAGGCCCTGACCGAGTCCAATGGCGACATCGAGCTGGCCATCGAAAACATGCGTAAGGCCGGCGCCATCAAGGCCGCCAAGAAGGCCGGCCGCGTGGCCGCCGAAGGCCTGATCGTCGCCAAGAGCAACGGCAAGCTGGCCGCCCTGGTGGAAGTCAACTGCGAAACCGATTTCGTGGCCCGTGACGCCAACTTCATCGCCTTCGCCAATGCCGTCGGCGACGTCGCCCTGGCCGGCGCCATCGACAATGTCGAAGCCCTGTCCGCCGCCAAGCTGGCCTCCGGCGAAACCGTCGAAGAGACCCGCGCCGCCCTGGTGGCCAAGATCGGCGAAAACATGACCGTGCGCCGCGTGCAGCTGGTCAGCGCCGACGCCGTGGTCGGCATCTACGTGCACGGCGGCCGTATCGGCGTCGCCGTGGCCCTGAAGGCCGGCGACGAAGAGCTGGCCAAGCAGTTGGCCATGCATGTCGCCGCCGCCAAGCCGGAAGTCGTGCGTCCGGAAGACGTGCCAGCCGAGCTGGTCGCCAAGGAGCGCGACATCGCCACCGCCAAGGCCGCCGAATCCGGCAAGCCGGCCAACATAGTCGAGAAGATGGTGGAAGGCACGATCGCCAAGTTCGTCAACGAAGTCTCCCTGGTCGGCCAGGCCTTCGTCATGGACCCGAACGTCACCGTCGGCCAGCTGCTGAAGAACAAGGGCGCCGATGTCGCGAGCTTCGTGCGCCTGGAAGTGGGCGAGGGCATCGAGAAGGTGGAAACCGACTTCGCCGCCGAAGTCGCCGCCATGGCCAAGGGCGCCTAAGACGCGCTTGTGGCCTGTACGGGTAATTCGTTAACTTTAGTTCGGATGCATGAAGCCCTGAGACAAGGCGCCGCGATGAGTCATAGCAGGGCTATGGCGAGGCGCGGCAACGCTGTACCAGGGGTTCAGGCGCCGAAATGGAGTAACGGAATTACCCACACAGGCCACTTGCTACGCGGGCCGGGAGTCTTTCCGGCCCGCGAGTCTGGCCTGATGGGCATGCTTTCGCGTGCCCATCGCGACAGATTCGAATCCCTGCTTCTCGCAGCATCTATTCGCGCTGGCGTTGGCAAGCGCCGGCACAAGGAGCGCCCATGACTGACATCGCCAAGCCGGTTTACAAACGCATCCTGCTCAAGCTCTCCGGCGAAGCCCTGATGGGCAACGAAGGCTTTGGCATCGATCCCCAGGTGCTGGATCGCATGGCCTGGGAAGTCCAGCAGCTGGTGGGCCTGGGCGTGCAGGTCGGCATGGTGGTGGGCGGCGGTAACCTGTTCCGCGGCGAGGCCCTGGCCAAGGCCGGCATGAACCGCGTCGCCGGCGACCACATGGGCATGCTGGCCACGGTCATGAATGCCCTGGCCATGCAGGACGCCCTGGAGCGTAGCGGCGTGCCGACCCGGGTCATGTCCGCCATCTCCCTGACCTCGGTCTGCGAGGACTACGACCGCCGTTTCGCCATGCGCTTTATGCAGGCGGGTCAAGTCGTTATCTTTTCCGCGGGCACGGGCAATCCCTTCTTCACCACCGACACGGCGGCCGTACTGCGCGGCATCGAGATCGAGGCCGATCTCATCATCAAGGCCACCAAGGTGGACGGTGTGTACTCGGCCGATCCCAAGAAGGATCCGAACGCCGAGCGTTATGCCAAACTGTCTTACGACGAGGCCCTGGAGAAGGAGCTGGCCATCATGGACCTGACCGCCTTCTGCCTCGCCCGCGACCACAAGAAGACCATGCGCGTCTTCAATATGAACAAGCCGAATGCCCTGTTGCGCGTCGTCGCCAACCAGGACGAAGGGACGCTCATTCAATAATCTGGCATTAGCCATTCCGACACGGAGACTAGCGTGATTAACGATATCAAGAACGACGCTGAAAGCCGCATGGGCAAGTCGGTGGAAGCCCTCAAGCACGAGCTGGTCAAGATTCGTACCGGCCGCGCCCATCCCAGCCTGCTGGAACACGTCCAGGTGTCCTTCTACGGCTCCATGGTGCCCATCTCCCAGGCCGCCAGCGTGGCCACCGCCGATTCCCGCACCCTGACCGTGACGCCCTTCGACAAGAACATGATTGGCCCCATCGAGAAGGCCATCATGACCTCGGACCTGGGTCTGAACCCCATGTCCGCCGGCACCACCATCCGCGTGCCTCTGCCGCCCCTGACCGAGGAGCGTCGCCGCGATCTGACCAAGGTGGTCAAGCACGAGGGCGAGAATGCCAAGGTCGCCGTGCGCAACATTCGCCGCGACGCCATTGCCGACATCAAGGAGCTCCTGAAGGCCAAGGACATCACCGAAGACGACGAGCGCAAGGCCGGTGATGCCATGCAGAAGCTGACCGACAAGCACATCGAGGCCATCGACAAGATCCTGGCCGAAAAAGAAAAGGAACTGATGGAGATCTGAAGGCGGGCTTCCGCTTCCGGATCATGGGCCGCGCCAGCTGTGCGCGGCCTTTTGCCATTAGGAGCTACGAGAAGATCTATGCCGGCTAACAAGGCCAAGAACAACGAGATGCGCCTGCCGCGCCATGTCGCCATCATCATGGACGGCAACGGCCGTTGGGCCGAGAAACGCTTCCTGCCGCGCGTGGCCGGCCACAAGGCCGGCGTCGACTCGGTGCGCGCCGCCGTCACCATCTGCGGCGAGCTGGGCATCGAGGCCCTGACCCTGTTCGCCTTCTCCAGCGAGAACTGGGCGCGGCCGGCCGAGGAAGTGTCCCTGCTCATGGAGCTCTTCCTTAGTGCTCTGGAAAAAGAGGTCAAGAAGCTGCACAAGGCCAATGTGCGCCTACGGATCATCGGCGATCTGTCCCGCTTCAACGCCAAGCTGCGCTCGCGCATCGCCGACGCGGAGGCCCTGACCGCCGGCAACACCGGCCTGCGCCTGTTCATCGCCGCCAATTACGGCGGGCAATGGGACATCGCCCAGGCGGCACGCCGCCTCGCGGCGCGCGTGCAGCAGGGCGAGCTGGCCCTGGAGGGCATTACCCCCGAGGCCCTGGAGGCCGAAGTCTGCCTGGCCGATGCCCCCAAGCCGGATCTGTTCATCCGTACCGGCGGCGAGCACCGCATCTCCAATTTCCTGCTCTGGCAGCTGGCCTATACCGAGCTGTATTTCACCGACACGCTTTGGCCGGACTTCGATGCCGAGCAATTCAAGAAGGCCTTGGCGGATTTCAGCCGCCGCGAACGCCGTTTCGGCAAGACCGGTGCCCAAGTACGTAGCGAGGACAAAGCCTGATGTTGTGGCAACGCGTGATCACTGCGCTTCTGCTCCTGCCCATCGCCCTGGGGGCGCTGTTCATGCTGCCCATCGCCAGCTTCGCGGCCTTCTGCGCCCTGGTGATGGCCGGTTGCGCCTGGGAGTGGACCCGGCTCGTTGGCTTGCACGGCCATGCATTGCGTGCCGCGTATGTGGGCCTGCTGCTGGCGCTGTTCGGCCTGCTGACGCAGCTTTCCGATCCCTTTTTCGCCTGGCCGGCGGCCCTGAGCCAGAGCCCGCCGCAATGGGTCCTCGCGCTGGGCCTAGGCTTCTGGTCCCTGGTGGCCCTGCCTCTGGTTCTGCGCTATCCGGCCTCGGCCGCGGTCTGGCGCGGGCGCGGCTGGCTGGGGGCGCTCATGGGCCTGGCGCTCTTCCTGTCCACCTGGGTGGCCCTGGTCTCCTTGCGCGCCGTGGGCGTGCTCGATGAGCCACTACGCGGCGGCTTCGTGCTGCTCTACATGCTAGGTATCATCTGGGCGGCCGATATCGGCGCCTATTTCGCCGGCAAGGCCCTGGGCCGCCGCAAACTGGCTCCGATGGTGAGCCCCGGCAAGACCGTGGAAGGTTTCCTGGGTGGCCTGGGCGGCGCCGCCGCCGTGGGCATCGCCGGCGCCCTAGCCCTGGAACTGCCCCTGCTGCCCTGGTGGCCCCTGGCCGCCCTGATCCTGGGCACGGCCCTGGTGTCGGTGCTGGGCGATCTCTTCGAATCCATGATGAAGCGCGCCGCCGGCGTCAAGGATAGCGGCAGCCTGCTGCCCGGCCACGGCGGCGTGCTCGATCGCCTGGACAGCCTTCTGGCGGCCGGCCCGGTTTTCGCCTGGCTGTTCCTGGCCTTCGGCCTGCAATGAGGAGCGAGGGCATGCACGGCGTTTCTGTTCTAGGCTCCACCGGCTCCATCGGCCTCAGCACCCTGGATGTGCTATCCCGCCATCCGGAGCGTTTCCGGGTCGTCGCCCTGAGCGCCAACCACAATGTGGAGCGTCTGGCCGAGCAATGCCTGCGCTTCAAGCCCGAGCTTGCGGTCATGGCCGATGCCCAGGCGGCAGGCCGTCTCGCCGAGCGGCTCAAGGCGGCTTGTCCGGAAACCCGCGTCCTGGCCGGCGAAGAGGGCCTGCTGGAGGCCGCCGCCCATCCAGAGGCCCAGAGCGTCATGGCCGCCATCGTCGGCGCGGCCGGCCTGCTGCCCACCCTGGCGGCGGTGCGCGCCGGCAAGCGCGTGCTGCTCGCCAACAAGGAAGCCCTGGTCATGTCCGGGCAGCTGTTCATGGACGCGGTGCATGCCCACGGCGCGACCCTGTTGCCCATCGACTCCGAGCACAATGCCGTGTTCCAGTGCATGCCGACGGGCTTCGACCAGGGCCTGGCTCGGGTCGGCGTGCGCCGCATCCTGCTCACCGGCTCCGGCGGCCCCTTCCGCAGCCTGCCGCTGGAGCAGCTGCCGTCGGTGACCCCGGAACAGGCCTGCAAGCATCCGAACTGGAGCATGGGCCGCAAGATCTCGGTGGACTCCGCCACCATGATGAACAAGGGCCTGGAAGTCATCGAGGCGCGCTGGCTGTTCGACGCCGAACCTTCGCGCATCGCCGTGGTCCTACACCCGCAGAGCGTGATCCACTCCATGGTGGAGTACCTGGACGGCTCCGTGCTGGCGCAGATGGGCCAGCCGGACATGCGCACGCCCATAGCCCATGCCCTGGCCTGGCCCGAGCGCATGGACTCGGGCGTCAGCCCGCTGGATCTGGTGGCCCAGGGCCGCCTGGATTTCGAGGCGCCGGACCTGGGCCGGTTCCCCTGCCTGGGACTGGCCTACGAGGCCTTGAACCTGGGCGGCACGGCCATGGCGGTGCTCAATGCCGCCAATGAAATCGCGGTGGCGGCCTTCCTGGACGGCGCGATACGCTTCACGGATATCGCCGCCTGCAACGAGGCGGTGCTAAGAGCCTGTACCGGCGGTCAGGCCGAAACGCTGGAAGGCGTGCTGGCGGCCGATGCCGAGGCACGGCGCCGTGCCGGTGAGTGGTTGAAGTGCCGTTGACGATGCCGCGCAGGCGGTGGAGGTAAGTGATGTCGGGCATTCTGTGGAACGGTTTCTTCCTGGTGGTCGCACTCGGCCTCCTGGTGACCGTGCACGAGTTCGGCCATTTCTGGGTGGCGAGGCGCTGTGGCGTCAAGGTCTTGTGCTTCTCCATCGGTTTCGGCACGCCGCTGTGGCGGCGTATCGGTCGCGACGGCACGGAATACCAGATCGCCGCCATTCCCCTGGGCGGTTATGTGAAGATGCTGGACGAGCGCGAGGCGCCGGTCGATGCGGCCGAGCTTCAGTTCGCATTCAACCGCCAGCCCGTAGTGTCGCGCATCGCCATCGTCGCGGCAGGACCGCTGTGCAACTTCCTGTTCGCCATCCTGGCCTATTCCCTGATGTACATGGTGGGCATCACCACCCTGAAGCCGATCCTGGGGGACATCGATCCCGCCAGCATCGCCGGCCGCGCGGGCTTACGGGCCGGCGAGCAGATTCAGCGCATGGACGGCCGCGAGATCCAGAGCTGGGAGGATGTGACTTTCGCCGCCGTGGCGCGGGTGGGGGAAACCACGCCCCTGGTCCTGGAGACCCGCGTCAAGGGGACGGACGGAACCCGCCGCTACGAGCTGGATATTTCCGCCTGGCGGCTGAATGGTAAGGAGCCCGACGTCCTGGGCTCCCTGGGCCTGAAACCAGTGGAGCCGAAGATTCCGGCCGTGCTCGCCGAAGTGGCGGAGAACGAACCAGCCGGCAAGGCCGGCCTGAAGATCGGCGACAAAGTGCTGAGCGTCGACGGCAAGCCCGTCGCGGACTGGCCGGAGCTGGTGCGACAGATCACGGCCAGCCCGGAACGAAAGCTGAGGCTGACAGTCGAACGGGCGGGCCAAAAACAGCACCTGGATGTCACGCCCCGTGCCGCGACCGGCGAGGACGGCAAGCCCATCGGCCTCCTGGGCGTGCGCCCGGTGGTGCCGGCGGGATTGTCGGACCTGCAACATCGGGTACAATTCGGACCCCTGGACGCGGTCTGGCGCGGTGCCGGCAAGACCTGGGAAGTCAGCGTGCTGAGCCTCAAGATGCTGGGCAAGCTGGTGACCGGTTCGGTGCCGGTGGACAGCATCAGCGGCCCCATCAGCATCGCTCAGGGAGCTGGCGCCTCGGCCCGCATCGGGCTTGAGTATTTTTTGAGCTTTTTGGCCCTCATTAGCATAAATCTAGGGTTAATCAACCTCTTGCCGATTCCGGTGCTGGATGGGGGGCACTTAATGTATTACCTTATTGAGTCGGTTCGAGGCCGGCCATTATCCGAGCGCATGCAGGAATGGGGACTCAGACTGGGCATGAGCCTGGTGCTGGGATTGATGTTGGTGGCGGTCTATAACGACCTGGCGCGCCTGTAAAAAAACCGACCGAAGTGAAGACAACAAGAATGCTTATCAAGCGATCCGCCCTGGCCGTCGCCCTCAGCCTGGCCGCCGTCTCGAATGCCTATGCCGTGGAACCCTTCGTCGTGCGCGATATCCGCGTGGAAGGCCTGCAGCGCGTCGAGCTCGGCACCTTCCATACCTATCTGCCGCTCAAGGTCGGCGAGTCGGTCGATGACTCGCGCATTCCGGCCATCATCCGCGCCCTGTACCGCTCCGGATCCTTCGAGAACATCGAAGTGGCCCGCTCCGGCGACACTATGGTGTTCAATGTGCTTGAGCGTCCTACCATCTCCGCGTTGAGCTTTACCGGCAACAAGCAGCTCAAGACCGAGGACTTGGAGAAGGGCCTGAAAAGCTCCGGTATCGCCAAGGGCGAAGTTCTGAGCTCGGCCGTGCTCTCCAAGATCGAACAGGAGCTGGAAAGCCAGTATTTCTCCCGAGGCCGTTATTCGGCCAAGGTCAAGGCGGTGGTCAACCGCCTGCCGCGCAACCGAGTCGACATCAAGTTCGTCATCAACGAGGGTGAGGCGGCCACCATCCGCCAGATCAACATCGTCGGCAACCGCGTATTCGGTGACGAGGCGCTGCTCAAGCGCTTCGAACTCACGACCGGCGGCTTGTTTTCCTTCTTCACCGACGACAACCAATACGCCAAGGAAAAACTCTCCGGCGACTTGGAAAAGTTGCGCTCCTATTACCTCGACCGCGGTTATGCCAAGTTCCAGGTAGTGTCCACCCAGGTGTCCATTACGCCGGACAAGCATGGGGTTTTTATCACCATCAACATCGACGAGGGTGAAAAGTACAAGGTCAAGGATTTCAAGCTGTCCGGCAGTCTGATTCTTCCGGAGGCCGAACTTCGGCAGCTGGTTCCGCTGGGCGAGGGCAGCACCTACTCCGGCGCCCTGATCACCTTCGCCGAAGAAGCCATCACCAACCGCCTGGGCGCCGAGGGCTATGGTTTCGCCAAGGTGCAGACCATTCCGGAAATCGACGATGCAAAGAAGGAAGTGTCTCTGAACTTCTTCGTTAATCCGGGCAATCGCGTCTACGTGCGCCGCGTCAACTTCAAGGGTAATAACAAGACCGCCGACGAGGTCCTGCGCCGCGAAATGCGCCAGATGGAAGGCGGCTGGCTCAATAACCAGCAGGTTGAACTGTCCAAGACCCGATTGGAGCGCCTCAGCTACTTCGAGGAGGTCAAGGTGGAGACGCCGCGCCTGCCCGGTAGCGACGACCAGGTAGACATCGAGTTCGAAGTGAAGGAGCGCGCTTCGGGCCAGCTTTCCGGCGGTATCGGCTATTCCCAGAACGGCGGCTTTCTGTTCAATGCCGGCATTTCCCAGGATAACTTCCTGGGCAGCGGCAAACAGGTTGCCCTGTCGGTCGACAAGAGTTCCTTTCTGGATAACATCAATATCGGCTATCAGGACCCGTATTTCACCGATGATGGTGTCAGCCAGGGATTCAGCATTTTCTACCGTAAGACCGACCTTGGCAGGCTGCGTGTCTCTACCTACACCACCGACACTACTGGTGGCCAGATCGATTTCGGCCTGCCGCTCAACGAATTCAACCGGATTGGCACCTCGCTGACCCTGCAAAACACTACCATCAATGCCCGCGGCTTCGTCTCCGAGCAGGTTGAAGATTTCTTCAAATCCTACAACCAGGACCCGGGCATAGACTCCTCGCTGAATTTCGATGTGTTGAAGGTTGGTGCCTTCTGGCAACATAACAGCCTCAATCGCGGGATTTTCCCCACGGCCGGCAATTTCCAATCGCTGTCGGCCGATGTGGCGACACCAGCGGGCGACTTGGAGTATTACAAACTCAACTATCGCCTGCGCCACTACATCCCGATTTCCCGTTCCGGCTGGTCGGTCTATCTGCGCGGCGAACTGGGTTATGGCAATGGTCTGGGCGAAACCGATTCCGGCGCCGACGCCAAGCTGCCATTTTTCGAAAACTATTTCGCAGGCGGCTTCAACACCGTGCGTGGTTTCGAGGACAACGTGATTGGTCCCCACGAAATCCAGCGTCTGGCGACAACGACATCCGACCCGAGCGGTACGGGCCCGAGTATCCCTCTGCCCCCGCCTTTCGATTTTGTCACCGACCCGACCCGTACGCGAACGATTGGCGGTAATGCGCGTGCCTTGGCCAGCGCTGAGCTGATTTTCCCGACGCCTTTCGCTGCAGGCAATAATTCGGTTCGCACCAGCCTGTTCGTCGATGCCGGCCATGTCTGGGATACGGAGTTCGATCGCGAGCGCTTCAGTGATTTGTCGGCAACGGAGTTCGCCAAGATTCCGGATTACTCCGATGCCGGGGAATTCCGCGTGTCCGCCGGTTTCGCGGTGCAGTGGATTTCCCCGCTGGCGCCGATGACTTTCAGCGTCTCCAAGCCGCTCAAAGATGTGGAAGGGGATGACACGAAGGTCTTCCAGTTTAACTTAGGTCAGTCTTTCTAGTTCGATTTCAAGGATTAAGGAGCCCATTTTGAACAAGCTTATCCGTATTGGTGCGCTGGTTGCCGGTCTGGCGGCTGCGATGCCGATGGCTTCCATCGCCGCTGATCTGAAAATCGGCGTGGTAAACATGCGCGAAGTCATGGCCAAGGCCCCTCAGCGCGAGGCGATCACCGCGATGCTGAAGAAGGAATTCACGACTCGCCAGGATGAACTGCGCAAGTTGGACAAGCAGATCCAGGGCAAGGTCGAGAAGGCCCAGCGCGATGCGCCGGTGCTTTCCGCTCAGCAGAAGATCGACATCAAGCGCGAGCTGGAGCAGCTGAATACTGACTTCCGCCTGCGCCAGAAGGCCTTCGAGGAAGATCTGGGGCGCCGTGACAACGAGGAAGGCCGCAAGCTGTACCTCAAGGTCACCCAGGCCATCGAAAACATCGCCAAGAACGGTGGTTACGACATTATCCTGGCTCGCGAAACCGTTCCCTACATCAGCGAACGCGCGGATATCACCAAAGATGTGCTCGGCGCTCTGAGCACCCGCAAGTAAGCGAGCGGGCGGATGTTGACGCTAGGAGCCATAGCCGAACACCTGGGCGCCGCGTGCCGAGGCGACTCCGGCCGCCTAATCGACGGAGTGGCGACCCTGAGTTCGGCCGGGCCTAGCCAGATCGCGTTTCTGTCCAACCCGGCGTATCGGGCGCAACTGGCCGCCACGAAGGCGGGCGCGGTGATTCTCGCGCCCACCCTGGCGGATGAGTGCCCGGTGGATGCCCTGCTGATGCAAAACCCCTACCTGGGATTTGCGCAAGTGGCCAGCTTGCTCGACCGGTCGCCGCCTCCCGCCACTGGATGCCATGGCTCGGCCATCGTGCATCCGACGGCGGTAGTCGAGCCTTCGGCCCATTTGGGACCGAACTGCGTCGTCGAAGCCGGAGCCTATGTCGGCGCCAACGTGGCGGTAGGCGCGGGCTGCGTGGTCGGCCCGGGGGCTCGGGTTGGCGCGGATAGCCGTTTGTGGGCCAATGTCACGCTGTACCACGGGGTTCGCATCGGCGAGCGCTGTATTTTGCATAGCGGGGTGGTCATCGGCAGCGACGGCTTCGGCTTTGCTCAAGATCGTGGCCAATGGGTCAAAATTCCGCAAACCGGTACCGTCATCGTCGAAGATGAAGTGGAGATCGGCGCCAATACGGTGATCGACCGCGGCGCCCTGGACGATACCCGCATCGGTCGCGGCGTGAAGCTGGATAATTTGATTCAAGTAGCGCACAACGTGCAGATTGGCGAGAACACGGCCATCGCGGGATGTACGGCCATCGCCGGCAGCACGCGCGTCGGCCGGAATTGCACCATCGCCGGCGGAGTGGGGATTGTGGGCCACATCGAGATCGCCGATCGCGTGCATGTGGCGGCCATGACCCTAGTCACCAAATCGATTACCGAAGCCGGCGCAGTGGCTTCAGGGACCGGGATGTTGCCGGTCGCCGAATGGAAAAAGAGTGTTGCTCGTTTCCGCCAGTTGGACGATATGGCACGCCGGCTGCGGCGCCTCGAAGCACTCATACATAAATAAGCGGCCGACTGGCCGTTATGGATTAGGACATGACTGTGACCAACGAACTGAACAGCCTCGATATTTACGAGGTGCTCAAGCATCTTCCCCACCGCTATCCGTTCCTTCTGGTGGATCGGGTGTTGGACTACAAGCCGGGCGAGTACTTGGTTGCCGTCAAGAACGTGACCTATAACGAACCGTTTTTCCCCGGGCATTTCCCTCATCGTCCGGTGATGCCGGGCGTGTTGATTCTCGAAGCCATGGCGCAGGCGACGGGGATCCTGGCGTTCAAGACGACGGGTACGGTTCCGGACGAAAAGTCCCTGTATTATTTTGTCGGCATCGACGATGCGCGCTTTAAGTTGCCGGTGGAACCGGGCGACCAGATGATCATGGAAGTCCGTGTGATGACCACTAAGCGCGGCGTGTGGAAATTCTCGGCCGAGGCCAAGGTCGATGGCAAGGTCGCGTGTTCCGCCGTGCTGATGTGCGCCCAAAAGGAGATCCTGCCGTGATTCATCCGACCGCGATTATCGATCCCAAGGCGCGGATCGGTGTCGATGTCGAGATCGGGCCTTACTCCATCGTGGGTCCCGATGTCGAAATCGGCGATGGAACCTGGATTGGTCCCCATGTGGTATTGAAGGGGCCGACCGTCATCGGTCGCGGTAACAAGATTTTCCAGTTCGCCTCGGTGGGCGAGGATTGCCAGGACAAGAAATTCCGTGGTGAACCGACCCGCCTGGTGATCGGCGACAACAACGTGATTCGCGAGTCGGTGACGATTCATCGCGGCACAACTCAGGATCAGGGCCTTACGCAGATCGGCAACAACAATCTGCTCATGGCCTATGTGCATGTCGCCCATGATTGCATGGTTGGCAATGGCGTTATTCTCGCCAATAACGCCACGCTGGCCGGCCATGTTCAAGTCGGCGATTTCGTGATTCTCGGCGGTTTTACCGGCGTGCACCAATTCTGCCATATCGGCGCCCATGCCTTTTCGGCGGTCAGTTCCGTGGTGCTGAAGGATGTGCCGCCGTATCTGATGATCGCCGGTCATAATGCCGAGCCCCACGGCCTCAATACCGAAGGCTTGCGCCGCCGGGGCTATTCGGCGGAAACCATCGCCAACCTGCGTCGCGCCTACAAGATCATTTACCGCCAGGGTCTGACCGTTCAGGCGGCGCTGCCGCAGCTGGAGGCCATGATCGGCGAGTGCCCGGAAGTCCAGCTGTTCGTGGATTTCCTGAAGACCTCGACGCGCGGAATTATTCGTTAACAAGAATTAACCGCAAAGGCCGCTAAGACCGCGAAGGATCTCGTCATGCGATTTCTTTGCGGCCTTAGCGGCCTTTGCGGTTCATCAATATGGTGTTTTCATGGGCGAAAACGTAAAGCACGTAGCCATTGTCGCCGGGGAAATGTCCGGGGATTTATTGGGCGCCGGCCTGATGGACGCCCTGCGTCAGCGTTTCCCCAACGCGCGGTTCTCCGGGATAGGCGGACCGCAGATGTTGGCGCGTGGCTTCGAGAGTCACTACTCCATGGACCGCTTGGCGGTGATGGGGCTGGTTGAGGTCCTGGGGCGTCTGCCTGAGCTCCTGCGCATTCGCAAATCCCTGCGAGAACGCTATCTTGCCGAAAGGCCCGACGTGTTCATCGGCATCGATTCGCCGGATTTCAATCTGGGGCTGGAGCTGGCTCTGCGCCGGGGCGGCGTGAAGACCGTGCATTATGTCAGCCCGTCGATCTGGGCCTGGCGGCCGGAGCGTGTGCACAAGATCCGCGAGGCGGTCGAACACGTGCTTTGCCTGTTGCCTTTCGAACCCGCGTTTTACGAGAAGGCGGCGGTGCCCGCGACCTTTGTCGGTCATCCGCTGGCCGACATGCTTCCGGTCGAGAGCGAGCAACGCGTCGCCCGCCAGACACTGGGCCTCCCGGAGGACGGTTTCGTCGTGGCCTTGCTGCCCGGTAGCCGGGGCACGGAGCTGAAATTCCTGGCCGAACCGATGATTCGCGCGGCGCGGCTCTGCCTGCAGCGTTTTCCCGATCTGCAATTCGTTGCGCCCATGGTCAACGGGCGGCGCCAGCAGCAGTTCGAGGCCGTCTTGAACCGCATCGATCCGGATCTGCCGGTGCGCCTGGTGTCCGGTCGTTCCCGCGAGGTCATGGCCGCCGCCGACGTGGTGCTCTTGGCCTCGGGAACGGCGACCCTGGAGGCCATGCTGCTCAAGCGGCCCATGGTCGTGGCCTACCGCATGGCCTGGCTGACGGTGAAGCTCCTGCGGCCGAAGATCTCGCTCAAGCATTTTTCCCTGCCCAATCTGCTGGCTGGCGAGGCCCTGGTGCCGGAGCTCTTGCAGGAGGACTGCACGGCGGAAAAGCTCGCCGAGGCGGTGTTGTCCTGGCTGGAGCATCCGGAGCGCGGCGAGGCCCTGCGGGCGCGCTTCACGGCGATGCATCAGGCCCTGCGCCAGAACGCCAATGTTCGCGCCGCCGAGGTGGTAGCTGGTCTGGCCGAAGGAGTGAAACCGTGAATTCCGCGATCCTGGTGGCCGGCATCGACGAGGTGGGACGCGGTCCCCTGGCGGGCCCCGTGATGGCGGCGGCGGTGATCCTGGATCCGGCTAAGCCCATCACCGGCCTGACCGATTCCAAGAAACTTAGCGAGAAGCAGCGCGAGCGCCTGTTCCCGTTGATCCAGGAGCGCGCCTTGGCCTGGGCCGTGGGCCGTGCCGAGGTCGAGGAAATCGACGCCATCAATATTCTTCAGGCCTCGCTACTGGCCATGCAGCGTGCCGTCGCCGGCCTGCCCATCGCGCCGGTCCATGCCTTGGTGGACGGTAACCGCTGCCCGGCCTTGCCATGCACGGCCCAAGCCATCGTCAAGGGCGATCTGACCGAGCCGGCCATCAGCGCCGCGTCCATACTCGCCAAGGTCGTGCGCGACCGGGAAATGGCCGAGCTGGACACCGTCTACCCGGGTTATGGTCTGGCCAAGCATGCCGGTTACCCGACGGCCAGCCACTTGGAAGCCCTTGCTCGTCTGGGCGTAAGCCCCATCCACCGGCGCAGCTTTGGGCCGGTCAAACGCTTGTTGATGCGATAAGCGACCACAGGCCGACCGCCACCAGAAGGCCGGCGCTGCCATAGCGCCAGCCCTGGCTCATGGGCAGAATTTTCTCCAGCAGGACCCACAGGCTTAAGGCCGCCATGGCCCAGAGGTTCATGGCGCCGGCGACTAGCAGAAGCAGCATCAGCGCCCAGCTGCAGCCCAGGCAATAGAGGCCGTGACCTAGACCCAGGCGCAAGGCGCCGCCATGACCGTGGCGGCTGAGATATCCGAGGGGGCTTTGGCATTGCCGCTGACAGCTGGTTTTCAGCCGGCTCAGCTGGTACAGCCCAGCCAGCAGCAGGGTGAAACCGGACCAGGCCGCGCCCAGACGCAGATGCCAATCCAGGAACCCCAGGCTCTCGCCCAGGGCCTGTAGGCCCGTCATCAGCAGGGCGAAGCCGCTCCACACCAACGTATAACCGAGCACGAACCAACCCAGTTTGGCGAAGCGCCGTGCGTCCCGGGCCAGGCAGCGGCGGTAGAGCAGGAAGACCGGTAGGGCTGCCGGCAGCATCATGGCCTGCATCATGATGAGCCACATCAGTGCCGCCGCCAGGGCTTCGGGGCCTGTCCAGTCGGTGGGCGGCATGGCCATCTCGCCCATGGCGGCCATGTCGTTGGCCGCCTCGACCTGCCACCACCAGGCGGCCAGCGCCAGGGTCAGCACCAAGCCGGCGAAGCCCCAGTCCTGCCAATCCAGGCGCTTAAGTGTGGTGCCAGTCATGCGCCAGAACGGAACAGTCCATGGGGGCCAACATCCATGGTCCAGAGCATGGCGTTGGTCCGGCTATGGCTCATGGGGATCGCACCCTCCGTGCGGAATGTGGCGCTGGCGCAGTCGGTGTCGGTGAATTCGAAACCCTCGGGCAGCACGACCTTGGCGCGGTGCACCGAACCGTCCATGGGGTTGCGGATCGGCTCGGCCGAGCCCTCCAGGGCGCCGGGCACGCTGATGCGCGCGCTCAAAGAGGCCCGGTCCGACTCCACGCGAACCGGGAGGAAGCGTGGCTCGTGCATGGTCTCCACGGTGCTGGCGAAGATGGCGAAGAAACAGGTGGGTTCCTGTTCCTGGCCGGTGAGCAGCATGAGCAGGGCCTGGCGCTGCGCCTCGGTGGCGCGCTCGTCGATGAAGGCCTGGGCCTGGCCATGGCCTTCGTGGATGGCGCCCGGCCAGGCGAAGACGCAGGCGACGTGCAGATCGTCCAGTCGGGTGTCGCCGAAGTGGCCTTCGGTGATATGAAAGCCCACCGCCGCTTCGCAGCAGCCTCGTGTGGGCGGGGCATTGAACTGGCAGGGGCAGCCGTAATCGCAGTTGCACAGGTCCACGGCGGGGCCGCTCAGGCGCCAATCGACATAAGCCATGATGTGCTCCTTGGGTGAGGCGATACCTGTTGATGAGCTTAGATCCGGGGTCGGGGACGATTAGACCGAATGGAAGCCTGCGGGTCCGGCTTAGGGTCCATGGATAATAAGCGGCGAGTGCATGAAGGCGGGCGAAGCCCTAGAATAGCCGCCTGCTTCCGAGGATTCCCCATGCCCCAGCCCTTCGTCCATTTGCGCCTGCACACCGAGTTCTCCATGACCGATGGCTTGGTCCTGGTCAAGCCCCTGGTGAAGACCTGCGCGAAGCTGGGCATGCCCGCCGTGGCGGTCACCGATCAGGGCAATTTCTGCGCCGCGGTCAAGTTCTACAAGGCCGCCAACGATGCCGGGGTCAAGCCCATCCTGGGCGTCGACGCCTGGTTGCGCAGCCCGGACTTGCCGGATGGCCTGAGCAGGGTCGTGTTCCTGTGCATGAGCCAACAGGGCTACAAGAACCTCACCGTGCTCATCTCGCGCGGCTATATGCGCAACCAGCTGGACGGCCGCGCCATCATCGAACGCGACTGGCTGCCGGAACTGGCGGAGGGGCTCATCGTCCTGTCCGGGGGGCGGGAAGGCGAGATCGGCCAGGCTCTCCTGGCCGGCGATGGGGGCCTCGCGGCGCAGATGCTGGGCTTCTGGAATGCCCATTTCCACAACCGCTTCTATCTGGAGCTGCAGCGTACCGGCCGGCCCGACGAGGAGCGTTATATCCATGCCGTGATCGGCCTGGCCCAGGGCGCCAATACGCCGGTCGTGGCCACCAATGACGTGCGCTTCATCGCCCCGGAAGACTTCGAGGCCCACGAGGTCCGGGTATGCATCGCCGACGGCCGCGTCCTGGACGATCCGCGCCGGCCGCGGTTGTACAGCGACCAGCAGTATCTGCGCACGCCGGAGGAGATGGCCGAGCTGTTCTCGGACATCCCGGAGGCCCTGGAAAACAGCCTGGAGATCGCCAAGCGCTGTTCGGCGGAGCTGCGCCTGGGCAAGTACTTCCTGCCTAATTTCCCGGTGCCGGACGGCATGACCATCGACGAGTTCTTCCGCGCCGAGTCGGAGCAGGGCCTGGAGGCGCGCCTGGATTTCCTGATCGGCCGCGACGATCCGGAGTTCGCCGAGAAGCGCAAACGCTACGACGAGCGCCTGGACATCGAGATCAACTGCATCATCCAGATGGGTTTCCCCGGCTACTTCCTGATCGTGGCCGACTTCATCCAATGGGCCAAGAACAACGGCGTGCCCGTGGGGCCGGGGCGCGGTTCGGGCGCCGGCTCCCTAGTCGCCTATGCCCTCAAGATCACCGATCTGGATCCGCTGGCCTACGACCTGCTGTTCGAGCGATTCCTCAATCCCGAGCGCGTGTCCATGCCCGACTTCGACGTGGACTTCTGCATGGACGGCCGCGACCGGGTCATCGACTACGTGGCCCAGAAATACGGTCGTGAGTCGGTGTCCCAGATCATGACCTTCGGCACCATGGCCGCCAAGGCCGTGATCCGCGACGTGGGCCGCGTCCTGGGCCAGCCCTATGGCATGGTGGACAAGCTGTCCAAGCTCATTCCCACCGAGCTGGACATGACCCTGGACAAGGCCTACGAGCAGGAAGAGCAGCTTAGGCAGAAGATCGCCGACGACGAGAACGTGCGCGAGATCTGGGAGTACGCCAAGAAGCTGGAAGGCGTGACCCGTAACTCCGGCAAACACGCCGGCGGCGTGGTGATCTCCCCGGGCCTCATCACCGACTTCGCGCCGCTGTACACGGACGGGCAGGGCGGCGGCCTGGTGACCCAGTTCGACAAGGACGACGTGGAATCGGCCGGCCTGGTGAAGTTCGACTTCCTGGGTCTGCGCACCCTGACCATCATCGACTGGGCCCTGGACACCATCAACACGCGCCGGCGCCGCGTCGGCGACGCCGACATCGACATCGCCCGCATTCCCCTGGACGATGCGGGCACCTTCGAGCTGCTCAAGAAGTTCGAGACCACGGCGGTGTTCCAGCTGGAATCCCGGGGCATGAAGGATCTGATCCGCCGCCTGCAGCCGTCCACTTTCGAAGACATTGTCGCACTCGTGGCCCTGTTCCGCCCCGGTCCCCTGGAATCGGGCATGGTCGAAGACTTCATCAATCGCAAGCACGGCCGTGCCGAGGTGGCCTATCCGACGACGGAGCTGCACCACCCCGACCTGGAGCCGGTGCTCAGACCCACCTATGGCGTGATCGTCTACCAGGAACAGGTGATGCAGATCGCCCAGGTCCTGGGTGGCTATTCCCTGGGCGGTGCCGACATGCTGCGCCGCGCCATGGGCAAGAAGAAGCCCGAGGAGATGGCCAAGCAGCGCATCACCTTCGTCGAGGGCGCGCGAGCCAAGGGCATACCCGATGCGCAATCGGGCGGCATCTTCGACCTCATGGAGAAGTTCGCCGGTTACGGCTTCAACAAGTCCCACTCGGCCGCCTATGCCTATGTCTCCTACCAGACCGCCTGGCTGAAGCGGCACTATCCTTCCGCCTTCATGGCCGCCGTGTTGTCCGCCGACATGGCCAACACCGACAAGGTGGTGACCCTCATCGAGGAATGCCGGGCCATGGGCCGGCGCATCTCGCCGCCGGACGTCAACACCGGCCTGATGAAGTTCACCGTCGACGACGAAGATGTCATCGTCTACGGTATCGGCGCGATCCGAGGCGTGGGTGAGAATGCCATCGAGAACCTGATCGCCGAGCGCCGGGCCCAGGGCCGCTACCGGGACCTCTTCGATTTCTGCAATCGCGTCGACCTGCGCAAGGTCAACCGCCGCGTGCTGGAGGCCTTGATCAAGGCCGGCGCCATGGACAAGCTGGGACCCAGCCGAGCCGGCATGATGGCCAGCCTGGACTCGGCCATCGCCGCCGCCGAGCAGCGCAGCCGCGATCTGGCCCAGGGCCAGAACGATCTCTTCGGCGGACCCATGCCCGGCGCGGCGGACAGCAAGCAGCCCCAGTTCGTGCACGGGAAGGAATGGCCCGAGGCCATACGTCTGCAGAACGAGAGGGAAACCCTGGGCCTCTATCTCACCGGCCACCCCATCGACCGTTACTTAAGCGAAGTGCGCCGCTTCGCGCGCAACCGCATCGCCGATCTGGTGCCCACCGGCCGGGGCAAGAACACCTGGGCCGCCGGCCTGGTGGTGGCCACGCGCACGGTCAAGACCAAGAAGGGCGACAACCTCGGCATCGTCACCCTGGACGACCGTTCCGGGCGCATCGACGTGGTGGCCTTCGGCGAGGCCTACGAGACCTACCGCGACCGCCTGGTCAAGGACGCCATCCTGGTGGTGGAGGGCGAGGTCAGCACCGACGACTTCAACGGCGGCTTGCGCATGAGCGCCGCCAAGATCATGGACATCATCGAGGCTCGCGAGCGCTTCGCCGAGGCCCTGTGGCTGGAGCTGGACGGCCGGTCGCTGGATGCCGCTCGCCTCGCCAGGCTGGAGGCCATCCTGGAGCCCTTCCGGCCCGGCAGCTGCGCCATCAAAGCCGCTTACCGCAATGCCGGCGCCGCCTGCGAGCTGGTTTTCGGCAACACCTGGCGCGTGCGTCCCGCCGACGAGTTGATCCTGCGCGTCGAGGAGCTGCTGGGACCGGGGTCGGTGACGGTGCGCTACGGCTAGGAAAAGAGAATCAACCGCCAAGGCGCGAAGGCGCGAAGTAAGAAAATGCAAGGTTCTGGTCGGATGTGTGTCCGATGTCTATGAGTTTTTCCTTGGCGCCTTTGCGCCTTGGCGGTCAATTCTTCTTCACTTTTCCCGGTACCCGTCCCCCGCCGCAACGGTTATAATTCGGCACTTTTTCTTCCCGACACTGGGGATAGGTGCATGAGCCTGCATTTTCTGGAATTCGAGCGGCCCGTCGCGGAGCTGGAGGCGCAGATCGAAGAGCTGCGTCTGCTCGGCAATGACAGCCCGATCAACATCAACGAAGAAATCAACCGTCTGAAGAAGAAGAGCGTCGAGCTCACCAAGCAGATCTTCAGCGATCTCTCGCCGGTGCAGATCGCCCAGCTGGCGCGTCATCCCCAGCGCCCCTACACCCTGGACTACATAGGCCTGGTCTTCACCGACTTCGACGAGCTGCGCGGCGATCGCGCCTTCGCCGACGATCCGGCCATCGTCGGCGGTCCGGCCCGTCTGAACGGCGAGCCGGTCATGGTCATCGGCCACCAAAAGGGCCGCGACACCAAGGACAAGATGCGCCGCAACTTCGGCATGCCGCGCCCCGAGGGCTACCGTAAGGCCCTGCGCCTGATGGAGATGGCCGAGCGCTTCCGGCTCCCCATCGTGACCTTCATCGATACCATGGGCGCCTACCCGGGGGTCGGCGCGGAAGAGCGCGGCCAGTCCGAGGCCATCGCCCGCAACCTGAAGGTCATGTCCGGCCTGTCCGTGCCCATCGTCTGCACGGTCATCGGCGAGGGCGGTTCCGGCGGGGCCCTGGCCATCGGCGTCGGCGATCGCCTGAACATGCTGCAGTACTCGACCTATTCGGTGATCTCGCCGGAAGGCTGTGCCTCCATCCTGTGGAAGACCGCCGAGAAGGCCGCCCTGGCCGCCGAGGCCATGGGCATCACCGCGCCGCGCCTGCAACAGCTGGGCTTCGTGGATTCCATCATCGACGAACCCATGGGCGGCGCCCACCGGGACTACGAGGCCGTGGCCGCCAATCTGAAGCAGCGTCTGGAACTGGATCTGGCGGCGCTCAAGGTTCTGAATAGCGACACCCTGCTGGAAGGCCGCTACCGTCGCTTGATGAATTTCGGCGTTTATTGAGTCGAAGCGGGGCCGTAAGGCTCCGTTTGTTTTCCGGTATCGCCATGCCGCCGCCATCCCGATTCGCCGCCCTGTCGAGCCGCCTGGACGCCTTGCCGGATGCTCCGCTCTTGCTGGCTTACAGCGGCGGGGCCGATTCCGAGGCGCTGCTGCGACTTCTGCTCCTGCGGCTAGGGGCATCGTCTCCGCGCCGCCTGCGCCTGGTCCATGTGCACCACGGCCTCTCGCCCAATGCCGACGCCTGGGAGGCGCACTGCGCCCAGCGCGCCGAGTCCCTGGGCATTCCCTTCCTCTGCCGGCATGTGCACTTGGAGCTAACCGGCGGCGACAGTCTGGAAGCTCAGGCTCGCGCCGCGCGCTACGGCGCCATGGCCAAGGCCATGCAGGCCGGCGAGATCCTGCTCACCGCCCATCATCGCGACGATCAGGCCGAGACCGTGTTGCTGCGCTTGCTGCGCGGCAGCGGCACCGCCGGCCTCGCGGCCCTGCGCGCGTGGCAGGACTTCGGGCCGGGCCGGTTGTGGCGGCCCTTGCTGGGGATTTCCGGGTCCTTGCTGCGGGGCTGGCTTGCCGAGCAGGGGCTGAGCTGGCTGGAAGACGAGAGCAATGCCGCCGCCCGTTTCGATCGCAATTTCCTGCGCCATGAGATCCTGCCCCGCTTGAGCGTGCGCTGGTCGGCTGCCGCCGCTAGCCTGGCCCGCCACGCCGCCCAGGCCGCAGAGGACGAGGCCTTGCTGGGCGAACTGGCCCGCGCCGATCTGGTTCCGGCACGCCAGGCGCGGCCCGAGTGTCTGACGATGGCTCCTCTGCTGAGCCTGAGCCCGGCCCGGGAGCGCAATGCCCTGCGTCTGTGGTTGAAGGAACTCGGCTGGCAGATGCCCAGCCGGGCGCAGATGGACGTTCTCAGCGGCGAGGTGCTACGGGCGGCGGAGGATGCAAAGGCCTGCTTGCGCCTGGCGGAGGGCGAGCTGCGCGCCTGGCGCGGCAGCTTGTTCGCGGTTCCGATGCTTACTGAGTTGGGGCAGGTCGCTGCCCAGGCCTGGCCCTGGCCGGAACCGATCCGCTTGTCTAGCGGCCTTGGCTGGCTGAAGGCCCAACCGGCCGAGACAGGACTGCGGGCACCGGCACCCGGCGAGGCGGTGAGCCTGAGATACCGGGCGGGCGGCGAACGCTGCCGACCAGCCGGACGCGACCATTCCCAGAGCCTGAAGAAGCTGTTCCAGGAGCACGGGGTTCCGCCCTGGCTGCGCGAGCGCCTGCCCCTCGTGTACTTCGGCGAGGAACTGGTGGCCGTGGCCGGGGTGTTCGTCTGCGCGCAGGCGCTGGCCTTGCCGGGCGAGCCGGCCTGGAGCCTGGAGCTATTTCAGCCGGCGGGAATTTGTTCCTGGATCGAGGCATGCAGATAGCGTTCCGCATCGGCCGCCGCCAGGGGCCGGGCGAAATAATAGCCCTGACCGTATTCGCAGCCCAGGGCTTCCAGGGCCTGGCATTGGGCGATGTTTTCTATCCCCTCCGCGACGACGCTTAAGCCTAGGCTGGCGGCCAGAGCGCGTATCGTGCGCACGATCACCTGGTGCTGACTTTCCGATTCCAGGTCGGAAATGAAGCTGCGGTCGATCTTGAGCACATCCAGGGGGAAGCGGTGGAGATAGCTCAGGGACGAATAGCCCGTGCCGAAGTCGTCCAGGAGGATTTGCGCGCCCAAGGCCCGCAGGCCATCCAGCATTTCCCGGGCCGATTCGAAATTCTGCATCAGCAGGCTTTCGGTGATCTCCAGCTTCAGGTGTTCGGGCGCGAGGCCGGTGTCGAGCAGGACCCGCTCGATGTCGTGCAGCAACTGCGCCGAGAATTGGCGGCTGGACAGGTTGACGCTGATACTCAGCTCGGCGAGGCGCGGATCCTGGCGCTGCCAGGCATGGAGCTGGCGGCAGGCCTGGCGCAGGATGCAGAGGCCCAGTTCGTGGATCAGGCCGGTTTCCTCGGCAATGGGAATGAACACCACGGGCGAGACCGGGCCGCGTACCGGATCCTGCCAGCGCGCCAGGGCCTCGAAGCCGACTACCCGGCCGCTGGCCAGGTGCAGGATGGGCTGGTAGTAGGGCTCGATGAGGCCGTTCTCGATGGCCTGGCGCAAATCGTTTTCCAGCTTCAGGCGGTCGATGGCCTGGCTGTGCAGGGCCGGATCGAAGATCGCGTAGCGGGCCTTGCCCTCGGCCTTGGCGTGATACATGGCCGTGTCGGCGTCGCGCAACAACTCTTCAGGGCGCGAGTAATCGAAGCTGGAATAGGTGATGCCTATGCTGGTGGAGATGAACACCTGGTGATCGCCCAGCTGGAAGGAGTCGGTCAGGCGCGAGAGGATGCGGCCGGCGACGATTTTCGCGTCGGTTTCGCTTTCCGTGCCTTCCACGAGGATGCAGAACTCGTCGCCCCCTAGGCGCGCCACCGTGTCGTTGAGTCGGATACAAGTTAGCAGGCGCCGGCTGACTTCGATCAGCAGCTTGTCGCCCACCAGATGCCCCAGGCTGTCATTGACGATCTTGAAGCGATCCAAATCCAGGTAGAGCACGGCGAATTCGGCCGAGGCATGGCGCTTGCGCCTGGCGATGGCATGCTCCAACCGGTCGGTGAACAGGGCGCGGTTGGGCAGATCGGTCAGGGCGTCGTGCAGGGCGTCGTGCAGCAGCTTGGTCTCGATGCGCCGGCGTTCGGCGATTTCGGTCTGCAGAAATTCATTGGCGGCGGACAATTCCAGGGTGCGCTCGACGACCTTGCGCTCCAGCTCGTCGTTGGCCTGTTGCAGCTGCTCGTGGGCCGCGCGCAGTTCCTCGGCGTCGCGGCGGCGGGTCAGGGCCGTGGCGATGTGTTGGGACACGAAGTTGAGCACTTCCACATCGCGCTCGCTGAAGCGCACGTTCTCATCGTAACTCTGTACCACCAGCACGCCGATATTCTCGGCCTTGTCCTGCAGTGGAATACCCAGCCACGTCGTCGAGCGGGTGCCGATGGCGGGGTGGTCAGGGGCGACGATCTGGCGGTTTTCCCGGTTCACCAACAGCGGATGCCCCTGCACGAGCACGCGCCCGGTCAGGGTATCGCTGGACAAATGCAGGACCGATTGCGGCGGGTTCTTGTCGAAGCGGTCCACGAAATAGGGGAAGCTCAGCTCGTCCCGATTCCGGTCATAGAGCGCGATATAGAAATTCTCGGCATACATAAGCTCGCCGACGATGGCATGCAGGGCCCGGTAGAATTCGTCCAGGGCGGCTTCCGACGACGTGAGATCGGCGATGCGGAACAGGGCCGCCTGCAGGCGCTCCGCCCGCTCCCGCTCGGCGATTTGCCGCTCCAGAACCGCGTTGGCGCGGCTTAGTTCCGCCGTGCGCTCCTGGACGCGCCGCTCCAATTCCTCGTGGGCCTTGAGCTGGCTTTCGTCCAGTTGCCGGCGCTGCAGGGCGGTGGCGATGTGCTGGGACACGAAGAGCAGGAGATCTTCGTCCTCCCGGCTGTAAACGGTATCGGCCACATAGGTTTGCAGGATCAGGACGCCGATGGTCTTGTCGCCGACCTTGAGTGGTATGCCCAGCCAGTCCACGCTGTCGGCGCCCATGCTGCGCAGTTCGCCGCGCCGCTCCAGTTCCAGGATGGCCGGACCATCCACATGCACGACCTGACCGGCCTTGAGCACATAACCGGTCAGGGAGCCGCGCATTTTCTCGGCCGGAATACTGGCCAGGGTTTTCAGGTCCAGCTCGTCGACCGTGTCGACGAAGTACACGAAGCTGAAGGCGTCCTTCTGTTCGTCGTAGAGGGCGATGGCGAAATTCTTGGCATACATCAGCTCGCCGACGACCGCATGCAGCTCGCGGTAGAAGCTGGGCATGTCCATTTCCGCGCTGGTCAGATCGGCAATACGGTAGAGCGCCGCCTGCAAGTGGCGAGCCTTCTCCCGCTCGTCGGCGATGGTCTCCAGGACCGACACGCGGGCGCGCAGCTCTATGAGCTCGGAGGGTAGTTGTTCCCGTGGGCTTGGTTTATCGATCAAGGGCTTAGTCATCAAGCTCCGGCCGCCTGGCTGTCCTTCGTGCATTCAGCATAACCCAGTGAGCCGCCGTCCGGTATGCCGCCCGAAGTCAAAACAAATGCCCAAAAAACTCTCGGATACTGTCCTTCTGCCTCAGCGCATCGGCATGGCCGAGCTCGATGAGATCGCGGCAGAACGGCGCCTCGAACATCAGATAGCTGAGAACGGTGGAGCCGCTGGTGGCCGAGGCGCCGATGCGCCCGAACAGGAAGCGCAGGGTCGGCGGCAGGGCGGCCGCGTGCTTGCCCGCGATGACGGAAATGTCCTCGCTGGGGGCGATGACCAGGGTTTTCACCGGCTTGAGCGGGATGCCGTGCTTGTTCAGCTCTTCCGGCGGAACCATGCCCACCGTGCGGTTGATGCGTTGCAGGCGCTCCAGATCGCCCTCCAGGCTGTCGATGAAGATGCTGTCCAGGATATGGCCGGCTACTTGCGCGATGGTAGGCGGCGTGATGGCGATGCGTCGGTCCGGCGGCAGTTTGCGCAAGGGGTCGACGCCCACCACCATGACCTGGTCGGCGCCCAGGTGCAGGGCGGGGCTGATGGGCGCCAGAAAGCGCATGGAGCCGTCGCCGAAGTACTCGCGGTTGACCTTCACCGCCGGAAAGATCAGGGGTAGGGCCGCCGAGGCCATGACGTGGTTGAGGTTGATCACCGCCTTGGCGCCGGCGCGGCGATGGCGTTGCCAGGATTCCAGCTGCGGTCCGCCCTGGAAGAAGCTGATGGACTCCCCGGAGGTATAGCCCGAGGCCGTGATGGACAGGGCATAGAGCGCGCCGTTCTGCACGGCCTCCTGGATGCGCGCGAAGGGGATCACTTGCTTGAGCAATCGGCGCAGGGGCGCATTGTCCAGCATCGTCACCGAATTGGGCTCGCCCGCATTGAACAGCACATGGCCCATCCAGCGCAGGGTGTTCCTGGTAATACCCGCCAGATCCGAGCGATAGATGTGATGGGTGTGAAAATTCGCCCAGACCGTTTCCAGGCGCTTGACGCCGATGCGCGTGCGCGCGGCATAGGCGGCCAAGACCGTGGCATTGATGGCGCCGGCGGACGTGCCGCAGAGAATGGGAAAGGGGTTGCCGCAGTCGCTGGGCAGGATGTCCATCATGGCTTTCAGGACGCCCACTTGGTAAGCGGCCCGTGCGCCGCCGCCCGAGAGGATGAGAGCGGATTTCGGTGTTTCGGAAAGCATGCTCTAAGCCATTGTTTTTACAATAGCTAAGCGCATGGTCAGCGATTTTGCAAGTCAGTCGGCGTGGACGTACCAGTGCTTCTGCCAGGCGCCGAGCACGCGGGTCGGATACCAGCTTTGGCCTAGCGTGCCGTTGTAGCGGGCCAGGGCGTTTTGCAGATTGCCGCGCTCGATCTGCAGATAGAGGGAGAGGATGGCGCAGCCGTAGCGCAGATTGGTCTCGGCATCCAACAAGTTGTCGTCCGGATGGCCGATGTCCTCGACCCAGAAGGGCATGACCTGCATCAGCCCCAGGGCGCCGGCATTGGAAATCGCGTACTTGTCGAAATTGCTTTCGGTCTCGATGAGACCCAGCACCAGTTCGGGGTTGAGGCCCACGCGCCGCGCCTCCCGGTGCACGGTCTTCAAAACGCGCAGGCGCTCCTCCAGGTCCGGCAGGCGCTTGGCCAGGCGTCCCGACATGTCCACCAGCCAGACCTCGGCATCGAAGCGGTCGGCGAAGCCCAGGCTCTCCTTCAGCGAGTCACGCAAGAGCCCGCGCTGGGCCTCGTCGGGCCGCGCCTGGTTGCCGGCCAGCACGGGGCTGACCAGCAACAGGGCGAGTAGGGGCAGGATGCGCCGGAAGAGCACGACGTTTCAGCGGCCGAAGGCGCTCTTGAGCAGGGGCAGGACCTCGCCCAGCGGCACCTGACGCGCCTCCGCATCGCGGCGACCTTTGTATTCCACCAGACCCTCGGCCAGACCGCGCTCGCCCACCACCAGGCGGTGGGGGATGCCGATCAGCTCGGCGTCGGCGAACATCACGCCGGCACGCTCGTTGCGGTCGTCGAACAGGACGTCGAAGCCGGCGGCCTTCAGGTCCGCATAGAGCTGGTCGGCGGCGGCCTTCACCGTCTCGCTGCGGTGGTAGTTCATGGGCACGACCACCACCTCGAAGGGCGCGATGGCCGCCGGCCAGAGGATACCCTTGTCGTCGAAGTTCTGCTCGATGGCGGCGGCGACGATGCGCGACACGCCGATTCCATAGCAGCCCATGGCCATGATCTGGGCCTTGCCATGCTCGTCCAGGACCGTGGCCTTCATGGCCTCGGAGTACTTCTTGCCGAGCTGGAAGATATGGCCCACTTCGATGCCGCGCTTGATGACCAGCTGGCCCTTGCCGTCGGGGCTGGGATCGCCTTCCACGACGGTGCGCAGATCGACGACTTCGGTCCACAGGGCATCGCGCTGCCAGTTGACGCCGGCCAGGTGCTTGTCGTCCTGGTTGGCGCCGCAGACGAAGTCGGCGAGATGGGCGGCACTGCGATCGACGATGACCGGGATGCTGAGGCCCACCGGGCCGATGGAGCCGGCCGAGGCGCCGGTGGCGGTGCGGATCTGGGCATCCGTGGCCATGACCAGGGGCGAGCCGACCAGGGGGTGTTTGGCGGCCTTGATCTCGTTCAGCTCGTGATCGCCGCGAATCACCAGGGCGACGATCTTGCTCTCGTCATGCTCGCCGTCCGCGCCGCGGCCCAGGACTAGCAGGGTCTTGACGGTCTGGGTGGGCTGGACTTTCAGGAAGGCGCAGACCTCCTCGATGGTCTTGACCTTGGGCGTGTCCACGACGCTCAGGCTCAGGGACGGAGAGGGGCGCTCGCCGGCCGGGGCCAGAGCTTCGGCCATCTCGGTGTTGGCGGCGTAGTCGGACGTGTCGGAGAAGGCGATGGCATCCTCGCCGGATTCGGCCAGGACGTGGAATTCGTGGGAGCCGCTGCCGCCGATGGAGCCGGTGTCGGCGATCACGGCGCGGAAACCCAGGCCCAGACGGCGGAAAATCGCCGAATAGGCCTCGTACATAACCTGGTAGGTCTGTTCCAGAGAAGCTTGGTCGATATGGAAGGAATAGGCATCCTTCATCAGGAACTCGCGGGCGCGCATGACGCCGAAGCGCGGGCGGCGCTCGTCGCGGAACTTGGTCTGGATCTGGTAGAAGTTGGCAGGCAACTGCTTGTAAGAGCGCAGTTCGTTGCGGATCAGGTCGGTGATGACTTCTTCGTGGGTCGGGCCGATGCAGAACTCGCGGCCATGGCGATCCTTGACGCGCATCAGCTCGTCGCCGAACTGGAACCAGCGGCCGGTCTCCTCCCAGAGCTCGGCGGGCTGGACCGCCGGCATCAGGACTTCGATGGCGCCGGCCTTGTTCATCTCCTCGCGCACGATGGCCTCCACCTTGCGCAGGACGCGCAGGCCGGTGGGCAGCCAGGTGTACAGGCCGGCGGCAAGACGGCGGATCATGCCGGCGCGCAGCATCAACTGGTGGCTGATGATCTCGGCATCGCCGGGCACTTCGCGCAGGGTGGAGAGCAGGTACTGGCTGGCTTTCATCGGGGGGATCTCTGTCTTTTTGTCATGAGTCGTGGGGATGGGCGCAAGGCCGCGAAAACTGCTTGGCATTCTAGCAGCCGAGAGCCGCTTGCGGTACGGCGCGAGCCGCGAAGCGCGGGTGCTCCGGCGTTTAGCGCCCAGTATATATTGCTAAGCACAAAATCGCTCTTGTCCCACCTAACGGCTGTCAGTAGTATTGAGCGTTTTCGCCTTCTCTTTATCTATAGCTACACAGGTCCATCATGCGCAGCATTTATGCAGGTGAGCTCCGCGAAGCTCACATCGGTCAAGAAGTCCAGCTGGCCGGCTGGGTGCATCGTCGCCGCGACCACGGCGGCGTCGTGTTCATCGAAGTCCGCGACCGCGAGGGTTTCGTGCAGGTCGTCTTCGAGCCGGATAATCAGAATGTCTTCTCCGTCGCCGAACACCTGCGCAACGAGTTCGTGGTGAGCCTGAAAGGCGTGGTCCGCGCCCGTCCGGCCGGCCAGGCCAATACCAATCTCAAGACCGGCGCCGTGGAAGTCGTCGGCACCGAGCTCACCATCCTGGCCCGTTCCGAGCCGCTGCCCTTCCAGTTGGACGAGCATCAGCACGTCTCCGAGGAAGTGCGTCTCAAGTACCGCTACCTGGACCTGCGCCGTCCCGAGATGAACGAGAAGATGCGCTTCCGCACTCGCGTCGCCCAGTCCATCCGCCGCTACCTGGACGACCAGGGCTTCCTGGACATCGAGACGCCCATGCTGACCCGCGCCACTCCCGAGGGCGCCCGCGACTACCTGGTGCCCTCGCGCACCCACAAGGGCCATTTCTTCGCGCTGCCCCAGTCGCCCCAGCTGTTCAAGCAGCTCCTGATGATGTCCGGCTTCGACCGCTACTACCAGATCGTGCGCTGCTTCCGCGACGAGGATCTACGCGCCGACCGTCAGCCGGAATTCACCCAGATCGATATCGAGACCTCGTTCCTGAACGAGGAGCAGATTATGAGCATCATGGAAGGCATGGTGCACACGCTGTGGAAGGACCTGCTGGGCATCGATCTCGGCGCCATGCCGCGCATGACCTATGCCGAGGCCATGCGCCGCTTCGGTTCGGACAAGCCGGATCTGCGCATCCCCCTGGAATTCGTCGACATCAAGGATCTGGTGGCGAGCGTGGACTTCAAGGTCTTCGCCGAACACGCCAATAATCCCAAGAGCCGCGTCACTGTGCTGCGCCTACCCAAGGGCGGCGAACTCCTGTCGCGCAAGCAGATCGACGACTATGCCGAGTTCGTGAAGATCTATGGCGCCAAGGGTCTGGCCTATGTCAAGGTCAACGACCGCGCCGCCGGCATGGACGGCCTGCAGTCGCCCATCCTCAAGTTCCTGCCGGCCGAGGTGGTGGAGTCCATCCTGGTCCGCGTCGGCGCCGAGACCGGCGACATCCTGTTCTTCGGCGCCGACAAGGCCAAGATCGTCTCCGACGCCCTGGGCGCCCTGCGCCTGAAGATCGGCCATGACCTCAACCTCTACACCGGTGCCTGGGCGCCCCTGTGGGTCGTGGACTTCCCCATGTTCGAGGAAGACGACGACCGCCTGTACGCCATGCACCACCCCTTCACCGCGCCCAAGGTCGATTCCATCGACCAGCTCAAGGCCGACATGGGCGGCGCCGTGGCCCGCGCCTACGACATGGTCTTGAACGGCTGCGAGATCGGCGGCGGTTCCGTGCGTATTCACCGCACCGACATGCAGAGCCAGGTCTTCGAGATCCTGGGCATCGGCGAGGAAGAAGCCCGCGAGAAGTTCGGCTTCCTATTGGACGCCCTCAAGCTGGGCTGTCCGCCCCATGGCGGCCTGGCCTTCGGCCTGGATCGCCTGGTCATGCTCATGACCGGCTCCCACTCCATCCGCGACGTGATCGCCTTCCCCAAGACCCAGACCGCGGCCTGCCCGCTGACCAATGCTCCGGGCGAGGCCAGCGCCGACGCGCTCAAGGAACTGGGCATCATCTCGGTGAAGCCCCTGGGCGAGAAGCACTAAGCTTTCCGCCCCACAAAAAAGCCGCAGGAGACTGCGGCTTTTTTGTGGGTTCACGAACTCAACTCGCCTCCCAGCGGAACAGCTTGGCCGAGATGGCCATCAACACGGCGGTCATGCCCGCCAGCACCGCCAGGTGCGGCGCGATCTCGATGAGTCCCGCGCCGTCGTTCATGACGGCCCGCGCGCCATCCACCAGATGGGTCAGGGGCAGGAATTGGGCGGCCTGCTGCAGCAGCGGCGGCGTGCCCTCCAGGGAGAACCAGACGCCGGACAGGAACATCATGGGCCAGGACAAGACGTTCAATAGCCCACCGGCGAACTCCTCGCTGCCGGTGCTGCTGGCGGTCAACAACCCCAGGGCGATCATGGCGAGGGCGCCGAGGGCAGCCAGGACCAGGAGGGCGAGGTAGGAGCCCTTCATCTCGAAGCCGATGAGCAGCTTGCTGCCGAAGAACACGATGGCGCTGACCACCAGTATCAGGAGTAGGCGCGACACGACCTGCGCGCTGAGGAACTCCAGGGCGGTCAGCGGCGTGGCCTTGAAGCGCTTGAGCATGCCGTTCTTGCGGTAGCGCACCAGGACATAGCCGACGCCGAACAGGCAGGAGAACATCATGTTCATGCTTAAGATCCCCGGCAGGACCCAGTCCACGTAGCGCAGGGCCTTGCCCGTGACCGCCGCCTTTTGGAAAACCCCCGGCTCGCTGCCCAGCAGCAGTTGCTCGGCGATATAGCCCTGGGCATTGTCCTCGTTGAGGAAATAGCGGTTTTGCTTCAGATCCAGCAGCAGCTGGATGCGGTGGGTTCGTACCCGCTCGACCGCCTGGGCTTCCTGCTCATAGGCCACGAACTCGATATGGCGCAGCCGCAGAAAAGCATGCTCGGCCCGCGCCGCCGGGCTGTCGCCCAGGAGCCCGATCTTGTACAAGGGCTTGCCCTCGCCCGAGAAGGCGAAGGCGAAACCGATGATCAGGAAAAAGGGGAAGGCGAAATTCCAGCCCAGGGCCGCGCGGTCGCGGATGAATTCCAGGCTGCGGGTGTGCAGGACGGCGAGAAATCGGCGCATACGCCTCCTCAAGGTGGAGCCTCAGCCCCGTAACTGATGCCCGGTCAGCTTGATGAACAAGTCTTCCAGATTGGGCTTCTGGATCTGCATCCCGGTCAGGCTCAGATCGGCGTCCAGGAGGGCGCGCAGGCTGGCGTCCAGATCGCGGCTGGTGAACTCGTAGTAATCGCCGCGTTTTTCGATGGGGAAGGGCAGATCCGGCGCCTGGCCATTGGCCGGCAGGCGCACCAGAACGCCGTCGAAATGCTCGGCCAGGAGCTTGTGCGGCGCGTCCTGGGCGATGATGCGGCCATGATCCATGACCGCGATTTCGTCGCAGAGCATTTCCGCCTCGTCCATGTAATGCGTGGTCAGGATCACGGTCTTGCCGCGCGCCTTGATGCCGCGCACCAGCTGCCAGAAATTGCGCCGGGCTTGCGGGTCCAGGCCGGTAGTGGGCTCGTCCAGGAACAGCAGTTCCGGATCGTTGACCAAGGCCATGGCTAGTAATAGACGCTGACGCTGGCCGCCGGACAGCTTGCGGGCATCGCGGTCCAGGAATTCCCCCAGGGCGCAGAGTCCCACTAGCTGGTCGATCGGCAGAGTCTGCTCGTAGAAGGCCGAGAACAGCTTGAGGTTTTCCCGCACGGTGAGGAAATCCTGCATGGCCGTGTTCTGGAACTGGATGCCGATGCGCTTCAGGAAATCCCGGCCTCGCTCCTCGCCGCGATAGAGGATGCGCCCGCTGTCGGCCTTGGTCAGGCCCTCGAGGATTTCCAGGGTCGTGGTCTTGCCGGCGCCGTTGGGGCCCAGGAGGCCGAAGCAGATGCCCTCGCGCACGGCGAAGCCGATGCCGCGCACGGCCTCCACGTCGCCGAAGCGCTTGCTCAATCCCTCGACGCGCAGCAGTTCCGCCATGGCCTTCAGTTCACCAGGGCCAGCATGGCCTCGGCGCCGGACACCGCGAATTGCTTGGGTTCCTCGATCTGGAGGGCAGTGACCACGCCGTCCTCGGCGATCAGGGCAAAGCGCCGGCAGCGCAGGCCCATGCCGGCGCCGCTGGCGTCCAGCTCCAGTCCCAGGGCCTTGGTGAGGGCGGCATTTCCGTCGGCCACCATGACCAGGTTCTCGGCATTCTGGGCCTTGCCCCAGGCGCTCATGACGAAGGCGTCATTGACCGAGAGGCAGAGGATCGTGTCCACGCCCTTGGCCTTGAAGGCGTCGGCATGCACCACGTAGCCCGGAAGATGCGCCGCCGAGCAGGTGGGCGTGAAGGCGCCGGGCAGGCCGAACATCACGACCTTGCGGCCCGCGAACAGGCTCATGCTGTCCACGGCCTCCGGGCCTTTCTCGCCCATCAGATAGACCGTGGCCGAGGGCAGCTTGTCGCCGATTTGAATGCTCATGGCGTGTCCTTATTGTGGGGGCAAAGGCTCAATGGAAACCCGTTCGCCCCGGTAAGGCCGAAGGCCTGCATCGAAGGGGAACGGGCCGTGCGTGTCTTAGTACGACACCGGCGAGGCAATGGCCTGCTGCACCTTGTTGTTGTTGATCACGTCGCTGATCACCTGGCCCAGCAGGTCGTTGACCGTCTTGCTGGCCTCTTCCTCTCCGGCCTTGAGCGGGATGTCGCGCACCATCGTTTTGCTGAAGGTGTAGGTATTGTTGCCGATGGTGAGTTCCCAACGGGTTTGGGCATGCACTTCGTCGGTGGTCGTGCCCTTGACGATGTCGGTGGTCAGCTGGGTGATATTGATTTGCATCGAGGTGCCGGTGCTATAGCCCTCCGAGGCCGCATAGCCCTGCAGCTTGAGACCCTTGACCAGGGCGGACTGGATGGCCTTGGCGTAGTCGTTCTTGGGGGTGAGCGCGAACTTGGGGCTGGCGGCATCGCGCACCGTCTGCATGCCCGGCGCGGCCTGGACCGAGACAGTCACCGACTGGCCCTGGCCGGTCTGGCCGCTGGCATAGAAACCGGCCGGGTTGATCATCGTACTCTGGGGCGGGGGCAAACAGCCGGCGAGGGCCAGGCTGAGGACGAGGGCAATGCGCAGTTTCATGGACCGTTCCTTGAGGTTGGTGGCGCTGGTTGGCGCTATGCTAGCCGATGAACCGGTGGGAAAAAACCGGGAATTCATGACTCTGTGCGCCATGCCGTCCGGAATTTACTCTCATTCCGGCTTGAGGGCGGGTAATCCTTGTCACTGCCGGGGGGCGGCACTACCATAGCGGTTTTTCGTCAAGCGGGCCGAAGGCGCCCGGGAGAGCGGTATGTTGTCGGGCAGTATTGTCGCCCTGGTCACCCCCATGCAGGCCGACGGCAGTGTCGACTTCGCCTGTCTGGCCGAACTGGTCGAGTGGCATATCGCCGAAGGCACGTCCGGCATCGTCGCTGTGGGCACCACCGGCGAGTCGGCGACCCTGGAATTCGCCGAGCATCTGGCCGTGGTCGAGGCCGTGGTCAAGCAGGCGCGCGGTCGCATCCCGGTCCTCGGTGGCAATGGTTCAGCTTCGACCGCCCATGCCGTCAAGCTGACCCGCGCCCTGGCTGAGCTCAAGGTCGACGCCTGCCTCTGCGCCACGCCGTATTACAACAAGCCGACTCAGGAAGGCCTGTTCTTGCATTACTCAGCCGTCGCCGCCGCCAGCGCCGTGCCTCAGCTGCTGTATAACGTACCCGGCCGCACGGCTTGCGACATGCTCCCCGACACCGTGGTGCGCCTGTCCCAAGTCCCCGGCATCGTCGGCATCAAGGAAGCGACCGGACTGCTCGCGCGCGGCATCGAGCTGCGCGAACATTGCGGCAAGGACTTCCTGCTCTTTTCCGGCGACGATGCGACCGCCATGGAGTTCATGCTCCAGGGCGGCGACGGCGTGATCTCGGTCACCGCCAACGTCGCGCCCCGGGCCATGGCCCAGATGTGCCAGGCGGCCCTCGCCAAGGATCGAGCCCGTGCCACGGAACTGAATGCCTCTCTCGATGGTCTTCACAGGGACTTGTTCATCGAAGCCAACCCGATCCCGGCGAAATGGGCCTTGCAGCGCCTGGGCCGAATCGGCGGCGGCATCCGCCTGCCGCTGACCCCCTTGAGCCCGGCGGCCCAGCCGCGCGTCGAGGCGGCCATGGTCCAGGCCGGGCTGCTATGAGCTTTCCCATATTACCGATTGTCCGACTAACCGATTGCCAATCCCCAGGAGTTTTCCTGTTCATGAAGCGTAGCGTTTCTCTGTTGTCCCTGAGCCTGGTCTTGGGACTGAATGGTTGTGCCTCCTGGTTCGGCAAGGACAGCTGGGTCGGCGAAGAAGACTCCTTCCTGCAAAGCCGCATGGACAAGCCCTTGGCTCTGCCCCAGGGTGTGAGCCGAGCCGTTCAGGAAGATGAATACGTCGTTCCCGGCCTGGGCGCCGGCGCCGCAAAGGGCTTGCGCGGCAGCCAACTCGACAACCATCCGCCGCAGTTGGTGTTTTCCGTCGGCCGCGATGTGCTCCTGGATTCTTCCGCCTATCTGCCGACGGCGACTTTCAGCATGAGCCCGGTAACCTTGTTCGAACAGGTTAATAAATTCCTGAGCTTCCGGGAAATCCCCGTGGCCAGCGTCGACGCCCAGGCTGGCATCATCCTCACTGATTGGATCGAGCACGATGACAGCGGATTCTTCTCCGCGTTCCTAATCGGCTCCGATCCCGAGCGTAGCCGTCAACGCTTCAAGTTCTCGGTCAAGACCGATGGTGAATCGGGCAAGGGCACCCTGGTCGTGGAGCAGATAGCCGCCGAGTCCGATTCCGGCGATGGTTGGCTGGCCGGAACGCCGGGGCGCGACGCTGGCGTCGAGATGCTCAACCGTTACCTCGCCTGGTATGACGAGGGCGAACAGCGTGCCGCCCGCAGCCGCGTATTGGCTGAAAAGGCCGGATTCCCGCTGCGCTTGGCGGTCAATTCCAGCGATGTCCCGGCCTTCGTCGCCGATGCCGGTTTCCAGCGCGTCTGGGAGCGCCTGCCCGGCGCCCTTGAACCGCTCGGTTTTGTCGTCGACGACAAGGACCAGTCCCTGGGCGCCTACTTCCTTTCCTACGAAGGCGCGCCGGATGGCGGCTTCCTTGACAGCCTGGCATTCTGGAGCAGTAAGCCGGATGTCGAGCAACTGGACCTGCCCGAGGACGATTACCAGATCAAGCTGGAAGAACTGGGCGAAAGCACCGCGCTGACCATGCTTGACGAAGACGGCAAGCCGGTTCCTCAGAAACAGCTGGAGAAGATCCTGCCGGCCTTGTCGGCGGCCTTCGAGACCTCGGCCGGCGATCTGCCCAAGACTCGCCGCAAGCCGGAATAAGCCTAGCGCCGTCGCCTGTTCCCTTGGAACAGGCGACGGCGGGCATTTCCCGCGACTTCCTGTAAAATTGTGCCATGGACCCTGCGCATCGCGCCGCATGGGCCTTTTCCGCTGAATGGCGAAAGGTATGACTATGACCGGTATCACCCAGACGAATTTGCGCAGCCTGACCAAGATCTATCAGGGCAAGGTACGCGACATTTATGCCATCGACGACAAGCGCATGCTACTGGTCGCTACCGACCGCCTGTCGGCTTTCGATGTCATTCTCAACGAGCCAATTCCGGACAAGGGCAAGATTCTCACCGCCGTATCCAATTTTTGGTTTGAAAAGCTCAAGGGCATTATGCCCAATCACCTGACGGGCGAGCGCGTGGCCGACGTGGTTTCGGCCGAGGACCTGCCCCAGGTGGAAGGCCGTTCGGTGGTCACCAAGCGCCTCAAGGCCCTGCCCATCGAGGCGGTGGTGCGCGGTTATCTGGCCGGTTCCGGCTGGAAGGATTACAAGGCGACCGGCGCCATCTGCGGTATCCGCCTGCCGGAAGGCCTGCGCGAGGCCGACAAGCTACCGGAGCCGATTTTCACACCCACCACCAAGGAAGCCGTCGGTAGCCACGACATGCCCATCGACTTCGAGGGCGTTGCCGCCACCATCGGCCGCGATCTGGCCGAACAGGTGCGCGCCAAGGCCATCGAGTTGTACAAGACCGCCAGCGAGTTCGCCGCCACGCGCGGCATCATCATCGCCGACACCAAGTTCGAATTCGGCCTGGATGATGACGGCGTGCTGCATTTGATCGATGAAGCCCTGACCCCGGATTCATCCCGTTTCTGGCCAGCGGATTCTTATGCGCCGGGCTCCAATCCGCCGAGCTATGACAAGCAATTCGTGCGTGATTGGCTGGAAACCACGGGCTGGAACAAGACCCCGCCGGCGCCGACCCTGCCCCAGGAGGTTGCCGAGCGTACCGCCGCCAAATACCGTGAGGCCTTGGAGCGTTTGACTGGTTGAGCGTCTGTCATTTAAAGCAAGGGCCGCAGGATGCGGCCCTTGTCGTTTTTACCACAGCGGAGTTCGTTCGGCTCGATGCGGGCAGGGCAGGGACGCCGCTCAGCGGTCGCGTCGTGCGCGTACGGAACGGACTGGCGGGATCGGCGAATAGCTACATGCTGACGCGCCTAGTGTCAGCAAAAAAAGCCCGGCCAAGGGGCCGGGCTTTTTGGGTACCGCGAGGAATTATTCCGCGCTGGTATCCGTCGTGTTGGCCGGAGCTTCTACCGGGGCCGGCTCAACGACCGGCGCGGCCGGCTGGACTTTCTTCGGACGACCCGGACGGCGAGCCGGCTGAGCGGCTTCGGCGGGCTTGCTGGCGGCTTTTTTGGCAGCCGGCTTGGCGGTTTTGGTGGGTGCGGCTTTAGCCGGCTTGGCAGCCTTTACCGGTTTTGCGGCGGCGGGCTTGGCGGCGGGTTTGGCCGCTGCCGGCTTGGCAGCCTTGGCGGCCTTTACCGCCTTGGCCGCCTTGGCCGCCTTGGCCGGAGCGGCAGCGGGTTCCGCAGCGGCTTTCTTGGGACGACCCGGCTTGCGCTTCGGAGCTGCGGCAACGGCAGGAGTTTCCACTGCGGCTTTCTTCGGGCGACCCGGCTTGCGCTTCGGGGCTTCGATGGCAGCGGTCTCCACCGCGACCTTCTTCGGACGGCCCGGCTTGCGCTTCGGTGCGTCGGTAGCAGCCAGCGCAGTGGCGGGCTTACGACCACGCTTGGTATTCTTGGCGGTCTTGGCCTTGGCGGCTTCACCCTTTGCCCAGGCCTTTTCGAAGGCGGCGATCGCCTTGTTCAGGCCTTCCTGCTTCTTGGCAGCGGACTTGGCGGCGGCCAGCTGGGTTTTCAGCTTGTCGGCGGCTGCGGTCAGTTCCTTAACTTCCAGGCTGGCGGTAGCGGCAGCGACCTTGGCTTTTTCGGCGGCGACGCCCTTGCCGGACTTGGCTTTGGCCTTGGCGGCATCGGCCTTGGCCTTGGTCTTTTCGAGGGCTTTCTTATTGGCTTCGATGTTCTTGGTGGTCGTCGCCAGTTCGCTTTCGTAGGCCTTGTTCAGCGCGGCAACAGCAGCGGCATAGGCCTTTTCAAACTCGGCCACGCCAGTTTTGGCGGCGGGCTTGGCTTTCGCGGTGGCGGCAGCTTTGGGGGCTTTTACCGTTTTCGCCGCTTTCGGGGCGCGGGGCTTCTTGGTTTCGACTTTGGCTCTGGCCATGGTGATGCACCTTTTTGCAGTTATACAACGCGCAGTGATACTGCTTGCAGTAGCTCGGCGTGACGCCTGGGATATCGGGAGTTTGATATTACCTAGCGTCAATGCCGTGAACTGATATGTTCTCGTCGAACAAATTATATACAAACTTGGCAGGAGATAAATAGAAATGCAAATGAAATACGGCAATTCGGAGGCGTTTTTTTGTGTTTTTGCCATATAGCCGGTCATATTGAGCATATCCATATGCCTAACATTGGCCAATTGACCCAACTCTATTGGCAATTGCGTGGGAATATTGTCATCCATCGAGCTGCTCACCGTGCTTCATGGGCGGGGGCGCCGAGTTGGTTTCCACGGATTGTCTCGGCGATAATGCGTTCTCGGGACGATTGAACCGTATGTGCAATCTGGCCATTACTGAATCATCCTCAGGCTTGTCGGTTCCATCAACGGGAGTTTGTATGCGAGTGCGTTTGTTTTATACTGTGGGCTGCCATCTGTGCGAGTTGGCCGAGATGACATTGCCGACGGTTCCGGAACTGGTGGTGGAGCGGATGGATATCGCCGACGATGAGGCGTTGTTGGAGCGTTACGGCCTGCGTATTCCCGTGCTTGCGCGCCTTTCCGACGGGGCTGAACTGGATTGGCCCTTTGACGCGGAGCGTGTTAACCAGTTTCTCGCAGAAGTTTGAACGCTCAGACGGGGAGGGGCCTTGGCCGCAGTGGTCCGGCAAAGATAATCGGCCCCTGAGTCTCCCTGTCGTTCCTAGCCTTCCGCGTAATCGTCGCCCCAGAGCAGGCCGTCGTTAGTCGGCGATTTTCTTGGCATCCGTCAAAAACACGGTCATTTCCTGGGAAGCTGGTAGGTGTGACAGGGTGTTAGGCTTGACTTCTTCAAGCGGTGAACGTATGTTTCAAACAAGTGTTTTACTGCCCTGTCGCCACCATGCCAGAACCTCTTGCCACGGAACGCGCATCGACCAAGACGCGTATCCTGGACGCCGCCGAGTGGTTATTCGCTGAACGCGGTTTCGCGGAAACCTCGCTGCGCAATATCACCAGTCGCGCCAACGTCAACCTAGCCTCGGTCAATTATCATTTCGGCTCCAAGAAATCCCTGATTCAGGCGGTGTTCGATCGCTTTCTGCGCGAGTTCTGCGACAAGCTTCACCATGAGTTGACGGCTCTGGAGCAACGCGGCACACCCTGTGCTCTGCCTCAGGTTCTGGAATCCGTATTGCCGGCCTTGTTGCACATCGACACGCTGCGCCCGAATGGTGCGGCGATCTTCATGCGCCTGTTGGGACGCGCCTATTCGGAAACCCAGGGGCATATGCGACGCTTCATGTTCGAGCACTACGGCAATGTCATGGAGCGCTTCAACCGTCAGATCATGATGGCTTGTCCCGGTCTGCCTCCGGTGGAGCTGTTCTGGCGTCTACACTTCATGCTGGGCTCGGTCGTGTTCACCCTGGGCGGAGGCGAGGCGCTACGGGAAATCGCCCAGGCCGACTTCAATGAACGAGCGGAATTGGAGTCGGTGGCGCGCAAGCTGATCCCCTTCCTGGCCTCGGCCATGCAGGCGCCCGCCGCCTAGGCGCCTCACTTTCACGCGTTAAACGAACTGGATTTTTCAACGAGGACGAATGATGGTCACTTTCTGGCAGCTGCTACTGCTGATCGCCTTGCTCGGCGTCAGCACATACCGTTCCATGGGCAAGGAATCCGGCCTGGGGCTGGCGGCCGCCGGCTTGTTCCTGGCGACACTCATCGGCCAATTCGCCCTGCTGCCCTGGTTGTTGCTGGGCGCCGTTGCAGCGGTGTTGATGCTGGACGATCTGCGCCGGGAAAAGCTGGTGCGGCCGGTGTTCAAGCTGTTCAAGAAAGTCCTGCCGCCCATGACCAGCACGGAGCGCACGGCGCTGGAAGCCGGCGATGTCTGGTGGGATGGCGAATTGTTCCGTGGCCAGCCGGACTGGAAGCAGCTGCATGCCTATCCCAAGCCGGTCTTGAATGACGAGGAGCAGGCCTTCCTGGACACGCAAGTGGAGCAGCTCTGCGCCATGCTCGACGATTTCAAGATCGTCAACGAAGAGAAGGATCTGCCGCCGGAAGTCTGGGCCTATATAAAGAAGGAAGGATTCTTCGGGATGATCATTCCGAAGAGCTTCGGCGGTCTCGGTTTTTCCGCCATCGCTCATTCCACCATCGTGTCCAAGATCGCCACTCGCTCGCTGACGGCGGCGGTGACCGTCATGGTGCCGAATTCGCTGGGCCCGGCGGAATTGCTCCTGCACTACGGTACCGACGAGCAAAAAAATCATTACCTACCGCGCCTGGCCACTGGCGAGGAAATCCCCTGTTTCGCACTGACCTCGCCGGAAGCAGGCTCCGATGCCGGAGCCATCCCGGACAAGGGCATCGTCTGCATGGGCGAGCACGAGGGCAAGGAAACCTTGGGTATCCGCCTGACCTGGAACAAACGCTATATCACCCTGGCGCCGGTGGCGACGGTCGTGGGCTTGGCTTTCAAGCTCTACGATCCGGAGCATCTGCTCGGCGACGAGGCCGATCTGGGCATTACCTGCGCCCTGATCCCGCGCGATCATCCCGGCATGGAAATCGGCAACCGCCATATTCCCATGTACACGGCGTTTATGAACGGCGTGACGCGCGGCAAGGATGTGTTCATTCCCATCGACTGGATCATCGGCGGTCCGAGCTACGCGGGGCAGGGCTGGCGCATGCTCATGGAATGCCTGTCGGCGGGTCGCGCGATTTCCCTGCCGGCCCTGGCCACGGCCACCGGCAAGCTGTGCTATCGCATGACCGGCGCCTATGCCCGTCTGCGCAAGCAATTCAAGATGGCCATCGGTCAATTCGAGGGCGTGGAAGAGGCCCTGGCGCGCATCGCCGGCTTTACCTACCAGCTGGAAGCGGCGCGCGTGATGACCGCCGGCTCGGTGGACCTGCAGATCAAGCCTTCCGTGCCCAGCGCCATCGCCAAGTATCACATGACGGAAATGGGCCGTAAGGTCATCAATGACGCCATGGATGTGCACGGCGGTCGCGGCGTCATCGCCGGCGAGCGCAATTACCTGGCCCATGGCTACATGGGCACGCCGATTTCCATCACCGTGGAAGGCGCCAATATCCTTACCCGCAACCTGATGATCTTCGGACAGGGCGCGGTGCGTTGCCATCCCTTCGTGTTCCCGGAAATGGAAGCGGCGCAGAATCCGGATTTCGAGGAAGGTCTGCGCCAGTTCGACAAGCTGCTCATGGGCCATGTGGCCTATGGCATCGGCAATTTCTTTCGCACCCTGATCATGGCGCTCACTGCCGGGCGCATCGCCAAGTCGCCGGTGACCGGTCCGACGGCGCCGTTCTATCAGCAGCTGACGCGCATGAGTGCGGCCTTGGCTCTGGTGTCCGACATGGCCATGATGGTCCTGGGCGGCGATTTGAAGCGGCGCGAGCGCCTCTCGGCACGTCTGGGCGATGTTCTGTCCCAACTCTATCTCGCTTCGGCCGTGCTCAAGTATTACCAGGATCAGGGCAGCCAGGCCCAGGATCTGCCCTATGTGCGCTGGTGCGTGAAGCGTTCCCTGTGGGAAATGCAGCATGCCTTCGATGAGTTCCTGGGTAATTTCCCCAACAAGATCCTGGGCACGCTCCTGCGCTGGACGGTCTTCCCCTACGGCAAGCGTTATCTGCTGCCTTCCGACCGCCTGGACCGCAAGCTGGTCGCCGCCATGCTCGACACCAGCGAGATCCGCGAGCGCATCACCCAGGCGAGTTACACCGGCAAGGACGATAACGACATCACCGGCCGCATGGAAAATGCCTTCCAGAAGGTCCTGGCGGTCCTGCCCCTGGAGAAGCGTATCGGCAAGGCCGTGCGCGACGGTCAGGTAGAGAAGCGGGTCGATCCCCTGGAAGTCCTGCGACTGGCGGTGGCCGCCGGCGTGATCAGCGAGGACGAGGCCGAGCTGATCAAGCAGGCCGAGGCGGCGCGTTCCGATGCGATCCAGGTGGACGATTACAGCCAGGACTATGTGAAGGGCGTGCAAGCGGCCAAGCCGGCCAAGCGTGGCAAGGCGGCTTAAACCTATAATCGGCGCCATGAAAAGCGGACCTTCGGGTCCGTTTTTCTTTGCTCGAAAGGGTTACCTCGTTAGAGGCGCCTCAGGTCTTTTAAAATTGATGCAGCGCAATATTCCTGTCATCGAGCCCGCAGACAATTCCTCCAGCACTCACAAACTCTTCGCCGAGCCGATTCGTCGAAGTCATTACTAGGGTAGCGACCCGGGCTCCGTGCCTTCCGAAACTTGTTTCAGATGACATATCCGCTGACATCTGGAACCCCCTGGAAATGCGCGGCTGCACTAGCGTAGAGCCTGGAACACGAGCTTCCCGCCCGCATGTCCTACGTGTCGAAGGAGTGAATCATGAAAGCCCGTCTGCTGTTCAAGACCCTGCTGGTTTCCACGATGCTGCTTTCTGGGACGGTTTCCGCCTCGGTGGATGCCGACCCGGGGATCGAGCGCCTGACCGTGACGCCCGATGCCATCCAGCTGCAAATGTTGTTGGCACAGCGCGCCATCCGCCAGGAATTGGCCGCCCAGTTCGATTGGCAGGCCATTGCCCTGGAAAGCCTGCGCAATGTTCTGGCTCAACCCATCGTCGCCGAGCTCGGCGCCGACTCGCGCGATTACGCGGGCCGCTGAGTCTTCAAGACCGGGAGGCGCGTGCCTTTTGCAGCTCGCGGATCAGGAAGCGGGCTGGGCATAGCGCCTCGGCGAGCGCGGCCGGCAAAGGGCTGGGCTCGCCGCTGAGCTGAGCGGCGAGAAATTCCGCGCTGAGCGGCGCCGTGGTTAGCCCGCGCGAGCCATGGGCGATATTGAGGTAGAGCCCGTCCTGATAGCGGGGCGGGGCATAATGCTCCGGCGCGAAGCCGCGCCAAATCTCGGCATAGTCTTCGCGAAACGCGGCGAAGTCCGGTAATGGCCCGACTATGGGCAGGTGATCGCGGCAGCTCAAGCGGTAGCCCACCCGGCCCTCCGCGAGGGGCGGCAAGTTCAGTTCCAACTCCGGCAATACCCGCCGGAGCTTTTCCCGGTTTTCCTCATGCTCGGTTTCGCTGAGCGCGTATCCCTCCACGCCGCGCTCGTAGCTGGCGCCCAGGCAATGCCGGCCCCGATGTAGCGGCGTCATATAACCCTCGTAGCAGAGCACCTGCTCCAGCTTTTGGCTTGAGGCACTCGGTTCGGCGTAACTGACCTGGCCGCGTACCCGTCCCAGCGGCAGTTCCGAACTCCAGGCCTGCCCGTAACTGGCGCTGCCAGTGGCGAGGATCAGCACCGGCGCCCTGGCCAGCCCGCCGTCTTGACCATCCAAGAGCACCCAAGTGCCGGCAGGATCTCGCCGCCAGTGCGCAATGTCGGCGCCGTAATGCAGTCGGATCTGCGGATGTTCCAGCAGGGCGGCGCAGAATACTCCCGGCTCCAGCCATCCTCCTTCCGGGAAACACAGGCCGCCATGGGGCGCGGGCCAGGGCAGGGCGTCGCCGGGCAGCTCGCGCAGGACCGCGGCCGGGAGGCCCAAGCCGTCCAGGATGGCCTGCCACTGGGCGCGGCGCTCCTCGTCATGGGCCAGCATCAACACGCCGCAGCTTTCGCCGGGAAAGTCCTTGCCTTCACCGCGCAGGCGGCCGAGCTGGCGCAGGGCAAAGCCATAGGCGCTGAGAAACAGACGCGTGGCCGGCGTGTAGCGGCTGTGCAGATGGGGATAGAGGGCGCCGGCCAGATTGCCCGAGGCTTCGGCGCCGGGCCGGCCGTGGCGCTCGAAGACCTCGACCCGCCAGCCCCGTTCGGCCAGGGCATGGGCCGTGGTGGCGCCGGCGAGGCCGGCGCCGATGATGAGAGCATGGCGTTCTCCGGGCGGCGCCGGCCAGCGGAACCAGGGCGCCTCGGCCTTGCGCGGCGCGCCGGAGAAACGGCCCTGGAGCATGTCCCGCTTCGGGCCGAAACCCTTGACCTTGTCCACGACGAAACCAGCCTCGGCCAGGCCCCGGCGCACGAAGCCGGCGGCCGTGTATGTGGCCAGGGTCGCGCCTTCCCGGGATAGCCTGGCCATCTGCGCGAACAGACGCGGATTCCACAGCTCCGGATTCCTGTTTGGCGCGAAGCCGTCCAGGAACCAGGCGTCCACCAGGCCCTGGTCTGGCGCATCCGCCTGCGCGAATTGTTCCGTGGCGTCGCCGAACAGAAGGGTAAGGCGCACTCGCCCTCCAGCCAGCACCAGGCGGTGCCAGCCGGGCACGGCATGGGGATATTGCGACTGCAGTTCGTCAGCGTAGTCACGCAGCTCCGGCCAGGCGGCCAGGGCACGGCCCAGGTCGGCGCGGGACAGCGGGTAGGCCTCGGCGGAGAGGTAATGCAAAAAGGCGTCGGCGGGCAGGTCCGCTAGGGCGAAGGCCCGCCAGGCCAGGAGGAAGTTCAGCCCGGTGCCGAAGCCGGTTTCGGCGATGGTGAAGACGCGGCGCGTGCTGAAATGCGCCGCGAAGCGCTCCGGCAGGCGGTTGTGGCGCAGGAACACGTAGTCGCTCTCGGCGCAGCCGCCGGCGCGGGAGAAATAGATGTCGTCGAAGCGGGACGAGCGGGGATTACCGTCTTCGTCCCAGGCTAGCTCGGCGTTGTGCAAGTTCTTACTTGATGAGCTTGAGGTACATGTTTACTTGATGAGTTTGAGGTGCTTGTTCATTTGATGAGTTTGAGGAATTCGTTGCGCGTTTCCTGTTTGTTGCGGAAAGCGCCCAGCATGACCGAGGTGGTCATCACGGAGTTCTGCTTTTCCACGCCGCGCATCATCATGCACATATGCTTGGCCTCGATGATGACACCGACGCCCAGGGCGCCGGTGACCTGCATGATGGCTTCGGCGATCTGCTTGGTGAGATTTTCCTGGATCTGCAGGCGGCGGCCGAACATGTCGACGATTCGCGCGATCTTCGACAGGCCGATGACCTTGCCGGTGGGGATGTAGCCCACGTGGGCTTTGCCGATGAAGGGCAGCATATGGTGTTCGCACATCGAGTACAGCTCGATGTCCTTGACGATCACCATCTCCGAGTTGTCGGACTCGAAAATCGCGCCGTTGACCACGTCCTCCAGGCTCTGGTGATAGCCGCGAGTCAGGAACTGCATGGCTTTCGCGGCGCGTTGGGGCGTGTCGCGCAGGCCGTCGCGGTTCAGGTCCTCGCCGAGGCCAGTGATGATGTCGGCATACAGTTGGTCGATGGGCTTGCTCATCAAGGGCGTCCGGTGTGCAAAGTGCGCCATTTTACTAGGGTCTGTTTACCTTTACCACGCGAAGCTGCGGTAAACGGACCCTGATGGGGGCTAGGAAAACAGCCGGCGCCAAAAGGACTGCTTGGCGGCGGGAGCGTTGGCGGCGCGGGCCTGTTGGTAGCCCATGACCAGGTCTCGGGTATGATCGGCGAGGATTTCCCAGAAACGCTCGAAATGGCTACGGCGCGGCAGCTCGCGCAGGATGTCGATGCTGGGCTTGAAGTTCTGGCTTTGCAGCTGGCGCGGCGTCCGGCCGGTGGCGATGACCAGGCAGAGCTGGAGCAGCTTGTCCTCGGCGGCATAGCGCCGGTCGTTGTCCGTGGCGGTCTTGATTTCCTTGGCCTGGAAATGGGCATCGTAGGGCAGCAGGCCGCGATCCAACAGGGGTTTCAGGGCCTTGAGGGCGTATTGGCGCTTGGCGATGCTGACGATGGGATGGTCCCGGCCGTTTTCGGCAATGAGTTCGCGTAAGGCCGACAACCCGTTGATATCCCGGGACAGCCCGGCGATGTCCAGTATTCGGTCGATATGAAAATGGGGTTGGTCGAGATCGATACCGAAAAGGGAGTCGAGATCCATGGGCATGCCGCCAGCGACTTGTATTTGCACATCATAGTCATGAAGCGCGGGGCTTGTCCTGGGCGCTTGTACTGGATTAGCGTGATGGCTTTCCCCCTTCCATCGCGAGTCGTCCATGAAAACCATCGATTTACGCAGCGATACCGTGACCCGCCCGACCCAGGCCATGCTCGAGATCATGCACCGAGCCGAGACCGGCGACGATGTCTACGGCGAGGATCCGACCGTCAACCGCCTGCAGTCCGAGCTGGCCGAGCGCCTGGGCTTCGAGGCCGGCTTGTTCGTGCCCAGCGGCACCATGAGCAACCTCATCGCCCTGATGGCCCATTGCGAGCGCGGCGACGAGTACATCGTCGGCCAGCAGGCCCATACCTATAAGTACGAGGGCGGCGGCGCGGCGGTGCTCGGCTCCATCCAGCCCCAGCCCATCGAGTTCGAGGCGGACGGCAGCCTGGACCTGGAGCGGGTGCGCGCCGCCATCAAGCCCGAGGACCACCATTTCGCCCGCACCCGCCTGCTGGCCCTGGAAAACACCGTGCACGGCAAGGTCCTGCCCCTGGACTATTTGGCGCAAGCCCGGCGCTTCACCATCGAGCACGGTCTCTCGCTGCACTTGGACGGCGCGCGCCTGTACAACGCCGCCGTCAAGCTGGGCGTCGATGCCCGGGAGATCGCCCTGCATGTGGATTCGGTGTCCATCTGCCTGTCCAAGGGCTTGGGCGCGCCGGTGGGCTCGGTGCTCTGCGGTTCTTTCTCGCTCATCGACAAGGCTCATCGCTGGCGCAAGCTCGTCGGCGGCGGCATGCGCCAGGCCGGCATCCTGGCGGCGGCCGGGCTTTATGCCCTGGAGCACCACGTGGCGCGGCTCGCCGAGGATCACGCCAACGCGGCGCGCCTGGGCGAGGGTCTGGCGGCCCTGGGTTACGCGGTGGAGCCGGTGCAGACCAATATGGTTTTCGTCGACGTGCGCGAGCAGGCGGCGCGGCTCATGCCTTATCTGAAAGAGCAGGGCATTACGGTCTATCCGGGCCCCGTGCTGCGTCTGGTCACCCATTTGGATGTGTCGTCGGCGGACGTGGAGCGGGTCATCGAGGTCTTCGCCGGTTTTCGGCCTTGATCCCGGCCATGGGCAAAGCCCGGGCGCGGGACTACAATACGCCACCTTTTTCTCTAGCCTGGAATGAATGCCATGAGTTCTTGCCTATGCGGTTCCGGCCGCGACTATGCCGCCTGCTGCGAACCCCTGCTGACCGGCGCCCAGGCGGCCGACAGTGCCGAAGCCCTGATGCGCTCGCGTTACAGCGCCTATGTGAAGGGCGAAGTGGCTTATGTGCTGGACTCCACCCATCCGGAAAAACGCCCGGGCTACACCGAGTCCAGCATCCGCGACTGGGCGCTGAACACCGAATGGCTGGGACTGACCATTCATGAGACCCAGACCGCCGGCGACGTGGCTCACGTGGACTTCACCTGCCAGTACAAGGAAAACGGCGTGGTCAAGGATCACCACGAGAATTCCGAGTTCCGCAAGCAGGACGGACGCTGGTACTTCTGGGACGCCGAGGTCGCCGTGCACCACGAACCGGTCCGCGTCGCCGCCAAGCCCGGCCGCAACGATCCCTGCTCCTGCGGCAGCGGCAAGAAGTACAAGAAGTGCTGCGGGGCGAATGCTGCGTAAGCACAAACTAGGAAGATGAACCGCGAAGACCACCAAGGCCGCGAAGCAAGAGTACAAGTAGGCATGCGCCAGTCTCTGCTCCATAAACGCTTACGGGTGTTAGCAGATGTTACTCGAACTTCTTAATCTTTGCGGCCTTCGTGGCCTTTGCGGTTGATTTCAAAGCCCTTATGCTGATCCTCGCCGATGAAAACATGCCCTTGGCCGCCGAGTTGTTCGGGCGGCATGGGGAAGTGCGGCTGAAAGCCGGGCGGAGCATGACTCCTGCCGACGTGGCTCACGCCGACGCCTTGCTGGTGCGCTCGGTCACAAGAGTCGATGCGGCTCTACTGGCCGGTTCGCCCCTGCGCTTCGTGGGCTCCGCCACCATCGGCATGGATCACCTGGATCTGCCCTGGCTGGAAGGGCAGGGCATCGCTTACGCCAATGCCCCTGGCTGCAATGCCGAGGCGGTGGCCGAGTATGTGCTGGCCTCCCTGTTGGTCCTGGCCGAGCGGGATGGCTGGCGGCTGGAGGACAAGTCCCTGGCCATCGTCGGCGTCGGTCACGTGGGCCGCGCCTTGCGACGCAAGCTCGCCGCCCTGGGGCTGCGCCTGGTCCTGGTGGATCCCTTCCGCGCCGAGCACGAGACTGGCTTCTCGCCCCTGGACGAGGCCTTGGCCTGCGATATCGTCAGCCTGCATGTGCCGCTCACCAAGACCGGCCCGCATCCGACCTGGCATCTGTTCGATGCGGCCCGCATCGCCGCCCTCAAGCCCGGCGCCATTCTCATCAACGCCGCGCGCGGCGCGGTGGTGGACAACCAGGCCCTCAAGGCCGCGCTCAAGGCCAAGCAGCGGCTGTCCGTGGTGCTGGATGTGTTCGAGAACGAGCCGCGCATCGACGCGGAGCTGGTGCCCCTGTTGGATCTGGCCACGCCCCATATCGCCGGCTACAGCCTGGACGGCAAGCTACGCGGTAGCCTGATGGTTTACGCGGCATTCTGCCGGCATTTCGGTATTCCGGCAGTCACTCCGGAGCTGGCCGAGCTGGACATGCCGGCATTGCCGGCGGTGCACTCCGCCAGCCTGGCCCAGGCCGTCTGGGCCTGTTACGACCCACGCCGCGACGATGCGGACCTAAGAGCTTCCCTAGCCGAGCCCGAGCCGGCCCTGGCCTTCGACCGCTTGCGCAAGAACTATCCGCCGCGTCGGGAATTCCCGGCCTTGGAAGTGCAGGGCGTCGCCGCCGGCTGGGTGGATACCCTGGGATTCAAACGGGGCTGAGCTGCTCGCCGGCCGGCGGCTGGCTGCACACCCGATCCCGGCCCAGGGCCTTGGCCTGGTAAAGGGCCTTGTCGGCGGCGTCCAGCAGCTTATGGGGGAGCTGAGGCGGCAGGATGCTGGTGGCCTCGTCCGGATGCCAGGAGGCCAGTCCCACCGAGATGGTCATCATCAGCGAACCCTTGTCCAGGTAGATCGGCGTCGCGGCGGTGCGCCGGCGTATGCGCTCGGCGATATGGAAGGCCGAAACCGGGTCGGTATTGGGCAGGAGCACGGCGAACTCCTCGCCGCCGTAGCGGGCCAGCAGATCGGTCTGGCGCAGCTCCTGGCGTATGGCATGGGCCAGGACGCGCAGGGCGCGGTCGCCGGTCTGGTGGCCATGCAGGTCGTTGACCGACTTGAAGTGGTCCAGATCCAGCATCAAACAGGACAAGGTGGAACGCTCGCGGCAGGCGCGGTTCAGCTCCCGCTCCAACTCCCGGTCGAAGCTGCGCCGGTTATGGGCCTTGGTGAGCACGTCGATCAGGGAGAGGCGGCGCAGTTGCTCGTGCTGCACGGCATTGTCGAGGCAGACGGCGATGATCGCCGCCAGGCGTTCCACATAGTCCGTGGCCATGTCGGCGGTGAAACGCCGCGGATCGCGGCTGGCGATATGCAGGCTGCCGATCAGAACGCCATGGCGCTCCAGGTTCAGGCGCGCCGCCGAGCGCAGGCCGGTTTCCGAGAATAGCGGGGCACAGCTGGGCGTCAGCGGGCCGGTTTGCGCGGCGCCGGGGCCGCCGGATAGGGCATGCAGGTTGGCCGCGTCATCGACAAAACGCAGATTGGGGCTGCGTTCGGCCACGGAATCGGCATGGCCGGCCAGCAACTCGCGCAAGACGCCTTCCGGATCGAACAGGCTCAGGGATACCGCGTCGACTTGCAGCTCCTGGGGCGCGGCCTGCAACAAGAGTTCCAGCAATTCCGCCAGCCCCCGGCAGGCCAGCAGCTTGAGCTCGAAGCCGTGCAGGCGCTTGAGGATGGCCTCGTTGCGCGTGGCCTCCTGCACGAAGTCGGCGAGGCGGGCACGCAGGCGATCATTGTCGGCTTCCAGGCTCATGGCTTCTCCATCTCGCGCTACACGCGGCATTCTCACCGCCCCCTCCGGCAAAAAGCAACGCACGGACTTGGCATAGTGTAGGCGTGCGGCGCACACTATGGGGCTTTAATAGCTCCCGCATAGGATTCCCATGGCCAAGGTCAAGCCGCTGTCCCCCTCCGCCCTCTATCACGCTTGCGATCCCAAGGCCTTCGGCTTCCGCACCACGGCGGAAGTGGAGCCTCTGCAGGGCTTCGTCGGCCAGGAGCGGGCCGAGCGCGCGGCCCGATTCGGCGTGGGCATTGAGCGGGAAGGCTATAACCTGTTCGTGGTCGGGCGCAGCGGTGTGGGCAAGCACCACCTTCTGCGCCAGTTCCTGGAGCAGGCGGCTCTGGCCAAAGCCACGCCGCCGGATTGGATCTACGTCAACAACTTCATCTCCCGTCGCCAGCCGCTGGCCATGCGCCTGCCGCCCGGACGCGGCCAGCGCCTAAAGGACGACATGCAGGCCCTGGTCAAGGAACTGCGCACCGCCATCACCAATGCTTTCGAGCACGAGGACTACCAGAGCCGTGCCGATCGCGTGAAAGAGGGGGGCGACGAGCGCAATAAGGGCGCCTTGTTGGAGCTCGCCAAGCAGGCTGAGGAAAAGGGCATCAAGCTGATCCAGCAGACCCCGGGTGGCTATGCCTTCGCCCCGGTCGTCAACGGCGAAGTGGTGGACTCCGAGGCCATCGACGAGATGAGCGAGCGGGCGCGCAAGAAACTGCGCCGCGACATGGCCGAATTGGAACGCCAGCTCCAGGAACTGCTCAAGCAGATCAATAAATGGACCCAGGAAGCCCGCGACGCCCTGCGCCTCTTGAACGAAGAGGTCACGCGCTATGCCATGGCCCATCTCACCGACGCCCTGAAGCGGCGCTATTCCGATCTGCCGGAAGTCCTGGATTTCCTCTCGGCCGTGGAGGCCGACCTGGTCGACAATGTCGATGTCTTCCTGGGCGAGAGCGAAGAGGCCGCCGATGCCGTGTCCTCGGTGTCGCCGGAGAACAACATCCCGCCGCGTTACCAGGTCAATGTCGTGGTCAGCCATTGCGAGGATGCCGGCGCGCCCGTCGTGATCGAGGATCTGCCCACCTATCAGAACCTGGTAGGCAATGTGGAGCACGTGACCTACATGGGCACCGTGGCCACCGACTTCACCCTGATCCGCCCGGGCGCCCTGCACCGCGCCAACGGCGGCTATCTGCTGGTGGATGCCGAACAGCTGCTCAGCCAGCCCTATGCCTGGGACAGCCTGAAGCGCGTGCTGCGTTCCGGCGAGATCCGTATCGACTCCCTGGAGCGCATGCTCACCGTATCCGGCACCGTGTCCCTGGAGCCCCAGGCCATTCCCCTGGACTGCAAGATCGTGCTGCTCGGCGAGTACGACATCTATTTCGATCTGATGCATTACGATCGCGAGTTCGGCCGGCTGTTCAAGGTCCTGGTGGACTTCTCCGACGACATGCCGCGCAGCCTCGACAACGAGACCCTGTTCGCGGGCCTGCTGGCGGGCATCATCGAGAAGGAAGGCCTGCGTCATCTCAGCAAGAAGGCCTTCGCCCGCGTCGTCGAATACAGCGCCCGCCTCACCGACGACGGCCACAAACTGACCCTGCGCGCCAGCTGCATCGCCGACCTGCTGCGCGAGGCCGATTTCTGGGCGAGCCAGGTCCAGGCCAAGCTCATCGACCGCGTCCATGTGGATGAGGCCATCCGCGAGCGCGACTACCGCTTCGGCCGCTTCCGCGACGAATCCCTGGCCGAGATCCACAAGGGCATCGTCATGATCGACACGGCCGGCGAGGTGGTGGGCCAGACCAACGGCCTGACCGTCATCGAGCTGGGCGAATACCTCTACGGGCAGCCCAGCCGCATCACCGCGACGGTGCGTCATGGCGACGGCGAAGTGCTGGATATCGAACGCAAGGTCGAGCTGGGCGGCGCCATCCATTCCAAGGGTGTGATGATCCTCTCCGCCTTTATCGGCGCCCGCTTCGGCAAGACCGATCCGATCTATCTCGCCGCCAGCCTGGTCTTCGAGCAGTCCTATGGCATGGTGGACGGCGATTCGGCCTCCATGGCCGAGATGATCACCCTCTTGTCCGCCGTGGCGAACGTGCCGGTCAGGCAGTGCCTGGCCATCACCGGCTCCATGAACCAGCTGGGCCAGGTCCAGCCCATAGGCGGGGTCAACGAGAAAATCGAAGGCTTCTTCGACATCTGCAAGGCCCGCGGTTTCGTGCCGGGGCAGGGCGTGGTGATCCCGAGCCAGAATGTCGCACATCTGATGCTGCGCGAGGATGTGGTCGCCGCCTGCAAGGCCGGACAGTTCAGCATCTATGCCGTCAGCCACGTCGACGAGGCCACGGAGCTGCTGTTGGGCATAACGGTCGGCACGGCCAATGCCAAGGGCCAATATGCCAAGGGCACGCTCAACCGCATCATCCAGGACAAGCTGGCGGCACTGGTCGAGCAGGAGCATGCCAGCCACGACGACGAAAAGCCCAAGAAAGACAAGATCAAGAAAGACAAGAAGAACGACGAGCCGGGCGAAGCCGAGATGGCTAACTGAGTCGGCGAGAAACGGACCGGGTTGCCGGCCTGTGCCATACTCATGCTATCGGCGCCCCTTGGAGGCGGCCATGAATCAACGGGAAGAAGTGGTTTGGACCGAAAACCTGTCCGACCCCCGACTCAGCCAACGCGGCCAAGTCCTGGAAGCGAGCCAGGCCTGGATCGGTAGCGCCCTGCGCGTGCCCGACCCGCGCTGCGATACGGCGGCCCGGCGGGAGAGCAAGAGCAACGCCCTGGTGATCACCGGGGCGGCTATATGGCTCGGCGGGAAGCCCTAGGGCGCTTGGCGAAAAGTGTGAATGGCGTCACACTGAGTCGTGGTTGAAGGAGTAGTTATGGCTCACAAACGTGAAACCGAAGAAGTCGTCTGGACCCCCGACATGCCGGACCGCCGCCTGAACGACCGGCGCGCGGGCCTGGAGCGGCGTCAGGCCGTAGGCCAGGCCCTGCATGTCCCGACGCCCCGCAACGATGGCGACCGCCGGCAGAATGATAGGCGTCGCATGACCCTGACGATCACCGGCCGCGCCATGAACGGCGGTTTCGAGGGAGAGGACGAAAGCTGAGCGGCGTGCCTGCCGCGAACGGAAAGAAAAAAGGCCGGTTTAAACCGGCCTTTTTATTCGATGTGGTGGGCGCTGAGGGGTTCGAACCCCCGACAATCGCCTTGTAAGGGCGGTGCTCTACCAGCTGAGCTAAGCGCCCGATAGAGGACGCGCATTTTAATGCTACTTGACGTTAACGTCAATCAAGCGAAGGCCATGCCATCCCAATGAAACCGGCCCGTCTGCTACACTAGACGCCTTTTTCGACAACGACCCAAGAAACGCCATGACCGTAGTCACTCGCTTCGCGCCCAGCCCGACCGGCTATCTGCACGTCGGCGGCGCCCGTACCGCCCTGTACTCCTATCTCTATGCCCGCAAGACCGGCGGAAAGTTCATCCTGCGTATCGAAGACACCGATCTGGAACGCTCCACGCCCGAGGCCGTGCAGGCCATCATGGACGGCATGAACTGGCTGAACCTGGAGTGGGACGAGGGTCCGTACTACCAGACCCAGCGTTTCGACCGCTACAAGGACGTGATCCAGGACATGCTCAAGGCGGGCACGGCCTACCGCTGCTACTGTTCCCGCGAGCGCCTGGACGCCCTGCGCGAAGAGCAGATGGCCACCAAGCAGAAGCCGCGCTATGACGGGAAATGTCGCCATCTGGACCACTACCCGACCGATCTGCCCCATGTGATCCGCTTCAAGAACCCGGAAGACGGCGTGGTGGCCTGGAAGGACATGGTGCGCGACACCATCGAGATCGCCAACAAAGAGCTGGACGACCTCATCATCGCCCGCACCGACGGCACGCCCACCTATAACTTCACCGTGGTCGTCGACGACACCGACATGGGCGTGACCCATGTGGTGCGCGGCGAGGACCATATCTCCAACACCCCGCGCCAGATCAATATGATCAAGGCCCTGGGCAAGGCCCTGCCGGAATACGGCCACGTGCCCATGATCCTGGGCGACGATGGCGCCAAACTGTCCAAGCGCCACGGCGCCGCCAGCGTGATCGAATACCGCGACATGGGCTATGTGCCCGAGGCCCTGATCAACTACCTGGTGCGCCTGGGCTGGTCCCATGGCGACCAGGAGATCTTCACCCGCGAGGAGATGATCGAGTTCTTCGATCCCCACGACGTTAACCGCGCGCCCTCGGCCTTCAACACCAAGAAACTGCTCTGGGTCAACCAGCAGTACCTGAAGACCCTGGACCCGGCCTATGTGGCCAAGCACCTGGAATGGCATTTCGCCAACCAGGGCCTGGATCCGGCTAGCGGCCCGGTCCTGGCCGAGCTGGTCGTCGCCCAGCGCGAGCGCGTGGAGACCCTGAAGGAGATGGCCGAGAAGAGCCGATTCTTCTACGAGGACTTCGAAGCTTACGACGAGAAGGCCGCCGAGAAGAACCTGGGCGCCGAGGCCCAGCCGGCCCTGGAGCGCATCGCTGCCGAGCTGGCGGCCCTGGCCGACTGGCAGGACGAGCCGATTCACCAGGTGATTCTCAAGACCGCGGAAGTGCTGGACATGAAACTGGGCAAGGTGGCACAGCCAGTGCGCGTGGCTCTGACCGGCAACACGGTCTCGCCGCCCATCGACATGACCATCCGCATGCTCGGCAAGGACCGTGCCGTGGCGCGCCTGCAGCGTGCCATTGCCTACATTTCGAGCAAGTGAAATTATTTGAAATCGAAGTGTTGACAGGGGGTAGGGACGTGCTTAGAATGCGCGTCTCTCGCATCGAGAGACTTACGAAGCAAAATAAAAACGCTAAGTAAGTCAACAGGATACGGGGCTATAGCTCAGCTGGGAGAGCGCTTGCATGGCATGCAAGAGGTCGACGGTTCGATCCCGTCTAGCTCCACCAAATCCTGTAAATCTCGGTGGTCGGTTGTGAAAGAGCCGGCCCGGTCTCCAGAAGGGACTGTTGGGAAACGATGCGTCCCCATCGTCTAGAGGCCTAGGACACCGCCCTTTCACGGCAGTAACCGGGGTTCGAATCCCCGTGGGGACGCCACTTAAACAGAGCGAACGATTTACCAGGATCGCTCGTTCGCCGGTTGAGATGCCGGCCTTCGCGGAACGTGTGAAAGACGCCCGCGTCGTAGGCAAGTTATTGCGTCCCCATCGTCTAGAGGCCTAGGACACCGCCCTTTCACGGCAGTAACCGGGGTTCGAATCCCCGTGGGGACGCCACTCTTCAGATGCGCTACACTAGTGGCGAATCGACAAGGGTACGGGGCTATAGCTCAGCTGGGAGAGCGCTTGCATGGCATGCAAGAGGTCGACGGTTCGATCCCGTCTAGCTCCACCAACAAAAAACCCGGCTTCATGCCGGGTTTTTTCTTTTAAGTAGGGCATCGGCGCCGCTTGCCCTCGAGCGGTGCGCCTGCTAGCTTTCGTGCTAGGTGAGTATTGTCCCCTTCGTCTAGTGGCCTAGGACTTCGCCCTCTCACGGCGGCAACAGGGGTTCGAACCCCCTAGGGGACGCCAATCAAAAAAACCGCAGGTTAAGCCCTGCGGTTTTTTCTTGTCCGGCCAGCTGGCTGGAGCTCGGCATACTTGGCCTATCGCTAGCCATCAAGCTTGGGTACTGCGCGCTTTTGCCCTTTGTCGTCGATGGCGACATAGGTGAAATCCGCCTCGGTCACCTTCAGATAGGCACAGACCTCCTCCCGGATCACCGGCTGGATCCAGGTTTCCAGATGCAAGCGGATCGAGGTCGTGCCGATATGCAGGATCTTGCCGTAGCAGCACACCACGTCGCCGACCTTCACCGGCCGGATGAACTTCATGCTGTCCACGGCAATGGTCGCGACGCGGCCCTTGGCCAGTTCCTTGGCCAGGATGCCGCCGGCGATGTCCATCTGGGACATGATCCAGCCGCCGAAGATATCGCCATTGGCATTGGTATCGGCCGGCATGGCCAGGGTGCGCAGGATCAGGCTGCCTTCCGGCAGTGGACAGGATTCGTTGCTCACATGAAACTCCGGGCAAAAACCTCTCTTAGCATGGGGCCTTTTGGCGTGGCCGGCCAGTCCGTGTAGAATACGGCCAGCTTTTCGACCGTCATCGGTTATTTCTCGCCGCCTTGGCGACACGTTTTTGGAGCATGACATGGCTGGACACAGCAAATGGGCCAATATCCAACACCGCAAGGGCCGTCAGGATGCCAAGCGCGGCAAGATCTTCACCAAGATCATCCGTGAGATCGTCACCGCCGCGCGCCTGGGCGGCGGCGACCCGACCTGTAATCCGCGCCTCCGCGATGCCATCGACAAGGGCCTGTCCAACAACATGACCCGCGACACCATCGAGCGCGCCGCCAAGCGCGGTGCTGGTGGCGAAGAAGGCGGCAACATGGAGTCCATGACCTACGAGGGTTATGGTCCTGGTGGCGTCGCCGTCCTGGTCGAATGCCTGTCCGACAACCGCAACCGCACCGTTGCGGAAGTGCGCCATGCCTTCACCAAGTGCGGCGGCAACCTGGGTACCGACGGCTCCGTGTCCTATCTCTTCGCCAAGAAAGGCCAGATCGTGTTCGGTGAAGGCGCCGATGAAGACAAGATCATGGAAGTGGCCCTGGAATCCGGCGCCGAGGACGTGGTGAGCGAGGAGGGCGCCGTCGAGGTCCTGACTGCCCCGGAAGACTATTTGAACGTCAAGGCGGCCCTGGATAAAGCCGGCCTCAAGTACGAGCAGGCCGAGATCACCATGATCCCTTCCACGTGGGCGGAACTGGCCGAGGAAGACTTGGCGGCCAAGATGATTAAGATGCAGGACATGCTGGAAGATCTGGACGATGTGCAGAACGTCTGGTCGAATGCCGACATTCCGGTCGAGCTCATGGAAAAACTGGGCTGAGCTCAGGCACGATAGGACGGGGAGCTGCGCTCCCCGTTTTTATTTGAGGTGTTATGGCCATCATTCTCGGCATCGATCCCGGCTCCCGCATCACCGGCTACGGCGTGGTGCGCGCCCTGGGTCCTTTCAAGCAGGAATACCTGGGCTCGGGCTGCATCCGCGTTGCCGGCGATTCCATCGGCGAGAAGCTAAAAATCATTCACGATGGAATCACCCAGTTGATCGCCATGTACCATCCCGATCAGGTGGCCATCGAGCGGGCCTTTCTGGGCAAGAGCGCGGACTCCATGCTGAAGCTGGGTCAGGCCAGGGGCGTCGCCATCGCCGCTGTGGCGTTACAGGGCATGGACGTCGCCGAGTACTCGGCACGCCAAGTGAAAAAAGCCGTGGTGGGCACCGGCGCGGCCGCCAAGGAGCAGGTGCAGCATATGGTCAAGCAGCTACTGAAGCTGCAGGGCGCGCCCCAGGCCGATGCCGCCGATGCCTTGGCCATCGCCATCTGCCATGCCCATAGCTTCACGACCCTGAACCACCTGGGCGGCGCGACGCGCATCCGCGACGGGCGACTGCGGGAATGACGAGGCCTAGGCCGTTCGTTCTGAGTCGGGCCGTGGAGGCCCGCATCGAAGACGCGATGCCAACACAAGAAATTACCGAGAAAACACATGATCAGCCAGTTACGCGGAACCCTGAAAGAAAAGCTGCCGCCGGAAATCGTCCTGGACGTGGCCGGCGTCGGCTACGAGCTACTCTGCCCCATGACCACCTTTTACCAGCTGCCCGAACTGGGCAAAGAGGTCTTGCTCCATACGCATTTGTCCATTCGCGAGGATGCTCATGTGCTGTTCGGCTTCGCCGCCAAGGCCGATCGCGCCCTGTTTCGCGAGCTGATCAAGGTTAATGGCATAGGTCCGAAACTGGCCCTGTCCATACTCTCCGGCATGGAGCTCGCCGATTTCGTGCGCCGCGTGCATGAGGGGGAGGTGAGTGCCCTGACCAAGATCCCGGGCGTGGGTAAGAAAACCGCCGAGCGCCTGGTGGTGGAAATGAAGGACAAGCTCAAGGACTGGGAATATTTCACCGGCCGACCCCAGCTCATGAATCTTAGCCAGCCGGCGGTAGCATCGGCCGATGAGCCGGTGCAGGAAGCCGTCGCCGCCTTGGTCGCCCTGGGCTACAAACCCCAGGATGCCTCCAAGGCCATCGCGAAAATTGAACAAGCCGGCATGAAGTCCGAGGAGTTGATCCGCGCCGCCTTGAAGGCCATGGTCAAGTAAGGAAGCCGGCGGAAATAAAGCGGTGCTGGCCAATTGCCGGCAAGTGAGTTAAGTTCGGGTTTTTCGAGGTAGTGCACTATGGATGGTGGAATCGTCAAGCCGGGTAGCCTGGTCATCGTTGGCTGCGGCTTACATCCGGGGCAGATGACCCTGGAGGCCAAGAGTCATATCGAGCATGCCGATGTCGTGCTGGCGGTAGTGCCCGCTCCGCTGTCCTACTACCAACTCAGCACGCTGACCACGCGCCTGGAATCCATGACCTGCTTTTATGATGGCAGGCCGCGCCCCGAGACCTACGCCGCGATGACGGCGCGCATGGTGGAATGCGTCAAGGAAGGCAAGCAGGTCTGCGCCGTGTTCTACGGCCATCCGGGTGTGTTCGTCACGCCTAGCCATGCCGCCTTGCGCCAGCTGCGCGAGGAAGGCTATTCGGCACGCATGTTGCCGGGTATTTCCGCCGATGCCTGTTTGATCGCCGATTTGGGCGTGGATCCGGCGGAGCATGGTTGCCAGTCTTACGAAACCACGTCCTTCCTGCTGACCCAGCGTTTCCACAATCCCGAAGCGGCGCTGATTCTGTGGCAGGTGGGGTTGGCGGGCGAGTTGAGCCTGAAGTCTTTCAAGCCGGGCCAGCATGGGCTTGATGCCTTGGTGCAAGTGCTTGGGCAATGGTATGAGCCCGAACATCGCGTTTGCCTGTACGAGGCACCGATACTGCCGACCTTCGCACCGCGCATCAGCTGGTTGTGCCTGTGCGATCTGCCGAACGCCGAATTGAAAGAATACAGCACCCTGTTCGTGCCGCCCCGAGTCCGGGCCACCTTGGTGGAAGAGCGCCTGACCTGGCTTGATGCCGAGGACGCCGATCTGCAGGCCTACGAACGTGTGCCCATGGCGGAACTCTCACCCGAGCGCTTGAGCTCCATGGGATCATGATCCAAGAACACCGTTTCCCTGTCCAATAGTGATAATAAAAGGAGCACATCATGTCGAAGAAGCTGGCGGATTTCTTTCAGAAACTGTCCACAGACGCTGGATTCCTGGGGCAGTTCAATTCGGGGGCGACACCGACCGATCTGGCGCGGAATCGCGAGGCGCTAATGAACGCGGAAGGCTTGAGCGAAGACGACAAGAATGTCGTGCGCGGGCATGACAACGCGGCTGCTGATGCCGTGCTGCGCCGGCAACTTGGTATCCAGTTGGATGGCTGGAGTAACACCAGCAACACGAACGTCAATATTTCAAGAGTTCAAAAAGCATAGTTCATTATTAGCCCATTCAACGTATGCACCTTATGCGGCTTTTTGGAGTATTCCTTGCGCTGATGCTTAGCTTCGCGGTATCAGCCGAGGATACTTCCAATTCATTGATTAGTTGGGAACGCCTGGTTAATGAAGGTGGGGCCGATGCAGGGGAGGCATATTACAATCTCATAAAGTTTTTTGGCCTGACCGAGCCCAAGCGCGCGTTGAGGCATATTGCCTCGGCAGAAGCTTATTTCAAACAACATCCCAACATACATTGGCAGTCTTTGATTAAGTCGGAGCATGCATATGTTCTGATGTCCGACGGTCAATTGACCGAGGCCATGGCAAAGGCCCTGGAAAGTATTGAATACGCGACGCGGAATCGTGAGCCTCAGGCGTTGGCTCGGGCCATTATGAATCGTGGCAGTGTGCAATATTCGATAGGCGACTTTGAGACCGCACTTCAAAGCTACCAAGATGCCGGGAAGCGGTATGAGGTACTAGGCGACACGTTGGGCGTCTTGAGCGTTGATAAAAATATCGGAAATGTGCTTGTTCAAATGGGGCAATACGAACAGGCCGAAGCCATTTACCGGGACATTATCAAGCGCAGTCAACGAGATCCTCGTTTTGAAGGAGAGTGGGCCGTCGCAGAAGAGGGTTTGGCACGAACGCTGTCGTATATGGAGCGGTTGGATGAGTCGCTGCCTCATTTTCGAGAGTCTATCCGATTGACCGAGCGTCAACAGCAAGGCAAGGCGATGCAATATACCTTGTCGGGCATGGCCACGGTTTTGTTGAAGCTTGGAAAAAATGAAGAAGCCTTGGCAACGGTGGAACGCGCTATTGACACGATGCGGCGGGGCGAGGCCGGATTGTTCCTCGGTACGCTCTTGACGCTGAAGTCGGAAATTCTACTCGCATCGGGACGAAAGGAAGACGCACTCCTTTCCGTGCAGCAAGGATTAAGCTTTGCGGAGAGCCAAAAGGATGCATTCGGGTTATCTGCGGCTTGGGAGGCCCTATCGGTTGTTTATAAGGCTCAAGGGCAGTACCAGAGGGCGCTTGAAGCGATAATGCAGTCTCAGACGATCCGGGAGAAAATGACAAATGAACGGGCCTTGGCCCGAGTAGCCGTTCTGGCCGCTGCTTACCAAGCCGAAAGAACTCAGCACGAAATTGACGTCCTGAATGCGAAAACCAACGCACAACAGGCAGAGCTCCAGAACCAAAGGAATCAAACCTACTTCTTGGCGACTTTGTCGCTGTTGACCTTGTGCGTGCTTGGATTCGGCCTTTACCGGAGACATAACCAACAGATCGTCGCCGAACACCAGCGTGTCAACGACAAGCTGGTCGAATTGGACAGGGTCAAGGACCAGGTGCTGGCCAATACGTCTCATGAGCTGCGCACGCCGCTGAATGGTATCGTCGGCTTGAGCGAGCTCTTATTGTCGGATGAGTTGACGGACGAAGCGCGCAGCCATGTGCAGATGATTGCCGACAGCGGTCGGCGCTTGACCCGCCTAGTCGATGATCTGCTGGATCTGTCCAGTATGCGTCAAGGCAAGTTTGTCCTGCATCAGGCCGCCGTGGAGCTGGCGCCATTGGTGCGCCAGGTCATCGCCCTGTCGGCATCGGCGGTGCTCGGCAGGCCGGTTCGCTTTCATAACCAGGTGCCGAATGAGCTTCCCAAGGTCTGGGCCGACAAGGAGCGGCTGCTGCAAGTCCTTCACAACCTGATAGGCAATGCCGCCAAGTTCACCGAGAAGGGAGCGGTGACGGTGAATGCCAACCTGGAAGGGGGGATGGTGCGCGTGTCGGTCGTGGATACCGGCGGCGGCATCCCGCCGGAGAAGCTGCACACCATTTTCGACGCCTTCGAACAGGCCGATTCGGGAATGACGCGACGCCACCAGGGGGCAGGCTTGGGCCTCGCCATCGCCCGCCAACTGGTGGAACTGCATGGCGGCCAGATTGGCGTCCAGTCCACGCCGGGGACGGGCAGCCTGTTCTGGTTCACCCTGCCTCTAGCCATGGGCAAGCCCCTCGGGCAATCTTGACTTGCGTCAAGGGGTGGTCATCCCTAAACTACCCGCATCTAGCGTCTAACGCCCCTCCAAACCACAAGATATCCGATGATCGAAGCCGACCGGCTGGTCTCGCCCATTGCTCGCGAGAAGGAAGATGTCGTGGATCGGGCCATCCGTCCGACCCGTTTGGCCGATTACACCGGCCAGGCACCCGTGCGCGAGCAGATGGGCATCTTCATCGATGCGGCGCGGCGCCGGGGCGATGCCCTCGATCACGTCCTGATCTTCGGTCCGCCGGGCCTGGGCAAGACCACGCTAGCCAATATCATCGCCAATGAGATGGGGGTCGGCATCAAGCAGACCTCGGGTCCTGTCCTGGAAAAGCCCGGCGATCTGGCCGCGCTCCTAACCAACCTGGAGCCGGGCGATGTGCTCTTTGTCGATGAAATTCATCGACTTAGTCCCGTGGTCGAAGAAATCCTCTACCCCGCCATGGAGGACTACCAGCTCGACATCATGATCGGCGAGGGGCCGGCAGCCCGTTCCATCAAGCTGGATCTGCCGGCTTTCACGCTCGTTGGCGCGACGACGCGCGCCGGCATGCTCACCAGCCCCCTGCGCGACCGCTTCGGTATCCTGCAGCGCCTGGAATTCTATTCGGTGGCCGAACTGACCACGATTGTGCAACGTTCGGCGCGTATCCTTGGCCTAAAGATGGAAGACGACGGCGCCGTGGAGATCGCGCGCCGGGCGCGGGGCACGCCGCGCATCGTCAACCGCCTGCTGCGCCGGGTCCGCGATTACGCGGAAGTGAAGGCCGACGGTCGCATCAGCGCGACCGTGGCAGCCCGCGCCCTGGATATGCTAGACGTGGACGATCAGGGCTTCGACGCCCAGGATCGGCGGCTACTGCTGGCCATCATCGACAAGTTCGACGGCGGGCCGGTGGGCGTCGAATCCCTGGCGGCCGCCATCGGCGAGGAACGGGACACCATCGAGGACGTGATCGAGCCCTATCTGATCCAGCAGGGTTATGTGCACCGCACGCCGCGCGGCCGGGTGGCCACGTCCCGGGCCTATCTGCATTTCGGCCTGGATCGGGACGAGAAGGCATGAACGCGCGCGACGAATTCGTTTTTCCGGTTCGGGTCTATTACGAAGACACGGACTGCGCCGGCATCGTTTATTACGCCAATTACCTGCGCTTTTTGGAACGGGCACGTACGGAGTGGCTGCGCGCCCTGGGCTTCGCTCAGGATCTGTTAATCGAACAGGGTGTAGCCTTCGCCGTCACACGGGTAGAGCTGGACTACAAGAAAGCCGCGAGATTCAACGAGTTGCTGCATGCTCTCTGCCAGGTTGAGCAGGTCGGCAGGGCCAGCATGGAATTCGTGCAGTCGGTGGTCAATGCCGCCGATCCGAGCATCGTCTATGTGTCAGGCCGGGTGAAGGTGGCCTGCATTTCCATGGACGCTATCAAGGTGCGTCCCATTCCCGAAGCATTGCGCGGCTTGCTGGTGAACGAATCCAGCGAGCCGGTGACCCAATAAAATAGAAGGTAGAAGACCGTGCAAGGTGAGATGTCCGTACTTAGCCTGCTGATGCATGCCACTCTCGTGGCCAAGCTGGTGCTCGTGATCCTGGTGGCCGCCTCCATGGTGTCCTGGACCATGATCTTCCAGCGCATGCGCATCATTCGTGAAGCCCGCGCCGATTTTGACAAGTTCGAAGACCGTTTCTGGTCCGGTATCGACCTCAACAAACTGTACATGGACCTGTCCTCGCGCCGGGAACCGCCGCGCGGCCTGGAAACCGTGTTCATGTCCGGATTCAAAGAGTTCGCACGCCTGTCCAAGCAGGCCGGCGCCACCGCCGACGCCATCCTGGTCGGCTCGGCGCGCGCCATGCGCGTGGCCCTGACCCGCGAAGTCGACAAGCTGGAAACCAATCTGCCCTTCCTGGCAACGGTGGGTTCCATCTCCCCCTATATCGGCCTGTTCGGTACGGTCTGGGGCATCATGAATTCCTTTATTTCCCTGGGCGCACAGAAGAATGCTTCCCTGGCCACGGTCGCCCCGGGCATCGCCGAGGCGCTGATCGCCACCGCCGTCGGCCTGTTCGCCGCCATCCCGGCCTATATCGCTTATAACCGTTTCTCCACTCACGTCGAGAAGATCGAGACCGAGTACGACAATTTCGTCGAGGAATTTACCGGTATCCTCCAGCGCAAGGCCGTCGAAGGCCGCCGCGCCGGCGAGTAAGGACGGAAGCCTAAGAGCATGGCCAAGCGTAAACACCGCAAGCTGGTCTCCGAGCTGAACGTCGTGCCCTATATCGACGTGATGCTGGTGCTGCTGGTGATCTTCATGGTCACCGCCCCCATGATCACCGCCAGCGTCAGCGTCGACCTACCGCAATCCAAGGCGCTGCCTTCGCCGCCTAAGGACCAGCCGCCGATCCTGGTGCAAGTGGACTCGGCTGGCGTCGTGTCGCTGAAACTGGGCGATCTGACCGTCGGCGTGGTCAGCGACGAGGAGTTGGTGACCTCGGTGAAGACCCATCTGGCGGACCCCAAGAATGCGGGCACAGCGGTTTATGTGGGCGGTGACAAGGCCGTGGCCTATGAAAAGGTCATCAAGGCCCTGGGCGTGCTGGCCGAGGCTGGCGTAGCCAATGTCGGCCTTATGTCGCAATCTGAGCAATAAGTTTCGAGCAGGAAGGAAGTAGACGGCATGAGCGAGAAACGCGGATACAAGTTGCCGGCCATCCTGGCCGTGGGCTTGCACGTCCTCATCCTCATCTTCCTCGTCGTCAAGTTCGACTGGTTCAAGGACGAGGAAATCATCGCCAGCGGCACGCCGGGCCCCATCATCAATGCCACGGCGGTCAATTCCGTCCAGGTGGAAAAGCAGCTGGACAAGCTGGCTGAGGCCAAGAAGAAGCAGCTGGACAAGGAGCGGCGCGAAAAGGAAAAAGCCCAGAAGGAGCTGGAAAAGCTGGAGGATCAGCGCAAGGAGGCCGAGGCCGAGGCCAAGGCCGCGAAGGAGAAGGCCGCGAACGATAAGCGCGAGGCCGAAGAAGCTGCGCAGAAAAAGGAAGAGTTGCTGAAGCAGCGGCAGCAGGCCGAGGAAGAGGTCAAGGCCGCCGAGGCGAAACGCGTTGAAACCGCGAAAAAGCTCGAAGAGCAGCGCCGCCAAGAAGTCGTCGAGCAGAAGAAAAAAGAACAACTGAAGCGTAAGGAACAAGAAGAAAAGGAACGCAAGCTCGCCGAAGCGAACAAAAAGAAGGAAGAGGCCGAGAAAAAGAAGAAGGCCGAAGCCGAGAAGAAGAAAAAAGCCGAGGTGGCGCGCAAGAAGGCCGAGCGGGAAGAATTGGAACGACAGATGGCCGAGGAGCTGGCTGCCGAGGCCGGTGAAGTGTCGGCGGCGCGTGCCGCGCAGACCGCGTCTCGCGCGGGCCAGTATGGTGCATTGATCGAGTCGCACGTCCGCCGTTTCCTGACCGGCGTCCCTCCAGAATTCAAAGGTTCAGTGGATATTCAATTCAAGATTGCTATTGATGGGTCTGTGATTGCTATAGGTAGTTGCGATGGCGACATCAATGTCTGTTCACGGGTCACCGCGGCGATTCAAAAGGCGAATCCCTTACCGCCGCCGCCCGACGAAGATGTGATGAATTTATTGAATAGCAATGCTGTTCAATTTATTCCTAATCCCTAAGCGCCATTGGCTGCATTTAAGGAACTTGGCGATGATATTGCGCAATTTGATTGGTCTAGTTGGCTTCGGTCTAACGCTGGCGTTCTCGACCGCGACCTTTGCGGAGAGCAAGTTCGTAATCCGTGGCGCCGCCGATAATGCCATTCCCGTGGCCGTGGCGCCCTTTCGCTTCAATGGCATGCAGGTTCCGTCGGAGAACCTGGCCCGCGTGATCGGCGATGACCTCCGTCGAACCGGCCAGTTTACCCCCAAGGCCGATGCCGAGATGCCCCAGGCGCCGAGCACGGCCGCCGAGGTGGACTACGGCCGCTGGCGCCAGGCGGCGGTAGATTACCTCGTCGTCGGCCAAGTCAACGAACTGGGCCCGGATCAGTATGAAGTGCGCTTCGAGCTGGTGGACGTGTTTGGCCGCCAGGGCGGGGCGGGGCTGTTGCAGGGCGGTCAGCTGATGACTGGAGGCACTAACGTCCTGGAGGCGCGCGTGGCGCGCATCGGCGGTGATGCCTTCCGGCGCTATGCCCACCAGATCAGCGACGTGGTCTACGAGAAGCTGACCGGCGTGCGCGGCGCCTTCTCCACGCGCCTTGCCTATGTGCAAGTGGAGATGAATTTGCGCGACGCATACCAGCTGTTTGTCGCCGATTACGACGGTTCTAATCCGCAACGGGTTCGCGCGTCCCGCATGCCCATCATGTCGCCGTCTTGGTCGCCGGATGGACAGAAACTGGCCTATGTGACGTTCGAGAACCGCCGTAGCGAAGTCGTTATTCACAGCATTTATCAGAATCAACGCCAGGTTGTGGCCAACTTCAAGGGCATCAACGGCGCGCCGGAATGGTCGCCCGATGGCCGCTCGCTAGCTCTGGTGCTGTCCAAGGACGGCAATCCGGACATCTACCTCATGGATCTGGCTTCGCGCAGCCTGCGCCGCGTGACCAATACCCCGGCCATCGAGACCGAACCCTCGTTCTCGCCGGACGGCCAGACCCTGTACTTCACCTCGGATCGCGGCGGCAGGCCCCAGGTTTACAGCACCAGCCTTGCGAGTGGTGCGACGCAGCGTGTAACATTTACCGGCATTTACAACGCCAGTCCCAGCCTGAGCCGCGATGGCAAGAAAATGGTCCTGTTGCACCGCGACAACACCGGCTTCAAGATCGCGAGCCAGGATCTGGCCAGCGGCCAGATCAGCGTGCTGACCGAAACCTCCCTGGATGAGTCGCCCACCGTGGCGCCCAACGGCAGCATGGTCATTCACGCTACCAGCCTGGGACGCAACCGTATCCTGAACCTGGTCTCGGCCAACGGCCGTTACCGCAGCAAACTGCTGTTCGGTCGCGGCGATCTGCGCTCGCCTGCCTGGTCGCCGTTTCTGAATTGAACCCAGGCCATTGGCTGGCCCTGACGAATTAACTGTTTGAATTTGCTAAAACTTGTAAGGAAAACCTCATGAAGCTGATTACCCTGGTTACCGCCCTGGTCCTGTCCCTGAGCATGGCCGCCTGTACCACCACCAAGACCAACACCGGTTCCGGCACCGAAGGCACGGGCTCTGGCATCGATGCCAATGCCGCTTCCCAGATGAGCGCCGCCGAAGCCCAGGCCGAAGAGCTGCGCCGCCTGCGCGAGCAGGGCAAGATCGTCTACTTCGACTTCGACTCCAATGTGATCCGTCCGGAATACAACGAGATCCTGGCGAACCACGGTCAGTTCCTGGCCCAGCACCCGGAACAGAAGATCGTGATCAACGGCCATACCGATGAGCGCGGCAGTCCGGAATACAACATCGGCCTCGGCGAGCGTCGTGCCAAGGCCGTGGCCACCATCCTGATGAGCCATGGCGTGCAGCCCAGCCAGATCGAAACCGTGTCCTATGGCGAAGAACGTCCGGCCGATGCCGGCCATAGCGAAGAATCCTGGGCTCAGAACCGCCGTGCGGAACTGATGTACTGAGATTTTCTTACGCTTCGGCGTAAGTGATTGAAAAACAACCCGGTTTGTGTGGCATTCACAAGGAGCGCCACACCCCGGGTTGGATTGTTTTAGGGCAGTGACTGCCTAACGGTAGGTTCCAAGGGTGAATCCATGAAGCGCGTGTCGGTTTTTCGTATCGGTGTCTTTAGCCTGGCCTTGGCTACGGCGGGCCTGGCCCAGGCGGCTAGCCCGGTGGCTGGCGACTATGAAGAGTCCTATTCGGCCCAGGGCAATGACCTGAGCCGCCTGGAACGCCTGTCCGACGACGAGCGCCTAGCCCGCCTGGAACGCCTGCAGGACTCTGGCGTCAAGTACCAGGGTCAACTCTTGCAACAGATCCAGCAGCTTCAGCAACAGTTGGCGGAACTGCAGGGCACCCTGGAGGAAACCCAATACAAATTGCGGCAGCTGGAGCAGCGTGGCGGCGTTGCGGGCGCGGCGCCAGCTGGCACCCAGACCTACTCGACCCAGAACGGCTACACCGTGGCGCCGCCCCAGGACGCCATGCCCGTCGATCCTAGCCAGTCGGCCGTGCAGTCCGCACCGCAAACCGCGCCGGGCGCGGCCATCGATCCGAACCAGCCCCTGCCGGATACTCAGGGCACCGCGTCCGCCGATACGGGCATGGGTCCCGGCTTCGGCGGCGCCATTTCCACAGGCGCGCCCAGCCCGGCCGGCGCCGCGCCGGCCCAAGTGCAGCTCCCGGCTTCGGCCCAGGCGGCTCCGGCCCTGGTTCAGCCGCCCAGCGCCAACGAGCTGGCGGACCTGGACAAGGCCTTCCAAATGGTGCGCAGCAAGCAGTACGACGCGGCGGCGGCGGCCTACAAGCAGTTCATCGGCAATTACCCGAACAGCGAGAGCACGCCCACGGCCCATTACTGGCTGGGCCAGGTGTATTTCGCCAAGCGGGATTACGATGCCTCCCAGAAGGAATTCCAGACCGTGCTGGAGCGCTACCCGGGTCATGCCAAGACCGACGAGGCCATGCTCAAGCTGGCCTATATTCACCAGAGCAAGGGCAATAATCCCAAGGCCATCAGCGTCTACAACGAGATCCTGAAGCGCTTCCCGGGCAAGCCCTCCGCCCAGTTGGCCGGCAAGCGCCTGGAGGCGCTGAAGAAGAGCGGTTGATTCCGTTCGGGTGGGAGTCCGTTCATCCTTCGACTTGGCCTGTCCTGAGCTTGCCGAAGGGCCGCTGGCGCGGCTACTCAGGACGAACGGACTTTGAGCATCTTGTCGCCGCCGCTTGTTCCGATTTTGTAGAGTTCCATGACCCAGCTTCGCATCACCGAGATCTTCCATTCCCTGCAGGGCGAGAGCCGCACGGTGGGCCTGCCCACGGTATTCGTGCGCCTGACCGGCTGCCCTTTGCGTTGCGTCTGGTGCGACACCGAGTACAGTTTCACCGGCGGCACCAAGCGCGAGCTGGACGACATACTCGCGGAAGTCGCTTCTTATGGCGCGGACTATGTCTGCGTCACCGGCGGCGAGCCTCTGGCGCAGAAGGCCTGCCTGGAACTGCTCAGCGCGCTCTGCGACGCCGGTTACGAGGTGTCCCTGGAGACCAGCGGCGCACTGGATATCGCGCCGGTGGACCCGCGCGTCGTGGTGGTCATGGACCTGAAGGCGCCGGGCTCGGGCGAGCTGGCCAAGAACCGCTGGGAAAATCTGGCCCACATCAAGGCCCAGGATCAGCTCAAGTTCGTGATCGCCGACCGCCAGGACTACGACTGGTCGCGCATGGTCATCGACCAGCACGGCCTGGCCGGGCGCTGCGAACTCCTGTTCTCACCGGTCCATGGCTCGTCGCCGCGCCAGCTGGCGGAGTGGATTCTGGCGGACAAGCTGAAGGTGCGCATGCAGGTCCAGCTGCACAAGTATGTGTGGAATAACGAGCCGGGGCATTGAGCGAGGCTCGATGTCTTCACTCCGTTCGCCCTGAGTAGAGACTCGCAGAGTCTCGTATCGAAGGGCTCCAGCCGATGAAGCGCCCTGCGATACGCCGCTGTCGCGGCTACTCTGGGCGAACGGGCTTTACCATCGGGCGTATAGGAATAATGTGATGAGCAATAATCGCGCGGTAGTGCTGCTGTCCGGCGGCCTGGATTCGGCGACGGTTCTGGCCATGGCGAAGGACCGGGGCTTCGAGTGTCATGCCCTGAGCTTCGATTATGGCCAGCGCCATCTGGCGGAGATCGAGGCCTCGGATCGTATCGCCGAGGCCTTCGGCGTCAGTCACAAGACCCTGAAACTGGATCTGCGCAGCATCGGCGGTTCGGCCCTGACCGATGAGCATATCGCCGTGCCGGAGACGCCGACGGAAGGCATTCCCGTGACCTATGTGCCGGCGCGGAACACGGTGTTTCTATCCTTGGCCTTGGGCTATGCCGAGGTTCTGGATGCCGATCACATCTTCATCGGCGTGAATGCCGTGGATTACTCGGGCTACCCGGATTGCCGCCCGGCCTTCATCGATGCCTTCGAGCGCATGGCCAATCTCGCCACCAAGGCGGGCGTGGAGGGGCATCGACTCACGATCGAGACGCCCATCATCAGTCTTTCCAAGGCCCAGATCATCGCCGAAGGCCTGAAGCTAGGTGTCGATTATTCCCTCACCGTGTCCTGCTACCAGGCGGACGCGCAGGGCAGGGCTTGCGGGCGCTGCGATTCCTGCCGTCTGCGCCGGGAAGGCTTCATGGCTGCCGGCGTCGCCGATCCCACCCGCTACCAGGCCTGAATCCTTCTCGGGGCGGCAATGCCGGTGCCGTGTTTCAAATATTAGGTATTGCTAATTAAGATTTTGCTCATATAATGCGGGCATGGAAGCTCTCGACCGCCAAGCCCTGCAACGCATGCAGGCCAATGCCAAACAGGCCGAGGCCTTGCTCAAGTCACTGGGTAATGCCAAGCGCCTGATGCTGCTCTGCCATTTGCTACAGGGCGAACTCCATGTGTCCGAGTTGGAGGAGCGGGTCGGCTTGTCCCAGTCGGCCCTGTCCCAACACTTGGCGCGCCTGCGCGAACAGGGCATCGTGGCTTGCCGCAAGGAGGGCACGACGGTCTACTACCGCATCCAGAATCCGGCGGTGATGGAAGTTCTGGGCCTCTTGCACAAGTTGTATTGCAGCTGAGGCGCGCCAGGGCCCCGCGCCGCGTTCGTAACATTAGCTGCGTCTAATATAGCAACCGGCCTGTGCCGCTACTGACATCGTCCCCAAGCTATGAGGTGAACCATGAATATCGATAAGGCCGTGTTCCGTTTTGCCGGCAGTGTCATTCTGCTCAGCCTGGTCCTGTCACAGTGGCACTCGCTGCATTGGCTGTGGCTGACCGCCTTCGTGGGCCTGAACATGCTCCAGGCTTCCTTCACCGGCTTCTGTCCCCTGGCCAGGCTTCTTGCCAAGCTGGGCATCGAGTCCGGTCCGGCCTTTTGCGAGTGAGGTGTGCCATGCGCTGGCTGTTGCTGATCGCCGCCCTGAGCACCGGCCTGGCGGGCCAGGCTCTGGCCGACACGCTGGAGAGCGTGGTGGCACGGGCTCAAGCCATGGCGGTGGATCGCCGTTTCGACGGCCTGGTGGCGGCCGTGCACCAGAGCACGGTCTCGGCGGAGACCTCGGGCCGGGTGGCGGCGGTATTCGTCGATGTAGGTGACGTCGTGCCCGCCGGCACGGTCATCCTGTCCCTGGTGGGCAAGGAGCAGCGCGAGACGCTGAACCAGGCCGAGGCGGCCCTGGCCGAGGCGCTCGCTCAGCGCGAAGGTCTGGCTCGGGAGTTCCAGCGCCTGACCGAGTTGACGGCGCGCAAGCTCGGCTCCCGCGCCGAGCTGGATCGGAGTCGGGCGGCCTTCGACGCCGCCAAGGCCCGGGTCGCCGGCGCCGAGGCGGCCCTGAAGCGGGCCCGCGAGCAGGTCGGGTATACCGACCTGCGCGCGCCCTATGCCGGCACGGTGTCGGCGCGCCACGTGGAAGTGGGCGAGGCGGTGCAGCCGGGCACGCCCCTGCTCACCGGCTTCGATCCGAAGGCCATGCGTGTCCTGGTCGATCTGCCCCAGACCCTGGCCGCGACCCTGCGCGGCGGCGGCCAGGCGCGCGTTCTGTTGGACGGGCAGGCCGTGGCGCCGGCCAAGTTTCTCTTGCACCCGACGGCCGATTCGCGCACCAGCACGATCCGCGCCCGCCTGGACATGCCCGAGGGCACGCCGGGTCTATACCCGGGGCAGTTCGTGCCGGTCGTGGTGAGCCTGGGGGAAACCGAGCGCCTGATGATCCCCGAGCGCGCCCTGGTGCGCCGTTCCGAGATGATCGGCATCTACGTCCTGCGCGAGGGCCGGCCGGAGCTGCGCCAACTGCGGTTGGGTCACCGCCTCGGCGAGACCGTGGAGGTCTTGAGCGGCCTGGCCCCCGGCGAGCGCGTGGCCCTGGACCCCGTGGCGGCGGATCGCCTGCTGGTTCGCGAGCTGCGAGGCGGGGAGGGTCACGATGGGCGTTGAGCTCGATGTCACCGGCCGGCTGGCCGGCGCGGCCAGCCGCTCGCGCCTGACCCCGCTTCTGGCCCTGGTCGGCCTGCTACTGGGCCTCGTGGCGGCCATCGTCACGCCGCGCGAGGAAGAGCCGCAGATCGACGTCACCATGGCCAATGTGCTCGTGGCCTTTCCGGGCGCCGACGCGGGGGAGGTGGAGAGCCTGGTGACCGAGCCCATGGAGCAGATCCTGGATGAGCTGGAGGGCCTGGAGCACGTCTATTCCGTGTCCCGTCCGGGCGAGGCGCTGCTGACCGTGCAGTTCGAGGTGGGCATTCCCCGCCGCGAGGCCCTGGTGCGCCTGTACAACGCCATTTATTCCAACCTGGATTGGCGTCCGGCCGGGCTGGGCGTGTCCATACCCCTGGTCAAGCCCAAGAGCATCGACGACGTGCCCATCCTGGCCCTCACCCTGAGCACGGCCGACCCGGCGCGCGGCGCCTACGAGCTGCGCAAGCTGGCCCACGCCCTGGAGACCGAGATCAAGCGGGTTCCGGGCACGCGCGACATCGTCATCATCGGCGGTCCGCGCAGCATCGCCCAGGTGGCCCTGGAGCCGGCTCGATTGGCGGCGCGCGGCCTGTCGGTCGCCGAGCTGCGCCAGGCGCTGCAGGCTAGCAACCCGGTCAGCCATGCCGGTGCCACGGTGGCCGGCGACCGCCTCGTGCCCATCCAGGCGGGCGAGTTCCTGCGCGATGCGGCGGAGCTGTCCGAGTTGGTGGTGGGTATGCACGAGGGCCGCCCGGTCTACCTGCAGGACGTGGCGCAGATCCGCGAAGGCCCGGCGGAGAACACGAGTTATGTGTGGACGGCGGCGCCCGGTTCGGCGGTCCAGCCGGCGGTGACCCTGGCCATCGGTAAGAAGCCGGGCGAGAACGCGGTGGAGGTGGCCGAGCGGGTGTTGGCGCGTGTCGAGGCCCTCAAGGGCAGCCATATCCCGGCCGGGGCGAACCTGGCGGTCACGCGCAACTATGGTCAGACCGCCGGCGACAAGGCCGCCAAGCTGATCCAGAAACTGAGTTTCGCCACCCTGTCCGTGGTGGCCCTGGTACTCCTCGCCCTGGGTCGGCGCGAGGCCGTGGTCGTGGGGGCCGCCGTGGTCCTGACCCTGGCCCTGACCCTGTTCGCCTCCTGGGCCTGGGGCTTTACCCTGAACCGCGTGTCCTTGTTCGCCCTCATCTTTTCCATCGGCATCCTGGTGGACGACGCCATCGTCGTGGTGGAGAACATTCACCGCCACCTCGCCCTGAAAGGCGGCGCACTCCTGGCGCTGATCCCGGGGGCGGTGAGCGAGGTGGGCCGGCCGACGGTGTTGGCCACTTTTACGGTCATCGCGGCGCTCTTGCCCATGGCCTTCGTCAGCGGCCTGATGGGGCCTTATATGAGTCCCATCCCCATCAATGCGTCCTTGGGCATGCTGATCTCGCTGGCCGTGGCCCTGACCGTGACGCCCTGGCTGTCCGGCCGGCTGCTGGGCGGCCATGCCCCGGTCCAAGCAACGGGGGAGGGGGCCCTGGACCGGCTGGCGGGACGGGTGATCACGCCCTTCCTGGGGGCCGCCGGCCGGCGCCGCCGCTACCGGTTGGGCTACTCGCTCGTCGGTCTCATCGTCCTGGCCTTGGGCCTGGCGGCGGCCAAGCTGGTGGTGTTCAAGATGCTGCCCTTCGACAACAAGAGCGAATTCCAGGTGATGCTGGATATGCCGGAGGGGACGCCGGTGGAGCGCACCAACGCGGTGCTCGCCGAGCTGGCGGGAGTGCTCCTGCGCCTGCCCGAGATCCGCGATCTGCAGGCCTATGCCGGTACGAGTGCGCCCATCAGCTTCAACGGCCTGGTGCGCCAATACGATCTGCGTCAGGACGCCCATCTTGGCGATCTGCAGGTCAATCTGCGCGGCAAGCAGGAGCGCGAGCGCAGCAGCCATGCCATCGCCCGCGCCGTGCGTCCGAGCCTCGCGGCCATCGCCGCGCGCCACGGTGCCGCGCTGAAGGTCGTGGAAGTGCCGCCCGGTCCGCCGGTCATGGCGCCCATCGTCGCCGAGCTCTACGGACCGGATGCACGCCAGCTTGTGGCCAAGGCGCGGGACTTGCGCCGGCGCTTCGCCGCCACGGCGGACATGGTGGACGTGGACGATAGCCTGAGCGCCGAGGCTTCGCGCCAGATCGTGGTGGTCAACCGCCAGCGGGCGGCGCACCTGGGGATTTCCCAGGCCGATATCGCCGCCACCCTGGCGGCGGCCCTGAATGGCGAGGATGTCGCCTATCTGCACGGCGGCGCCGCGCGCGAGCCGGTGCCAGTGCGACTGCTCCTGCCGGTGGCCGACAAGGGCCGCATCGAGGATGTCTTGGCCCTCAAGCTGCGCGCCCGCAGCGGCGCCCTGGTGCCGATGTCCGAGGTGGTGAGCGTGCGGGAAGCCGGCTGGGACGGGGCTATCCACCACAAGGACTTGCTGCCGGTGGTCTATGTGACCGGCGATGTGGCCGGCGCCCTGGATAGCCCGCTCTACGCCATGGGCCAGCTGGTGAGCGAACTCGACGGCAACACCGAGCAGCATTTTGTCGCCCAGCCGGACACCAACCGGGGCTTTTCGGTGAAGTGGGACGGCGAGTGGCAGATCACCTACGAGACTTTCCGCGACATGGGCCTGGCCTATTCGCTGGGTTTGGTGCTGATCTACCTGTTGGTGGTGGGTCAGTTCGGCTCCTACCGCGTGCCCCTGGTGATCATGGCGCCTATACCCCTGACCCTGATCGGCATCCTGCCGGGCCACGCGCTCCTGGGCGCCCAATTCACCGCCACGTCCATGATCGGCATGATCGCCCTGGCCGGCATCATCGTGCGCAATTCCATCTTGTTGGTGGATTTCATCAGGATGGAGAGGGCGGCGGGCGTGCCTTTGGAAGAGGCGGTGGTGCGCTCGGCGGCGGTGCGCGCCAAGCCGATTGCCCTGACCGCCGTGGCGGCCATGCTCGGCGCCCTGTTCATCCTGGACGACCCGATCTTCAACGGCCTGGCGGTCAGCCTGGTGTTCGGCATCCTGGTTTCGACGCTGCTGACGCTGGTGGTCATCCCCTTGCTGTATTACAGTCTGCTGCGCCGGCAAGCTACCGGACAGGAATAAGCTTATGCATAGCCAGACTATCGACCTGATCTGCCCGGCCTGCCAGGCCGGCAATCGTATCCCCACCGAACGCCTGGAGCAGGGGCCGCGCTGCGGGCGCTGCCAGGCGCCGCTGTTTCCTCTGGAGCCCATGGCCCTCTCCGGCGATGCCCTGGCGCGGCACGTGGCCCACGATGGCCTGCCCCTGCTGGTGGATTTCTGGGCGCCCTGGTGCGGGCCCTGCCGTGGGATGGCGCCCCATTTCGCCGCGGCGGCTCAGCGCGTCGGCTTTGCGGCACGCTTCGCCAAGCTCGACACGGAAGCCGAGCCCCAGGCGGCTGGCCTTTACCAGATCCGCTCCATTCCCACCCTGATCCTGTTCCACGAGGGTCAACTCCTCGCTCGCCACTCGGGGGCCTTGGACACTCCGGGCCTCCTGGCTTGGCTCGCCGCCCAGAGACCTTTCGCTTGAGCGTGTTGGCCTACGGTCTGGCCCTGTTCGTTGGCCTGGTCCTGGGGCTGGTCGGCGGCGGCGGCGCCTTGCTGGCCATGCCGGTCCTGGTCTATGTCATGGGTGTGGCGCCCCTGCCGGCCACCGGCGCTTCCTTGCTGGTGGTCGGCCTGTCCAGCCTGATCGGCGCCCTGGGCTATGCCCGGCGTGGCCTGGTGGATGGCCTGGCCTTGTTGTATTTCGGCCTGCCCTCGGTGTTGAGCGTGTGGTTGGCACGCGCCTGGCTGTTGCCGGCCCTGCCGGACTCCGTGGCCGGCGTGGACAAAGGGCGGTGGCTGATGATGGCCTTCGCGGGACTGATGCTGTTGGCGGCTTGGCGTATGGCTGCGCCGGCGAGCCTGCCCCGGCTGGAGCGCCATCCGTTGCGCCTGGGGCTGCAGGGCCTCGCCGTAGGCGCGGTGACCGGGACGGTGGGGGCGGGCGGCGGCTTTTTGATCGTGCCGGCCCTGGCCATGGGCGCGGGCTTGGCCCTGAACCGGGCGGTGGCCACCTCCCTGGCCATCATCGCCATCAACAGCGCCGTGGGCCTGATGGCCTCGCTCAAGGGCACGGGCCTGCCGGACAGCCAGCTGTTGGCGGGCTTCGCCGGGGCGGCGGTCTTGGGCCTGCTCCTGGGCTTGAAGCTGGCGCCGCGCATGCCCGCGGCGGGCCTGCGCAAGGGCTTCGCGGCATTCACCGCCGTGCTGGGCGTCCTGGTCCTGGCGCGGGAGATAGGGAGCTTGTTATGAGTTTGATCGTTCAGGCATTTTTCCATGCCGACACCGGCACGGTGTCCTATGTCGTCGCCGACCCGGCGAGCGGCGCGGCGGCGGTAGTGGACTCGGTACTGGACTACGAGCCGAACTCGGGCACCGTGAGCAGCGGCGCCGTCGAGGCCATCTCGGCCTACTTGCACGAACACGGGCTGCGGCTCGCCTGGATCCTGGAAACCCATGTGCATGCCGATCACCTGAGCGGCGCGGCTTGGCTCAAGTCCCGCCACGGCGGGCAGATCGCCATCGGCGAGGGCGTGCGCGGCATCCTGCGCCATTGGCAGCCGATCTTCGCCGGCAGCGGCGTGCAGGCCGAGCCCGTGCACTTCGACCGCCTGGTGGTGGACGGCGAACGCCTGCCCCTGGGCGGGCTGAGCATCGAGGTGATGGCCACGCCGGGTCATACCGACTCCTGCGTCAGTTACCGTATCGACGATGCCGTGTTCGTCGGCGACACCTTGTTCATGCCCGATGTGGGCACGGCACGCTGCGACTTCCCGGGCGGCGATGCCCTGGTGCAGCACCATTCCCTGCGCCTGCTGCTCAGCCTGCCGGATGAGACGCGGGTGTTCACAGGCCACGATTATCCGCCGGAGGGCAGGGCGCCGGCCTGGGAGGCGAGCGTCGCCGAACAGCGCGCCGGCAATGCCATGCACCCGGATGCCGATGCCGACAGCTATGTGGCGGCGCGCCGGGCGCGGGACGCCAAGCTGATGGCGCCGCGCCTCTTGATGCCGGCCTTGCAAGTGAATCTACGCGGCGGACGGCTGCCGGAGCCGGACGCGGCGGGGCGGCGCTACCTGCTCATCCCCTTGCGCGGTGCGGCAATTTGACGGCGTCGCAGGGTATAATGGGGGCTAGGTGTTCTGTCGAGTTGTAGCCATGAGTGTGCCCGCCGGCCGTCTGATCAGCGATTATCCCCTGCCCAAGCCGCCCCTGCCCCTGAGCGATGCCGAGCGCGAGTCGTACCGCGAGCAGATCAAGCGCCGCCTGGTGGCGGAGGACGCGGTTCTCGTCGCCCATTACTACACCGACCCGGAGATCCAGCAGCTGGCCGACGAGACCGGCGGCTGCGTGGCCGACTCCCTGGAGATGGCGCGCTTCGGCAATGCCCATAGCGCCAAGACCCTGGTGGTGGCCGGCGTGCGCTTCATGGGCGAGACCGCGAAGATCCTGACGCCGCATAAGCGCGTCTTGATGCCCACCCTGGAGGCGACCTGCTCCCTGGATCTGGGCTGCCCCATCGACGAGTTCAGCGCCTTCTGCGATGCCCACCCGGATCGGGAGGTGGTGGTCTATGCCAATACCTCAGCGGCGGTGAAGGCCCGTGCCGATTGGGTGGTCACCTCGTCCATCGCCGTGGAGCTCATCGAACACCTGAGCGCTCAGGGTAAGAAGCTGATCTGGGCGCCGGACCGCCACCTGGGCCGCTATGTGCAAAAGCAGACCGATGCCGACATCGTGCTCTGGCAGGGCGCCTGCATCGTGCACGACGAGTTCAAGCACCAGGCCCTGCTCAACCTGAAGGCTCAGTACCCCGAGGCGGCGGTGCTGGTGCACCCGGAATCGCCGGAAGCGGTGGTGGCCATGGCCGACGTGGTGGGTTCCACCTCCCAGTTGATCAATGCCTGCAAGACCCTGCCGCAGCAGAAGGTCATCGTCGCCACCGATCAGGGCATCTTCTACAAGATGCAACAGGCCGCGCCGGGCAAGGAGCTGATCATCGCTCCCACCGGCGGCGAGGGGGCGACTTGCCGCTCCTGCGCCCATTGCCCCTGGATGAAGATGAACCAGCTCAAGAACCTGGCGGAAGTCTTCGACGCGGGCGACAACGAGGTGTTCATCGACATGAGCCTGCGCGAACGGGCGCTCTTGCCGCTCAATCGCATGCTGGACTTCGCCAAGAGCCTGAAGCTCGCCGTGAAGGGCAATGCCTGAGACCGACACGCTTTGTTACTAAGGCACTGCTTGCAGTGCCTTTTTTCTTGGCGGATAGTAGCGGCGCACCGTTAGACAGCCGAGGGACGATACGATGAAACATTGGCAGGCCGCGATCTTGAGTCTGGGCATGAGCATGTCGGGGGCCGCTCAGGCGGCGCTGGATGCCGATACGGCCAAGATACTGGGTGAGGCCATGACCCACCAGCGCCGCGCCGAGGGCAATACCGCCCGCGACGTCTACCGCCATCCCATGGAAACCCTGGATTTCTTCGGTCTGAAGCGCGACATGACCGTCGTCGAGATCTGGCCGGGCGGTGGCTGGTACGCCGAGCTGCTGGCCCCAGTCCTGGCCGAGCAGGGCAGCTACTACGCCGCCCATTTTCCCGCCGGGACCAAGAGCGAGTATTTCCGTAAGACCCTGGCCAAGTTCCAGGCCAAGCTCGCCGCCGATCCGGCCTATGCCAAGGTCAAGCTCACCGAGTTCTCGCCGCCCGCCAAGCTGGACATCGCGCCGAAAGCCTCGGCCGATCTGGTTCTTACCTTCCGCAATGTCCATAATTGGATGAAGGCCGGGGCCGCCAAGGAGGCTTTCCAGGCCATGTACCAGGCCCTCAAGCCGGGCGGCGTGTTGGGCGTGGTGGAACATCGGTTGCCGGCCGATCGGCCCCAGAGCGAGCAGGCCGAGAGCGGCTATGTGCAGGAATCCTATGTGATCGACCTGGCCGAGGCTGCCGGCTTCAAGCTGGAAGCCCGTTCCGAGATCAATGCCAATCCCAAGGATACGGCCGATCATGAGGGCGGCGTCTGGTCGCTGCCGCCCACCCTGGATCTGGGCGAGAAAGATAAAGCGAAGTATCTCGCCATCGGCGAGAGCGATCGCATGACCCTGAAGTTCGTGAAGCCGCGTTAAGCGGCGGCCACCACAAGACCGCAAGGAGGTTTTTGTGCTTACGCTCTATGGAACTCCCGTCAGCAACTTCTACAACAAGGTCAAGCTGGCCTTGCTGGAAAAGGGCATCCCCTTCGTCGAGGAATTCGCCGCGCCTTCCCAGGAACCCGAGTTCCTGGAGAAGAGCCCCATGGGCAAGATCCCCTTCATCAAGGACTCCAACGAGTACATCTTCGAGTCCGGGGTGATCCTCGAGTACATCGAGTCCCTGTACCCGCAGAAGAACCGGCTGATGCCGGCAACGCCCTGGGCGGCCGCCGTGTGCCGCTCCATCATCACGATCATCGAGCTATACCTGGACGGCCCGGCTCGGCGCTTGCTGCCGGCGGCCTTCTTCGGCGCGCCGACCACGCCGGAGGAAGTGCAGAACGTTCAGGCCGAGCTGGATCGCGGCGTGGCGGCCCTTAAGCGCCTGGTCAAGTTCAATCCCTGCATTGCCGGCGGCGATCTGAGCTATGCCGACATCTGCGCCATCACCGTCCTGCCCATGGTGAGCATGGTGATGACCACGCTGGGCGGTAAGGACCCCCTCGCCGACTGGAAGGAGTTGCAGGACTATTTCGCCTTCTTGCGCACGCGCCCCCATGTGCAGCGCGTCGAGGCGGAAGCCAAGGCGGCCCGCGAGGCGTTTATCGCCAGTAAGAAGTAATTGGGGATAGGGAAGACAAAGCCGGCATCACGCCGGCTTTTTGTTTTGGCTTAGAGCTCCGTATCGAAGCGCATTTCGCCGCCGGCCGCCGGTGTGGTGGCCGGGACCGGCTTGGGTTCGGGATTGGGGCTTCCCGTGGCGCCCAGGCGCATGCGCAGGGACAGGTCGGTACGCGATTCGGCGTTGTGCAGGGCCAGTTCCTTGGTGATGGCGCCGCGCTGGTAGAGATTGAACAGGGACTGGTCGAAGGTCATCATGCCGTCGTTGTAGTTCTTGTCGATGGCCTTGTGCAGGTCTTCCAGGAAACCGCGCTGCACGATTTCGCCGATTTCCGGCGCCATGAGCAGGATCTCCGTGGCGCAGATGCGCTTGCCGTCGATGCCCCGCACCAGGCGCTGGGAGACGATGCCGCGCAGCACGCCGGACAGCTCTTTCATCACCTGTCCGCGATTCTCAGTTTCGAAGAAATTTCTCACGCGTTCAAGAACTTGCTTGCTGTTATTGCCGTGGATCGTGGCCAGAACGAGGTGTCCGGTCTGGGCATAGGACAGGGCGTATTCCATGGCCTCGGTATCGCGGATCTCCCCGATCAGGATGACGTCCGGCGCTTCGCGCATGGCATTCTTCAGCGCATGTCGGTAAGAGCGGGTATCCACGCCGATCTCGCGCTGATCGACGATGGACATGCGGTGATCGTGCAGGAACTCGATGGGATCCTCGATGGTCAGGATATGGGAGCTGTCGCGACGGTTGCGAAAGTCGACCATGGCCGCCAGGGTTGTGGACTTGCCCGAGCCCGTGGGGCCGCAGACCAGCACCAGGCCGGAGCGTTCCATGACCAGCTCGGTGATCTTCTTGGGCAGCCCCAGGCTCTCGAAGGCCGGGATCTGGGACTTAATGTGGCGCATCACCATGCCCACTTCGCCGCGCTGGCGGAAGACGTTGACGCGGAAGCGTCCCACTTCCGGCACGGAATAGGCGAAATTCAGCTCCCACTCCTGCTCGAACTCGCGGATCTGCTCGGCGTCCATGAGCTTGTAGGCGATTTCCTTGATGGAGCCGGGCGGCATGGCGGCCTGACCCATGGGGGTGGATACGCCCTCGATCTTCATATGCGGCGGTGCCCCGACGCTGAAGAACAGGTCGGAGGCATTCTTCTGGGCCATGAGGCGCAACAACAGGGTGATATCCACCGCAAGACTCCTATCTCGGCACCGCGTGCCTGGGCGGGAACTAGGGAGGCTTCGAACAGGTCGAAAGCGTCCTTAACTTGCTATTCATAATAGCGGGAGATGGACAAAGCCAGAAAGAACCGCGACTTAAGGAATTTTTATCGACGGCATTGCAAAAGGGGAAGACTTTGCATAACATACGCGGCCTCGCAACGTTGAAGACGTTCTGCGGGATCCGGAGAGGTGTCCGAGTGGCTGAAGGAGCACGCCTGGAAAGTGTGTATACGGCAACGTATCGCGGGTTCGAATCCCGCCCTCTCCGCCAGGTAAAAGAAAAAGCCCCAGCTAGCTGGGGCTTTTTCTTTTTCGAGGACCCGAACGGTAGTTAGAACCCCGAAGGGGTGAGCCCGTAGTCGGCTTCAAGCCCGGTCCGGCCAAACGATCTCGATGCGCGCTCCACCCAGCATCGGGGCCGACAGCAACTTAGCCTTACCCCCGTGCAGCAGGCTGGCTCTGACCACGATGTAGAGCCCCAACCCGAATCCCTTCTCGCGCAGTCCTCGTCCACGTTCACTCTGCGAAAAGGGCTTGAGCAGGGACCGTCGCGCCTCGGGCGGTACGCCCTCCCCATCATCGTCGACACAGATGCGACAGATGCCATGCCGGCGCTCGGCCCGCACGCTGACTTTCGACCTGGCGAAACGGGTTGCGTTGGCCAGGATGTTTTCGAGGGCGCGCGTCAAGGCGAAAGGGTCGGCATGGACGACAAGCTCTTCCTTGGCGAGAAGTTCCAACACCGTGCCGCTTTGCGTTCGCCGGTAATTGTCGAGCAATCGGTAGAGCAGGGCATTGAGATCGATCGGCGCCAACTGCACGACGGGATTCAGGCTTTCCTGCTTGGCGAACGCCAGGTACTGGGTGGCGATTTGCTCCAATTCGTCGAGATCGGTTTTGAGCTGTCGTTGCAGTTCTCCAGGGTCCGCGGATTGCAACGCTAGGCTGAAGCGCATGCGCGCGATGGGCGTGCGCATATCATGAGCGACGAAATGGGTGCTTTCCTTTTGCACCTCAAGCAGCTGTCTGACCTGGGTGATGGTTCGATTCAGGGCGTGGGCAATGGGGGCCACCAGGCTGCCGTCCTGAACATTTACCGGGAAGGCCTTCTCGTCGCGTGCCAATCGCGTGATGTGGTCTTGCAGCCTGGCCAGATCGCGGAAAGCGGGCGCAAGCAGAAATAAGAGAATGAGCGCAATACCTCCAAAAAAGATCAGGTAGAGCGCTAGGCCGCTGGGCGTAGCCGATTCGGGATCGTCAAAGGGGCCGTACATGAACAATTGCTGTGATTGGTCACGCAAGACATAGACGATGGCGCCGTTCTGGAGACGCCATGCAAACGTACCGTTTTCCTGAAGTTCCCGTTGCCGTTCATCGTTCAGTTGCAGGTCATCGCGGTGGATGGTGCGCAATTGGGCATCGCTACGCGCCGTGCAGGGCTGTTCGTCCAGCAATTGGCAGCGCACGGCACTCAGCGGCACCCAATAATCGGCCGGTGCCGCCGTGGTGGAGAAGAAGCCCTCGATGCCTAAGGCGATCAGGATGATCGTGACCAGGATCAGGGCGTAATACTTCCAGAATTGCCGGTTCATGGCGCGGAGTGACCGCGTTCGCAGAAGACATAACCTTTACCCCAGACGGTGCGGACTTCGTAGGGGCAGCCTGGGACCGCGTCCAGCTTCTTTCTCAACCGGCTGATTCTACCGTCGATAGTGCGATCCAGTCCGTCGTACTCGCGGTTCGCGCCATAATTGAACAGGAAATCCCGGCTCAATACGGTTCCAGGGTGCTTGGCAAGCAACCAGAGGAGCGCGAATTCGTGTTCGCTGATGCGCAATACCTGTCCGCTCGTGTGACACTCACGCGTCGTTTTGTCCAGGGTGAAGTCGCGAAAGCAGAGTTGATGACTGTCGCCCGAGGCCACGCGGCCTGCCTGGCGCATATGGCTCTTGATGCGAGCGAGCAGAATATCCGGGTCGACGGGCTTGATGACAAAATCCACAGCGCCAAGCTCAAAGCCCTTTATTTGCAGTTCCTTGGTGTCGACCGCCGTGAGGAATAGGAATGGCGTGTTGATATCGAGGCGAATCCGCTCCATCAGATGGAAGCCATGCGTGTCCGGTAGCATCAGGTCGCAGATAACGAGATCATAGGCGTGCAAGCGCACGCAACGCAAAGCGTCGCTGCCGTTGTAAGCCTGATCGACGAGATACCCATGTTCACCCAGGAAACGAGCGATCAACTCCGCAAGACGGACGTCGTCCTCAATGAGCAGCACATGGCCTTGAGCGTCTTGTTCAGAAACTGAACCAGGCATGACGCCTCCGGGGTCTGACCGCAGGGACGTAACTGGCCAACTCGACGCGAACTTCGCCTTGAGTCAGGGCCTCGGTTCCCTCGCGCAGGAAGAACCGGGTCGTTCGCGTCAGCAACAAATCGACTTCATGTTGCCAGTTTTTCTGTCCTGATTTGCATGCCAATAGCACCTCCTTGCCGTCATCCATGTACAGGCATAACTCCTTCTGGAGGCCTTCGCTGTGGATAGTGAACTGCAAGTGGCAGTGTTTTGAACGAGTCCCGCGTTCGCAGATCTGGGGGCGAACATCCATTCGGACGCTTTCGGATGGGGAGGAGGGCGGCAGGGCATAGGCTGCCGCGGATTGCGTGAGCAAAATACCCGCTGTCAGCACGACGCTGGGCGTCAGCTTCTCAAGCGAGCAGGTGTTGTGCATCAGTAACTGACCCTTATGCCGGCAAACCAAGCCGTTAACCCACGCTTTCCGCTGAACGGGCTTTCCTGGAAGGTGTCAGCTAGCCATGACTTTCGACCGAATGCGATCAAGGAAAAATGCTGGGTGAGCGGATACTGCATGTCCACTTGCAGATAGGGATTTATCGCGCTCTGTGGTCGGTATGTGTGGAGGCTTTCGGGGAACTCAGCAGGTCTCGGATTGTAATAGTAATCGATCAGATCGCGGGCCTTGTAAGTGCCCCCGAACTCGGTTCCGATGCGCAAGTCGCCGAACCGCAGCGCCTCGTCGTACCTCACGCCGAATGCCGCTTCATAGCCGTTGTAAACCGAGTTGACGTCGTGCTTCAGTTCCAGCCAGGACGAGAGGTTCTCGCCAAGATAGTTGAAGCGGATTCCGCCGTTGATGGCGATTTTCCGGCCCTCGACGGGGCCTGGGTGGTCCGTGCCGAAGGGCGTCGGTATGACCTGGCTTAAGAACAGAAGCCGGTCTGCTCCCGCATAATTGGCATAGAGCCCGTCGATGTTCGGCGATATCTGAGCATCGATTTGAAATCGTTCGGATTCGAACAGGGCATAACCCAGGGTGCCGTTGTCGAAGAACCAGCGCTCGCCGTAATAGGCGATGCTGGGCAGTAGGCGCAAGTGAATGTCGTCGGCGGCAACGTAGGGGGTCTGCGCATAGCCTTCCCCAAGGCTGAGGCTGAGGTGGAGTTCCTGGGTCGTTATGGATTCTTGAGCGTAGGCGCAAAAATTGAGCGCGATGCCGGTGAGCGCGATAACGGAAGGGCGTGGGCTTGAAATTCGGTTTGCAGCTTTCATCAAATCGTACACGGAGCAATGTCGGCGCATTGTAGCGGAGCCTTTCTCCGCGATGAGTCCCGGAGAGAGTGTACACGACTTCCAACTGGTCAGACGGCGCTCGTTGGCTGTTTGCAACTACTTCATTTCATTTAAAAACTAGTCTATTGAACCGACGTGTCAAGGGCTTAAGCCTGCACACTTCTGCACAATTAACCGGGGGGCGCCCTATCGCGTCATGGCCTGTGACTCTGTTGAGATTCGAGAGGCCCGAAAGCTAAGTCTCGGGCAATAAATAAACAAATGTTATATCTCTCAGGAGGCCACATGCTGCTGAAAAAGCGCGCCCTGGTCGCCGCACTCGCCGGACTGTATTCGTTCGGCGCCGGTGCTGCGGCTACCCATGCTTCCGTTTCCGACCAGCCCTTGCTCAAGGCCGCGGATTTGTCCGCCGAGGCCGTGGAGAGCATGAAGCGTTCGCACGCGGTCAAGCGCGTGCCGACCGGTGGTCGCGAAATGGTGGGCGTAAACCGTCATTTGGGAACCCCCAGCGCCAAGACCAAGTATGTCCGCGCAGCCGACGAATCCGGTATCCAGACCTATATCGTGCGCTTGAAGGGGCAGCCTTCAGCGCTGTACGACGGCTCGATTTCCGGCCTCAAGGCCACGTCGCCGCGTTTCCGCGACGGGGCCGAGACCAAGCTGCTGGCCTCCAACAAGCTGGTCACCACACCGGGCAAGCCGGATAGCGCACTCAATGCCTATCGCAGCTACCTGAAGTCGCAGCAGAGCGGCTTCCTGTCCAAGGCCACGGCCACGCTGGGCGCCTTCGAGCTGCGCCATCAGATGACCGACGCCATCAATGCCATCACCGTGCGCATGACCCCGGAACAGGCCGAGCGCATGGCCAAGATGGGCGAGGTTGTCCAGATCCAGCGCAGCAAGACCTACCAGTTGCACACCGATGTCGGTCCTCAGCACATCGGCGCCGCTCAAATCTGGGACGGCAGCGTGACGAAGGACAATCTGCCCTACCAGGGCGAAGGTGTGCTGGTCGGCGTCATCGATACCGGCATCAACACCGACCATCGGTCCTTCAAGGCCACGGGCGACGACGGCTACGCGGTGCAGAACCCGCTGGGCAGCGGCAACTACCTGGGCGATTGCGCCAAGGCCGAGTTCGCCGCGCTATGCAACGACAAGCTGATCGGCGTGCGCAGCTACGAGGCCGTCACGGATACCTATGACGACGACGAGTTCCAGGATCCGAACAAGCCCTGGTGGGAGCCGAATGTCCTCATCCGTCCCAAGAACGGCGAGGACTATGCCGGCCATGGCAGCCACACCGCCAGCACCGCCGCCGGCAACGTCGTGACCGACGTGCCCTATGTGGGCATGAGCATAGGCGCGGGCGACGGCGAGCCGACCGGCTTCAGCATGGGCCGCGTGTCCGGCGTCGCGCCCCACGCCAACGTCGTCGCCTACCAGGTCTGCTATCCGGTGGGCGGCTGCCCTGGCGAGGCCATCCTGGCGGGTATCGAGGATGCCGTGAGGGACGGCGTCGATGTCATCAACTTCTCCATCGGCGGCATGGAGTCCTTCCCCTGGGAAGACGCCTTCGAAATGGCCTTCCTGGCTGCCCGCGAGGCGAATATCGCCGTGGCGGTGTCCGCCGGCAACTCCGGCCCTGGCGCCATGACCACCGACCACAGCTCGCCCTGGCTGCTGTCCGTGGCGGCGGCTAGCAACGAGCGCATCGTGTCGGTGACCGGCAAGAGCCTGACCGGCCTGTCCGGCGGCGACACCACGCCGCCGGAGACGCTCAGCGGCAAGGGCATCTCCGGTTCCATCACCGGCGACATCGTGCTGGCCAGCAACTACGGCGACGAGCTGTGCCTGAACGACTTCCCGGCCGGTACCTTCACGGCCAACCAGATCGTGGTCTGCAAGCGCGGCGAGAATGCCCGCGTCGAGAAGGCGGTGCATGTCAAGGCCGGCGGCGCCGGCGGCTTCGTGCTCTACAACGCCGTTCCCTGGGGCGAAGGCTCGGAGATGATCGACGACGTCTATGCCCTGCCGGGCATCCAGCTCGACCATTACAGCGGCACCAGCCTCGTGACCTGGCTGAGCAGCGGCACGGGCCACCAGGGCGCGATCACTACCGCCGATATCGCCAAGACCCCGGTCCAGGCCGATATCGTGGCCAGTTTCTCCTCGCGCGGTCCGGCGGCGACCTATGACGGCCATATCACGCCCTCGGTCGGCGCGCCCGGCACCCATATCTACGCGGCCTATGCCGACGAGCATCCCTTCGACGCCGGCGGCGGCCTGTCGGCGGACTGGAGCATGCTCCAGGGCACGTCCATGGCCAGCCCTCATGTGGCCGGCGCCATGGCGCTGCTGCGCCAGGCCCACCCGGACTGGACGGCGGCGGAAGTGCAGTCGGCCCTGCAATCCACCGCGACGCCGGCCATGACCAAGCCCTTCGAGTGGTCGGATATCACGCCCGCGGGCCTGTACGATGCCGGCTTCGGCATCATCAACGTCGCCAAGGCGGTCCAGGCCGGCCTGGTGTTCGACGAGAAGGGCGAGAACTACCGCGCTGCCAATCCCAACGAGGGCGGCCGTCCCTCCCAGTTGAACGCCCCGGAACTGGTGGATCTGCACTGCGCGGGCGGCGCCTGCACCTTCGTGCGTAGCGTGCGCGCCACCCGCGACGGGACCTGGACCGCGACCGTCAGCACCGAGGAACTGGCCGCCAAGGCCGAGGTCCTGCCCGCGCAGTTCAGCCTGAAGGCCGGCCAGACCCAGAACATCGTGGTCAAGGTCGACGTCAAGGACCTCACCGCCCTGGGTTCCGGCGGTATCGGCGGTTCCGCCGGCAAGGAGATCCACGGCTTGGTCAAGCTGACCCCGGCCGATGCCTCCATGCCCGAGCAGCGCATGCCCATGGTCTTCGCCGTGGAGCAGGGCTCGATGCCCCTGACGGTCAATCTGACCGGCCACGCGGATAGCGGCCGCCAGGTGTTGAAGGACATCGGCGGCCCGGCCATCAGCGCGCTGACCACCCGGACCTATGCCCTGACCGCGCCCCTGGTGGACGAGGAAATCAGCCTGAAGCAGCCGGACGACTACCGCACGCCTTTCCAGCGCGACAACGTCACCGAGCAGCCCGAGACCTTCAAGATCTACTGGGTGGACGTACCGGAGGACGCCAAGCGCCTGGTGGCCGAGATTGGCTCGCGCAGCAAGTCCGAGGGCTACAAGGAGGCATGGGAGCGCGGCGACGCCGACGTCGTGATCGGCTTTGACGCCAACGGCGACGGCGAGGTCCAGCCCCAGGCCGAGGGCATCTGCATCTCGACCTCGGAGTTCGACAACGACTTCTGCAATATCAACAAGCCGGAAGCTGGCCGTTACTGGGTCATCGTCTACAACTTCCAGCACTGGGGCTATCAGATCCCGACCGACACCTACCCGGTGCGCATCGCCGTGGTCGGCTCGGCGTCCGAGCCGCGCCTCGGCGTGAGCGGTCCCGCGTCCACGGACGGCATCAACAAGTTCGATCTGACCGTGAACTGGGACGTGCCGGAACTGGCCCAGGGCAAGACCCTGTTCGGCGGCTTCGATGTCGGCACCGACGCCGGCAATCCGGGCAACCTGGGCTTCGTGCCGGTCAAGCTGACCCGCGGCGTCGACGGGCTGAGCCTGGCCACCAGCCAGAGTGCGGCCAAGGTCGGCGACGTCATCGACTTCCGCGTGCACCTGCTGGAAAACACCAGCGGCGCGGCCCGCGATGTCGAGCTGGCGGCGACCCTGCCCGAGGGCCTGAGCCTCGTGCCCGGCTCGGTGAAGCTGAAGTCCGCCCTGGCCGACAAGCTGACGGTGGACGGTTCGACGATTTCCCTGGCCTATAGCCAGGAGGACTCCTCGACCTGGAAGCCGGCCTACGCGGTCACGACCAGCCAGACCGACGCCCAGTGCCGCACGCCGGACTTCGGCCCCTACACCTATGCCAACGGCGGTGCCGACGGCGGCTACGTGGAACTCGACAAGTTCGGCATCGAGGCCAGCCCGGTCTTGAGCGGCACGGGCTACCAGGAGCCGCTGCGTTACCCGCTCTCGGCCCTGTTCGGCGACGACACCAAGCTCGCGCTGTTCAATAACTTTGCCTACGCGTCTTTCGACAGCTTCTCCATCGCCACCGGCGGCTGGTTACAGATCGACACGCAGCCGAAGTTCTTCAACGACTATGCCCAGTTCCCGTACTTCAGCTTCAGTCTGCCCTATGTCATGGTGGCCGGCCTGTGGCGTGAGAGCAGCTTCCTCAAGAACCGCGTGATGGGCACGCCCTATGTCAACGACTGGTTCGCGGGCGAGTTCTCTGGCGTCAGTCTCGCGGGCGGCACGGCCGAGTACCGCGACGGTGAACTGGTTCCGTCCAAGCACGTCATCGTCGACTGGCGCGGTTCGCGTAGCCAGGAAGTCGTCGGCTACGACTGGATGACCGGCGAGTTCAGCATGGACGACAAGGACGACCGCTTCCGTTTCCAGGTCATCATGAACCCGGACTATCGCTTCGGCGATGACGAACCGGAAATCGTCATGGCTTACCACAGCGTCGAGTTCGGCGGCGAGGGCGAGTGGGGGTCCGTCGGCCTGAACGGCTATGCCGGCGGCTTCGGCGGCTTCGGCCCGGTCGAGGGCACGTCCGGCGTCAGTTTCGCCTTCGACGATCTGAGCAAGAAGCTCAGTAACGGTCTCGTGGTCTGCTACGACTATGTCGGCCCGGAATCCACCCAGGTGGACATCCGTTTCCAGGCGCGCGTCAACGACAGTGCTTCGGGCGAGGCCCAGGTGGTCAGCCTGACGCACAACATCGCGGGCGTATCGGAACAGTCCGTCACCAAGTCCATCACCGTCAACGGCAACCTCAAGCTGGCCGGCTGGGATGACCAGGTGATCGACGAGGACGAAGCCCTGGAAGGCCTGATGCTCGCCTACACCGATCTGGATACCGGCGCCAACACCGTGACCGTCTCCGGTGAGCACATCACCGGCGTCGTGCATGGCCACAGTGCCGGTTCGAGCTTCGATGTCATCCCGGATGTGGACTTCAACGGCGAGACCACCGTCACGGTGACCGTCGCCGACAACCTGCACCCGAACGACAAGAGCGCCCAGAGCTTCAAGCTGACGGTGAACCCGAAGGCCGATGCCCCGACCGCCGCCGTGAAGGCGTCGGCCCTGAGCATCACCCAGGGCCAGAGCGCCACGCTGGACGGCAGCAACTCGCTGAACCCGGACGGCGACGCGACCATCACCTGGACCGGCCCGGGCAGCATCGCCAGTGCCAATGCCCTGGTGACTCAAGTCTCCGGTCTGAGCGTCGGCAGCCACGAGTTCACCCTGACCCTGGCCAACGGGGAAGGCACGAGCTCGGCCAAGGTGGTCGTGACCGTCAATGCCGCCTCGATGCCGGCGCCGACTCCGGCTCCGTCCTCGGGCGGCGGCGGTGGCGGCTCCTTCCCGCTGCTGGGCCTGGTGCTCCTGCCCCTGCTGGCCCTGCGCCGCAAGCCGGAGTGAAGAATCCGGCGGCTCTGCTCGGGCCGCCGGGTGTTGAGCGTGAGAGCGTGAAACTTGCCCCGGGTTAAACCGGGGCCTTTTTCTCCCGCGCTTCGACACGGTTACAGACACGGCGCCGGGCATTGCATTGCAATCCCCGGCGCCTTCACCGATAATGCGCCCCGCGTCCGTTCGGATGCGACCGTTATGGTCGCCCCATCGGTCCCCTCGCAACGCTAGGCTGTGAACCCCGCCAGGTCCGGAAGGAAGCAACGGTAGCGGCTGATGCGTGTGCCGGGGTGTGGCTGGTGGGGGGACCACCTTATTTATGTCTCGCGCCGGGCTTCCTGCCCTTTGCGAGACGTCGCGAGTCCGGTACACAGCCCGGGGCTGTCCACCGCTTTTCGGCTCGCGGCTTCGCCGTCCCGCACATCCTGTGCTCCTACTCGCGCCTCGTGGTAGGCATCCGTGCCAAGACTCGCGGCCCCCGCTGTGCTAGGATTTCGCCCTTCCCAAGGCATTACGGTCTGCCCCATGAGTTATCAGGTCCTGGCCCGCAAGTGGCGTCCCAAGAGTTTCCATACCCTGGTCGGCCAGGAGCATGTGCTTAAGGCGCTGATCAATGCCCTGGACTCGGATCGCCTGCACCATGCCTATTTGTTCACCGGAACGCGCGGCGTGGGCAAGACCACGATCTCGCGCATCCTCGCCAAGTGCCTGAACTGCGAGACCGGCGTCAGCTCCACGCCTTGCGGCCAGTGCTCGGCCTGCGTCGCCATCGACGAGGGCCGCTTCGTCGACCTCATCGAGGTGGACGCCGCCTCGCGCACCAAGGTCGAGGACACCCGCGAACTCCTGGACAACGTGCAGTACCGCCCCACGGCCGGCCGCTACAAGGTCTATCTCATCGACGAAGTGCATATGCTGTCCAATCACAGCTTCAATGCGCTCCTGAAGACCCTGGAAGAACCGCCGCCGCATGTGAAGTTCCTGCTGGCCACCACCGATCCCCAGAAGCTGCCGGTCACCATCCTGTCGCGCTGCCTCAAGTTCCATTTGAAGAACCTGACGCCGGAGCGCATCGAGGGGCATCTGGCCCATGTCCTCGGCCAGGAAGGCCTGGATTTCGAGGCATCGGCACTGCGTCTGCTGGCCAAGTCGGCGCAGGGTTCCATGCGCGATGCCCTGTCCCTGCTGGACCAGGCCATCGCCCATGGTCAGGGCCGGGTCGAGGACGGCCAGGTGCGCGAGATGCTGGGCGTCATCGACCGGGATCATGTCTACCGCATCGTCGATGCCCTGGCGGCCGGCGAGGGTGAGGCCCTGCTGGCCGCCGTGGCGCGCTGCGCCGAGTTCAGCCCGGATTTCGAGGGCGTGCTCAACGAGCTGCTCTCCCTGCTGCACCGCGTCGCCGTGGCCCAGGCCGTGCCGGACCTGGATCTCGCGGTCTTCGACGACGGCGAGGCCGTGGCGCGCTACGCGAGTCTACTCAGCCCCGAAGACGTGCAGCTCTACTACCAGATCGGCCTGCACGGCCGCCGCGACCTGCCCCTGGCGCCCGATGCCCGCGAGGGCCTGGAGATGAGCCTGCTGCGCATGCTGGCCTACCGCCCGGAGGAGGGCGGTGAGCCGCCGCCGCCGCGCCGGGAGCGAGTGCCCGAGCAGGGCCCGGCGAGCGTGTCCGTGCCACGTCCGGCGCCGGTCAGCGCGCCGGCCGCCGTCAGCGCGGCCGCGCCCCTGCCGGTCGAGCGGTCCCGTCCGGCGGAACCGGCTCCCGTGTTGGAGTCCCCCGCCAGTTTTTTCGCTGAACCGGCCGCGCCCGTCGCGGCCGGGCAGGGCGCCCGTGCCGCCATCGCCCAGGCCCGGGCCGCCATGCATGCCGCGCCGCTGAGCGCGCCGGCGGCATCGACCCAAGTTCAGCCGCGGGTCCAGCCCGAAGCCGAGCCGGTGCGGCCCAACAGTCCGCCGCGTTTATCCCTGGTGGAGACGCCGGCGCCGCTCAAGCCCGAGGCCGTGGCTGTCGCCGAGGCCAAGCCGGTTCCGGCCCCGGATGAGGGCGTGCAGGAGGCTGCCCGCGCGGGCCAGTGGTGGGCCATCGTCGAGTCCCTGGGCTTGGCCGGCCCCGCCGAGCAACTGGCGCTGAACACGGCCCTGGTGGAGCACAAGCCGGGCGAGTGCCGCCTGGCCCTGGATGCCACCGGCCAGGCCTTCAATACCTCGGCGCGGATCGACAAGCTGGCCGAGGCGCTCACGGCCTATTTTGGCCAGCCCACCAAGCTGGTGATCAGCGAGCTGCCGGTAGCCGATGAAACGCCGGCCCAGCGCCGCCGACGCATCGAGGCCGAGCGCCTGGCGGCGGCCACCGAATCCCTGGCCCGGGACGAGATCCTGGCCCGGCTCAAGAGCGGCTTTCATGCCGAGCTGGTAGAAGGTAGTATCAGGGCCCTTTGAACCGGCCCGACCCTTTTTTACTGTGGCGGCCGGCTTCCGGTCCGCGAGAACGACGAGGTAAACGATCATGATGAAAGGCGGTTTGGGCGGTCTGATGCGTCAGGCCCAGGAAATGCAGACCCGCATGCAGAAGACCCAGGAAGAGATCGGCCGCATGGAAGTGCAAGGCGTCGCCGGCGCCGGCCTGGTGAAAGTCACCATGACCGGCCGCCACGAAGTGCGCCGCGTCGAGCTGGACGACAGCCTGATGAGCGAGGACAAGGAGATGCTGGAAGACCTCCTGGCCGCCGCCGTCAACGACGCCGTGCGCAAGGTCGAGGAAGTCACCCGCGACAAGATGGCCGGCGTCACGGCGGGCATGCCTCTGCCTCCGGGCATGAAGCTGCCGTTTTAAGAATTTTAACCGCCAAGACGCCAAGAGTTTGAGGGGCGGGAAAATCCGTTCGTGCTGAGCCTGTCGAAGTGCGAGCGGGTTTTCCATTGCGTTAGTGGCCTGTCGCTCGCCCTTCGACAGGCTTAGGGCGAACGGGAATCTCAGTCGCCGTCTAATTGACATTCCCCTTGGCGTTCTTGGTGTTCTTGGCGGTTAATCTTCCGGTTTTATCCCATGGAACTGAGCCCCCTCATCCGTCAGCTGATCGACGCCCTGCGCGTCCTGCCCGGCGTCGGTCCGAAATCCGCCCAGCGCATGGCCTTCCATCTGCTGGAGCGCCAACGCGAGGGCGGCCTGGTGTTGTCCCAGGCCTTGGCGCGGGCCATGGAGCAGATACGCCACTGCGTCTCCTGCCGCACGCTCAGCGAGACTGAGCTTTGCCCGCTGTGCTCCAGCACGCGCCGCGATCCCAGCCTGCTCTGCGTGGTGGAGAGTCCGGCCGATATCCTGGCCATCGAACAGACCGGCGGTTATTCGGGGCGCTACTTCGTGCTCCTGGGCCATCTCTCGCCCCTGGACGGCATAGGTCCGCGCGAGTTGGGCCTGGACGAGCTGGCCGAGCGTCTGCGCGAGCCCGAGCTCAAAGAAGTGATCCTGGCCACCAACCCCACGGTGGAGGGCGAGGCCACGGCCCATTACATCGCCGAACTGGCCCAGGGCCTACCCATCACGGTGAGCCGCATCGCCCACGGCGTGCCCCTCGGCGGTGAGCTGGAATTCGTCGACGGCGGCACCCTGGCCCACGCCTTCAGCGGGCGCCGGCCGCTGTAAGGCGCCCCCGGACGGGCTTGATCCAGCGCAGTTTTGTCCCGCCGAAGCGGGACCTGCAAGCCGCCGCGCATACGCACATTTGCTTTCGGAGGTCCCATGGAACTGGTGAATCCCAAGGTCGAGACTTACTGCCACGAGCAAACCCAGGCCGAACCCGAGCTCCTGCAGGCCCTGGCCGAGGACACTCGCGCCCACATGCCAATGGCTCAGATGCTTACCGGGCGGCTGGAAGGGCGCTTCCTCAAGCTGCTGGTCCAGCTCACCGGCGCCCGGCGCATCCTGGAAATCGGCATGTACACCGGCTATTCGGCCCTGTCCATGGCCGAGGCGCTGCCCGAGGACGGCGAGCTCATCACCTGCGATATCGACCCGGCCGCCGAGGCCTTCGCCAGGCGCTATTTCGCCCAAAGCCCCCACGGGCACAAGATCCGCGTGGCCATGGGGGCGGCCCTGGACACTATCGCCGGCCTGAGCGGCGAGTTCGACCTGGTGTTCCTGGACGCCGACAAGGAGAGCTACCCGGCTTACTACGAAGCCGTGCTGCCCTTGCTGCGCCGCGGCGGCCTCCTGGTCGTCGACAACAGCCTGTGGTCGGGCAAGGTGCTTAAGCCCGAGGATGAGGCTTCCCTGGCGATTGCTGAACTGAACACGCGCATCGCCGCCGATCCGCGCGTGGAGAACGTGCTGCTGACCGTGCGGGACGGCGTCAACCTGGTGCGCAAGCGCTAGGGCTTGAAAGCCCCTCTGCCAACCCCATATCCCTTCACGAATTGCAAGGTCATGCCTTCCCGCATGGCCGTGGTCTTTGTGTGTTTTGGAGTGATCCCCGATGAGCGCCACCCCCAATAAGGAAACCCTGAGCTTTCAGGCGGAAGTGAAGCAGTTGCTGCACCTCATGGTGCATTCCCTGTATTCCAACAAGGAAATCTTCCTGCGCGAGCTGATTTCCAATGCCGCCGACGCCGCCGACAAGCTGCGCTTCAAAGCCCTGGCCGACGACAAGCTCTGGGAAACCGAACCCAATCTCAAGATTCGCATCACCGCCGACAAAGCCGCGCGTACCCTCACCATTGCCGACAATGGCACAGGCATGACCCGCGACGAGTGTGCCCAGAATCTGGGCACCATCGCCCGCTCCGGCACGGCGGAATTCTTCCAGCAGCTGTCCGGCGATCAGCAGAAGGACGCCAAGCTCATCGGCCAGTTCGGCGTGGGCTTCTATTCCGCCTTCATCGTCGCCGACAAGGTGACGGTGCGTACCCGCGCCGCCGGCCATGAAGCCTCCCAGGCGGTGATCTGGGAATCCGCCGGCGACGGCTCCTACACCCTGGAAACGACCGAGAAGGCCGGGCGCGGCACGGAAATCACCTTGCACCTGCGCGAGGGCGAGGACGAGTTTCTGGACGACTGGCGCCTGCGCTCGGTGATCACCAAGTATTCCGATCACATCTCCCTGCCCGTGGAAATGGTCAAGCCCTTCCATGGCGAAGAGAAGGACAAACCCGAGACTCCCGAGTACGAGGCGGTGAACCGCGCCACTGCGCTGTGGTTGCGCGACAAGAAGGAGCTGAAGGACGAGGAATACACCGAGTTCTACAAGCACATCGCCCATGATTTCGAGGACCCGCTGACCTGGACCCACAACAAGGTCGAGGGCAACCACGAATACACCAGCCTGCTCTACATCCCGGGCCGCGCGCCCTACGATCTGTGGAACCGGGAGAAGGCGCACGGCCTGAAGCTCTACGTGCAGCGCGTGTTCATCATGGACGACGCGGAAGTGTTCCTGCCGACTTACCTGCGCTTCGTGCGCGGCCTTATCGACTCCAACGATCTGCCGCTCAATGTGTCGCGCGAGATCCTGCAGGAGTCCAAGACCAGCCGCGCCCTGCGCGAGGCCACCGCCAAGCGCGTGCTGTCCATGCTGGACAAGCTGGCCCAGGACGACGGGGAGAAATACCAGAACTTCTGGAACGAGTTCGGCAATGTGCTGAAGGAAGGCCCGGCCGAGGACTTCGGCAACCGCGAGGCCGTCGCCAAGCTCCTGCGCTTCAGCTCGACCCATACCGATGCCGAGAAGCAGGATGTCTCCATCCAGGACTACATCGGCCGCATGAAGCCCGAGCAGAAGGCCATCTACTACATCACCGCCGAATCCTTCGCCACCGCCAAGAATTCGCCGCATCTGGAGATCTTCCGCAAGAAGGGCGTCGAGGTCCTGCTCATGGCCGAGCGTATCGACGAGTGGCTGATGTCCCATCTGGAGGAGTTCGAGGGTAAAAAATTCGTCTCGGTCACGCGCGGCAAGCTGGACTTGGGCGAGCTGGCCGACGAGGAGGAGAAGAAGGCCGAGGAAGCGGCGCAGACGGAGTACAAGAGCCTGATCGAACGCGTGAAGACCGCCCTGGGAGACAAGGCCAAGGACGTTCGCGTCACCTCGCGTCTGACCAGCTCGCCGGCCTGTATCGTCGCCGACGACAAGGACATGAATCTGCAGCTGCAGCGCCTGCTCAAGCAGGCCGGCCAGGCCATGCCCGAACCCAAGCCCATCTTTGAGCTGAATCCGGAACATGCCCTGGTCAAGCGCCTGCACGACGAGGCCGACGAGACTCGCTTCGAGGATCTGGTGGCCGTGCTCTTCGATCAGGCCTTGCTCGCCGAGTCCGGCCAGCTGAACGATCCGGCGGCCTTCGCGGCGCGCCTGAACAAGCTGTTGCTGGAACTGGTGCGCTAAGACCGTGAAAAATGAAGCCTGTGGCGACAAGACGCCGCAGGCTTCTTTTTGATTCTCCGTGTTTTTCCCTTGGCACCGACCTCGGCGCCTGCTATCTAAGTAGTCATTGCCTTCAGTCAGGGTTCAGGCATGACTATCGCGGCGGCCGTACTGCGCCATCTCAAATCCAATCACATCGTGTTTCGCGAGTGCCCTCATCCGCGTGCCGCCAATTTGAGCGAATCGGCGCATCACTGCGACCTGGCGGGCTTCGAAGTGGCGCGGACCGTCCTGCTGCGCGACGAGCATGGCCCCCTGATGGCCGTGCTGCCGCTCAACACCCAGATCGATTTCAATCGCTTGCGGATCGCCACGCGGCGTAGCCTCCGTCCGATCTGCGGACCCGAAGTGGACCGCCTGTTCCCGGACTGCGCCCCCGGCTGCCGACCGCCCTTCGGCGAGCTCTACGGACTGCCGGTGGTGGTGGAGCGCAGCCTTACCGATCTGCCCCAGGTTTATTTCGAGCCGGGTTGCCCCAGCTCCCTGATCCGGGTGTCGGGCAAGGACTTCGCCTTCCTCCTGGGCCGCGCGCCGCGTGCCGAGTTCGCCGCGCTGACCGAAACGGGCGCCGCGCCAACCTGCTTGTCCAACGAGGCGGTCCTGGAACTGGCGCGGGAGACCCATTACGCGCCGCCCGACGACGAGGAAGTGCGCAAGCGCCTGGAGCAGGTCTACCGCCTGCCGGCCATGCCGGCGGTGGCGACACAAATCCTGAGCCTGGTGGCCAATCCCCAGTGCACGGCCAAGGAGCTGGCGGAACTGGTGGAGATGGACCCCAGCATAGCCGCCCAGGTGATTCGCTATGCCCGCTCCTCCTTCTTCGGCTACCGGGGCTCGGTGGACTCGATTCAGATCGCCATCACCCGCGTCCTGGGGTTCGACATCGTCTGCAATCTGGCGGTGGGTATCGCCGCCGGCCGCTTGTTCAAGCTGCCCAACGAGGGGCCCCTGGGTTTGAATGCCTTCTGGCGGCATGCCGTGTACACCGCCTCACTGGCCCAGGCCCTGGTGCGTCGCATGCCCGACGCCAGCCTGGTCAAACCGGGCACGGCCTATCTGGCCGGCCTCCTGCACAATATCGGCGTGCTGCTGCTCGGCCATATGTTCCCGCCGGAATATGCCTTCCTCAACAAGCTCCTGGCCCTGAAGCCCGAGTGCCCGCTGCCCATTCTGGAGCGGCGGCTGATGGGCATGGGCAGCGCCCACAAGCTGATCAGCTTGGGCCATGCCCAGATGGGCGGGCGGCTGATGCGCCACTGGAATCTGCCGGAGGAGGTCATCGCCGTCACCGAGCGCCATCACGAGACCGTGGTGGAGGGCCCGGCGACACCCTATGTGCGCCTGATCCAGGTGGTTAACGCGGTGTTGAGCCGCCAGGGCATCGGCGATGCCGCCTGCAGCGAAATCTGTCCCGGCTGGCTGGAGTCCTTGGGGCTGTCATTGGAAGCGGTGGATGCGGTGGCCAGCCAGTTGTTCGCCGGCGGCGAGGACCTGGATCGGGTGGCCCGGCTGATGTCCAGCTGATATGTCAATTTGCCCTCCCCGTTAGCGCGCAAAAATATTGCGCGGCAACCGACGTCTGTGTAATTCTTCGCCTTTTTCATCGCGCAACCCCATGCGCGGCTGCATCGGCCCTCGTTTGGCTTTAGGAGTTCCTCATGCGCATCATTCTCTTGGGCGGCCCCGGCGCCGGCAAGGGCACCCAGGCTCAGTTCATCAAGGATCGCTTCGGCATTCCCCAGATCTCCACCGGCGACATGCTGCGCGCCGCCGTCAAGGCCGGCACCGAGCTGGGCCTCAAGGCCAAGGCCATCATGGATGCCGGCCAGCTGGTGTCCGACGAGATCATCATCGGCTTGGTCAAGGAGCGCGTGAAGGAGGCCGATTGCGTCAAGGGCTATCTCCTGGACGGCTTCCCGCGCACGATCCCCCAGGCCGAGGCCATGCGCGAGCACGGCATCGACGTCGACCATGTCGTGGAAATCCAGGTGGACGACGAAGAAATCGTCCGCCGCATGTCCGGCCGCCGCAGCCATCCGGCCTCGGGCCGCGTCTACCACGTGGTCTACAACCCGCCCAAGTCCGAAGGCCTGGATGACGTCACCGGCGAGCCTCTGGTGCAGCGCGAGGACGACAAGGAAGAGACCGTGCGCAAGCGCCTGTCCGTCTACCACGAACAGACCAAGCCCCTGGTCGAATATTACGGCTCCTGGGCCGCGGCCGGTACGGCCGGCGCGCCGCGCTACCACGTGGTCAACGGCCTGCAGGCCGTGGAAGCCGTGACCGCGGACATCCTCGCCCAGCTGGCCTAAGCAGCCCCCTGCCCAGCAAAGGCCGTGCACCCGCACGGCCTTTTGCGTTTCAGAAGGCTACGCCTGACCGCAGGGCCTTGCGTACCCGCTCGCGCAAGCCAAGTTCCGGCGCGAAGGCCAGTGCGCCGTCCGTCAGGGGCCAGATCCGGTTCTCCAGGACCACGAGGCTGGTCCGGCTCTCCGGGTAGTAGAGCAGTAGGGTCGTGTAACCCCCCGGCAGATAACCGGAGTGGCCCAGTTCGGTAAAGCCCTCCGAGGTGTCGATCTGCAGGCCGTAGCCGTAGCCGAGCCGGCCGAAAATCGGGTGCTCGCGGCTCATGCTGGCGCTCAGCATGGCCTGGCGGCTGGCCCGGCTGAGCAGGGGGCTCTCGTGCAGGCAATGGTTCCAGGCCAGGAGATCCCGCGCCGTCGAAACGATCTGGCCGGCGGGTACTTCCTGGCGCGATAGGGGGCGGTCGAGTTTTCGAGCGCGGCCTTGGGGGTCGGTGTCCTGGCCGGGCAGCACCTCCCGGGCGCTGCCGTCGGCTCGTGTATCCTCCATGCCGCAGCGGGCGAACAGCTCACCTGCCAGCGTGGCGAAGGATTTTCCGGTTTGCTTTTCCAGGAGCCTGCCCAGGAACTGGTAGCCGAGATTGCTGTAGGCGAAGGTCTTGCCCGGCTCGGCGGCCGGCGGCTGCTCTTCGGCGCGCAGGCCGGAGCTGTGGTTGAGCAAGTGCCGGACTTGCAGGCTCCTAGGCCAGATGCCGGACCGTTCCGGCCAGTAGCGGACCAGGGGCGTATCCAGGGCCAGTTGGCCGCGATCCACGGCCTGGAGCACCAGGGCTGCGGTGATCTGCTTGCTGATGGAGGCGATGAGGAAGCGGCTGTCGCGGGCGATGCCCGGGCTGCGTTCCTCGTGCACCAGGCGTCCGCCCTGTTCGACGAGCGCGATGCCCTGCAAGGGTCGAGTCGCGGTAGGGGCCGCGTTCAAGACGGGGAGGCCGAGCAGCCAGAGGCCGGCGGCGAGGGTGAGGCGCGTGAACCTGCGCATGGATGCTACCCAAAAAGCCGCCAGTATACGCCGGGTTTCAGCTACAGCAGATCCCGCAGCCGGAACCAGGCCATGGCCAGGACCAGGGCCGGCGTGCGCAGCCAGCGGCCGCCGGGGAAGGGCCGATGGGGGATCTTCGCGAACAGATCCAGGCGGCTGGCATCGCCATGCACGGCCTCGGCGATCAGCTGTCCCGCGAGGCCGGTGAGCGCCATGCCGTGGCCGGAGAAGCCTTGCGCGAAGTAGAGGTTGCCGTCCAGGCGGCCGAAGTGGGGGGCGCGGTTCATGGTGATATCGACGAAGCCGCCCCAGCACCAGTCCATGCGTACGTCGGCGAGCTGGGGATAGACGGCGAGCATGCGCCGGCGCAGGGATTCCTTGAGACGCGGCGGATCGAAGGTCGAGTAGCTGACCCGGCCGCCGAACAAGAGTCGGTGATCGGCGGACAGGCGGAAATAATCCAGGACGAAATTGGTGTCGCAGACCGCCGCATTATTGCGGATAAGGCTAGCGGCACGGGCTTCGCCCAAGGGCTCGGTGGCCGCGATATAGGTGCCCACCGGCATGATTCGGCGCCAGAGCTCCGGGACCAGGCCATCGATATAGGCATTGCCGCAGACGACCACGGTCTGGCAGCGCACCCGGCCAGCCGCGGTGTGCAGGACCGGCGCGGCGCCGCGTTCCAGACGCAGCACGCGGCTGTTCTCGTAGATCCGCACGCCCGCTCGTGCGGCGGCTTCGGCCAATCCTAAGGTGTAGTTGAGCGGGTGCAGGTGCCCGCTATGGGGATCCCAGAGTCCGCCCCGATAGCGCGGGCTGTCCACGACCTCCCGCAACCGCTCCCGGTCCCAGAGCTCCTGGCCCCCGTAGCCGTAGTGGCGCTCCAGGTGCTCGCGGTATTCTTCCAGTTCCTGGAGATGGCGCGGCTTGATGGCGGCATGCACGTAGCCCATCTGCAGCTCGCAGTCCATGCCGTGGCGAAGCACGCGCTGGCGGACGATGCCCATGGCCTCCCGGGACAGGGCGAACAGTTTTTGCGCATCGGCCAGGCCCAGGTAGCCCTCCAGCTTGCGCATGTCGCAGGCGTAACCGGTCAGGATCTGTCCGCCGCTGCGTCCCGAGGCGCCCCAGCCGACCCTCGCGCCCTCCAGCAGAATCACCGAATGGCCGCGCTCGGCCAGGTTCAGCGCCGCCGACAGGCCGGCGAGCCCGCCGCCGATGACGGCCACCTCGGCGCACTGTTCGCCTTCCAGGCAAGGGTGAACCGGGTGGGCATTGGCCGTGGCGGCGTAATAGGAATCGATATGTGCCGGGCGCTGGTCGTTCATGGGGGTGATTGGGCGCAGTTGTGCGGCGGAAGCCGGGATATTGGACGAAAATGTGGCATCTAATTTTCCGATCGTCCTTCGACAGGCTCAGGACGAACGGAAGCTCAGCGAGTTACCTACCAAAAGTCCGTTCGTGGTGAGCCTGTCGAACCATGATCGGACTTTGCGGAGATGCCAAGGGTGTCCGCTTCCAGCCGGACGGGATGCTCACACCGTGCGCAGATACCATTCGTATTCCAGGGTGGTTACCTGATGGTTGAATTTTTCGAACTCCTCCCGCTTACAGGTCCGGTAGACATGGCAGAAGTCGGCGCCGAAGTATTCGCTCAAGATCCCGGCTTTCTTGAAGTCGGTCAGGGCATGCAGCCAGGTGCGCGGCACGCTGGGCTTGTGCTGGGTATAGGCATTGCCCACGGTCATGGGCGGCGGCTCTACCTGGTGGGCGATGCCGTGGTGCATGCCGGCCAGGATCGCCGCGACCACCAGGTAGGGATTGGCATCGGCGCCGCTGACCCGGTGCTCGATGCGCTTGGCGTCTTCCGGGCCGGCGGGGATGCGGATGGCGCAGGTTCGGTTGTTGAAGCCCCAGGCCGGGGCCAGGGGCACGAAGGCGTCGGGCTGGAAACGCCGGTAGGAATTGGCATTGGGCGCGAAGATGGCCATGGATTCGGGCATGGCCAGGGTCAGGCCGCCGATGGCGTGGCGCAACAGGTCCGAACCGATCATGTCCTTGCCCACGAAGACATTATTGCCCGCTTCGTCCAGGAGGGAGACATGCACGTGCATGCCGCTGCCGGCCTTGTCCTGGTAAGGCTTGGCCATGAAGGTCGCCTCCATGTCGTGGCGCAGGGCCACGCCCTTGATTAGACGCTTCAGGAGCACGGCGTCGTCGCAGGCCTGCAGCGCGTCCGGGGTATGGGTCAGGTTGATCTCGTACTGGCCGGGGGAGAATTCGCTGACCGCCGTGTCGGCGGGGATGTCCTGGGTGTCGGCGGCGCGCTGCACGTCCTCGATGAAGTTGGCGAAGTCGTCCAACTCGTTGAGCCCGTAAACCTGGGTTGTCTTCAGGCGCTCACCGGTGGCCGGCGAGAAGGGCGTCTGGGGCTTGCGGTCGACTGTGCGTTCCTTGTCGATAAGATAAAACTCAAGCTCGACGGCGACGACCGGGGTCAGCTTCATCTTCTCGAAGCGTTCCTGGACCCGGGCCAGGACATGGCGCGGGTCGGCATAGAAGGTCGTGCCATCGTCATTGAGCATGGCGATCATGACCTGGGCCATGGGCTTGTGGTGCCAGGTGGTCGGCTTCAGGGTGTCGGGCACCGGCCAGCACACCAGGTCGCGGTCACCCTCGTCGAAACCTAAGCCGGTGGCGTCGGAGGTGTCGCCCGTGATGTCCATGCCGAAGATCGACACGGGCAGGGAAACGCCCTTCTTATAGGCTTTGAGGAGGGTGTCGCGGTCGATGCGCTTGCCGCGTGGGATGCCGTTGATATCGGGGATGAGCAGGTCGATGGTGTGGATGTCGGGATTCTCCCTGAGGAAGCTTTCCGCCTCCCGACAGTCGGTTTTCACGAACATGATGTCACCAGTGTTAAATATATTGCTATGTGTTGTCGCACAATCCTAGTGGAGCCGAAGCCCGGATCGAAGTCAAGTGCGGCCGCAGCATTGCCGGGCGATTCGGCCGTTACGCCCTGTGAGGCGCATGGATTGGGCTTCCTGTCCCCGATGGGCCTTTTCTTGAAAAGATGGAGAGCAACGGCTTGCCGCCCGTCTATGCCCTGTGATATTGATTAAAATAATGAACACGTCAGCCCTCAAACCCCTGGTGGGAGTCGTCGCCTGCCTCAAGCAGATCGGTCACCATCCCTACCAGGCGGTACAAGAGAAATATATACGCGCCCTGACGGATGGCGCGGGCGTCCTGCCCTTGCTGATTCCCTCACTGGGGCAGGAGCGGGTGCCCCTGGCCTCGCTGCTGGCGCGGGTCGATGGCCTGTTGTTCACTGGTAGCCCCTCCAATGTCGAGCCCCATCACTACCAGGGGCCGGCTTCCGCGCCGGGCACCTTGCACGATCCGGCCCGGGACGAGACCAGCCTGCCGATGATCCGCGCGGCGGTCGCCGCCGGCCTGCCCATCTTGGGCATCTGCCGGGGCTTTCAGGAAATGAACGTCGCCTTCGGCGGCAGCCTGCACCAGAAAGTCCATGAGGTGGGCGGTTTCCGGGATCACCGGGAAGACGACACGGCGCCCCTGGACAGTCAGTACGCGCCGGCCCATGCCGTGCACCTGACGCCTGGCGGCTGGTTCGCGCGCTGGATGGGCCGCGAGTCCATCCCCGTGAATTCCCTGCATAGCCAGGGCGTCGAACGGCTGGGGCAGGGCCTCTGCGTCGAGGCGCGCGCCGAGGACGGCTTGATCGAGGGCTTTCGCGTCGAAGCGGCCCAGGCCTTCGCGGTCGCAGTGCAATGGCATCCGGAATGGCGCATGGCCGAGAATGCCTTTTCGCTGCGCTTGTTCGCCGAATTCGGCGAGGCCTGCCGGCAATACGCCAACCCTGATTAGCGCCCGTTTAGCTTTGCGCCCTCGGCGCTGTGACAAAGAAAAGCAGTTCCTGATATCTGAACCATAATTCCTCTTGGCCGGGCAACCGAGAAAACCGTGGATCCCATGGAATACCTAACTCAATGGCTCAAGAGCCATAACATCACCGAAGTCGAGTGCCTGGTGCCGGATCTGACCGGCGTCGCGCGCGGCAAGATCATGCCCGCCGACAAATTCACCAAGGACGAGGGCATGCGCCTGCCCGAGTCGATTTTCATTCAGACGGTGACCGGCGATTTCCCCGACGACGATCGTGCCGTCGACCCCCGCGACATCGACATGATGGCGCGGCCGGACGAGGCGACGATACGTATGGTGCCCTGGGCCGCCGAGCCCACGGCCCAGGTCATCCACGATTGCTATTACAAGACCGGCGCGCCGGTTGAGATTTCGCCACGCCATGTCCTGAAGCGCATCCTGGGCTTGTATGAGGCACGGGGGTGGTCGCCGGTGGTGGCGCCCGAGTTGGAGTTCTTCATCGTCAAGAAGAACATCGACTCCGATTACCCCCTGGAACCGCCCATCGGGCGCTCAGGGCGTCCGGAAACGGCGCGTAAACCCTATTCCATCGACGCCGTCAACGAATTCGACCCCCTGTTCGAGGATGTCTACGATTATTGCGAGGCGCAGGATCTCAATGTCGACACCCTGATCCACGAGTCCGGCGCCGCGCAGATGGAGATCAATTTCCTGCATGGCAATGCCCTGGAACTGGCCGATCAGGTCTTTTTGTTCAAGCGCACGGTGCGCGAGGCGGCTCTGCGCCACGAGATCTATGCCACCTTCATGGCCAAACCCATGCAGAACGAGCCGGGCAGCGCCATGCATATCCACCAGAGCGTGGTGGACAAGGACGGCAACAATATCTTCACCAATGCCGACGGTTCCCATAGCCCGTTGTTCCTGAGCTATATCGCTGGCCTGCAGAAATACATGCCGGCGGCCATGAGCTTCTTCGCGCCCAATGTCAATTCCTACCGACGCATCGCCCGTTACACCTCGGCGCCGATCAATGTGCAATGGGGCCACGACAACCGCACCGTGGGCCTGCGCGTGCCGGAGTCCGAGCCGCGCGGTACGCGCATCGAGAACCGGGTCGTGGGCGCCGATGCCAATCCTTACCTGGCCCTGGCGGCGACCCTGGCCTGTGGCTATCTGGGTATAGAGGAAGGCCTAACGCCGCGCGAGCCCTGCGAGGCGGATGCCTATGCCTATCCCTACGAGCTGCCGCGCACGCTCGAAGAGTCGCTGATGCACCTGGATGCTTCCGAGGCCCTGAAGAAAATCCTCGGCGAACGTTTCTGCATGGCCTACAGCGACGTGAAGAACAAGGAATACGCGACGTTCTTCGCGGTGATCAGCTCCTGGGAACGCGAGCATCTGCTCTTGAATGTATAGGCTAGGACGGTAGCCCGATTCGCAATATGCGCCATAACCAAGGCGTCGATACGTGCCCGATACGCCCTATTCAGCCGGAACGGCTATTTTTTACACATGCATCCTGAGTAGCCCGCCTTGGCGGGCGTATCCGGGGGCTTTTCGGCTTCGTTGAGAGTAGGGTGTTCAGGGAAAGGGCAGTTTACGTGCTGGTTGTGGTGAACGACGTGCAAACAACTCGAAAAACAGGGTGGGGCAGGCGATGAAAGCGAGTGCGGCAACATGGGCGATTTTGGGGGGCATGCTGGCTCTGGCTCCGGTACTGGAGGCAGCCGAGCAACTGCATATCTACAATTGGAGCGATTACGTCGCTGACGACACCATCGCTAATTTCCAGAAGGAAACCGGTATCCAGGTGACCTACGACGTCTACGACAGCAACGAAGCCCTGGCGGCCAAGCTGGCGGCGGGCAATACCGGCTTCGATCTGGTGGTGCCGACCACGAACTTCCTGTCCAAGCAGATCGCGGCCGGCGCCCACCAGAAGCTGGATAGGTCACGGCTCAAGAATTACGGCAATCTGGACACCAAGCTGCTCAGGCTGATGCAGGCCAGCGATCCGGGCAATGCCTACGCCGTGCCCTATCTCTGGGGCACCAACGGCATCGGCGTCAATGTCGACAAAGTGCGCAAGCTCCTGGGGCCGGACTATCCCCTGGACAGCTACGACCTGGTGTTCAAGCCGGAGATCGTGGCCAAGCTGTCCGCCTGCGGCGTGACCCTCCTGGACTCGCCCAACGAAGTGTTCCCGGAACTGCTCAATTACCTGGGCCTGGACCCCAATAGCGAGAAGCCCGAGGACTATCAGCGGGCTGCCAACCATCTGCTCCGCATCAAGCCTCATATCCGCCAGTTCCATTCCTCCCAGTACATCGATCACCTGGCCTCCGGGGAGACCTGCGTCGCCTACGGCTTCTCCGGCGACGTGGGCATCGCCAAGGCGCGTGCCGAGGAAGCCGGCAACGGCGTGAACCTGCTCTACATCATTCCCAAGGAGGGCACGGCCCTGTGGTTCGACTCCCTGGCGATACCGAAGGATGCGAAAAACGTCGCGAATGCGCATAAGTTCATCGATTACATCCTGCGCCCGGAAGTGGCGGCGGCCATCACCAACACGGTGACCTATCCCAACCCGAACACCCAGGCCACGTCCCTGGTGGACGCGGCGCTGCGCGAGGATCCCAATGTCTATCCGCCGGAGTCGGTCATGACGCGCATGTTCAGCGAGCTGCCCAAGCCGCCGGCCATCGAGCGCTTGATGACCCGCTTGTTCACCAAGGTCAAGACGGGGCATTGACTGGCGAAGCCACGGGACCACTAGCTTCTGTCGGAAGAACGGCGCTAGGGCGGTATGGCTCCGTTCTTAACAAAATCCCGCTTAGCGGTTAAGGTAGTACGGCCCGGCGACTGACCGGGAAAGGGACTGTGATTGTTCAATAATTAGCCACCTCAAGGAGGGTGCTTGATGAACACCAAATCCAAGCTGGGCTTTGGCCTCGCCGCCGTCGCCCTGTCGGTTTCCGGCGCGCTTTCGGCTGCCGACGGCAAACAGTTGCATATCTATAGCTGGAGCGACTACATCGCCGAAGATACCGTCAAGAACTTCGAAAAAGAGACGGGCATCAAGGTGACTTACGACGTGTACGACAGCAACGAAGTCCTCCAGGGCAAGCTGTCGGCCGGCAACACCGGCTATGACATCGTGGTTCCCACCACCAACTTCCTGGGCAAGCAGATCGAAGCCAAGACCCACATGAAGCTGGACAAGAGCAAGCTGCCCAATCTGAAGAACCTGGACCCGGGTGCCATGAAGCGCCTGGAGGCGGTGGATCCTGGCAACCAGTATGCCGTTCCCTATCTGTGGGGCACCATCGGCATCGGCATCAATGTCGACAAGGTCAAGAAGGCCCTGGGCGAGAACGTGGCCCTCGACAGCTGGGACCTACTGTTCAAGGAAGAGAACATCAAGAAGCTGGCCGAATGCGGCGTGGCCTTCCTGGATTCTCCTTCGGAGGTCTTCCCCAATGTCCTGCACTACCTGGGCAAGGAACCGAACTCCTTGAACGACAAGGACTACACCGGCGCCGCCCAGGAACTGCTCCTGAAGATCCGTCCGCATATCCGTAAGTTCCACTCCTCCGAATACATCTCCAACCTGGCCGACGGCGAAATCTGCGCGGCCTACGGCTATTCGGGCGACGTGGGCATCGCGGCCTCGCGTGCCGAAGAGGCCAAGAACGGCGTAAAGATCCAGTACATCATCCCCAAGGAAGGCACCGCCATATGGTTCGATTCCATGGTGATCCCGGCCGACTCCAAGAACGTCGAAGCGGCCCACCAATGGATCGACTTCATCCTGCGCCCGGATGTCATCGCCGGCATCTCCAACTTCGTGACTTATCCGAATCCGAACCCGGAATCCACCAAGCTGGTCGACAAGGCCCTGACCGAAGACCCGGTGGTCTATCCCCCCCAGGACGTGATGGACAAGATGTTCACCATCGCGCCCAAGCCGGCCAAGACCGATCGCGCCATGACCCGCGTCTGGACCAAGGTCAAGACCGGCCACTAAGCCGGTGTACCTACCGGCTCTATTGACCCGGTCCTGAAAGGCCCGCAGCCTCCCGGTGCGGGCCTTTCAGTTCAATAAGAAGATATGTGGTTCCCAAATCCTAGAACCACGCCGGAATTAGCTGAGATTTGGAGCCTGCATCATGCTGGAGCCTTCGGCCCAGAAAAGCGTCGCCCCCGCCACCGACAAGCCCGCCATGGATAAGCCCACTGGCGATGACGCCTATATTCGTATCGAAGGCGTTACCAAGAAGTTCGACGGCTTTGTCGCGGTCAACAATGTCAGCCTGGACATCCCCAAGGGCGAGATCTTCGCCTTGCTGGGCAGTTCCGGCTGCGGCAAGTCCACGTTATTGCGCATGCTGGCGGGTTTCGAGAATCCCACCTCCGGCAGGATCACCATCGACGGCCAGGACATGGCGGGCACGCCGCCTTATATCCGGCCGACCAATATGATGTTCCAGTCCTATGCCCTGTTTCCGCATATGTCGGTCTGGGACAACGTGGCCTTCGGCCTGAAGCAGGACAAGGTGCCGGCCGACGAGATCGAGAAGCGGGTCAAGGAACTGCTGGACCTGGTGCACATGGGTCAGTATGCCAAGCGCAAGCCCCACCAGCTGTCCGGCGGGCAGCGCCAGCGCGTGGCCTTGGCCCGCTCCCTGGCCAAGCGGCCCAAGCTTCTGCTGCTCGACGAACCCATGGGCGCCCTGGACAAGAAGCTGCGCGAGCGCATGCAGCTGGAAGTCGTCGACATCATCGAGAAGGTGGGCGTGACCTGCGTCATGGTGACCCATGATCAGGAAGAAGCCATGACCATGGCCTCGCGCATCGCCATCATGAGCGAGGGCCGCATCCTGCAGATCGGCAAGCCCCGTGAGATCTACGAATACCCCAATTGCCGTTTCACCGCCGAGTTCATCGGCTCGGTGAACATCTTCGAAGGCAAGTTGGACGAGAACGAGAACGAGTATGTGACCGTGGCCTGTCCGGATCTGCCGGCCAAGGTCTATGTCGATCACGGCATCTCCGGCCACGACAATATCCCCGTATGGGTGGCCGTGCGCCCGGAGAAGATCTGTATCGAGCGCAACAAGCCCGGCGAGGACTATAACTGGGCGAAGGGCGTGGTCAAGGACATCGCCTACTTGGGCGATATTTCCGTCTATCACGTGCTCCTGCCCGGCGGGAAGAAAATCCTGGCGACGCTGGCCAATATGTTCCGCTATCAGAAGGAAGAGCCGCCGACCTGGGGAGACGAAGTCTATGTGAGCTGGCTGCCCAGCGATAATGTGGTCGTCACGTCATGAGTGTCGCCAAGTTCAAGTTCGGCCGCCTTGGGGTGATTTCCGTCCCCTATGTGTGGATGCTGCTGTTCTTTCTCGTGCCCTTCGGCTTCGTGCTGAAGATCAGCTTCGCGGAGATGGCCAACGCCATTCCGCCCTATACCGATCTATACCGGCCGGGGCCGGATGGGGAACCTCAGCTGTTCCTGAATCTCGACAATTATCGGTATTTGTTGGAGGACGAGCTCTATGTCTTGTCCTATCTGAATTCCCTGAAGATTGCCGCGATTTCGACGCTGTTGTGCCTGTTGGTGGGCTATCCCATGGCCTATGCCATCGCCAATGCCGGCGAGTCCTGGCGCAATGTCTTCCTGATGCTGGTTATCCTGCCCAGCTGGACCTCCTTCCTGATCCGTATCTATGCCTGGATCGGCATCCTGAAGAACGAGGGCCTGCTCAATAATGCCCTAATGTCGCTGGGTATCATCGACTCGCCCTTGCAGATCCTGCAGACCGATCTGGCGGTCTATATCGGCATCGTCTATGCCTATCTGCCGTTCATGATCCTGCCGCTGTACACCAACCTGGTGAAGCATGACTACAGCCTGATCGAGGCGGCCCAGGACCTGGGTTGCTCGGCCTGGAAGGCGTTTCTACGCATTACCTTGCCCCTGTCCAAGGGCGGGATCGTCGCCGGCTCCATGCTGGTGTTCATTCCGGCCGTGGGCGAGTTCGTGATCCCGGAACTCCTGGGCGGACCGGACACGCTGATGATCGGCAAGGTGCTCTGGAACGAGTTCAATAGCAATCGCGACTGGCCGGTGGCCTCGGCGGTGGCCTGCGTGATGCTGGTGGTGTTGATCGTGCCGCTCGTCTTCTTCCAGTACGTCCAGAACAAGGAATTGGCCAAACAGGAGGACGGCAAATGAACAATGGGCGTTCTTCGCGCACCCTCTTGAGCTTCCTGGTCTTCGGCTTCGCCTTCCTCTATGTGCCGATCCTCTTGCTCGTCGTCTATTCCTTCAACGAGTCGCGCATGGTGACCATCTGGGGCGGCTTCTCCACGAAGTGGTACGGCGCCCTGCTGCAGGATCAGGCCATGCTGGACGCGGCTTGGAAGAGTCTGCGCCTGGCCTTCACGACCGCCTGCACCTCCCTGGTCATCGGCACGACCGCCGGCCTGGCCCTGACCCGCTTCGGGCGTTTTCGCGGCAAGAGCCTCTTGGGCGGCTTGATCACGGCGCCCATGGTGATGCCGGAAGTCATCACGGGTCTCGCCCTGCTGCTCTTGTTCGTGACCATGGAGCAGATCTTCGGCTGGCCGGCGGGGCGGGGCATGACCACCCTGTGGATCGCCCACGTCACCTTCACGTCCTCCTACGTGGCCATCATCATCGCCTCGCGCCTGCGCGAGCTGGACGTGTCCATCGAGGAAGCGGCACTGGACCTGGGGGCGACGCCTTTCAAGGTGTTCTTCCTGATCACCCTGCCCATCATCGCCCCGGCGATGATGTCCGGCTGGCTCCTGGCCTTCACGATTTCCCTGGACGATTTAGTGATCTCTTCCTTCGTGTCCGGCCCCAGCTCGACGACCCTGCCCATGGTGGTGTTCTCGTCGGTGCGCCTGGGACTTTCGCCCAAGATCAATGCCCTGGCCACCATCATCGTCAGCCTGGTGTCCGCAGGCGTGATTCTCTCGGGCATCGTCATGATGCGTCAGGAGAAGAAGCGTCAGAAGGAAATCGCCCAGGCGATCGAGGACGCCAAGCGCCAGGAGGCGGTGGGTGCGGCCTGAGAGCTAAGGGCCTTCGGGCCCTTTGTTTTTTCTCGGGAAAATGACACTTGTTCGCCCGCGAAGCCCTAACGCATAATCGGGCGCATTCGTGCACTGCGCCCCCACCCAAGGATCCCCTATGAAACTGAAGCTCCTCGCCCTGAGTCTGGCCCTTGGCCTCGCCGCACCGGCTCTGGCCAACGACACCCATCACTACGATCTAGCTGCACAGCGCGCCAAGATCGTGCCGGTCGAGATGAAGGTCGATGCCGGCTATCTGAGCGCCGAGGAGCGCCAGGTGGTCAACAAGCTGATGCAGGCGGCCCGGCTGATGAGCGAGATCTACCTGCATCAGATAAACGAGGACAATCCGGCCACTCGCGCCGCCATCGCCAAGTCCAAGCACGGCCAGCAGAAGCTGATGCTGGACATGTTCGATCTGCATTTCGGTCCCTGGGATGGTCTGGCCGAGGGTCATGCCTTCTGGGGCCAGGCGAAGAATGCGCCGGGCGCGGCCTTCTACCCGACCGACATGACCAAGGAAGAGTTCCAGGCCTGGGTGAAGGCCCATCCCCAGGACGAGACGGCATTCACCAGCCTCTATACTGTGATCCGCCGTGACGGCAAGTCGCTCAAGGCCATTCCCTATTCCAAGCACTATGCCCAGTGGCTGGAGCCGGCGGCCAAGCTGCTGGACGAGGCGGCGGCCATCACCACCAATCCCAGTCTGAAGAAATTCCTGTCCTTGCGCGCCCAGTCCTTCCGCACGGACGACTATTTCCAGTCGGAACTGGCCTGGATGGACCTGAAGGACACGCCCATCGAGGTCGCCATCGGTCCCTACGAGACCTATACCGACGGCTTGTTCGGCCAGAAGGCGGCCTTCGAGGCCTTCGTGACCCTGAAGAACCCGGAAGAGTCCAAGCAACTGGATCGCTTCAAGAAATACCTGCGCGACATGGAGGCTAACCTGCCGGTGGCGGAGAGCTACAAGAACTTCAAGCGCGGCTTCGAATCGCCCATTGCCGTGGCCGATCAGATCCACGGCGGCGGCGACAATGTGCCGGGCGTGCAGACCATCGCCTTCAACCTGCCCAATGACGAGCGCGTGCGCGAGGCCAAGGGCGCCAAGAAGGTCCTGCTCAAGAACGTCATGGAGGCCAAGTTCGAGCGTATCTTGAAGCCCATGGCCGAGCACATCCTGGTGCCGGAACAGGCCAAGCTGCTGGATGCCCATTATTTCGGCATGGAGGTCCTGTTCCACGAGCTGTCCCATAGCCTGGGTCCCGGCTCCATCGTCAAGAATGGCAAGGCCACGACGGTCGACAAGGAGCTGCAGGAGCTGCACTCCGGCACCGAAGAAGGCAAGGCCGACGTCATGGGCGTCTACAACCTGCTGTTCCTGATGGACAAGGGCGAGCTGCCCAAGACCGACAAGGAGAAGCTCCTGGCCACTTACTTCGCCGGCCTGTTCCGCTCCATGCGCTTCGGCATCGACGAGGCCCATGGCCAGGGTGCCGCCTACCAGTACAGCTATCTCAAGGCCAAGGGCGCATTCAGCCGCGATCCGGCCAGCGGTCTGTACACCATCGACTTCGCCAAGCTGGAAAGCGGGATCCGCGACCTGGTGCACGATATCGTCGTCCTGCAGGGCGACGGCGATTACGCCGGAACCAAGAAATTCCTCGGCGAGTACGCGCGGATGGACGAGGCGGTGCGCGCCGTCAATGCCAAGCTCGAGCATATCCCGGTGGATATCCAGCCCAAGTATCCGTCCGCCTTGTAATGGCCGTGGGCGAATCCCCGCTCAGTCAAAAACAGGCCCGGGCGCTGCATCTGGCGGCGCTCGGGCTCTTGCATAAACCCCGTCGCAAGGCGGGCAAGGCCGATGTCCTGGCGGCGGTCCGGCGCATGAGCGCCCTGCAGATCGATACCATCCACGTGGTCGCCCGCAGCCCCTATCTCGTGCTCTGGAGCCGGCTCGGCGATTACGCGCCGGCCTGGCTGGACGAGCTACTCGCCGAGGGCGCCCTGTTCGAATACTGGTCCCATGAGGCCTGCTTCCTGCCCCGTGAGGACTACGGCCTGTACCGCCATCGCATGCGCGATCCAGGCAGCATGGGCTGGAAGTACTCCCATGCCTGGATGGCCGAGCACGGCGAGGCCGTGGCCCGGCTCAAGGAGCATATCCGCGCCAACGGCCCGGTGCGCTCGGCCGATTTCGAGCGCAAGGACGGCCACAAGGGCGGGGGCTGGTGGAGCTGGAAACCGGAGAAGCGCTCCCTGGAGATCCTATTCACCGCCGGCGAGCTGATGGTGGCGCGAAGACAGGCCTTTCAGCGCGTCTACGATCTGCGCGAGCGGGTAATGCCCGACTGGGACGACGCCCGGGATCTGCGCCCGGAGCGCGAGTGCCTGGAGGACTTGTGGTGTCTGGCGGCGAAAGCTCTGGGCATCGCCAAGGCGTCCTGGCTGGGCGATTACTTTCGTACCGGCGCGGTGGATCGGCGCGTCCCGGATGCGCTTTGCGGGGAAGGGCGGCTCAAGCGAGTGGCCGTGGACGGTTGGGACGAGCCGGGCTATGTGCATGGCGAAGCCGGCGAGCTGCTCGGACAGGCGCGGGATCATGCCCTCAAGCCCCGCTTGACGACGCTGCTGTCGCCCTTCGATCCCCTGGTCTGGGATCGCCGGCGCGCCCGGGAGTTCTTCGGCTTCGATTACCGCCTGGAATGCTACACCCCGGCGGAGAAGCGCCAGCACGGCTATTTCGTCCTGCCCATCCTGCATGGCGATGCCCTGGCGGGCCGGCTGGACGCCAAGGCGCATCGCGCGGAAGGCCTGTTCGAGGTGAAGGCCTTGTACCTGGAGCCCGGGACGCGCCAGACTCAGAAGCTGCTCGCCGAGTTGGCGGCGGCCCTAAGGGCCTGCGCCCGCTGGCATGGCTGCGAACGGGTGGCGATTAGCGCGGCGCAGCCGGCGGATTTCGGGCGGGCTTTACGGGTGCTTATGGTGGAGAGCGAATGATGGCGGGATACAAGGCGATCCTGTGCATGATCCTGGGCATCGCGGCGCTGGGGGCCTGTGCCTCGGAGCCCGTGCCAACGGCTGGGGAAGGGGCCGCGAAGGCCGTGCCCGGAACCAAGCCCTTGCCGGGGCCTAGCCCCGCGCGGCGCCTGCCCGAGCTGTCCCCCGGCCTCAAGGCTCTGACCTTGAGCTGGCAGAATGCCGAACTGACCAATCCCCCGGCGCAGCTGCTGCGCCATCGCATCGACGGGCGCGATTACTACTACCGGCCCGCGCCCTGCTGCGATTTCTATAGCGAGCTGTACGACGGCGAAGGCCGGCTAGTCTGTCATCCGGACGGCGGGATCACCGGGCGCGGCGACGGTTCCTGCCCCTGGTTCCGCCAGAAGGCCGGTCAGGGCGAGCGGGTCTGGCGCGATAAGCGGGACCGGCGGATGGAGAAGAAGACCCAATGATCTTGGCCGGTAACCGTTCGTACTTCGACAGGCTCAGTACGAACGGTTGTGCTTAGGGAAACTTTGAAAAAGTCAGTGGTACCTTAGTACACCGTCGCCGTGGCCTGGACGAAGGAATAGAAGAACACGGCATTCGGGTCGCTCTGCACCCGCTTCAGCTCGTCGGTCATCTTCTCCACCAGCTCGGCCGTCACCGCCTGTTTCTGGATCAGCTGATCGGCGGCGGAGAGCAGCAGCTCGGTCCAGTAGGCGATGATTTCCTGGCGCTTGTCCGGGTTGCGGTTGTCCAGATGCCAGGTCTTCACTTCCGTGCGCACGTCCCGGTAGCCCAGGGCCAGGAGCATGTTGCCGAGCTTGGCGCCCACGAAGGGATCGCCGCCCACTTCCAGCTGGTGATCGTTGAAAGCCACCCAGTACTTGTTGAGATTGGGCGAATAAGGATCCAGGAAGAAGGAAGAGTTCAGCACCTCGGTGATGAAGACCCGCGCACCCGGCTGCAGGACGCGGCGCACTTCCGAGAGCACGCGCAGCGGGTTGGGCACGTGCTCCAGTACCCAGCACAGGAACGCGCCGTCGAAGCTGCGCGGCTTGAAGCCCATGTTGGTGGCATCCATGTGCTGCAGCTGGTAGCGGCCATCGGTATAGGGCAGGCTGGCCAGGTTCGCGGACGCGGCGGCCAGCTGTTTCTCGCTGAAGTCGATGCCGGTGATATGGAGATCCGGGAAGCGGCGCAACAGGACCTCGGTTTGCGCACCGACGCCGCAGCCCACCTCCAGGATGTTGCCGGCATGGGAAAAGTCGATGTCCCGGTACACGATCTGCTCGGAGAAACGCGCCTGTTTGCGCAAGCGCTCCTGCTCCGTCGAGGAGAAGCCGTGAATATAGGGAAAGTCCGAAGTCTTGGTGGTCATGCTGCACTCCCGTTAAGCGGGGCGGATGATAGCAGTGCGATCCGGCCTTCATTAGTCACTGTTGTTATAAACTAATTTCAAGCCGGGATCGGGCGGACCCGCTTTTCCCCTCGCCTTGTCCTATACTCACTGGCGAGGTTTGTCCCACCAACGCCAAGCCGTTTCGCCCTCGAAGAAGTGGATGCACGAATGCCCGAACTGTTAGTGACTCGCCTCCCGGTGTATGCGCCGGATCTGAAAGTCAGCGCCTATTTCCTCCGTTCGGATTACCAAGAGTCCGCGCCCGATCAACCCTTCGACGTGGCCAATGCCCATGTGCTGATCGCGGCCCTGACGCGCCCGGATCTGACCGAAGTCGATGCCCAGCCTTATTACATCGCCCTGTCCAAGTCCTTGTTGGACCAGGATTACCTTTCTCTCCTGCCCAAGGAGCGCTTCTCCATCGTACTGCCGTTCCAGGAGTTGGACGGCGCCTGCATCGACCAGATGACGGCCCTGAGCCAGAAGGGCTACCAGTTCGCCATCAGCGATTTCGAGCTGAACGCCGACTCGCGCCGGGCCCTGTTCGTGGTGAGCGGGTTGTTTGTCGGCGCCATGGCGTCCGATGCCGAGATCCGCAAGATCCTGACCGAGGCCAAGCGCTTCGATATTCCGGTGATCGCCACGGGCATCGACGATCATGCCCTGCTCAAGCGCATGCGCGAGTTGAAGGTCGGCGGCTACATGGGCGATTTCTTGACCAAGCCGGATCTGTTCACGCCCATCAGTGAGGCCTCCAACCGGCTGATCGTCTACAAGCTGCTGGAGGCGCTGCAGGATCCGAACGTGTCCTTCGACGTGCTAGAGGCCCTGCTGGTCAAGGACAACAGGCTCAGTTACAAGTTGTTGAAAGTGCTGAATTCGCCCCAGTACGCCTCGGCGGGGCGCAAGGTGACCTCGCTGCGCGACATGTTCATGCTCATGGGTCTGGATTCCCTAAAGTCCTGGGCCACCCTGATCGCCCTGACCAATATCGAGGACAAGCCCTACGAGCTGATGGTGGCGACCATGCTGCGCGCCAAGATGGCCCAACGCATGGCGGAAGTCCTGGGCATCGAGACCCCGGAGGCGGCCTTCATGACCGGCCTCTTGTCGACCCTGGATGCCCTTCTGGATAAGGAGATCGTCGATGTCCTGGACGAGCTGCCCATCGGCGCCGCCGTCAAGGACGCCCTGTTGCAGCATGCCGGTCCCCTGGGCAGCATCCTGCGCGACGTCATCAACTACGAGCGGGGCAACTGGGAAGCCCTGAACGGCAGCCTGCTGGCACGCGACGATTACCGCCGGCTGTATACCGAGAGCGTGATCTGGGCCAGTAAGCTCTGTGCGACGCTGACGACTTGATCCGCCAGAGCCTGGCCGGAGCCCATGTCCGGTCGCTGTCAGCTTGCCTTGAACCCGACCGAGCCCCATCCATGGCTAACGCCTTCATCGAGCCCATCGTCAAGAGCCTGAGCCAGGTGATCCTGGGCAAGGAGCCGCAGATCCGCCTGGCCCTGGCCTGCTTGCTGGCACGTGGCCATCTCCTGCTGGAGGATCTGCCCGGCATGGGCAAGACCACCCTGGCCCAAGGGCTGGCACGCTGCCTAGGCCTGGGCTTCCAGCGCCTGCAGTTCACTTCCGACCTGCTGCCCTCGGACATCCTGGGGGTCGCCGTCTACCGGCGCGACACGGAGAGCTTCCAGTTCCACCCGGGGCCCATCTTCCACCAACTGATCCTGGTGGACGAAGTGAACCGGGCGACGCCCAAGACCCAGAGCGCCCTCCTGGAAGCCATGGAGGAGCACCAGGTCAGCCTGGACGGCGTGACCCATCGCCTACCCGAGCCCTTCTTCGTCATCGCGACTCAGAACCCGGCCTACCAGATCGGCACCTTCCCCCTGCCGGAATCCCAGCTAGACCGCTTCATGATGCGTATCGAGCTGGGTTATCCGGATCCGCGCATGGAGCGCGAGCTGCTCAAGGGCCGCAACCGCCGGGAGGTGGCCGCCGAGCTGCCGGCCTGCCTGGATAAGGCGAGCCTTCAGGCTCTACAAGACCGGGTTCCCGAGCTGACGGTCAGCGAGCTGTTGCTGGACTATATCCTGGCCCTGGTGGCGCACACGCGCAGCGCGCCCCAGGTGGCCCACGGCCTGAGCCCGCGCGCCGGGCTCGCCCTGCTGCGAGCCGCTCAAGGCTATGCCCTGGTCCACGGCCGCGATTACGTGCTGCCCGAGGACGTGCAGGCGGTATTCCCCGCCGTGGCCGGCCACCGCCTGCGGCCCCAGGGCGCCGAGGGCCATGGGGATCAGGCCCTGGCGCAGCGCCTGATGCAGGCGGTTCCGGTTCCGGTCTGATGCGGCGGTTCTTCCGGGACCGGTTCGACGCCTGGCTGGACCGGCGTCTGCCGCCCGTGCCGGGCCTGGTCTTGAACCATCGTTCGATCTTCATCTTTCCCGGGCGGGAAGGCCTGGTCTTCGCGGTGGTCCTGATCCTGACCTTCGTCGCGGCGGTGAATTACCAGAACAGCCTGGGGCATGTACTGGCCTTCTTCCTCCTGGCCCTGGGGCATCTGGCCATCCACCAGACCTACCGCAACCTCTCGGGCCTGTCCTTGCGCCTGGGTCATGCCCAGCCGGTGTTCGTCGGCGAGGCGGCCGAGTTCCCGATCATCCTGGAGAGCGACAGCGGCCGGGATTATCGGTCGCTGGCCCTGGGTTTCGGCGGCCGTGAGGAAGCCTGGACCGATGTTTTGCCCGGCTCGGCGAGCGTGCTGCGTCTACCGCTTCCGGCACGAAGGCGCGGCTATCTGCGCCCCGAGCGGGTGTACCTGGCGACGTATTATCCGCTGGGAATCCTGCGCGCCTGGTCCTGGCTGGCCTTCGAGGGCTACTGCCTGGTCTATCCCAAACCCCTGCCGCCGCCGGAAACGCCCGGGCGCGGGGCGGGAGCCGAGTCCACTGCCGGCCGCCAGGAGCAGCTAGGAAGCGAGGACTATGCCGGCATGGATCGCCACCAGCCGGGCGAGAGCCTGCGCCGCGTGGACTGGAAGGCCTTTGCCCGCGAGCGGGGCATGCACAACAAGCGCTTCATCGAGCCGAACGGCAGCCTGCAGGAACTGGATTTCGAGGCCTTCACCGGTGTCGATACGGAACTGCGCCTGTCCTTCCTGTGCTACTTGGTGCTGAAGGCCGAGAGCGAGGGCATGCGCTACGCCTTGCGCCTGCCCGGCGAGGCCATCCCCTCGGGCCTGGGGGCAGGGCACCGCGAACGCTGCCTGCGTGCCCTGGCCCTCTTTGGCAAGGAGGCGGGTGGCCATGCTTGAGTCCTTGACGCGCCCGGGCCTCTTGCCGCTGTTGCTGTTCAGCCAGCTCATCGTCAGCGCTCCCCATCTGTGGCGTCTGCCGGCCTGGCTGTCGGGCCTGAGTCTCGCCGCCTTGCTCTGGCGCTACCTGGCCGAGCGCCGCCGGCTCCCCATGGCCGGACCCTGGCTCGGCGGCCTGCTGGCCCTTCTGGCCCTGGGCGGGGTGTTTTACGAATTTCGTACCATCGCCGGCCGCGAGGCGGGCGTCGCCCTCCTGGTGCTGATGTCCTGTCTCAAGGTCCTGGAGTTGCGCAAGCGGCGCGACGCCGTGCTCCTGGTGAACCTGGGCTATTTCCTGATCGGAACCAATTTCCTGTTCAGCCAGACCATGGCCATGGCGACCTATATGCTGGCGGCCCTGTGGGTCAACACCCTGAGCCAGATAGCCCTGAACCGACTGGATGCATGTGCTCAGCCTCGCGAGCTGGCCCGTTCCGCCGGCCGCCTGGTCCTGTTGAGCCTGCCGTATGTCCTGGTCTTATTCGTCCTGTTCCCCCGCCTGCCGGGACCGCTCTGGCGCATGCCCGACAGCGGCGGACGCGCCGTCACCGGCATGTCGGACACCATGACGCCGGGCGACGTCAGCGCCCTCAGCCAGAACGACAACATCGCTTTTCGCGTGCGCTTCGAGGGAGAAAACCCGCCGCGCGGCGAGCTGTATTGGCGCGGCCTGGTCTTGGCCGCCTATGACGGTCTGACCTGGAGCGCCGGTTACACGCCGCTGCGCGGCGTGCCCAAGACCGAGTTGGACGGCGGCGAGACCCGGCACTACCGTATCGCTCTCGAGCCCGGTCGCTACCGCTGGTTGTACGCACTGGATGTGCCGGCCGAGGCCGCGCCGGGCACTCGTTTGCGCGGGGATTACCAGCTGCTGCTGGAGCGGCCCCTCAACGATCGGCTGAACTATCCCATGAGTTCTCTCAAAGGCTATCGCATCGGCCTGGAACTGACCGATGTGGCGCGCCTGCGCTTCCTGGCCCTGCCCAAGGGCGACGGCAACAGCCGTGCGCGGATCTGGGCCCAGGCGGAGTTCGCGGCGGCGGGCTCGCCCGAGGGGTTCGTGCAGCGAGTGCTGCGCCATGTGCACGACTCGCCGTTCTACTACACCCTGAATCCGCCCATCCTGGGCGAGGCCCAGATCGACGATTTCTGGTTCAACCAGCGGCGCGGCTTCTGCGAGCACTATGCCGGCAGCTTCGTCTACCTGATGCGCGCCGCCGGCGTGCCGGCCCGGGTGGTCGTGGGTTACCAGGGCGGCGAGGCCAACCCCTATGGGAATTATCTCATCGTGCGCCAGTCCGACGCCCATGCCTGGACCGAGGTCTGGCTGGAAGGGCAGGGCTGGAAGCGTATCGATCCCACCTCGGCCATCGCCGCCAGCCGGGTCGAGTCGCGCCTGGAGCGGCGCTTTTCCGGCCTCGACCCGCTCTTCGACCCGGCCAGTTTCGGCGAAGCGGCCGTGCCCGACGCCTGGGCCGACCTGGCCCTGTACTGGGACTCGCTGAACAGCCGCTGGAATACCTGGGTGGTCAGCTTCGACGCTGAGCGCCAGGCCGAGGCCCTGAGCAATCTCGGCCTGCCGAACTGGAGCGGAGCGGAACTGGGCTATGTGCTGGCGGTCTTGCTGGCCCTGGTCCTGGCGGTGGGCGGCGTCCTGCTCTTGCGCGAGCAGCGGGCCCTGGATACCATCGCGCGCACTTTCCTGCACTTGGAGCGGCGTCTGGCCCGGCGCGGCTTCGTGCGCGAGACCCATGAGCCGCCGGCCGAGTTCCTGGCGCGGGTCGCCAGGGCCAGGCCGGCGCAGGCCGAGGCCTTGGTCGCCATCGCCCGGCTGTACACGACCTTGCGCTACCGGAATTCTTCCAAGCCGCTGCTGCTGCAGCGGGAGTTGCGCCGCCAGGTGGCGCGTCTGAGTATTTGAAACACGATGTCCATGCCCGAAGCCGCCAGCGACAAGCTCCCCGTCGATATCAGCCCCATCCGCCGCTTCCTGCGCTGCGCCACGCCCCAGGCCTGGGAGGACAAGGCCTTGAGCGAGCTGCCGACCCTGCTTATCGATCATGCCCGCTGCGAGAAGAAGGCGGCGGCCACTGCCATGCGCCTGATGTTCCGCTACCCGACGCGCAAGGACATGCAGAACAAGCTGTCGCGCCTGGCACGCGAGGAACTGCGCCACTACGAGCAGGTGCGCGAGTTGATGGAGGCGAGGGGCATCGAGTTCAAGGCGCTGTCCGATGCGCCTTACGCGGGGGAACTGCGCCAGCAGGTGCGCAAGACCGATCCGGGCGCCTTCGTCGATCTGATGATCGTCGGCGCCATCATCGAGGCCCGCTCCTGCGAGCGTTTCGCCGCCATCGCGCCTTATCTGGATCCCATCGACCCGGAGTTGGCGGCCTATTACCGCTTCCTGCTCAAGTCCGAGGCCCGCCATTTCAAGGAATATCTGGCCCTGGCCCGCGCCGCCGACAAGGCCGGGCTGGATGAGCGTGTCGAGTATTTCCTGGCGCTGGAGGCGGAGTTGATCAACCGGCCGGAAGCACAGTTCCGCTTTCACTCGGGCGTGCCGGCCTGAGCCTCCACAACCCTCCGTTCGTCCTGAGTAGAGGCGCAAGGCGCCTCGTATCGAAGGATGAGCGGAGCTTCAAGCCGGCGCGTCGTGCACTTCCACGGTCACATGGGCCAGCTGGCTCAAGTTTCTCAGCTCCTGGCGCACCCGCTCGTGCGCCCCGGCTTCGTGCTGGGCCTCGACGGCGATGATGCAGGCGAAGTGTTCGGCGCCGATGCGCCAGACGTGCAGATCCTCGATGTCCAGATCCAGGCGCTGCTTGAGACGCAGGCGGATCTCGGCCTCCAGCCAGGCCAGGTCCTCGGCATCCAGCAGCACGGCCCCCGTGCTCATGATGAGTCCCGTGGCCCAGACGGCGATCAAGGCCGCACCGGCCAGGCCCACGGCCGCATCCAGCCAGAGCCAGCCGTAACGCCAGCCCAGGCCCAAGGCCGCGATGGCGCCCACCGAGGTCAGGGCATCGGCGAGAACGTGCAGATAGGCGGATTTCAGGTTGTGGTCCTGGTGGCTGTGATGACGCTTGTCGCCGTGCTCGCCCAGGAGCCAGGCGCAACCGAGATTGACCGCCAGGCCGAAGACGGCGACGACCAGGGCCTCGCCGAACTGGATGGGGCGGGGGCTTAGGAGGCGCTCGATACAGCTCACCGTCATCTCCAGGGCGACCACGCCCAGCAGCAAGGCGCTGGCGAAGCCGGCCAGGGAGCCGACCTTGCCGGTGCCGAAGGTGAAGCGGGCGTTATGGGCATGCTTGCGCGCGAAGGCATAGGCGAAGGCAGACACGCCCAGGGCCACGGCATGGGAGCCCATATGCCAGCCGTCGGCGGTCAAGGCCATGGAGCCGGACCAGTAGCCGGCGACGAGCTCCAGGACCATGACGGCGAGGGTGATGGCCAATACCGTGCGCGTCTTGGTCTCGGCCCGGGCCTCGCCGCCGGTGGCGTAATGGTGGTGGTGAGAGTGGGACAATCCGGAAACTCCCGCTAACGCTCTGAAAACTATAGCGGAAGCCGGCGGGGCCGGGCTTGGTCTGGATCAAGGCGCCGGTTGGGTCGCCGTCTCCAGCTCCAAGAGCCAGGTCATCGCCGCTTCCCGGGTATCGCGGCACATCTCGGCGCTGGGCCTGAGGCTGGCGCACACCGCCGGCCGTTCGGGGCGGCCGAAGATCCGGCACCGGCCCTGCGCATCCAGCTGCACGCAGGCCACGCCCGCCGGCTTGCCCCCGGGCATGCCGGGAATGGGCGAGGAGATGGAGGGCGCGATGCAGCAGGCGGAGCAGTGGGGGCGGCAGTCCATGGGGGGCATTCAGGCAGGGAAGAGCGGATTATACCGGCAGGCTTTGCGCTCACCGGTCACAAACAGGGATAATGCGCCACTTTCTTTCGCCGCTTACGGCATGCAGGTCTTCCCATGGCAGTCACTTCCGCGCAATTCCACGGCATCGTCGATGTCCTGGCCCGAGTCCTGAGCTTCAACCACCCGGCCGACGCCGTGCTCTCCCATTTCTTCCGCGAGCGTCCCAAGCTGGGCGGCCGCGACCGCCATGTCATCGCCGAGACCGTCTATGCCGCCCTGCGCCGCTTCGAATTCCTCACCGCCGTGGTGGGCGAGGCGCCCAACCCGCGCCGCTATGCCATCGCCGCGCTCCTGCGTTTGATGGGGCATAACCTGCGCGAGATCGCCGAACACCTGAAGGATTCCGAGAAAGAGCTGGCCGGCGCCATCAAGGCCCGCCAACCCGAGCTCTCGCCCGTGCAACAGGCCGAGCTGCCGGAATGGCTGGTGGAGGGCATGGGCCTGGCCGAAGACGAGATGCTGGCCCTGGGCCGCGCCCTGCAGCACGCTGCCCCCCTGGACCTGCGCATCAACAGCCTCAAGACCAAGCGCGAGGCCGTCTTGGAGCGCTTCGCTGCCGAGGGCATTGCCGCCGAAGCCACGCCGCACTCGCCTCTGGGCGTGCGCCTGGCGGAGAAAATGCCCCTGCAGAAACACGCTCTGTTCACCGAGGGTCTGGTGGAAGTCCAGGACGAGGGCAGTCAGCTGCTGGGCCTGATGTTGGGCGCGCGGCGTGGCGAGATGGTGGTGGACTTCTGCGCCGGCGCCGGCGGCAAGACCCTACTCCTGGCCGCCGCCATGGCCAATAGCGGCCGCGTCTATGCCTTCGACGTGGCCGAGAAGCGCCTGAACAACCTGGCGCCGCGCTTGAAGCGCTCCGGCCTGTCCAATATTCAGCCGGTGCTGATCACCAGCGAGACCGATGCCCGCGTCAAGCGCCTGGCCGGCAAGATCGACCGCGTCCTGGTGGATGCGCCCTGTTCGGGGATGGGCACCCTGCGCCGCAACCCGGATCTGAAATTCCGCCAGTCGCCGGAGTCCGTGGCCGAGCTCAACGCCAAGCAGACGGCTATCTTGAGCGCGGCCGCCAGCCTGCTCAAACCCGGCGGGCGCCTGGTCTATGCCACCTGTTCCCTGCTGCCCAGCGAGAATCAGGCCGTGGTCCAGGCCTTCTTGGCCGCTCATCCCCAGTTCGAGCTCTTGCCGGCGGGCGAGGCCCTGGGCCGGCTCAACGAGGGCCTGGACATGGGCGACTACCTCCAGCTCTGGCCCCACCGCCATAACACCGACGGCTTCTTCGCCGCGGCACTGGTGCGTAAGCCATAAACCCCATCATGGGCTGATATTCGCGCGCCCTGGGCTACACTCAGGAATGAGTCATCTCCCGGCCCAGGCGCGCGTTCATGCTCAAGAAGATTCAGGTCAGTCAGCTGCGTCTGGGCATGTTCGTCAACGAGTTCTGCGGCTCGTGGATGGAACACCCCTTCTGGACCACTAAGTTCCTCCTCAAGAATCCCAAGGACCTGGCGCGCATCGGCGAGAGCGGCATCACCGAGCTGTGGATCGACACGGACAAGGGCGCGGACCTGGCGGCCGATCAGGCTGGGCAGGGCGTGGCGCAGGCCGAGGCGGAGCGGCGCATCGAGGCTGCCCTGGCCGATGCCGTCAAGGCGCCGGCCGAGATTCCGCAGCGGGTCTCCTTGGAGGTGGAAGTGCAGCGCGCCGCGAAGATCTGCGCCAAGGCCAAGGAGGCCGTGGCCAGCATGTTCCAGGAAGCGCGCATGGGCAAGACCGCCCAGGCCGAGCAGTTCCTGCCCATGGTGGAGGAGATCTCCGCTTCCGTGCTGCGCAATCCCGGCGCCCTTATCAGCCTGGCCCGTCTCAAGAACCAGGATGAATACACCTATATGCACTCGGTCGCGGTCTGTGCCCTGATGGTCGCGCTCGCCCGCCAGCTGGGCATGAACGAGGAGGACACCCGCGAGGCCGGTATCGCCGGCCTGCTGCACGATCTCGGCAAGGCCATGATCCCCCTGGAAATCCTCAACAAGCCGGGTAAGCTGACCGATGCCGAGTTCCAGACCGTCAAGAGCCACCCCCAGGAAGGCTTCAAGCTCTTGGTGGACAGCGACCAGGTCAGTGCCATACCCCTGGACGTGGTCCTGCATCACCATGAGAAAGTCGATGGCAGCGGCTACCCCCATCGCCTTGCCGGTGAGCAAATCACCCTCTTCGCCAAGATGGGGGCCGTCTGCGACGTCTACGATGCCATCACCTCCAACCGGCCCTACAAGGCCGGCTGGGATCCGGGCGAGTCCTTGCGCAAGATGACCGAATGGGCCGCCGGCCATTTCGACGATCGGGTGTTCAAGGCCTTCGTGAAGAGCGTGGGCATCTACCCGGTCGGCTCCCTGGTGCGCCTGGAGTCCGGCCGCCTGGCCGTGGTCATGGAGCAGAGTGAAAAGTCCCTGCTCGTGCCCATCGTCAAGGTTTTCTATTCGACCAAGGCCAAGCGTCATCTGATGCACGAGCTGCTCGACCTTTCCAAACCCTCCGCTCAGGACAAGATCGTGAGCTGGGAGTCGCCGGAGCGTTGGGGAATCGCCAACATGAATGAGATATGGGGCTGCGTGGTGCCCTGAAACGCGGGCATGAAAAAGGCGGGCATCGAGCCCGCCTTTTCACAGATGCCCTAACGCTTACTTCTTGGCATTGGCGATACGCTGACGGGCCAGCTCGTCGGCGATCACATGGGTCGGACGACCATCCTTGACGGCGGTGGCGAAGATCTCGGACAGGGTGTTGTAGATCTCTTCGACCTTGCGCTTGGAGGCTTCCGAGCTGTAGTTCTCTTCGAAGGACACGTTGATGATGCCGCCGGCATTGATGACGTAGTCCGGGGCATAGAGCACGCCGCGGCGGGTCAGTTCGTAGCCGTGGCGATCCTCGGCAAGCACGTTGTTGGCGGCGCCGGCGATGATCTTGGCCTTGAGCATCTTCAGGGTTTCGTCGTTGACGGTGGCGCCCAGGGCGCAGGGCGCGTAGACGTCCACGTCCAGGCCGTAGATGGCGTTGATATCGACGGCGGTGGCGCCGCAGTCGGCGACGACCTTCTCGACGGCTTCCTTGTTGATGTCGGTGACGAAGAGCTTGGCGCCTTCGCTGGCCAGGTGCTTGGCCAGGTAGTAACCCACGTGGCCGGCGCCCTGCAGGGAGATGCTCACGCCGTCCAGGTTGTCGCGGCCCAGCTTGTGCTTGACGGCGGCCTTGATGCCCAGGTAGCAGCCGTAGGCGGTGTACGGGGACGGATCGCCGGACTTGCCTTCCAGACCCAGCACGTGCTTGGTTTCCTTGTGGACGATGGCGATGTCGGCCGGGCTGGTGCCCACGTCTTCGGCGGTCACGTAACGGCCGGAGATGGACTCGACGAAGCGGCCGAAGGCGCGGAACAGCTCTTCGGACTTCATGGTCTTGGAGTTGCCGATGATGACGGACTTGCCGCCACCGAAGGGCAGGCCGGCCATGGCGTTCTTGTAGGTCATGCCGCGGGACAGACGCAGGGCATCGACCAGCGCGCCTTCATCGGTGTTGTATTCCCACATGCGGCAACCGCCAACGGCCGGGCCCAAGGTGGTGTCGTGGATGGCGATGATCGCCTTCAGGCCACTCTTGGTGTCGCTGCAGAACACGATTTGTTCGTGATCGTCGTAGGCGCGCAGGTTGAAAACGGACATGGAACAGTTCTCCAAGTGATTGTCGTTATTTGTAAGCGAGGGGTTAGCCCTCGCTCACGCCCGGCCCGTGGGTTCACGAGCCGAAGTTCCACCCCACCGTTCGTCCTGAGTAGCCGCGCAGCGGCGTATCGAAGGACTCTGGGGAATTCCGTTCTCCCTTCGATACGGCCGCCAAGGCGGCCTATTCAGGGCGAGCGGAACAGGGTTCAGATACCGAGATTGAACACGATGCCCTGGGCCAGGGCGGCCTTGTCGCCGAAGAAGATCGTGTTGGTCTGGCGACGCATATAGGCCTTCCAGGCATCGGAGCCGGCTTCGCGGCCGCCGCCGGTGTCCTTCTCGCCGCCGAAGGCGCCGCCGATCTCGGCGCCGGAAGTGCCGATGTTGACGTTGGCGATGCCGCAGTCCGAGCCCTGCGAGGACAGGAACAGCTCGGCATTCTTCAGGTTCAGGGTGAAGATCGCGGAGGACAGGCCCATGCGCGACTCGTTCTGCAGGGCGATGGCCTGCTTGATGGTCGAGAACTTCATGACATAGAGGATCGGCGCGAAGGTTTCGTTCTGCACCACGTCCCACTGATTCTGGGCCTCGACGATGGTCGGCTCCACATAGGAACCCGGGCGGTTCAGGGCCTTGCCGCCGAACAGGACCTTGCCGCCCAGTTCCTGGGCGCGGGCCACGGCCTTCTCGAAGTTGGCCACGGCACCGGCGTCGATCAGCGGGCCCATCAGATTGGCCTTGTCCAGTGGATCGCCGATGGTGACCTGCTTGTAGGCATCGACCAACATGGGCACGACCTGGTCGTACATGGACTCGTGGATGAACAACCGGCGGGTCGTGGTGCAACGCTGACCGGCCGTGCCCACGGCGCCGAACACGATGGCCGGGATCGCGACCTTCAGATCGGCGGATTCGTCGAGGATGATGGCGTTGTTGCCGGCCAGTTCCAGCAGGGCCTTGCCCATGCGCTCGGCGACCTTGGAGCCGACGATCTTGCCAACCACGGAGGAGCCGGTGAAGGACAGCTTGGGCACGCGCTTGTCTTCGATGAAGCGGGCGGCCAGCTTGTTGTCGTTGCCGTCGATGAACAGGTTGAACAGGCCCTTGTAGCCGGCCTTGACCAGGACGTCATTGCAGATCTTCTGCACGGCGATGGCCGACAGCGGGGTCTTGGGGCTGGGCTTCCACACGGTGGTGTTGCCGCAGATGGCGGCGATGAAGCTGTTCCAGCTCCACACGGCGACCGGGAAGTTGAAGGCGGAGATCACGCCGACCACGCCGAGCGGATGCCACTGTTCGTACATGCGGTGTTCCGGGCGCTCGGAATGCATGGTCTTGCCGTAGAGCATGCGAGACTGACCGACGGCGAAATCCGCCATGTCGATCATTTCCTGGACTTCGCCATCGCCTTCGGCCTTGGACTTGCCCATTTCCAGGGAAACCAGGCTACCCAGGGCGTCTTTCTTGGCACGCAGGGCGTCGCCCATCAGGCGCACCAGCTCGCCGCGGCGCGGGGCCGGGATCGTGCGCCATTCGGCGAAAGCGGTTTGGGCGTCGGTGATCACCTGCTCGTAATCGGCTTCCGAAGCGGCATAGACGCGGGCGATGACTTCGCCATTAGCCGGGCTAATGGATTCGATAATGCCGCAGTCGGTGGTCGTGGACCACTGGCCGTTACCCCAGCAGGCGCCCGGGTTGATGGCTTCGATGCCGAGTTCTTTCAGAAAATCCATGGAATCACCTCTTTACATGCGCATGTGAACGAGGCCGGTCGGCGCCGATATCCGGTCTGGACGCCGCCTGGCTGAAAAGTGGCGCGATCATACGGCGGGTTTGGGTGAGATTCCACTAAAAACGCCGCCGCAGTGCAAAAAAATGGTCAAATTTTGACCGCTACCAAACCCGGCCTCGTTTGCTTCATCGCGGCATTAGGAAAAGTATTGAAACCTCGAGAATTTTGCCCGGTGGCCATGCATACTTTTGCTCCATCTGGTCAGACCTTTTCTTGAGTGGCCCCATCGAACCAGGTAAAGTGGCCCTTGTTTGCGGTGCAACATCTGAATACAGTGCGCCGCGCAAGTGCTGTCATGCGCTTGCAATCACAACGTCTAGCCAAGCTCCACCGCCTTCCGAGGGTCGTCATGCAGAAGTTCGAATCGTTCGCTCAAGACCTGGCCAAAGCCGTCGTCGCCGAAAGCGCCAAGCTCGTCCCCCATCCGGACAACGTTGCCAAGGTCCTGGCTCAGCGCAAGAACGGTTCCTATGCCTCCCTGGACCTGACCCCCTTCGCGGTCGAGCCTAAGCCGGCCACCGCCCAGCCCTTCTTCGAGAACGTGCAGAACTTCGACGAGCTGATGGCCGCCTACGAGGCAGCGTCCAAGGCACTGCCCTTCGAGATGGACATCTTCCGCGCCGAAGGCCGCATCCATGCTTATGCAGACCAGTTCCTGGCCGATTTGTTCGCCAAGGCCAAGGCCGAGTTCAGTGATGTCGATGCCCGCCGCGTCGCCCTCTGGGTCAAGGACTTCGATATCTATGTCGCGGTGAAGGCCGTCGAGTCCATGCTCAACAGCAAGGCCGACATGACCGTGCTGCACATCGCCGACCGCCTGGGCTGGACCGCCCACTTCGATCACCTGGCCATCCGCTGCGGCAGCTCCAGGCACTTGGACTCCGAGCGCGTGGTGAAGATGCTCGTCGAAGACCACGGCTACAGTGCCTCCCAGGTCGAGGGCGAGGACTATTACGTGTTCGACGACGGCTGGAATGCCTACCCGGTCTACAAGCTGCTGGACAACGGCCAGGTCATCCGCCTGTTCATCGACCAGTCCGCCGAAGACGACGAGGTCCAGATCATCCAGCACTGGAACCGTGCCTACGGCTTCACCAGCCACCATCTGGCCATGACCCTGACCAAGCTGGAAAATGGCCAGCGTCGTTCCGTGTCCCTGACCGAGGTCATTGCCCAGTGCAAGGAAAACGGCGTCACCTGCCTGACCCCGACCGGCCTCTATACCGAGCAGCTCTTGGAGCAGGTGTTCACCAAGCCGGAGATCAACGGCGAAGTGCCGGCGGAGATCAAGGCCGAAGTGGCCGCCATCCATCCGGATCTGCCCAAGCAGATCGAGAATGGCAAGCTCCTGGAGCTGGTGGCCCGCCGCGAGATGAGCCCGGCCTTCGTCGAGCGTTTCTACGGCCTGTACGGCATCGCCTTCGATGCCGCCAATCCGCTGCACTATGCGCCCATCTACCCCTATTTCTTGCCGGCCCAGGCCGCGCACGTGATCAAGACCTCCATCGGCGTGGCCTCGGCCGTGGCCTGAGCGCCATCCGCTCGAGAAACGGCTGCGTCAGGCAGCCGTTTTCATTTGGGCTTGTTGCGGTACGGTCTCTTGCCGACAATGGGCCCTCGGTATAAAGGAGAGCGACCATGTTGTATGCCCTGGGCGAGCGTCGCCCCCAACTTCTGGGCGAGTCCCATTACTTGGCGCCGGGCTCGGCGGTCATCGGGTCGGCGGTGCTGCACGAGGGCGTGAGCGTCTGGTTCAACGCCGTGATACGCGCGGACAACGATCTCATCGAAGTGGGCGAGGGCACGAACATCCAGGATGGCGCCGTGTTGCACACCGATCCGGGCATTCCGCTCATCGTCGGCAGGAATGTCACCATCGGCCACAAGGCCATGCTCCATGGCTGCCGGATCGGCGACAACAGCCTTATCGGCATCAATGCCGTGGTGTTGAACGGCGCGATCATAGGCCGGAACTGCCTGATCGGCGCCAATAGTCTGATCACCGAAGGGAAAGTGATCCCCGACGGTTCCCTGGTCATGGGCTCGCCGGGCAAGGTGGTGCGCAGCCTCAGTGAAGACGAGATCGCCGCCCTGGCCAAACCGGCCCAGAGCTACCAGGCCAAGCGGGACCGCTACCGCGACGAGTTGCGGAGCTTGTAAGCCCCGCGGGCTTCGGGTAAGTTCGTTAACCCCGCGTGGCTAGCCGCCGCGCCAAGCATCTGGACAGGGGCGGCGCAGGCCGCCCGGACGAAGTGGTAATGCTATGAGCAATGAATTGGAACTGGGCCTCACGCCGACCCCGGCCGAGGGAATGATTTTAGCCGATGCGGCGCCCGCCGCCGCGCCTCAGGTCCCGGCCTTCGACGAGCGCGCCTGGGAGCAGAGCCAGTATGCCCGCGCCCTGAAATACTGCACAGACAAGGGCCTGCGCGTCGTCCAGCTGGACAAGCGCAACAGCCGCGTGCTGCCGCCTTATGTGGCCCTGTGGCTGGTGTCGGTGTCGGATTATGCCGACAAGATCTGGGTCCTGACTGGCGATCTGCCGGCCGATCATGTCAGTTCCAAGGCCGCCGCCAAGGCCCGCGACGCACTCAAACACTTCTCCCTGAGCTGGCAACTCAAGGCCGAGAGCCTGGGCGCCGAGCTGCGTGCCGGCCGTTTCTCCCTGGGCAGCGCCGAGAACCAGGCCAAGTACGCCAGCCTGTTGGTGCACCGCGCCCATCATTTGTACGTGCTGACCGAGGAAGAGGGACTCTGGGCCAAGGCCTGAGTATGCTGCCTTGCGAAAAAATGGCGCCCCAAGGGCGCCATTTGTTTTTCGTCAGCCGGTGTTGTCCAGTAGATTGTATTTCTTAAGCAGGCCGCGCAGCTGGTGGTAGGTGACGGACAGTAGCTCGGCGGTCCGTTTCTGGTTGTACTGGGCCTGGAGCATGGCTCCCTTGATGAGGCCCACCTCGAAGTTCTCCACCAGGCTCTCGAAGGGCACCGGAAATTCGACGGGGCTGCTTGTTGGCATGGCCGTCGCGGGCTGGCTGGCGGCCGGGGCGGTGGACTTGCCGGTGGGGCCGGTGCGGGGTCGCCAGGGCGAGGCGAAGGGGTCGAATTCGATGCCCTTGATCATGTCCTCGGCGCCCGTGCGGTAGACGGCGCGCTCCACGACGTTCTTCAGTTCGCGCACATTGCCGGGCCAGGCATAGTCCAGCAGCTGGCGCTCGGCATTCTTGCTGAAGCCGGCGAAATAATCGCGCTTGAGCTCGCGGGTCATGGCCATGGCGAAATACTCCGCCAGCAGCAGGATGTCTTCGCGCCGTTCGCGCAGGGGCGGCAGGGTGATGACATCGAAGGCCAGGCGGTCCAGGAGGTCGAAGCGGAAGCGCCCGCTCTCGGCCAGCTGGGGCAGATCCTCGTTGGTGGCGGCGACCAGGCGCGTGTCGATCTTGACCGATTTGCTGCCGCCGACGCGCTCGAACTCGCCGTATTCGATGACGCGCAGCAGTTTCTCCTGGACGCGCATGGACGTCGTGGCCAGCTCGTCGAGAAACAGCGTGCCCTTGTCGGCGATCTCGAAGCGGCCCTCGTGGCGCTTGCTGGCGCCGGTGAAGGCGCCGGCCTCGTGGCCGAATAGCTCCGATTCCAGGAGACTCTCGGTGATGGCCGCGCAGTTCATGGTCACATAGGTCTGATCCCAACGTGGGGACAGGTAGTGCAGGCGCGCGGCGATCAGCTCCTTGCCGGTGCCCCGTTCGCCGACGATCAACACCGGCTTGTCCAGCGGAGCGACCTGGGAGACATGCTCCAGGACCTGGAGAAAACTCTCGGATTGTCCGATGAGATTGTCGGGCTGGCGCTGCACCATCTTGCGACTCCTTCCGAGGTGTTCCTGCCGGTGGCGACATTTCCCAAGTCTTGGTGAAAATCCCCATAGACCCGGGCAAGTGCTCGCTAGTCTCTCAGTAAAAACGCGCTAAAACAAGTGCTTATAGCTGTTTTGAAAGTTGGCACGAAGAATGTATATCCCTCAGTGTGTAGCAACCACCACCATGACCCAAGGAAATATCATGATCCGTAAGATGAACAACCAGTCGGTGTACCGCATGACCACGACCTTGGTCATCGGCGGAATGATTATGGCTCTTGCCATGCAGCCGGCCCGCGCCAGCGAGCTGAACGAGGCGATTGCCGCGGCGGTGGGTGAAGCACTGGTTGAGCAGGGCCAGAACGCCATGCACAATATCAGCCAAGACGTGCTCAGCAATACCGACTGGGCGGGAACGGCTAAGCAGCTGATGGAGCAGGTGACGGTCGAGGAAGAACCGGCCACACCGGCCGCGGACACCCTGATTGCCGACCGCTAAGCCACGCATTCGATTTTAGGAGTTTGACACCATGGGCATTTTCTCGCGCTTCGCCGACATCGTGAACGCCAACCTCAACGCCTTGCTGGACAAGGCCGAAGATCCGGAAAAGATGGTTCGCCTGATCATCCAGGAGATGGAGGACACCTTGGTGGAAGTGCGTACCGCTTCGGCGCGCACCATCGCCGACAAGAAGGAATTGGAGCGCAAGCTCGCCTACCTGGAACAGGAGATCGCCGACTGGGAAGCCAAGGCCTCCCTGGCCTTGAGCAAGGATCGGGAAGACCTGGCTCGCGGCGCCCTGGTGGAAAAGGCCAAGATCGCTGAGGTGGCCGCGACGGTGCGCCACGAACTGGAGCTGTTGAACGGCACTCTGTCCAAGCTATCCGACGAGATCGGTCAGTTGCAGGACAAGCTCAAGGACGCCAAGGCTCGCCAGGCGGCCCTGATGATGCGCCACAAGACCGCAGAAAGCCGTTTGAAGGTGCGCAGCACCATCCAGGGCGGCGGCAGCGGCGATGCGGTGTCCAAGTTCGAGCGTTACGAACGCAAGCTGGACAACCTGGAAGCCGAAGTGGATGCTTTCGACCTGGGTAAGAAGTCGTCGCTGGCCGATGAGATCGCCAACCTGGAGGCCGAGGACAAGGTGAGCCAGGAGCTGGAAGCCCTGAAGGCCAAGATCAACCAGCAGAACAACAACTAAGGAAGTGCGTTATGGAAGTTACAGAAGCCATTGGCATCCCTCTGATCGTATTCATGGTTTTCGTGGCACCGATCTGGGTCATCATGCACTACCGAACCCTGGGCAAGAAGAGCCAGGGGCTGTCGGTCGAGGAGCATACCAAGCTGCAGCAGCTGAACCAGGTTGCCGAACAGATGAGTTCGCGCATCGAGACCCTGGAAAAAATCCTGGACGCCGAAACGCCGGATTGGAGAAAGAAATATGAGTGAGGATTCTGTCTCCCCCCGTCGCACCCTGTATCGCGACACCCGGAACGGCAAGATCACCGGCGTCTGCGCCGGGCTGGCGGATTACTTCGGCTTCGAGCGCTGGGTCGTGCGCATCATCTGCCTCTCTCTGGTGGTGTTCATGGGGCCGATGCCCGTCGTCGCCTACTTCGTGTTGACCTTCATCCTGGACAAGAAGCCGGGACATCCGGAGAGCATGACCGAAGCGCGGATGCGCGAGGGCATCCAGAAGGGCATGAACGGCATGCGCGGGGCCAAGGCGCCGGCTAACCAGAAGTATCAGCCGGATCCGCTCACCGTCTGGCGTTCCGGCACGGCGCCCAGCCAGGTGCTGGCCACGATAGAGGGGAGCTTTTCCAAGCTGGAGCTGCGCCTGCGCGATCTGGAAAGCTTCGTGACCTCCAAGCGTTTCCATCTGGAGCGCGAGTTTCAGGAAATCCGGCGTTAACATCTGCCCCGCCCGGGGCCAACAAGGAGTAGAGGAAAATGCCTTGGTTTGCGAATGTTGCCGTCGCGGGCATCGTGATGTGGGCTGTGGTGGAAGTCGTCAAGATGGTGCTGACCCATCGGAAGGAACGCGATGCCGGCGCCCAGCTTGGAGCGGAAAAGGATGCTCAGCTGGCGGCCCTGGAGGAGCGAGTGCGCATCCTGGAAGCCATCGTCACCGACAAATCCTATGATTTGAAACAGAAAATAAACTCCTTGTAAGCCCTAGCCGCTACAAGAAGAAGGGCCTGCCTAGCGGGCCTTTCGCCGTTTTGGACTCCCGCCGCGCACCGGCGTCTGGGTTCAGCCGGACGGAAGGCATGGCACTTCGTCTCCCGCTTTGCTACACCATAAGCACAGGGTCGGCATGGGCATGACCAAGGGTGGCATCATGGCAACGCTGAGCAAGTTCCTCGCGGTGATCGACAAGCTGGATGAGGCGGGGACCGTCCTGGCCCGCGCGGCCGGGCTCGCCGAGGCCCATCAGGCGCGGGTGGACGTGCTCCTGACCCTGCACGAACCCTCCTTGGAACTGGGCGATCTCTGGGGCGCCGGTCAACTGGAGAGCCTGAGGGATAATTATGTCGCCGAGCACCGGCAGAAGCTGGAGCCCCTGCTGGAACCGCTGCGCGGGCGAGGCTTGGGCGCGGAGCTCTACGCCGAGTGGGATTCCACACCCTTCATGCCTATCATCCGGGCGGTCCAGGCACGCGCTTACGATCTGGTGATCAAGGCGGCCAAGGCCCACTCGCGCCTCACGACCTTTTTTTACACGCCGACGGACTGGCATCTGCTGCGCAAGTGCCCATGCCCCGTGCTCATGACCAAGGGGCCCGCATCCGGACCGGCGCGACGCATCCTGGCGGCGGTGGAGCCGGTGGCCAGCGATGCCGAGCATGCGGGCCTGAATCACGCCATCCTGGACATGGCGCAGTTCCTGGCCGGCAAGCTGGGGGCCGAGCTCCATGTCATCAATGCCTTCTCGGTGATTCCGGTGGGCACCGCCTTCGATGGCACGGGGATTTATCACGAGGACTATGTGGCCAGCGTGCGCGAGCTTCACCAGAAGCGCCTGGCCGAGCTGGTACAGCCCTACGGCGTGGCGGAGGCCCGGGTGCATCTGCGCCAGGGCGTGCCGGCCGATGTGATCCCGGAATTTGTCGCCGAGGAGAACATCGAGCTGGTGATTCTGGGCACGCTGGCGCGCAGCGGCATGGCGGGGATCTTCATCGGCAACACGGCGGAGAGCGTGCTCGACGAGTTGCATTGCGATGTCTTGACCGTGAAGCAGCCGGGCTTTGTCGCACCGGCCTGAGCGTATTGAGAACACCAACAACAACGGGGCCGTCTGGCCCCGTTGTCTCTGCGCAGCGGCTTACTGCAGGCGCGCGGCGCCGTCCAGGCGGACCACCGTGCCGTTCAGCATCTGGTTGTCGACCATGTGCTGGACCATGGCGGCGAACTCGTCGGCACTGCCGAAACGCGAGGGGAAGGGCACGCTGGCGTAGAGCTGCTGGCGGATTTCCTCGGTGACGCTGCTCATCATGGCGGTTTCGAACATGCCCGGTGCGATGGCGTTGATGCGTATGCCCAGCTTGGCGAATTCGCGGGCCATGGGCAGGATCATGCCGACGATGCCGGCCTTGGAGGCGGAGTAGGCGGCCTGGCCGAACTGGCCTTCGTAGGCGGCGATGGAGGCCGTGTGCACGATGAGGCCACGCTCGCCGCGCTCGTCGGCGGCGTTCTCGGCCATGTGGCGCGCCGCGGCGCGGGTCAGCAGGAAGGAACCCACCAGGTTGATGTTGATGACTTTCTGGAAGAATTCGGCCGCCATGGGCCCGTTCTTGCCCAGGATGCGCCCGGCGCCCAGCACGCCGGCGCAGCCGACCGCCAGGTTCAGGCCGCCGAAACCAAGGGCGGCCGCATCGCAGGCGGCATCGACTTGGCCGGCATCGCTGATGTCGGTCTGGTAGAACCTGGCGCGCTCGCCCAGCTCCTGAACGGCGGCGGCGCCTTGCTCGGCATTGATGTCGAGCAGGGCGACCTGGCCACCCTGGGCCACGATATGGCGGGCGACGGCAAAACCGAGGCCGGATGCTCCGCCGCTGACGACGGCCTTCAGATGATCTTTGTGCATGCTGGTGAGTTCCCAAACGGTCTGTTAGGGCTGGAATGGTAGCGGCAACGCCATGAGCCTGCCAAGGGCATGGACGTATTCCCAAGGCTCGCCTGGCCGGCGCGGCGCTGGGGATATGCGACTATCGTCTTGAACGGACTGGACTTTGCTTGCTGGGCACCGGGTCTTCGCATAAGCTCAAGCAGATGCTCAGACACGGATTGCGGGTCAAGGGAATGGGGCTAAGGAGAGTCGTTCAGCGTGCCTAAGATTGCGCCGCCACTACCCCTGAACACACGTATCGACAGCTGCGAGATCAAGGAGGTCTTGCATTCTGATTCGTACGGGCACCGCTATTTCGCTTGGGATGAGAGTCTGTCGGCCTGGGTGACGGTTCAGGAGTTCCTGCCGGCGGGTCTGGCCGATCGGACCAGCGACGGCATCGCCGTTCTGCCCGCCCTGGAAGAGGAATCGGCCTTTCACCATGGCCTGCAGGAATTCACCGAACTCGGCGAGGTCTTGCATGAGCATCCTTCGACCGGCCTGGAGCGCGTGCTGCGCATCCTTCGCTGCAATGGTACGGCCTACTGGCTGATGGAGCCCATGGAGGGGGCGTCGCTGAGCGCCTTCCTGCGCCACCACACCGACCCCCTGAGCGAACGCGAGCTGATCCGGCTCGCCCACCATCTGCTGGTGGCCCTTGCCGCCTTGCATCGCGAGCATGTCTACCACCTGAGCGTCACGCCGGAGCACATCTTCCTGGCCAATGTGGACCATCCCTGCCTGGGCGGCGTGGCCATGGCGCAATTCAAGCTGGCGCTGCGCCAGGGCCGGCTGGAGACCATACTCAACCCCGCGTTCAGCGCACCGGAGCTGGGCGAGAGCTCCGACACGGAAATGCCGGGCCCGCAGGCCGATCTCTTCGGCCTGGGCGCCAGCCTGTATTTCGCCATGACTCGCCGCTTGCTGGCGCTCAGCGAGGGCATGCCGGCTCCGCATTTCTCCCAGAATGAACGCGTCCTGTACACGACGGCCTGTTTGCAAATCATCGGCCGCTTGGTGAGCCCGGATCGCAAGCAGCGTTACGCCAGCGTGCTGGAGGTTTTGCAGGCCTTGGCGCGACTCACGGCCCAAGAGGGCAAGAAGCCCGCCACGGTGGTGGAGCACCATTACGGGCCGGAACTGGTCATGGCGCCGACGCCCGGGCGCTGGCGCTGGCTGAGCCTGGGTGTCATGTTGAGCGCCTTGGTGTTCGGCGGCGGTTATTGGCTGAATCAGCAGGCCGCGACGGTGGGCACGGCGTCCGCGCCGGTGGAGATCGAAACGGAACCCGCCGCTCGCTCCGAGCCCAAGCCGGCGCGGGTCGATAGTCCCGAGCTCAGTGAAGCGCCGGCGGCTCCGCCCAAGCCGCCCGTCCAGCGCGTTTTCCAGTTCAGCGATCCCCTGGCTGACGGCGGCGTCGGACCGGAGATGGTATTGCTCCCGACCGGGGAGTTCCTCATGGGCGACGCCCGGGCCGTGGGACAAAGCAGCGAAGTGCCGGTGCACTCGGTCTCGATCGGTAAGCGCTTCGCCATGAGCCGCTTCGAGGTGAGTTTCGAGGATTACGATCGCTATGTGGCGGCCACGGGACGGACGCGTCCCAGCGATGAAGGCTGGGGGCGTGGACGCCGTCCGGTGATCAATGTCAGTTACAACGATGCGCAGGCTTACATCGAATGGCTGAAACAGCAGACGGGCAAACCCTACCGCCTGGCCACGGAGTCCGAATGGGAGTATGCCGCCCGGGCCGGCGCCAAGGGCCTGCATTCCTGGGGCGACAAGATCGGGCGCGGCAACGCGGTCTGCGATGGCTGCGGCAGCGAATGGGACTACTCGCGAACCGCGCCGGTCGGCTCCTTCGCCCCCAATGCCTTCGGCCTCTATGACATGCAGGGCAATGTGGCGGAATGGGTCCAGGATTGCTGGGCGGCGGATTACGGCGCCGCGCCGACGGACGGCACCGCCTACCTGGGCGGCAACTGCGGCTTCCGCGTCTGGCGCGGCGGCTCCTGGAGCGACCTGCCCCGCGCCCTGCGCCTGTCGGCACGCACTTCCTATCCCCGCGATTACCGCAGCAACCAGGCGGGCTTTCGCGTGGTGGTGGATTTGTGAGAAGAGTGAATGGGCCACAAAGAACACAAAGACACAAAGTGAAAAGTAGGTTTTAGGAATCAAGACGCTTGGTGGTGCGCTACACCGACGTTGTCATTCCCGCCACAAACTGTCGGATGACGGCGGCGATGAAACGCTACTCACTTTGTCTTTTCCTTTGTGTCTTTGTGGTTAATCCCATTCTTCACTTCATCGTCGGCATATGGAAATCCGCCTGGACCGCCTGCGGCCAGCGGGCGGTGACGGCCTTGGTACGGGTATAGAAGCGCACGCCGTCGGGGCCGTGCATGTGCAGCGGGCCGAACAGCGAGCGTTTCCAGCCGCCGAAGCTGTGGAAGGCCATGGGCACGGGGATGGGCACGTTGACGCCGACCATGCCCACCTCGATGGCCTGAACGAATTCGCGGGCGCTGTCACCGTCTCGGGTGAAGATGGCCGTGCCATTGGCGTATTCGTGGCCGTTGACCAGGGCCACGGCTTCGGCCGGGCTGGCGGCGCGCACCACGCAGAGCACGGGTCCGAAGATCTCCTCGCGGTAGATGCGCATCGAGGGGGTCACGTGGTCGAACAAGCAGGGGCCGAGGTAGAAGCCAGACGCCGCGCAGGCCGGGTGCTCGCGGCCATCGACCACCAGCTCCGCGCCCTCGGCCACGCCGGAATCCACATAGCCGCGCACCTTGTCGCGATGGGCGGCGGTCACCAGAGGGCCCATGTCCGAGGCGGCATCGGTTCCGGCGCCGACCTTCAACTGCGCCAGTCTCGCGGCCAGGGCCGGCACCAGCTTATTCGCTACCCCGCCCACGGCCACGGCCACCGAGATGGCCATGCAGCGTTCGCCCGCCGAACCATAGGCCGCGCCCAGCAGGGCATTGACCGCCATGTCCAGATCGGCGTCGGGCATCACCACCATGTGATTCTTGGCGCCGCCCAGGGCCTGCACTCGCTTGCCCTGGGCCGAGCCGGTGGCATAGATGTACTGGGCGATGGGCGTGGAGCCGACGAAGCTCACGGCTTTCACCCGTTCATCGCCGAGCAGTGCGTCCACCGCCTCCTTGTCGCCGTTCACCACCTGGAACACGGCGTCCGGCAGGCCGGCTTCCTTCAGCAGTCTCGCCATGAACAGCGGCGCCGAGGGATCGCGCTCCGAGGGCTTGAGGATGAAGGCGTTGCCGCAGGCTAGCGCGATGGGAAACATCCACAGCGGCACCATGCAGGGAAAATTGAAGGGCGTGATGCCGGCGACCACGCCCAGGGGCTGGCGCAGGGAATAGGCATCGACGCCGCCGCCCACGTTGTCGGTGAATTCGCCTTTGAGCAAATGGGGAATGCCGCAGGCGAATTCCACGACTTCCAAGCCGCGAGTGATTTCGCCGTCGGCATCGGACAACACCTTGCCGTGCTCGGCCGTGATGAGGGCGGCCAGCTCGGCGCGGTGTAGCTCCAGCAGCGCCTTGAAGCGGAACAACACGCGGGCGCGGTTGAGCGGCGTCACGGCGGCCCAGGCGGGAAAGGCGGCCTGCGCGGCGGCGATGGCCGTGTGCACGGTCGCCGTGCTGGCCAGTTCCAGCTCGGCGCTCGGCTCGCCCAGGGCGGGATTGTAGACCGCTTGGCGGCGGGCGCCATCGACGGGGGCGGTGGCTTGGCCGGCGATGTGGTGGGTGATCGGGGTCATTGATGCTTACCTTGGAATTTGTCCGGCTGAAGCCGGACCTGCAATCGCTTGTCGGGCGGGTTTCGTTGAAGCTGGACCTCCAAACGGCTTTGGTGTAGGTCCGGCTTCAGCCGGACAGCGGCGCAATTTCGCCTTACGCCATCTCCTGCAACACATCCCGCAACGTCGTGAACAGCTGGTCGATATGGCCGGACTCGATGATCAGCGGCGGCGAGAAGGCCAGGGTGTCGCCGGTGACGCGAACCAGCACGCCGCGCTCGTAGCAGCGCTGGAAGACCTCGAAGGCGCGGGTCACCGCTGCGCCTGGCTTGGGCGCCAGTTCCACGGCGCCGATCAGGCCCAGGTTCCGGATATCCACCACATGGGGCAGGCTCTTGAGCGCGTGCAGGGCTTCTTCCCATGGGCTCGCCAGGCTGGCCGCGCGGGTGAACAGGCCTTCCTCCTGGTAGATGTCCAGGGCGGCGAGGCCGGCGGCGCAGGCCAGGGGATGACCGGAATAGGTGTAGCCGTGGAAGAGCTCGATGAGACCTTCCGGGCCGTGCATGAAGGCGTCGTGGATATGCTCGCGCACAAACACCGCGCCCATGGGCACGCAGCCATTGGTCAGGCCCTTGGCCGAGGTGATCATGTCCGGCTGCACATCGAAATACTGGGCGGCGAAGGGGGCGCCGAGGCGGCCGAAGCCGGTGATCACCTCATCGAAGATCAGGAGGATGCCATGCTTGTCGCAGAGCTGGCGCAGGCGCTGCAGATAGCCCTTGGGCGGCAGGATGACGCCAGCCGAGCCGGCCACCGGCTCGACGATCACGGCGGCGATATTGGAAGCGTCGTGCAGGGCGACGATCCGCTCCAGCTCGTCGGCGAGCTGCAGGCCATGCTCGGGCAGGCCTCGGCTGAAGCGGTTTTCCGGCAGCAGGGTGTGGGGTAGGTGATCGATGCCGGAGAGCAGGTTGCCGAAATACTTGCGGTTGCTGGCGATACCGCCCACGGAAATGCCGCCGAAGCCGACGCCGTGATAGCCGCGCTCCCGGCCGATGAAGCGCGTGCGCTGGCCCTCGCCCCGGGCCCGGTGATAGGCCAGGGCGATCTTGAGCGCCGTGTCCACCGACTCCGAGCCGGAATTGGTGAAGAAGACGTGATTCAGATCGCCGGGCGTGTGTTCGACCAGGCGGCGGGCGAACTCGAAGGGCAGGGGATGGCCCATGTTGAAGGTGGGGGCGTAATCCAGCTCGGCGATCTGGCGCTGCACGGCCTCGACGATGGGGCGGCGGCCGTGACCGGCATTGACGCACCACAGGCCCGCCACGCCATCCAGTATTTGCCGGCCGTCATGGCTGGTATAGTGCATGCCCTCGGCGGCGACGAGCAGGCGCGGCTGGGCCTTGAATTGGCGGTTCGCGGTGAAGGGCATCCAGAAGGCGTCGAGATCGGGGAGTGCGTGCGGGTTCATGGCGGCTCCGTCGGGCCGATGTGGCGGTGTTGAGCAAAGCATATCATGCTGAAAAAAATTAACAACGCACTTGCCTGAGCCCCGTAAATCGGCACTATGATGTGCCGTGTGTTGATTATTTCATGGCAGAGGTGTTGACTAGTGGATGTGGGCGAGCGTTTACAACGGGTGCGCAAATCGCGCGGGATTTCCCAGCGCGAGCTGGCCAAGCGGGCCGGCGTGACCAATAGCACGATCTCCCTCATCGAGCAGAATCGGGTCAGCCCTTCCATCAGTTCCCTGAAGAAGGTGCTGGACGGTATTCCCATGTCCCTGGCCGACTTCTTCACCATGGACATGAGCGCGCGCAGCCAGGTGTTCTACACAGGCGAGGAGCTGCCGGATCTGGGCAGCGACAAGGAGGGCATCTCCTATCGGCTGGCCGGTTTCAACCGCCAGGGCCGCGCCATGTCGGTGATGCACGAGATCTACAAGCCCGGGGCCGACACCGGCGCCGACATGCTCACCCACCAGGGCGAGGAGGCCGGCTTCGTGGTGCGCGGCATGATCGAGCTGACCGTGGCCGGCGAGGCACGGGTTCTGCAACCGGGCGATGCCTATTACTTCGAAAGCCATCTACCGCACCGCTTCCGCAATGTTGGCGAGGACGAGTGCGAGATCATCAGCGCCAATAATCCGCCCACGTTCTAGTCAGGGCGGCCCCTCGTAGGTCCCGCTTCAGCGGGGCTTGCGGCTTGTCCGTTGTAGGTCCCGCTTCAGCGGAACGCTTTCGTGTCCGACTGAAGTCGGACCTACGTCGGAACTAGATCGGACCCCTGGTTGAACCTGAGCTTGCCATTCGAGGACTGTGATGAGCGATACCAGCCTGACCTATTGGCAGGAAAAAGCCTCCCGCCTAAGCATTGAAACCCGCGCCTTCATCGGCGGCGATTATCGCGCCGCCGCCTCTGGTGAGTGCTTCCCCTGCGTCTCGCCCATCGATGGCCGCGTCCTGGGGCAGATCGCGGCCTGCGATGCCGCCGATGTGGACGATGCGGTGCGCATCGCCCGTGCCGCCTTCGAGGACGGCCGCTGGTCGCGCCAGGCGCCGCGCGAGCGCAAGGCCGTGCTCCTGCGCTTCGCCGAGCTGCTGCTGGCCCGTACCGAGGAGCTGGCCCTGCTGGAAACCCTGGACGTGGGCAAGCCTATCCGCGACTCCCTGGCCGTGGACATTCCCAGCTCCGCGCGCAGCATCGCCTGGATGGCCGAGGCCATCGACAAGCTCAACGACGAGATCGCGCCCACGCCCCATGACCGTATCGGCATGGTCACCCGCGAGGCGGTGGGCGTGGTGGCGGCGGTCGTGCCCTGGAACTTCCCTCTGCTCATGGCCTGCTGGAAGCTCGGGCCGGCCCTGGGCGCCGGCAATTCGGTGATCCTGAAGCCGTCGGAGAAGTCGTCGCTGACCGCCATCCGCATCGCGTCCTTGGCTATGGAGGCCGGCCTGCCGGAGGGCGTGTTCCAGGTCCTGCCCGGCTTCGGGCATACGGTGGGCGCGGCCCTGGCCCGGCATGGGGACGTGGACTGCCTGGCCTTCACCGGCTCGACCCGGACCGGCAAGCTGATGCTGAAAGCCTCGGCCGAATCCAATCTCAAGCGCGTCTGGCTGGAGCTGGGCGGGAAGTCCCCCAACATCGTCTTCGCCGATGCCCCGGATCTGGACGCGGCGGCCAAGGCGGCGGCCTATGCCATCTTCTTCAACCAGGGCGAGATGTGCTCGGCCGGTTCGCGCCTCCTGGTGGAGTCCTCCATCAAGGAAGATTTCGTTCGGAGGATCATCGACTTCGCCCCCAGGCTCTATCCCGGCCATCCCCTGGATCCGGCCTCGCGCATGGGCGCCATCGTCGACGACATCCAGCTCAAGGCGGTCCTGGGCTACATCGAGTCGGGCCGGCGCGAGGGCGCGCGCCTGCGTCTGGGCGGCGAGCAGGCCCGGAAAGAATCGGGCGGCTATTACATCGAACCCACGGTTTTCGAGGTGGAACAGGGCCATACCATCGCCCGCGAGGAGATCTTCGGACCGGTCCTGTCCGTGCTCGGTTTCGACACGGACGAGGAGGCCTTGGCGCTCGCCAACGACACCAACTACGGCCTCGCGGCGGCGGTGTGGACCTCGGATCTGCGCAAGGCCCATCGGAGCGCCAAGGCCCTGCGCGCCGGCGTGGTCTATGTCAATTGCTATGACGACGACGACATCACCGTGCCCTTCGGCGGCTACAAGCAGTCGGGCATAGGGCGCGACAAGTCCCTGCATGCCTTCGACAAATATACCGAGTTGAAGACCACCTGGATCAGCCTCGACTGATCGGCGTAACTGGTAATACGGTGGAACATTTGTTATTGTTTATGTAACAAATGTTCCGTGGTAGCTTGCCATGCCTCAGGTCGCCGACATCGCCGGGCAGTATCGCGTTCCGGACCCCAGTACCAAGGAAGCGCGCGGTCGCCTGGCTGCGCAAATCATGGTGCTCTTCGATCATTGGCAGCTGGCCGGCGACGAGCAGCTGGCCCTCCTGGGCCTGGAGCCGGGCAGCCGCGCCAGCCTGGCCCGCTATCGCAAGGGCGAGCCCCTAGCCGCGAGCCGGGATCTCCTGGACCGGGTCGGCAACCTCCTGGCCATCCACAAGAACCTGCGCCTGCTGTTTCCCGAGAACCGCGACCTGGCCTATGCCTGGATGCGCAGTAAAAATCGCGCCTTCGGCCAGTTGCGGCCGGTGGATCTGGTGGCCGAGCGCGGCTTCACCGGCTTGCTGATGTTGCGGGCCTATCTGGACCGGATGCGCGGTCAATAGCCGGCGGAGTTCATGCCATGGATGCCACTCTGCAGCAGGCCGGCCTCTGCGATTTCGCCGAGGATGTGTTTCGCAACATCGTCAGCCTGAAGGAAAGCCAGGATCTCTTCGACGACCTGTCCAGCGACCCCAAGGATCAGCAGCTGGCCCTGGCTGCGGAGCTGGCCTGCAAGCCCGCTGCCTATGGCGAGAGCCCGCTAATCCACCGCCCCTTCGAGGAGGCGGACTACCTGTCCGCCATACAATGGCCCTTCGATCACTGGTCCCAGAGCCGGTACAGCTCCGGGCGCTTCGGCGTCTGGTATGGCGCCCTGGACTGGCAGACGACGATCCACGAGACCCTGTTCCACTGGCGTCACGGCTTCCTGGCCGACTGCGGCTTCGATCGCGGCACCGCGCCGGTGGTGGCGGAACGCAAGGTCTACCGAGTGCGCTGCGAAGCCTTGTTGCTGGACCTGCGGCGCCTGTGCAAGAACCGTCCGGGCCGTTTCGACGGCGACGGCTACCAGGAAACCCAGGCGGTCGGCGCGCGGCTCAGTCAACAGGGGCATCCCGGTCTATTGAGCCGTTCGGCGCGCTGCGCCGGCGATGTGGCCGTGCTCTTCACGCCCAAGGTCCTGAGCTCGCCGCGCCCGTTCTGTTTCCTGCGCTATGTGCTGGAACCGAAAACCGGGGAGGTCGAGATATTTCGCGGCGGGGAGCGGGTGCTTAGAAGCGCAGATCCAGCATCAGGCTGATCTGCCGCCTATCCTGGGCCTGGGCCAGGAAGGTGGTGGAATTGCCGTCGGCGGCCTTGTACCAGCGCCGGTCGAAGACATTGTCGATGCGCAGGCGCAGATCGGTATTGGGCAACACGTCCTTGGCGCGCAGCTGCAGGTTGACCAGGGCATGGCCAGGCGAGTTGCGCTGGCCATCGTCGCGCGGCTGCAGCAGGGGATAGACGCACAACCGACTCAATCGCGGAATCATGGTTAGCCCATGGTCTTGTTATTGGCTGAGCATAGACGAGAACGCCGGCCCGCGCCGGGCTGGAGCCCGGGGGATGCCCGGCCCTATAATAGGCGCCCACCCAAGATTGTTTCTAAGGCATTCCCATGAGCGATGACATCAAGGGCGACGGCGCCATCCGCCGCCAGTCCCTGTACGGCAGTTCCATCGAGAACACTTACGCGGGCGTTCTCAGTTTCATGCGCCGCAAGTACAGCCGCGATCTGAGCGGCGTCGATGTGGCCATCAGCGGTATCCCTCTGGATCTGTCGGTGACCTTCCGCTCCGGCGCGCGCCTCGGTCCCGCGGCGATCCGCGCGGCCTCCGTGCAGTTGGCCGAGCTCAAGCCTTACCCTTGGGGCTTCGATCCCTTCGACGATCTGGCCGTCATCGATTACGGGGATTGCTGGTTCGATGCCCATAATCCGCTGACCATCACGCCCAGCATCATCGAGCATGCCCGCACCATCCTGGCCAGCGGCGCCACCATGCTCACCTTCGGCGGCGATCACTACATCACCTATCCGCTCTTGAAGGCCCATGCCGAGAAGTTCGGCGCGCCCCTGTCCATCATCCATTTCGACGCCCACTGCGACACCTGGGCCGATGACTGCATGGAGTCCATGAACCACGGCACCATGTTCTACAAGGCGGTCAAGGAAGGCATCGTCGATCCGACGCGCTCCGTGCAGATCGGTATCCGTACCTTCAACGACGATTTCATGGGCTTCAACATCCTCGACGCCCAGTGGGTCCACGACCATGGCCCGGCGGCGGTGGTGGAGAAGGTCAAGCAGATCGTCGGCCAGAACCCGACCTATCTGACCTTCGACATCGACGCCCTGGACCCGGCTTTCGCGCCCGGCACCGGCACCCCCGTCGCCGGCGGCCTGACCTCGGCCCAGGCCTTGAGCATCCTGCGCCGCTTCGGCGAGCTGAACCTTATCGGCGCCGACGTGGTGGAAGTGGCTCCGGCCTATGATCAGAGCGAGATCACGGCCATCGCCGCCGCGCACATCGCCTGCGACTTCCTGTGCCTGATGCGCAACAAGAAGCTGGCAAAGCAGGCCTGAACTGTCGCGAGGCGTATTGGAAAGCCTGCTTAAACGCGGGCTTTTTGCACCAGGGCGGCGCGTTGCTGACACAACCAGGCGAAGCGGCCGTTGTGGGCGACGGCCGCCACACTCAGCCCGGCCACCAGGCCCAGCCAATAACCCTTGGCGCCCCAGCCCTGGGGCTCGGCCATCCACCAGCCGATGGGGAAACCGACCGCCCAGTACGCGAAGGTATTGGTGAGCATGGGGACTTGCGTGTCCTTGAGCCCGCGCAGGGCGCCCTGGCCGCTGACCTGGAAGCCGTCGGAGAGCTGGAAGATGGCGGCGAAGAACAGCAACTGGGCGGCGGCGGCCTGCACGGCGGGGTCCGGGGTGTAGAAGCCCACCAGGAACTCCGGCGCCAGGATGAACAGGCTGGCCGAGGCCCACATGAACAACCCGGACAGGGACACGCCCACAACGCCGGCCTGGCGTATGCCTGACAGCGAGCCCTGCCCGGCGAAATAGCCGACCCGCGAGGTGATGGCCATGGACAGGCCCAGGGGGATCATGAAGGTCAGCGAGGCCAGGTTAATGGCGATCTGATGCCCGGCGATGGTGGCGACGTTCATGCGCCCGATGAGCAGGCCCACCACGGCGAAGAGCAGGACCTCCATCCCCAAGCTCACCGCCATGGGCACGCCCAGGCGCAGGATTTCCAGCATGCGCCTGCCATGGGGCCGGACCCAGGCGCCGAACAGGCGGTGCTCCCGGTAACGCGGCGTCCAGGCGGTGTAGGCTAAAAGGGCCAGCGCGATCAGGCTCCACACCAGGCTCGTGGCATAGCCCAGGCCCACGGCGCCCATGGCCGGGACGCCGAAATGCCCGTACATGAACACCCAGTTGAAGAAGGCATTGAGCGGCACGGCCAGGAACTGGATGTACATCACAGGCTTGGTGTTGAACAGGCCCTCGTTGAAGAAGCGCAAGGCGAAGAAGGCGAAGAGCGGAACCTGGCCCCAGGACAGGGCCTTCAGGTAACCGTCCACGTCCGGGAGCACGCTGGGCTCGACGCCGATGAACACCGCGAGCCCGCCCAGGTAACGCATAGCCAGCATGGCAGGCAAGGCGAGGAGCACCGCCAGCCACAGGCCCTGGCGCAGGACTTCGGCGATGTCCTCGTGGCGCTCTTCGCCGTTGAGATGGGCCACCATGGGGTTAAGGGCCACGAACAGGCCGATGGCCGCCACCATGATGGGATTGAACAGATTGATGCCCACCGAGATGGCGGCCAGGGCCTGTGAGGACAGATGTCCGGCCATGATCACGTCCACCACGTTCACCAGCATGGCCGCCAGCTGAGCGAGCATGGTGGGGAAGGCGATGGCCAGCATGGTCCTCGCTTCCAGGCGCAGGCGGGTCAATCGGTCCCGGTTCAACATGGCAATTTACCCACTGATACCCTGGCACAGGGCCCGTTCGTCCTGAGCTTGTCGAAGGATGAACGGGGCTGTGAATCCGCTTAGTTCAGAATGCCCTGGCTGCGCAAATAATCTTCGTAATTGCCGCCGAAATCGACGATGCCATCCGGGGTCATCTCGATGATGCGCGTGGCCAGGGAGGACACGAATTCGCGGTCATGGCTGACGAAGATCAGGGTGCCCGGGTAGTTCTCCAGAGCCAGGTTCAGGGCTTCGATGGACTCCATGTCCAGGTGGTTGGTCGGCTCGTCCAGGAGCATGACGTTGGGCCGGGTCAGGGTCAGCTTGCCGAACAGCATGCGGCCCTGCTCGCCGCCGGAGATTACTTTCACCGACTTGTTGATCTCGTCGTGACTGAACAGCATGCGGCCCAGGGCGCTGCGCACGATCTGCTCGCCCCCCTTGGTCCATTGCGACATCCACTCGGCCAGGCTCATGTCATAGGCGAAATCGCTGGCGTGATCCTGGGCGTAATAGCCCCACTCGGCGGCCTCGGCCCATTTGATCTCGCCCGAATCCTGGGGCAGATCGTGCACCAGGCAGCGCAGCAAGCTGGTCTTGCCGATGCCGTTGGGTCCGATGATGGCTACGCGTTCGCCGGCCTCGATGCTGAAACTGAAGTCCTTGAACAAGACCTTGTCGCCGAAGGCCTTGCCCAGCCTTTCCGCGGATACCGCCTGGCGGTGCAGCTTCTTGTGCTGCTCGAAGCGGATGAAGGGGCTGACGCGGCTGGAGGGCTTGATCTCGGCCAGCTCGATCTTGTCGATCTGGCGGGCGCGGGAGGTGGCCTGGCGGGACTTGGAGGCATTGGCCGAGAAGCGGCTCACGAAGCTCTGCAGCTCGGCGATCTGGGCCTTCTTCTTGGCGTTGTCGGACACCAGGCGCTCGCGGGCCTGGGTCGAGGCGATCATGTAGTCGTCGTAATTGCCCGGGTAGACGCGCAGCTCGCCGTAATCCATGTCGGCCATGTGGGTGCAAACGCTGTTCAGGAAGTGACGATCGTGGGAGATGATGATCATGGTGGAGGAGCGTTCCAGGAGCACGCTCTCCAGCCAACGAATGGTGTTGATGTCCAGGTGGTTGGTCGGTTCGTCGAGCAGGAGAACGTCCGGATCGGCGAACAAGGCCTGGGCCAGGAGCACGCGCAGCTTCCAGCCCGGCGCAACCGAGCTCATGAGGCCCAGATGCTGGTCCACGGGAATGCCGACGCCCAGGAGCAGTTCCCCGGCGCGCGACTCGGCGGTATAGCCGTCCATCTCCGCGAAGGCCACTTCCAGCTCGGCGACCTGCATGCCTTCGGCTTCGGTCATCTCCGGCAGGGAGTACAGCCGGTCGCGCTCCACTTTGATACGCGCCAGCTCGGCATGGCCCATGATCACGGTGTCGAGCACCGTGCAGTCCTCGAAGGCGAACTGATCCTGGCGCAACTTGCCCAGGCGCACATTGGGTTCCAGCATGACCACGCCGCCGCTGGGCTCCAGGTCGCCGCCCAGGATCTTCATGAAAGTGGACTTGCCGCAGCCGTTGGCGCCGATCAGGCCATAGCGGTTGCCGTTGCCGAACTTGACGGAAACGTTCTCGAACAGGGGCTTGGCCCCGAATTGCATGGTGATATTGGCGGTGGACAGCACGGGTAAATCCTGGTGACGGGCAGGGCGGACCTGCAACGGTGAGAAAACCGCCTAGTTTACCCGGTTTGTGCTGTGCATGGAGGATAGGCGATTAAATATACCAGGGTGATCGCATTTAATAATGCTTGTAAGGCCGAGGAGCCCTTCGATACGCCCGCCAAGGCGGGCTACTCAGGGCGAACGGTTCAAAAAGACGGTAGTAGATATAACAAACCGTTCGTGCTGAGTAGCGCCGAAGGCGCGTATCGAAGCACTCCAGCGAAAGATGCGATTGCCCTGTTAAATATACAGCCGCTGGAATTCTTGGACCGGCACGCTTTTTTCCCAGATCTCCTGGAAATACTTCTGCTTTTCCAGGACCTCGTAGAGCGCGTAGTAATCGGCATAGCCGTGATAGAGGGCATGTTGGGGCCGATAGATGATGCCCTTGCCATCGAACAGGGCGAAGGCGGTGGGATCTTGAAGGTAATCGGCATGCACCTGGCGGATGGCGATGTATTCAGTCATGCGCCGGTACAGTTCGATCAGTCGGTTATGCTCGCGGACCGCCACGCCAGGCTCGAAGACCAGGATCTCGATGCGCGACAAGCGGCTGCGCCGGGCGAGCCGCGAGAAGGCATCCAGGATCTCGGCGCGGTTGTAGAGGCGGGATTCCAGATCGTGGGTGAAGATCTGGACTTGATGGTTGCATTGCTGCAGCAGCGCCAGGGTATGGGTGGACAGTTCCTCGGAGCTGTCGAAGACGATGGCGCCGGCATCCTCGCCGAGTTGGGGGAGCTTCATCCGGGCCTCACCCGAATTGGGCCGGCATCAGACGCGCGTCGAAGGCACCGTAACCCAGGTTATTCAGCGCGAGTGCCATGCGCCGATGCGGGATGCCGGCCTCCATGAACACCCGGCCCGCGGGCGCGAAGTGTTGGGACTCGTAGAAGAGGATGTCGGCGAGGGGGCAGTCGAGGTAAATGCTGGATTGATTTTCCTGTCGGGCGATTTCCACGAGCTTGGCGAGTAAGGCCTTGCCGACACCCTTGCCCCGGTAGGGCAGGAGCACGGCGATATGGCCGATGTGGCCACTGGGCAGCATGCGCCCCGTGCCAATCACCGTTCCGTCATCAAGCCTGGCCTGGACATGGCGGCATTCGCAATCGCGTCCGTCCAGCTCCAGGCGGCGGGGTAGGCGCTGCTCGGCGATGAATACCTTCTCCCGCACCAGGCTCAGCTCTTCCGCCGCATCCTTCCAGCAGACTTCCTCGACCGTGAATCGTACCGGCATACACGCCCTCGCTGTTTCCAGCCGGGGGCGCGTCGCGCTTCACCGGCTAGATTTCATTGAAAACCCAGTAGCCCTTCTGGATAAGCGTAGTGAGCAAGTTCCTTAATTCCAAGTTTTCGCCGAATCGGCGTAGCTCGGCAAGCGGAATTTCGCATTGTCCCGCTAGAACTTGCACGCAGTCCAGGGCTGATGGTTCCAGTTCTATCGCCTCGGAGCTGACATAAAGCTGAATGGCGTTTGGCTGCACGATATAGGCGATGCGCGTGGCCGGTTCGCGGATCAGCACGCCTTCGCCGGCGATCTCGGCCCAGATGGTCTCGGCCGGCATTTCCTCGTCCGGTTCCCACAGCCCGCCCTTGGGCCAGGTCAGGTAACGGCCGAAGAAATCGGCGAAGGCCGCCTTGTCGCTCATGGCGTCGAGCACCAGCCGCTGCGCCCGCTCCAGGGCCTCTGCGCGGATTTCTCCCGGGTTGTCCTGGATCTGCAGATCCGGGTCGCTATAGCGCAGGGTCTCGCTGAAGTCATCCTCGAGGGAGGCGACGAAGCCCTTGACCAGGTCCCGCTGGGAGGGGGCGCGGAAGCCGACCGAATAGGTCATGCAGGCTTCCAGGGCGATGCCCTCGTGGGGGCAGCGGGGCGGGATATAGAGGATGTCGCCGGGCATTAGCACCGTGTCCATGATGGGCGCGTAGGCCTTGACGTGGCGGATCTCGTCGTTGGGGAAGATTTCCTGGTCCTCGCCCACCGCCTCGCCCACGGTCCAGCGCCGCGAGCCCTTGCCCTGGATCAGGAAGACGTCGTAGTTATCGACATGGGGGCCGACGCCGCCTTGTGGCGCGGCATAGGAGATCATGATGTCATCCAGGCGCCAGTTGGGCAGGTAGCGGAAATGGTCCAGCATGGCCGCCACCGCCGGCACCTGATGGTCCACGCGCTGCACCAGCACAGTCCAGTGCGTGGCCGGCAGCTTGGTGAAATGGCTTTCCTTGAAGGGACCGTGGCGCACTTCCCAGGCGTGCTTGCCGCCCTTCTCCAGGACGATGCGTGACTCCACGTCTTCTTCGCAGGCCAAGCCCGCCAGTTCTTCGGGTTCCAGCGGGTCCTGGAAGTCGGGAAAGCCCTGGCGGATCACGCAGGGCTTCTTCTGCCAGTAGTCGCGCAGGAATTGTTCGGGGGTGAGGGAGCCTAGGGCGTGCAGCATGGTGGTTTGGCTTTAGGTGTAAACAATGGGACCGTTCGTGCTGAGTAGCGGCCCGGAACGGGCCGCGTATCGAAGCACCAGCAATGAGCCCTTCGATACGCCGGCGGTGCCGGCTACTCAGGGCGAACGGGTGACTGTCAGATTTCCTGAGCCAGCTTCACCGCCGCGCCGATGTAATTGGCCGGGGTCAGCTTCTTCAGCTCGGTCTTCACCGCCTCCGGCAGTTCCAGGCCGTCGATGAAGGCGGCCATGCCGGTGGCGTCGACGCGCTTGCCGCGGGTCAGTTCCTTGAGCTTCTCGTAGGGCTTGTCGATGCCATAGCGGCGCATCACGGTCTGCACCGGCTCGGCCAGGACTTCCCAGTTGTGATCCAGCTCATCCAGCAGACCGGCCTCGTTGACTTCCAGCTTGGAGATGCCCTTGAGCGTCGCCTGGTAGGCGATCAACGAATGGGCAAAGCCGACGCCGATGGCGCGCAACACGGTGGAGTCGGTGAGATCGCGCTGCCAGCGCGACACCGGCAGCTTGGCGCCCAGGTGTTGGAACAGCGCATTGGCGATGCCCAGGTTGCCTTCGGAGTTCTCGAAGTCGATGGGATTGACCTTGTGGGGCATGGTCGAGGAGCCGATTTCGCCGGCGATGGTCTTCTGCTTGAAGTGGCCCAGGGCGATATAGCCCCAGACGTCGCGGTCGAAGTCGAGCAGGATGGTGTTGAAGCGGGCCGTGGCGTCGAACAGCTCGGCCATGTAGTCATGGGGCTCGATCTGGATGGTGTAGGGGTTCCAGGAGAGGCCTAAAGAGGTGACGAACTCGCTGGCGAACTGGTGCCAGTCCACGTCCGGGTACGCGGACATGTGGGCATTGTAATTGCCCACGGCGCCGTTGATCTTGCCGAGCAGCTCGACGCCCGCGATCTGGGCACGCTGGCGGCGCAGGCGCGCCACCACATTGGCCATTTCCTTACCCAGGGTGGAGGGCGAGGCCGGCTGGCCGTGGGTACGGGACAGCAGGGGAATGCTGGCATAGGCATGGGCGAGATCGGTGATGGCCTTGATCAGCTTGTCGCATTCCGGCAGCAGCACCAGCTCGCGGCCTTCCTTGAGCATCAGGGCATAGGACAGGTTGTTGATGTCCTCGGAGGTGCAGGCGAAGTGGATGAATTCGCTGACCTTGGCGATCTCGGCGTTGCCGGCGACTTTCTCTTTCAGCAGGTATTCCACGGCCTTGACATCGTGGTTGGTGGTCCTCTCGATGGTCTTGACGCGCTCGGCGTCCTCCAGGGAGAAGCCGGCGACGATGCTGTCCAGGAAGGCGATGGCGTCGCTGCTGAAGGCCGGCACTTCCGCGATGGCGGGTGTCGCGGCCAGCTTCTTCAGCCATTCGACTTCGACCTGGACGCGGCAGCGGATCAGGCCGAATTCGCTGAAGATCGGGCGCAGGCTGGACGCCTTGTCGCCGTAGCGGCCATCGACGGGGGAAATCGCGGTCAGCGCGGACAGGTGCATAGTCACTCCGGGACGTTCATCGGAAAAAACGCCAATTTTAGCATCGGCTGGCCGAATCACCTACCGCTGATGAAGAACTATGCTTTAAGGCACAACCCCACGCGGGAGGTGTCCCATGAACCCGAACGCCTTGTCCGTGCATGCCTGGCAGTCGGTCCTGGATCAGCTGCCCCTGCCGGTGGCCCTGGTCGATGGCGAGGGGCAGGTGTTGATGGCCAGCCGGGAGATGCCGGTGCTCTGTCCCCAGTCGCTGTGCGAGCGGATTAGGTCGCCGAACCAGGAAACCGTGGACGGGGCGTTATGGTCCCTGTCGGCCGTGGCGCCGGATGCCTGGCTGGTGTTCCCGGTCAAGCGCACGGCGGAACGGGTTCTGGCACTCTTGGTGTCGGGCCTGCAAGCCGGTCAGGACATCTTCCAGGCGGCGGCCCGTGCCCTGGCGGAAGGCCTGGGTTGGCGCTGGGCCGGGGTGTCGCGCTACCTGGGCGGCCAGGGGCAGATGGAAATCCTGGGCTGGCATGGCGAGGGCGGATTTGATGCCGGCGATGTCTATAGCCGCTTCGGCACGCCCTGCGAGCGGGTCGCTTCCTGCAATGGCTTCTTTGCCACGAGCGAGCTGCAGACGCTCTATCCAGGCGTGGAGATGGGGGCGGAAACCTACGCGGGCCAGGTGTTTCGCGGCCGCGATGGCCATGCCCTGGGGCATTTGTTCGTGCTCGACCTGGCCAGCCACAAGGACCTGCAGGAGGCGCAGACGGCCATCGACATGGCGACGCGCATCGTCGACGGTCACATGGCGCTCCTGGCCAGCGAGGAGCTGGCGGCGCGGGCCGCGGCCCTGGCGCGCACCGATGCGCTCACCGGCCTTGGCAACCGCCTGGCCTTTGAGCAGGAGTTGGACAAGCTGGCGCGGGATTATGCCGAGGACGAGCTGCGCGATGGCCTGGTGCTGATGATCGATCTGGATGGCCTGAAGCAGGTCAATGACGGCCTTGGCCACAGCGCCGGCGATGCCTTGTTGGTCAGCTTCGCCAAGGCCTTGCCGCGCCTGGCGCGGACGAGCGAGAAGCTGTTCCGCTTGGGGGGCGACGAGTTCGCCATCCTCATGCCCGGCGCCGGCACCAGTATCGAGGCGCGCCTGCGTCAGGGCATGATCCCGGTCATTGCCGCGACCCGCGCCTCGGGCTTTCCCCAGATGGATGCCAGTTGGGGCATCGCCGCCCTGACCGAGGTTGGAGGAGATGCGCGTCGCGCACAGGAACTGGCCGATGAGCGTATGTATGCCGACAAGCGGCAAAAACGCCAATCCCGCGAGGGCAGTGTGCCCCGTTCGGCCTGACTTGCGCCGCGCAATTCGCTACAATTGGCCGGTTTCCGGTTTGTTCGTGCCGGGCGTTTTTCTGCCCCGCCACGAACAGGCCTTCCCTCTCTCAAGCCATTGAGCTGCACATCTAAAGGGGACATCCGTGCTCGACAGCTATCGCAAACACGTAGAAGAACGCGCCGCCGAAGGCTTGCCGCCGTTGCCGCTGACCGCCGAACAGGTCGCCGCCCTGGCTGAACTGATGAAGAATCCGCCGGCCGGCGAAGAGGCGTTCCTCAACGATCTGCTGGCCAACCGTGTGCCGCCGGGCGTGGACGATGCCGCCCACGTCAAGGCCGATTTCCTCAATGCCATCGCCACCGGCGTGGCGTCGTCGCCGATTCTGAGCGCCGAACGCGCCGTGCAGCTCCTGGGCACCATGATGGGCGGCTTCAATATTCAGCCCATGGTCAAGCTGCTCACCGATGCCAAGCTCGGTGCCGTCGCCTCCGAGGCCCTGAAGACCACCACCCTGGTCTTCGACGTGTTCAACGATGTGCTGGAACTGGCCAAGAGCAATGCCAACGCCAAGGCCGTGGTGGATTCCTGGGCCGCCGCCGAGTGGTTCACCCGCCGTCCGGCCCTGGCTGACAAGATCACCGTGACCGTCTACAAGGTGCCGGGCGAGACCAATACCGATGACCTGTCTCCGGCCACCGAGGCCTGGAGCCGTCCGGACATCCCGCTGCACGCCACGGTCATGCTCAAGTCGCGCATGGAAAAGCCGCTGGAAACCATCGAGGAGCTGAAAGCCAAGGGTCACCCCCTGGCCTACGTCGGTGACGTGGTGGGCACCGGCTCCAGCCGCAAGTCGGCCATCAACTCCGTGCTCTGGCATATGGGCGTGGACATTCCCTTCGTCCCGAACAAGCGCACTGGCGGCGTGGTCCTGGGTGGCAAGATCGCCCCGATCTTCTTCAACACCGCCGAGGACTCCGGCTGCCTGCCGATCGAGTGCGATGTCAGCAAGATGGAGACTGGCGATGTCATCTCGATCTACTCCTACGAAGGCAAGATCGTCAACGAGGGCAGCGGCGAAGTCGTCGCCACTTTCGAGCTGAAGCCCAATACCATCGCCGACGAAGTGCGCGCCGGTGGCCGCATTCCGCTCATCATCGGACGCAACCTGACCGACAAGACCCGCGAGGCGCTTGGTCTGCCGGTAATGGCGCTGTTTGCCCGCCCGATCGCCCCCAAGGACACCGGCAAGGGCTACACCCTGGCCCAGAAGATGGTGGGCAAGGCCTGCGGTGTGACCGGCATCCGTCCCGGCACCTACTGCGAGCCGAAGATGACCACGGTCGGCTCCCAGGACACCACCGGCCCCATGACCCGCGACGAGCTCAAGGAACTGGCCTGCCTCGGCTTCTCGGCCGACCTGGTCATGCAGTCCTTCTGCCACACCGCCGCCTATCCCAAGCCGGTGGACGTCAAGCTGCACCACACCCTGCCGGATTTCATCACCAATCGCGGCGGCGTGAGCCTGCGCCCGGGTGACGGCATCATCCACTCCTGGCTGAACCGCATGCTCCTGCCCGACACCGTGGGCACCGGCGGCGATTCCCATACCCGCTTCCCCATCGGCATCTCCTTCCCGGCCGGCTCGGGCCTGGTGGCCTTCGGCGCCGCCATCGGCGTCATGCCCCTGGACATGCCGGAATCGGTGCTGGTGCGCTTCACCGGCCAGATGCAGCCGGGCATCACCCTGCGCGATCTGGTGCACGCCATTCCTTATTACGCCATCCAGCAGGGCTTGCTGACCGTCGCCAAGCAGGGCAAGAAGAACATCTTCTCCGGCCGCATCCTGGAAATCGAAGGTCTGCCGACCCTCAAGGTGGAGCAGGCCTTCGAGCTGTCCGATGCCTCCGCCGAGCGCTCCGCCGCCGGCTGCACCATCAAGCTCGACAAGGAACCGATTATCGAGTACCTGAACTCGAACATGGTGCTCTTGCGCTGGATGATCGAGAACGGCTATGGCGATGCCAAGACCCTGGAACGCCGCGCCCGCGCCATGGAAGACTGGATCAAGAATCCAGAGCTGCTGGAAGCCGATGCCGACGCCGAATACGCCGCCGTCATCGAGATCGATCTCAATGAAATCAAGGAGCCGATCCTCTGCTGCCCGAACGATCCCGATGATGCCAAGCCCCTGTCGGCCGTGGCCGGCGAGAGCATCGACGAGGTGTTCATCGGGTCCTGCATGACCAACATCGGCCACTACCGCGCCGCCGGCAAGGTCCTGGAGAAGATGGGTTCGTTGCCCAAGGGCATGCGCATGTGGATCGCGCCGCCCACCAAGATGGACGCCCACCAGCTAACCGAGGAAGGCTTCTACGGTATCTACGGCCGCGCCGGTGCGCGCACGGAAATGCCCGGCTGCTCGCTGTGCATGGGCAACCAGGCCCGCGTCGCCGACGGTGCCAAGGTCCTGTCTACCTCGACCCGCAACTTCCCCAACCGTCTCGGCAAGGACGCCCAGGTCTACCTGGCTTCCGCCGAGCTCTCGGCGGTGACGGCGGCCATGGGCAAGATCCCGACCACCGAGGAGTATCTGGCGGCGATGAAAGACGTGGACGCCATGTCCGCCAACATCTATCGCTACCTGAACTTCAACGAGATCGCCGACTTCATGGCCGCCGCCCAGGTCGCCAAGGAAAAAATGATCCCGGTGGTTTCGGCCTAAGGGGCCTGCCGGAGCTTAGCCTCCGGCAAACGAACAAAAAAGGCGCCTTGTGCGTAATGCCGATCAGTTAACAGCCCGTCATACCCGCGAAGGCGGGTATCCAGTCAGTAACAATAGCTACCGACTGGGTCCCCGCCTTCGCGGGGACGACGAAAAGCGCCTTAACTGACTGGCATTACGCCTGGTGCGCCTTTTTTGTTATCCCCGAGTTTCCCGCAGACACAAAAAAGGCCCCGAAGGGCCTTTCTGCTTGAGTCTAGGCTCAATCCCAGCTCAGCGCGCCGCCGGTCTGGTATTCGATCACGCGGGTCTCGAAGAAGTTCTTCTCCTTCTTCAGATCCATGATCTCGCTCATCCAGGGGAAGGGGTTCTGCACGCCCTTGAACTGCTCCGGCAGGCCTAGCTGGGCCAGGCGGCGGTTGGCGATGAATTTCAGGTATTCCTCCATCATGCTGGCATTCATGCCCAGCACGCCGCGCGGCATGGTGTCGCGGGCATAGAGGATTTCCAAATAGGCGCCTTCCAGGATCATCTGGGTGGCGCGCTTCTTCATGTCCTCGTCCCAGAGCTGCGGATTCTCGAGCTTGATCTGGTTGATCACGTCGATACCGAAGTTCAGGTGCATGGATTCGTCGCGCAGGATGTACTGGAACTGCTCGGCGACGCCGGTCATCTTGTTGCGGCGGCCCATGGACAGGATCTGGGCGAAGCCGCAGTAGAAGAAGATGCCCTCCGCGACGCAGTAGAAGGCGATGAGGTTTTCCAGGAGCTTGCGGTCGTTTTCCGGGGTGCCCGTGCTGAACATCGGGTCGGACAGCTCGCGAGTGTAACGGATGTTCCACTCGGCCTTGCGGGCGACCGAGGGGATCTCGCGATACATGTTGAAGACTTCGCCTTCTTCCATGCCCAAGGACTCGATGCAGTACTGGTAGGCATGGGTGTGGATGGCTTCCTCGAAGGCCTGGCGCAGCAGGTACTGGCGGGCTTCCGGGTTGGTGATCAGGCGGTAGACGGCCAGCACCAGGTTATTGGCCACCAGGGAGTCGGCGGTGGAGAAATAGCCCAAGGAACGCTTGACGATGACGCGCTCGTCGTCGGACAGACCATCGGCCGAACGCCAGGTGGCGATGTCCTTGGTCATGTTGATTTCCTGGGGCATCCAGTGGTTCGCCGAGCCGTCCAGGTATTTCTGCCAGGCCCATTCGTACTTGAAGGGCACCAGCTGGTTCAGGTCGGCGCGGCAGTTGATCATGGCCTTCTGGTCCACGCGCACGCGCGCCGATTTGCCTTCCAGCTCGGCGGCGCCTTCGTCGGCATGCATCTGGTCGATGCGGGCCACGACCTGGGCGAAGAGATCGCTGTCGATGCCGACTTGGGGCAGGGGAGCGACGGGGGCATGCGCGCGCGGCGTTTCCACGGCGGCAACCGGCGGCATGGGCATCATGCCCGGCTTGGCCTCCGCATCCTCATTGGTGTAATCGTCCCAGCTCAGCATCACTTTCTCCACAGATTCTTCTTGTCGGGTCCAATGGTCGGCGAATCCTGTTCGCTTCTTGTTTTGACCACCGAATAGGGCATTCGTCAGCGCCAGTTCCTCGGCATGATTCGCTACGCGCGTCCTTGCCCGGAACGCCAGGCCATCGGTCGATAGCCTGGTTCAGGGCCTGCTTATTGGCAGGCTTCGCAGTCCGGATTATCGATGGAACAGGCCTTGGGCAACGGCGCCGCGTCACCCAGCTCCTCGCTGATGGGCGAGGCCTTCACCGCGTTCAGCGCGCCGGTGTGCACCGTGGACTTCTCGGTGTTGGTGGCGGCCAGGGAACGCAGGTAGTAGGTGGTCTTCAGGCCACGGAACCAGGCCATGCGATAGGTCAGGTCCAGCTTCTTGCCGGAAGGCTGGTTGATGTACAGGTTTAGGGACTGGGCCTGATCGATCCACTTCTGGCGGCGGCTGCCGGCTTCCACCAGCCAGCGCGGTTCCACCTCGAAGGCGGTGGCGAACATGGCCTTGAGATCCTGCGGGATACGGGCGATGCCCTGCACCGAACCGTCGTAGTACTTCAGATCGTTGACCATGACCGCATCCCAGAGATCGCGGGCCTTGAGCTCGTTGACCAGGTAGGGGTTGATCACGGTGAACTCGCCGGACAGGTTCGACTTCACGTAGAGGTTCTGGTAGGTCGGTTCGATGGATTGGGACACGCCGCAGATATTGGAAATCGTCGCGGTGGGCGCGATGGCCATGACATTGGAATTGCGCATGCCCACGGTCATGACGCGCTGTCGCAGGCTTTCCCAATCCAGGGTCGAGGACAGATCCACATCGATGTAACGCCCGTCGCGGTTGTCGACCAGGAGTTTCAGGGAGTCGATGGGCAGGATGCCCTTGCTCCACAGCGAACCCTCGTAGGTCGAGTAGGCGCCGCGTTCCTCGGCCAGATTGGTCGAGGCTTCGATGGCGAAGTAGCTGATGGCCTCCATGGACTGATCGGCGAAGGCCACGGCGGCGTCCGAGCCATAGGCGATGTGCTGCAGGTACAGTGCGTCCTGGAAGCCCATGATACCCAGACCCACCGGACGGTGACGCAGGTTGGAGCGACGCGCCTGGGGCACGGCGTAGTAATTGATATCGATGACGTTGTCGAGCATGCGCACGGCCACGTCCACGGTTTTCTTCAGCTTCACCCGATCCAGCTTGCCGTCGACCACGTGGTTCACCAGGTTGATGGAACCCAGGTTGCACACGGCGATCTCGTCGGCCGAGGTGTTGAGCGTGATTTCGGTGCACAAATTGGAACTGTGCACGACGCCCACGTGCTGCTGCGGCGAGCGGAGGTTGCAGGCGTCCTTGAAGGTGATCCAGGGATGGCCGGTCTCGAACAGCATGGACAGCATCTTGCGCCACAGATCGGCGGCGCGGATCTTCTTGTGCAGCTTGAGTTCGCCGCGCGCCACCTTGGCCTCGTATTCTTCGTACTTGGTCTCGAAGGCCTTGCCGTAGAGATCGTGCAGCTCGGGCGCGTCGGAGGGGCTGAACAGGGTCCAGTCCTTGTCTTCGAACACGCGCTTCATGAACAGATCCGGTACCCAATTGGCCGTGTTCATGTCGTGGGTGCGGCGGCGATCGTCGCCGGTGTTCTTGCGCAGTTCGAGAAATTCCTCGATGTCCAGATGCCAGGTTTCCAGGTAGGCACAGACCGCGCCCTTACGCTTGCCGCCCTGGTTCACGGCCACGGCCGTGTCGTTGGCGACCTTCAGGAAGGGCACGACGCCCTGGCTCTTGCCGTTGGTGCCCTTGATGCGGGCGCCCAGGGCGCGCACCGGCGTCCAGTCATTGCCCAGGCCGCCGGCCCACTTGGAGAGCAGGGCGTTGTCGCGGATGGCGCTGTAAATGCCTTCCAGATCGTCGGACACCGTGGTCAGGTAGCAGGAGGACAGCTGGCTGCGCAAAGTCCCCGCGTTGAAGAGCGTGGGAGTGGAAGCCATGTAGTCGAAGCTGGACAGCACATCGTAGAACTCGATGGCACGGGCTTCTTTATCCTTCTCGCTCAGGGCCAGGCCCATTGCGACGCGCATAAAGAACACCTGGGGCAGCTCGAAGCGGATATCGTCGGCGTGGATGAAATAGCGGTCCACCAGGGTCTGCAGGCCCAGGTAGGTGAACTGCAGGTCGCGTTCCGGCTTGAGGGCCGCGCCCAGACGGACCAGATCGTAGCCGAGCAGGTCCGGCGAGACGAGCTCCAAGCTCACGGCCTTGCTGACGAAAGCGGCCAGAGCCTTGCCGTAGATGCCTTCCATCTCGTGGGCGGTAGCCAGATGGCCCAGACCCAGGAAGTCCAGGGCCTCGGTGCGCACGGAGTCCAGCAACAGGCGTGCCGTCACCAGGGAGTAGTTGGGATCCTTTTCGATCAGGGTGCGGGCGGTCATCACCAGGGCGGTGTTGACGTCTTCCTCGGCTACACCGTCGTACAGGTTCTTGATGGTGTCCTTGAGGATGGGCGCGGCTTCCACGCCGGACAGGCCTTCGCAGGCCTCGTCGATCAGCGTCTTCATACGCTCCACGTCCAGGGGGGCGAACCCGCCATGGGCCAGCTTGACGCGCAGCTGGTGCTCGGAACCGGTGTGCTCCTTGAGCTTCTCGGCGCGCACGCGGGCACGCTCTTCGCGGTAGAGCACATAGTCGCGGGCAATCTTCTGCTCGCCGGCGCGCATCAGGGCCAGCTCGACCTGATCCTGGATGTCCTCGATGTGCACCGTGCCGCCGGTACGGAAACGGCGCTGCAGCACGGTGGAGATCTCGGCGCACAGGTGCTCCACCATGTCGTGCACGCGGCTGGAGGCCGCGGCATTGCCACCTTCCACGGCCAGGAAGGCCTTGGTCATGGCCACCTTGATCTTGGTGTCGTCATAGGAAACCACTTTGCCATTGCGCTTGATGACGCGCAGCTGGCCTGGTTGGTTGGCCGCCATCTCCACCGGAGGAACGTCTACCGGAGGCACTGGTGCCGACGCAGGGGTAGAGGGCGTTGCAGTCGTTGTTGTGATCGTGGTTTCCATAGCTCCTCCAAAACTGTCCTGTGAACTGAACCGTAGCGGCAACACGCCCGCGCCGGTCGAATCATGACCAGGCAAATTACAGCGGCGTGGTAAAAGTCAGACATCCGTAGCGGGAGTGATGTTCTCTGCGCGGCGTGGTGCCGCAGGTCCCTGAGGACCGTCGTAAGCAACGACCTATCCTGTCCGGCTCCAGACCATGTCGAGGCTCTGCGCTAGGCTGAAGAATAGGGGCGAACGGCATGTGCAGAAAACCGGCAAAACCCAACATATAGGTTATTCCGTCTCCTTGGGCACAAGATAATGCGATGCCCCCCCCTTTGCAAGTGATATCTCCGGGGAAAGCTGTGGGCATAATTTGTGGATAAGCTGTGGCCGGAAACTGCCAAGTCGCGCCCGGCCTGTGTTAAGCGCCTACAGGCCGGGGCGGGAAATCGCCTAATGATGGAGGCTTATATTGCCGGTTTCGGCGCCGGCCATCATGCGTCTGAACTGACTGGACTCGACCCGGATCAAAGTCTCATGATCGCCTGCCTCGAAATAGACATCCTTGGGGTAGAACAGCAGGTTGTCGACCACGCTCTTCACGCCATAGGCCTCGCCGAGAGCGGGAACCGCGCCGAGCTCACAGTCTTGGAACAGCCCGGCCAGCTCATTTTCCGAGGCCATGACCAGGGTCCGGTTCAGCAGGCGGTCTACCGCCAGGTAGTCGAGCTGGTGCGAGGCCGGAATGATCGCCATGACATAGCCGTACTCGTCTTCGAGCAGGATGGGCTTGGCGAGTTGGTTTCCCGAGATGTGGGCAGCCTGGGCGCTGAACTGACTGCTGCCGGTGTAGGGATGTTGCACGAGGTCATAGCTCACGTTGTGCACAGTGAGATACTGCCTAAGGGAAGTTGCGACAGACATGGCCTTAGCCTCCACGAAGTGCGGCGAGGACAAGGGAAGTATAACCCCAGTTGGTTAGCACTGAAATAGCAGGCACTAATCTATATAATGCAAATTGTCTTGTCGCCGATTGCGGCGCTTTAGAGCATATCATGGCGTCGATCCGCCTGATCTTTCTGCGCTATGGAACCATGACATACGCGGACGCTAGGTGCTAACCTGCCGCGGAATGCCCCAAAGACCAATGCGAGCGCCTGCTGTTAGTGTTGCTGTGCAGCATGGGCGTATTCTCTTGCGCGCACGCCGGAATTGCCAAGGCTAGGGCGAATAATTCAAACGAGCGTTTAACGCTTGCTCCCGCGTTCATGCGCTAACCAATTGAAAATTAACCAAAAAAAAATATCAAAAATTACGGAACCATCGGCCTGACGTGGTGAGCAATGTGTTGACGATGCTTGAACGATGAAGTTAGTATCCGGCGTGACAGATCAGGCCGTGTGGCCATTGAGCGCTTTGGCCAAGTCCTTGGTGAAAACAAAAAGACCAAGCCAAAGCTTCAAAAAACAACAACCAGGGAGAAACTAGTTGAATAATCAAACCAACAATCCCGTGGCGAAAGCCGTGCATTGGATCCTGTTCGCAGGCGCCGCTGCCGCTGTCGCTGCCCCGTCCATGAGCTTCGCCGCTGAAGGCGAGGAAGAGGTGGAACGTATCGAGGTGACCGGTTCGCGCATCAAGCGCACCGACATCGAAGGCGCCAACCCGGTTCTGTCCATCAGCCGTGCGGACATCGAAGCCGCCGGCGTGACCGACCTGGGCACCCTGCTGCAGCAGGTTCCCGCTGCCGGCGCGGCCATCAACCGTACCTTCAACAACGGCGGCGACGGCGCCATCCGCGTCGACCTGCGCAACATGGGCACCAGCCGTACCCTGGTCCTGGTCAACGGCCGCCGCTGGATCAACTCCGGTACCGGCGCAGACGCCTCGGTCGACCTGAACACCATCCCCCTGAACATCGTCGAGCGCGTCGAAGTCCTGAAGGACGGCGCCTCCTCGGTGTACGGTTCCGATGCCATCGCCGGCGTGGTGAACATCATCACCCGCAAGGACTTCGAAGGCGTCCAGATCAGCGCCCAGACCGGCCAATACGAGCACGGCGACGGCGAATCCCATCAGATCGACCTCTTGATCGGCTCCACCAGCGAGAAGGGCAATGTCACCTTCGGCCTGAACTGGAACGAAGACAAGCCCGTGTGGGCCGGCGATCGCGTCTTCTCCCGTTCTTCGGCGAACCCCGCCCAACATTCCTCCGGTACTCCCCAGGGCCGCTTCTTCGGCCTGGGCGCCTACGGAGTTCCTGGCGGTTCTCAGACGCTGATCGATGGCCGCGCCGGCACCTCCGCCGCCGATTACCGCCGCTTCGTCAGCCCTGCCGATCGCTACAATTTCAACCCGGACAACTATATCCTGACCCCGTCCGAGCGCCGCGGCGCCTTCGCGTCGAGCAGCTACCAGTTGTCCGACTCGATCCAGGTCTTTGCCGAGGCCTCCTACCAGAACCGCCGTTCCAACCAGACCCTGGCGCCGGAACCGCTGTTCCTGGGTGCCGCTTTCGGCGATGCGACGGTTATCCACCAGGACAACCCCTTCAACTGGACCGATACGCCCTTCGGCGACGACTGCGGCCCGACCGACCCGACCTGTGTCGGCCCGGATGGCCTGGCCAACAACGATCCCAATGATCCGGTCAACGACGACAACTTCGACAACCTCGAAGGTATCGGCCGCCGTATGGTCGAATCCGGCCGCCGCAACTTCGGTCAGAACATCGATACCTATCGCTTTGCCACCGGCCTGAATGGCGAATTCAGCAATGGCTGGAGCTGGGACGCCAACTACGTCTACGGCGACAACCGCGCCACCGTTACCACCGATGGCGTGCTCAACGAGACCCGTCTTCGCAAGGCCCTGGGCGATCCGACGCTCTGCGTCAAGGCAGACGATGGCTGCGTGCCGCTGAACGTGTTCGGTGGCCAGGGCGTCGATGGCCGTGGGTCCATCACCCGCGAGATGCTCGATTACATCACCTTCACCGGTCATGACTCCGGCGGCAATACCACCGAAGAGCTGAGCGCCAACCTGACCGGCGATCTGTTCGATCTGCCGGCCGGTCCCCTGGGCTTCGCGGTCGGCGTCGCCGACCGTGAAGAAGAGGGTTTCGATTCCCCCGACGCGCTGATCGCCTCCGGCCAGACCACCGGCAACTCCCGTCTGCCGACCTCCGGCGGCTACAACGTCAAGGAAGTCTACGCCGAGTTCATCGTTCCCCTGCTGTCCGACCTGCCCCTGGTTGACTCCCTGGAACTGAGCGTCGCCAGCCGTTACTCCGATTACAACAACTTCGGCAGCACCACCAATTCCAAGGCCGGCGTGACCTGGCGCCTGAACTCGGAGTTCATGGTCCGCGGTACGTGGTCGGAAGGCTTCCGCGCCCCGTCCATCTCCGAGCTGTTCGGCGGCGCCGGCGACAACTTCCCGGAACTGAGCGATCCCTGCTCCACGACCTTCAACCCCGATGGTGTCGCCGCCTCTTGCGCCGCCGCCGGCGTGCCGGTCGGTTTCGCCCAGCCGAACAGCCAGATCCGCACCACGGTCGGCTCCAATCCGGATCTGGGCCCGGAGACCTCCGAGTCGATCACCGCCGGTTTCGTGTACAGCCCGAGCTGGTATGAAGGCTCGAGCATCACCGTCGACTGGTACGAGGTCGAGCTGGATGGCGTGATTACTTCCCTGGGCGCCCAGAACATCCTCAACAATTGCTACCGCAAGACCCCGGCTACGGACTGCAACCTGATCACCCGTTCCGCGACCGGCTTCATCACCGATCTGCAGGATACCCAGCAGAACCTGGCGACGCGTGAAATCAGCGGCGTGGACATCAACCTCGCGAGCGCCAAGCACGAGACGGCCATCGGTTCCTTCCGGTTCAACCTCGATACGGCCTACGTCGATTACCTCGACGACTTCAACCCGACCCTGGTCGAGGCCAGCAACCCTCACGGCAAGGACCCGTCCGCCGGTCTGTTGTTCGGCGGCGGTCGTGACAACAACCCGCGCTGGAGGGCCAACACCGCCCTGAACTGGGAGTACGGCGATTGGTCGGCCTCCTGGAGCACTCAGTACATGCACCATGTCCGCGTCGACAAGGATGAAGCTTCCGATGCAGGTACTGAACTGAGCTCGGCGTTCTACAACGACATCCAGATGTCCTACCACTTGGCTGACCTCAAGACCCGTGTCACCTTGGGCGTGGACAACTTCCTGGACAAGGACCCGCCGTTCACGACCTCCGCATTCGCGAACGGATTCGATCCGTCCTACCGGATGCCTGGTCCCTTCGGCTATGTCCGTGTGACGGCCTCGTTCTAATCGAACGATAAGCCGGAAAAACCGCCCTTGTGAAAGGGCGGTTTTTTTTCGAGCGTTTGTTTCTTACCGGGTTTTGATGGATGAAGATAAATTGCTTTGTTGGCGATGATAAATCGCCCTATGCACCGGACACGGAGAAGGCCATCGGCCTGACTCCCAGCCTCAGTCTCTATCGCGATGCCGAGTTCTTGCAACGAACGGAGCATGCGGATGTGGACATGGTTAGGCACTGGTTGGGGAGCCTATGCGACGTACCCACGGCTGTCGTGCCTGCGGAGTTTTCCTGGATGAAGCGGAAGCTGGAGGATTACGGCGTCATCAGTGTCGAGCTGGCGCTTGGCATCGCCAGTCAATTCGTCGGTGGCGAGTTGTTCAACCGATTGCTGCGGGATGAGGGAGCAGCGGAATCGGTGTCCGTGTGGCACATCCAGCAGCTGCACGTCACTCATGTGATGCAAGTCGAAGTTCAGTTCGCCGATTATACGCGCCGCTATGCCTTGCAGATCGCGAAGGATAGCCAGTTGGCGGCGCGCGCGGTGGAAGCTTCGCTGAACTTGCAAGTTTATAACGATGCGCTGCATCCCGGCCTCTTGGCCAGGCCGCTCCTGGCGGCGAGCTTGAACAGCCCCAATGGGTGCACATTGCCGGTCTGCGTCAGCGAATGGCTGGACGGCTATGAGCGCTTGGATTTGAGCCGCGTTACCGAGCCGGCGCTTCTCGTGGGCGACCGGGCCATTGCCCCGGGGGAGGCTTCGGCGCTCTGGGGACAAATGGTCGAGAGTCGCGTCATGTTCAGTCGTAGCCTCGACGAAGATCGGCATGCGATACCCCAGTTCTCCTTGTGGGAAGGCGACTTTGTTGCCTGCCTCGGGTCCTCCGGGCCCTCCTTGCGCCTGGTCTGGCAACAGCCGGACAGGATAGGGGCGGCCAGTCATGGCGAATTTCTCGCCAACACGCTGATCCTGTCATATATGGACTTCTTGTGTTCCGATAAATGGCGTATCGATTGGTGGCTAGTCCAGGTCGAGAGCCTGATTCCGGTGTTCCTGGATGCGCTCAAACGGCGTCTGATTCGGGAGTCCGGCTTGCGTGGCGAGCACTCGGAGCCCGGGAGCCAGTGCCGGTTGCGGCATATCGTGGAGGAAGGCGTCAGGGAACTGAGGCAGCCCCATGAAAACTCCCGGCTGGCGCACTTCCTCGGGCGCTTGCCCGAAGCTTTCCGGCTGACAGCCCTGCCTGCCCTTGAGAATGCCTTGCTCCGTTCCCTGATATGAACGGGGCGGATGGGCTGGGGGCGAGTGCAGGCCTAATGCGCCAAGCCGATAAACGTGCAGCCTTTTGTGGCGACCCCTTTGACTCGCATGGCCAATGCCGGGTTGGCGTCTATCGACGCGTAGCCCGACGATGTTCGCTAACGGGCGTGAATGTCGGGTTACGCTGCATAATCCCTAGGTGCTGAGCACCTGTCGTTGCGGGTTTTCCGTCGGTGACAGGGTTCATTCCACCGTGTCGCGGAACCAAGCGTTAAAGGCGACGGTGATGCGCTCGTCGCTACCGAAAAATGGCGCAACCTCGTGATCCAGGTAGGAAGGGAACAATATAAGTTGGCCAGGCTGCAAGCGGAAATTCAGCGAACTGTTGTCAAAGGGGCTTTGCAGATTGGCGTTGCCATGGTCCAGGTACATGAATGAACCTGCGCGAGGATTGAGGAATCGTAGCACGCCGCTGTCTGGCCATTCCGGCGGGTTTTCTCCGGCCGCGACACAGTAGACTCCGGACCAAGAGGCCATGGGATGGTTGTGATTGGCGATGTAGCCGCCGAAGCGGGTTATATGAAACCAGGTATGGTCGCGGATTTCTAACTTCCGCATCTGTTCAGGCTCATAGCGATTGAGCTGCATGACAACCTTCATCAGGGACTGCATACAGAACTGGTAGAGTTCCTGCACAGCAGGTTCTGGCCATCGGAAGAGCTCGAACTCGCTCTCGAATATATTGACCTGCAGCGTGGGGGTCTTCAGTTGTTTGCGGTAGCGCTCCCCTTCATGTTCTCGCGACAAGAACAAGGCCTTGAGTTCCGCGTTTAGGCGCTCGCAATCCGAAAGATAGGTCGCGGCTATGGGCGAGGCGAAGGCGGAAGTAATGTTGATTTTTGGGGTTGTCGTCATCGGAATGGCTTGCTCGGGCGCTGGAAGCGCGGATGTGGGTAGCTCTCGCTATCGTGGAGGGGGAGCGTACAAAAATCCAGTACCGCCATTGTTCAACCGCACATGAGTTCGAGCCGTAGGTGCGGGGTTTCACGTCGAGTGATTTCTCCTGCCCAAGTCTGGTCACCCTCCTCGCCCTCTGAGTGCATGGCTATGAAAGTCGGCGTCCGGCATAGCTGGCGTGGAGGGCAGGGCGTTTTTTATTCTAAACCATGAGCCCGGCAACCAGATAGAACACGAAGGCTCCGCCTGCGGCGGTCAGGGCATAGGGCAATTGGGTGCGGGTGTGGTCCAGCAGATCGCAGCCCGAGGCGAGGGCTGCGACGATGGTGGTGTCGGATATGGGCGAGCAATGATCGCCGAACACGCCGCCGCCCAGCACGGCGGACAGCACCAGGGGCGGTGGCAGTCCAACGGAAATGCCTAGGGGCATGGCCAGCGGCATCATGATCGCGAAGGTGCCCCAGGACGTGCCGGTGGTGAAGGACATGGTGGCGGCCGCCAGGAAGATGAAGGGGCAGATCAGGATCTTGGGCAGGGCAGGACCCACCAGGCCCGCGACGAACTCGCCGGTGCCCAGGGCCTTCATGGCCGCGCCCAGGCTCATGGCCAAGAGCACCGTGGTCACCAGCGGCAGCAGCTCGCTCATGCCGGCGAAACTGCGCTTGATGAGCTCCTGGTGGCGGAACACGCCATGGCCGCGCAGCAGGCCATAGAGCACCAGCAAGGCGAGGCAGGTGGCCCAGAGCACCGAGGTGGAGCCGGAGCCTTTGAGGAGGCTGCCCTGGCCGGTCAGAGCCATGAAAGCGACGATGCCGAAGACGAGGACGACGAGCGGGATGACCATGAAGCGGGCCTTGCCTTTCCCCTGGCTCAGAGCTTCCACGGCCGGCTCCGGCAGCTGCTTCTCCACCTGGGCCAAGGGACCGAAGGTCTTGCCGCTGATGGCGGTGAAGAACACCAGGCCCAGGGTGAGCATGGCATAGAAATTGAGCGGAATGGCCAGGAGCAGGGTTTCCGTGGGATTGGGCAGGTTGTAGACGCCGATGAGACCCAGGATGAAGGCGCCCCAGGCATTGAGCGGGATGGTCACCCGGCCCGGCGCGCAGGTGGCGTCGATGAGATAGGCCAGGCGGACCCGCGACATGCGGAAGCGATCGAAGAGCTTCTGGCTGACGATGCCAGCGGTCAGGACCGACAAATTCGATTCGATGAAGATGAGCAGCCCCAGGCTGCTGGCCAGGAGGCCCGCCTGACGCGGAGTCTTGGTGAGGCCGGCGCGGCTCAAGCGGTTCACGAAACCATCCACGCCGCCCGAATCGCGCAGCAGCTTGAGCAGGGCGCCCATCAAGAGGCTGAACATGAGAATGCGGGCATTGCCGGCATCGGCCAGGGTTGCCAGGAGGCGATCCAGCAGGCCCGCCGCGCCAGCGGCAGGGTTGCCCTGGGCCAGCAGCACTTCCGCCGAGAGCAGGGCGGCGACCAGGGCGAGGATGACCTCGCGCTTCCACAGGGCCAGGGCAATGGCGAGCATCGCCGGGATCAGGCTATACCAACCCATCTTCGCTCCAAAATATGGTGAAATTCGCCAGTCTCGCGCTGCCCCAAAGGGCGTAGACTCCGAGCAACCGGCGGAAAATCAGCAAGTTACTCGTCGTTGCCGATTGGCACAAGCCCTGCATTAACTGAGCAGGTCCTCGTTTTTTCACCACTCAAGGAAGTGCTCCATGTTTAGTCTCATTCTCGGCATCGTGATCGGCGCGGTTTTCCACAAGTTCTGGCACGAACTCTATTTCAAGGCCCTGGTAAAGGTCCGCGGGTGGCTGGATGGGCGCTAGGCCGCCTGTGGCCAGGGCCGGAGCATACTTTTCTGAACAACGCCAAAGAGCCCTTCGATACGGCCACTTCGTGACCTACTCAGGGCGAACGGTGCAAAAAATAACCGTTCGTGCTGAGTAGCGCCCTATGGGCGCGTATCGAAGCACTCTTCCCGCCAACAGATACAGATGGCAAAGTATGCTCCGGCCCTGCGTCTGTGGCGTGAGCTCCGCGTCGGCGTGAACTACCACCATGAATTGATTCGATAAATCGGCTATGCTCGGTCGCTTCCCACGATCGAGCACAGCGCCATGAGCATGCACCTCGCCAGCAAGCTGCCCCAAGTGGGCACTACCATTTTTTCCGTGATGTCGGCCCTGGCCAACGAGCACCGGGCACTGAATCTGGCCCAGGGTTTCCCGGACTTTTCCTGCCCGGAACGCCTGATGCAGCTGGTTACCGAGCACATGCAGGCCGGGCGTAATCAGTATGCCCCCATGACCGGCGTTCTGGCCTTGCGCGAGGCCATCGCCGAGAAGACCCTGACCTGTTACGGCGCCCTGGTGGACGTGGAGCGGGAAATCACCGTGACCTCGGGGGCCACCGAAGCACTCTTCGCCGCCATCATGGCCGTGGTGCGCGCGGGTGACGAGGTAATCGTTTTCGATCCGGCCTATGACTCTTACGCGCCGGCTGTTGAGCTGGCGGGCGGGCAGTGCCGGCATATCGGCCTGAATCCGCCGGACTACGCCATCGATTGGCAGGCTGTGCGCGACGCCATCACGCCGCGAACCCGCCTCATCATCATCAATTCGCCGCACAATCCCACGGGCAGCGTGCTCGGCGCGGCGGATATCACGATCCTGGCCGAGCTGACGCGCGGCAGCGGGATCCTGGTCCTGTCCGACGAGGTTTATGAGCACATCATCTTCGACGGCCAGGAGCATGCCTCGGTCTTGCGCCACGAGGAGTTGCGGGCGCGCAGTTTCGTCATCTCCTCCTTCGGCAAGACCTACCACACGACCGGCTGGAAACTCGGCTATTGCATCGCGCCCGCAGCCTTGAGCGCCGAGTTTCGCAAGGTGCACCAGTACCTGACCTTCTCGACCTGCACGCCCATGCAATACGCGGTGGCGGACTTCATCGCCGAATGCCCCGAGCATTACCAGGAGCTGCCCCAGTTCTACCAAGCCAAGCGTGATTCCTTCTTGGAGGGCCTGGTCGGTTCGGGCTTCAAGCCCTTGCCCTGCAAGGGAACCTACTTTCAACTCCTGGATTATTCGGCGGTCAGCGACGAGCGCGATCTGGACTTCGCCCGGCGCCTGACCATCGAGCACGGCCTGGCGGCAATTCCGGTGTCGGTCTTTTTCGCCGACGGCCGCGATGATAAAGTGCTGCGCTTTTGCTTCGCCAAGAGCGAGGCGACCTTACGCGAAGGGACGAAGATCCTATGCTCCATCTGACCGTAGCCCTGGTGCAGTCGCAACTGCACTGGGCCGATCCCGCGCGCAACCGCTCGCATTTCGCCGGCCTGCTCGACGAGGCGCGCGGCGCCGACTTGATCATCCTGCCGGAAATGTTCACCACCGGCTTCACCATGAATGCCCGGGAGTTGGCCGAGCCCATGAACAGCCTGACCATGGTCTGGCTGCGCGAGCAGGCCTTCCGCCTGCAGGCCGTGGTGGCGGGCTCATTCATCGCCGAGGAGGGCGGGCGTTATTACAACCGCCTGGTATGGATGCGCCCGGACGGGAGTTTCCAGTCTTACGACAAGCGCCACCTGTTCCGCATGGCCGGCGAAAACCAGGCCTATGCGCCGGGCAAACAGCGCCTGGTCGTGGAGTTGAAGGGTTTCCGCATCTGTCCGCTGATCTGCTACGACCTGCGCTTCCCGGTCTGGTCCCGCTGCCGCAGCGATTACGATGTCTTGATCTACATCGCCAATTGGCCGGAGCGCCGGCGCGAGGCCTGGAACGCCCTGCTCAAGGCGCGTGCCATCGAGAACCTGAGCTATTGCATCGGCGTCAACCGCGTGGGCGAGGACGCCAACGGCCTGAAATACTCGGGGGACTCCTGCGTCATCGATCCCAGCGGCCAGGTCCTGTTCCACCAGAGCGAGGACCCGGTCGTGCACCTGCACCGCCTGAGCCTGGACCATCTCCAGGCCATGCGCATGAGCTTCCCGGCGCATCTGGACGCCGACGGGTTTCAGTTGGCGTAGCGAGGTAGCCTTGTAGGGCGGGTTAGCGCAGCGTAACCCGCCATCTTGGTCACGCACCAAATGGAAATGGCGGGTTACGCTGCGCTAACCCGCCCTACGGCAATCAACTCACCGCCGGCGGCTGTGCCTCCGGCTTCTCCTGATCTTCCAGCTTGTCGAGAAAATCCCCGAACTGGGCATCGCCCTGCTTGGCATAGGCCCGCTCCAGGATCTTGCCGTCTTCATCGCGGATCACGGCGGTGAACACGATCTTGTCGTGTATGGCCTGGCGGTTCGCATCCCAGAGGCATTGCAGGAAACCGAGCATGCCGGTGGCGAAGCCGGCGGAATAGCCGCCGAAGCGACTGAAGGTTTCCCAGAGGCTCAGGGGCTTGCTGTTCAGGTGCACGACGCGGATGCCAAGAAACCGCTTGCCCGGGGTCTGGCCGTTCCACCAGCTGGTGAAAATCGTGAAATACACCGCTGCCCAGCCGACCCCGAAGCCCAGGTCCTGGGCCAGGTTTTGCAGGGTCTTCATCAGGCTGAAGCCTTCCGCCGCTTCACGTAGTTTCGCGACTTCGGCATTCAGCCGCTGATTGTCCGTTTCCTCGGCCTGCAGGGCCGCGCGCAGGGCCTGGATTTCCGGCGCTTCCTCGGGCGCCGGCTCCGCATTCCCGGCCTCGGATTTCGGCGCGCTTTCGGGTAGATGCTTGTCGATCACCTTGGTCAGGGCCACCTGCTCGGCCGTATCGGCGGCGGCATCGCGGGCCAGCTCCACCAGCACCTTGCGCTTCTCGGGCATGGGTTTGGTGGACTTGCCCAGGAGCCGGGTCAGGGACTCCATTTTCTCGATACGACAGATCCCGTCATCGCAGGTCTGCAGCTCGATGGCTTGCTCGGCGAATACGAGCACTTCGACGCCTTCCAGTCCCAGGTCATCCCAAGTCGAGACTTTCTTGCCATGTTCTTTGGCTGCACTCTCTTCCTGGGGCGCATAGCGTTCCCACAGGGGCTGGAGCAGGGCGGTGGCCAGGCCGAAGACCGTGATGGCGGCGCAGATACGCAAGGGAATCAAGAGGCTGCGACGTGCCACGGAACCGTTGTCGGTCCGGCTCTTGAGCATGGTGGAGAACAGGATGGCGGCCACCAGGCCCAGAACGACGCCGCCGGCCTTGGACAGCAGGGCGATGAGCAGGCCGTCGATGGCGATGGCCACCAGGCGGCGGGACGGCGTGGCCAGGGGCAGGCCCAGCAGCCGGTGATCCAGCTTGAAGGCATGGGCGGTGATGATGTCGCGCGGATCGTTCTGCGCGGCGGCATGGGCTTGGGGCTTTTTCGGCATGGTTGCAGGCTTCTTGGCTTGGGCGCAGAATGGTGTTACTGATCGTACCAGTTGCCTCGCGCATCAGGCATTGGCAACCTACGGATTTATAAACCAAATTTGCAAGCTGAGCCGCGAAAGGTCAAGCGGCTTTGCTGTGGAGATGCTCATGGCCAGCTACAAGGCGCCTTTACGCGAGATGCAATTCGTCCTGCACGAAGTCCTGGGTCTGGACCAGGCCCTGGCCCAGATGCCGCGCTATGCCGAGGTCTCACCGGATCTGGTCGATGCGGTGCTGGAAGAGGGCGGCAAGATCGCCGAGGAAGTGCTCCTGCCCATCAACCGGGCGGGCGACGAAGAGGGCTGCCAGTACCAGGCCGGCGGCGTGGTCGTGACGCCCAAGGGCTATAAGGAGGCCTACAAGACCTTCCGCGAGGCGGGCTGGACCTCCCTGGCCGGGGACGCCGAGTTCGGCGGCCAGCAGATGCCGAAAGCCGTGCAAGTCCTGTTTGAAGAGATGGTCTACGCCACCAACACCTCTTTTCAGCTGTACTGTTCCCTGTCCATGGGGGCCTACCAGGCCCTCGCCGCCCATGCCACGGACGCCCTGAAGCAGACCTTCCTGCCCAAGCTCGTGGACGGTTCCTGGACCGGCACCATGTGTCTGACCGAGGCCCATTCGGGCACGGACCTGGGCCTGTTGCGCAGCAAGGCGGTGCCGGCCGGCGAGGGCGCCTATGCCATCACCGGCAGCAAGATCTTCATCACCGGCGGCGAGCACGACTTGAGCGACAACATCGTGCACCTGGTCCTAGCGCGCCTGCCCGATGCGCCGGAGGGCGTGCGCGGCATCTCCCTGTTCCTGGTGCCGAAGTTCCTGGTCAATGCCGACGGTTCCCTGGGGGCACGCAATGGCATCGTCTGCGGCGCCATCGAGCACAAGATGGGCATCAAGGCCTCGTCGACCTGCGTGATGAACCTGGACGGCGCCATCGGCTATCTCGTCGGCGAGCCCAACAAGGGCCTGGCCGCCATGTTCACCATGATGAACGCCGAGCGCCTGTCCATCGGCATCCAGGGCATAGGCCTCGCCGAGGCCTCCTACCAGAACGCCGTGCTCTATGCCCGCGACCGCATCCAGGGCCGCGCCGCCAACGGCGCCGAGCAGCCGGAGAAGGCCGCCGATCCCATCATCGTCCACCCGGACGTGCGGCGCATGCTCTTGACCATGCGCGCCCAGACCGAGGCGGCACGCTGCTTCGCCGCCTATGTGGGCACGGAACTGGACAAGAGCAAATACCATCCGGACGCCGCGGTGCGCGAGCGCAGCGAGGCCCTGGTGGCCCTCCTGACCCCGGTGGCCAAGGCCTTCTTCACCGACTACGGCTTCGAGGCCACGGTCATGGGCATGCAGGTCTTCGGCGGTCATGGCTATGTGCGCGAATGGGGCATGGAGCAGTTCGTGCGCGATGCGCGCATCGCCCAGATCTACGAGGGCACCAACGGCGTGCAGGCCCTGGATCTGGCCGGCCGCAAGGTGGTGGGCAGTAAGGGCCAATGGGCCGAGTTGTTCTTCGCGGAAGTCGAGGATTTCCTGGGTCGGGACGGCGGCGTGCATCCCATCTTCCCGGGACTGCGCCATGCCCTGGCCCAGTTGAAAGAGGCCACGGCGTTCATTTTGGGCCGGGCCGGTGCCAACAAGGACGAGATCGGCGCGGCCTCGGCCGATTACCTGCGCCTCTTCGGCCTCACCGCGTTCGCCTATATGTGGGCGCGCATGGACCGCATCGCGGAAGCCAAGCTCAACGACGACATGGCCTTCTACGGCGCCAAGCGCAGCGTGGCCCGCTTCTACGCCGAACGCGTCCTGCCGGACGCGACGGCCCTGCTCGCCAAGATCAAGGCCGGGGCGGAGCCGCTGATGGCCCTGGATGCCGAGTTGTTCTGAAGATGTTAAGCATCTGAAAAAGCGCCAAAAGGAAATCGCTGAAAAGATCTGGCGCACATTCTGGTGATTCGCTAGAATGCGCGCCGGTGCGGGGGTGTAGCTCAGTTGGTAGAGCGTGTCGTTCGCAATGACAAGGTCAGGGGTTCGATTCCCCTCACCTCCACCAAATAAGAAAAAGCCGACCCAGGGGGTTGGCTTTTTTTGCTTTACGGACGGCGCCTGAAAACCGCGCGGCGCCAGCACGAGTGGTATGCCATGACCTTTCCTCTGCCCAATGCCAACCCGGTCTGGAAGCACTTCCAGATCCTGTGCTCCATCCCGCGTCCCTCCAAGCATGAAGCGACCCTGCGCGAGCATCTGCGCGCCTGGGCCGAGCAGCGCGGCCTCGCTACCCGGATCGACAGCGCCGGTAATCTCATCATCAGGAAAGCCGCCACGCCGGGCATGGCGTCGCGCCGCACCGTGGTCATGCAGGGCCATCTGGACATGGTCTGTCAGGCCAATGCCGGCACCGAGCATGACTTTCACGCCGATCCGATCCGCCCGGTACTGAAGGACGGCTGGCTCGTCGCCGAGCACACCACCTTGGGCGCCGACAACGGCATAGGCGTGAGCTTCGCGCTTGCCGTCCTGGAGTCCGCCGATATTCCCCACGGCCCCCTGGAAGTCCTGTTCACCCTGGACGAGGAAGCCGGCATGGGCGGCGCGCTGGGGCTGGATACGGACGTGCTCTCCGGCGATCTGCTGATCAACATCGATACCGAGGACTGGGGCGAGTTCTACCTGGGCTGCGCCGGCGGCATCGACGTCAATGCCCATGCGCATTACGCCGAAGAGCCCGTTCCGGCCGGTTACATGGGCCTCAAGCTCAGCATCAAAGGCCTGCGTGGCGGCCATTCCGGAGTCAATATCCACCAGGAGCGCGGCAGCGCCATCAAGCTGATGGTGCGCCTGTTGCGCAAGCTGGAGGGCCTGACCGACCTGCGCCTGGCACGCTTCGAGGGCGGCACGGCGCGCAATGCCCTGGCCCGCGAGGCCATGGCGGTCGTGACGATTCCCGACGGCGATCTGGCCAAGGTCGAGGCGCTGCTCGCCCAATACCAGGCCCTGTACCGCCAGGAACTGGTGGGCATCGACGAGGGCGTGCTGATTGGCCAAGAACCCGCCGCTGTCTCCAAGCTCATGGCCCCGGCCGATCAGGCCCGCATCCTGGGCGTGCTGCATGCCGCGCCCCATGGCGTGAAGCGTCAGAGCCTGCGCGTGCCGGGCGTGGTCGAAACGTCAAACAACATGGGCGTGGTGCGCATCGCCGAGGGCGAGTTCTCGGTGAATTTCATGGTGCGTTCCCTGCTGGACTCGGGCACGGCCCAGCTCGCCGACGAGATCGAGAGCCTGTTCTCCCTGATCGGCGTCCAGGTCGAGCGCGAAGGCGGCTACCCCGGTTGGGCGCCGAATCCCGACTCCCGGCTGTTGGCCTTGTTCCAGGAGGTCTATGCCCGCGAGTTCAGCGCCACCGCCGAGGTCAAGGTCATCCACGCCGGTCTGGAATGCGGCATCCTCGGCGCCAAGTACCCGGCCATGGACATGGTGTCCTTCGGGCCGAACATCCGCGGCGCCCATGCTCCCGGCGAGCGCGTGGAGGTGGAGTCGGTGGAGAAGGCCTGGAAATTGCTCAAGGCCGTGCTCAAGGCCATTCCCGAGAAGGAGTGCCCCGAGCGCGTTTAAGTTCTTGCCTGGCCGGCGCGGGCTTGGGTAAGCTACGCGCCGGTCAAAATGCCTCATTGTCCTCGTGGCGCAGCTGGATAGCGCAGCCGCCTCCTAAGCGGCAGGTCGTGGGTTCGAATCCCGCCGAGGACGCCATCTTCTCAAGGGCCATGTCATGTCTGAACCGCGTTTTGGCATCATCATGGTCCACCTGGGCACACCCGAGGCGCCGACGGCGGCGGCGGTGCGTGCCTATCTCGCCGAGTTCCTCGCCGATCCGCGTGTCATCGACCTGCCCCGGGCCATCTGGTTGCCCATTCTGTACGGCCTCGTCCTCCCCTTCCGGCCGCGCCGCGTCGCCAGGCTCTATGCCTCGGTCTGGCAGGCGGGCGGTTCGCCCCTGCGGGTCATCGCCGAGCGCCAGCGCGATGCCCTGGATGCGGCGCTGAAGGCTCAGGGTGTGCCCGCTGAGGTGGCTCTGGCCATGACTTATGGCCGGCCGGGCATAAACCAGGCTTGGAGCGAGTTCAAACGTAAGGGCATTAAGCGCGTGCTCGTGCTGCCCATGTACCCCCAGTACTCCGCCACCACCACGGCGGCGGTGTTCGACGCCCTGGCGCGGGCCTTGCGCCGCGAGCCGGCCCTGCCCGAGCTGCGCTTCCTGGGCGACTGGCATGCCCATCCCGCCTATATCGCGGCCCTGGCGGCGTCGGTGCGCCGCGAGCGTGCCCAGCGCCCCTTTGAGCGCCTGCTGATGTCCTTCCATGGCATTCCCAAGCGCTACGTCGAGCAGGGGGACTGCTATGTGGCGAAGTGCCAGGCCACGGCGGCTGCTTTGGCCGAGGCCTTGGAACTGAAGGACGGCGAGTGGGCGCTGAGTTTCCAGTCCCGTTTCGGCAAGGCCGAGTGGGTCCAGCCCTATTCCGACAAGCTGCTGGCCGAATGGGCGCGCGCCGGCGTCAAGCGTGTCGCCGCCATCTGCCCCGGCTTCTCCGCCGACTGCCTGGAAACCCTGGAGGAAATCGCCGTGCAGAACCGGGAAGGGTTCGAGCAGGCCGGCGGCGAGGTTCTGCGCTATATCCCGGCGCTCAATGATGAACCGGTGCATATCGCCTTGTTGGCGCAATTGGTCAGGGACAACGCGGGCGGCTGGTGAGGCCGCCCCGATCCATTTGGATTATTCGCCGAACACCACTCTAGCCACTTCCCGGAAATGCTTGACGAAATGCACGGTCAGGCCGTCGCGGATATGGTCGGGCAGTTCCTCGAATTCGCCGCGCACGGCTTCCGGCAAGAGGAGTTCGAAAATACCGGCCCGGCGGGCCGCGATGATTTTCTCGCGGATGCCGCCCACCGCCAGGACCTGGCCGGTGAGGGTCAGTTCGCCGGACATGGCGAGGGTGCGCTTGATCTTCTCGCCGCGCGCCAGGGACAGAAGCGCGGTGGCCATGGTGATGCCGGCCGAGGGGCCGTCCTTGGGCGTCGCGCCCTCGGGGACATGCAAGTGCACGAAGGCGGCGTCGAAGAAAGCCGTATCGGCCCTGTACTCCTTTAGATGGGAGCAGATATAGCTGTAGGCGATTTCCGCCGATTCCTTCATCACTTCGCCCAGGCTACCGGTCAGCTTGAAGCCCCGGTTCTTGCTGTGGATCAGGGCCGCCTCCAGGGTCAGGGTGGCGCCCCCTAAGGCGGTCCAGGCCAGGCCGTTGACCACGCCGACGCCGTTGACGGCCTTTTCCTTCGAGTACCAGGGAATACCCAGGTAGTCGGGAATGTTCTTGGCGGCGATGCGGATCTTCAGATCTTTCTTGGCGACGATCTTGACCACGGCCTTGCGGGCGATGCGACCCAGCTGCTTGTCCAGATTGCGCACGCCGGCTTCCCGGGCATAGCCCTCGATGACGCGCATCAGGGCCGGGTCGGCGAGCTGCACTTGGCTCGCCTGCAGGCCGCAGCGCTCCAGTTGGCGCGGCCAGAGATAGTTCTTGGCGATCTCCATTTTCTCCTCGGCGATATAGCCGGAGAGACGCAAGATCTCCATGCGATCCAGCAGGGGGCGCGGAATAGTATCCAGCTGGTTGGCGGTACACACGAACAGGACCTTGGACAGGTCGTAGCGGATGTCCAGGTAGTGGTCCAGGAAATGGCTGTTCTGCTCCGGGTCCAGGACTTCCAACAGGGCCGAGGCCGGATCGCCCTGATAGGAGGCGCCGATCTTGTCGACCTCGTCGAGCATGATCACCGGATTGGACACGCCGCACTCTTTCAGCGCCTGCACCAGCTTGCCGGGCATGGCGCCGATGTAGGTGCGCCTATGGCCCTTGATTTCCGCCTCGTCGCGCATGCCGCCCACGGAGAAGCGGTAGAACTGCCGGCCCAGGGCATTGGCGATGGCCTTGCCGATGGAGGTCTTGCCGACGCCGGGCGGGCCGACCAGGAGGATGATGGAGCCGGAGATCTCGCCCTTGAGGGCGCCGACGGCCAGGAACTCGATGATGCGTTCCTTGATGTCGGCGAGGCCGGCATGCTCCTCGGACAAGACCTTGCGTGCCCGGTTGAGGTTCAGCTTGTCCTGGGAGTATTTGCCCCAGGGCAGTTGCGAGATCACGTCCAGGTAATTGCGCGTCACCGCGTATTCTGGCGAGCCGGGTTCCAGGATGCCCAGTTTGTCCATTTCGTCGGAGATGCGGGATTGGGCATGCTCGGGGATGTTGAGCTTGGCCAGGCGCTCCTGGAAACGCTCCAGATCGGCCGTGCGATCGTCCTTGGCGATGCCCAGCTCCTTTTGTATGGCCTTGAGCTGTTCGCGCAGGAAGAACTTGCGCTGGTGCTCGGTGAGCTTTTCCTCCACCTGGCTGTGGATTTTGGCCTGGAGCTTGGCGATCTCCAGTTCCTTCTTGATCAACACCAGGACTTTCTGCATGCGCTGGCGCAGGTGCACCGCTTCCAGGACTTCCTGCAGTTCCTCGCGGGTCGCCGTGGTCAGGCTGGCGGCGAAATCGGTCAGCGGCGAGGGCTCGTTGGGATTGAAGCGGTTGAGGAAGAATTTCAGCTCTTCGCTGTACAGGGGATTGAGCGGAACCAGCTGCTTCAGGGTGTTGATGATGGCAATGGCATAGGCTTTCAGCTCCTCGACATTGCGGTATTTCGGCTCGTGGGGGTAATCGACGCGCACCAGGTAGGGCGGTTCCTGAGACAGCCATTCCTTGATGCGGAAGCGCTGCAGGCCCTCGGCGATAAACTGGATCTTGCCCGAGGCGATGACCGGATGGTGAATCCGCACCACCGTGCCGATCTCGTGGAACTCGCTGGGCGAGGAGCCTTCCGGCTGGGCATTTTTCACCAGGACCAGGCCGGCCAGCTTATGGGGCGTATCGGCGATCTGTTGCACGGTGTCGCGCCAGACTTCCTCGTTCATCAGGATGGGCAGGGTCTGGGGCGGGAAAAAAGGCCGCTCCGACAGGGGCAGCAGGCAGAGCTCGGTGGGCAACAGTTCCGTGGCCAGGGCCAGATCGGTCGCCTTGTCGCTGGGAGCATGCTCGGTGTGTTGGCTCATGGTGAACGCTTTTCTTGGTAGGAGAATGGGCCGGCGCTGCGTGCAGCATCTGGGCCGACCGGTGCTTCTAGTCTGGTGCAAGCTGGGGAAAAAGCAACGAAGCCGCCCCGGGGCCGGGGCCGTCATTCTCAGAGAATATAGACACAAGCCTTGCGCCAAGTCCTTTTTTATCTTCGCATTTTTTTCAGAAATTGGCTAAAGCGAGTGCTTCGGCTGAAAAAACAAGGATTGGCCCTGGAAATCCCCGTATGGGCCGCTAGGTTTGCTGCCTGAGCAACTTGGCGTCCTGCCAGTGCCGGTGCCAGTGGCTCAGGCGACGATCCAGGAAGACCGGCAGGCTCAAGGAGGCGAGGGCCAGGATGTAGAGGGGCAGTTCCGCTTGCCAGCCATATTCGGCGACCAGGGGGCGAAAGGACGGGGTCAGGAGATAGACCAAGAGCACATGGTAACTGTAGACCTGCAAGGAGTGCCGGCCCAGTTGCACCAGGGGCGGGAATTCGCCCAGGCGCGGCAGCAGGCGGAACAGGCCGCAGAACAGATAAGCCAGGCCCAGCACGTCGATGAGGCGCACGATGGCCAGGCTGGAGCGTTCGGTGAGCGCGGCGACGGGAATGCCGGTGAAACCCGGCAGCTGATGCCTGACGGAAAACAGGAAAGTGCAAACCAAGGCGGTGGCGATCAGGGCCGGCGCGGGTAGGGGCAGGGCGATGCCTTCCCGATGGCGGTATCCGAAGTAGGCGCCCAGGAAGAACAGGAACTGCCAGCACAGAAGGTTGAAATAGCCCAACTCGAAGGGGAAGCCCAACAGGCTGCGCAGGCTGGCCTCCGCGCCGGTGAAGAACTGGCCTAGCAGCCACAGGCTGAAGCTGGCGAGCAGGAGCAGATGCCCCTGGCCGGCGCGCAGGCGCGTCAATGCCCAAGGCAAGGCGGCCATGAACAGACAATAGAGCGGCAGGATGTCCAGGAATCGCGGCTGGTACAGCAGTGGAAAGGCCAGCAGGAGGCTTTCGTTAGGGAACTGACCATAGGGCGTGAGCCACGCGGTCCATGCCCCGCCGAAAGCCGGCACGGCGAAGTTGAGCAGCAGGATGCCGAACAGCAGGGTCAGATGGTAGCGGTAGAGCGTGGCGATGCGCTGGCGGATCCAGCGGCGGCGGCGCAGGGGATCGCCCTCGCGGCCGTAGACCATGGCGGCGACGAAGCCGGAGAGCAGGACGAAGCCCTCGGCGGCGGAAGCGAAACCCAGGGATTCGAAGCTATAGGTTCGGAACTGGCCCGGCAGGTGATCGAGGGTCATGATCACGAGGAGCAGGCCCCGGAACATGTCCAGGGCGTTGTTGCGATTCATGGGGGCTCCGGCGAACCGAGTTGATGGCCATACGCTACGGAGCCTTCGCTGAACCGCGGCGGAATGCGCGCTAGCTTAGCCGAGTTTTGGCGGCGCACCAGCGGCTTGGTACTCGGGCGCGCCGAGGGTAAAACTCAGTCCAGCTGATAGCGCAGCCCCAACTCGTAGGTGGAGTAGTCCCATTCGTCGTGATCGCGTGTGCGCAGGCTCAAGCCCCAGCGCGGGTTGATGCGCCAGGTCAGCTCGGCGAGCAAGCCCTGGTCGCGGACGAAGGTGTCGGTGTGGTTGAACTCGACCCGGGTCTGCCAGTGCTCGCTCCATTGGGCCTGCCAGCCCAGGTGGGCGCCGAGGCCGGTGTCGATGTCGCCTTCATAGTCGCTGGCCTGTAGGGATGCCGCTAGGTAGAGGCGGTGGTTCCGGGACAGGTCCCAGGCATGGCCTAGGCCCAGACCGCCCCAGGCATTCAATTCGAGCGAGGGCATGTTGAAATACTGCCGGACCGAGCGCTCGTAAATATTGAGATGAGGCTCGGTGCGCACTGTGGCGCGCGTGTAATCGCCGAAGGCATACCAGTTCGAAGCCAGTTCCTGGCGCCAATAGAGGGCGAAACCCTTGCCATTGCCATGGTGCTGATCCGGATCAGCGTCCACGGCGGCCAATTCGATATGACTGTCCGCAATGGCGGCAAAGGGGAGTGTCGCAAACAGAGCGCAGAGCAGGGCGGGCAGGCCGCGAGCGGGGAAGGATTTCATGGCATTCCTTTTCTTTGTGTTATGGGAAGTACAGATACGTGCCAACTCGCGGTCGGCTTTCCGAAGCCCTCAAGGTTTGGCGGCTTGCAGTGCCTTCAAATCGGTCAGCACGGTTTGGGCATGGCTGTCCGGATCCACCTCGGCATAATGCTTGGCGATGGCGCCGTCGGGATTAATCAGAAAGGTTTCACGGCGGGCGATTTTCAAGGGGCCGATCTCCCACAAGACGTCATAAGCCTTGGAGACGGACTTGCCGCTGTCGGCCAGCAGGGTGAAGGGCAGTTTCAGGGTGTCCGAAAAGTCCTTGTGGGAAGGCACGTCGTCGACGCTGATGCCGACGATTCGGGCTTTCAGCGCCTGGTACTGCGCCTGCATGTCGCGGAAATTGGCGGCTTCCTTGCTGCAGCCGGGGGTCTGGTCCTTGGGATAGAAATACAGAACCAGCCATTGGCCACGGAAATCGGCCGAGCTGCGCCAGGCGCCATTCTGGTCTTGGAGGCGGAACTCGGGGGCGGCGATGCCCTGCCATTGCTGGACGGCGAGGGACAGGGAGGAACACGACATCAAGCTCAAGGCCAAGCAGAATCGGGAAAAGATCAGCATGGAGCCGGCTCCGGCGGGTGAGGATTCCGGAAGTATAGCCGCGTCGAATGCCTTGGCGAAATTGGGAGAGTTATCCGGATTTCACGCGCGCACTTGTGCCAGGCGGATGCGCAGGGGACGCAGTTCATGTCGGTTCTCGGCAGCCTCGGCATAGCGGCAGAGCTGGCCGAGCAAGCGCTCATTGTAGTGGCCGAGTTGCGCGCGCAGGCTATGGCTGAACGCGTGCAGGCTCCCCGCATCCCCGCCCGCGCTCATGCCGGCCCAGGTCATCACGCTGCCCAGGCTGCCGGCTCCGAAGGGGTTCGGCAACACGTACAGAGCTTCTCTAAGCTTTAGTAGGCCACTTTCCAATTTCTCGCTATGCACGTGCAAGACGCGCTCGCGGCGCGCATTGCCTCGGCGAGAGGGCGAAACCAGTAGCTGTTCCAGGCAGTGTTCGGACTGCGCGAGCGTGTCCAATTCGCCTTGCAGGCGATGCAGGCCACGCAGGCAGGCCAGCAGGGGAGGCATTCCGCTGGGCAGTTCGCCGCCCAGGGCCAGGCCCCAGGCCAGGCGCTGAGCCTGCACCTCTTCCATGGATTGGAGTTCCAGGCGGCGTGTCGCCAGGGTGGTCAGGGCTGCTTCCAGCGCATTTTCGATGCGCTTGGCATCCTCGTTCTGCCCGCCTTCGCCGGCATCCAGCCGCACCCGCTGGGCTTGATAGTGCATGACTTGAGACAAGCCCGCGTCATACTGCTGATAGAGCCGGGGGACGCTGGGCAGGAGTTGGCGCAGTTGGTCCAGGGCTTCTTGCAGACGTTGCAGCTTGAAACGCTCGTCCGTGCCCTGCAAGGTTTCCAGGCTGGGCAGGCTGAGGAAACGATCCGGACGCTGGCTGCCGAGGAAATAGCGCTCCAGGGCCGCATAGGCCTCGTCCTGATCCTGAGTCAAGTTGAGCAGCTGGGCAGAGCCGATGCGCACTCCCTCGTTGTCAGCGATGCCCTGGCGCGCATAGAACTTCTCGGTGAGCTGACGCGAAAGTGCCGGCAGTTCGCTCATCCGCGGCTCGGCGATAATTTCGAACACCGGGACGCCATGGTCTACGCTCAGGGCCTGAATACGCTCACCGATACTCGGTTGGCTGGTCCAGAGGCTGGGTTCCTCGGCGAGCAATTCCTTGCGGAAGGCATCCAACCCTTCCTGGCTGGACTGCCGGGCGAAACGCAGGCAAAGCAAGACGCGATCATCGGCGAGCTGGCCCAGTTCCCAAGCCTGCCAGGTCTTCGCCTCGGCCAACTCGTCGGCCTCCTTCAGCCAAGCCGCCGCGACCAGGGCATCGGCGTAGTGGCCGGAACCGATCAGCTGTGCGGCGATGGCGTCGGCGCGCAGGCAGAGGGCGCGCTTGACCGGCCGATGGGCTAGCTCGCTCAGTTTCAGAAGGCCGTGCAAGGGCGCCCGCAGCAGGCCTAGCAGCTGGATTAGCCGGAACGCCCAGCCTTCCGGCATTGCGGTTTCGGCATGGCGCGGCGCTTGCGGCAGCCGCTTTTCGAACCAGGACTGCTTGTTCACGCCTTGGGCGAACCAGGTGTGCACGGAATCGATCAGGAAGGCCAGTTTCATCACCCGCCACTGGGCATAGCGAGCCAGCTCGTGGCTGAGCACGCCTGCCAGATGCACCGGCTTCAGTCCCGAAAGCTGTTGGGCGGAGATGGATAGCGCCAGTTGCTGGCGCCAGTAGCTGGCCAAGCCATTGCTGAGGCGAACCGCGCTACCGGGCGCGAGCACCAACTCGATTCGCCCGGGAGCGGGAACCCGCAGCTGGTCGCTCAGCCGGGCCAGCCAGGCGTGCAGTTCGGGTTGTTGGTCCGGGCCCAGCTTCAGGCCTTCCTGAACCTCCCCCGGCGCTTGAAACAGCGGTTCCAGCCAGAGAAACAGCAGCAGGAGGCCGGCGGCGCTGAGCAGCAACGCAGGCAAGATCGCGAAGCCGCTCGTCGCATTGCCGGCGAGGTCCCAGAGCGTATCGCCTAGTAAATAGGCGAGGCTGAAAACGCCGCTCAAATACAGCGAGGGCAGGGTCAGCACCAGGGCCGCGATCAGGTTCAGCCGCAGTTGTTCCAGGCTGGACAAAGGCGGGATGTGCAGACGCCGTGCCGCCGTTGGCTGCATGGTCGCCTCAGGAGCCGGTTCGATAGGGGGCGTCGAGGGGGCTGCGGCCGGTTGCGCGTCGCTACGGTCGGCCGGTTCCGAGGCCGGGGGCTTGGCTTCGCTCCCTTCCGCAACCGCCGCTGCGACAGAGAGCGGCGGGGGCGGTTCCGGGCTTGCACCGGGCTGTTGGCTAAGGGCTAGGCACATTTTAGCCGCCGGCGCGGCGGGCTGTTCCGAGACGGAGGCCGGGCTCTCGGCCGGAGCGGGACGCGTTATGGCTGTGGGATGGAGGTTCAGGGCATGGACCGCGACGCGCATGCCGACGCGGCGAAAATTGCGCTCGTAGTGCACGGCCCGCTCGAAATTCAATCCAGACTTGACCGTGATCGGTTCGCCACTGAACAACCGCTCCGTCTGCGCAGCGCGCAGCTTGAACAGTTCCTGGGCGCGTAGGCGTACGCTGGCGGCATCGAAGCCGGGCAGGACCTCGCCGGAATACACGATGGCATGCAAGGTCGCTGATAGTTGGCTGCTTTCTGTTTCCACGCGATGCGAACCCATGCTCGATACCCGATTGATACGCTTGTTTGCTCAGATTTTGAGCATAACGCAGCACACTGGCAGAGAACCGGACCTATTTCAAGGTTTTGGCTTACAGGGATTTCCTTGTTCGCCACTTGGCATTTCCCGCCGCCGGCCTCACATGGTCCTTTTACCCCGGGAGATCCCCATGCGCCATTCGCGTCACCCCACCGACCGGGAATGGTCCGGGCAATGGCAGGTCGTCGCCTCGCTCTGGCCTTATCTCCTGGAGTTTCGCGGGCGCGTGCTGCTGGCACTGGGTCTTCTGGTCCTGGCGAAACTGGCGGGCATCGCCATGCCGCCGGTGCTCAAAGCCATTGTCGACAACTTCGGCACCAGCGCCGCGCAATGGGCCGCCGTGCCCATCCTGCTCCTGCTGTGGTACGGCTTCCTGCGCTTCGGTTCGGTATTCCTGGGCGAGTTGCGCGACGCTATCTTCGGCCGGGTCACCGAACGGGCCATGCGCCGGGTCGGCTTGCAGGTTTTCGAGCATCTGCACCGCCAGGAGCTGGATTTCCACCTGTCCCGGCGCACCGGCGGCCTGTCCCGGGATCTGGAGCGCGGCACCTCCGGCATCAGTTTTCTGCTGCGCTTCATGCTGTTCAATATCCTGCCCACGATCCTGGAGCTGGCCCTGGTGGCGGGCATCTTGTGGTGGGCCTACGACGCCTGGTTCATGCTCATCACGCTGGGCGCGGTGGCGCTCTACATCGGGTTCTCGGTCGTGGCGACCGAGTGGCGCACGCGCTTCGTGCGCGAGGCCAACGAGCTGGATTCCAAGACCAATACCCGGGCCGTGGACAGCCTGCTCAATTACGAGACCGTGAAGTATTTCGGCAACGAACGCTTCGAGGCGGAGCAATACGATGTCCAGCTGGAACGCTGGGAGAAGGCGCGGCTGAAAAACCGCCTTTCCCTGGCCACGCTCAATTCCGGCCAGGCCTTGATCGTGGCGGCGGGGCTGACGGCCATGATGCTGCTGGCCGCGTATCGCGTGCAGGCCGGGATCATGACGGTGGGCGATCTGGTCATGGTCAATGCCTATATGCTGCAGCTCTTCGTGCCGCTCAATTTCCTCGGTTTCGTGTACCGGGAAATTAAGAGTTCCCTGGCCAATATCGAGGCCATGTTCGCCCTCTTGCAGAGGCCGCCCAGCATTGTCGATCGGCCGGATGCACCCGCCCTGCGCCTGGAAAGGCCGCCGGCCATCGAATTCGCGGCGGTGGACTTTGCCTACCATCCGGAACGCCAGATCCTGAAGGATGTCAGTTTTACGATCCCGGCCGGCCAGAAGGTCGCCGTGGTCGGCTCCAGCGGTTCCGGAAAATCCACCCTGGCGCGCTTGCTGTTTCGTTTCTACGAGGCGGGCGCCGGCGCGATTCGTGTCGATGGCCGGGATATCCGCGAACTGGGCCAGGACTCCCTGCGCGCCGCCATCGGCGTCGTGCCCCAGGATACGGTGCTGTTCAACGACACCATCGGCTACAACATCGCCTATGGCCGGCCCGGAGCCAGCCCCGAGGACATCGCCGAGGCCGCGCGCCTGGCCCATTTATCGGATTTTATCGCGCGCCTGCCCGAGGGCATGGATACCCTGGTGGGCGAGCGCGGCTTGAAGGTTTCCGGCGGTGAGAAGCAGCGCATCGCCATCGCCCGGGTCCTGCTCAAGCGTCCGGCGATTCTGATCTTCGACGAGGCCACGTCCTCCCTGGATTCGGCGTCCGAGAAAGCCATACTCGAAGCCCTGCGCGAGGTGGCCGGCGGTCACACCACCCTGGTCATCGCCCACCGCCTGTCCACCGTCGTCGATGCGGATCGCATCGTGGTCCTGGAGCAGGGCGAGATCGTGGAACAGGGCCGGCATGCCGAGCTCCTGGTCCGGGGCGGGGCGTATGCGCGGCTGTGGACGATGCAGCAGGCGGAGGCTGGGCATCATGATCATGACGATGCGCCGCTTGAGTTCGTTCGTCCTGAGTAGCCCGCGATTAGCGGGCGTATCGAAGGACCCGCCGTGCCCGTTCATCCTTCGTATGCCACCTGACGGTGGCTACTCAGGACGAACGGGTAATGGTAAGGATGCGGTGTTTTGTAGCAGTCCGATCATCGCCCGCGCCGCGTTCGATAGGCTGCGGCTCTCGTGGTAGACGATGCCCAGTTCGCGGCTGAGGGACACGCCGGGAACCTCGAGCACGCGCAGCTCCTTGCTCATGATCGCCGGCAAGACGCTCCATCCCAGGCCTACCTGGGTGAGCATGGCCAGGGTCTCCAGGTAGTTCGTGCTCATGGCGGCGGAGAGCTTCAGGCCCCGGGCCTTGAAGGGCGCCTCGATCAGGGTCCAAGTGAACGTGTTTCGACCCAGGAGCAGGGCCGGGGAGGCGGCCAGCTCGTCCAGGCTCACGCTGTCGCGCCGGGACAGGGGGTGCTCCGGCGCCGCGACGAAGACCAGGGGGTCCTGCCAGACGGGCAGGCGCTTCAAGCGCGGCGAGGTGCCTGGGGGCAGGGTGATCACCGCCAGTTCCAGGCTACCCTGTTCGACCCGCTGGCAGGCCACTTCCGAGTCCTCGAAGCTCAGGTCCAAACGCACCTCCGGGTAGCGCCGGCTGTAATCCTTGAGCAGGGGAGGCAGGCGGTGCAGACCGATATGGTGGCTGGTGCCCATGGCCAGGGGACCGCTGACGCTCTGGCCCAGGCTCTGCACGGCGCGCCGGCTGTCGGCCACGGCCAAGAGGATGTCGCGGGCGCGGGGCAGCAGGGTGCGTCCGGCCTCGCTCAGGCTGATCTGATGGCCTATGCGATCGAACAAGACCGTGCTCAGGGTTTCCTCCAGAAGCGCGATGCGCTTGGAGACCGCCGGCTGGGTCAGGTGCAGGCGCTCGGCGGCCAGGGAGAAGGAGCCGGTTTCGCTGACGGCGAGGAAGGCTTGCAGTTGCGGAATGTCCATGGCGCGATGCTAGTGCATTCCATTTGGTTATTCAAACCATGAAAATTATAAATTTGAGTAATTGATGGCATTTTCTTAAGCTCGGTCCAGACTTAGTGACCACCTAGCCAACGGGGCCAGCCAATGACCGCCAAGACCCTCTACGACAAGCTCTGGGACGATCACCTGATCGCCACCGACGACTCGGGCATGTCCCTGATCTACATCGACCGCCAGCTGCTGCACGAAGTGACCTCGCCCCAGGCCTTCGACGGTCTGAAGATGAACAACCGCAAGCCCTGGCGCATCGACGCCAACCTCGCCGTGCCCGATCACAACGTGCCCACCGAAGGGCGCGCCCAGGGCATCGCCGATCCGATCTCCCGCCTTCAAGTCGACACCCTGGACAAGAACTGCGACGAGTTCGGCATCGTCGAATTCAAGATGGCCGATATCCGCCAGGGCATCGTCCACGTCATCGGCCCGGAGCAGGGCGCGACCCTGCCGGGCATGACCATCGTCTGCGGCGACTCCCACACCGCGACCCACGGCGCCTTCGGGGCCCTGGCCTTCGGCATCGGCACCTCGGAAGTCGAGCACGTGCTCGCGACCCAGTGCCTGCGCCAGAAGAAGTCCAAGAACCTGCGCGTGCAGGTCAACGGTCAACTCGGCAAGGGCGTCACCGCCAAGGACATCGTGCTGGCCGTCATCGCCAGGATCGGCACCGCCGGCGGCACGGGCTATGCCATCGAGTTCGCCGGCCCGGCCATCGAAGCCTTGTCGGTCGAAGGCCGCATGACCATCTGCAACATGGCCATCGAAGCCGGCGCCCGCGTCGGCCTCATCGCCTGCGACGACAAGACCATCGAGTACATGCGCGGCCGCCCCTTCGCGCCCAACGGCGAGAACTGGGACAAGGCCGTCGCCCATTGGCAGACCCTGCACAGCGATGCCGGCGCCCATTTCGACGCCGTCGTGGAGCTGGATGCCTCCACGCTGATCCCGCAGGTGTCCTGGGGCACTTCGCCGGAAATGGTCGTGTCCATCGCCGACCGCGTGCCGGACCCGGCCCTGGAAAGCGATCCGGTCAAGCAGGAGGGCATGAGCCGCGCCCTGCATTACATGGGCCTGACCGCCAACCAGCCCATCACCAGCATCGCCCTGGACCGCGTGTTCATCGGCTCCTGCACCAACTCCCGCATCGAGGATCTGCGCGAGGCCGCCGCCGTGGCCAAGGGCCGCAAGGTCGCTGCCACCATCAAGCAGGCCATGGTCGTGCCCGGCTCGGGCCTGGTGAAGCAACAAGCCGAGGCCGAGGGCCTGGACAAGATCTTCCTGGAAGCGGGCTTCCAGTGGCGCGAGCCGGGCTGCTCCATGTGCCTGGCCATGAACGCCGACCGCCTGCAGCCGGGCGAGCACTGCGCCTCCACGTCCAACCGCAACTTCGAAGGCCGCCAGGGCCAGGGCGGCCGCACCCACCTGGTGTCGCCGGGCATGGCCGCCACCGCCGCCATCCTCGGCCACTTCGGCGATGTGCGGGAATTGATGAACTAAGGTTCATTGCGTAGGGCGGGTTAGGCCAAAGGCCGTAACCCGCCGTAATGACCAATGGCGGATTACGCCGCTAGGCGGCTAATCCGCCCTACGGGAAAACACGAGAATGCAAGCCTTCACCGTATTAACCGGCCTGGTCGCCCCCCTGGACCGCGCCAACGTCGACACCGACGCCATCATTCCCAAGCAGTTCCTGAAGTCCATCTCGCGCCTGGGCTTCGGTCCGAACTTGTTTGACGAGTGGCGCTACCTGGATCACGGCGAGCCGGGCATGGACTGCACGAACCGTCCGAAGAATCCGGACTTCGTGCTCAACCAGGCCCGCTACCAGGGCGCCGAGATCCTGATCACCCGCCAGAACTTCGGCTGCGGCTCCTCCCGCGAGCACGCGCCCTGGGCGCTGCTGGATTACGGCTTCCGCTGCGTCATCGCGCCCAGCTTCGCCGACATCTTCTTCAACAACTGCTTCAAGAACGGCATCCTGCCCATCGTTCTCGACAACAGCGTCATGGACGGCTTGTTCGCCGAGACCGAGGCGGCGGAAGGCTATACGCTGACCGTGGATCTGGCCGCCCAGATCGTGACCACGCCGAACGGCCGCAGCATTCACTTCGAGGTGGACCCGGCCCGCAAGCACACCCTGCTCAACGGTCTGGACGACATCGGCCAGACCCTGCAGCAGCGCGATGCCATCAAGGCCTATGAGGACCGGCGCCGCGCCGAGAAGCCATGGCTGTTCGGGGCGGTGCGCTGAGGCGCATGCCGAGAGTCCTTCGATACGCCGCTGGCGCGGCTACTCAGGACGAACGGCCTTCCGAATCCCAAGCATAAATTTCCGTTCGCCCTGAGTAGCCCGGCAAGGCCGGGCGTATCGAAGGGCCCAGACAAAGAGCGAATACCATGCCCAAGAAAATCCTCCTCCTCCCCGGCGACGGCATCGGCCCCGAGATCATGGCCCAGGCCGTGCGCGTCCTGGATGTGCTCAAGGCTGACGGCCTGGACATCGTCACCGACACCGCCCTGATCGGCGGCTGCGCCGTGGACGCCACCGGCAAGCCCCTGCCCGACGAGACCCTGGACAAGGCACTGGCCGCCGACGCCGTGCTCCTGGCTTCCGTGGGCGGCCCGAAGTACGACGCCCTGCCGCGCGAGCAGCGCCCGGAGCGTGGCCTGCTGGCCATCCGCAAGGCCCTGAACGTGTTCGCCAACCTGCGCCCGGCCGTGGTCTATGAAGAGCTGGCCTCGGCGTCCAGCCTGAAACCGGAGATCGTCGCCGGCCTCGACATCCTGATCCTGCGCGAGCTGGTGGGCGATATCTATTTCGGCGAGCCGCGCGGCATCGAAGTGCGCGAGGGCGAAAAAGTCGGCTTCAACACCATGATCTACAGCGAGAGCGAGATCCGCCGTATCGCCCATGCCGGCTTCCAGGCCGCCCAGAAACGCAACAAGAAGCTCTGCTCCGTGGACAAGATGAACGTCCTGGAATGCACCCAGTTGTGGCGCGACGTCGTGACCGAGGTGGGCAAGGAATACCCGGACGTGGAGCTGTCCCACATGCTGGTGGACAATGCCGCCATGCAGCTGATCCGCAATCCCAAGCAGTTCGATGTCATGGTCACCGGCAATATCTTCGGCGACATCCTGTCCGACGAGGCCTCCATGCTCACCGGCTCCATCGGCATGCTGCCCTCGGCCTCCCTGGACGCCAACGGCAAGGGTCTGTACGAGCCTATCCACGGCTCGGCCCCGGACATCGCCGGCAAGGACATCGCCAATCCCCTGGCCCAGATCCTGTCCGTCGCCATGATGCTGCGCTATTCCCTGGGGGAAGAGGCTGCGGCTCAGCGCGTCGAGGCCGCCGTGAAGAAAGTGCTGGCCGCCGGTAAGCGCACTGCCGATATCTGGACCGAAGGTTGCGAGAAGCTGGGCTGCAAGGCCATGGGCGATGCCGTCGTGGCGGCGCTGTAAGCCTTTGCCAAGCCATTTGGCCGATTTCTCCACCAGAATCGGCCAAAGCGTTATAGGAAACCGCTGCTGCACTGCGGTAATCTCGAAACGGGTCCGTGCCCTCTCCCGGCGCTTCGCGCCACCCTCCCCCGCGAGGGGGAGGGGGTAAGGCGGTGTCGCTACGCGACGTACAATTAAGGACCCGTTTTGTTTTTCTAATCACAAGGACATTCCATGTTGCGCGTAGGCTTTATCGGATGGAGGGGCATGGTCGGCTCCGTCCTGATGCAGCGCATGTGCGAAGAGAACGACTTCGCGCATGTTGATCCGGTCTTCTTCACCACCTCCGCCGTCGGCAAACCGGCACCGGATTTCGGTAAACCGGCCGGCACGCTCAAGGATGCCTACACGATTTCCGAGCTCAAACAGATGGATGTCCTGGTCTCTTGCCAGGGTGGCGACTACACGACCGAGGTTTTCCCCAAGCTGCGCGCCGAGGGTTGGGACGGCTACTGGATCGATGCGGCATCGACGCTGCGCATGGCCGACGACGCGGTGATCATCCTCGATCCGGTGAACCGCAAGGTCATCGACGAGGCACTGGCGAAAGGCGTGAAGAACTTCATCGGCGGCAACTGCACGGTCAGCCTGATGCTCATGGCCCTGGGTGGCCTGTTCGAGGCGGATCTCGTCGAGTGGGTCAGTTCCATGACCTACCAGGCGGCCTCCGGCGCCGGCGCCCAGAACATGCGCGAGCTGATCGCCCAGATGGGGGCGATCCACGCCACCGTGGCGAGCGAGCTGGCCGATCCGGCCTCGGCCATCCTGGACATCGACCGCAAGGTGGCCGAGACCCTGCGCGGTGAGGCTTTCCCGACCGCCCAGTTCGGCGCGCCGCTCGCCGGCAGCCTCATCCCCTGGATCGACAAGGAACTGCCCAACGGCCAGAGCCGCGAGGAATGGAAGGGCCTGGTGGAGACCAGCAAGATCCTGGGCCGGGAAGCCGCTCCGCTGCCGGTGGACGGCATCTGCGTGCGCATCGGCGCCATGCGTTGTCATTCCCAGGCGCTGACCGTGAAGCTGAAAAAGGACCTTCCCCTGGCCGAGATCGAGCGGCTCATCGCCGGGCATAACGACTGGGTCAGGCTCGTGCCCAACCATAAAGAGGACTCGGTGCGCGAGCTGTCCCCGGCCAAGGTGACCGGCACCCTGTCCGTGCCCGTCGGCCGCCTGCGCAAGCTGGCCATGGGGCCCGAATACCTGGGTGCATTCACCGTCGGCGACCAGTTGCTCTGGGGAGCGGCCGAGCCGCTGCGGCGCATGCTGCGCATCCTGTTGGAGCGCAAAGCGTAGGCTGGTTCACAGTTTCAATGCGTCAAAGGGGCCTCGGGCCCCTTTTTTATTGCGCGGACGCGCCGAATGGCTAGGATGGCTTTTTTCGCTAAACCAAGTGCTTAGCGGTGATTTCTCGAAACGTTCATGCATCTGGATGCCGCGCGTTGACTGTAGAGCGCTTACAATAAGAGCTCCTTCCGGCCTGAATAGAACCCAAGACATGAGCAAGACCTTCGACATCGCCATCGTCGGCGCCACCGGCGCCGTGGGCACCGCCCTGATTGAAATCCTGGAAGAGCGGAATTTCCCCATCGGCAAGCTCTATCCCCTGGCCAGTGCCCGCTCCGTGGACGAGACCGTGATGTTCCGCAAGCGCCCGATCATGGTGCGCGAGGCGGACAAGTTCGACTTTGGGCAAGTGCAGCTCGCCTTCTTCGCCGCCGGCGGCAAGGTTGCCGCCGAGCTGGCGCCCAAGGCGGCGGCCGCCGGTTGCGTCGTCATCGACAAGTCCTCCCATTTCCGCCAGGATCCGGACGTGCCGCTCATCGTGCCGGAAGTGAATCCCGAGGCCCTCAAGGACTTCCGCAAGAAGAACATCGTCGCCTGCCCGAACTGCTCGACCATCCCCATGGCCGTGGCCCTGAAGCCCATTTACGACGCCGTCGGCGTCGAGCGCATCAATGTCGCCACCTACCAGTCCGTGTCCGGCGCCGGCAAGGCCGGCATCGAGGAGTTGGCGCGCCAGACCGCCGAACTGCTCAATGGCCGGGGCGCAAGCCCCAAGGTGTTCTCCCGCCAGATCGCCTTCAATGTCATCCCCCATATCGATAACTTCGAGGACAACGGCTACACCAAGGAAGAGATGAAGATGGTCTGGGAAACGCGCAAGATCTTCGACGACGAGGAGATCCAGGTGAACCCCACCTGCGTGCGCGTGCCGGTGTTCTACGGCCATTCGGCGGCCTTGCATGTGGAGACGGGTAAGCCCATACACCGGGAGGAGGCGCGTCAGCTGCTGAAGAAGGCGCCAGGCGTGGAGCTGGTGGACGAAGCCAAGGCGGGCGGCTATGCGACGCCGGTGTCCGAGGCTGCGGGGGGCGATGCGGTCTATGTCAGCCGCGTGCGCCAGGACATTTCCTATCCCTGCGGCCTGGATCTGTGGGTCGTGTCCGACAACCTGCGCAAGGGCGCGGCCTTGAACGCCGTGCAAATCGCTGAATTGTTGGTAAAAGAGTACCTGTGAGCTATAGTTGCTCGCACTACATAAACAATAACCTTAACAATAAGTAGCAAGTTCCTGGCGTGGAATCAGTTCGCGTCGGGAGCACGAAACGAAAGGGAATGGCTATGGCACGCAAGTCGGCCTTGGTAATCGCCTTGATGGCGGCGTTGTCCGCCAGCGGCGCGCAGGCATTGGGTCTGGGCGATATCGTCGTTCGTTCCGGGTTGAACCAGCCTCTGGAGGCGGAGATCCCGCTACTCTCGGCACAGGATGTCGAAGTGGACGTGATGCGCGCGAACCTGGCCAGCCCGGAGGCGTTCGAACGAGCCGGCGTCGAGCGCGCTTATTTCCTGAACTCCATTCGTTTCAGCCCGGCGACCCTGTCCGATGGCCGCAAGGTACTGCGTCTGCGTACCCGCGATCCGGTCAAAGAACCCTTTCTGAACTTCATCGTCGAAATCAACTGGCCTTCCGGGCGCATGCAGCGGGAATACACCCTGCTCATGGATCCTCCGGTCTTCGCCGAGCGCAGCCGTGCGGCGGCCGTTGCGGCGCCCATCGCCACCGGTCCCGCACAGCGCCGAGTCAGCGGTGGCCCCGCGCCAGCCTTCACCGGTAGCTATAGCGGCGAAGCCTACGGCCCAACCGGCGGTACCGATACCCTGTGGGGCATCGCCAACAAGGTGCGCAACGGCCATTCCACGGCCCAAACCATGGTGGCCCTGTACCAGGCTAATCCCGACGCCTTCTCGACCCGCAACATGAACAGCCTCAAGCAGGGGCAGACCCTGAAAGTTCCCAGCGGCGAGTCCATCGATGCGGTGAGCATGGCTGAGGCGCGCCGGTTGATGATCGCCCACAACCAGGCCTGGGGCACGCGCTCCGGCGTCAGCGACGAGCCGCGCGCCGTCGTCGAGGCGGGGCAGGCCGGCGCTGCCAGCGAATCGGCGCCGGTGGAAACCGGCGATGGCCGGTTAAAGCTGGTGACCCCGCCCTCCGGCAAGGACAGCGGCGACGGTGCCATCCGCGACCGCCTGAGCGGCGTCGTCGAAGCCCAGGAAACCCTGAGCAAGGAAAACGAGGAGCTGCGTTCGCAGCTCGGCCAGCTGGCGTCCCAGATGGACAAGCTGGAACGTCTGGTCAAGCTGAAGGACGAGCAGCTGGCCGCGCTGCAGGCCGGGAAGACTTTGCCGGCCGGCGGTGCGGAAACCGAAACGATGCCGGCCGGCGGTTCTGCCGCGCCGACCCCGGGCCAGACTGTTCCCGAGACCGGCGAACCAGTTGCCACGGCGCCCACGCCAGCTCCGGAGTCCGGAACGAGCACGCCAGCCGCGGCTCCGACCGCGCCGGTGACGCAGGTATCCAAGCCTAAACCTCCCGCGACGGCCCGCCCGCGTCCGGCGCCGGCCGAACCGGATCTGCTTAGCCAAATCCTGGCCGAGCCGCTGTACCTGGCGGCCGGCGGCGGCGCCCTGGTGCTGTTGCTGGGTCTCGGCCTGTTCCTGGCTCGCCGCCGGCCGGCCGAAGAGGAAATCCTGCCGGTTCGTCCGGCTCCGACCGTCAGCAAGCCGCAAGCGGCCACCGCCGCGACCGGCACCGTGGCCGCGGCCGCCGAGAGCCTCCCGGATCTGGACATTCCGGACGTAGCCGATACTTTCGCCGTGGACGAGCCTGTCGCAGCAGCCAGCGCGTCCAGCCTCACGAACTTCGACAATATCGCCGATCCCCTGGGCGAGGCCGATATCTACATCGCTTACGGCAAGTACGGCCAGGCCGAGGAACTGCTCAAGGCGACCCTGGCCAAGGATCCCGAACGCCACGAGGCGCGGCTCAAGCTGCTGGAATGCTATGCCGAGACCCATAACCGCGCGGCCTTCGAGAGCGAGGCCCTGCGCCTGAAGGGGGCGGCGGCCCTGGATGCCTCTCTCGTGGCCCGCGTCGCTGCCCTGTTCGAGGCCGCCTGGCACGGCGAACGCTTCACCCTGCTGGGCGAGGTCGCCAGCGCCGGTACGAGCAAGCTGCCTAGCGCGGACGATATTTTTGCCAACCTGGATGTGGGCGAGGCGCCCAAGGCCCAGGCGCCGGCGCCGGATGACAGCTCGGAGTTCCACTTGGATGAGTCGGTGGAGCAAGGTTTCTCCGGTTTCGGTGCCAAGCCGGCCGAGGAAAAGTTCGAGTTCGACCTGAGCGCGGGCACGGCCGCCGCCGAGCACGGCGGTGCCCTGGACTTCACCCTGGGTGAGCTGTCCCCGCCGCCGGCCAGCCAGCCCGAGGATGACTTCAGCTTTGCGCTGCATGAAGAGCCGAGCTCGCCGACGCCGCAAGCCGAGGAAACCATGGACTTCGATTTGGCAGACGAGTTGGCGATGGACCAGGGGGCTCGGGACGACCTGGCCAGCTTGGGCGCCGAGGACGAGGATCTGCTGGCCGGTAGCGATGAGGCTTCCACCAAGCTGGATCTGGCGCGAGCCTATATCGACATGGGCGATATGGACGGCGCTCGCGACATCTTGAGCGAAGTGATGACCGAGGGCTCCCTGGAGCAGAAGCAGGAAGCCCAGGCCTTGCTGGCCAAGCTGGGCTGAGTTTAGGGGCGGTTCGGCTTTAGCGCGTAGGAGCGGTAAAAGCGGACAGACCCTGGTTCCAGTCGGAATCGGCTACAATGACGGCGGCCCGCGATGCGGGCCGTTTGTTTTTTTGGCCACATAGAGTAGACCATGCGCATCGCCCTAGGCATCGAATACAACGGCGCCCGCTACCACGGCTGGCAGCGCCAGAGCCACACGCGCTACTCGGTCCAGGAACACCTGGAAACCGCCTTGTCCGGGGTCGCCGACGAGAGCATCAGCGTCGCCTGCGCCGGACGCACCGATGCCGGCGTCCATGCCACCGGTCAGGTCGTGCATTTCGACACCGAGGCCCCGCGCATCGACCGTGCCTGGCTGATGGGCACTAACGCCAAGCTGCCGGGCGACATCTGCGTGCGCTGGGTGCGTATGGGCATGGACGAGGATTTTCATGCCCGCTATGCGGCGCTGTCGCGCCGTTACCGCTACATCATCTGCAACACGCCCCAGCGTCCCGCCATCCTGCGCGAGGGCCTGTCCTGGCACTACCGGCCCTTGGATGTCGGGCGCATGCGCGAGGCATCCCGGCATTTCCTGGGTGAGCAGGACTTTTCCTCCCTGCGCGCCGCCGGCTGCCAGTCCAAGTCCCCCTGGCGCAACATCTACCATCTGGAGGTGGAGCGGCGCGGCGACTTCGTCATCATCGACGTCTGCGCCAATGCCTTCCTGCATCACATGGTGCGCAATATCACCGGTTTGCTGCTGGAGATCGGCGCCGGCGTGGAAGCACCCGGTTGGGTCAAGGAAGTCCTTGCCGCCCGCGATCGCAACCAGGCGAGCGTCACCGCGCCGCCCAACGGCTTGTACCTGGTGCAGGTGGCCTATCCCTCGCGTTTCGGGGTGCCTGAAGTGCCGGTTGGACCACTGTTCCTGGCCTGACGGTAGCCCAGGCCCCTGTGCTAGAATACCCGCCCTTCGAATAGCCTTACGAACTGGAAAGGACGAGCCCATGAGTTGGTTAGAGCGCATCCTGCCGCGCGCCAAGCGCATTGAAGCCAAAGCCAAGAGCGTGCCGGAAGGCGTGTGGACCAAGTGCGATGCCTGCAATGCCGTGCTCTACAGCGCCGAGCTGGAGCGCAACCTGCACGTCTGCCCCAAGTGCGAACATCATATGCGCATCCGCGCCCGCAAGCGCCTGGACACCTTCCTGGACGCCGGCCCGCGCGAGGAAATCGGCGCCGAGATCGAGCCCCAGGACATCCTCAAGTTCCGCGATTCCAAGAAATACAAGGACCGCCTGGCCGCCGCCCAGAAAGCGACCGGCGAGAAGGATGCCTTGATCGTGCAGAAGGGCGAGTTGATGGGCCTGCCCGTCGTGGTCGCCGCCTTTGAGTTCGAGTTCATGGGCGGCTCCATGGCCTCGGTAGTGGGCGAGCGTTTCGTGCGCGGCGCCAATGTCTGCCTGGAGCTGGGCATTCCCCTGATCTGCTTCTCCGCCTCCGGCGGCGCGCGCATGCAGGAAGCCTTGATCTCCCTGATGCAGATGGCCAAGACCTCGGCGGCGCTGAAGCGCCTGTCCGACAAGGGCATTCCCTATATCTCGGTGATGACCGATCCGACCATGGGCGGTGTCTCGGCGTCCCTGGCCATGCTGGGCGATATCAATATCGGCGAACCCAATGCCCTGATCGGCTTCGCCGGTCCCCGCGTCATCGAGCAGACCGTGCGCGAGACCCTTCCGGCGGGCTTCCAGCGTTCCGAGTTCCTGGTGGAGCACGGCGCCATCGACATGATCCTTAGCCGTCACCAGATGCGCGAGGGCGTCGCGGGCCTATTGGCCAAGCTCACCCGCCAGGCCGACCCCAAGCAAGCCGCCGCATGAGCCACGCCCGGCGCACGCTGGCCGACTGGCTGGCGTGGATGGAGGCCCAGCATCCCAAGGCCATCGCCCTGGGGCTGGAGCGGGTGCGCGGCGTGGCCGAAGCGCTGGGCGTCGTGCACCTGCAAAGCCGTGTCGTCCTGGTGGGCGGCACCAATGGCAAGGGCTCCTGCTGCGCCTTCCTGGAGGCACTGGCCAAGGCCCATGGCCTCAGCGTCGGCGTCTACACCTCGCCCCATATCCTCCACTACCACGAGCGCGTGCGCCTGGATGGCCGACTGGCCACCGACGCCGAGCTGGTGACCGCCTTCGAGGCGGTGGAAGAGGCGCGCGGCGACCTGCCCCTGACTTTTTTCGAGTTCGGCACCCTGGCGGCACTCTGGCAGTTCAAGCATTCGGCCTTCGACGTGGTGGTCCTGGAAATCGGCCTGGGCGGACGCCTGGACGCGGTGAACATCGTCGAACCGGATGTGTCCCTGGTGACCACGGTCGACATCGATCACCGGGATTACCTCGGCGATAGCATCGAGCAGATCGCCGCCGAGAAGGCCGGAATCTACCGCGCCGGCAAGCCGGCCCTGTTCGGCGATACGGCGGTGCCGGAGCCCCTGCGCGCCCATGCCGGGCAGATCGGCGCGGATCTGCGCCTGCAGGGCCGGGAGTTTGGCCATGAGCGCGGACCCGAAGGGCTGAGGCTGTGGACGGGGGCGCAAGCTTTCGACGCCTTGCCCATGCCCAGCCTGCTGCCCGTCAACGCGGCTTCTGCCCTGGCGGCCTTCGCGGCCCTGCCGGGCATTGCGTTGCGCGCCGAGGCCGTGGCCGAAGCCATGCGCACGGCCCAGCTCGCCGGGCGTTTTCAGCGCATCGCCGGTCCGGTCAAGACCCTGGTGGACGTGGCTCATAATCCCCAGGCGGCGCGCAAGCTCGCCGAGCTCCTGGAGGCGACGCCCTGCGCCGGGCGCACCCTGGCTGTGGTGGCCATGCTCGGCGACAAGGATATTTCCGGCACGCTGGCCCAGTTGGTCGATTCCGTGGATGCCTGGTTCGTCGCCGGACTGAGCGGTCCGCGCGGAACCAGCGCCGAGCTTCCGGCCCAGGCGTTGGCGGCTATGGGACAGGGCAGTACGACCCATGCCGATGTCGTCACGGCGCTTCAAGCCGCCTGGGCGGAAGCCCGCCCCCAGGATAGAGTGGTGGTCTTCGGGTCTTTCTACACCGTGGCGGCGGCCCTGGCCTGGCGCCCGGGCGCCAGTTGCAAGACTCCTTGAGCGAGGTTCGAGACGGAAGATGGATGGCGGTTTAAAGCAGCGCCTGGTCGGCGCCCTGGTCCTGGTGGCCCTGGCGGTTTTGTTCATTCCCATCCTGCTTGACAATCAGCGCGACGAGGCGCCGCTCAGCAGCCGCATTCCCCAGGAACCGGCCTTGGGCGAAGTGCGCGAGATCTCCCTGGATCTGGAGCAGGCCCACCAGCAGGTGGTGAAGGAGCAGCAGGCCCTGGTGGCGCGCATTCCTTCCAATAACACGCCCGCCGACCAGGCGCCGGCCGAGGCGCAGACCGCGATGCCCGAGGTGGTCGCCGAGCCCGAGCCGGGCACAGCGGAACCGGTTCCCGATGCCTCGGCGGTCGAACCGCCCAGTCAACAGCCAGCCGCCGACGTCGACGTGGCGGCCAAGCCCGTGCCCGCCGCCGAGGGCACGCAGCCGGCCATAGCCGCCCAGACTCAGCCGGAGACCAATGGCCCGAGCGCCAAGCCGGCGCAAGGCAGCGGCGATGCCATCGGCGCCTTCTTGCGCTCGGCCTGGGTCGTGCAGGCCGGCGTGTTTGGCAGCGAGGCCAACGCCAAGGCCCTGACCGCCAAGCTCAAGTCGGCCGGCTTCAAGGCCTTCACCCGCAAGACGCCGGAGGGTACGCGCGTGTTCATCGGACCGGAACTGGATCGCAGCAAGGCCGTCGCCATGGCACCCCGGGTCGAGATCATCACCAAGGTCAAGCCGCGCGTCGTGCCGTTTGATCCGATGCAGCATTGAGCCTATGGCCGGCTGGTCCGCTCTGCTACAATGCGCGCCCTTGGCATTGGCCTTGCGCGGGAGTCCTGCCTGAATGTTCTGGGTTGATTACATCATCATCGGCATCATCGCGCTCTCGGCCCTGGTCAGCCTGATGCGGGGCTTCGTCAAGGAAGCTCTGTCCCTGGCGGCTTGGGTGGCGGCCTATTTCGTCGCCAAGTGGTTCTACCTGGACCTCTCGGCCCAATTCGCCGGCAAGCTGGAACCGGAGATGCTGCGCCATGCGGCGGCGGCCGTGGCCTTGTTCGTGGGCACTCTGTTCGTCGCCGGCCTCATCAACACCTTGATCGGAAAGCTCATCGCCGCCGGTGGCCTGTCCGGCACCGACCGTATGCTGGGCATGGTTTTCGGTGCCGCGCGCGGCGTGCTCATCGTCGCTGCGCTAAGCTATTTCCTGGGGTATTTCACCCGCTTCCCCGACCAGGACTGGTGGCGCCAGTCCCAGCTGCTGCCGCAGTTCCAGCAGGTCGGGGTCTGGTTCTTCGATAATTTTGGCCAGGTGCTTCCCAAGGACGTGCCCGTGCCGGTCGTTAAGCCCTGAGCTGTCTGGGCGCGACATGTCTTTCATCTCCACGAGGGTAGTTTCATGTGTGGCATAGTGGGTATCGTCGGCAAGAGCCCGGTCAATCAGAGCATTTACGATGCCCTGACCATGCTCCAGCACCGCGGACAGGATGCCGCCGGCATCGTCACTCACCACGAGGGGCGCGTGTTCCTGCGCAAGGCCAATGGCCTGGTGCGCGACACCTTCCAGGCGCGGCATATGCACCGCCTGCGCGGCAACATGGGCATCGGCCATGTGCGCTATCCGACTGCCGGCGGTTCCAGCTCGGCCGAGGCTCAGCCGCTGTACGTCAACTCGCCCTATGGCATCGCGCTGGCCCATAACGGCAACCTGACCAATGCCGGCCAGCTGGTGCAGGAAATCTTTGCCCAGGACCGCCGCCACATCAACACCAATTCCGATTCGGAGGTGTTGCTCAACATCCTCGCCCACGAACTGGCCGAGGCGCGCACCGCTCATTTGACCCCCGAAGACATCTTCAAGGCCGTGGGAACCCTGCACCGCCGCTGCAAGGGCGCCTATGCCGCCATCGCCCTGATCGTCGGTCACGGCATGCTGGCCCTGCGCGATCCCCACGGTATCCGCCCCCTGGTCTACGGCAAGCGCGAGACCGAGGAAGGCACGGAGTACATGATCGCCTCCGAGTCCGTGGCCCTGGACGTGCTGGGCTTCGACCTGGTGCGCGATGTCCTGCCGGGCGAGGCGATCTTCATCGACTTTGAGGGCAATCTGCACGCCAAGATCTGCGCCGATGGCGGTGCCTACACACCCTGTCTGTTCGAGCACGTCTACCTGGCGCGACCGGACTCCATCATGGACAAGATCTCGGTCTACAAGGCGCGTCTGCGCATGGGCGAGAAGCTCGCCGAGAAGATCCTGCGCGAATGGCCGGATCATGATATCGACGTCGTCATTCCGATTCCCGATACGTCCACCACCTCGGCCATGCAGATGGCCCACGTCCTGGACGTGAAGATGCGCCACGGTTTCGTCAAGAACCGCTACATCGGCCGTACCTTCATCATGCCCGGCCAGGCCCTGCGCAAGAAGTCCGTGCGCTCCAAGCTCAATCCCATCGGCCTGGAGTTCAAGGGCAAGAACGTCCTGCTGGTCGACGACTCCATCGTGCGCGGCACGACCTGCAAGCAGATCGTGCAGATGGCTCGCGAGGCCGGTGCCCGCAAGGTGTATTTCGCCTCCGCCGCGCCGCCGGTGCGTTTCCCCAATGTCTATGGCATCGACATGCCGGCCGCCTCCGAGCTCATCGCCCATGGCCGCGACGTGGAGACCGTGCGCCAGGCCATCGGCGCCGATCGCCTGATCTACCAGGATCTGCAGGATCTCATCGATGCCTGCCGCGAAGGCAATCCGGAGATTCTCCAGTTCGAGGCCTCGGTCTTCGACGGTAACTACATCACCGGCGATATCGACCAAGCCTACCTGGACCGCCTGGAAGTGGGCCGCAGCGATGCCGCCAAGAAGGATCGCGAGCTGAACGAGTCGATCATCGATCTCTACAACGCCGATTGAGCGGCTTTTCCGCTATTGTTGTAGATAGGTCGCGCAAAAAAGAGGGAACCGGTGTGTTCCCTCTTTTGTTATTTGCTTCCCTGGAGTACCCATGGCCTGGTTGTCGTATTGGCTGTTGCGCCTCGCCGGCTGGAAGGTGACGAGCCGCCTTCCCGATATCAAGAAATACATCATCATCGTCTACCCCCACACCTCCAACTGGGATTTCCCCATCGGTCTGTTCGCCGCCTGGGCCTTGCGCATGGACGTCACCTTCCTGGGTAAGCACACGCTCTTCGTCGGCCCCTTTGGCTGGTTGTTCCGCTCCCTGGGCGGCTATCCGGTGAAGCGCGACGAGCGCAAGAACATGGTGTCCCAGGTGGTGGAGTTGATCGAATCCCGGGAGCGCATCTCCATCGCCCTGGCCCCGGAAGGCACGCGCAAGAAGACCGATCATTGGAAGTCCGGCTTCTATCACATCGCCCTGGAGGCGAAAGTACCGGTGGTCCTGGCCTATATCGACGCTCGCCGCCGCGAGATCGGCGTCGGACCGACCCTGGAGATGTCCGGCGACAAGGAGCTGGACGTACAGCGGATCCGGGCATTTTACCAGGACAAACAAGGCATACGGCCGGAGTTGGCCAGCGAGATCTGCTTACGCTGATTTGCGCCGCTGGCGGGCTTGGGGCTGGCCGCCAAAGGGATTAGACTCGCTGGCAGAGGGACAGGGAAGAAGGTCGATGCAGGCAACACGGACACGCAGGATCTGGCAGGGCTTCGCCACCTTAAGCCTGTGGCTGCTGCTCATGGTCGGGTCCAGCGCTGCCGGCGAGAATCTGCCCCTCAAGTTCCAGCGCTACGGCCTGGAACAGGGCCTGTCCCAGAGCGTCGTCACCCAGATTGTCCAGGACGCCAGGGGATTTCTCTGGCTGGGCACCCAGGACGGCTTGAACCGTTTCGACGGCTATGGCTTCCGCTACTACCGGCACAGCCACGATCAGCCCGATAGCCTGGCCGCCAATTTCATCTCGGCGCTGCTGGTGGATTCTCACGGCCGGCTCTGGGTAGGCACGGAACTGGGTCTGGATCGTTTCGTGCCCGAGCAGGGGCGCTTTCACCACGAGAAATTGCTGCCCGTGGGCCAAGCCGGCGACGAGGGTTTGCGCGTCTCCGCCCTCTGGGAGGATCGTCAGGGGCGGCTGTGGGTCGGCACCGGCAATGGCCTCTTCCTGCGCGAGGAGTCCGGCACCTACATGCGCCAGGCCTTCGACGCTCATGATCCCGAGAGTCTGTCCGACAACCGCATCAATACCCTCGCCGAGGATGGGCTGGGCGGCTTGTGGATAGGCACGGAAGAGGGCTTGAACCGGCGCGATGGGGCCAGCGGAAAGATTCAACGCTTTCGCCGAGACCCCGGCGATCCCAGCAGTCTCTCCGACGATCGGGTCCTGGCCCTGCATTACACTACCAATGGCCAGCTCTGGATCGGCACGGTCAACGGCTTGAACCGCTTCCGGCCCGGCCAGCAGGATTTTCTGCGTTACTTTTCCGGGACATCACCCGAAGCGGGCTTGCCCAGCAACCGGGTGCAGGCCTTGAGCAGCGATGCCAAGGGCCGCTTATGGATAGGGACCGAGCGCGGCCTGGCGCTGAGAACCGAGCCGGGTGGAGGATTCCAGACCCTGTTCCGCGAGCCGCAGGAGCCCCAGGGCTTGGCGGGCGACGACATTACCAGCTTCTTCACGGATCGCACCGGGCTGCAGTGGCTGGGCACCTACGGCTCGGGGGCGGCGGTCTGGAACCCGGAGAGCGCTCGTTTCTCGCACTATTTGTCCGGTCGGGATGGCGGACCACCGCGCGGCAGCAATCGCGTGGAATCGGTTTCCCAGGACCGCCTGGGCCGGCTATGGATGGGTACTGCGGACGAGGGGGTGTTCCGCCTGGATCGCGCCCGCCGGGAGCTGAAGCATTTTCGTTCCGAGCCGGGCAAGAGCGGGAGTCTTGCACATCCTCGGGTTTCCGCCATCGTCGAGGATCGCCGGGGGCGCATGTGGTTCGCGACCCATGGCGGCGGCCTGAACCGCCTGGATCCAGGCAATGAACGCTTCCAACGCTGGCAACACCGGTCCGGCGACGGGCAATCCCTGTCGGATGACCGTCTATTAAGTCTGCTGGAGGACCGAGGCGGCCAGCTATGGATAGGCGGCGAATCGGGACTGGATCGCTACCTGGACGCCAGCGAAGGCTTCGAGCGCCTGGGCGACAGCTTGCCGGTGAAATTCCGCAATATCGATCGGCGCGTCAATACCATCCTGGATACCAGCGACGGCCGGCTCTGGCTGGGCGGGGATGGCGGCTTGTTGCGGCGCCGCGAGAACGGCGGCTTCGATCTGTACCAAAGCCAAGCCCATGAACCGAGCAGCCTGAGCCACACGGCTGTCCTGTCGCTGTTCGAGGATGCTCAGAGTCGCCTTTGGATCGGAACGGCCGCGGGACTCAACCGTGTGGACGGCCAAGGGGATTCGATTCGATTCCTGGGCCCGGGGCAGGCGCCCATCCTGCGCAACGGGGTGATATATGCCATTGCCGGCGACAAGGAGGGGCTGCTCTGGCTGAGCACCAACCAGGGGCTGTGGCGCTTCTCGCCCGAATCGGGGCGCATCGATCAGTTCGGCCTGCGCGATGGCTTGCAGGCCGACGAATTCTCCACCACCAGCCAGTACACGGCGCCCGATGGTGAATTGTTTTTCGGCGGCATCAACGGCCTCAGCAGTTTCCGGCCCGAGGCGATCGTGGCGGGGCACACGCCGCCGCGAGTGCTGTTCTCCGAGTTGCGGGAGTACCGCTCCGATGGCAGCCACAGCCGCGACCTTGGCGGCGTTTCGGAAATCGCCCTCCCCGCCGCCGCGCGCACCTTCACGATCAGCTATGCGGCGGCGGATTTCGTGCATCCCGGGGCTAACCGCTTTCAATACCGGATGAACGGGACCGGCGGCGATTGGGTCAACCTGGACCATCAGCGCGAGCTATCGTTCACCGACTTGAGCCGAGGCGACTACCGCCTGGAGGTCCGGGCCAGCAGCCGCGACGGGCAGTGGGCCGAGGCGGGTGGGGTCCTGAACATCCGGGTCGCCGGTCCCTGGTGGCGCAGCTCCTGGGCCTGGCTGGGCTATTTTCTGGTGGGCACATGCCTGGGTTTGTTGGGAGCCATGGCTTGGAAGCAGCAACGTGTCCAATCGCGCCAACGCCGTCAAGCCGAAGCCAAGGCCCTGCAGGAGTCGCTGGCCCAGCATGAGCAGGAGCTCAAGGCTCTGCATTTGCACATCATGTCCCTGGAGCAACATCTCCAGGAGCGAATCGATGAAAACCTGGCCCTGACGTCCCAGCTCTACGAACTGTCCATGCTGGACAGCCTGACCGAGTTGCATAACCGCCGCTACATCAGCCTGAACCGGGATCGCCTCTGGCCCGCCGACGTGGTGCGCGGTCATGGGCTCATCCTCCTGGATATCGACGGCTTCATTCAGTTGAACCGAGCACGCGGCCAGGCCATGGGCGATCGCGTCCTGGCGCAGGCCGCCACCTTGCTGAAGAACCTCTGCCCGGAGCACGCCTGCATTGCGCGCTGGGGCGGCGATGAATTCCTGATCCTGGTGGCGAATGCCGGGGTGGAAGCGACTGAAACCCTGGCGGAGAGCCTGCGCGTGGGGTTCGCTCAACACGAATTCTTGCTCGGCGGCGAAGAGCGCACGAGCCTGTCCTGTTCCCTGGGGGCTTGTTGCCACGCCTTCCTGCCGGGCGCGGCGGAGCAGGGCTTCGAGCAGGCCCTGAATCTCGCCGAGCGCGCCATGTACGCCGCAAAGGCCAGCTCCCGCAATGCCTGGGTCCTGGTGGGTCCCGGCCGCGAGGCTCCGGCGCGCAGCCTCACCGGCGAGCTGTCCATGACCGAACTCCTGGAGCGGGGCTGGATCCGCGCCGCCAGTTCCCTGCCCAAGGGGTTCGCCATTCGTTGGCTGAACTGAGCCCGTCCAATGCGCTGTGGCTGTGATCCCGCCGGCCGTGCTTCGGGTTATCATGCCTGCGCTTTTAGTCTCGAGGGTTCAGTCGATGCGCTTCCCCTTCCTCCATCTGGGTCTATGCCTCGGCCTAGCCGCCGGCCTGTTCGTCAGTACCGTCCCGGCGGCGCCGGTGGTCGAGGATCAGGCGCGGCTCAGCCTGGACAGCGTGTTCTCGCCAGAACTGAGCCGTCATGGCATGGTGGTCAGCGAGGAGGAGTTGGCGAGCCGGGTCGGCGCCGAGATACTCCAGCAGGGAGGCAATGCCGTGGATGCGGCGGTCGCCGTGGGTTTCGCCCTGGCCGTGGTGCTGCCCGAGGCCGGTAATCTGGGCGGCGGCGGCTTCATGCTGGTGCATCTGGCCGAAGCGAAGAAAACCATCGCCATCGACTATCGGGAAACCGCGCCTGCCCAGGCGCGCACCGACATGTACCTGGATGAGAGCGGCGCCGTGGACAAGGAGCGCCTGCGCTACAGCCACCAATCGGTCGCCGTGCCGGGCACCGTCGCCGGTTTAAGCCACGCCCTGGCGCGCTATGGGAGCATGCCCTTAAAGCAGGTCATCGAACCGGCGGTAAAGTTGGCGGAGCAGGGTTTTGTCTTGAAGCCGGCCCATATCGACACCTTGAAGCGCACCCACGAGCACTTCGCCCAGTCCGAGGCATCCCACCGGATCTTCCTACGCCCCGACGGCACGGACTTCGAATTCGGCGATCGCCTGGTCCAAAAAGACCTGGCCTGGACCCTGAGCCAGATCCGCGACCATGGGCCGGAGGCTTTCTACCAGGGTGAGATCGCCGAGCGCCTGGTGGCGGACATGCAGGCCCATGACGGCCTCATCAGCCGCGAGGATCTGAAGAACTACCGGGTCGTCGAGCGCGAGCCGGTGCGCGGCCAGTATCGCGGCTACGAGGTGGCGTCCATGCCGCCGCCCAGCTCCGGCGGCGTGCACCTGATTCAGCTGCTCAACATCCTTGAGGCCTATCCCATCGCCGATCTGGGTTTGAACAGCGCCGAGTCCTTGCACGTGATGACCGAGGCCATGAAACTGGCCTATGCCGACCGCAGCAAGCACCTGGGCGATCCGGACTTCGTCAAGGTGCCGCTGGCCGGCCTGGCCTCGAAGGCCTATGCCGAGAAGCTGCGAGAGCGAATTTCCCGAAACCGGGCCACGCCCTCGGAGAAGATCCAGCCGGGCCAGCCGGCCAAGTACGAGAGCCCGCAGACCACCCATTTCTCGGTGATGGACAGCAAGGGCAATGCCGTTTCCAACACCTATACCCTGAACTTCAGCTATGGCACCGGCATCACCGCCCAGGGTACGGGCATCCTGCTCAACAACCAGATGGACGATTTCTCCGCCAAGCCCGGCGAGGCCAATGCCTATGGCCTGATCGGCGACAAGGCCAATGCCATCGAGCCCAAGAAGCGGCCGCTTTCCTCCATGTCGCCGACCATCGTGTTCAAGGACGGCAAACCCTATATGGTCCTGGGCTCGCCGGGCGGCAGCACCATCATCACCGTGGTCCTGCAGACCCTGATGAACGTCCTGGATCACGGCCTGAACATCCAGGCGGCATCTTCCATGCCGCGCATCCACCACCAGTGGCAGCCGGATCTGCTGCGGGTGGAGGAGGGCATGAGCATAGACACGGTCAAGCTGCTCAAGGCCAAGGGCCACAACGTCCGCTATGCGCGGCCCCTGGGCACCACGGAGTCCATACTCTGGGACGGCAAGGTCTTCCAGGGGGCTGCGGATCCCCGGCGGCAAGGCGGAGGCGCCGTGGGCTATTGAATCGGTCCACGCCGGTTTCGGTGTGACTTCTTACCCCTGCAATCCGGAGCGGTTCATGGCGGCGCCCGTCGGTCATGCGCCTAAGGTCCGAAAAATCCAGCAATTTTGACTTGTGGGGCACTTGAGAAGGCTTCATATTTACCTTTCGATTGACGAATGGCCGTCCCGGGACAACCGGTCCGGCGCTGGCGCAGGCCCGACCTGCACACTAAAGTTGTACTGCGGCACTAGGCGCAGATTTTAGGACGCGAGAATGGCAGCTCCCTCTTCTTCTCCTATCCTTCTGGGTCACGCCGCCGGCCCGGATACCCATGAAGTCGCCCTGGCTTGCCTGGAAACCGCCTACGACGGGGTGCCCTCCGACTTCATGCCGGGTTGGGCCCTGGCCTTCTGCGGCGGCCGCCACGATGGCGAGCTGTTCCTGGCCGGCTTGCGCACCCGCTTGGGCGACATCCCGGTCATCGGCGGCGCGGCGGTGGGGACCATCACCGCCGAGACCTGTGCCTACAGCGGCTTCGAGGCCTTGGTCGCCGTGTTCCCGGCTGACCTAAGCCTGAGCTCCCTGCATTTCGACGAGCTGGGCCAGGACGAGTTCAGCGTGGGACAATCACTGGGCCGGCGCCTGAGCGAGGAAGCGGACGGCTGCTCGGTCCTGGTGTTCTATGACAGCGTTCGCCACGCCAATCCCGTGCAATTGCACGTGGGTAGCCGCTTGCTTGATGGCATGTACGACGTCTTGGGCGACAAACCGCTGCAGGTCCTGGGCGGCGGCACGCTGGCGGATTTCAATTTTGGCGCGGGGTATATTTTCGACGGCATAGGGTCCATGCCCCATGGCGTGGTGGCGGCCGTGCTGCCGCCCGAGATCAAGCTCATCACGCGCATCTTCCACGGTTGCATGCCCGCAAGCTCGTTCATGACCATTACCCGCATCGAAGGCGCGGTGGTCTATGAGCTGGACGGAAAGCCGGCCCTGGAGGCTCTGACGGCGATCCTGGGCGCGGATTTCTTCTCGGGACCGGCGGGCCAGCTGACTCTCACGGCCACCTTGGGAGAGAAACAGGGGGATCTGTTCGCGCCTTATGAGGAATCGGCCTACGTCAATCGCCTGATTTTGTCCCATGATCCGGCTCAGGGCTCCATCACCCTGTTCGAGCCGGATTTCGCGGTCGGCTCGCGGATCCAGGTCATGTCGCGCAGCAATGCCCTGATGCTGGATTCCGTGCGCCAGGGGGCGGTTGAGCTGGCTGCAAGCCTAGAGGGCGAGCAGCCCCTGCTGGCTTTCTATGTGGATTGTGCGGGTCGGTCCTCCATGGTGAGCGGCGCCGAGGTCGAGGAAGCCGGGATCGTCGCTGCCGAACTGGCCCGCTGCGCGCCGGTCTGCGGCTTTTATTCCGGCGTGGAGTTCGCGCCGGTGCATGGCCGCAGCCGGCCCCTGGACTGGACGGGCGTGGCCATGGTGTTTTGCTTGAATCAGGACGGGCAATGAGCGAAACGGACGAGGATCAGAAGGCTCTGAAGCAGGAACTGGAGTTCTATCGCCAGCAGTGCAATCACCTGGGCGCACAGATGCTGCGCCTCCAGGAAGAACAGAGCCTGACTCAGCGCGATGCGCGCCGTGCCCATACGGTGGCGACCCTGGTGAGCCGTGCCTACAAGGCCGGCGAATTCCTGCATGACCGCAACGAGATCGCGGTGCGCTTCCTGGAAATCCTGCTGGCGACCACGCTCTACGATCGGGCCGTGTTGTTTCGTTTCGAGCCGGCTTCCAACCGTTTCCATCTCTGGCATGCCCTCGGCTTCCCTGCCGGACAGCCTGGCCAACTGCTGGTGCTGCGGGCGCTGCCCGAGCGCCTCTGCGCCAATTCCCGCACCCTGCCCGAGGCGCCGATCCCGGAACTGCGCGCTTACCTGGGTTTGCCCTATTTGCTCTGGGCCTTCGAGCCGCGCGCCGAGTTCGCCCTGCTGCTCGGTAACGGCTCGGAAGTGCATACCCAGAAGCCCTTCGAGAGCAAGGATGTCGAGGTCGCGGCCACGGCCCTGGAAGTGCTAATCCACCTGGAGCGCCGCGCCCAGATGGAAGAGAACATGCACAAGTTATCCCTGGCGGTCGAGCAGTCGCCGGCCTCGGTGCTGATCACCGACGCCGCCGGGCGCATCGAATACGCCAACCCGACCTTCGCGCGCATGACCGGCTACCGCTGGGACGAGGTCGTTGGCCATGGCATCGCCAGCCTGCAGGCCCGCTACCCGGCGACCGAGCAGCACAACGCCTTGGCCGTTGCCATCGCCCGCGGCGAGGAATGGAAGGGCCAACTGCCCAGCAAGACCAAGCAGGGCAAGCTCTACTGGGAGTTCACCACGCTCACCCCGATCCGCAATCCCGTTCAGGAGATCACCCACTACCTGCTGGTCAGCGAAGACATCAGCGTACGCAAGGAGTACGAGGAACGCCTGACCTACCAGGCGAACTACGACGCGCTCACCGACCTGCCCAACCGCATGCTGGCCTTCGACCGCCTGGCCCAGGCCCTGGCCAACGGCCGGCGCGCCGGCTCCAAGGTCGTGCTAATCATGGTGGATCTTGACCAGTTCAAACTGGCCAATGACACCCTGGGACATCTGGCCGGCGACGAACTCTTGATCGAATCGGCCCAGCGCCTGCGTACCTGCGTTCGCGAGAGCGATACTGTGGCCCGCTTGGGCGGCGACGAGTTCCTGGTGGTCCTGCCCAATATCGAGGACGAGCGCCACGCCGAGCGCATCGCCGAGAAGATCCATCGGGCCTTCTCCCAGCCCTTCGGTTCCCAGGACAAGGAGCTGTTCCTGACCGCCAGCATAGGCATCACCGTGTTCCCGGACGACGGCGACGAACCCAATGCCTTGCTGCGCAACGCCGATTCGGCCATGTTCGAGGCCAAGGGCTTCGGGCGCAATTCCTACCGCTTCTTCACGCCGCGCATGAATGTCCTGGCCGCCGAGCGGGTGTTCTTCGAGTCGCGCCTGCGCCATGCGGTGGAACGCAAGGAGCTGATGCTGCACTACCAACCCATCATCGAGCCGGAAACCGGGCGCATCCACAGCGTCGAGGCACTGTTGCGCTGGTTCAATCCGGAAGTGGGCCTGGTGCCGCCGGATCGCTTCATTCCCCTGGCCGAGGAAACCGGCCTCATCGTCGAGATCGGCGCCTGGGTCCTGCACGCCGCCTGCAAGGAGCTGCGCCGCTGGCGCGATGCCGGGGCCGCGCCCATCCAGGTGGCGGTGAACGTCTCGGGCCGGCAGTTCCGCGACGGCGGCCTGTTCGACACGGTGCGCTCGGCCCTAACCGAAGCCGGACTGCCGGCCAATGCCCTGAAACTGGAGATCACCGAGAGCTCGCTCGTCGGCGGCGATGTGCAGGAAATCGCCCGGCTGTTGGGCGAGTTGAGGGAGGAGGGCATGGGCCTGGCCATCGACGATTTCGGTACCGGCTACTCGTCCCTGAGCTACCTCAAGCGCTATCCCCTGGATACCCTCAAGATCGACAAGAGTTTCGTGCGCGACGTGAACACCGACGCCGATGACGCCAACCTCGTGGTGGCCATGATCGCCATGGCCCATGGCCTGGGCTTGCAAGTGGTGGCCGAAGGGGTGGAAACCGAGGAGCAGCTGGCCTTCCTGCGCCGTTACGACTGCGACTTCGTGCAGGGCTATCTATACAGCAAGCCTCTGCCGGGCAGTGATCTGTTCAACTTCTTGCAGCAGTACCAGGCCAGGCCCGCCCGCGCGGCGGGCTAGGGCTCCGGAGCGCCGGAGCCCGTACCGATTTCAGGGCAATTCGGCGCGTAGGCGCAAACCCTTCAAGAGCTCCACCTCGACCGGCTTTCCCGCCGCCAAGGGCATGTCGCCCTCGGGCGAGCGACTCTCCACGGGCAATCCGCTCGAGGGACGCACGTCCAGTTGGCCGCGGTAGTTGAGCTTGGGGCTCAGTCCATCCAGGCCGCGGGTCCGCAGCACCAGGGTCAACTGCAACTCGCGCTCATGGGCGCAGGCATCGGCGCGCTCCCCGACGCAGATGCGGCCCGTGGCGATGGATTCCAGGGGATAACCCTCGTCATCCAGGGCATCGCCGACGCTGAGCTCCTCGCGCCAGATGGTCTTGCCCCGGTCATCGATCAGGCTCAGGCGCAGCAGGCTGTCGTACTGGACCGTGCGCAAGCCGCCGCAGGCGTTCAGCAATGCCAGTGCGGCCAGCGTCAACAGCGCCCCGGTGCATTTCCTTGGCTTCATGCACGGCTCCTCAGCGATGCAGGACATTGGCTGCGTACAGGGTGTTGTACATGAGCATGGCCACGGTCATGGGTCCGACGCCACCGGGAACCGGCGTGATGAAGGCGGCGCGCTCGCTGGCGACGGCGAAGTCCACATCGCCGGTGAGGCGGCCGTCGGGCAGGCGGTGGATGCCCACGTCGATGACGATGGCGCCGGGCTTGACCCACTCGCCCTTGACCAGACCCTGCTTGCCGGCGGCCGCGATGACGATATCGGCCTGGCCCACGTGGTAGGCAAGGTCATGGGTAAATCTGTGACAGATCGTGGTCGTGCTGCCGGCCAGCAGCAGCTCCAGGGCCATGGGCCGTCCGACGATGTTGGAGGCGCCCACCACCACGGCGTGAAGTCCATGGAGGTCGATGCCGGTCGATTCCAGGAGCTTCATGACGCCGAAGGGCGTGCAGGGCCGCAGTACCGGCATGCGCTGCATCAAGCGGCCGACGTTATAAGGATGGAAGCCGTCCACATCCTTGTCCGGGCGGATACGCTCCAGCACGGCGCTGGCGTCGATATGGCCGGGCAGGGGTAGCTGAACCAGGATGCCATCGATCTGGCTGTCCTCGTTGAGCCGGTCGATGAGCGCCAGGAGCTCACCCTGGGTGGTGGTGTCGGGTAGGTCATGGGCCTCGGAATGGAAGCCTATTTCGGCACAGGCCTTGCGCTTACTGCCGACATAGACCTGGGAGGCCGGATTGTCGCCCACCAGCACGACGGCGAGGCCCGGTGCGCGCATGCCCTTACCGATGCGATCGCGTACGCCGTTGGCGACTTGCTGGCGTACTTGGGCGGCGATGGCCTTGCCATCGATGATGCTTGCCGTCATGGCTTTCCTCGATACACGGTTAAAGTGTTAATTTTCGCAAGTTTAGCCAGTAGCGCCAAGTCCATGCTCCCCCAGGAGAAATTTTCTAAAAAGAGCATTGACGCACCCCCGGGGCGCTAGTAAGATGCCGGCCTCGTCGCAGACAGCGTATCGATGGATTGTCCGGGCGCAATAAGCGTGTGATACAACCGGGGAATAGCGCAGTCTGGTAGCGCATCTGGTTTGGGACCAGAGGGTCGTGGGTTCGAATCCCTCTTCCCCGACCAATCCTTAAGGTCTACGGCGAGTGTCCGGTTCGGTGACGAATAAAGCGCCCGTAGCTCAGTTGGATAGAGCAACGGCCTTCTAAGCCGTGGGTCGCGGGTTCGATTCCTGCCGGGCGCGCCAAACCGCTGGCGAAAAGTTTAATGGTGGCCGTAGCTCAGTTGGTAGAGTCCCAGATTGTGATTCTGGTCGTCGTGGGTTCGAGTCCCATCGGCCACCCCATTAAATGATGGTCGCGTCCCTGGTGACGTGGCTAGACTTCCCTGCTTAGGGAAAAGTCATAAAAGTCGGGCTGTTAGCTCAGTTGGTAGAGCTGGAGACTCTTAATCTCTAGGTCGTAGGTTCGAATCCTACACAGCCCACCAAATCGCCTCGCTCAGGCTTCATGCCTTGCGGGAGCCAACGAAGCATCGCTTCGCTGGCAAGTGTGCGAAGCCTGCGAAAGTGGCGGAATTGGTAGACGCACTGGATTTAGGTTCCAGCGCCGCAAGGCGTGCGAGTTCGAGTCTCGCCTTTCGCACCATTTCGCACGACCATGGGCTTTGTTACAATCGGTTAAAGGAATTGGGTCGTTAGCTCAGTTGGTAGAGCTGGAGACTCTTAATCTCTAGGTCGTAGGTTCGAATCCTACACGACCCACCAATTCCCCCCTTCTCATCGTTCTTCCAGAATCCCAGGTCCTCCCTACGCAAGATTGCCGCGCATCGGCATCCGCACGTGCCATGCGGCAGTCCTCGGCCGCCGGTGGCCAATTATGAACAAGCCCTGGTTCTCGTTCTTGCCCTGTGATATGCTCGGGGGCTTTTCAGAACCCCTAAGCGCCTGCATTTTTGAGGTTACGCGACAATGCAAGTTTCCGTTGAAACCCTTTCCGCCCTGGAACGCCGCCTGACCGTTGGCGTCCCGTCTGCCGCCATCGAAACCGAAGTGAACCAGCGTCTCCAGAAGCTGGCCCGCACTCAGCGCATCGACGGCTTCCGCCCGGGCAAGGCCCCGCTGTCCGTGATCCAGAAGCGCTTCGGCGGCTATGTGCGTCAGGAAGTGATCGGCGACGTGATCCAGCGCCATTTCTACGAAGCTGTGGTCCAGGAAAAGCTGAACCCGGCCGGCGCGCCCAGCATCACCCTGAAGGGTGAAACCCCGGAACAGCTGGAATTCGAAGCCACCTTCGAAGTCTATCCGGAAGTCAAGGTCGCCGGCCTGGACACCCTGGAAGTCGAGAAGGTCGTCGCCGAAGTCGGCGATGCCGATTTGGACAAGATGCTGGAAACCCTGCGAAAGCAGCGTGGCGTCTGGAAGGATGTCGAGCGCGCCGCCGCCGACGGCGACCGCCTGTCCATCGACTTTGTCGGCAAGATCGACGGTGAAGTCTTCGACGGCGGTTCCTCCAAGGGCTTCAACCTGGTTCTGGGCTCCAAGTCCATGATTCCTGGTTTCGAAGATGGCCTGATGGGCAAGTCCGCCGGCGATGCCGTGGAACTGAACGTCAACTTCCCGGAAGACTACCATCACGCCCCCGTGGCCGGTAAACCGGCCCAGTTCGCCGTAACCGTGAACACCGTGCAAGCACTGGAACTCCCGGCCCTGGACGAGAAGTTCGCCAGCCTGTTCAATGTTGACACCATCGACGCCCTGCGCGCCGAAGTGGGTAAGAACATGCAGCGCGAGCTGGCCAATGTCCTGAAGAACAAGGTCAAGGCCCAGGTTCTGGACGGTCTGGCCAAGGCCAACACCATGGACATCCCCAAGGCTCTGCTGGTCAACGAGATCCATGCCCTGCGCGAACAGGCCGCCAATCAGTTCCGCGGCGGTCGCGGCGGCAAGCTCCCCGAGCTGCCGGATGCGCTGTTCGAAGAGCAGGCCAAGCGCCGCGTGACCCTGGGCCTGGTCATGGCCGAGCTGATCAAGCAGTTCGAGCTGAAGGCCGATGAAGACAAGGTCCGCAGCACCATCGAAAATCTGGCCTCCGCCTACGAGAACCCGGAAGAAGTGGTGAACTGGTACTACGCCAACCGCGACCAGCTCTCCAACATCGAGTCCCTGGTCCTGGAAGACACCGTGGTCGAGAAGGTGGCTGCCGGCGCCAAGCTGACCGAGAAGCCGTCCAGCTTCGACGAAGTGATGAACCCGACCCGCTCGGCCTAATCGCTCTCGTAGCCAAGAACAAACCGGGCCGTGCGCCCGGTTTGTCGTCTCTACAAGATGGATGCGGGGAAATTGATGCGCTCCGGGCCTTGAGCTTGGCGGCTTCACCCCCCATAGTGGACAGATTGCATAACAACAAGGACTAGCCATGTTCGAGATCCCGAATATGCGCATCGAACCCCAGGCCACCGGCCTCGTGCCCATGGTGGTGGAGCAGACCGCCAAGGGTGAACGCGCATACGACATCTATTCCCGCTTGCTGAAAGAACGTGTGATCTTCCTGGTCGGCCAGGTCGAGGATTACATGGCCAATCTGATCGTCGCCCAGATGCTGTTCCTGGAGTCCGAGAGCCCGGACAAGGACATCTATCTGTACATCAATTCGCCGGGCGGCTCGGTGACGGCGGGCATGGCCATTTATGACACCATGAAGTTCATCAAGCCGGACGTGTCGACCCTGTGTATCGGCCAGGCTTGCTCCATGGGCGCATTCCTGCTGGCCGGCGGCGCCAAGGGCAAGCGCCACGTGCTGCCCAATTCTCGCGTGATGATTCACCAGCCCCTGGGCGGTTTCCAGGGCCAGGCATCCGATATCGCCATTCATGCCAAGGAAATCCTGACCTTGAAGCACAAGCTCAACCAGGAGCTGGCGACCAATTGCGACCGCGACATCGAGATCATCGAGCGAGACACCGACCGCGATAATTTCATGAGTGCCGACGAAGCGGTGGCCTATGGCCTCATCGACTCGGTCTTGAGCAAGCGCGCCTGATCGGCGGCATCGCTCCCGCGCCCCGAGGTTGAGAACCGCCTTGGGGCTTCGTCCGGATGGCGCTAGTGCGCATCCGGTAAAACCGGCTACCCTTATAGCTAAGGGGGTCAAAACCGGCTAAAGTGCCGTTTTGATAGTCCGGGTTTGTAAGAGGACGACTCATGGCCGACACCCGTAATGAAGACGGCGGCAAGCTGCTCTATTGTTCCTTCTGCGGTAAGAGCCAGCACGAGGTACGTAAGCTGATCGCCGGTCCGTCCGTGTTCATCTGCGATGAATGCGTCGAGCTTTGCAACGACATCATCCGCGAGGAAGTGCAGGAGCGCGCCCCCGAGGTCAATGGCGCCAAGCTGCCTACTCCCAAGGAAATCAAGAAGATCCTGGACGATTACGTGATCGGCCAGGACCATGCCAAGCGCGTGCTCTCCGTCGCGGTCTACAACCACTACAAGCGTCTGAACCACGGCACCAGCCTGCGCGGCGACGATGTGGAGCTGGGCAAGAGCAACATCCTGCTCATCGGACCCACCGGTTCGGGCAAGACCCTGCTGGCCGAGACCCTGGCGCGCCTCTTGAACGTGCCTTTCACCATCGCCGACGCCACGACGCTGACCGAAGCGGGCTATGTGGGCGAGGACGTCGAGAACATCATTCAGAAGCTCTTGCAGAAATGCGACTACGACGTCGAGAAGGCTCAGCAGGGTATTGTTTATATTGACGAAATCGACAAGATTTCGCGTAAGTCGGATAATCCGTCCATCACCCGCGATGTCTCGGGCGAGGGCGTGCAACAGGCCCTGCTCAAGCTGATCGAGGGCACCATCGCCTCGGTGCCGCCGCAAGGCGGGCGCAAGCATCCGCAGCAGGAGTTCCTGCAGGTCAATACCGCCAACATCCTGTTCATCTGCGGCGGCGCCTTCGCCGGCCTGGAGAAGGTCATCCACAGCCGAACGGAGCAGGGCGGTATCGGCTTCAATGCCGAAGTGCGTTCCAAGGAGTCTCGCAAGGATCTCTCGGAGACCTTCCGCAAGGTGGAGCCGGATGACCTGGTCAAGTACGGCCTGATCCCGGAATTCGTCGGCCGTCTCCCTATTGTGGCGACCTTGGGCGAGCTGGACGAGGTCACTCTGGTCAAGATCCTGTCCGAGCCGAAGAACGCCCTGGTCAAGCAGTACGGCAAGCTCTTCGACATGGAAGGTTCGCAACTGGAGTTCCGCGATAGCGCCTTGAAGGCCGTGGCCAAGCAGGCCATGGAGCGCAAGACCGGCGCGCGCGGTCTGCGCTCCATCCTGGAAGGCATCCTGCTCGACACCATGTACAACCTGCCGTCCCTCAAGGACGTCAAGAAGGTGGTCGTCGACGAGTCGGTGATCAAGGGTGAGAGCGAGCCCTTGTTGATCTTCGAGAATGCCGAACCCAAGTCCAAGGCGGCTTCCTCGGACTAGTCCGCCGCCTCTTGCGCTTTCCCACAAACGCCCGGCACTTCGCCGGGCGTTTGCATTGAATCCCCTCTCACTGGCCCCATATACTGACCAGACAGGGTCGGCTGGCCGACCTCCCCGATACTTGAGCGGTAGATGCACATGACAGGCAACCTGGTCGAAATTCCCGTCCTGCCCCTGCGCGATGTGGTGGTGTTTCCCCACATGGTCATTCCCCTGTTCGTGGGGCGCGAGAAGTCCATCCGCGCTCTGGACATGGCCATGCGTAGCGACAAGCAGGTTCTTTTGGTCACTCAGAAGGATGCCGCGCATGATGCGCCGGGCTTCCGCGATGTTTATAGCGTGGGTACCATCGCCACGGTCTTGCAGCTGCTGAAGCTGCCCGATGGCAATGTCAAGGTGCTGGTGGAGGGCGCCCAGCGCGCGCGCATCAAGCATGCCACCTCCCGCGACACCTACCTGGCGGCCGAAGTGGAGGTTCTGGGCAGCGAGGGCGTCGACCCCCGCGAGGAGGAGGTGCTGACCCGTTCCGTCTTGTCGATGTTCGACAACTACGTGAAGCTGAACAAGAAGGTCCCCGCCGAGATCATCACCTCCCTGACGGGCATCGAGGATGCCGGTCGTCTCGCCGATACCATCGCCGCCCATATCGCGTTGAAAATCCAGGACAAGCAGAACATCCTGGAAATGGTCAGCGTCGCCGAGCGCCTGGAGCATCTGCTGGGCATCATGGAAGGCGAGATCGACCTCCTGCAGGTCGAGAAGCGTATCCGTGGCCGCGTCAAGAAGCAGATGGAGAAGAGCCAGCGCGAGTACTACCTGAATGAGCAGATGAAGGCCATTCAGAAAGAGCTGGGCGAAATGGAGGATGCCGCTCCCAATGAGTTCGAGGAGCTGGGCCGCAAGATCCTCGCCTCCGGCATGAGCAAGGAGGCCAAGGAAAAGGCCGAGGCCGAGCTCAAGAAGCTCAAGCTGATGTCGCCCATGTCGGCGGAGGCCACCGTGGTGCGCGGCTTCATCGATTGGATGCTGCAAGTTCCCTGGAAGAAGCGGTCCAAGGTGGTGCACGATCTCAAGCGCGCCGAGTCCGTCTTGGAGAGCGATCACTATGGCCTGGAGAAGGTCAAGGAGCGCATCCTGGAATACCTCGCCGTGCAGCAGCGGGTGAAACAGCTGAAAGGGCCGGTGCTCTGTCTGGTCGGACCGCCCGGTGTCGGCAAGACCTCCCTGGGCCAGTCCATCGCCAAGGCCACGGGCCGCAAGTTCGTGCGCATGAGCCTGGGTGGAGTGCGCGACGAGGCCGAGATTCGCGGCCATCGCCGCACTTACATCGGTTCCATGCCCGGTAAGATCCTGCAGAAGCTCGCCAAGACCGGTGTACGCAACCCCCTGTTCCTGCTCGACGAAATTGACAAGATGGCCATGGATTTCCGTGGCGACCCGGCCTCGGCCCTGCTGGAAGTCCTGGACCCGGAACAGAACAACAGCTTCAACGATCATTATCTGGAGGTCGATTACGATCTCTCCGAGGTGATGTTCGTGGCCACGGCCAATTCCATGAACATTCCGGCGCCCTTGCTGGACCGCATGGAAGTGATCCGTCTTCCGGGCTACACCGAGGATGAGAAGCTCAACATCGCCCAGCGTTATTTGCTGCCCAAGCAAATGGAAGCCAACGGTCTGAAGGACGGCGAGCTGAAGCTCAGCGAGGCGGCGATCCGCCAGATCGTGCGGCTCTATACCCGCGAGGCCGGTGTGCGCAACCTGGAACGCGAGCTGTCGAAAATCTGCCGCAAGGTGGTCAAGGCCATCCTGCTCAAGCCGGCCGACAAGTCGGTGCATGTCACCGACAAGAACCTGGACAAGTTCCTGGGCGTGGCCCGCTTCGACTTCGGCCGCGCCGGCGAGAAGGATCAAGTGGGGCAGGTGACTGGCTTGGCCTGGACCGAGGTGGGCGGCGAGTTGCTGACCATCGAGGCGGCGTCCACCAAGGGCAAGGGTCAGACCACGTTCACCGGTTCCCTGGGCGACGTCATGCAGGAGTCCATCAAGGCGGCCATGACCGTGGTCCGCTCCCGCGCCGATCTCTTAGGCATAGCCGGCGATTTTTACGAGAAGCTGGACATCCATGTGCACGTGCCCGAAGGGGCGACACCCAAGGATGGCCCATCGGCTGGCATAGGCATGTGCACGGCCCTGGTGTCCTGCCTCACCGGCATTCCGGTGCATCGCGACGTGGCCATGACCGGCGAGATCACCCTGCGCGGCGAGGTCCTGGCCATCGGCGGACTAAAGGAAAAACTGCTGGCTGCCCATCGTGGCGGCATTCGTCGCGTGCTTATTCCCAAGGATAACCAGCGAGACCTGGTGGATATTCCCAAAAATATCCTGAAGGACTTGGAGGTGCGCGCGGTCAAGTGGATCGACGAGGTCCTGGCCCTGGCCCTGACTGATACGCCTAAGCCGCGTCTGCCGGAACCGGTTCCGACCAGCCTGGCCTTGCCCGAGTCCCAAGCTGGCGTGTCTCCGCATTGATGCGAATAGTCTGAATAAATGGCGCTTCGGCGCCGTTTTTTCTGCCCGCCGCGTGCAATGGGTTGGCAATTGACTAATAAATCGCCGTAAGCCAGCAATGGCGCGCCTTTGCGGGTGAAGTCGCTTGACGCTCGCTTTCGGGCCTTGGTATAAATGCACCTCCACGGAGGTGGCCGGCCGAGATTAACAACAAGGGCCGGGGATACCACCGCAAATTCGACAAAAAGTAAGGGGAATTTCGTGAACAAGTCCGAACTGATCGATGCCATCGCATCCGGCGCTGATCTCTCCAAGGCCGCCGCTGCTCGTGCTCTGGATTCCGCCCTGGACGCCATTACCGAAGCGCTGCGCAAGGGTGATCAGGTCACTCTGGTTGGTTTTGGCTCTTTCGCTGTCAAGGAGCGCGCTGCCCGCACCGGCCGCAATCCGCAGACCGGTAAGGAAATCAGCATCGCCGCCGCTAAAGTTCCTGGCTTTAAGCCTGGCAAAGCGCTGAAGGATGCTGTAAACTAAGCGTCCTCTTAGGGAACGTGAGTTAAATTAGTAGCTTACGTTTCCGGTTAGTGTCTGGAAACACTAACCACTTTATCGCGAGATAAAGCGTTTTTGGAGTGGTAGTTCAGTTGGTTAGAATACCGGCCTGTCACGCCGGGGGTCGCGGGTTCAAGTCCCGTCCACTCCGCCAAATAAAGGGCGCGCCATAAACGGTGCGCCCTTTTTTTTGACGATGAAAAAGCTGTCATTCTCGGCCGGAATGACTAAGATGCTTGCCGGTGCGGATTGAGGGGATAGGTGTTTGTGCGCCCCTTGCCGACCGAGGCCACGCGCGCGCTGCGCGCGGCAGGCGTTCTGAAATGGACCGATGTGAGTATTTTACCGTCGGCGTTTTTGAAAACGTTTAGAGCAATTACTTCGCGAGTTACTGCCCATGATGGAAAAATTTCGCGCGATCGCCCAAGGGCCGGTTGCCGCCGTATTGTTGGGATTGGTCCTGATCTCTTTCGCCGTTACTGGCGTGGATTCCTATCTGCGCTCGGGTGGCGGTGATTTCGCCGCCAAGATCAATGGTGAGAGCATTTCGCAGAACGATTGGGAGCGCGCCATCGAGCGAGAGCGCAATCGCATGGGCGAAAACTATGCCAAGGTCGTGGACACCGAGGAGAAGGTTCGTCAATTCCGCCGTTCCATTCTCGAACGACTGATTTTCGAGCGCCTCGGCCAGCAGGCCGCCGAAGGCATGGGCCTGCGTGTCGGCAAGGACCAGGTGAACGAGGCGATTTGGGCCGTGCCCGCCTTCCAGGTGGCCGGCAAATTCAATCCTGAGCAGTATCAGACCGTGCTGCGCAACAATGGCCTGAGCAATGACATGTTCCAGGACAGCGTGCGCTCCGATCTGCTGTCCCAACAGATAACCCGCGCCATTTCGGAAACCGCCTTCGCCCTACCCAGCGAAGTGGTGTCGATTTATAAGCTGGATGCACAGACTCGCGATGTCGAGTATCTCGGCGTACCGCTCGCCAAGTTCGTGGCGGGCGAGCAGATGAGCGAGGCGGATGCCAAGGCCTATTATGAGCAGCATCCCGAGCAATTCCGCGAGCCGGAGCGCGTCAAGATCGAGTATCTGCAGTTGTCCGTAGCCGAGCTGGCCGGCGCTACCGAACCGATCCAGGCGGAATTGGAGGCTTTCCACAAGGAGAAGGCAGCCAATTATACGGTAACGGAAAATCGCCGCGTCGCGCATATTCTGGTGAATGCCGCCGAGGGTGCCAGCGCGGACGAGGTGAAGAAGGCTGAAGCGAAGATTCAGGCTATTCAGGCGCGTCTGAGCAAGGGCGAGGATTTCGCCGCCGTCGCCAAGAGCGACTCGGAAGACAGCGTGAGCGCCGAACAGGGCGGCGACCTGGATTGGCTCGAAAAGGGCGCCATGGATCCGGAATTCGACAAGGCCGCCTATGGACTGAAGGCCAAGGGCGATGTGTCGGCTATCGTCAAATCCGCCTTCGGCTTCCATATCATCAAGCTGCTGGATATCAAACCGGGCGCCGTCCTGGCCTTCGACAAGGTCAAGGATCGCGTCAAGGTGGACTTCATCAAGGCCAAGCAGGATTCCATGTCGGCCGATTTTTTCGCCAAGCGCAAGCTCCTGGAAGAAAAGGCCTACGAGTATTCCGATTCCCTGGCCGAGGCCATCAAGGCGACGGGTCTGAAGGCTCAGGAAACTGCCTTGTTTACCCGCGAAGCGGGCGTCGGCGTTGCCGCCGAGGCCAAGGTGCGCGCGGCGGCTTTTGCGGCGGAAGTATTGTCGGAAGGGCGCAACAGCGAGATCGTCGAGCTGGGCGAGCAGAATGTGATGGTCCTGCGCGTCAATGAGCACAAGCCGGCGGTTCGCCAGGAACTGAAGCTGGTTCTGGATTCGGTCAAGAAGCTGGTGGCCGAGGAACGCGCCAAGGCCAAGGCCAAGGCGCTGGCGGATAGCCTGTTCGTCGATCTCAAGGCCGGTAAGGATCTGAGCGAACGCCTGAAGACCGAAGGCCTGGAGTGGAAGAAGGAGAGCCTGAACCGCAACGGTTTCACCGTCGATCCCAAGCTCAGCGAGGCCGCTTTCCGCCTGAGCCGTGAAGGCGATGGCAAGCGTAGCCGCCTGACATTGAGCAACGGCGACGAGCTGGTCCTGAATCTGGTGGCCGTCAAGGACGGCGATGTGGCCAAGCTGGTCGATCCGGGCAAGAAGCAGCTGACCGACGGCTTTTCCCGCTACCGCGGCGAGTTCGATTTCCGCCAGTACCTGGCCGTGCTCAAGAGCGAAGGCAAGCTGGTCTACGGCTCCGCCGCCAGCGAGTCGACGCCCCAGTAAGCGCTGGGATTATCGAAGCAAAAAGGCCGGGTTTTCCCGGCCTTTTTGCATGATGGACCCGGTCCGTGCGCGCACAAAAAAGCCCAGGCATTGCCTGGGCTTTTTACTGAGGCCACTTCTGGCTCAGTTCACATCGACATCGGCCATGCCGACCACGTGGAAACCGCTGTCCACGTGCACGACTTCACCGGTGATGCCGGAGGCCAGATCGGAGCACAGGAAGGCGGCGGCATTGCCGACTTCCTCGGTGGTCACGTTGCGGCGCAGCGGGGCGTTCTGCTCGTAATAGGCGAGCATCTTGCGCAGGGACTTGACGCCGGAGGCGGCCAGGGTGCGGATCGGGCCGGCGGAGATGCCGTTGACGCGGATGCCCTGGCGGCCCAGAGAATAGGCCATGTAGCGCACGTTCGCTTCCAGGCTGGCCTTGGCGACGCCCATGACGTTGTAGTTGGGCAGGGCCTTCTCGGCGCCGTAGTAGCTCATGGTCACCAGAGCGCCGTTGGCGCGCAGCATGCCGGCGGCGCGGGCGTGCTTGGCGAGGGCGGCGAAGCTGTAGGAGCTGATGTCGTGGGCGATGGCCGAGCCTTCGCGGGTCAGGCATTCCAGGTAGTCGCCTTCCAGCTGACCGGCGGGAGCGAAGGCGGCGGAGTGCACGATGATGTCCACGCCTTCCGGCCAGTGTTTCTTCAGCTCGACGAAGACATTGTCGATGTCGGCGTCCAGGGCCAGCTCGCAGGGCAGCACGATGTTATAGCCCCATTCGGCCGCCATGGACTCGACGCGGCCCTTGAGCTTGTCGGTCTGGTAGGTGAAGGCGAGTTCGGCACCTTCGCGGTGCATGGCTTCGGCAACGCCGTGGGCAATCGAGCGTTCGCTGGCCAGGCCCACGATCAGGGCGCGCTTACCGGTAAGAAATCCCATGTTAGGTCCTTTTGTTCAAGGATGAAAAAGCGGGGGCAAGTTTAGCACAAGCCACCCGCGACCCGTGCCAGTCCGCCACGCAGGTCGGAGCAGTCAGCCGGCACGCTCCTCGGCGTAATGGCAGGCCACGAGGCGTCCCTTGAGCGGCCGAGATGCCGGCTGTTCCTCGGCACAGCGCGCCGTCGCATAGGGGCAGCGCTTGTGGAAGGGGCAGCCGGGCGGCACCTTGAGCAGGGAGGGGAGCTCGCCCTTGACCACGTGCTGGCCCTGGATCTGGTGGCGGAACTGCGGGGTCGCGGCCAGGAGGGCCTCGGTATAGGGGTGGAAGGGCTTGGCGAAGACCGCGTCGGTGTCGCCGTACTCCATGAGCCGGCCCAGGTAGAGCACCAGCACCTGATTGGAGAGATGCTTGACGATGCCCAGGTCGTGGCTGATGAAGACATAGGCCAGATCCAGCTGCTTCTGCAGATCGATCAGCAGGTTCAGCACCTGGGCCTGGACCGACACATCCAATGCCGAGATCGGTTCGTCGGCGACGATGAGCTTGGGCTCCAGGACCAGGGCACGGGCGATGGCGATGCGCTGGCGCTGGCCGCCGGAGAAGGCATGGGGGAAGCGATCGGCCAGCTCGGGCCTGAGGCCGACTTTCAAAAGGGTCTCGTTGACGCGCTGCCGCCGCTCCTGGGCATTCAAGTCGGTGTTGATGCGCAGGGGCTCTTCCAGCAGACGGTTGACGCGCACGCGCGGATTCAGGGAGCCATAAGGGTCCTGGAAGATCATGCGCACATGGCGGTGCAGGGTCTTGCGCACCGCCGGCGAGGCCAGATCCTCGCCATCCAGCCAGAGCCGGCCCCGATCCGGCGTATCGATCCCGGTCAGCACCTTGGCCAGGGAGGACTTGCCCGAGCCGGACTCTCCCACCACGGCCAGGGTCTGGCCGGCTTCCAGGCTGAAATTCAGACCGTCGAAGGCGATGACGCGCTTTTCGCGACGCAGCAGGCCCTTGCGTACCGTGAAGTCCTTGCCGAGATTCTCGGCACGCAGCAGGCTCATCGCAGGGCCTCGTAGTCTTCCAGGGGGAAATGGCAGCGCACCAGGATCTCGCCCTCGCGGCGCAGGCGCGGCGGCTGCACGCAGGTCTTCTCGGCACGCGGGCAGCGCGGGCCCAGGCGGCAGCCCACCGGTAGGTGGTCGAGTGCCGGGATGGTGCCACGCAGGGTCTGAAGGCGGCTGCATTTGCGGTCCATGGGGCCGAAATGGGGGATGCTGTCGATTAGCGCGCGGGTATAGGGATGGCGCGGATGGCGCAGCAGCTCCGCCGTGGGCCCGGCTTCCACCAGTTCGCCGCAGTACATGACCAGGACGCGCTGGGTGCTCTCGCTCAAGAGGGCGAAGTCGTGGGTGATGAGCACGAGGCCCATGTCCTGTTCCCGGGCCAGGCGCAGCAGCAGGTCGAGGATCTGGGCCTGGATGGTGACGTCCAGGGAGGTGGTGGGCTCGTCGGCGATGAGCAGGCGCGGGCGGCAGGCCACGGCCATGGCGATCATCAGGCGCTGGCAGAGGCCGCCGGACAGCTGGTGCGGATAGGCGTCCAGCAGGGCCCGGGCATCCGGCAGGCCGACGGCGGCCAGCAGCTCCTCCTCGCGGGCTCGCAGGGCCGGGCGCGACAGCTTTTCGTGCACGCGTATGGCCTCGCGCAGCTGGGTGCCCAGGGTGAAACAGGGATTCAGGCTGGCCTTGGGCTCCTGGAAGATGATGGACATCCTCTGGCCGATGATGCGCCGGCGTTTCTCCGGGGAGAGATCCAGCAGGGGCTGGCCGTCCAGGGCCAGGTAGTCGGCCGTGGCCAGGGCATGCTCGTCCAGCAGGCCCATCAGGGCCAGGGCGGAGACGCTCTTGCCGGAGCCGGATTCGCCCACCATGCCCAGCACCTCGCCCTTGTCCATGCGGAAGGTCAGGTGATCGACGGCGCGCACCGGGCCGTCCGGAGTCATGAAATCGACGCAGAGATTGGAGACTTCCAGGAGATGGGGCATGGTCTTAGCGTTTCCAGCGCGGATCGAGGGCATTGCGCAGGCCGTTGCCGATCAGATTGATCGAGAGCACGGCCGCCAAGATGGCCAGGCCCGGCAGGGTCACGGTCCAGGGGGCCTGCTGGATATAGGCGCGGGACTCGGACAGGATCGTGCCCCATTCCGGGGTCGGCGACTGGGCACCCAGGCCCAGGAAGCCCAGGGCCGCCACGTCCAGGATGGCGGTGGACAGGGCGTGGGTGGTCTGCACCACCAAGGACGGCACGATATTGGGCAGCACGCTGCGCGTTAGCAGCCGCAGCTTGTTGGCGCCGTCCAGATGGGCCGCCGTCACATAGTCCTTGGCCATTTCCTCGTGGATGGCGGCGCGGGTGACGCGCATGAAGGCCGGCACCAGCACGGCGGCGATGGCGACGGCGGCATTGCCCAGGCCCGGGCCGAGGACGGCTACGACGATCACGGCCAGCAGCAGGGAGGGCACGGCCAGGAGCACGTCCATCAGACGCACGGCCAGCGCCTCGAGCGTCCCCTTGGCCAGGGCCGCCAGGGCGCCCAGGAGCACGCCCAGGACCAGGGCTGCGAGCACGATGACCAGGCCCAGACCCAAGGACAGGCGGGCGCCGGTCATTAATCGTGACAACAGGTCCCGGCCCAGATCGTCGGTGCCCAGCACATGGGTCGCCACGCCGCCGTCCATCCAGTACGGGGGCAGCAACAGGGTGTGGGGCATCTGGGCCATGGGATCGTAGGGCACCAGCCAGGGCGCGAACAGGGCGACGGTGGCCAGTACCAGGAACAGGCAGAGCCCCGCCACGCCGAAGCCGTCGCGGCGGTAATCGCGCCAGAGCACGCGCACCGGTCCCAGGAAGGGGATATGCCAATCATGCCAGGCCGGGAAACGGTTCATCGACGCACCCTCGGGTTGACCCAGGCGAAGAGCAGGTCGAACAAGGTATTGAGCACCAGGGCCAGGCTGGCGATCAGGACTAGCCCGCCTTGCACGGTCATGTAGTCGCGGCGGCTGACCGCCTCCAGCAGCCACTTGGCGATGCCCGGCCAGGAGAAGATCGTCTCGGTGAGCAGGGCGCCGGTGAAGAACACCGAGACCTGCAGGCCCAGTACCGCCACCACCGGGATCAGGGCATTGCGCAGGGCGTTGACGGCGATGATGCGCAGCCGGCCCAGGCCGAAGGAGCGGGCGGCGCGGATATAGTCGGCGGACAGGACTTCCAGCATGGCCGAGCGCGTGATCAGGGCGAACAGGGCCGTGGGCACCGTGGCCAGGACCAGGGCCGGCAGGGCTAGGTGGTGCAGGGCGTCGAAGAAGGCCTCGCGGGCATAGGGTTCCGTGGAGATCCAGGTGTCGATGAGCATGAAGCCGGTGCGCGGCTCGATGTCGAACAGGAAGGACAATCGGCCGGCCACCGGGGCGATGCCGAGCTTGAGGGAGAAGAAGCCCACCAGCAGCAGGCCCCACCAGAAGATGGGCATGGAGTTGCCGGCCAGGGCCAGCCCGGTGATGGCGTAGTCGGCGGGTCGGCGGTGTTTCACGGCGGCGAGCATGCCCGCCGGCAGGCCGATGGCGACGGCCAGGAACAGGGCCAGCAGGCTGAGCTCCAGGGTGGCGGGCAGGAGGACCAGGAATTCCGCGAGCACGGTCTGGCCGGTGGTGAGCGAGGTCCCGAAGTCCCCCTGCAAGAGCTGGCCCAGGTAGCGGAAATACTGTTCGGGCAGGGACTTATCCAGACCCAGGACCTGGCGTAGGCGCGAGTATTCCTCCGGGGCGGCGTTATAGACCCCGGTCATGTTGCTGACCGGATCGCCGGGGACCAGGTGGATGAAGGCGAAAGCCAAGAGGCTGATGCCCAGGAAACCTGGGATCATGAGCAGGAGCTTGCGCAGCAGGTATTGGCTCATGGGAAGAGGCTCATGGGAAGACCTCGGGGCTCACGGGGCTACCTCGGACTTGCTTTCCGCGCGCCAGACGCCGCTGAAGTTCACGCCGCCGAAGGGGCTCTGCTTGAGGCCCTGGATGTCACGGCGCGCCACCTGGACATTGGCGCCATGGGCGATGGACAGCCAGGGCGTTTGCTGCTTGAAGACGGTCTGGGCGCGCTGATAGAGCACGGTGCGTTCGTCCTGGTTATTCAGCCGGCGTGCCATGTTGATCAGGCGCTCGAATTCCGGATCGCACCAGAAGGTGCGACTGCTGCCCGAGGTGGCGGCCGCGCAGCTCAGGGTCGGGGTGAGGAAATGGTCCGGATCGTTGGTGTCGGCGGTCCAGCCCAGGAGCACGGTGTCGTGCTCGCCGCGGCGCAGGCGCTGCAGGAAAGAGCCCCATTCGTAGCTGATGATGCGCGAGCGCACGCCGATGGCGCGCAGATCTTCCTGGATCAGCTCGGCCATTTTGCGGGCATTGGGATTATAGGGGCGCTGCACCGGCATGGCCCAGATGTCCAGGTTCAGCTCGATGATCCCGGCCTCCTTGAGCATCCGTCGCGCCTTGTCCGGGTTGAACTCGGTCTTGGCCAACTGGGGCTCATAGGCCCAGAGCGTGGGCGGCAGCGGACTTTCCGCGCTCACCGCCGCGCCCCGGTACACGGCCTCGATGATGGCCTCCCGGTTGACCGCCATGCCCAGGGCCTGGCGCACCTTAGGATTGTCGAAGGGCTTCTTACGGGTATTGAAGCCCCAAAAGGCGATATTCAGGCCCGGCGCGCTGGCGACGGTGAGCTCCGGATCCTGGCGCATGCTGGCCACCTGGCTGGGCAGGGGATAGGCCATGACATCGCATTCGCCGGCATTCAGGCGCGCATAGCGCAGGGAGGGGTCGGTGGTGATGGCGAACACCAGGTACTCGGTGCGCTCCCGCCCGGCCCAATAGTCCGGGTGGGCGGTGAAACGGATGAAGGCGTCTTTCTCGTAGCGCTTGAAGCGATAGGGGCCGGTGCCTATGGGCTGGCGATCCAGGGCCTCGGGATGGCCGGCGGCCAGGCGCTGCTGGCCGTATTCGGCGGATAGGATGGAGGCGAACTCCATGGCCAGGATGGACAAAAAGGGTGCGTAGGGCCGGTTCAGGCGGAACACCACGGTATGGGCGTCCGGCGCCTCGATGCCCGCCAGGAGCTTGCCCAGTTCCGTGGATTCGAAATAGGGATAGGAACCGCCGGAGACGAAATGGTAGGGGTGTTCGTAGCGGCGCTGGCGCTCGAAACTGAACAGCACGTCCTCGGCGCTGAATTCGCGGCTGGGCGTGAAATAGGGCGTCTGGTGGAATTTCACGCCCCGGCGCAGATGGAAGGTCCAGGCCAGGCCGTCCTCGGAGACTTCCCAGCCCTCGGCCAGGGCGGGGCGCAGGTCTTTGCCGTCCGGGGTGAATTCCACCAGGCGGTTGTAGAGCGCGCGGGCCGTGTCGAAGGCGGTGCCGGAGCTGGCGACCTGGGGATTGAAGGCCTCGGGGCTACCCTCCGAGCAATACACTAGGCCCTTGGCCTTGATGGATTCGCCGGGCGGAGAGCAGGCGACCAGGCACAGACCCAGGGTCGGGCCTAGGACCAGGGCGCTCAGGCGTCGCAGCAGGGGCTGGCGTGGAAGCGGATCGTTGGGCACAACAGCACTCGGCACGGCCTCGTTGTTCTTATTATGGCCGCAAGCGGCGGCCTCGGGTTCCGCGCGGCAGGGCGCGATTATGCGCCTGTCGGTTCGGTCTGCCAATCCTGTTGCGGGGGATTAGCCAAGGTCGAGGCATACTTCTTTGCCCGGGGCCGAAGAGCCCTTCGATACGCCCGCCAAGGCGGGCTACTCAGGGCGAACGGCTTTCTCAAATTCCGTTCGCCCTGAGTAGGCGCGTAGCGCCGTATCGAAGGGTTCCTTGACATGGCTTATCGCATAAGAATCCCGCTCAGAGATTCCCAAGACCACAACCTGGCGGCAGACTCAACACTCGATGATGTTCACCGCCAGGCCGCCGCGCGCGGTTTCCTTGTACTTGGTCTTCATGTCGGCGCCGGTTTCGCGCATGGTCTTGATGACCTTGTCCAGGGACACCTTGTGGGAGCCGTCGCCGCGCAGCGCCAGGCGCGCGGCATTGATGGCCTTGACCGCGCCCATGGCGTTGCGCTCGATGCAGGGCACTTGCACTAGGCCGCCCACCGGGTCGCAGGTCAGGCCCAGGTTGTGTTCCATGCCGATCTCGGCGGCATTCTCCACCTGCTCGGGGCTGCCGCCCATGACCTCGGCCAAGCCCGCGGCGGCCATGGAGCAGGCCACGCCCACCTCGCCCTGGCAGCCCACTTCGGCACCCGAGATGGAGGCGTTTTCCTTGTAGAGGATGCCCACGGCGGCGGCGGTGAGCAGGAAGCGGATGGCACCGTCCTCGTCAGCGCCCTGGATATGGCGCATGTAATAGTGGAGGACCGCAGGCACGATGCCGGCCGCGCCATTGGTGGGGGCGGTGACCACGCGGCCGCCGGCGGCATTTTCCTCGTTGACCGCCAGGGCGTAGAGATCTACCCAGTCCATGACCATCAAGGGATCGCTGGAATTGCGCGCATCGGCCTTCAGCTTGCGCAGCAGGGAGGGCGCGCGGCGCGGCACTTTCAGGCCCCCGGGCAGGATGCCTTCGCGTTCGCAGCCGCGTTTCACGCAGGCTTCCATGGTGTGCCAGATCTTCATCAGCCCGGCGCGGGTCTCGGCCTCCGGGCGCCAGGCGGTCTCGTTGCGCAGCATCAGGGTGGACATGGCGATGCCGTGCAGCTTGCACAGACCCAGGAGCTCGGCGCCGCTACGGAAGGGATAGGGCAGGGGCGTCGGGTCTTCCATGAAGGGCATGTCGGCGCTCAGGTCGTCGTTGACCACGAAGCCGCCGCCCACCGAGTAGTAGATGCGCGCCAGGATTTCCTCGCCGTAGGCGTCGTAGGCGGCGAAACGCATGCCGTTCGGGTGCTTGGGCAGGGTGGCGCGCTTGTGCATGACGATCTGCTCGTCGTCGACGAAGGCGATGCGTCGTTTGCCCAAGAGGTTGATGGCGCGCTCGTCGTGGACGCGCTTCAGGATGGCCGGGATGGCGTCGGTGTCCACCTGGTCCGGGTACTCGCCCTCCAGCCCCAAGACCACGGCGGTGTGGCTGCCGTGGCCCTTGCCGGTGGCGCCCAGGGAGCCGAAGAGCTCGGCTTTGACCCCGGCGGTGCGTTCCAACAAGCCTTGTTCCTCCAGGGCCTCGGTGAAGCGGCGGGCGGCGCGCATGGGGCCGACGGTGTGGGAGGAGGAGGGGCCGATGCCGATTTTGAACAATTCGAAGACGCTGACGGACATATCGTGCATTACCTGGTGGCACCCGCTTCCATCCTAGCACCGGGCCGGGACGGGCGAGCGAGCCGTTGAGTGGGGGCTCATGCCGCTTGGGCATAAGCAAAGGCCGTTATGCTGAGGTATCCGTCTGGGTCCGTCTTGAACGAATTGGCCGTGGACCCCGGGGAAAGGCGTCGTTCAGGGACTGGCCGGAGCAGTGGCGCCGGTCGTCGGTTCCAGGGGCAGGCGCCGCCCGTCCTGCAGTCCGCGCTCCATCCGGCCGTTTTCCATAAGCAGGAGCTCGCCGTGTTCGCCGTCCTTGATGCTGGAGTCCACGGCCAGGACGGCGCCGCCGTGCAGGGCCAGAACCCGTTCCTGGCTGGTGTGGCCGACCACGATGCGTTTTGCACCGAAGGCCTGAGTCAGGGCATCGAGTCGGGCGGCGCTTAGCCCCGGGGTTTCGAAATAACCCCGATACCAGAGCGGGCCCTCGCGTCCAGCCAGGAGCGCCAGCAAGGGTTCGGCGCGCAGCTGCTCTTTGCTCTGGCCCAGAGTTGGCATCAGCTTGGCGTTGAGCTTGGCGATGTCCAGCTTCAGCTCGGCCACGGCGGGGCTGATGCCGCCGTGGAGATAGAGCGCGTCGCCGAGCCGGCGCAGCACGGGTTTTTGACGCAGCCATTGGCCCAGCACGCTGTCCGCGCCGAAGAGCGCCGGGTAGGACCGGCCCAGGGCTTTCGCGCTCTCCAGGTAGCGCGGGTGCACATAGCGCAGATCACCGCCGAGAGCCATGAACTCGTGGTTGCCGAGCAGGACATGAACCCGCCCGCCGGCGGCCCTGGCCTGCTGCTCCAGGCTGTAGAGCAGCCACAGGGACTCGGTGACTTCCGGGCCCCGGTCGAAGATGTCCCCGACCACGACCAGTTCGCCCCGGCCGTAGGCCCAATCGAGCGTGGCGTCGACGATGCCATGGGCCTGGAGCAGGCGGGTGAAGGTCCCGAACTGGCCGTGGATATCGCTGAGCACGGCCAGGCGCTCCGGCGCCGGCAGCTCTGCCTGTGTATCGGCGGGTGCCGGGCCGGGAATGCTCAGGGTCTTGGCATGGCCGCAGACGGGCGGCAGCGTGGCCGGCAGGCGTTCGACATGGCGGGTAATGGTCTCGCCGGCGCAGCGCCAGCGGGCGCTGAGGCCCTGGCCGCTGAAGTCGACATAGGGGCCGTCGTCCGTAGGGGCGGCTTGGGCGGGGCTGAGCAGGAGGGAGAGCAGTAGGTAAATGAATCGGTGTTTCAGCATGAGAGGCAATTCCTGAAAGCCGCAAGGCGTGGCGCGCGTGCTAATGAAGCCGTTCGTGGTGAGCCTGTCGAACCATGAACGGCGGTGCGTTTCGGTAGGCGGCTCCATTCGTGCTTCGACAGGCTCAGCACGAACGGAGGGCATGGGTCTAGGGGAACTTAAAACCTCTGGCTATAGCCTAGATAATAACTCCGTCCGATCACGCCATAGCCGGCGTCCTGCTCGAAATACGGCCAATCGGCATGGCGTTCGTTGCGGATGTCCAGGAGCGGCGGCATTTCCCCGGTGAGGTTGGTCACGCCCCATTTCAGCTTGCCGTCCCAGGGCAGTTCGTAGCTGAAGCTCAGGTTCAGACGCTGATAACTGTCGAGCACGTCGGTGGTGGCGCGCTTGACCGGCTTGCCGTTTTCCGTGAGCAGGAACAGATCCTCGCCCTGGGCCTTGCCGGTCAGGTAGTAGCTCAGGCTGGCGCTGAGATCCTGGTATTCCCAGCTGAGCGAGGCCGTGGCCTTCCAATGGGGCAGGTATTCGGTCTCGGTGTACTCGACCACCGGATCGTCCTCGCTTTCCCGGACTTCCTTGCGCTGCAGGTAGGAGGCTTCCAGCTTGGTGGAAAACGCGCCCCAGGTGGTGTCAGGCCAGCGGTAGTTCGTGCTGAAGTCCACGCCCTGGGCCGATTCCTCGGCGATGTTGATGGGGCCGTTGCGCACGCAGAGCAGGTTAATCAGGCCGTCGTTGTCCACGGTGCTGATGAAGCCGTTGCCGGGCAGGTCCTCGCACTGGCCGAAGCGGCCGGTGTAGTCCCGGGCCGGATCGTTATAGATGACGCTGGCGCGCTGGGTGCGCACGGCGCCTTCCAGCTCGATGCGCCAGAGGTCCAGGCTGAGATCCCAGTCCTCGGCCAGCTCGACGACCGCGCCCAGGTTGGCGTAATGGCCCTTCTCCTCCTCCAGGGCCGGGTTGCCGGCGGTGATGGAGGTGTAGTTGTCCTGGTAGATCGTGCCGTTAGGCAGGGGCAGGTTGCGCGAGGTGTAGCCTCGGGTCATGCCGGCATGGATGCGGTGCATGTCCGGCGCGCGGAAGCTGCCGCCGGCGCTCATGCGCAACAGGACTTCCGGGATAGGATGATACAGCAGACCGAGCTGGGGCGAGAAGGCGCCATCCACGTCGGTCTCGTCCTCGTAGTAGTCGTAGCGCCCGGCCAGGGACAGTTCCAGGCTTTGCTCGCCGGTGAGCAGGGGCAGGGACAGCTCGCCGGCCAGGGCGTAGCGGTCGCGGGCACCGGCACCGCTGGTGCCGCCCTGGCCGATGAATCGGCCGGCCACGGTTTTCTCATCCAGGCCGTCGTCATAGTCCTCGCGCGCCGCCTCGACGGTGGCGGCGAAGCTCAAGGGGCCGGCCGGTAGCTCCATCAGATCGCCGCGCAGGACGGACTGGAACTGGTGCATGGCCGATTCGGAGTTCTTCTTGGACACGCCGAAGACCTTGTCCACCTGCTCGGGTGTCAGGGGATTCAAGGGATACCAGCGGCCGGGTCGCGTGTCGCGGGGGTCCAGGGTGAGGATTTCCAGCAGGCCGTCGGCGTCCACCATGTCCTTGGAATCACGGCGCATCTGGCTCCAGGCCGAGGACCAGGAGGTGTCGAGCTCGTAGTCGCCGAGCCGGCCCTGGGCGCCGACCAGCAGGGACTGCTTGTCGTCCTCGGTCTCGTACAGGCGGGGCGTCGGGTATTCCTCCATGCGCCGGCGGATGGAGAACTCATCGGGCCGGGTGAGGCCGGCCGCGCTATAGCTCAGGGCGCCGGTCTGGCTATCCCGGTAGATCGTCGCCGAAAAGCCCTTTTTCTCCTTGTACTTGTCGCTGTTCTCGCTGGCGCCCTGGAGCATGCCGTAGAGCTGCCAGTCGGCGTTCAGGTCGTAGCGGGAGTTCAGCACCAGGTTATAGGACTCATCTTCCGAGGCCAGGCCCTGGTCGGAGAGGTTGTCGTAGAGGCAGCGGTACTTGCTGGCCGGGTCGACGATGCCCTTGTCGCCGAACAGGCTCGTACACTGTTCGGCGCTGGGGCCGTTCTCACGACTGGCATGGAAGCGGCGGTTGCGGTCATAGACATAGGCGGCGGTGGTGGAGGGCGCATCGTCGCCATAGGGGCCGCGATCGTCGGTGAAGCCGTTGTCCTTGGACAAGAGCGGTTCCTGGTCGTTGGCCTCCAGGATCAGCACCGTCTGGCTGGTGTCGGTATGCCAGCCCTGGACCCAGGACAGCTTGTTGCGCTCCCGGTGACCGCCTTCCGGCCGGTCGCGGCGCAGGGCCAGCTCGGCGCCCTCGAAGTCCTTCTTGAGGAGGATGTTGACCACGCCGCCGATGGCGTCGGAGCCGTAGATGGCGGCGCCGCCGCCGGTGAGGATCTCGATGCGCTCCACGGCGGCGGTGGGGATATTGCCCACATCGACGAAGTTGGTGCTACCGCCGGCGGCCGTGGGGAAGCTGGCCTGGCGGCGGCCGTCGATCAGGACCAGGGTGCGGTTCGTGCCCATGGCGCGCAGGTTCACCGAGCTGGAGGCCGAGCTGAAGCCGGAGGCCTCGTTGCCGTCGAAGGAGGCGCCGTTGTTGGCGTTCAGGGTCTGCATCAGCTCGCCGACGCTGGACAGGCCGCTGCGCTCTATGGCCTGGGCGTCGATGACGGTGATGGGCGCCACGCCCTCGACCTGGGTGCGGCGGATACGGCTACCGGTCACTTCGATGCGTTCCACCTCGGCGGGCGGCTGGACGTCGGCGACGGCGAGCTCGGGGCAGAGCAGGGCCAGGCTCAGTGCTAGGGACGAGCGCGGGAATCGGGTCATGGTCGTTCTCGTTGTTGTGGGGACGGTGGTTGGTGGTGGCGGGCCTCGCCGGGAGGCCATTGGTAGGCGAGGGGAAATGCCCGGGCAATGCGCCGCCGCTCGTTTTTTCCTCCATTGTCGAGAAGAGATTTGTCTATTCTTGAGAATCAAGGACTTGCACTTGAGAATTGGCGTGGAACCGGTATTTCCGGAGGGGCGGGAAGGGCTATGCTAGGCGCCGGCTTCGTGGTGCTTGTCCATCCTTCGATACAGGGCGCTTCGAGCCCTTACTCAGGACGAACGGGTGGTGACGGCTTGTACCGAAAATGGGAGAGCGATGAGCGTGTATGGGGACAAGACGCGGAGTTTTCGCCTTGGGGATTGCCTCGTCGATAGGGCCGGGCATTGCCTGCGCTTCGACGGCGGCGTGGTCTGCGCCCTGCAGCCCAAGTTCATCGAGGTCCTGGCCTGTCTGGCCCGGGCTGGCGGCGCGGTCGTGCCTCGCGAAAGCCTGATCGCCGAGGTCTGGGACGGTAATGGCTATGTGGGCGAGAAGGCCCTGACCAATGCCGTCTGGCATCTGCGCAAGGCCCTGAGTCAGGGCCAAGAGACCGGCGAGGCCATCGAGACCGTGCACAAGGGCGGCTATGCCCTGCGTCTGCCGGTGGTCTGGCTGGACGAGGCGGCGGAAGAAGCCATCGAGGCACCCGGACGGCGCGCCTGGCCCTGGAAGGCGGGACTCGCGGCCCTGGTGCCGGTGCTCGCCGGCTTGAGCTGGCTGGGCTGGCAGGCGCCGGCGCCCGAGACGCCGCGCAGCCGTAGCTTAACCTCCGAACCGGGCCGCGAGCTCTATCCCCAGCCGACGCCGGACGGGCGCCAGTTCGCCTACCTGGCGGTGGACGTCCAGGGGCGGCGCGATCTGTTCCTGCGCGACCGGCTGGCGCCGGAGCGGCCGGCCCGGCGCCTGACCGACGATGTGGAGAGCGAGGGGCCGCCGGCCTTCAGTCCCGATGGCCAGTACCTCTACTACGCCCGCCGCGAGGCCGGCGGGCGGTGCGTCCTGCGCCGTTTGGAACTGGTCAGCGGCCAAGCCCGGAGCCTGGGGGCCTGCGGCGACGGCGGGCCGGCCCATCTGGCGGTATTCCCGGACGGCAAGACCCTGGCCTTCGAGGACGGCGAGGGGCAGGTGAGCCTGATGGCTCTGGAACAGCCGGGGTTTCCGGTCCGGCCTCTGCGCTGCGTCGGCTGCGCCGGCGAAGTCCAACACCTGGCCGTGTCTCCGGAGGGCGGACGCCTGGCACTGAGCCGGCGACTGGGGGATCTGCGCGAGGATGTCTTCGTCCTGGAGCTCGCCAGCGGCCGGCAGCGGCGCCTGACCACCGGCCATGTCCTGATTCGCGGTCTGACCTGGCTGCCGGACGGGCAGCGCATCCTGTTCAGCGCCGAGAATGCCAAGCGCCAGGAGGCCCATCTGGTGCTGGTCGCCGATGGCCATGACGAGGCCTTGGGGGTTAACGGTTTCGCTGCGCCGGCGCTGGTGCCGGGGACGGAGACCGTGCTCTACCACGATTTCGCTCTGCGCCAGTATGTGGGCAGCCTGCCCCTGGACGAGGTCGCGGCGGTCCTGCCCTCGGCCCTGATCCAGTCGGGCAGCAGCCACCATGCGCCCCATTATTCTCCGGCTGCAGGGCGCATCGCCTATGTGTCCAACGAGTCGGGCTTCGACGAGATCTGGAGCGCGGCGGCGGACGGTTCGGGCCGCGAGCGCCTGACCAATCTGCGCAGCAAGGCCCTCCATCCGCGTTGGTCGCCGGACGGCCGGAGCATCGCCTTTCGCGGCCAGGGCGAACAGAGCGAGGGCGACGCCCTCTACGTCCTGGATGTGGCGAGCAAGGCCTGGCGGCGGGTTCCCAGCCCCTTCCGCTGGCATAAGCGACCCAGCTGGACGCCGGACGGCCAGGGCCTCGTCGTCGCCGCTCGCGGCGAGGGGGCGGGCGGCCTGTATCGTCTGAGCCTGGACGGCGGCACGGCGCCGCGGCTCCTGGCCCCCTCGGCGCGCATGGGCGTTCTCCTGGATTCGGGCGCCCTGGTCTACACCCGCACCGACGCCCCCGGCCTGTGGCGGCTGGCGGTGCCGGGTGGCATGCCGGAACGCATCCTGCCGCCCGAGGTGTTCGGGACGGCCTACAACTGGGACGCGGACGGAGCGGGACTGTGTTTCGAGTACCGGGAGGCTGGCTATCATCACGTGCGCTGCCAGGCCTGGGGCGATGCCCGGGCGCGGACCCTGCTCAAGGCGCCCCTGGGCACCCTGGCGGACACCGGTTCCATGGCGCTGATGCGTGCCCAGGGCCGGCTGCTGCTGACCATGGACGAATATCCCCAGGCGGATATCCGGGAGTTGATGCTCCCGGAGTGAGGACCCCCTCTCCCTAACCCTTTGTGAGGCGCATCCATGCGCCTCCCCCCTTCGGGGCTGACGCGAAAAATCGCTCCTGGCGATTTTTTCCCGCGAGGGGAGAGGGGACTGAGATCCCCCTCTCCCTAACCCTCTCCCGCAAGGGGAGAGGGGACTGGATGAGTAGGGCATTCACCTCACAAGCTGTAGTCGATCACCAGGGCCGGCGCCGTCGAGGTCTCGCTGCTGGTGATGGCCAGGCCGTCGCTGGTGCCCTCGTCCTTGATGACCAGGCCGAAATTGCCCGTGCCCTCGGCCCAGGACTGGAGTTGGCTCAGGACCGAGGCCGACAGGCTCAGGGTGTAGGTGGTCTTGCTGGACGGCGTGTGCTGGAGCCAGAGGGCGCCGGTGGCGGCCTGGGCCCAGGTGGCGCCGGTCTCGGTCCAGGCGCTGGTGGCGGCGTAATAGCCGTAGCTGCCCTTGGAATAGTTGCTCACCTTGAAGCGCAGCTTGGCGCCGGTGATGACCGCGCCGGCCGGCAGCTTGCCCGCCAGGGGGAAGTAAACGAGGCCGCGCAAGGCCTCGCCGGCATCGCTGCCGTCGGCGGCAAGGCTGGTCGTGTCCGTGCGCCGGCCTTGGCTGCCCACGGTCACGTCGGCGCTGGCCGCCACGGTAATCGTGCCGGTTCCGCCGCCGCTGCCGGCGCTGACCGTGGTCCGACCCTGGGCGTCGCGCTCCAGGCTATAGGCCTCGCCCACGTTGGCCGGGATCCACAGGCTCATGCCCGTGGGCAGGGCCAGGGGATTGGCGGCACGCTCGTCGCGGCTCAATGCGCCCGTCGAGGCCTCGCCGTCGAAGCGCAGGGTGCGCACCAGGAGCTTGCTGCCGCTCAGCTGCAGGACGTTGAAGTGATCGAAGCTGTCCTGGTCGGCGATCCAGGGCGAGACGCGGTCGGCGGTGCGCCGAGGCGCGCCCCAGGCGCCTTCGCCCAGGTAGACCGTGCCGGCTGTGGCCTTGATGTAGTCCTGACCGGAGGGCTGCACCGGGTAGGTGTATTTCACCAAATGGCTGTCGGATTCCACGGCCAGGTTGAGCTTGTGGTCGTAGAAGTCCTGGATCCAGGTGAAGGACGAGTCCTGGATGGCGGGCTTGGTGGTGGTGCGCGGGAACATGGGCTTGTGGTACTGGGCGAGGCGCCAGGACACGCCGCTCGCGCCGGCGAGATCCGTGCTCAGCCACTGGTTCTGGGCCGCCCAGTCGGCCTCGTAGCCGGACAGGGCCAGCTCGGTGTTCAGGGTGTAGATGCGCAGCTGGCCGCCGCCCAGGCTGAAGGCGTTATAGGTATCGCGGTTGCTGCACTGGCCGTTGCCGTCGGCATCCACGCCGAAGACCGTGCACACGAATTGCTGGTTGTAGTCCTCGTGGTTGCCCACGGTGGGCACGATGGGGTAGACGCGCTGGTAGGCGAGGCCGTTGATGGTGTCGCTGGAGAAGCTCAAGGCCCAGTCGGCCAGCCAGGCGCTCATCTCGCTGGCCGTGTTGTTGGCGGTTAGATCGCCGCCGAAGAGCACGAATTCCGGGCGGACCTTGGCCACCAGGCGGTTGCCCTGTTGGCGGTTGGCGGTGTTGGTGCGCGAGTCGCCGCCGGCGACGAAGGTCTGATCTTTCGCCGAGGCAGCGGCGGTCTTGAACCAGTAGCGCTGGCCGCAGCCGGCATCGTCGCAGACCCGGAAGTAATAGGCCGTGTCGGGGCTGAGGTTCTTCAGGCGCAGGAAATGGCTGGTGAGGCTGGACGCGAACGTGCGCTGGGCATCCGGGTTGGCGCGCACCCAGGCGCTCTCGTCGGTGCTGGTGCCGTAGAGCGCGTAGGGGTTGGTGCTGGTGCCGCTGGGCGAGAAGCCGAGCACGGCGGCGGTGGCGGGATCGCTGTCCCAGCTCAGGCGGATGTATTGGGTCGCGGCCTGGGCCGGACTGGCGGCCAGGGCCAGCAGCAGGCTTAACGATAGGGCTGGGAGCGGCGTGCGCATGGTGTTTCCTCGATAGTTATGGTTGTGGATTCAGCCTGGCGGTGTGCGCCGCGCCGCCTGCGTCCCTGTCCCCTCTCGGACCACGGACTAGAAGCAGGCGCGCGGCTCGGGACGGTGGCAGCCAGGCCGTGCCGCCGTCGCCGAAGTGGAAGACCGCCGCTTCCAGGCCATGGGGGCCGGGGCGCCGGTCGGCCGTCCAATAGGGGGCCTTGAGCAAATGGGGGAAGAGGGCGTTATGGGCCAGGGGCTCGCCGGGCGGCGCCTGGCGGTTGAGCAGGCTGGCCAGTTCATCGGCCTTGGGCAACCGCCAGTCGCCAAGGCCGCAGAGCCGCTCGTTCCTGGCCGCATCGACCGCGTCCTGGGTGTCGCAGGCGTAGTAGTCCCGGTCGGCGGCACAGTCCCCGCCATCGGGCATGCCGCTGCCGCTTTGGGCTTCGAACCAGGAGTAGGTGGCCTGGTGGTAATGGCCGTCCTCGTTCAGGTGCTTGGTTTCCCAGACCAGGCCGCTGACCTGGTCGTGTACGCAGGACCAGGGGCCTTGGGCCAGCTCCAGCACACGGCCGTCCGCCGCCAGTTTCTGAAAGCGCGCCGACGCGCTCTCCGGCGGCGGGGAGCAGGCCAGGAGCAGGAAGCTCGCCGGGATCGCGATGCTCATGCCCCTCATGGCCGTGCCTCCCCGCCGAAATCCAGGCGCAGGGGGCGAAGATGGATGCTGTGGCGGGTCTGGGCATGATCGAAGGCCGCGACCCAGAGCCAGAGACCGTGCTTGAGCGGCAGATCGAAAGGAGAACGGGCCTTGAGGCCCCGGGCGAGCTCCAGGGTCCACCAGCCGTCCGACCATTGCCCTGCGGCCCGGACATCGCCCCGATCGCCCTCGTTGTGGCCGCGCCAGAGCACGGAGGGCATGAACGTGCCGACCGGATAGGCGTCCTGGCTCGCCGTATAGGGCCGGGTCTCCTCCCAGTTCAGGCCCCAGGCCCCGCTGTCGCCGGGCGCATCCGGCTCGGGCAGCGCCAGGAACGGGGCGAGCGCGGCCGGGTCGCGCGGCAGGCGCAGGGGCTGGACCGGCCCGTCCGCGAACCAGGCCCAGTTGTCGGCATGGCCGCCGGCGTCCTTGGGATCGGCCCGGTAACCGGCCGTATAGCGCGTCTCGCCCAACTGGGGCGCGGCGGGCGCGCCCAGGTGGCTGTCGTCCAGATTGCCCGTGCCGTGGTTGCGCACCGACTTCCAATGCCAGAGATCCAGCAGCTTGCCCTCCGGCGCCCGATGCAGGCCCCGGCCGTGGCGGCTGCCGGGCAAGCAATCCAGGGGAGCTGCCCCCAGGGCCAGGCTGGCCAGGCCACCGGCCTCCCCCGTGTCGGCGAGCATGATCGCGAACTTGTCCTCGTAGTAACGGCGCTCGTCGTCCTGGCCGAAGCCGGCGCCGAGCACATGCCAGCCATCGGCGCGTTTCACCAGGGGCAGATGCACGCCGCTGCGGGTGGCGTCGGGCCAGCGGAAGCGGAAGAAGGCCGTGGCGCCATTGCTCAGGGCCCGCACTTCCACGGGCACGGCACGCAGGCCGTCCAGGGTCGTGACGCTTATCGGCGCGGCGGCCTGCCAGACCGGGTCGTCGCCCAGACCGTCGAGGTTCGGCGCCTGGTCGCGGTCTATGGGCTGAACGGGCAGGGCGATGGGGAATCGGGCCGGGGCCAAGGGGGCCAGGAACCACAGGCCGGCCAGGAGCAGGACCAGCAGACCGCCGCCCAGCCGGTAACGGCTCAGGCCGCGCGGGCTCAGTGCCAGGCGCAGAGCCTGGAAGCCGCCCCGCGTCCAGACGCGGCTCAGGCCATGGGCGGAGGCCAGGACGATGGCGGCCCAGGCCAGGCCGCCGTGCACCAGGCGCAGGCCGGGCGCGGGCCAGAGGCATTGCCCCAGTCCGCTGAGCAACAGGCCCAGCAAGGCGAGCTGCAATAAGCCGGTGAGCCGGCGGCGCGGGCGGTTCTGGCGCGTATGGCGGATGCCGAGGATCAGTAGCGGCCAGATGCCGCCCAGGGCCAAATGCCAGGTCGGCGTCGAGCCCGAGGCGGCGAAAAGCGCGGGGGCCGGCAGGAACGAGGTCTGGGCACGCGCCAGGCTGATGCCCGTGGCGAAGGCCGTCAGGAGGGCCGGCAGGGCCAGGCCGTGCAGAAGGACCAGGGGCCAGGGGGCAATCAGGGGGGCGAATAGGCGGCGCATGGGACCGGGCTGGCGTGGCGATGGCCGCCAGCCTGGGGCCGGAAGATGATCGGCCCATGGCGAATGGGTGACGGTTTCGGGTCGGCGCCCGGATGCCGGGACGCGCTGGGCACTGCGCTGCTGCTGGACCATGCTCGCCTCCGGCTTGACGCCGGGGCGGGTGTTAGGCCGGGCGCGTTGCTGGCTTATGGGCCGGGCGAGGCGGCATGGGCAAGGCCGTGGGGCTCGATTTTGTCTCGTTCTTCCCGTAGAGAAATATCGATGGCTTTGAAATCAGTGACTTGCGTGACGTTCGGGTAGTAGGTGCTGGCTCAGATAGCGGAGCATGGACGCCGTGGCGCCCCAGATGCGCCGGTCCTGCCAGAGGATCTCGTGGTAGAAGCGCCGCCGGCCTTCGAAGACGATGTCATGGCGGCGTTGGTTGGCGGGCTCCAGGAGGAAGTCCAGCGGCGCCTCGAAGGCCTCGTCCACTTCGTCGGCGTGTAGGCGCAAGTCGAAGCCCGGACGCACCAGGGCCAGGTAGGGCGTGACCAGGAAATGGCTGATGGTGGCCCAGGTGGCGATAGGGCCGATGACTTCGATCCAGTCCGCCGTGAGGCCGATTTCTTCCTCGGTTTCCCTTAAGGCGGTCCGGCGCAGATCGCCGTCCTCCGGGTCGTAGCGCCCGCCGGGGAAGCTGATCTGGCCGGCGTGGTTCTTCAACTGATCCGAGCGGCGGGTCAGGAGCACGGACAGACCTTCCGGCCGGTCAACCACCGGGATCAGCACGGCCGAGGGCGTCAGCCCGGCGATGGAGTCTTCAGGAACGCTGTCTCGCCTTATTGCGGCCAAGTTGCCGTGATAAGCGTCGATCAGGCTGTCGCGGTTCAGCATGGGCCTTGCGCCTCGTTCAGCACGGGCAGGATCTTGCCCAGCTTGTGAAAGGTTTCCTGGTACTCGGCTTCTTCTTCCGAGTCGGCCACCAGGCCGCCGCCGGCCCAGACCTGCAGCCGGCCCCGGGTGGCGACGAGGCTGCGGATGGCGATATTGGTGTCCATACGGCCATCGTAACCGATATAGCCGATGGCGCCGCAGTAAACGCAGCGGCGGTGCGGCTCCAGTTCCTCGATGATCTCCATGGCGCGCACTTTCGGCGCGCCGGTGATGGAGCCGCCCGGGAAGGCGCCGCGCAAGAGATCCACGGCGGTCTTGCCCGGGGCGAGGGTTCCGGTGACCGTGGAGATCAGGTGGTGCACGGCGGGAAAGGAGTGCAGGCCGAAGAGCTCTGGCACGCGCACCGTGCCCACGGCGCAGCTCTTACCCAGGTCGTTGCGCAGCAGGTCCACGATCATGACGTTCTCGGCCCGATCCTTTTCACTGGCCTGGAGCTCGGCGGCGAGGCGGGCATCCTCGGCCCCATCGGCGCCGCGCGGCCGCGTGCCCTTGATGGGCTCGGTCAGCGCCTGGTCGTTCTCGACCCTCAGGAAGCGCTCGGGCGACAGGCTCAGGATCTCGCCTTCGTCCAGCTTCATATAGGCGGAGAAGGGCGCGGCATTGGCTTGGGCCAGCTGGCGCCAGGCGGCCCAGGCCGAGCCTTCATAGGGCGCCTGCCAGCGTTGGGCCAGGTTGACCTGGTAGCAGTCCCCGGCGCGGATATAGTCCTGTATGGCGCGAAAGGCCCGGCCATAAGCCGCGCGATCCATATTGGCCGCCCAGGGACCGGTCAGCCGGAAATCCTCGGCGGCGGCTTCATAAGCCCCTTCGAATAGCCGGATGAGGCTGTTCATGGCCGGTGCACGGTCTTGACGCTGGCGCACCAGGGTCGCGGACTCCTGCTCGTGGTCGATGATGAGTGCCCAGTCGTAGAGACCCACGGCCATGTCCGGCAGGGCCAGATCCGCCTCGGCGATGCTAGGCAGCTTCTCGACGCGCCGCCCCAGATCGTAGGCGAAGTAGCCCAGGGCACCGCCGGCGAAGGGTAGGCCACTGGCATTCGGACGCCGCTCCCCCAGGGCTTGCTGCAAGAGGGCGAAGGGATCGTCGGGGCTGGTGCGAGTGCCGGTGGGCTCTTCGATAAACGTTGTCGCCTGGTGGCTGCGCAGGGTCGTGTGCGGCCAGGCGGAGAGAATATCGTAACGGGCATTGGGCCCCGCGCCGCCGCCCGAGTCCAAAAGGATGGCCCAGGGCGTGGAGCGGATGCGCTCGAAATAGGCCAGGCGTCCGGCGCGGCCGGGATAGGGCAGGGAATGGATTTCCAGGGTGTCGGTTTGCATGGAGCGGCGGAGTTTTTTTGGCTGCGGCTAGTCTAACTCATGACGCTGTGCGGCGATTTGGCAGATTGCTCCGCTCTGGGCAATGCACTGCAACAAAATGTATCATGCTGCACCTTCTCAAACGCCTATCGGCCTTGTATGTTCAGGTCTGACCAGATCCTGGGCCGGGCCTGTCACCAGAGGATGCGCCATAGCATGACCGCCAAAGCCGCCATCACTAAGCAAGATTTCATCGACAGCATCGCCGATGCCCTGCAGTACATCTCTTATTTCCACCCGGAAGACTTCATCAGGGGCATGAGCGAGGCTTATGCGAAGGAGCAGAGCCAGGCCGCCAAGGACGCCATCGCCCAGATCCTGGTGAACTCCAAGATGTGCGCCACCGGTCACCGTCCCATCTGCCAGGACACCGGCATCGTCACCGTGTTCGTGCGCGTCGGGATGAATGTTCGCTGGGACACGGACCTGACGGTTCAGGAGATGATCAACGAGGGCGTGGCCAAGGCCTATGGCAATGCCGACAATCCCCTGCGCGCCTCGGTGGTCGCCGATCCGGCCGGCCGCCGTGCCAATACCAAGAACAATGCCCCGGCCGTCGTCCATATCGAGCTGGTGCCGGGCGATGAAGTGGAAGTGGACATCGCCGCCAAGGGCGGCGGTTCCGAGAACAAGTCCAAGTTCGTGATGTTGAACCCCTCCGACTCCATCGTCGACTGGGTGCTGAAGACCGTGCCCACCATGGGCGCCGGCTGGTGCCCGCCGGGCATGCTGGGCATAGGCATAGGCGGCACCGCCGAGAAGGCCATGCTGTTGGCCAAAGAAGCCCTGATGGAGCCCATCGACATCCACGAGCTCAAGGCCCGCGGCGCCCAGAATCGTGTCGAGGAGCTGCGCCTGGAGCTGTTCGACAAGGTCAACCGCTTGGGCATCGGTGCCCAGGGTCTGGGCGGCCTGACCACCGTGCTCGACATCAAGATCAAGGATTACCCGACCCATGCGGCCTCTCTGCCGGTGGCCATCATCCCTAACTGCGCGGCGACCCGCCATGTGCATTTCACCCTGGACGGTTCGGGCCCCGCCGAACTGAACCCGCCGTCCCTGGACGCCTGGCCGGATATCGAATACGCCCCGGGTGCCGAGGCCCGCCGCGTCAATCTCGACACCGTGACCCCGGACGAGATCCGGACCTGGAAGACCGGCGAGGTCCTGCTGCTCTCGGGCAAGATGCTCACCGGCCGCGATGCCGCCCATAAGCGCATCGCCGACCTCTTCGCCAAGGGCGAGAGCCTTCCGGAAGGCGTGGATTTCACCAACAAATTCATCTACTACGTGGGCCCGGTGGACGCGGTGCGCGACGAGGTGGTCGGCCCGGCCGGCCCGACGACCGCGACGCGCATGGACAAGTTCACCGAGATGATGCTGGCCAAGACCGGCCTCATCGGCATGATCGGCAAGTCCGAGCGCGGTCCCATCGCCATCGAATCCATCAAGAACCACAAGGCCGTCTACCTGATGGCCGTGGGCGGCTCCGCCTACCTGGTGTCGAAAGCCATCAAGAAGTCCCGCGTCGTGGCCTTCGGCGACCTGGGCATGGAGGCGATCTACGAGTTCGAGGTCAAGGACATGCCGGTCACCGTGGCGGTGGACTCGCTGGGCGAGTCGGTACACGAGACCGGCCCGCAGATCTGGCAGGTCAAGATCGCCGAGATGGACCAGGCGTGATTTACCAGCGGCCCGCAACCGGCGACGGTGCGGGCCGTTGTTTTAAGAGGGATTAACCGCCAAGGCGCAAAGGCGCCAAGGGAACAGATGTACGGGAGACGAGTTGAGGCTAGGCTCTCCTTTTGTACTCTCTCTTTCCTACTTGGCGCCTTCGCGCCTTGGCGGTTAATCCCATCTTCTCCCATAACGACAATACGGGGATGCGATGACTCAGAAGATGACCCCCGGCGCCCGTTTCCGCGCCGCTGTTGAAGCCGAGAAGCCGCTGCAGATCGTCGGCGCGGTGAATCCCTATTGCGCCATGCTGGCCGAGCATGCCGGCCATAAGGCCTTGTATGTGTCCGGCTCCGGTGTGGCCACGGCCTCCCACGGCCTGCCGGACCTGGGCATCACCAGCCTGAACGATCACGTCGAGGATGCCCGCCGCCTGACCGCGGTGACCGAGCTGCCGGTCCTGGTCGACGTGGATACCGGTTGGGGTTCGGCCTTCAACATCGCGCGCACCGTGCGCGAGATGATCGCCGCCGGCGTCGCCGCCATCCACATCGAGGACCAGGTCCTGGCCAAGCGCTGCGGCCACCGTCCTGGCAAGGAAGTGGTGTCTCTGGGGGAAATGGTGGACCGGGTGAAGGCCGCCGTGGATGCCAAGACCGACAGCTCTTTTGTCATCATGGCGCGCACCGATGCCGCCGCCGTGGAGGGCTTCGATTCCGCCGTGGAGCGCGCCATCGCCTGCGTAGCGGCCGGCGCCGACATGATCTTCCCGGAGGCCATGCATACCCTGGAAGACTACCGGCGCTTCGTGGACGCGGTGAAAGTGCCCGTGCTCGCCAATATTACCGAATTCGGCAAGACCCCGCTGTTCAGCCGGGACGAACTGGCCTCGGTGGGCGTGTCCATGGTGCTCTACCCCCTGTCCGCCCACCGCGCCATGGCCAAGGCCGCCTTCGACGTCTATAGCGCCATCGGCCGCGACGGTCATCAGAAGAACGTGCTGGACCTCATGCAGACTCGCGCCGAGCTGTATGAACACCTGAACTACCATTCCTACGAACAGAAACTCGACCAGCTTTTTGCCCAGGAGAAAAAATAATGAGCGAGATCCCCGTGAGCACCGGCCCGAAGCCGAAGAAGTCCGTGGCCCTGTCCGGCGTCGCCGCCGGTAACACCGCCCTGTGCACCGTCGGCCGCACCGGCAACGATCTGCACTACCGCGGCTACGACATTCTCGATGTGGCCACGACCTGCGAATTCGAGGAAATCGCCCACCTCCTGATCCACGGCAAGCTGCCCAACGCCAACGAGCTGAAAGCCTATAAGCGCAAGCTGAAGGCCCTGCGCGGCCTGCCTGCCCAGCTGCAGACCGCCCTGGAATGCATCCCGGCCTCGGCCCATCCCATGGACGTGCTGCGCACCGGCTGCTCCATTCTCGGCACCCTGCTGCCGGAGAAGGAAGACCACAACCTGGCCGGTGCGAAAGACATCGCCGACCGCCTTATGGCCTCCTTCGGCTCCATGCTGCTGTACTGGTACCATTACAGCCACAACGGCCGTGTCATCGACGTCGAGACCGACGACGACTCCATCGGCGGTCATTTCCTGCATCTGCTGCACGGCGAGAAGCCCTCCGAGCTGTGGGTCAAGGCCATGCACACCAGCCTGATCCTCTACGCCGAGCACGAGTTCAATGCCTCCACCTTCACCGGCCGCGTCATCGCCGGCACGGGTTCGGACATGTACTCGGCCATCACCGGCGCCATCGGCGCCCTGCGCGGCCCCAAGCACGGCGGCGCCAATGAAGTGGCCTTCGACATCCAGAGCCGCTACGACCATGCCGACCAGGCCGAGGCCGACATCAAGGCCCGCATCGAGCGCAAGGAAATCGTCATCGGCTTCGGCCACCCGGTCTATACCGTGTCCGACCCGCGCAACAAGGTGATCAAGGAAGTCGCCCGCGACCTGTCCCGCGCCCAGGGCAATATGAAGCTGTTCGACATCGCCGAGCGCCTGGAGGCGGTGATGTGGGAACAGAAGAAGATGTTCCCGAACCTGGACTGGTTCAGCGCGGTCTCCTATCACATGATGGGCGTGCCGACGGCCATGTTCACCCCGCTGTTCGTCGTGTCCCGCGTGTCCGGCTGGTCGGCCCACGTGATCGAGCAGCGCCAGGACGGCAAGATCATCCGCCCCAGCGCCAATTACATCGGCCCGGAAGATCTGGAATTCGTGCCGATCGAGAAGCGCTGAGCCTATCGGTTGATTAGCCTGCGCCATCTCCAGGCCGTTCGTCCTGAGTAGCCCGCGCCAGCGGGCGTATCGAAGGATGGACGGCCCCAGGTGCTTCGATACGCGGGCCTTCGTCCCGCTACTCAGCACGAACGGGTGTAGTTATTTCTTCGGTCTCTTGAGACGAACCACATGAACACTGCCTACCGCAAATCCCTTCCCGGCACGGCCCTCGAGTACTTCGACGCCCGCGCCGCGGTCGAGACGATCCAGCCGGGCGCCTGGGTGCGCCTGCCCTATACCTCGCGCGTGCATGCCGAGAACCTGGTGCGCCGTTGCGAGCCGGAAATCTTGAGCGAGTGCCTGAGCCAGCTCATCGAGCGCAAGCGCGAGCGGGATTTTCCCTGGTTCCCGGCCCGCGTGGTCTGCCACGACATCCTGGGGCAGACCGCCCTCGTGGACCTGGCTGGCCTGCGCGATGCCATCGCCGATCAGGGCGGCGATCCCGCCCTGGTGAATCCGGTGGTGCCGGTGCAGCTCATCGTCGACCACTCCCTGGCGGTGGAATGCGGTGGTTATGATCCGGAAGCCTTCGCCAAGAACCGCGCCATCGAGGATCGCCGCAACGAGGATCGCTTCCATTTCATCGACTGGACCAAGAAGGCCTTCAAGAACGTCGATGTGATCCCGCCGGGCAATGGCATCATGCACCAGATCAACCTGGAGAAGATGTCGCCGGTGATCCATGCCGACCAGGGCGTGGCCTATCCGGACACCTGCGTCGGCACCGACAGCCACACGCCCCACGTGGACGCCTTGGGCGTGATCGCCGTGGGCGTCGGCGGTCTCGAGGCCGAGAACGTCATGCTGGGCCGCGCGTCCTGGATGCGCCTGCCGGAAATCGTCGGCGTCGAGCTGAGCGGCAAGCCCCAGCCCGGCATCACCGCCACCGATATCGTCCTCGCCTTGACCGAGTTCCTGCGCAAGTCCAAGGTGGTGGGCGCCTATCTGGAGTTCTACGGTGTAGGCGCCGCCGCCCTGACTCTGGGCGATCGGGCGACCATCTCCAATATGGCCCCGGAATACGGCGCCACGGCGGCTCTCTTCGCCATCGACGAGCAGACGATTCGCTATCTGAAGCTGACCGGCCGCAGCGACGAACAGGTCAAGCTGGTGGAGACCTATGCCAAGGAAGCCGGCCTGTGGGCCGATTCCCTGGCGCAGGCCGAGTACGAGCGCGTGCTGCGTTTCGACCTGTCCGGCGTCGTGCGCAATATGGCCGGCCCGTCCAATCCCCATGCCCGCGTGGCGACAAGCGAGCTGGCGGCCAAGGGCATTGCCGGCGCGTGGACCGAAACGCCTGGCCAGATGCCGGACGGGGCGGTGATCATCGCCGCCATCACCAGCTGCACGAATACGTCCAACCCGCGCAATGTCATCGCCGCCGGCTTGCTGGCGCGCAATGCCAACCGTCTGGGGCTCGCCCGCAAGCCCTGGGTGAAGACCTCCCTGGCGCCCGGCTCCAAGGCCGTGCAGCTGTATTTGCAGGAAGCGGACCTGGAGTCCGAGCTGGAGCAACTCGGCTTCGGCGTCGTGGCCTTCGCCTGCACGACCTGCAACGGCATGTCCGGCGCCCTGGATCCGGCAATCCAGCAGGAAATCATCGAGCGCGATCTCTACGCGACCGCCGTGCTCTCCGGCAACCGCAACTTCGACGGTCGCATCCACCCCTATGCCAAGCAGGCCTTCCTGGCCTCGCCGCCCCTGGTGGTGGCCTATGCCATCGCCGGCACCATCCGTTTCGACATCGAGAAGGACGTGCTGGGCGTGGCGGACGGTCGCGAAATTCGCCTCAAGGACATCTGGCCCACGGACGAGGAGATCGACGCCGTGGTCCGTTCCTCGGTCAAGCCGGAGCAGTTCCGCAAGGTCTATGAGCCGATGTTCACCTTCGCGATGGATTCGGGCGAGACGGTCAAGCCGCTCTACGATTGGCGCCCCCAGTCCACCTACATCCGCCGCCCGCCCTACTGGGAAGGCGCCCTGGCCGGGGAGCGCACGCTCAAGGGCATGCGTCCGCTGGCCATCCTGCCCGACAACATCACCACCGACCACCTGTCGCCATCCAATGCCATCCTGCTGGACAGCGCGGCCGGCGAATACCTGGCGAAGATGGGCCTGCCCGAGGAGGACTTCAACTCCTACGCGACCCACCGCGGCGATCACCTGACCGCCCAGCGCGCCACCTTCGCCAATCCCAAGCTCTTCAACGAGATGGTGCGCAAGGCCGACGGCACGGTGCGGCAGGGCTCCCTCGCCCGCGTCGAGCCGGAGGGCCAGGTCATGCGCATGTGGGAAGCCATCGAGACCTATATGGAGCGCAAGCAGCCGCTGATCATCATCGCCGGCGCCGACTACGGCCAGGGTTCCTCCCGCGACTGGGCCGCCAAGGGCGTGCGTCTGGCCGGCGTCGAGGCCATCGCCGCCGAGGGCTTCGAGCGCATCCACCGCACCAACCTGATCGGCATGGGCGTCCTGCCCTTGGAATTCAAGCCGGGCGTGAACCGCCTGAGCCTGGAGCTCGACGGCACGGAGACCTACGATGTCGTCGGCGAGCGGCGGCCGCGTGCCGAGCTGAGCCTGGTGATCCATCGCCGCAACGGTGAACGGGTGGATGTCCCGGTCACCTGCCGCCTGGATACGGCGGAAGAGGTGTCGATCTACGAGGCCGGCGGCGTGCTGCAGCGGTTTGCCAAGGACTTTTTGGAGTCAGTGAACGGATAATGCAGCCCCCTCTCCCCCGGCCCCTCTCCCGCGAGGGGAGAGGGGAGTTAAATCAGCCAAGGGCTTGAATGGATGCGCTTTTTTAAGCCCCTCTCCCCTCGCGGGAGAGGGGTTGGGGAGAGGGGGATAACGCAAATGGGAGAGAGGGAATGGATTCCCACAACTTCGCCAAAAGCCTGCGGCAGAACATGACCGACGCAGAGCAGCGGCTCTGGCGTCATTTGCGCGCGCATCGTTTCAATGGCGAGAAGTTCCGCCGTCAGCAGCCTCTAGGCCCTTATGTGGTGGATTTCGTCCATTTTGGCTCGCGTGTGATCGTAGAGGCGGATGGCGGGCAGCATAATGATCCCGACTATGATGCCATACGAGATGCGTGGCTGAAGGCTCAGGGATATCAAGTCCTGCGCTTTTGGAACAATGAGGTTTTACTCAATACCACTGCGGTACTTGAGCTAATTCTTAAGGCTATCAGCCTTGCCCCCCTCTCCCCCGACCCCTCTCCCGCGAGGGGAGAGGGGAGTGAAACTGGATGAGGACCAATGACCCACCACCCCCAAATCAAGATCCCCGCCACCTATATGCGCGGCGGCACCAGCAAGGGCGTGTTCTTCCGCCTGGAAGACCTGCCCGAGGCCGCGCGCCAGCCCGGGCCGCGCCGCGACGCGTTCCTGATGCGCGTCATCGGCAGTCCCGATCCCTATGCCAAGCACACCGACGGCATGGGCGGCGCCACGTCCAGCACCAGCAAGTGCGTGATCATTTCCAGGAGCAGCCAGCCCGATCACGACGTGGATTACCTCTACGGCCAGGTCGCCATAGACCAGGCCTTCGTGGACTGGAGCGGCAACTGCGGCAATCTGTCCACGGCGGTCGGACCCTTCGCCATCGCCATGGGCTTCATCGACCCGGCGCGTCTGCCGCGCGATGGCGTGTTCGCCGTCAGGGTCTGGCAGGCCAATATCGGCAAGACCATCATCGTGCACGTGCCCATCGCCAACGGCGAGGTCCAGGAGCTCGGCGATTTCGAGCTGGACGGCGTGACCTTCCCGGCGGCGGAAATCGTCCTGGAATTCCTGGAGCCGGCCGACGAGGGCGAAGGCGAGGGCGGCGGGTCCATGTTCCCCACCGGCAACCTGGTGGACGATCTGGAAGTGCCCGGCGTCGGTAGCTTCAAGGCCACCATGATCACGGCCGGGATTCCGACCATCTTCGTCAACGCGGCGGATATCGGCTATACCGGCACCGAGCTGCAGGAGGCCATCAACGGCGATGCCCAGGCACTGGCCCGCTTCGAGACCATTCGCGCCCACGGCGCCCTGCGCATGGGCCTGATCAAGTCGCTGGACGAGGCCGCCAAGCGCCAGCACACGCCGAAGATCGCCTTCGTGGCGCCCGCCACCGACTACGTGGCGTCCAGCGGCAAGGCCGTCAGGGCCGGGGACATCGACCTCGTCGTGCGCGCCCTGTCCATGGGCAAGCTGCACCACGCCATGATGGGCACTTGCGCCGTGGCCATCGGCACCGCCGCCGCCATCCCCGGCACCTTGGTCAATGCCGCCGCCGGCGGCGGCGAGCGCCAAGCCGTGCGCTTCGGCCATCCCTCCGGCACCCTGCGGGTCGGCGCCGAGGCCAGGCTCGTGGACGGCCAGTGGACGGTGACCAAGGCCATCATGAGCCGCAGCGCACGCGTCCTCATGGAGGGCGCCGTGCGCGTGCCGGGGGATTGTTTCTAGGCGCGTCGCTCCCATTCGGACAAGGGATGGCCTGCCATCCCTTTTTTATGCCTGGTTGTTTTTTGACCAAAAGCGACGAAAGAGCATGACATCCGCCGCGTCCGCCACTATGATGCGCCCACCTCATTCGGCGCGACACCAATGCGCCCACCGACCCGCTTCCTGCGAGTCGTAATCCCCACCCGTCTGATTGGTGCCGCGTTCCGACGCGGAGGTCGGGTGTTCTGGTAGGTACCATGTCCCAAAACCCCCCTGTTTCCGCCGCCGTCGCGGCTGCCCCGCTTTCGCCCGAATTCGCCGCCCTGGGGCTTTCCGAGCCTCTGCTGAAAGCCATCGCCGACTCCGGCTATACCGCGCCCACGCCTATCCAGGCCAAGGCCATTCCCCTGGTGCTGGAGGGCCGCGATCTGCTGGCCGGCGCCCAGACCGGCACCGGCAAGACCGCCGGTTTCACCCTGCCCATACTCGAACGCCTGTCCAGCCACGGCTGGGACAAGCTGGCCCATGGCCATCCGCCGGTGCGCTGCCTGATCCTGACGCCGACCCGCGAGCTGGCGGCCCAGGTCGAGGAAAGCGTGCGCGTCTATGGCAAATACCTGAAGATCAACTCCACCGTGGTCTTCGGCGGCGTGGGCATCAACCCGCAGATCGAACGCCTGCGCCGTCGCGTCGACATCGTCGTCGCCACGCCGGGCCGCTTGCTGGAACTGGCCGGCATGAAGGCCATCGACCTGTCCAAGCTGGAGATCCTGGTCCTGGACGAAGCCGACCGCATGCTGGACATGGGCTTCATCCACGACATCAAGAAGATCCTGCGCCTGCTGCCCAAGCAGCGCCAGAACCTGCTGTTCTCTGCCACTTACTCCGACGAGATCCGTGAGCTGGCCACCGGCCTGCTGCACAATCCGGCGGAAGTGGAAGTAGCCCGCCGCAATACCGCCGCCGAGAGCGTGGCGCAGACCGTGCACTTGGTGGACCGCGACAAGAAGAAGGACTTGCTGTCCCATCTCATCCAGAAGAATGACTGGCGCCAGGTCCTGGTGTTCACGCGCATGAAGCATGGCGCCAACCGCCTGGCCGAGAAGCTGGAGGAAGACGGCATCAGCACCGCCGCCATCCACGGCAACAAGAGCCAGAACGCCCGCGTCAAGGCCCTGGCCGACTTCAAGAGTGGCGCGGTTCGCGTCCTGGTCGCCACCGACATCGCCGCGCGCGGCATCGACATCGACCAGCTGCCCCATGTGGTCAACTATGAGCTGCCCAATATCGCCGAAGACTATGTGCACCGCATCGGCCGCACCGGTCGCGCCGGCGCCGAGGGCGAGGCCGTGTCCCTGGTCTGCGTCGACGAACTGGAATTCCTGGTCAAGATCGAGCGCCTCATCAAGCGCAAGCTGGACGTCATCGACATCCCCGGTTTCGAGGCCGATTTGAATGTGACCCCGGAGCCCATCCAGCTGTCCGGCAATCGTAGCCATGGCCGTGGCCAGGGGCGCGGCCGTCCGGGCGGGCAGGGGGCTGGTCGTCCGGGTGGTCAGGGCGGCGGTCGTGCCGGTCAAGGTTCCGGCCAGGGTCAGCGCAGTCAGGGTTCGCGCAGCGGCGAGCGTGGTTCGGCGGGCAGCACCCGTGGTAATGCTTCGGACAACCGCGGCCAGGCCTCTGGCAACCGCGCCGCCCAGGGTCCGCGTTCCTCGGGCGCAGCCCAGGGTGAACGCGCCGGTGAAGGCCGTGCCCAGCAGCAGCGCCGCCGTCCCTCCGCTCCCCGCGAGCCCAACGGCAACCGCTAATCCGCGAGCTTGATCAGGCGGCGCAGGCCTTCCCGGTGCTGCGCCGCCATGCTCCGATAGGCTTGTTCGATGGCGCGAGTGGTCCTGGCCGTGTCAAACAGCGGGGCATGCTCCCGCGCTTCGGCGAGCCGTCGGCGCAAATCCCTGAGCCGCTCCGGCGACCGGGCCAGGCTTATGGCCAGACGCACGTAGCCGTCCCGGTCCGGTGCGACCAGCTCGGGCAGACCGACGGCGTGCAAGAGGCTGGCCGCCACCCGCCCTGCGAAGGTTTCGCCCAGGAAGCTCGAGACTGGACAACCGGCCCAGAGCGCGTCGCTGGCGGTGGTGTGGGCGTTGTAGGGCCAGGTGTCGAGGAAGAGATCCGCCCGGCGGTACAGGGCCAGGTAATCGGCGTTGGCGCGGAAGTCGGCGAAGATCAGGCGCTCGGCATCCAGCCCGCGCGCGCTGAACTCCCGGCGCCAGTTGGCGCGCAAGACCTCGTCGCCGGCCCGGGCCAATAGCCAGAGCACGCTGCCGGGCACGGCGCTCACGATCTCGGCCCAGGCATCGAACACCGCCGGGTTGAACTTGTAGCTGTTGTTGAAGCAACAGAACACGACCCCGTTTTCCGGTAAGCCCAAGTCCGCGCGGCTGGGCGTCTCCGGGCTGATCTGCCGTTCCCGGTCGTTGATCTGGTAGCTGCCGGGCAGGAGCACCAGGGTCTCGCTGTAGTCGGCGGCATGCTCGGCCGGGGTGACGATGGCATCGCCCAAGAGGTAGTCCACCAGGCCCTCGCCCATGCTGCCCGGGTAGCCCAGGTAGTTGACCTGGATGGGCGCCGGCCGGTAGGCCAGGACGGCGCTGGGGGCGTTCTCGGTATGTCCCTTCAGATCCACCAGGATGTCGATGCCGTCCTCGGCGATGCGCCTGGCCAGGGCCTCGGCGCGCCAGCCGCGCGCCTCGACGAAGTGCTCGAAGGCGGCTTCCATACGCCGGCGCAGCGGGCTTTCGTCATCGGGGCCTGTTGAATAGGCAAAGATTTCAAAGGCTTGTCTGTCATGCCCCTCGATCATGCCGGCGATCAGCAGGGCCGTGGCGTGCTGGTGCAGATCGGCGGAGAGATAACCGATGCGCAGGCGCCCCTCGCTCAAGGGACGCTGCGGCAGGGGCGCGACGCCCAGGTAGCGCCGGCTCCACAGCGCGCCGGCCCGGCGCTGCTCGGCGCGCGTGCCCGGATCGCTCAGGAAGCTGAACGGTGTCAGATCGGGCAGGCCGTCGCGCAGGGCCTTGCGGAAGCTGGCCTGCCAGGCGTCCAGTTCCCGCCAATCCCCCTGCCGCTTCTTGAGGAAGAGCAGCTCCGACAGGGCCGGGCCATGGGCCGGGTCCAGCGCAAGGGCCTGCTCCAGGCTGGTCAGCGCCTCGGCGCCCTGGCCGCAGGCCTCCTGGCACTGGCCGCGCAGGAACCAGAGATTGGCATCGCGCTCCGCCGGAGCGATGCGCTCCAGCGCGACAAGGGCTTGGTTCGCCTGACCCTGCTGTCGCAGCAGGTCGGCATGCAGGGCGCGCAGGGTCGCGGCCTCCTGCCCAGCCAGCAGCTTGGCGGCCTGGGTCAGCTTGCCCTGGGCGCGCAGGGCCAGGGCCAGATTGAAGAGCGAACCGGTGTGGCCGGGCCGGCGCTTCAGGGCTTGCCAGGCGGCCTTTTCGGCGGCTTCGGCCTGGCCCTGGCGCAAGCGCAGCGCCGCCAGGGCATTCCAGGGCTCGTGACGAGCCGGCTCGCGGGCCAGGGCTTCGCCCAGGGCGGCGTCCGCCTCGGCCATGAGCCCCAGAGCCTGGAGCACTTGCGCGTAATTGAGCCAGGCCTCGCCGGCCCCGGGCGCTAGGCGCAGGGCCTGCTCGATGCGCGCCCGGGCGGCGGCGTGCTGGCCGGCCTGGTGCAAGAGGATGCCGGAATAATGCCAGGCCTCGGCATGCCGGGGCGCGGCCTTGAGCAACTGCTCGTAGAGCGCGAAGGCCTGTTGCAAGCGGCCTTGCTGGTGCAGGGCCTGGGCTTCCCGGAAGGTCAGTGCCAGATTCATGCCGACAGCTCGCCGCGCAAGTTCTTCTGCATATTCTCACGGATGGCGTCGGGCGCCAGGCCCAGGCTGAACAAGTAGAACAGCTTGGCGAGGGCGGCCTCCGTGGTCATGTCGAAACCGCTGACCACGCCGCAGTCGCGCAGGGCGTTGCCGGTCTCGTAGCCGCCCATGTCCACGCGCCCGCGCGGGCACTGGGTGATGTTGACGATGACCGCGCCCCGGTCGCAGGCCTCGGTGAGCACGGCCAAGAGCGCCTTGTTTCGGCTGGGCGCATTGCCCATGCCATAGGTCTGCAGGACCAGGCCCTGGACCGGATGGGCCAGGAACTGGCGCAGCATCTCGGCATTGATGCCCGGGAAGATGGGCAGGGCGGCGATCATGGGCGGCTCGATACGGCGTACCGACAGAGGCTTGAGCGGTTTTTGCAGCAGTAGCTCGTGGCGGATCTGGATGTCCGTGCCCATACGCACCAGCTCGGGGTAGTTCGGCGAATCGAAGGCGTCGAAACCCGAGGCATCGACTTTCCGGCTGCGGTTGCCGCGTAAGAGGCGGTTGCGGAAATACAGGCCCACTTCCGGAATGGGCGCATGGGCGGCCAGGTAGAGCGCGCCGATCAGGTTATCGCGGGCATCGGAGCGCAGCTCGCCCACCGGGATCTGGGAACCCGTCAGAATGACCGGTTTATGCAGATCCTCAAGCATGAAGGACAGGGCCGAGGCCGTGTAGGCCATGGTGTCCGTGCCGTGCAGGATCACGAATCCGTCGTAGTGGTCGTAATGCTTTTCAATGTCGGCGGCGACCAGGGCCCAGTGCTCCGGCGCCATGTTCGCCGAGTCCAGGATGGGGCTGAACTCGCTGATGGTGTATTCCGGCATGTCCTCGTGCTGAAACTCCGGAAAGCGGCGCAGCTCGGCCTCGAGGAAACCGGGCACCGGCACGAAACCCTGGGCCGATTTCTGCATGCCGATGGTGCCGCCGGTATAGGCGATATAGACGCGTTTCTTGCTCATTGCCGGCTCGCGGGAAAAAGCCCGATTCTACCAGTACGCCCAGCATACCGTAGGTCCGACTTCAGTCGGACAGGGCTACCGTTCCGCTGAAGTATTGTAGGTCGGGTTAGCCCAGCGGGCGTAACCCGACAACAGGTCCGGGGCAATGTCGGGTTACGCTGCGCTAACCCGTATATGGACTCCTCCCGGCTTGCAAGCTGTCGCCTCGTTGTCTTCGGGTATCGACTGCAACCGTATATCCGGCTTCTCGGTGGACCCGTAACGGGTCCGAGCCATGATGGTTGTTCG